>NZ_BBJS01000082.2 GCF_000739895.2 Sphingomonas paucimobilis NBRC 13935
CGACCGAAAATTAGGTTGAGCGATTTCAGTCAGTTGTGATTCACCGGGTTTTGCGAAGACCTTGGAGAGCACATGGGCTGGACCGAAACCGCTCGTCGCGAGCATGACAGAAGTAGGCTGCGTTACACAAGCGACTGCACCGATGCGGAATGGGCGATCATTGCGCCGCTGCTGGCTCGAACGACGAAGGTGGGCCGCCCGCGCCTGCACCGGGCACGGGATCTGTGGAACGCGATCCAGTACCTTGCCGCGACGGGATGCCAGTGGGCGCAACTGCCCCGGGACTTTCCCCCGTTCACGACCGTGCAGTACCATTTCTACCGGATGCGCGACAGCGGCCTGCTCGATGCGATCAACGCGGTGCTGGTAGCCGGAGTACGGATTGCCGAAGGGCGCGAGGCAGAACCGACTGCGGGCATCATCGACAGCCAGTCGGTCAAGACCACCGAAGCGGGTGGGCCGCGCGGCTATGATGCCGGCAAGAAGATCAAGGGCCGCAAGCGCCATATCGCGACCGACACGGCCGGCAACCTCCTCGACGGACTGGTGCTCTCCGCTGACATCCAGGACCGCGACGGCGCACCGGACCTCATCGAACGCTGTCGCGACGCCTATCCGTCCCTGAGCCGTTTCTTCGCCGATGGCGGCTATGCCGGGCAGAAACTGGCCGCCGCTATCGCGCATATCGACCACCTCGCCATCGAGATCGTCCGGCGTTCCGATGCCCACCGCTTCGTCGTCCTGCCCCGGCGCTGGGTCGTCGAGCGCACCATCGCATGGCTCAACCGATGTCGGCGTCTCGCCAAAGATTGGGAGGCGTCCGTCGCCTCCGCCGAAGCCTGGCTCATCATCGCTTCCATCAGGCGCATGACACGCCGTATCGCAAAACTCGAATTATGAGTCGGGCTCT
>NZ_BBJS01000084.1 GCF_000739895.2 Sphingomonas paucimobilis NBRC 13935
GCATCGTCGAAAAGGCCGCCCAGTACTGCGACCTTCTCCGCGAGATCATCGGGCGACGCGCCCCGGTCGATCGAGGCGCGGAACTCCCCCATCGCGCCCTCGATTCGACCCATCAGCGTCGCGTCGCGCGCGGTGAGTGTTGGCTCGATCGGCTCGAACCCATCGAGATAGGCCGACAGCGCCAGCTCTTTCGCCATGCGCGCATCGCCGCGCCGCGCAGCCGCCACGCTTTCGGCGAGTTTGGCGCGGGCGACCGCGAGCGAGCCGGGAGCCTGTTGTATCACCTGTTCGGGATGACGACGCAGGAACGCGAGCACTGGGTCAGCCTTGGCGTCGCCGATCGCCGCGCCGAGCGCGGCCGGGGTGAGCGCGACCAGGGTTTTCAGGTCCGGAATGCGCCGGCGAAGGGTCGGGTCGGATTTCCAAAGCCGCTCGCCTTCGCGCGCCTGCGCATCCGTGAAGGCGAAGCTCCCGGCTCGGAATGCTAACGCCCAGCGCTGATCGTTGGG
>NZ_BBJS01000081.2 GCF_000739895.2 Sphingomonas paucimobilis NBRC 13935
AGGTGGTGCCGGTTTTCTGGACAGGGTGTTAAGCTACTCCTGACCTGAAGGACTGGTACGGGAATGAAGACGACGAGGAAGCGCTACGGCGCGGAGTTCAAGGCGAAGGTCGCGTTGGAGGCGATCCGTGGCGACCTGACGCTGGCGGAGCTGGCTGCCAAGCATGGGGTGCATCACACGATGATTGCGGCCTGGAAGCGGCAAGCGATCGAGGGGATGTCGGCGACCTTCTCGGGGGCGGGCGATGCGGCCCGGGCAGCGAGCGATGCGGAGGTGGACAAGCTGCACGCGAAGATCGGGCAGCTCTTGGTGGAGCGGGATTTTTTAGCGAAAGCCTCCGGTCGATGAGCGTGGCACGGAGGCGATCGATGATCGAGCCTGCTCACCATCGTCTGTCGATCGCAGTGCAGTGCCGGCTGCTGTCGATCAGCCGGTCGAGCTATTATTATGCGCCGGTGCCGGAAACCGAGGAGACGCTGGCGCTGATGCGGGCGATCGACGCGGCGTTCCTCGACATGCCATGGTACGGCAGCCGCCAGATGGTGCGGCACTTGCGCCGTGGCGGCCATGACGTTGGTCGGCGCCGGGTGCGGCGACTGATGAGCAAGATGGGCCTGGCGCCGATTTACCAGCGGCCGCGCACGAGCGATCCGCACCCGCAGCACCGGGTCTATCCCTATCTGCTGCGCGAGCTGGCGATCGAACGACCCAACCATGTGTGGTGCGCGGACGTGACCTACATCCCGATGCGACGGGGCTTCCTCTACCTCGTTGCGATCATGGACTGGGCGACCCGCAAGGTGCTGGCGTGGCGGCTGTCGAACACGATGGATGCGGGCTTCTGCGTCGCGGCGCTTGAGGAGGCTCTGGCCCGCTTCGGGAAGCCTGAAATCTTCAACACCGACCAGGGCAGCCAGTTCACCAGCTTCGCATTCACCAGCGTGCTGCGCGACGCTGAGGTACGCATCAGCATGGACGGCCGGGGCCGGTGGATGGACAATGTCTTCATCGAGCGCCTCTGGCGCTCCCTCAAATACGAGTGCGTGTATCTGCACGCCTTCGAGACCGGATCGGAGCTGAAGGCTGGCCTGGGCCGGTGGATCACCTATTACAACACTCAGCGTCCGCACTCGGGCCTGGCCGGGCGAACCCCGGTGGAGGCCTATCGGCGGATCGGACAATCAGATCATGGGGGGCATGCCCCCCATGATCTGATGATCAAACAGGCGGCGTGAATGACAACCGGGATTAGCTTAACTTAGCCGCAAACCTGTCCAAGAAGGCGGGACCACCTC
>NZ_BBJS01000083.1 GCF_000739895.2 Sphingomonas paucimobilis NBRC 13935
TGGCGACCGCCCAGGTGATCCCGCCCGCGATGATCGCGCTGACCCAGCCGCCATGCACGTACCGCAGCGCCTCGCCGCGCTCGGCTTTACGCAGGAACGCGATCATGGCGACGACGATGAGCAGGGCTTCGAGCCCTTCACGCAGCAGGATCGTGAACGCGCCCAGGAACGTGGACGCCTCGGTGGCGGCATCGGGCGCGAGCGCCGCTTCTGCATCATCGAAAAAGCCGCCCAGCACCGTGACCTTCTCCGCGAGATCATCGGGCGATGCGCCCCGGTCGATCGCGGCGCGGAACTCCCCCATGGCGCCCTCGATTCGGCCCATCAGCGTCGCGTCGCGCGCGGTGAGCGTTGGTTCGATCGGCTCGAACCCATCGAGATAGGCTGACAGCGCCAGCTCTTTTGCCATCCGCGCATCGCCACGCCGGGCAGCGGCCACGCTTTCGGCGAGTTTGGCGCGGGCGACCGCGAGCGAGCCGGGAGCCTGTTGCATCACCTGTTCAGGGTGGCGACGCAGGAACGCGAGCACGGCGTCAGCCTTGGCGTCGCCGATCGCCGCGCCGAGCGCGGCCGGGGTGAGTGCGACCAGGGTTTTCAGGTCCGGGATGCGACGGCGAA
>NZ_BBJS01000080.2 GCF_000739895.2 Sphingomonas paucimobilis NBRC 13935
TGAGTAGCCCCTAGATTTCTGGACGCCTTCGATCCTAATTTTGAGGACAGGAGGCGATGATGGGTAAGCTGAATTTCAGCGAGGCCTTCAAGCGTGACGCGGTGGCCCAGATCACCGAGCGCGGGTATCCGGTAGCGGAGGTCTCGCAGCGGCTCGGGGTCAGTGCGCATTCGCTGTATGCGTGGAAGCGGCAGCTGGCGAAGGCCGTATCCGGCGATGCTGGCAAGGATGCCGAGATCCGCCAGTTGAAGCGCGAGTTAGCTCGGGTAACCGAGGAGCGCGACATCCTAAAAAAAGCCACCGCGTATTTCGCTCGGGATGCAAAGTGAGATACGCGTTCATTGCCCAGCATCGTGATCACTTTGGCGTGCGGGCAATGTGCCGCTGCCTCGCCGTGCAGCCTAGCATTTTCTATGCTTGGCAGAAGAGCCCGCTGAGCCGGCGGGCTCGGGAGGATCCTCGGCAAACGGAGCTGCTGCGGCGGGCCTGGAACGACAGTGGCAAGGTCTATGGCTACCGCAAGCTGCACGACGACCTGCTGGATCACGGCGAAACCTGCTGCCCGAACCGGGTTGCCAGATTGACCAGATTGGCGGGCATCAAGGCGCAGATCGGCTATAAGCGCCGGCCCGGCAGCCATGGCGGCAAGCCGTCCCTGGCGGTCGACAACACGCTGGACCGCCAGTTCGACGTCGCTGCGCCAGACCGGGCCTGGGTGACGGACATCACCTACATTCGCACCCTGGAAGGCTTCGTCTATCTGGCGGTCGTGATCGACCTGTATTCCCGCCGCGTGGTGGGCTGGTCGATGCAGAGCCGACAGACCACCGATGTGGTGCTGCAGGCGCTGCACATGGCGGTATGGCGGCGCAAGCCGAAGCAACGGGTGCTGATCCACTCCGACCAGGGCTCGCAGTTCACCAGCATGGAGTGGGCCACCTTCATCCGGGCTCACAATCTTGCGCACTCGATGAGCCGACGCGGCAACTGCCATGACAATGCCGTCGCCGAGAGCTTCTTCTCCTCGCTCAAGCGCGAGCGCATCCGGCGCCGCACCTATAAAACCCGCGAGGAAGCCGGCAGGACGTGTTCGATTACGTCGAGATGTTCTACAACCCTGTACGCAAGCAGGTCAGGAACGGGATGCTGTCGCCCGTCGCGTTCGAACGGCTGCAGGTTTTGAAGGCGGAAGGCGTCTAGAAAACTAGGGGCTACTCAGCTCTTTGAGGGCCATGGGGGTATCTCGTGGCGAGGCCGGGATGATACCCACGAAGATACCCCCAAAGGCAAATCGACGTCCTGGCACCGCCGGGGCGGATATGAAGCGTCCTGAGCGTCCGCGACTCGGGCCTAAGCCGCA
>NZ_BBJS01000077.2 GCF_000739895.2 Sphingomonas paucimobilis NBRC 13935
CCTATGCGATCGGGATCAGCGGTGCGAGCCGGGAGCTGACGGAAGGGTTTGGCTCGCTGTTCGCCGCGGTCGTGCTGCTCTCGGTCGGGATTTGGATGCACGGCAAGGCGCAGGCCGATCAGTGGCAGCGCTATATTCGCGAGAAGATGTCGCGGGCGCTCTCGGGCGGGTCGGGCTGGTTCCTGTTCGGGCTGGCGTTCGTCGTAGTTTATCGCGAGGTCTTCGAGACGATCCTGTTCTATGCCGCGCTTTCGGCGCAAGGTGACAACGGGATGCTTCTCGCGGGGGCCGGGTCGGCGATTGGACTGCTCAGCCTGATCGCTTGGGCCATGCTTCGCTACAGTCGCAAGCTGCCGATCGCGCAGTTCTTCCGCTATAGCTCCTGGCTCATGGCGGTCCTGACCGTCGTGCTGGCGGGTAAAGGCGTCGCCGCGCTCCAGGAAGCCGGCCTTATCAACATCGCACCGCTCGCGGACGTGCCACGGCTGTCGATGCTCGGCGTGTTTCCCACTTGGCAATCGGTGCTGGCGCAACTCCTGATGGCGGTCGCCATTGCGGTCGGGTTCGCCTGGAACGGGCGCGACCGATCCCGCTCGGGTTCCGGCTCAGTGACCCTTGGTTCGAATTAGTGCAATGACATGAAAACCCTTCCGTGATAGAGGCAAGCTAGTGCGAGCCTTTTTGCCTTTCCTGACATGCCTGATGCTGGTCCTGACCAGCTTCTCCGGCATGGCCCATGCCGCCGATCTGGCGGGGGGAAGCATCGCGGGCATTGAGTTCACGGTCCATACCGCCGGTGACATCGATCAGGTGCCATCGGACTCGGACAAGAATGTCCCGCATCATCACAATTATTGTCACGGACACGACGTCGGCGCGCCTGCGCGCACGACGATGGAATATACCCCCGTCCTCACAGTGCCCAAGCCGACAATCTCCGCCTCTGCGTCGCTCGACGGCCGCACCGGCATGGTCCATTTGAGGCCCCCCCAAGCCTGACGTCCGATTTGGGCGTGCGTTGGCGCGCCCCTGTCGATCATCGTCAGGAGTCCTATTTTCATGAATCGTATCCTCGCGGCCATGCTGGCCGCAGCGTCTTGCGCCACGATGGCGCAGGCGCAGGTCGGACCGTCCGCGCCTGTTGCGCAGGATGCGCCGGTCTACACGCTTGACCAAGCGGTCAGTGCAGCGGGCGGTTCGGCCCCTGCTGCGGAAGCGGCGACAGCTGGAATCGACGCGGCCCGTGCAGGTCGCACAGTCGCCGGCTTGCGGCCCAATCCGGTGGTTCAAGGCCAAGTCGAGAATGTCATCGGCTCCGGGCCGTATCGGGGGGTCCGCAGCGCGGAAACCACGGTCGGCTTTGCGATCCCGATCGAGCTAGGCGGCAAGCGCGGCGCCCGCGTCGCGGTCGCCAATGCGCAATTGTCCCGGGCCGAGATCCAGGCCGCGATCATCGCGGCGGATGTCCGGCTTCAGGTAACGCAGCTCTATGTCGAAGCGGTCGCGGCCGATCGCCGGGTAATGACAGCCCGCGATCAGGCCCGGATCGCCAGCGATGCGCTGCGGGCCGCGAGCGTTCGCGTGCAGGCAGGGCGGGCATCGCCACTCGAGCAACAGCGCGCGGATGTCGCGCGTATCAATGCCGACGCCAATGTGGAGCGGCAGCTTCGCTTGGCCGAGGCGGCCCGCGCCAATCTGGCGCGTCGGATCGGACGGCCGATCGACGGCCTGCTCGATGACACGCTGCTCGATCGCCTTCCCGGTGTGAACGTCTATGGGCCGTTGGCACCGGTCAACACGACCGGCACACTCGCGCTGGCGGCAGCCAACGCGGATTTCTCCATTGCCGAAGCCGGCGTGCGGCTCGCGCGCGCCAATCGCGTGCCTGACCTGAACGTCGGGCCGTCGATCCGCCGCCTGGAAGCGACCAACGACATGGCGGCGGTGTTCAGCGTGTCGATCCCGATCCCGGTGTTCAACAATGGTCGCGCCGCGATTGCGCAGGCGACCGCGCAGCGGACCCAGGCGGATGCGCAGCGCCGCGTGACCGCGCTCGACATCGAACAGGCGATCACGGACGCGCAGGCGCAGGCGGCCAATGCCGCAACGACGGCTCGTGCGGCGTCGGGGCCGGCGCTGGCGGCTGCACAGGAGGCCGCCCGCATCGCGCGGATCGGCTATCGCGAGGGCAAGTTCGGCCAGCTCGAATTGCTCGATGCTGAACGCACGCTCGCCGAAACGCGGGTCGCCGCGATCGACGCGCTTGCCAATTACCAGAATGCCCGCGCGCAAGTGGAGCGACTGACCGCTCGTGCGCCCAATGGGGGGAATCAGTGATGAAGAGCTTTTATCTCGCGGGCGCGGCGTCGCTCGCCCTGCTCTTGGCTGCCTGCGGCGGCAAGGATGGCGGAAACGAGGCAACTGCCGAAGGCGCAGCTGCCAATGAGACGGCAGCGGGCACGGAAAAGGGCGGTGCTGAAGGCGGTCATGCCGGTGAAGGCGTCGTCACATTGGGTGCCGACCAGATCGCCACAGCGGGCGTCCAGGTCGGACGGCCGATCATCGGCGGGGCCGGGACGATCGAGCTGCCCGCGATCATCGAGGGCGACCCACAGGGAACGCAGGTCGTCTCGGCCGCAATTGCGGGACGCGTGGTCGCGCTCACCCGTAACCTCGGCCAATCGGTCGGACGCGGCCAGACCATTGCGGTCATCGAAAGCCGCGAGGCGGCGCAGATCAAGGGCGAGGTCGAGGCGGCGCGGGCGCGGCTTCAGCTCGCTAATTCGAACCTCGCGCGCGAACAGCGGCTGTTCGCGCAGAGAGTCTCCCCTGAACAGGATCTGATCGCCGCCCGCACAGCGGCGACGGAGGCGCGGATCGCCCTGACGCAGGCGCAGAGCATGGTTTCGGCGGCGGGTGTCGGCGGCGGCGGGCTCAACCGGCTCGGCATTGCCGCGCCGATCTCGGGCCAGATCATTGCGCGCCCCGTGACGCTGGGACAAACGGTCGCGGCGGATGCCGAACTCTATCGCATCGCCAACCTGAGCCAGGTGTCGATCGCGCTTAATCTCAAGCCCGAGGATGCGGGCCGGGTGCGTCCCGGCAATACGGTGCTGGTGAAGGCGGCAGGCCGTCAGGCGACCGCCCGCGTGACCTTCGTGTCGCCGGCGCTTGATCCGCAGACGCGGCTCGTGCCTGCGCTCGCCACCCTCGACAATCGCGGTGGCGAATGGCGGGTCGGCGAGCCTGTGACGGCAGCCGTGCAGCTCACGGGCAGCGGCGGGAGCGGGGCGGTCCGCGTGCCGACGACGGCGGTCCAGAGTTTCGAGGGCAAGTCGGTCGTGTTCGTGCGCACGCCCACCGGCTTCAAGGCGACCCCGGTCCAGCTCGGCGATGCGTCGGGCGACACGGTGATCGTCCGGTCGGGCCTGACCGGCAACGAACAGATCGCCACCACCGGAAGTTTCACGCTCAAGGCCGAGATCGGCAAGGGCGAAGCGAGCCACGAGGATTAAGCCATGATCGCCCGTATCGTAACCTGGGCGGTCGAGAAGCGCTGGCTAGTCCTGCTCCTCACCGTCATCGTCGCCGCCATCGGCGCCTTTTCCCTCTACCGGCTACCGATCGACGCGGTGCCGGACATCACCAACAATCAGGTCCAGATCAACGTCCGCGCGCCTGCCCTCTCGCCCGAGCTGGTCGAGAAGCAGGTGTCGTTTCCAATCGAAACCGCGCTCGCCGGCACCCCCGGCCTGGAATATACGCGCTCGTTGAGCCGCAACGGCTTCGCGCAGATCACGGCGGTCTTTTCGGACGCGACGGACATCTATTTCGCCCGCCAGCAGGTGGGCGAGCGTCTGCGGGGCGTGCAAGAGAATCTGCCCGACGGCGTGAACCCTGAAATGGGTCCGATCGCGACAGGCCTGGGCGAGGTGTACATGTACACCGTTCGTCTCGATCATCGCGAGGACGACAAGCACAAGCCCGGTGAACCGGGCCAACAGCCCGATGGCAGCTACATCACGCCAGAGGGCGAGCGACTGACGACCGAAGAGGACAAGGCGACCTACCTGCGCACCGCGCAGGACTGGATCGTGACGCCGCTTCTGAAGACCACACCGGGCCTCGCCGGTGTCGACTCGATTGGCGGTTACGCCAAGCAGTTCCTCGTCGTGCCCGACGTGCAGAAGCTGGCCTCGCTCGGCATCACGCTGACGGACCTGGGAAATGCGCTGGAGCGCAATAACACCAGCGTCGGCGGTGGCTTCGTCAATCGCAATGGCGAAGGTCTGGCTGTTCGCTCGGATGCGCTCGTTCGCAATGCCAGCGAGTTGGCCAGGACCGTGATCGCGACACGTAACGGCGTGCCGATCACGGTCGAACAAGTTGCGACTGTGAAGACGGGTCAGGCGATCCGCATGGGTTCGGCATCGGAGAACGGTACCGAAGTCGTCGTCGGCACGGCGATCATGCGGATCGGCGAGAACAGCCGCATCGTGTCGACCGCGGTCGCTGAGAAACTGAAGACGATCAACGCTTCGCTGCCTCCTGACGTCGTAATTCAGCCGGTGCTGAACCGCACCGAGCTGGTCAATTCGACGATCAAGACGGTCGCGAAAAACCTGTCCGAAGGCGCGGTGCTGGTCATCGTCGTGCTCTTCCTGCTGCTCGGCAACTTCCGTGCGGCCCTGATCGCGGCGTTGGTCATCCCGATCACCATGATGCTGACAGGCTTTGGTATGCTGCGCGCTGGGGTCTCGGCCAATCTGATGAGCCTTGGGGCTTTGGACTTCGGTCTGATCGTCGACGGCGCCGTCATCA
>NZ_BBJS01000074.2 GCF_000739895.2 Sphingomonas paucimobilis NBRC 13935
CGCCCGCGTCATGTTGCCACATGGCAAGGAGTGCGCGGCGATGGCGAGCTTCCATCTTGCGGTGAAGACGGTAGGCCGGTCCGCCGGTCGCAGCGCGACGGCGGCAGCGGCCTACCGCGCGGGCGTGGAGATCGCGGACGAGCGCACCGGCATCGTCCACGACTACACCCGCAAGCAGGGTATCGAACATCGTGAGATCGTCGCTCCCGCCGATGCGCCCGACTGGGTGCAGGACCGGGCGGCTCTCTGGAATGCCGCCGAGCAGGCCGAGACGCGGAAGAACTCGACGGTCGCGCGGGAATACGAAATTGCGCTCCCGTCCGAACTGTCGGCCGACGAGCGCCGTACCCTGACGCTCGACCTCGCTCGCGAGATCAGCGAACGACACGGCGTGGCGGTGGACGTGGCGATCCACGCACCTGGTCGCCAGGGCGATCAGCGTAACCACCACGCCCACCTACTCACGACGACGCGGCGGATCGGCGCGGAGGGGTTGGGGGAGAAGAGCCGCGAACTTGACCAGAAGACCAGCGGTGAGGTGGAGCGCTGGCGGGCGCGGTTCGCGGAGATGCAGAACGCGGCGCTGGAACGGGCGCACGTCGCGGAGCGCGTCGACCACCGCAGCTACCAGCGGCAGGGGATCGAGCAAGAAGCGACGGTGCATATGGGGCCGAACGTCGTGGCGATGGAGCGTCGGGCCGAGCGGCAGGCGCAGCGCGAGGGGCGCGACTATGCGCCGGCGACGAAGGTCGGGCAGCACAACGCCGGCGTCCTCGAGCGGCGCGGCCTGCGCCAGTATATCGATCGGGGGACGGAGTGGCTGCGCGACGTGGGGCAGCGGGTGTCGCACCGGCTGCACGGGTTCGCAGCGACGTTGAGCGGCGCGGTCGATCGCGATCGGCGCGAGGCGGCGGACGCGCAGCGCCGCGACCAGCTAGCCGCCGAGCGCGCCCGCGAGGCGGCGCAGGAGCGCCAGCAGGCGCGCGAGCGAAGCCAAGTGGCCGAGCGGTTCAGGACGATCGCGGCGCGGCGCGAGGTGGGCGCCCACGGCTACGGCGACCATAGCAGCGACTGGCTGGCGACCCCGGAGGCACTGCGCAAGGCGGTGGACGCCTACAACGGGGCGAACCAGCACACCAAGGATCTGTATATCGAGCGGATCCAGCGTGAGCCGCAGATGGCCCGTGCCATGGGTCAGCTCGTCAATCAGCGCGAGCAGGTGCTGCAACGCGGTCAGGAATTAAGCCGGTGATTCCCTGTGGAATCGACCGGGGATACGACGATGCGAATCAAGAGGGTTAAGTATGGCGCGTGCAAAAGTGAATCTGGCAGATGCCAATGACCCGACCCTTCGCCTTGGGCCTGCGTCACTGTACCGGGGCGACGCCCTTAAAGCCTATGATACTTGGCTAGCCCCGACTGTCATTATCGCCGATGGCCCTTACGGCCTCGGGAAATTTCCCGGTGAAGCACATTCGCCGGACGGTCTGGCGGAATGGTATGCACCGCACGCTGCCGCTTGGGCCAGATACTCCGAACCCTTCACAACCTTATGGTTCTGGAACAGCGAAATCGGGTGGGCAAAATCCCATCCGGCGCTTGAGCTGCACGGCTGGCAATATGAGGAAACTGTCGTCTGGGATAAGGGCATCGCCCATATTGCGGGCAATGTTAACTCGCGGACCATCCGTGGCCTGCCTGTCGTCACCGAGCTGGCCGTTCGCTACACGCGCAGAGCGACACTCTTTGGCGCTGACGGACGCGAAATGGCGCTAAAGGAATGGCTGCGGGCCGAATGGCAGCGATCGGGCCTGCCCCTGTCGCAAAGCAATGAAGCTTGCGGCGTCGCCAACGCCGCGACGCGCAAATATCTCACCCAATGCCATATGTGGTATTTCCCGC
>NZ_BBJS01000073.2 GCF_000739895.2 Sphingomonas paucimobilis NBRC 13935
CGGCGACGCCATCGTCGCTATGGCGAAATGGTGCACGAAGTATGGGGCGAAAACGAACCGGCCCTATTTCTCGCTTGATGGCGTCACGCCGGTTAAGGCCACCGTCTGGGACCGAATGCGTGCGAAGTGGACCCATGTTCACGGCCGAACGAATGTGTGGCAGGAACCGCCTGTTCATGGTGCCGAGCGCGTCAAAAACCCGACCGGAACGGGCTATCTCCATGCAAACCAAAAGCCGCTCACGCTGATGGAACGCCAGATTTTGGCCGCGACCGATCCCAACGACGTGGTCTGGGAGCCCTTCGGTGGCCTTATGTCTGCAACGGTCGCGGCAATCCGAAGCGGACGCCGCGCACATGCTGCCGAGCTGAACCCGGTATTCTTCGACGCCGCCACCGAACGAGTGCGATCCGCCATCAACTCCTGCGATCTGCGAGCGGTCTCTTGACGGCTCCGGTTCGCAGCAACGGGCCAGCCCAGACCTCTCCGCATCGGGGTCTATATGACCGCGTCATTGATGCACTGCACGCCCTGCCGTCACGGTTCCGCACGTCCCTGCGGATTGCTGGCATCAGCGCAACAGACCTGTTCACGCTGAATACGCCGTTAGGGGCAGCTATTGAAGCGTCCGTGGTCGAAAACCTCAATGACCTGCGCGATCTGTGGGACCCCAACCACGAATATGAAATCTATTCGTTCGTCAGGCAGGCCCAAGTGTTTCCTGACGTTCGGTTGCAAACGACTGCGCCCGGTGTGCCGGAAGCTGACCGCATTCTCATGGGTATTGAGCTGAAAGGTTGGTTTGTTCTCGCC
>NZ_BBJS01000079.1 GCF_000739895.2 Sphingomonas paucimobilis NBRC 13935
AAGAACGGCAACGCCGATCTCGGCACCGATCCGATGCCGCCCAATGCGTCGGATACCTATGTGATTCCAAAGCCAGAGGACGAGTGGCCGGCGGAGGTTAAGAGCAAGGAGGACATCCTTCGCCGCATCGAGGAGCGGATGAAACCGCTGATCGGCAATCGAACAGAGATTCAGCAACCGATCCAGATGCGCTTCAACGAGCTGATCGCCGGCGTTCGCGCCGACGTCGCGATCAAACTCTACGGCGATGACCTCGACGCGATGAGCGAACAGGCGCGGCGCATCGCTTCCGTCATGCGCACCATCCCGGGCGCTGGTGACGTGAGTGCCGAACAGACGTCCGGCGCGCCGACCTTCGACGTGCAGATCGATCGGCAAGCGGCGGGCCGTTATGGCCTGTCGGTTGAGGAGGTGGCGAACACGGTCTCGGCTGCGCTTGGCGGGCGCGAGGCCGGGTTGTTGTTCGAGGGAGACCGGCGGTTCGACGTCGTGGTCCGCCTCCCCGATGCGCAACGGGATGACCTTGAGACACTGGGGTCGATCCCGGTGATGCTGCCCACTGCCGAGGGTCAGGTGGCGCGCTCGATCCCGCTCAGCCAGGTCGCCCGGTTCAACTACACGCAGGGGTTGAACCAGGTTAGTCGCGAGAATGGCAAGCGGATGGTGGTCGTGCAGATCAACGTCCGCGGGCGCGATCTTGGCGGGTTCGTCGACGAAGCACAGGCGAGGATCGGCCAGATGCAGCTTCCCGCCGGCATGTATACTGAGTGGGGCGGCACCTTCGAGAGCCTGCAATCGGCTCGGTTGCGCCTGCTGATCGTCGTGCCGATCTGCTTTATCGCGATCTATGCCCTGCTCTACATGGCGCTCGGCAGCTTCGTGTCGGCGGCGATCGTGTTCTCGGCGGTGCCGATGGCGCTCGCAGGGGGCGTGTTTGCGCTGCTGCTGCGCGGTATCCCCTTCTCGATCACCGCAGCGGTCGGGTTCATAGCCCTATCGGGCGTTGCCGTCCTCAACGGCCTCGTGATGATGAGTGCGATCGGAAAGTATCGCGAAGACGGTGCGGCCGACGACGATGCGATCGTGGGCGGCGCAATGGAGCGCGTCCGTCCGGTGCTGATGACCGCGCTGGTCGCGTCTCTTGGCTTCGTGCCGATGGCGCTTGCGACCGGCACAGGAGCAGAAGTGCAACGCCCACTCGCAACGGTCGTCATCGGGGGGCTTATAACATCGACAATCCTGACCCTTCTTGTCCTGCCAGCCATCACAGCGTTGTCCATGCGATTGAGAGGCTCAAAGGCACAAGGTTCGACTGTCGGCACCACAAAGGCCCAGATTTGAGTCTACATGCGCACGTTCTGGTATCGTTGACCGGCATCAAGTTCAGTGTCGGTTCAAGTAGAAGCCCTAATATCAAATACGCCGTCGTTCGATCCTATCGTCCGATGGTAGGAGAGTAGACATGCGTAAGACATTTTGGATTGCAGCGGGGCTGCTGGCTTCGTTGGTCCCTGGTACTGCGATGGCGCAGCACCATGGTGGCCGTCATTCCACAGGTCATGGTAGCTACGGCGGACATGGACGTGTGGTCGTGTCAAATCACGGCTATGGCTATGCGCAGCCCTATTATGGTGGCGGCTATTATGCCGACTCTCCGCGATACCAGTCTCGCCACTACGTGCGCGATCGGCACTATGATCGTCATTCCCGTCCGAGGCATTACCGCCGCCATCATTGACGGCGGTAAGGCTTCGGGCCGCTACTTGCGGGTTTCGCGCCGGGCAAGCCACGCCCGCATCTCGGCGATCTCGCGCCGCTGCGTCGCCACTACTTCGGCTGCAAGCCGGCGAACAGCGGGATCGCGCCCGTACCTCAATTCTATCTCGGCCATCGCGATCGCGCCTTCATGATGGGGGATCATCGCGCGCATGAAGTCGGCGTCGGCATCACCAGTGAAGGCCACGTCCATAGCGCCATGCATCTTGGCGTTCGCGGCCCGGTAGGCTCTGGTTGCGGGCGTGTCGGCCCGCTTTCCCGCATCAGCTCCCCGGGTCACGCTCGTACCGTGTTGAGCGTGCTGTGCGCTCGCAGCAGGTGGCGTCAGTCCAGCGGCCGTTGCGACCATCAGCGCGAGCGTGCCGTTAATTCCGATCATCACGTTCCTTCTCCAGTGTAGCATCATGTCCGCGCTGGCGTCCGGCTCTGGCCGGAGGTTGCCGGCGCGCAGCCGCATCGAGCTCGGCCACGGCCTGGGCCGCGGCCTCGCAGTCGCTGCCGGTTTCCTGGCCCCGCTCGCAGCGGGTGACAACCAGCCTCGCCTCTTCCGCGTGGAAACGGAAATAGCCAGCATCCCGTGGTTTAATCAGTCCGCATCCAGTCAGAGCGATGGTCGCGACAGCGGCAATGAGCGCGCGTTCCTTGAGGTTTGTCATTCTGTTCACCCGCTCGTTGTTCATGGAAATCACAAAGCGATGCCAAAGCGCCGGAGTGCGAGAACCATCGCGATATAGAGCAGGACGGTCAGGCAGCATCCGGCGGCCAAGGCTGGCCAAAAGCCAATTCCGTG
>NZ_BBJS01000071.2 GCF_000739895.2 Sphingomonas paucimobilis NBRC 13935
TTCACCACGCTCGGCTCGGTGTTCCTGCCGCAGCTCGATGAAGGCGATCTGCTCATCCAGTCGCTCCGCATCCCGGCAACGTCGGTCCAGCAGAGTCAGGCGATGCAGGTGCCGATCGAGAGGATGATGTCGAAGCAACCGGAGGTGGCGTTCGTCTATTCAAAGACGGGCACCGCCGAGCTGGCGGCCGACCCGATGCCGCCGAACGCGACCGACATGTTCGTCATCCTGAAGCCGCGGAAGGACTGGCCGAACCCCGACCTTCCCAAGGAGGAGCTGGTAAGTCGGATCGAGGGTAATCTCGCGAAGTTCCCGGGCAATGCCTATGAGATCACCCAGCCCATCCAGATGCGCTTCAACGAGCTGATCGCCGGCGTTCGCGGCGATATCGCGGTGAAGGTATTCGGCGACGACTTCACACAAATGAACCGGACGGCCGAGCAGGTTGCTGCGGTGCTGCGCAAGACGCAGGGCGCAGCGGACGTGAAGGTCGAGCAAACGACGGGCCTGCCCATGCTCGACATTCGCGTCAATCGCGACGCAATGGCGCGTCTGGGCGTCACTGCCCAAGATGTGCAGGACATCGTCACCGCGACAATCGGCGGGCGCACCTCGGGCCAGATCTTCGAGGGCGATCGGCGCTTTCCGGTCGTGATACGGCTCTCTGAAGCGCAACGGGCGGACATCGGCCTTCTCGAACAGGTGCAGGTGCCGTTGGCGGGGGGTGGCTATGTGCCGCTTTCGAGCGTCGCCGACATCAAGGTGGTCGATGGTCCCAACCAGATCAGCCGCGAGAACGGGAAGCGTCGCGTGGTGGTGCAAGCCAATGTGCGCGGTCGCGACGTCGGCAGTGTCGTTGCGGACGCGCAGGCGGCGATCGGTAGCCAGGTTCGGCTGCCCGCTGGTGCCTATCTCGAATGGGGCGGCCAGTTCGAGAACCTGCAATCGGCAAGCGAACGTCTGAAGCTGGTCATTCCGGCCTGCTTCATCCTGATCCTGTTGCTCCTCTACGGGGCATTGGGATCGGTCCGCGATGCCGCGATCGTCTTCACCGGCGTGCCCTTCGCGCTGGTGGGCGGCGTTCTGCTGCTGTTCCTGCGGGGCATGGACTTCTCGATCTCGGCGGCGGTTGGCTTCATCGCCTTGTCGGGCATCGCGGTCCTCAACGGCCTCGTGATGGTCAGCTCGATCCAGGACCTGATCCGGTCGGGGCTATCGCGCGAAGAGGCGGCCCATGTCGGCGCAATGCAGCGTCTGCGGCCCGTCGTCATGACCGCGCTCGTCGCCAGCCTCGGCTTCGTGCCGATGGCGCTTGGCGAAGGCGCGGGCGCGGAGGTGCAGAAGCCATTGGCGACCGTCGTCATCGGCGGCCTGATCTCGGCAACGCTGCTGACGCTGTTCGTGCTGCCGACGCTCTACGCCCGGTTCGGGCAGAAAGTGATCGAGAAGCCCGAGCACTACAATGAGGAGCATGAAGGGGACGACCACGGTCAGACCTTCGTGAACGACTTGGCCTGAAGGGTGAGCGGGGCGATCCGCGATCGCCCCGCTCATCTCTGGGAGATGGGGATATGCCTCGCACCATAACCAGCTCAATGCTTCACGGCGGGCCACTGCGGATCTGGTCGGCGATCACCGATCCGGATCATCGTCGGGCTTGGAGTCCGCTCGTATTCCTCGACAACCCGTGCCAGCTTGGCGAGACGGAATGTACCTTCGCGATCCAGGGCATCACCCGACCAATTCGGACGCCGGCCCTGGTCGATCAATTCGATAAGCCGCACGCCTTCGCTTGGTCCTGCGGCATCCCTTATCTGTTCACGCTCGAAGAGCGGTACGAGCTGGCAGGGGACGACGGTGGCACCAGGCTAACACATAGCTGCACGCTGCGCGGGGCGCTGTCTTTGCCGTTCGCGGCGATGATGTTGCGTCGCCTGCGGTCCCTGATGATCGAGGCTGACGATCGCCTCGCAACCTATCTGCGCTGGCGGGTGGGTCAGCCTGCCCGTGGGATCAATCGTCAGCGCGTCCCCTCCCGGTACAGGAGGAAGGCGCGATGACGCCGTTGAAGCGGGTTCTGCCCGCCCTCATCCTCGTTATCGGGCTGGCGGCTTGCACGGAAAGCAAGCCGCCAGCCCCGCCAACGGAGCAGCAAATCCATTCGTCCGACAGCGCCGTGGCGACCGGGGAAATGGGGCGCCATCCCTATCGCTGTTCCGACGGGGAACCGCTGTTCGTCGACTACAAGGACAACGGCCTGCAGATCGATTTGCGGCGCTCCAGCAGCGCCGTGCCCATGACGCTGACCGCGCCAGCGCAGGGCCTCCAATATGTCGGCGAGACAGCCACCGCGACCTTCAAGGGGTCGCAGCTCACCATCGTGGAAGGCGAAGGCCGCACGCGGACCTGCGAACGGGAGGGCACCCGATGAACCGTCCTGTCTTCCGACACGTCGCACTGCAACGGGAGAGAAACGATGTCTGACACGTCGATCTCGAATGTGATGGCCATTCGCGCCGAAGTGATCGCGCGAAGCCGCGCCTTGCGCGAGGCGCAGCCGACGGCACCGCCCGGCGTGACGCCGACCGCTCCAGCCTCAACCTTTGCCGACACCCTCAATGCCGTGGTGGCGAAGGTCAACGAGACCCAGGAGCAGGAGGATGTCGTCACCGAAGCATATGAACGGGGCGAAACCACCGACATTGCGACCGTCGCGCTCATCCAGAGCCGTGCATCCATTACGTTCGAGGCGACGCTGCAAGTCCGGAACAAGCTGCTGTCTGCATATCGAGACATCATGAACATGCCGATCGGATGACGATCGCGGAGATAACTAAGGCGGTATTGGTATGATTGTCGGCACAAGGCCACGATTTACGCAGATTATTGTCGAGGTTTGGAAGCCCCTCACGATCCTGTTCGTGTGGGACGTGGCGGTGACGGCATTCCACATGATGACCCCGATCAAGGAACCGCCTTTGCCGACGGCGCTGTTCGGCACTGCCATCGCGCTCTTCATGGGGTTTCGGACCAACGCCGCTTATGCACGCTGGTGGGAAGCGCGAACTCTTTGGGGCGCGCTCATCAATTCCTCGCGCAGTCTGGCCCGGATCACGCGCAGCCTGACCAAGGGGGAACCCGAGGGCAGTGAGATACGGCACCACATCATCCTGAGGCAGATCGCCTTTGCGCACTCGATGCGCTGCCAGCTTCGCCGACAGTCGCCCTATGAAGAAATTGCCCGGGTCGCCGGAACGGAGGTCGCCGATATGGCGGTCACTCGCCTGAACCCTGCCAATGCGCTCTTGGAGGACATATCGGGCATTTACGCTGACGCGCTCGCGGAAGGTCGGATCACCGAGATCCAGCAGGCAACTGTGGAGCGCGTCCTGATCGACATCGCCAATGCGCAGGGCGGCATGGAGCGGATCAAGAACACGCCGCTGCCCAATGGCTTTCGGTTCTTCCCGAACCTCTTCACGCGTGTGTTCTGCGTGCTGCTCCCGATCGCGCTGGTCGAATCCCTGGGCCTTGCCACGCCGATCGGATCGACGCTGATCGGACTCGTCTTCCTCGCGGTGCTGAGCATCGGCGAGGATCTGACCGATCCGTTCGCCAATAGCGTCCACGATGTCCCGCTCACGGCCATGTGCCGCACGATCGAGATCGACCTTCTCCAAACCGCGGGACTTCCGGCCCCCGAGCCGCTGACACCTGATCACGGGGTGCTGTGGTGATGGGCATGCGCGCCTTGCTGCATCTGCCCGGGCTCACGATCGCGCGCGTTGGCGCCGTTCTCGTCACCGGCGTGATTGTAGGGGCGTGCAACCCGGCTCCGAGCGAACCTGTCGAACCGGCTCATGACAAGCGTGTGACGCCAAGGCTGATCGCGCAGCGCATCATGTATTGCGACGACGGCACCCGCGCCGATGTCGACTTCATCGACGACGGCCTGAAGATGGCCGTCACCTGGCTGCCGAAGGGCAGGACCGAGATCCTGCGCGCCCAGCGAACCGGTGATGAATTTCGCGGCAACCAGTCACGGGCGGTCGTGGCGGGCGGGGCGATCGCCTTCATGCGGCGCGGGAAAATCCACGTCTGTCACCGAACCCCGGAGGGATCATAGGATATGCAGGCACTGCTTTACACGCTTGCGCCTGTGCTGGCGGTCGTAATCGGCGCGATCATCGCGAGCCGCACAAAGTTAAATCCTGGCCTCGTGGCGGGGCTACAGCATCTTGCTGCCGGCGTCGTGTTCGCGGCGGCAGCGACTGAAATCCTGCCGCAGGTCAAGCATGAGGCTTCGCCCAGCGCGACGTTGATCGGCGGGGCGGCGGGCGTCGTAACGATGCTGGGTCTCAAGGCTTTCGAGGCCCGCTTCAAGGGGCCGATGGCGCTGCTCGCCGCGATCGGCATCGACATCCTGGTCGATGGCCTGGTGCTCGGCCTTGCGTTCGTCGCGGGCGAGAAGGCGGGATTTCTGCTGACGATCGCGCTGACACTCGAAGTGCTCTTCCTGGGTCTGACACTGACCAACGAGCTGGCGGAAACCTATCGCTCGCGCCTGCGCATCATCGTGATCGTCTCGGCCTTGGCGCTGCTGCTGCCGATCGGCGCGCTCGCTGCCGTTCCTGTCGCCACGCTCTCGCCGGTAATGGTCGCTGGCTTCCTGAGCTTTGGGCTGATGGCGCTGCTCTACCTCGTCACGGAAGAGCTGCTGGTTGAGGCGCACGAGAAGCCTGACACCCCGCTCATCAGCTCGATGTTCTTCGTAGGGTTCCTCGCCCTCCTGACGCTCGAGGAGATCATGGGATGAATGCGAGCAACGACAACGCGGGCACGCAGGAGCGTCGCACGCTCTGGATCGTGCTGCTGCTGAACGCAGCAATCGCAGCGGGCTTTTTCGTATCCGGCGCGTTCGCCGATTCAAGTGCGCTCATCGCCAACGGCGTCGACAATCTGTCCGACACCGCCGTTTACGCTCTCAGCCTCGTCGCGCTGACCCACGGTAAGACGTGGAAGACGCGCGCCGCGATCGCATCGGGGGTAATGCTGCTGATCTTTGCGGGCGGCATCCTGATCGATGTCGGGCGACGCTATGTGCAGGGGAGCGAGCCGATCGGACCGACCATGATGGTCATGTCGGCGATCGCCGGCGTCGTAAACTACCTCTGCCTGCGGCTGCTCCAGCGGCTCAAGGATCCGGACGTTAACCTACGGGCCGCCACCACCTTCAGCTTCAATGACTTCATTTCCAATGGCGGCATCCTGATCGCGGGCGTGCTGGTGCTGTGGCTGGGCACCAACTGGCCGGACCTTCTGGTCGGCTTCGCTACCGCCATCATCGCCATCAAGGGCGGTGTCGAAATCCTGCGCGACGCGCGCGCCGAAACCAAGAAAAGCGAAAGGAGGTCGTCATGAACGACAAGCTCGAACTCGATATTCCAGTATTGTTGCCGGACCTTCCTGACGCGGCCGACGCTTGCCTGGACCGTCTCGTATCAACCCTGTCAAAGCGCGAAGGCGTCGAGCGGGCGCATGTGATCTGCCTCGACGGCGACACGCCGGCGGCCCTGTGCATCCATTTCGACGCTGCCAAGCTGCCGCTGCCGCGCTTGCGCGAGATGGTGCGCGCCGCGGGCGCCGAAATCACCGAACGCTACGGCCATGCGATCTGGCAGGTGACGGGGATCAGCCACGAGCGTCGGGCGCGCACCGTCAGTGACGCGCTATGCGCGCTGCCGGGCGTGGTGCAGGCGAGTGCCAGTACCAGTGGGTCTGTCCGGGTTGAATATGACCGCCGCGAGACCACCGAAGAGGAGGTGCGTTCGGCGCTTCGCAAGTTGAAGGTCCGGGTGGGCAAGCGGGTCGCCGCCGACGACCATGCCGGCCATGACCATGGTCCCGGTGGGCACGGGGCGGGCGAGGAGAAACACGGTCCTGGCGACGGTCACGACCATAGCCATGCCGATTTTCTTGGTCCCAACACCGAGTTGATCTTTGCGCTCGCTTGCGGCGCGCTGCTGGGAATTGGCTACGCGATCGAGAAGCTGGCCACCGGTGCACCGGACTGGCTGCCGACCGCCTGCTACATCGCAGCCTATTTCTTCGGCGGGTTCTTCACGCTGCGCGAGGCAATCGACAATCTTCGGCTGAAGAAGTTCGAGATCGACACGCTGATGTTGGTTGCTGCCGCCGGCGCCGCTGCGCTGGGCGCATGGGCCGAAGGCGCGCTGCTGCTGTTCCTGTTCAGCCTTGGCCATGCGCTTGAGCATTACGCGATGGGACGCGCCAAGAAGGCGATCGAGGCGCTGGCGAAGCTCGCGCCCGAAACCGCTACCGTGCGACGTGACGGGCAGACCAGCGAAATCCCGGTCGAGGAGATGGTTGTCGGGGATATTGCTATCGTCCGACCAAACGAACGCCTTCCCGCCGATGGTTTCGTCATCACGGGCACGAGCGCGATCAACCAAGCCCCGGTGACCGGCGAGAGCATCCCGGTCGACAAGGTGCCGGTCGCGGACGCGGCAGCCGCCCGCGCCAAGCCCGATGCGGTCGAGGCGGAGAGCCGCGTCTTTGCCGGCACGATCAATGGCGGCGGCGCGATCGAGATCGAGGTGACGCGCCGATCCAACGAGTCCGCGCTCGCCAAGGTGGTGAAGATGGTGAGCGAGGCGGAGACGCAGAAGTCGCCGACGCAGCGCTTCACCGATCGGTTCGAGCGCATCTTCGTGCCCGCCGTCCTGATCCTGTCGGTGCTGCTGCTGTTCGCCTGGGTGGTCATCGACGAGCCGTTCCGCGACAGCTTCTATCGCGCGATGGCGGTACTGGTCGCAGCGAGCCCTTGCGCGCTCGCGATCGCGACGCCGAGCGCGGTCCTGTCCGGCGTCGCGCGCGCGGCACGTGGCGGTGTGCTGGTGAAGGGCGGTGCGCCGCTCGAAAACCTCGGCTCGTTGAAGGCGATCGCCTTCGACAAGACCGGCACGCTGACCGAAGGGCGCCCGCGCATCACCGATGTCGTGCCCGTCGACGGCACCGACGAAGGCGAGCTGCTGTCGCTGGCCGTCGCTGTCGAGGCGCTGAGCGATCACCCGCTGGCCCAAGCGATCGTCAACGACGGCCGCGAACGCCTGAATGGGCGCCCGTTGCCCACCGCTGGCGACCTCAAGAGCCTGACCGGTCGTGGCGTCACCGCGAGCGTGGATGGCGAGACGGTGTGGATCGGCAAGGCCGAGATGTTTGGGGGCGAGGGCATACCGGCGCTGGGGCAGGGGGCGCAGGACGCGATCGCGAAGCTGCGCGAGAACGGCCGCACGACGATGGTCGTCCGCAAGGGAGACCGCGACCTAGGCGCGATCGGCCTGATGGACACGCCCCGCGAAGCGGCCAAGACCGCGCTGCGCCGGCTGCACGAGATGGGTGTGTCGCGGATGATAATGATCTCCGGCGATCACCAGAAGGTCGCCGAAGCGATCGCCAACGATGTCGGAATCGATGAGGCGTGGGGCGACCTCATGCCCGAAGACAAGGTGGCCGCAATCAAGAAGCTTGCCGGCGAGGACAAGGTCGCGATGGTCGGCGACGGCGTGAACGACGCGCCCGCGATGGCGAGCGCCACGGTCGGCATCGCAATGGGCGCGGCGGGGTCGGACGTAGCGCTCGAGACGGCCGACGTAGCGCTGATGGCCGACGACCTGGCGCACTTGCCGTTCGCGGTCGGCCTGAGCCGTCATACGCGCGGCATCATCCGTCAGAACGTGTTCGTCAGCCTGGGCGTCGTCGCCTTCCTCGTGCCTGCCACCATCCTCGGCCTCGGCATCGGGCCAGCGGTGGCGGTCCATGAGGGATCGACACTGCTCGTCGTCATCAACGCGCTCCGGCTGCTCGCCTACCGCGACCCGGCGGGGAACGCGGCATGAAGTGGCTGGTCGCTTTCGACCTCGACGGCACGCTCGCGGAGAGCAAACGCCCGTTATCGGAGGATATGGCCGCGATCATCGCCCGGTTGCTCGCCGTTACCGATGTGGCGGTGATCTCGGGCGGGGACTGGCCACAATTCGAAAAGCAGGTCGCGTCGCGCTTGCCTGCGGACGCAGCGCTCGACCGCCTCTGGTTGATGCCGACCACCGGCACCAAGCTCTATCGCTTCATCGATGGGGCTTGGTGCGTGGTCTATGCCGAGCTGTTCGACGATGCGGAGAAGGCGAAGATCCGCGCGGCCTTCGACCGGGCGCTGGCCGATGCCGGCCTCGCCGATGAACGCATATGGGGCGAGCGGATCGAGGATCGCGGCAGCCAGATTACCTTTTCGGGGCTGGGGCAGGCGGCGCCGCTGAAGGAAAAGGAGGGATGGGACCGGGATCGGAAAAAACGCACTGCATTGCAGGCGACCTTGCGCGCAGTGCTGCCGGGCCTCTCGATCAATCTTGGCGGTACGACATCGATCGACGTGACGAGGGCAGGGGTCGACAAAGGCTACGGCCTGAAGCGCCTGAGCGCCGAAAGCGGCGTGCCGCTCGACGGCATGTTGTTCATCGGCGATGCGATCTTCCCCGGTGGAAATGACTATCCCGCCGTCGAGATCGGCCTCGACACGGTCAGGGTGCGCGACGTTGCGGAAACCGCCGCCGTCGTGGCCGCCATCATCGCATGTCTGCACCGGTAGGTTCGCAGATGTTCACGATCCTCGCCTTAATCACGAGCGCCTTCAAGGCGCTCGGCCCAACATTCGTTTTTAACCTCCGATTTGGAGCGATCGCGTAGAACAGGCAGGCCGGCATGTTTCAAAGCTCATGGTGGGAGATAACCACCCATATCATCAGTCTCGCCGTCGCCTACGCGCTTGCCCTTCCGGTTGGCTGGGATCGCGAGAAGGACGCCCGTAGCGCAGGCATCCGCACATTCCCGTTGGTTGCCATCGCCAGTTGCGGCTTCGTGCTGGTAGGCATCGCGATCCTCGACCGCACGTCCCCGGCGCAGGCCAGGTTGCTCGAAGGTCTGATTACAGGCGTCGGTTTCATTGGGGGCGGCGCGATCCTGAAGAAGGGTAGCAAAGCCTCGGGTACGGCAACAGCGGCCAGCCTGTGGGCGACTGGCGCGCTCGGGGCGGCCGTCGGCTACGGCCTATACGATATCGCCTTCATCCTGAGCTGCACCACCTTCCTGACCCTGCGCTGTTCTCGTCCGCTCAAGCGCGCTACCAATGGCGACGCCTGTACTCCGGCAAGTCCATGACGACCTCTCAGGCGAGCCGATGGACACATCCAGTGCAAGCCCTCACCCGACGTTGGGCGCCGGCGCGGACTATCCCGGCGCGGGACCGCCAACACCGCTTGCTGCGCTGGGCGACGCTGTTGGAGCGCAATCCTCACCAGATCATCGGCCTGCTGCCTCCCTCTTGGGCAGGCGGTGACGCGCGCGGCCCGATGATCGATCGGCCGAGCGCGATCGATGTCGCATGGGACGATGTGGTGCTGCGTGTGATGGGGCTGGCGGGTCGATCGCGCCGTGAAGCCAAAGCATTCTTCGGGCTGTCGGACGCGGAATTGGATCGAATTGTCGCTGGGTCGTGGCGGTGTCCGATCCGCCCCGCTTGGCAGGTCGCCGCGCGGATCAGGAACGTCGAGTGCCCGCGACTGGAAAACGCGATCGTAGGATCGGTCCTCGCCCTCATCCTCGTGTTCTGCGCTATCTTCTATTGGATCATCTGACGAGGCTGTCTTGTGTTCGACATCATAACATCGATCCTATCGGCACTCGGCGGCTTTGGCGTCTTCCTGCTGATGCTGGCCGAGAACGTCTTTCCGCCGATTCCATCGGAAGTGATCCTGCCCCTTGCGGGCTACACGGCCGCGCAGGGGCGCGGCTCGCTGTGGGTGGTCGTTATCGCTGGCACCCTCGGATCGGCCGCAGGAGCGATCCTATGGTACTATGTCGGGCGCTGGATCGGCATCGATCGGTTGAAGCGCTTTGCTTCTCGCCACGGTCGATGGCTGACGTTGACGGCGGACGAGATCGATCATGTCGATCGCTGGTTCGACCGCTATGGCCGTTGGGCGGTTCTGTTCGGACGAATGGTCCCGGGAGTCCGGACGTTGATTTCGGTGCCAGCAGGGGTCAGCGGAATGCCCCTCGGTCCGTTCCTGCTTTCCACGCTTGCCGGCTCGGCAATATGGACCGTGATCCTCGTGCTAGCCGGCTACGAGCTGGGCGAACGCTATAATCAGGTGGCGAGCGTCATCGAACCGGTCAGCAACGCCGTGCTCTTGCTGGCCGTCATTTGGTATCTCTGGCGGGTCGCGACCTTCGGGCGATCCGGGGATCGCCATTGATGAATGTCAATGGCTCGTCTCCCGTTTTTCCCGCCGGACTTTGGCTTACGGCAGCTTCGATGCTGGTCTTCGTCACGCGCTACGCCAGTGCCCTTGGCCTGGTCCCGCGAGGAACCACGTTCATTCTCATCAAGTGGATCGGGAGGCTTTACCGCATCGGGTTTCGCGCATGGCGTCGCAACGGGGGGAAGTGGCGCTGGGCCGCATCATCAAGATCCACCGCCACAAGGTAAGCGAAGCATCCTATGTACTATCTTGCAGTCAAGGCCATCGTCTCGGGCATACTAATCGCGGCAGCGTCGGAAGTGGCGA
The DNA here is from genome assembly GCF_000739895.2 of Sphingomonas paucimobilis NBRC 13935. Classification (GTDB taxonomy): domain Bacteria; phylum Pseudomonadota; class Alphaproteobacteria; order Sphingomonadales; family Sphingomonadaceae; genus Sphingomonas; species Sphingomonas paucimobilis. Next base: position 10,644 of record NZ_BBJS01000071.2, read on the forward strand.
AGCGCTATCCCGGGTTCGGAGCGCTGATTGCGTCGCTACCGGTCGTCTCGGTCCTTGGCATGATATGGCTGTGGCACGACCGGCCTGATGCGATGAACATGGCGGCCCATGCGCAGGCGACCTTCTGGTTCGTACTCCCCTCGCTGCCGCTATTCCTACTGATACCAGTCCTTTTGCGTCACGGT
>NZ_BBJS01000078.1 GCF_000739895.2 Sphingomonas paucimobilis NBRC 13935
CAGATCGGCGAAGCTCTGCATCGCCGTCCCGTCGATGCCCTGCGTCACCACCTGATAGAGCGCGAAGACGCTGCGCTGGCGCGCACGTTCGGCATCGGTAAAGGCGATCGGGGGTGTCGCGAGCTTGGCGGCGTCGGGGCCACGGCCGTTGCCCGTCATGCCGTGACAGGACGCGCAGGATTGTTGGAACAGGGCATGGCCGGAGACGAGGTTCGGAGCCTTATCGGGCGCGAGCGGCACCGGGTAGGCGCGCAGCAGATCGGCCGCGAGCCCGTGCGCCAGTGTTGCCACCTGTTCAGTCGATCCCTTTTCCGCGATTACCGCTTGGAGGTTGGCGGCCCGCTGAATGAGGGCTTGGCGCTCCGGCTTCGCCGGCAGGCCTTGAAGCCGTGTCGAGACCGACGCGGCAAACTCATTCATTTCGGCGTATTCCGACGCGCTCTTGATCCGACCGTTCGCGACCGCGCCTCCATAATCGACGGCCATATAGTCGAGCAGCCGCCATGCGGTTTGCACGTCGCCGGGTTCGGCGAATGCCGCAGCAGGGATCAGCAGCGCAGCGAGCGCGGCGAGCAGCCGCAGCGAGAGCATTGCCCGGATCAAGGTGAGCAGACGCACTACCGCTCTCCCAGTTCGCGCCGAGCGCCAGTGACGATTTCATAAGCGGAGTGGAGGAACAGGAGGGCGATGAGGCCGGCGACGGCGAGGTCCGGCCAGGCGCTTCCTGTCCACGCCACCAGACCGGCCGCGGCGATCACCGCGACATTGGCGAGCGCGTCGTTGCGGCTGAACAGCCAGATCGCGCGAACATTGGCGTCCCCTTCCCGGAAACGCGCAAGCACCAAGGCGGACACGACATTGATCGCGAGCGCGACAACGCCGATTGTGCCCATCAGTTCGGCATCCGGCGCGGTTGCGTTCAGGGCGCGCCAAATCGCGAAACCGATTACGCCCACGCCAAGCGCACCGAGAAACAACCCCTGCGTCAGCGCGACCTTTGCCCTCGCCCGTGCGGACCAGGCAAGCGCGAGAAGACCGATAAGGCTGATCGACCCGTCCCCGAGAAAATCGAGGGAATCCGCTTTCAGCGCTTGGCTATCGGCGATGAACCCGCCGAACAGCTCGGCGACTCCGAAGCCGAGGTTGAGCACCACGACGGTCAGCAGCGCACGGCGATAGGCCGGATCGGTTTGCGCGCGCGCGGGCTCCCCGTGGCACCCGCAGCTTTCGGTAGAAGCATTCATGCGGCCTTCCTTACCACCTCCAGTCGCTGTAGAAGCAAGCGAAATGTGCGACACGTTCGCATTAGCAAGGATGGCATGATGAAGCCGGTGATGATTGGGCAGCTCGCCAGCGAGACGTCGACAAAAGTGACGACGATCCGGTTTTATGAGTCGATCGGGTTGCTGCGCTCCGCCCCGCGCACGGCGTCGGGCCGTAGAACCTATGATGCCAGCGACATCGAGCGTTTGCACTTCATCCGCAACGGTCGCCGGCTCGGCTTTTCGGTCGACGAAATACGATCGTTGATGGGGCTGGCGCAGAACCCGGACCAGGATTGTGGTGCCGCCTCAGCTATCGCTGCTCAGCACCTCAAGGATGTTGAGGAGAGGCTGGCGCAACTCGCGGTGTTGCGGGATGAGTTGGCAATGCTCAGCCAGAGCTGCACCAAGGCGCGCATGGCCGATTGTCGGATCATGAAGGCGATCGGCAAAGGCCACCCTCAAGCCGATCAGTAATAGTCGGCTAGCCTGAGGTCGCGCACATCACCCGAGGCCATCGTCAGCTTTACGAGGGTGCCAGCAGGCCGGGAGCGCACTTGCCAGAGCTCCCCACGCGTATAGTTCGCATCGATCGAATGGCCGTTCACCGCCACGATCCGGTCGCCGACCGCCCAGCCAGCCTTTTCCGCGGGACTGTTCGCCGCCACATGAACGACGGTGAGCGCCGTTGGTGAGGCTGCGAGGCCAAGGCCGCTACGGTCCTTCAGCATCGGCAGGCGACGACGAGGACCGAGTGGCCGGAGCCACACGAATCCGGCGGTCACGTCGAACACCACGTCGAATTGAGCGATCAGCGGTAGGCCGACATTGCCAACCGTGCTGGTGGAGAGCCAAGCTCTCATCCCGAGTGTGGGGACGTTCGAGACGCCAAGCCCTTCAATGTTGATGTTCTGGGTTGTGAAAGCATCGTTGACTCGCACGCCATCGACGCCGCCGATCGCCGCGGTCGAGACGAGCTTCCCGTTCAACAGCCCTTGATCGCGGGCATAGGCCGACGAGAGCATCAGCGCGGCCGAGCTGCCAAGATCGATCATCAAGGGCACGGGAGACAGGCCCTCGACGGAGGCCCGGATGAACAGCTCCTGCTTGGCACCGCGTCCGAGCGCGACAGCGCGCCAGTCGGGGCCGGCGAGAAACGTGCCTGACTTGACGACCGCCATACGCCTGTTCGCGAAATCGAGCGCGATGCAGCTGCCCGTGAACATATCGGCACCGAGGAGAACGTCGATCGGTCGTCCGAAGGCCGCCGACACTGAACTCAGATCACCAACAACGGCAAAGGGTAAGCGACGGGTTTCGCGGGCGAGCTGTACGTCGATGTCGCGGACCAGCAGCACCGGGGCCTTGGCGCTCAGCCCGCTAATCATGCGCCGCTCACCA
>NZ_BBJS01000067.2 GCF_000739895.2 Sphingomonas paucimobilis NBRC 13935
TCACTGTAGCCCCGGCGGCCTCCGGCGAGCTGGACGCCGCGATCCTTGCCTCCGCTACGGTCGAGGCGACGCCCGACGCCGAGGCGGTGCTGACCGCGCGCGCACCGGGCACGGTCAGCCGTATCATGGTCCGCATCGGCGATCTTGTGCGAGCCGGCCAGACGCTCGCTCTGGTCGAGAGCCGCGATGCTTCGCAGATCGCAGCCGATCGCTCGGCCGCGTCCGCGCGCGTCACTCTCGCCGCTCGCCAGCTCGAACGCGAACGCGGTTTGCTTGCCCAGGGCGTCACCCCCCGCGCTGACTATGAAGCCGCACAAGCCAATCTGGCGGTCGCCCAGGCCGATGCCCGGCGCGCTAGCGCCGCCGCAGGCGCTGCCCGCGTATCAGGTGACGGCCGATCGGTTGCGGTCGTCAGCCCCGTCTCGGGGCGCGTCACCAATGCTGGTGCCAATCTCGGCCAGTTCGTCGCGGCTGAAACCGAGCTGTTCCGCGTCGCCGACCCGCGCCGGCTTCAGATCACGGCTAGCGTTCCCCCCGCCGATGCAGGCCGGGTCCGAGAAGGTGACAGGGTGGAGTTGACCACCACCGATGGCCGCAAGATCGAGGGCCGCGTACGTTCGTCGACCGGCGTCGTCGATCCGCAATCGCGGACCGCGACCGTCGTCATCACGCCGACCTCTGGCGGCAGCACACTCGCCCCGGGCCAGCTTGTGCAGGCTCGTATCCTCGCCAGCGGCGGGGCCGCCAAGAGTGGCGTGATGGTGCCGCAAGACGCGGTGCAGACGCTTGGCAGCGATACCGTAGTGTTCGTCCGCACCGGCCAAGGCTTCCGCGCACAGCCGGTTCAGGTCGGCAGCCGATCAGGCGGGATGGTGGCGATCACCGGCGGCCTCGCCGCCGGCACGCAGATCGCCACCACCAACGCTTTTCTCCTCAAAGCGGAGATCGAGAAGGAGTCGGCGGAATGATCGGCCGCATCCTCTCCCTTTCGGTCCGGATGCGATGGCTTGTCGCCGTCCTGACCCTCGTCGTCATTGGCTTTGGTTTATGGCAGATCACCAAGCTGCCGATTGACGCTGTGCCCGACGTCACCAACCGACAGGTCCAGATCAGCACATTCGCCCCGACGCTTGGGCCGGTCGACATCGAAAAGCAGGTGACGTTCCCGGTGGAAACGGCGCTGGCCGGAATCCCAGGGCTTGAGATGACCCGCTCCATCTCGCGCAACGGCTTCAGCCAGGTAACGGCGGTCTTCACCGACCGCACCGACATTTACTTCGCGCGCCAGCAGGTGACGGAACGGCTCGCACAATCGCGCGACAGCCTGCCTTCCAACGCGCAGCCGATCCTAGCACCGCTCAGCACCGGGCTCGGCGAGATTTTCTTCTATTCGGTCGCCTTCCGTCACCCCGACGGCAAGGGCTTGAAGACGGTCGATGGGAAGCCGGGCTGGCAGTCGGACGGCAGCTATCTCACGCCCGAGGGCGAACGCCTGACCACCGAGCTGGCGAAGGCGGCATATCTCCGCACGGTGCAGGATTGGATCATCCGCCCACAGATGCGCGCCGTGCGCGGCGTCGCCGGGGTTGATTCCAACGGCGGCTATGTGAAGCAATATCTGATCGAGCC
>NZ_BBJS01000060.2 GCF_000739895.2 Sphingomonas paucimobilis NBRC 13935
CGCGCGGCGATGCGCCTCCGCCCCCGCCTGGCGGTCCGCGCGGCGATGCGCCTCCGCCCCCGCCGCCGGGTGGCCCAGGTGGATCCGGTGGCCCCGGTGCGCCCCCTCCGCCCCCGCCGGGTGGCTGCGCACCGGGTGCGGTGCCGCCGCCTCCGCCGGTGAATGGCGTCGCCCCGCAAGGAGCTCCGGTTCCGCCGCCCGCGCCTGCCGGGGCGCCGGTTCCGGCTCCCACAGGCGCGGTTCGCCCGGCGGCGTGATCCGGCCGTGATGAAGGCGCCTCCGACTTCGGTCGGGGGCGCTTTTGCCGTTTGAGGATGGGGCGGAACGTGCGCTTCGACTTCGCTCACGCTGAACGGCCGTTGGGGTACGCGCCACAAATCCCCCCTCCGTTCCGCCTGAGCGAAGTCGAAGGCCACGGGATTACGCGGCCCCGAACGGGAACCTTCGCGGGCCTGACCCTTTTGCAGGGTTATGCGCTGGCTTCGATCGCTCGACATTCCGGCCGAATGGCTGTGGCTGCAACATGTCCTCATCATCGCGGCGGCGGTACTGATCGCGGTCGTGGTGCACAGTATCGCGATGCGGATCGCCGGGCATGCCGCGCGGCGCACCGCCAGCCAGAGCGACGACCTTGTCCTAGAACATATACGCCAGCCCTTGCGCTGGGTGGCGATCGCCATCGCGGTCAGTTTCGCGATGCGGCTCATCCCCATGTCAGGCGACGGGCGCGAAATCTGGCGGCAGGTGCTGGGCTTCTGCGTGCCGGCGTTGCTCGGCTGGCTGGCGGTGGCGGGACTGCGCGCGCTTCAAGGCGTCGTGTATCTACGCGCCGACATCAGCGTCGAGGATAACTTACGTGCCCGGCGCAAGCGGACGCGGGCGCAGATATTGGGGCGGATCGGCATCTTCCTGATCGTGTTTCTGACCGTCTGCCTGATGCTGCTGAGCGTACCGGGCATCCGCACCATCGGCGTCACCCTGATGGCGTCGGCGGGTATCGCCGGCTTGGTCGTCGGTGCCGCCGCCCAGCCCGCGCTCAAGAACCTGATCGCGGGCGTGCAGATGGCCTTTACCGAGCCGATCCGCCTCGACGATGTGGTCATCATCGACAATGAATGGGGGCGTATCGAGCAGATCCACCTGACCTTCGTGGTGGTGCGCATCTGGGACGAGCGGCGGCTGGTCGTGCCGGTCGCCAAGTTCCTGGAGAACAGCTTCCAGAACTGGACGCGCGAGACCAGTCAGTTGCTGGGGTCGGTCTTCTGGTATCTCGACTCGGCGGCGGACATTCCCCGGTTGCGCGAGAAGATGGGCGAACTGGTTGAGGCGAGCACGCGCTGGGACCGGCGCTTCTTCAACATGCAGGTGACGGACGTGAAGCCGGACTCGATCGAAGTGCGCGGGCTGATGACGGCGCGCGATGCTTCGACCGCGTTCGATTTGCGGTGCGAGATACGCGAGGGGTTGCTGGAATATATCCGCCGCGAGATGCCCGAGGCGCTGCCCCGGCGGCGGTTGGAGCATCATTCGAATA
>NZ_BBJS01000076.1 GCF_000739895.2 Sphingomonas paucimobilis NBRC 13935
GTCCTATAACTTGACAATCAAGTCGCGTTTTGCGACCGATGTTTGTCCAGTTTTTCGACACCGGAGTCACACCCCTGTGACAGATACGCGCACTTTACCGGCTGCCCCTTCTTCGCCCGGATCATGGGTCCAAACAGATCGGGCTACCCACGAGGCATGGGCGCGCATGTCGGTCAAAAGTCCGCGCGCTTCTGCCCTGCTGCATGTGCTCGTTGCGCGGATCGGCCAACACAACGCGGTGGTGGCGTCCCAGTCCGTCTTGGCGAAGCTCATGGGCTGCAACCGTCGCACCATCGTCCGCGCCATACAGGACCTCGTGGAAGGTCGTTGGATCGAAGTCCGCCAGATCGGAGACCGGGGGACCGTGAACGCCTACGTCGTCAACGATCGGGTTGCTTGGCACGGGCCGCGCGAGGGACTGCGCTACTCGCTGTTCAGCGCGACCGTGATACTCGCCGAAAGTGAGCAGCCGGACGGGGGCGAACTGGGGCAGCAAGAGCCGTTGCGGAAGTTGCCTCGGCTGTTCCCGGGCGAACGTCAGTTGGCAGGCGGTGAGGGCGAGCCGCCACCTAGCGAGCCGTCGCTTCCGGGCATGGAACCGGACCTCCCTGCGATGCTCGAACCTGCCGATCGGGGGCCAATGGACGAACCTCAAAGCATCGGCTCGCTCACAGGAACCTTGCTGGGGAGGCTGGGCGATGCGTAAACCAAGGTTTACCCCTTACCCCAGTACTGGTTTACGCTGGTTGCCCCTATGAGTTTATCCCCCGCAGAGGCGGCAAAGCACGTCGGCCTGACCAAGCAATCGGTCATCAAAGCCATTCGTTCTGGGCGTCTTTCTGCCATCAAAGACGCGAGCGGGGGATGGTTGATCGAACCCGTCGAACTTTTCAGGGTATGGCCTGCCGTAAACCAAGACAGGGGTAAGGTTACCCCTCAGGTTGACGCTGGTTT
>NZ_BBJS01000025.2 GCF_000739895.2 Sphingomonas paucimobilis NBRC 13935
ACAGGGGAGGAATGGGTCTTTCCCGAATCACATTTTGCGCTTCGGCGAATCGGAGTCTATCGGGTCGGCAAACTCCTCCCAGTATCAGGACCCGCTGCCCGATGGCCGTATCGCTCCCCACCGCTCCCTCCGTCGATCTGGTGCCGGTTCGCCGCGCGCTGCTGTCGGTATCCGACAAGACCGGCGTCATCGACCTGGCCCGCGCGCTGGCCGAGCGCGGGGTCGATCTCGTATCGACCGGCGGCACCGCCAAGGCGATCCGTGACGCGGGGCTCCCGGTGCGCGACATCTCCGAGGTCACCAACTTCCCCGAGATGATGGACGGCCGGGTCAAGACGCTGCACCCGATGGTCCATGGCGGCCTGCTCGCGGTGCGCGACGATCCCGCCCACGCCGCCGCGATGACCGAGCATGGCATCGGCGCGATCGATCTGGTCGTCGTCAACCTCTATCCCTTCCAGCAGACCGTCGCCAAGGGCGCGGAGCGGCCTGAGATCATCGAGAATATCGATATCGGCGGCCCGTCCATGGTCCGCTCGGCGGCGAAGAATCATGGCTATGTCTCGATCCTGACCGACCCGGTCGATTATGCCGATTTCCTCGCCGATCTGGCCGCGAATGACGGCGCTTCGAGCCTGAAGACCCGCCAGCGCCTGGCCGCCAAAGCGTTCGCCGCCACCGCCGCCTATGACTCGGCGATCGCCCAGTGGTTCGCCTTCGCCGATCAGGGCGAGGCGTTCCCGGCCACCCTGCCGCTCGCCTTCACCCGCCACCCTGAGACGCTGCGTTACGGCGAGAACCCGCATCAGGTCGCGGCGCTCTATCTGCCGCAGCGGGGCGGGCAGGGCATCGCCCAGGCCGAGCAGTTGCAGGGCAAGGCGCTGAGCTACAACAACCTGAACGACGCTGACGCCGCGCTGGAGCTGGTATCGGAGTTCATCGACGGCCCGCCGACCGTGGTGATCGTCAAGCACGCCAACCCCTGCGGCGTGGCGAGCGGTGAGACGTTGCTGGAGGCCTATCAGGCGGCCTTTGCCTGCGACACGGTGTCGGCGTTCGGCGGCATCATCGCCTGCAACCGCCCGCTCGATGCCGAGACGGCGGAAGCGATTTCGGGCATCTTCACCGAGGTGGTGGTGGCACCGGACGCCAGCGCAGAAGCGCGCGAGATCTTCGCTCGCAAGAAGAACCTGCGCTTGCTGCTGTCGGGCGAGCTGCCCAACCCGTCGCGCCCCGGCCTGATGATGAAGTCGATCGCGGGCGGCCTGCTGGTCCAGAGCCGCGACAATGGCCGTCTGACCGACGACATGCTGAAGGTCGTCACCAAGCGCGCCCCCACGACGCAGGAACTGGCCGATTGCCGCTTCGCCTGGACGGTCGCCAAGCATGTGAAGTCGAACGCGATCGTCTATGCCAAGGGCGGCGCGACCGCCGGTGTCGGCGCCGGCCAGATGAACCGTCTGGAATCGGCGCGCATCGCCGCGTGGAAGGCCAAGGACGCCGCCGAGAAGGCGGGCTGGGCGGAACCGCGCACGATCGGCTCGGCGGTCGCATCCGACGCCTTCTTCCCCTTCGCCGACGGCCTGCTCGCGGCGGTCGAGGCGGGTGCGACGGCGGTGATCCAGCCGGGCGGCTCGATCCGCGACGACGAGGTCATCGCGGCGGCGGACGAAGCCGGGCTGGCGATGGTGTTCACCGGCATGCGCCACTTCCGGCACTAAGCCCAATTCCTCCCCTGT
>NZ_BBJS01000075.1 GCF_000739895.2 Sphingomonas paucimobilis NBRC 13935
CGGGGTTACACCCCGACGCACGCAAACGCAAGTTTGCATAAGTGCGCCATTCTCTCCCTGTGGTCGTTCTGGTGGCGTCACTCCTTGTTGTAGGATATAATGCCTCGCGTTCGTGCTTTCATGCGGAGAAGCTATGGCTCGCCCAACGCTCGAATCCATCGAGAAGGCCCAGCAACGGGTCGATCAGGCCAAGGCCCGATTGCAGGCGCTTCAGGCTCGCGCCTCCGCCCTCGATCGCAAGGCCGATGCCCGCCGCAAGATCATCCTCGGCGGCCTGCTCCTCGATGCTGCGATGAAGGACGCGGAGTGGGAAAAGCGACTGAATATGCTGATGGACCGGATCACCCGCGATCAGGACCGCAAGGCGTTCGACGGCTGGACTTTCCGGGGTGGCCCCGCCGATGACTGAACCTTTCGACCCGTCCGAGTTCGACGCGGGTCCACCCTCCGGCGATCCCCATGCCGACTACCGCACCCTGCTCGACGCCATGCGCCGCGCCGGGGCCGAGGGGGTCGCGGAACAGTCCGGAGCACTGGCCCGCCAGATCGAGCAGGACGCCCGCCAGCGCGCCGACTGGGGCCGGACAGTAGGATCGGAGGTCCGCGACCTGCAACGCGCCGCAGCGGCGCTTCAGCGGGCCAGCACGGGCATTTGGCTCGACCGGTTCAAGGAATGGCTCTGGGCCGCCCTGATCGGGCTGGGGCTGATCTTCGCCGCGGCCCTCGCCTACCGCTGGGCCAAGGAACCCGTCATCGAGCAGCACCTGTACGGCTGCGCCGGTCGCTGGAACGCCAAGACTCACACCTGCAAGGGCGGATGGGTGCCGTTACAGGCCCAGCAGACCCCCTAGGAAGCCCGTACAGCGCGTTTCAGGGGCTGACCCCTCCAACTCCCACTACTACCCCGCCAAGCCTCTTCACGCCTGCCACAGGCGCTTCGATCGCGATGGCGCGGATTCACATCCCGACGCACGCGGCGACTAGCCGCGTTCCTTGTTCTTCTTCTGTTCCCCTCTGATCTAATGATCGT
>NZ_BBJS01000072.1:2500-5720 GCF_000739895.2 Sphingomonas paucimobilis NBRC 13935
CGATGAAGGACGTGGCACGCTGCGATAAGCGTCGGTGAGGTGTGAGCAACCTTTGACCCGACGATTTCCGAATGGGGAAACCCACCTATCCGTTTAATTAGCTGAGCCACTCGGTGGCACGCTGCGAAGCGTGTCACCGTGGGGCGCAGGTAGTTAGGCGGTTCAGGTATCTTGAGACTGAATCCATAGGTTTCGAGAAGCGAACCCGGTGAACTGAAACATCTCAGTAGCCGGAGGAAAAGACATCAACCGAGATTCCGTTAGTAGTGGCGAGCGAACGCGGACCAGGCCAGTGCCCATCATTCAAGTAGCAGAACACTCTGGAAAGTGTGGCCATAGCGGGTGACAGCCCCGTATGCGAAACTGATGTGATGGGACTCGAGTAGGGCGGGACACGTGTAATCCTGTCTGAACATGGGGGGACCACCCTCCAAGCCTAAATACTCGTACATGACCGATAGCGAACTAGTACCGTGAGGGAAAGGTGAAAAGCACCCCGATGAGGGGAGTGAAACAGTACCTGAAACGGATTGCCTACAAGCAGTAGGAGCCTCTTTATGGGGTGACTGCGTACCTCTTGCATAATGGGTCTGTGACTTAATGTTTCAAGCAAGCTTAAGCCGATAGGTGTAGGCGCAGCGAAAGCGAGTCTGAATAGGGCGACTTAGTTTGAAGTATTAGACCCGAAACCCGGCGATCTATGCATGACCAGGATGAAGGTGCGGTAACACGCACTGGAGGTCCGAACCGATTAACGTTGAAAAGTTACCGGATGAGTTGTGCTTAGGGGTGAAAGGCCAATCAAGCCGGGAAATAGCTGGTTCTCCGCGAAAACTATTGAGGTAGTGCCTCGAGCGGACACCATAGGGGGTAGAGCACTGGATGGTTGCGGGGGTCGCGAGATCTACCAATACTAACCAAACTCCGAATACCTATGAGTGATACTCGGGAGACAGACGGCGGGTGCTAAGGTCCGTCGTCAAAAGGGAAACAGCCCTGACCTACAGCTAAGGTCCCCAAGTCGTGTCTAAGTGGGAAAGCATGTGGAAATCCCAAAACAACCAGGAGGTTGGCTTAGAAGCAGCCATCCTTTAAAGAAAGCGTAACAGCTCACTGGTCTAAACAAGGGTTTCTGCGGCGAAGATGTAACGGGGCTCAAGACACGCACCGAAGCTTAGGGTGTGATCTTTGATCACGCGGTAGCGGAGCGTTCCGTAAGCCTGCGAAGCGATCTGGTAATGGGTCGTGGAGGTATCGGAAGTGCGAATGCAGACATGAGTAGCGATAAAGAGGGTGAGATGCCCTCTCGCCGAAAGACCAAGGGTTCCTGCGCAAGGCTAATCCGCGCAGGGTGAGCCGGCCCCTAAGACGAGCCCGAAGGGGGTAGTCGATGGGAACCACGTTAATATTCGTGGGCCTGGTGGTGTGTGACGGATCTCGTGTGTTGTACGTCCTTATCGGATTGGACGTGCCTCGAAGAGGTCCCGGGAAATAGCCCCACCGTATAGACCGTACCCGAAACCGACACAGGTGGTCAGGTAGAGTATACCAAGGCGCTTGAGAGAAGTGTCCTGAAGGAACTCGGCAAATTGCCTCCGTACCTTCGGAAGAAGGAGGCCCCATGTAAGCGCAAGCTCTCATGGGGGGCACAGGCCAGGGGGTAGCGACTGTTTAGCAAAAACACAGGGCTCTGCTAAGTCGGCTTCAAGACGACGTATAGGGCCTGACGCCTGCCCGGTGCCTGAAGGTTAAGTGGAGGAGTGCAAGCTCTGAAATGAAGCCCAGGTAAACGGCGGCCGTAACTATAACGGTCCTAAGGTAGCGAAATTCCTTGTCGGGTAAGTTCCGACCTGCACGAATGGCGTAACGACTTCCCCACTGTCTCCAGGACATGCTCAGCGAAATTGAATTCTCCGTGAAGATGCGGAGTACCCGCGGTTAGACGGAAAGACCCCGTGCACCTTTACTGCAGCTTCAGAGTGGCATTGGACAAGAACTGTGTAGCATAGGTGGGAGGCTTTGAAGCATTGGCGCCAGCCGATGTGGAGCCATAGGTGAAATACCACCCTGTTGTTGTTTAATGTCTAACCTCGTACCGTGAAACCGGTACAGGGACCCTCTGTGGCGGGTAGTTTGACTGGGGCGGTCGCCTCCTAAAGAGTAACGGAGGCGCGCGAAGGTTGGCTCAGGACGGTTGGAAACCGTCTGTTAGAGTGCAATGGCATAAGCCAGCCTGACTGCGAGACTGACAAGTCGAGCAGAGACGAAAGTCGGTCATAGTGATCCGGTGGTCCCTCGTGGAAGGGCCATCGCTCAACGGATAAAAGGTACGCCGGGGATAACAGGCTGATAACCCCCAAGAGCTCATATCGACGGGGTTGTTTGGCACCTCGATGTCGGCTCATCACATCCTGGGGCTGGAGCAGGTCCCAAGGGTTTGGCTGTTCGCCAATTAAAGTGGTACGTGAGCTGGGTTCAGAACGTCGCGAGACAGTTTGGTCCCTATCTGCCGTGGGCGTCGAAATTTGAGAGGAGTTGACCCTAGTACGAGAGGACCGGGTTGAACGTACCTCTGGTGTACCTGTCGTCGTGCCAACGGCGCAGCAGGGTAGCTATGTACGGACGGGATAACCGCTGAAAGCATCTAAGCGGGAAGCCTCCCTCAAGATAAGATTTCTCAGGACGGTCGAAGACCACGACCTTGATAGATCGGATGTGGAAGTGCGGTAACGCATGGAGCTAACCGATACTAATTGTCCTATTCGCGCTTGAGAGCTCCACACCCCCACCATCAGCCCTGGGCTAGATGGCAAAAGGGTCTGGTCAGCAAATCCAGCCAGTGCACGCATCGATTTTAAACCCAAACCCCCGCCCACAAGCGGGGGCACGTATTCTCGCAGACTCTATTGCCTGGTGGCCATAGCGTCGGTGTCCCACCCGATCCCATCCCGAACTCGGCCGTGAAACCCGACTGCGCCAATGGTACTACTGCTCAAGCAGTGGAAGAGTAGGGCGTCGCCAGGCATTACAGTCTGCGAAAATACAAAAACCCATTCACTTGTCCTTGCCCCTATACCCAGTGTCGCGGGGTGGAGCAGCCCGGTAGCTCGTCAGGCTCATAACCTGAAGGCCGCAGGTTCAAATCCTGCCCCCGCAACCAACTCAACAACAACCAAACCGTCTCAGGATCTCCCGAGACGGCTTTTTTATGCCTTTTTCC
>NZ_BBJS01000070.1 GCF_000739895.2 Sphingomonas paucimobilis NBRC 13935
TTGTTCAAGCCGAGCTTCGCCGCGAGCGCCGTGCTCATGATCGACGCGCCGCTGCCACTGTCGAGCACCGCCCGCGCCGGCACTCCGCGCACTTGTGCCGAAACAAGGAGGGTATCACCCGTGCCGACTTCCAGCGGCTCCCATTCGAGGTGAGCCGCGCCGAAGTTCCACGAGGCCGCAGACCGGGAAGTCTGTCGCGCGAGCGTTGGAGAACCGAGCACCAAGCCGGTTCCACAGGCCACCAGCCGCGCCACTAATGAGCGTCGAGACATACCGATTGCTTCAACACGGGCCGTCAAAAAGCCACCTCCAGCCCCCCGTCCGCAGGAGAGCAAATTGCGGTTACATGCTCTAGCAACTGGAGGAGCAAGGGTTTTTGAAGCGCCCGAAATGCTATCCTGTTCAAATGCCCTCTCGAAAATGAGCAGTTGAGGCAGGTCAGGAACCGGTCGAATAAGACCGAAGTAGGCAATTTCGCTTGCGCGACCTTGGCGAGCAGGACCCCAGTTCACGAAGAAACGTGAAGCTATCGCCTCACCCGCAGCAGCCCGCCACAGTCCCGTTTGCTTTCGCTTCCTGGATCGGAGGGCATGGGACATCGCCAAATGAGCAGAACACGCAGCAGTCGCCAGCCAGGGGCCGCAGCACCACCGCGCAATGCCGGCAATCATAGAAGAATTGGCAGGCGTTGGTGGGCATCCTTTCGGTGGCCACCCCGCCGCATTTGGGACAGGTCAGGGTTGAGGTGAGCTGCATCAGGAAAGCGCGTTCATCAGCGGCGCTTCTAGGAGGTCCCAGGCGAACGCGATAAGCGTCAGAACCGTTCCAATCGCGAGCAGGATAGGTGTCGCGCGCGAGGGCAGCGGCATTGTGCAGGACCGGTCCCCAGCACAGGACCTCCGCCGCTGCGCGTAGGCCCACCACCCAGCAGCCAAGCCGATGAGGGAGGTCGCCGTTAGCGGCCACCGTAGTGGTATCAGCGCGGCGAAGTTGCTGGACAGGCCCGCCCCCAGGCCGAGCGCCGCGAGTGCGAGGGGCAGGACGCAGCATGACGCCGCAGCTAGAACAGCGGCTAAGCTCGCAAGCGCGCCGAGGGCGGATAGCCCCGTGTCGGCGCGACGTCGTGACGTTGGTGCGCCTAGGGGTTCACGCGGGATGGTCTCTTGGTTCATCTATCGCCTCTAGCGGGTTAGCCCGTTATGCATCCTGTAGTGACTACAGGAGCAAGCAATATATGCGCGTTGAGGAAAGCATCACGATCGGCGAGCTGTCTCGCCGGACTGGCGTGAATATCGAGACGATCCGGTACTTCGAGCGCGTTGGTGTTCTCGCAACGCCACCCCGCACAAGCGGCGGGCGGCGGGTATATGGGACCGGTCACGTCCGCGCACTTGGGTTCGTCCGTCGCGCGCGCGAACTCGGCTTCTCCCCGGCCGAGGTGCGCGCGATCCTGTCTCTTGGCGGTTCTGCGCAGGCGTCATGCAGTGAGGTCCGCGAGATCGCGGCTCACCATCTAGAGCGTGTGCGCGCTAAGATGGAGGATCTGGCGCAACTAGAAAGCCTGCTGGCTGCGACCATCGACCGTTGCGAAGGCGACGGGGCGGCGAGGTGCGCCGTGATCGACTTGCTGAACCAACATTCGACTGCGTAGATGTCGCATCGCACCCCGTACTCGCGCAAACGGTCGATAACGGAGCCGATCACCATCACCACGGCACGCGGCCCTAGCCACCTATGTGGACGTTGCGCATCACGAAGCCGCTTTTCGGAAGCGCTGGCAGCCTGGCGAAATCGATGCTCAGGTCTTGGTCCGGTACGTCATAGCGCATCGCGTTGACGAGGAGGTGTGCCGCCACCTTCATGATCGCGAGGACGATCCATTCGCCGGGACAGCGATGGCCGAGATAGTGATCGCCGCCGCCCTGCGGAATGAAGTTGAAGGAGTCTTCGTCCCAAGCCCTGAAACGCTCAGGGCGAAACTCCTGGGGGTCGGCCCAGGTCGCTGCGTCGTGATTGCTCCCATAAAGGTCTAGCACCACTTGACGCCCTTCCGGAAAGGCCATCCCCTCCCACTCGAAATCTTGGCTCGCGCGCGCCACCACAGCGGGAAAGAAGGGATAGAATCGGCGGACCTCTTGGACGAAGAGCTCGGCATAGTCCGGCTGCTGAACCAAGGCCGCCCTGATCCCTGAACAGGTTTGCAGCGCGTGGGCGACGAAGGTGATGTACACTGCGATCGCGACGGTCGGGCGAAGGACATTTACCAGTTCGACCGCTGCGACGTGCGGCGAAAGAAGATCGTCGTGCCGGTCGCGATGCCAGGCTATCGCGTAAGCCGCGGTCCCCGAGCCCGAGCCGATGCTCCCGGCCCGAATGCCTTCAATGATCCGCTTCGCCCATGCGTCGACGCGACGACGGGCCAGCCGTGACCAAAGATGCCTTGGGCTCGCCGAGCCGGCGGCGTCGAACAGCGCCCGCAGCTCGCCCGCGCGGTTGCCGGCTTCATCGTCCGGAAGAGGAACTCCCGCCCAAGCGCATACCGCTCGCGTCAGCGGCTCATGCAACTCGTCATAGAAGACGATCTCTCCTTTGCGCGTCCAGCCCGGCACCGCCCTGCGCCACTCGGCCTCGAACAATTGCGCCAGCGCCCGCACGCGCTCTGGTGTCATCAGGCCCATGAACATCTGCTTGCGGTGCCGATGGGTCTCGCCGTCCAGACCCTGAACGCCGCCTTGGCCCAGCAGTGTCTTCTGAATAGCGACCGGCATGGCACCTTCGCGCTCGAAGCGGGTCGTATCGTAGAAGATTTCGGCGGCCTTGGCCCCCTTAAGGCAGTTGGTCTTTTTCAGCAGGAAACGGGATTCAAAAGCGTTTGCGCCTAGGCGCTGGCACTGCCTGGAGATGAACCGATAGGGATCGGCGAGGAGAGAAAGGGTTTCGTCCGGGCCTTTCGTGTGTGGTGTCTTAGGCATGACCGGTCCGGTGATTGTTGGGTCTCCTTTGATTAACTCGGAGGAATATCACGGGTTGCAGGCTCACGACAGGTGACGAACGAGGACGATCAGGGCGGAGCAGGCGCGGCCGAGGCGTTCGAGGCCATGCGCGGCGAGCTGGCGCTGCGCCGTGGAGGGCTTGGCGGCCGAGCGCGGCGATCGACATACCCGACCATACCGAGACGCTTGGCGTGCTCCAGCAGAACGTGAACACGGCAGGCGAGAACGTCGCGCGCATCGGCCAATTCCTGAAAGCGGCCCCGGCGCTGGCGATGACGCCGGAGCAGATGGCGCAGCGCATCGCCGCGGCGGGCAGCGCCGCCCGGCGCGAGGATCAGGCGGCGCTCGCCAAGGCGGGCGAGGACAAGGCCCGCATCATGGCCGATCTTCGCGCCATCGCCGGGTCCGCATGGACACGCGCCGACCAGAAGAATCGGCAGCTATGGTTTGCCCTGGGTGGGGTGGCGGCCGGCATCCTCGCATGGGCGATCGTGCCGGGCCTGGTCGCGCGCGAGATCGCACCGGCGAGCTGGCAATGGCCCGAGCGCATGGCGGCGCGGACGCTCGACTTGCCCCGCTGGGAAGCCGGGCAGCGTATGATCCAGAGCGCCAGTCCCACCGCGTTCCGCGCCATCGTCGGGGCCGACAGGATCGTGACGGCCAACCGCGCGGCGATCGAGGGGTGCGGCAAAGCCGCAGCGCGAAACGCGTGAAACGGTGCGACGCACGATCACGCTCAAGTGGAGTAAAAGTTAGCCGCGCAAGTTATTCAGCCAAGCGTTCGATGATCGGACAATCAGGCCGATCATCGCCATGACAGGCTTGGGCGAGCCCGGTAAGCGAGCGGCGCATGGCGTCCAAGACGCGGACCTTGCGGCCCAGTTCGGCAGCGCGGGCTTCCGCCAGCGTCTTCACTTCCGCGCTCGACCGATCGCGATCCGACCACAGCCCCAGCAGCGTGCGGATTTCCTCGATCGGGAACCCCAGGTCGCGCGCGTTGGCGATAAATCGCAGCCGATGAACGTCAGCGTCGGCGTAGTCCCGGTAGTTCCCGCGCCGTGGCGGCGCGGGCACCAAACCAATCTTTTCATAGTGGCGGATCATGCGTTGGGAGACGCCGCTGGCGTCCGACGCCGCTCCGATGTTCACAGCTTTACCGCGTTGAGCCGCAGTGCGTTCAGGACCACGGTGAAGGACGAGAGCGCCATCGCTGCACCGGCCAGCATCGGCGACAGCAGGATACCGGCAACCGGGTAAAGCACGCCGGCCGCAACCGGCACGCCGATTCCGTTGAACAAGAACGAGAAGAACAGGTTTTGGCGGATATTTCGCATCGTCGCGCGAGCGAGCTTGCGGGCGCGCACGATCGCCGAGAGATCGCCGCGCGTGAGCGTCATGCCGGCGCTTTCGATCGCCACGTCTGTTCCCGTTCCCATCGCCAAGCCGACATCCGCGGCGGCGAGCGCCGGGGCGTCGTTGATCCCATCGCCCGCCATTGCGACCCTTGCGCCGCTCGCTTTCAGCTCGCCGATGATACGCGCCTTGTCTTCCGGCAGCAGATCGGCGCGCACGTCATCAAGACCGCCCACGGCGCGCGCGACAGCATCGGCCGTCCCACGATTGTCGCCGGTGAGCATGACGACCCGCAGGCCCTCCTTGCGAAGCGCGGCAATAGCGTCGCGCGCCGATGCGCGCACCGGATCGGCGACTGCGAGCAGACCGGCGAGCGCCCCGTCGATCGCGACGAGGATGATGCCCGCGCCTTCGCCACGGTGACGATCGGCCGCGGCGTCGACCGGCTTGAGATCAGCGCCGATCCGGCTCATTTGCACCGCATTGCCAATCACGACCGAGCGGCCGCCCACCGTGGCGCTGACACCCAGCCCGGTTTGCGAGGCAAAGTCCGCGACTGTGCCGAGCTGCAATCCTCGTTCTTTGGCGGCAACGACGATTGCGTGCGCGAGCGGATGTTCGGATTGGCCTTCGACGGCCGCGGCAAGCGCGAGCATGTCGTTCTCTCCGACCGCGCTGACCGTCTCGACCGCGATCAGCTTGGGCTTGCCTTCCGTGAGCGTACCCGTCTTGTCGATGACAAGGGTATCGACCTTTTCCAGCCCCTGTAAGGCTTCCGCGTTCTTCACCAGCACGCCGGCCTGAGCGCCGCGTCCCGTGCCGACCATGATCGACATGGGCGTGGCGAG
Source organism: Sphingomonas paucimobilis NBRC 13935 (assembly GCF_000739895.2). Classification (GTDB taxonomy): domain Bacteria; phylum Pseudomonadota; class Alphaproteobacteria; order Sphingomonadales; family Sphingomonadaceae; genus Sphingomonas; species Sphingomonas paucimobilis. Next base: position 5,195 of record NZ_BBJS01000070.1, read on the forward strand.
CCCGAGCGCGCACGGGCAGGCGATCACCAGCACTGCGATGGCGTTAAGCAGGGCATGGCCCATGCGCGGCTCAGGGCCGACCAGCGACCAAGTGATGAAGGTCGCAATCGAGATCAGCACGACGAGCGGCACGAACCATCCTGAAACCCGATCGGCGACCGCCTGTATCGGGGCGCGGCTTCGCTGCGCTTCCGCGACCATGCGGACGATACGCGCGAGCATCGTGTCCGAACCAACCGCGCGGGCTTCCATCACCAGGCTGCCCGTCCCGTTGACGGTGCCCCCGGTAACGATCGCCTCGACTTCCTTGAGGACCGGCGCGGGTTCGCCGGTGAGCATGGCTTCGTCGACCGACGAACGACCCTCGACCACGACGCCATCGACCGGGATGGCTTCACCGGGGCGGACCCGCAGCCGGTCACCGGTTGCCACGTCGGCAAGCCCGACTTCTTCTTCAGAACCGTCAGGCTGCAAGCGTCGCGCCGTCTTGGGGGCGAGATCCATGAGAGCGCGGATCGCGCGCCCTGTCGCCGCCCTAGCGCGCAGTTCGAGCACTTGCCCGAGCAGCACCAGTGTCACCACGACGCCGGCCGCCTCGTAATAGACGGGAACCATGCTCCCATGCGTGCGGAAGGTCGCTGGGAAGATGCCCGGCGCGAGCGTCGCGACCACGCTATAGAGGAAGGCGGCACCTACGCCGATCGCGATCAGTGTGAACATATTGAGATGGCGGGTACGAAGCGATGTCCACCCCCGCTCGAAAAACGGCCAGCCCGCCCACAGCACGATCGGCGCGGTGAGTGCGAGCTGGACCCAAGGCGAGGCCGCAGGGCTAACCACATGCAGGCCTAACATTTCCGCGAACATCGAGACGACGAGCAGCGGGATCGTGAGCGCGCCCGCCACCCACAGTCGGCGCGTGAAGTCGACCAGCTCAGGGTTGGGAGTATCGTCGAGCGACGGTTCTTCGGGTTCGAGCGCCATGCCGCAGATTGGGCAAGTTCCCGGCCCTTCCTGGCGAATTTGCGGGTGCATCGGGCACGTCCACATCGCCCCCGGCGTCGCCATCGGCTCCGGTTTCGGCTTATCGCTCAGATAGGCGTCAGGATTGGCGACAAACTTGCTCCGGCACCCTGCGCTACAGAAATGATAGGCATGACCAGCGTGCTCGGCATGGTGTGTCGTTTTTGCGGGATCGACCGTCATGCCGCACACCGCGTCGATCACTGCTGCTGCGGCATCGTTGTCCTTACTGCCCGAGCAGCAGCCGCCCGCTTCGGTGTGATGATGTTCGTGCTCGATCTTTGCGGGAGCGGCCGAGCCGCCCCCGCAACAGGATGAGGGCGTGGAGACCGATTCAGGCGCAGGCTTCGAACAGCCGCAACCCCCGGCTTGGGAATGGGAATGAGGGTCGTTCATGGCAAGACTCCTTCGACCCGAGAGCATGTAGGGTATGACACCGTGTTAGGGTCAAGGCCCTGTCGGCACCGCTGGCGTGTATGTTGAATCTACGCGCGGGAGCGGCGTTGCCCTCATATTGCGGGGGCCAGCTCTACACCCTCGACGCCATAAGGGCCGCAGCTTAGGTCTATTACTAGCTCGCCAAACGCGGGCCGGGGGCAATCGGGGACATATGGCAGCGCAGATCGACAGTCTTTCTACTGGCACCGACCATGACGGCCTGGTGCGCCGCTTAATTGCCCGCTGGCGTGACGATCAGGGCGCGACCTATCGGAGCTGGTTTCTTTGGGACGAGCGGTTGAAGAACTTCCGATCAATCCGGCGCGGCATCACCCAGGTTGTCGGCGAGATCGAGCGCGGCACGTTCGGCGTCGCCTACCGCGGATCGTCGCTCGAAACCGTCGTCCATTCCGTCGCCGAGCAGCGGCAAATCTTCAAGGGCGCGGACCATGCGTTCCTCTGGAAGCCGAAGCTCCGCATCCCCGACATTTACGAGAGCCCCGACAATCAGCGCGCGTTCGGCCGCTTGCTCGACGCCTGTTCCTGTTGCGACACGGCCGAGGAGATCATCAGCCATATCCACGCGATCGACCGTTTGAAGATCAAGGGGCTGGGTCCGGCGGTCGCCAACCTCCTCTACTTCCTTCACCCGACGCTGGTGCCGCCCTTCAACACCGCAATCGTTAAGGGCTACAACGCGCTGACGGGGGCGAATGTGAAGCTCGGGAGCTGGGAGCATTTTCTGGCGATGCGGACCGGCATCCTCGATCTCAACGACCGCTTCCGCGAGCTGCTATCGAATGATTTAGGCGCGATCGGCGGTCTGTTGTTCGACATCGGCTCCGATCGCTATCCGGCTCCGCCCCTCGACGTGAGCGGCGCGACGCTGGCGAGCTGGGGGCAGCGGCCTGAGGCGGCGCGCGAGGAAGCGCGCACGCTCAGCAAGGCCGCTCAGCGCGAGGGCGAGAACGAGCGCACCCATACCGAAATCCAGGCATGGCTTCGCGATCTAGGGTTGGCGCTCGGCTATGACGTATGGATCGCCGCGAACGACCGCAGCCGCGCCTTCGACGGATCACCCTTGGGCGCAGGATGCCTTGAGCGCCTGCCCGACACGATCGCGACGTCGAAGGGCGCTGACTCGATCCGGCTGATCGACGTGCTGTGGCTTGAGAAGGCCGGCGATCATGTCGCCGCGGCGTTCGAGGTGGAGCATTCGACCTCGATCTATTCGGGCATCGTCAGGATGCTCGACCTGGCCTTGAGCGGTGGCGACCTTCACGCGACCGCGGGGCTGTTCCTTGTCGCGCCCGACGCGCGCGAGACGGACGTTCGCGCGCAGTTGCAGCGGCCCGCGTTCAGCCGCGTAGCCGACCTCGACATATCCTACCTGCCCTATGGCGAGCTGGAGAAGAACCGGGAGGCCATCGCGCGGTTCGGATCGGGACTGAAAGCGATCAAGGCCGTTTCCAGCAAGCTCGCCTAGCCCGCTCCGCGCAAGGGATGATCCGGAGAGCCGCGTATCCTCTAGCATGTAGAGGAGTGCTGCCGTGACGATGCCATCCCCGGCCCCCTGGCTCGACGCCGTGCTGATCGGGTGGTTCGTGCTGACCGCCCTTTCGGTCGCTTACGTCGCGTGGGATGCCTTCACCCGCAACCCCGAGCTGCGCGTGATGAAATGGGGGTGGCTGTTGGTCACGCTCTATGGTGGCCCGATCATGGCCGCGGCCTATGTCCTGTCCTGCCAGGAGCCGGCGAACGAGCGGCACGAGGATTTCGTTCGACCGCTCTGGAAGCAGGCGTTCGGCTCGGCCATCCATTGCATGGCGGGCGATGCAACCGGCGTCATCGCCGCAGCCGCGATCACCACGGCGCTCGGCCTGCCGATGTGGCAGGACGTGATCGCGGAATATGTGTTCGGCTTCGCGTTCGGACTGCTGATTTTCCAGGCGCTTTTCATGCGCGACATGGCGGGCGGTTCCTATTGGGGCGCGCTTCGCATGTCGTTCATCCCCGAATGGCTGTCGATGAATGCCGTCATGGCCGGCATGATCCCGACGATGGTGGTGTTGATGAGCCGCGACATGGCCGCGATGCACGCCAGCTCGCTCCGCTTTTGGGGCGTCATGTCGCTGGCGACACTCGTCGGGTTCGCAGTCGCCTATCCGATCAACCTTTGGCTGGTTGGCGTGCGCTTGAAGCACGGCATGGGCACGGTGCGCGCGCTGGGGCATGGCGGACACGAAGTCGGCGCGGACCGGCAATCGGCCACGCCGATGCCGGACATGGGACACGACGCAATGGCAGGGATGAGCGGCATGGCGGCCGGCGCGCGCGTGACCGGACCTCAGATCGCCGCGATGACAGTGTTGACGCTCATCATGCTTGGCGCGGGCATCATCGTTGCGACGCTGTTCGGTCGGTGGGCCATGTAACTTGCCGCGAACGACGGAGATCGCGGCAAGGGGTGATCGCGCGGCGCGCGTATCTAGGAACAGGCGGGGGCTCATACGGAGATAATGCGATGCACCAGATCGACCCCGGCATGAAGGCGTGCATGGACGCCTGCCACGAATGCCATGTGACCTGTCTTCACATGGCGATGAACCATTGCCTCGAAATGGGCGGCCAGCACGCCGCGCCCGAGCATATGAAGATCATGGCCGACTGCGCGCAAATTTGCGCGGTTGCGATCGACTTCATGGCGCGCAAGTCCGCCCACCATCAGCATATCTGCCGCGAGTGTGCCGAGATCTGCCGGGCTTGCGCAGCGAGCTGCGAGGCCCTGGGCGGCATGGAGGATTGCGTGGCAGCGTGCCGGAAGTGCGCCGATTCCTGCGATCGGATGGCGGCATAGCGGGGCTTGCGCGGGCGGTCGCCCGCCCGCGCAGCTATCTGCATATCAACGGCCCATGCTCGCGATCACAGCGAACAGCTCGGCCGTGAACTTGGTCAGGAGCTCGGTCGCTGCGCTCCCGAAAATCACCAAACATACGCCTAGCGCGATCAGCTTAGGCACGAAGCTCAGCGTCTGTTCGCTAATCGACGTCGCCGCCTGGATGATGCTGATTATCAGCCCGACGATCATCATCGGCACGAGCAGCACCACGCAGATCAGGCCGGCCACGGCCAGCATCCTCCCCGTCTCGTCGAGCAGGATCGACTGATCCATCAGGCGCGGCCCCGTGAACGGCCGGGGACCGCGAGGGCTCCCCGGCCGCGCATCACATCGCCGATGCAGGCGGCGCGAGCGTCCCGAGCCAGGCGATCAGCCCGAGAACCGCGATGACACAGGCGGTTTCGATCGCCAGACTTGTCCGCAGCGCGCCGAGGGCGCCCTTGTGATCGTCCGCTGCGATCGACCGCTCGAATGCCGGCGTGAGCCGGAAGCGGTTGAGCGAGGCGAGCCCTAGCATGGCGACGAACAGCGCCAGCTTTGCGATCAGGAGCTGACCATAGAGCGTCGCAGGAAGCGTGGCGAGGTTGCCGATCCCGACCAGCATCCAGCCGTTGACCAGGCCGGTGACGAGGATCGTGCCGACCACAACCGTCCCGATCGCGCCGAACCCGTGCAGCGCGCGGTGCGTCAGCCCCAGATGCGCCGCGTCTACGCGCGCCGCGGGTCGGGAGACGAGCAGGAGCAGCCCCAGTAGTGCGCCAACCCAAGCGCCCGAGGCGATCAGATGGAGAATGTCGACGATGAGGTGGACCCAGCCCATCACGGCTTCGTCCATCGCGCCGTGTCCGGTCCACGCCAGCGTTGCGAGTGCCACGGCCGAGCAGAGCGCGACGATGCTCAGCCAGATGCCGCGCCCGCCCGCGACCAGCGCTGCCAGCGCCGCGAGGGCCACCATGACCATGCGCAGCTTCCATGCTGCTCCGATCGCAGAGCCGGTGAGCAGCGCGCCGACTGCTTCACGGTCGATCGGCCAGGCCGGCGTTCCGGCCATTGAGGAGGCCATCAGCACGACCCAGGCGCCTGAAAACAACAGGCTCAGGCCAGCGCTGGCGATGAACCAGGGACGCAGCGCGAGCGCGTCGCCGCGCTCGCACGCCCGCAGCCCATAAAGGCTGAATGCGGCAAGGCCGAACAGCGCAGCCAGCGTCACGTAGAGCGCGAAGCGGACGCCGATAAGCGACCAGTCCCCCATCGCCTCACTTCACCGCGAAGACGTAGGTTCCTGCGACCTTGTGGGTGTCGGTCGAGACGACATTCCACGCGACGCTATACCGACCCGATGGGAGCGGCGATTTCGGGGTGATGACGAGGGTCCGGCCATCGGACGAGAGCGCGGAGGCGCTGGCCATCTTCATGGCTGCCATGCCGGGCATCGCTGCCATCGTGAGATCGGCCTTGGAGAAGGCTGGCATCAGCTTCTCGCTGAAATGAAGTTCGATACGAGCGGGCTTCGCGACCGTCGCATTGGCGGCCGGCGATGCCGACACCAGCTTAGGATGGGCGTTCGCCGTTCCGGCGAACATGACGAGAGCGGCAGCAGCAGTCAGAACGGATAGGCGGCGCATAGGGGGCCTTTCGACAGGAGGGTTCCTGTCCTTCATTACGCGCCCCGATCGACCACCCCTCACGGATGGATTTGAGGGATGGGCGCGTCGCTTGCGTAATCCATGCTAGAGGGGTGGAGTGAACGACATGGACCTCGACGCAGTATTGATGAGGCTGGCGCAAGCACCCGTGCCCGCGAGCCTTGATGGCATGGAAGATCGCGTGCTGGCGCGGGTCGCCGCACGTCCAGCGGCGCGCGCCGGCTTAGGCGTTGGGGCAATGACGATCGCTGCGGCGCTCGTCATGGGCATCTTCGGTGCCGGTGTGCCCGCGAAGGAAGCCAGCGCGGCTTCGCTATCGCCCTTGGGGCCGGTGTCGCCGCTCGCGCCCTCCACGCTGCTCGTCGGCGTGCAATGAGCGGCCGCATCCGCCTTCTGCTTGGCATTGTCGCGTGCTTCATCGCCGCGATCATCGGTGTGTTCGTGGGGCGGGCGCTACTTCCGCCACGTGCCCAGCCCGGCTCGGAGCTGCACGACGTGCTGCATCATAAGCTGGCGCTGGACGCCAACCAGGAAGCGCGACTTGAAGTGCTGGAGCAGCGTTTCGCCGTGCAGCGGCGCGCATTCGAGCTGGAATTGCGGGCGAACAATGCCCGGCTCGCTGAAGCGATCGAGGCCGAGCATGGCAACGGGCCGCGCGTCGCCGCAGCGGTCGACCAGAGCCACGCCGTCATGGGCGAGCTCCAGAAAGCGACGCTGGCGCACATCTTCGCCATGCGCCAGCTCTTGCGGCCCAATCAGACCGGCCAGTTCGATCAGGCCGTGGTGAAGGCGCTCACCGACGACGCACGTTGAGGTTCGGCGCGTGAGCCTCGACTGGACCACGCTTACGGACGGCGAGCTGGCGACCCTCAGCATCGCCGGGCGCGAAGCCGCCTTCGCCGAGATCATGCGCCGCCATCGGCAGTCAATCTTCCGCATGGTGCGCGCGTGCGTCGGCGAGGCCGACGAGGCGCTGGACCTTCTGCAGGAGACCTTCGTCGCGGCGCATCAGGCCCTGCCCCGCTACGACGGCGATCGATCGATGCGCGCGTGGCTATCGACGATCGCGATCAACAAGTGCCGCGATTGGGGGCGCAAGCGCACCGTGCGGCGCTTTCTGGCGTTCGCCGCACCGATCGGCGCGGAAGCCGAAGCCATTGCAGACGACCAGGTGGCGATCGACGACGCGACGGGCGACCGACAGGAACTCGACCGCGTGACGCGCGCCATTGCGGGCTTGCCGACCGCATTGAAGGAATCCTTGGTGCTGCGCACGATCGAGGGGTTGAGCCAGGCTGAAACCGCGGCAGTGTTGTCGATCAGCGAAAAGGCGGTAGAAACCCGCCTCTATCGCGCGCGATCGAAGTTGCTGGAGCGATTGGGCGGGCGCTGAGGGATAGCGCCCTGAGCTGCGTATCAAGGCTAGAGGGACACTCCCGTTCGAGAGCCTTGAGGACCGTATGAGCCGCACTATCGATCGCCGCCAGATGCTTCGCGGCGCCGCCCTTGCTGGCGGTGGCATGGCGCTGACCGCCTATATGCCCGCGTGGGCGCAGCCTGTCTCGGGCGGGATCGTCAAACCGCTGCCGACCGTCTCGGGCACTGACATCGCGCTGACGATCGACAGTTTCAGACTTCCCGTCGACGGCAAGTCGACGCCCGCAATCGGCGTCAACGGCACGGTGCCGGCCCCTCTCATTCGCTTGAAGGAGGGGCAAAAGGTCCGCCTCTCCGTCACCAACAATCTCGACGAGGACAGTTCGATCCACTGGCATGGGCTGCTCGTGCCGTTCGCGATGGACGGCGTGCCCGGCATCAGCTTCCCCGGCATCAAGGCGCGCTCGACCTTCATCTACGAGTTCCCGATCATCCAGTCGGGCACCTACTGGTATCACAGCCATTCCGGCGAGCAGGAGCAGGGCGGACTTTACGGGCCGATCGTGATCGACCCGGCCGGTGCCGATCCGATCGCGTTCGACCGCGAGCATGTGATCGTGCTGTCCGACCACAGCCAGATGACCGGCGAGCAGATTTTCCGGAAGCTGAAGCAGATGGGCGGCGCCTATTTCAACTATCAGCGGCCGACCCTCGCGGGCTTGCTCGCGGGTCGGGAAATGCCGCTCAAGGACCGGATCGAGTGGGGAAAGATGCGAATGGACCCCGCCGACATCGCCGACGTCACCGGCTCGACCTATACCTTCCTGGTCAACGGCTACGGGCCGTATGACAACTGGACGGGGCTGTTCAAGCCGGGCGAGCGGGTCCGCTTGCGGATCATCAACGCCGCGGCGCAGACCAACTTCAACGTCCGCATCCCCGACCTGCCGATGACCGTCGTGCAGGCCGATGGGCAGAATGTCCGTCCGGTGAAGATCGACGAGTTCCAGATCGGCGTTGCCGAGACGTTCGACGTGATCGTGACGCCCGAGGACCGGGCCTACAGCTTCGTCTCCGAGGCTATCGATCGCTCCGGCATGGGCCGGGCGACGCTCGCCCCGCGTGAGGGGATGGTCGCCCCGGTCCCGCCGCTTCGTCCGCGCACGCTGCTGACCATGACCGATATGGGCATGGACATGGGGAGCATGGGCGGGATGCAGGGCATGTCCGGCATGAAGGACGAGAGCCCGGTCGCCACGCGCGGGCCGGACCCCACCTTGATGCAGAACGCCTCGCGCAATCTTTGGAAGCTGACGGGCTGGAAGGGGCCGACCGATCACGGGACGGTCGCGGCAGGCGCAGCGATGGCGGGCATGTCCGGCATGTCGGGCATGGACCACAGCCAGATGGGCGGCGCTGTAATGCCCGGGATGGACCATAGCCAAATGGCAGCGGGCGGTGCTGGCATGGCCGGCATGGACCATAGTGCCATGTCGGGCGGATCGGGCCAGGCTGGCGGCATGGCCGGGATGGACCACGGGTCGGGTGGCGGCATGAACATGAACATGCGCGACCCGAAGAATGCGCCGGGCGTGAAGATGGGGCCGGGCGTGCAGACCATCTCCCCGATGCCGAAGGACCGTAGCGGTGAACCGCCCCAGGGTCTGGGGGGCCTGGATCACCGCGTCCTCACCTATCGCGACCTCGTTTCGCTCGCGCCCAACCCCGACGTGCGCGCGCCGTCGCGTCAGTTCGAGATCCATCTGACCGGTAACATGGAGCGCTACATGTGGGGCTTCGACGGGCAGAAGCTGAGCGATCCCGCCGACCCCATCCCGTTCCGCAAAGGCGAGCGGGCGCGGGTGACGTTGGTCAACGATACGATGATGCCGCACCCCATCCATCTCCACGGCCATTTCTTCGAGCTGGTGACGGGGCACGGCAATCATGCGCCGCGCAAGCACACCGTCAACGTGCCGCCTGGAGGCAAGATGACCTTTGATCTGACCGCCGATGCACCCGGCGATTGGGCGTTCCACTGTCACAATCTCTACCACATGACCGCAGGCATGATGCGCGTCGTCACCGTTCGCCCGTTCGCGGGAGAGGCGGCATGAACCGGCTGACCGCGGCGCTCGCCGCCACCACCATGCTCGGCATCGCCGGTCCTGTCGCCGCTCAGTCGATGCAGGGCATGGATCATTCGGCAATGCCGGGCATGACCATGCCGATGCCTGCGAAAAAGAAGCCGGTGGTGAAGCCCACGGCCAAAGGCAAGCCGGCCAAGACTAGGTCAGCTCCTGCGAGGCGACCATCAGCTTCGACGACGAAACGCCGCGCCGCGCCAACGGCCGGCATGAATGGTATGGATCACGGGACCATGCCGGGCATGGATCACTCGTCTATGCCCGGCATGGACCATGCGGCTCCGCAGGGCTCACAGCAGGGCATGGAAGCCATGCCGGGGATGCAGATGCCCGGAAACGGCCAAACGGTCCCTCAGGGCTCCCAGCAGCCGATGCAGGGCATGGACCATTCGGCGATGCCGGGGATGACCATGCCAGCCGACCAGCACAGCGGCCACGACATGCAGGGCATGTCGGGAATGGCCGGAATGCCAGGCATGGCGGCCGATGGGGTGCAGCAGACTGGCACCGCGCTTCCCGCAGGAAACGCCCCCGCCCCGCCCCTGCCGACCGACCATGCGGCCGACAGCGTTTACGGCGCGGACGCGATGGCGATGGGTCGCCATCACCTTCAGCAGCATCACGGCGGTCAAAACTTCAGCCAGGTGCTATTGAACCTCGCTGAGTATCAATTCCGCAACGGTCGTGACGGCTATCGCTGGGATGGCGAGGCGTGGTTCGGGGGTGACATCAACCGCCTCTTCATCAAGTCTGAGGGCGAGGGAGCCTTCCGCGAGGGCATCGAGAGCGCCGAGGTGCAGGCGCTCTATAGCCGGACCATTGGCCCTTATTTCAATCTACAAGCGGGTGTCCGCCAGGATTTGGGGCCGTCCCCGAAACGCACCTATGCGACCGTCGGGCTGGAGGGGCTGGCACCGGGCTTCTTCGAGCTAGAGGGCGCGGTATTCCTGTCCAACAAGGGCGACCTGCTAGGGCGGCTTGAGGGCTATTACGACCAGCGCATCACCCAGCGGCTGATCCTGCAACCGCGCGCCGAGCTCAATTTCGCTGCGCAGGACGTGCCGGAAAACCGGATCGGATCGGGCCTATCCAACGCCGAGCTTGGATTGCGGCTGCGTTATGAGATCCGGCGCGAGTTCGCCCCCTATGTCGGCGTGTCATGGGATCGCCGCTTCGGCGACACCGCCCGCTACGCGCGCGCCGATGGGGATCGCGCAACGTCCAAGAGCATCGTCGCCGGCGTTCGTGTCTGGTTCTGATCGATGGAGGAACAGATGGCTCAAGACGGCAGGCGCTCGATA
>NZ_BBJS01000069.1 GCF_000739895.2 Sphingomonas paucimobilis NBRC 13935
ACCCCCCTGTGTCACCGTCGCGCTTGGTCGGCCCTTAGCGTCATATTGCGTCGTGACCGATTCCGAAGCTGAGAATGCATTCCCTGCCGCATCATCGAGCCCGGTGACTGTGCCAACGGCGACGGAACTGACCCGTCCAGCGCCGTCGCGGGTGGTTCGCGTGGCGCGTCTGGTACCCGAGCCATCGGCCGCAGGTATGCTTGTCCGCCGTTTGCTGATTCCTCAACTCCCGTGGGCGAGGTGTATCAGGGGGTATGGCCTGCCTTGCCCATCGAGCGACGAGCGGCCGGTTTGTATGAATCCCATTCTGTTGTAAAAACCTACGGCCCGCTCGTTCTGCTCATTCACGTCTGTCGTCATGCCCGGGTATAGCACCAATCCATGCCGGACCAACGCAGCGCCGATCCCATGCCCGAATGCAGTCGGATCGATAAACAATGCTTCCATGTGACCATTATCGATCAGCATGAAGCCAAGCGGGCGGTCGTCTTGATCGACTGCAAGCGTTAGCGGCGCTTGCGGAAGGAAGGCGCAGACCTCCTGACCTATGGCAATGCGATCCTCGACTGAAAGAAAGAAGTGCGTGGCGTCAACTGCACCACGCCATATTTCTAGAATGCGCGCACCGTCGGTGGGGCGGGAGGACCTAATTGTGAACATCGCTGCGGAATAGCGTGGAATTTTCACGACATTCAACTGGCGCAAGGCCGGCGGCCTGCCTTCCCGATTGGGAACCGCCAGCTAGACGGCCGGGGCATTCCCATTGGGATCGAGTTATGGGAAAGCGGAACGGCTCTCATAAACTTTCCCGAATGACGGCCATTCATTGCTTGAGTCTGTGTCGACCCAAACAACGGCGCTTGGCCTCAGGCAAGCGCGGATAATCAGGATGTAGCGCTTGAGCCACAAGTTTTATCGGCCTCACTCCCAACCGCCGCCGAGTGCAAGGAAGAGGTCAATCTGCCGATCGACTAAGCTGGCGCGCGCGGACGACAGGCTTGTTTGCGCGTCGGCGTAGCTGGCCTGCGCGTTCAATACGTCGAGGAACGGTGTGCGACCGAAGCGTTGCAGCTTTTCGGCGTCCCCGCTTGCCTTGCCGGCAGCTCCCGCCGCGCGTTCCAGCGCGTCTAGTCGGTCGCGTGACCGCGCATAAGCGGACAGGGCGGTTTCGGTCTGTTGAAGGGCCAGCAACACCGAACCATCGAAGCCCGCGAGCGCGGCGTCGCCATCAGCACCGGCCTCATCGATCCTCGCACGGACCGCCTTGCGGTTGGGAAAGGACCAGGAGACCAGCGGGCCGAGACTGAAGCCGAACGACGAAGGCGCCAGCGCATGGCCGACTGACGTAGCGGTTCCCGCCGAACCGCCGAGGCTGATACGGGGGTAAAGATCGGCTTCGGCGACTCCGATGCCGGCGGTTGCGGCGGCCAGCAGCCGTTCGGCTCGCCGGATGTCGGGGCGGCGCTTGAGCAGCATCGCACCCTCGCCGATCGGCAGCGGGCGGCGGAGCGACGGTATTGTCGTGCAGCCTTCCAGCTCGCGTGGATAGTCGGCCGGAACGCGTCCCATCATCGCCGCCAGCGCGAACAACGCGGCACGCCGGTCGGCGAGGATGTCGGGGATGGCGGCTTCGCTGGCGAAGACGGCCGCGCGTGCGCGATCGCTGTCGAAGCGTGTGCCGCGGCCGCCGCGCACCATTCGTAACGCCACGTCGAGGGTCGAACGCTGGATCGTGACGACGTGCCGCGCAGCGGCGAGCGCGACGCCGTCGGCGCAGACGCGCGCATAATTGCGGGTGACACCTGTATCGCCGCGGACGATGTGTGGATCGTGCCGCCGGGCTGCGGCATCTGGATTCCGGGCGGGGTGCCGCACAGCGCGCGCGCGACCGCGAATGCGCGGGTCGACTATCTGTTCGTCGAGCCCGGCGCGAGCAGGCTTCCCGACCATTGCTGCGCGCTGGAGTTGACCGCGATGATCCGCGCGATGATCGATCGCCTAGCGCACGAGCCGAGCGACTATTCCCCGGACGGACATGCCGCCCGCCTGGCCCGGGTGATGCTTGACGAGCTGGCCGAAATGCCGCGCCAGCGCCTGAACCTGCCGGTGTCGGGCGATAGCAGGATTCGCGCCATCGCCGACGCGCTGACCGCCGCGCCGTCGGACCGCAGCACGCTTGCCGGCTGGGCCGTCCGCGTCGCGATGAGCGAGCGGTCGCTGGCGCGGCTGATGCTGCGCGAGACCGGCCTGACCTTCGGCCGCTGGCGCCAACAGCTCCACCTCGTCGTTGCGTTACGCGAGCTGGCGAGCGGCGCCAGCGTCCAGCAGGTCGCGGCCGAATTGGGCTACGATTCGGTCAACGCGTTCATCACGATGTTCCGCAAGGCGCTCGGCAGCACGCCAGCACAGTATTTTGCGCAGCGCCGGGCATGAACTGCTCTGATCCCGGAAACCTCGCCGCCTCACGCGGTAAGACGCGCTCATCCGGATCGCGAGCGGTCGCTCACCCCAGCAACGTTCCGATCTGTCCTCTCTTCAGCCTGCATGTCCGATCAGAAGAGCCCCCATGGCGACAACCAGGCAGGCCGTGATCCGATAACGGCTCAGTCTTTCGTGCAGGAAGACGCGTCCGATCAGGGCCGCGAAGACGACACTTGTCTCCCGCAGCGCCGACACCGGTCCCATCGTGCCGTGCGCCATGGCAAAAATGACGATGCCATAGGCCAGAAGCGAGGCGAGCCCCCCACCGGCCGCCACCAGCATTTCCCTGCGCCCGCGCACCAGAGAACGGGCATCCCGCAGCACGATGTAGGTCGCCGGCGCGAGCAGGCCCCACGACAGGCACATCCAGACGGTGTAGCCGACAGGCGAGCCGGACAGCCGCACCCCGACGCCATCGGTCACGCTGTAGGCACCGATGAAGCAGCCGGTGCCAAGCGCGAAAAGTAATGTCTGCCGCCCGATGGCCCGCCCTTGGAAGGCCAGCGCAACGATGCCGCCCGACACCAGCAGCACGCCCGTCAGACTGAGCGCGTCTGGCAGCTCGCGCGCGAAGACTGCGGCACCGAGCGAGACCAGAAGCGGCGAGGCGCCGCGGGCGATCGGGTAGGTCTGCCCGAGATCGCCTTGCCGGTAGGTGCGCACGAGGAAGAGGTTGTATCCGACGTGCAGCAGCGCCGATAAAGCGACGCAGCCCCAACTCGCTGTTGCGGGAACCGGCACGAAGGGCGCCATCAGGGCACAGGCGAGTGCAATGGCGATGCACATGATCGTCATCGACCAGAGCCGGTCGCTGCCTCCGCGTAGAAGGGCGTTCCAGCTCGCGTGCAGAACCGCCGCGAAAAGGACGATCAGGCTGATGCCGATGGACATGAGCCTCCTTGCCCAGCTGGATGGTCGAGTTCCATGAAGCTACCGCGTCGCCTTCGTCCGCGCGGTCAGCTTATGGCCATCCGGATCGCGGAGATAGGCGACGAAAACGCCGTTCGGGCGCTCGCACGGTGGGGTTTCGATTGATGCGCCGCCATGCGCGGTGCCGGCCTCGTGCCAAGCGCGAACATGATCCGCGCTGATGGCGGCGATGCCGATGGTTCCGCCATTGGCGACAGTCGCCGGGTGGCCATCGATCGGCCGGGTGATCATCAGCCGCCCACCGTCGTGATCGTAGATCAGCCGGCCTCTCTCATCCCTCTCGCCTGGCTTGCCGCCCAGCGCCGTGAACGTAGCGTCATAGAAGGCTCTGGATCGCTCAAGGTTGTTGCTGCCGATCATGATGTGCGTGAACATATGTCATCCCAAGAATAAGACCGGACATACGGGATTGCAGGCCGGGCTGTTCGCCGGTTCGTTTGAACGGCATCGCCGTCGGAAATGGCCGGCGGATGGCTCCGCCGACCCCAAACGAACCTTACTTGCGGTCACCATGATACGCTTCTTCGGGGCCTATCGGCGTCAGAGTCGTCACTTCGATAAAGTAGCCGCCCTTTGCCCGGAAATAGAAGGACCAGGCACCATGCGCCTCGTGCGGCGCCTGCGTTTCCCAGCCGTCGCCGCTTAGGCGGGCATGCAGGGCATCGACGGCATCGCGCGACTCTTGGATGAAGCCGACATGCAGAATGTCGAGCTGCTTTGGGTATTCGAAGCCGTCGAGCTTGTTTTCGAAGTGGTTGACGATCAGCACAAGGCCATCATCGTCCTGCATGATCGCCATCTTCGTGCCGCGCACGACTAGCGTGCGCAGCCCGAAATAATGCTCGAACATAGCGCGGTCGGCTTCGGTGTCGTGGCTGTAGAGGTTGATGTGATTCAGCTTCATGGTCGTGCCTTTCCGTTGGTGAGACGGACACGAGCCGATCGTGGTCAGACAACGACGACCGGCCACGCACGAGGGCAATCCTCGTTGTGTCCGGCCATGGCCAAGAGCGGCATCACCCGCTCAAGCGTGACTGTCTCGCAAGAGACCGCAGGTTGTCACCATACCTGCATCGCTGTCTTTTTAGGCGCTTAGCAGTTTAGTCCGTGTACACTGTGCGTCAAGCGAAGGGAGCTGGCTTCTCAGAAACGAAGGTTCAGAGGGACAGCATCGGCGAGCTCAGGCTACAGACGCCTCCCGATCCAGCCGTTTTCCCAAAACCTGTTCCCGATTGCATTTTCCCGAAACGGCTCGTCGGCGATGGAGAAACGGGACTGCTGCGATAAGTTGAACGGCTGGCTCCGGGATGCCGCGCCGATCTGCTAAAACGGCAAACGGTGGATCGGTCTTGCTCGCCAGTTTGAGGCGGCGACGACCCAGTTGTGGACATCCGCGACGCCTCTTTAGCTTCCGAACTTCGGCCACTCGTTCACCTACTCAACGACGGTTTGGCCACCACGTCATTCGCATCGGCATGTAAATGGGCGTGACAGCGTTGCCGCGCTCTGGTCAAGCAATCCGAATTTGGGCGGAGGAAGGCTCATGCGGTACGCAGCACAGGCTCGGGAGCGCGCCAATGCGCGACGGCGGAAGCATGATCGGGCCGCACGGTTGCTCGCGTTCAACACGCGATGGCAGCCTTTGCTCGATACCGGCATCAAGCTCGGGGGACTAGCTTGGCTGGTGATGAGCTTCCTCTCCTGGCTGCTGCTTAATGATTATTTGGGTGCGATCGGCCAAACAGGGGTTCCGCTCGACCTCGCCGGAACATGGGCCGTGTTTGTCCTCCTCGGCGCCCCGCTCGTGCTTGCATTGGCGGCGCTGGGCGCGATGTTCACCGGTGGTGCCCCGATCATGGCCTCGCTCCACAATGGCCAGCCGGCGCCTTTCGGGACCCGCGCCGGCTTCTTCGCCGGAGCGGCTATGGCGCTCGTAATCCTGTTCGTGGTCGGCGGCCTTGGCGGGAGCATCCCGCTCGCCATCGGCATTGCCCTGCCGGTGAGCGTCGCTGCGGGCCTCCTCTTTTTCCACACGCGTCAGGAGCAGTTTCTGAGCGAAGGCTACGCCAAACCCGCCGGCTTGCTGATGTTGTGGGTTAGCACTGCCACCTTGCTGTTTCTTGTCTTGGCCATCAATCTTGACTCGGTACTTCGCCTGCAGTTCGGCGGCGCCAAGCCATTTGCGATCGCGCTGGCGATCTCGGCAGGGCAGATGATCCTATGCTTCTTACTGCCACGGGGTTGGGTACTGGGGTAACGGTTCTTGGGGTCGTATGGCTGACAACGTTCGTCTCGCCAGGACCGCGGATAATGGTTTTGACCGCGCTCTATCTCACCAACCTTGGTGGAGGCGTTCCGGCAACCGCGCTTTCAACGCCTAAGGCGGCCGGGACCTGCAACCTAGGAAACGCCGATCGTCCTGTCCTCTACGCTGCTAACGGCAGCTGCACCAAGCAGGTTGCCCTACAGCACCTCCGGCAACTTGTTAAAGCGCCTAACCTCGCCACGCGAGGCTCCATCATCGCCTGCTGGCGCCGCACGGTGGATTAGCCGCAAGCGACATGCGACTAGGAAGACGTTTTTCGTTGATCCAGGTCAACACTAGCCGGCGGACCATCGCTTATGGATAACCCACCGGAAAACCTGTCGCAACAGACCCACATCCGGTCATTAGCGGCTGCCTTTTGGCTCCCCACCTTCTGCCATTCATTCATGTGGGGAGCGGAGGAGGTGCTAAGCCTCAGCCCTGCCCGCTGCTCGCCAGCTTTCCCAAAAAGGACGATTGATCGAGAACGGAGAATGGTTCTCAAAACTCACCGCTGGTGAGAATACCGGGGATCAGTCGGTTACAGATTGGCGAGGTGGCTTGGTGCCGCACCCTCCCGTATCGTGACGGCATGAACATTGGCCAACTTGACGCCGCGATCCGGGCGGGTGCTGTGGGCACGATCCTCCTGCTGGCATGGCTGCTATTCAGCGCACGTCGGCGGGTCGGCTTGCCCGCGGCA
Source organism: Sphingomonas paucimobilis NBRC 13935 (assembly GCF_000739895.2). Lineage (GTDB taxonomy): Bacteria > Pseudomonadota > Alphaproteobacteria > Sphingomonadales > Sphingomonadaceae > Sphingomonas > Sphingomonas paucimobilis. The sequence continues at coordinate 6,420 of NZ_BBJS01000069.1, forward strand.
CTGTTCGTACCCTTGGCGCTCTGCCTGTCCGGCTTCCTCATAGGCAACACGCCGGTCGCTGCTCTATCTCCAGCCGGGATTGCCGGCGCCATCACTCACATCGCGAGCGGTTTCACGGTCGTCTTCCTATGGTGGTTCTGCCTGTCGTGCTTCGATAGCCGGTTCAGGTTGGGAGGGGGCGTGCTGGGCGTCTGTCTGACTTGGGCCGCCATTGCCACAGTGGATCGCGGGGTGCTCGGTGCCGCGCTCGCGGACAAGGGGTGGAAGCGCTATGGACCGTCATTACCAAATTGGTTGACGTCGAGAAAAGATGACGGGGGCGAAATGGCACCCTTACCTTCCGGTCCGAAACCCACCCCTATGGTTGGCGGCGCGGAAGTGACGTCTGAATAGCCATTCTCAAGTCGCCCAGTTATACTAACGGAATATGCGCGTTGGCGAGAACCGAGATGTCCGTGTTTGGGGCGTTAGCGGATACGTGGTGCTGGGAGAGCGGTGGAGGCTCCGCTGCCTTCTGCAAGGCCCCAGCTTTTCCCCTCGCCGGGTCTAATCCACCGGCCCAGCTGAGAGAACGCCCAGCTTAGATTCCTGACGGCATGTCTGCAATTGGGCGAGAGCTGCCGCCCTCCCCCCCGCCACGATGACCCAATGTCGGCCATTCAACGGCGCGCGGCCCCCTCCTGAAAGCGGACGCTCGTTAATTGCAGCCGGGCCGCTGTTTGCTCAGCTAGCGTCGCATCACCGATCTGCATTCGTCCGCCCTTCGATGACGATCGCCGGCCCGTCCGGAGACCAGGGGGAAACCTTCTGCATGATCCTTTCGAAGAGATTGGAAGCGAGATGATCGGCGAGCCATGGCTTCAGCCGTGGCAGGGACAAGTCGTCGAACCACGCTCCATCGACCCCGGCGAACTGCCTTACGAAAGGCATGACGGCGGCATCCGTCAGACCCGCCTTTGTGCCGCCGAGTTGACCGCCAACCCCGATCCGCATCTCCAGATCTTGTAGAAACTCGAAGCCGAGATCACGATGCCGGGTTGGGTCCGAGCCATAGCGATCAGGATATTTGTACCGGTCGAGGTGGTGCTTGAACACTTCGTCATTGGCTGCGATCAGCGCAGGATCGTCACGAGCGAGCCAATCTTCCGGGTCCCGGATACGCAGCGCCCAACGCATGATCGCGAGGCTTTCGTCGAGCACGACACCTTCCGCCGTCACAAGCACCGGCACTGTGCCCTTGGGCGACGCGGCGAGCAGTTCCGCAGGCTTGTCGGAAAGCCTGACCTCCCGAAGCTCATGGCGCACGCCACCGATGCCCAGTGCCAATCGCGCCCTCATCGCGAACGGACAACGACGAAAGCTGTACAGGATATGGGCGGCCATCATCCTGGCATACTGCCCATTCCTTGCCACAGAAATCCCCTCGACAGGGGAACGCTGAACGGCGCGCTCCGGATAAGTGGATTGCCGTAGCCGGGGGGTAATGGAATGATGCGACGATGCGGATATCAAAGTCAGTCGTCCTCGCCCTGCTCCTGGCGGGTCCGGCGAACGCCCAGATCGTCGCCCAGCCTTCGGCCGGCACCTACCCACGCGCGGTGGCGGCCGGCTATAAGGCCGCACTCTATTGCTCGGGCCTCTTCAACGCCGGTCGGACCCCGGCGCAGATCGATGCCGACGAACTGACCGGCATCTATCCCGAATATGACAAGATCGTGCCGACGCTCACCGCGCAGATCGACCGTGCCCGTGGGTCCGTCGCCGTCGCCTTCGACCCCGCGCTGCCACCGCGATACGCGGTCTGGCGCGATGGCCGTGGCTGCGTGACGCTGCCGATCGGCAGCAAGGCGCCCGCGGGCAAGGCATCGGCCCCACCACCACCGATCGCGGTGGCAGATCCCCGCCCATGGCCGCAGGGCGATGCCGGCATCGCGGCGCGCCCTTCCGCGCCGCTGACCGGAGCCGTCGGCAAAGCGTTCGCCGGTGCCTATGGCGCCGGTGCGAAGACGGTGGGCGTGATCGTCGTGAAAGACGGCAAAATCATTGCCGAACGCTATGGCAGCGGCTTTGGGCCGTACGTGTCGAACCGGACCTGGTCGGTGGGCAAGTCGATCGCCGGAACGTTGATCGGCCTTGTCGATGCCGGCGCGCTACAGGGGCCAGCCGTCGTGCCGCAGTGGAGCGCCGGTGACCCGCGACAATCGATCACGCTCGACAACCTTCTGCGTATGGCGTCAGGCCTTCATAGCGACACCGCCGGCAACCGCACCGACGCGATCTATTTCGGCGGCACCGCAGTCGACGAGCAGGCGGTGTCCTGGCCTTTGGAGGCCCAGCCCGGCACGCGCTTTCGCTATGCGAACAATGACATCCTTCTCGCCGTCTATGCCACACGGCAGCGGATTGGCGAGGACAGGTATCGCATGTGGCCGAACAAGTTGTTCGGCACGCTTGGCATGACGCACACGGTCGCGGAGACGGATTGGCACGGCAACTACGTCCTCTCCAGCCAGGTGTGGTCGACCGCCCGCGACCTCGCGCGGCTTGGGCTGTTCTGGTCCCAGGACGGCGTCTGGGCGGGCAAGCGCCTGCTGCCTGCGGGCTGGCTACGCACCATGACGACGCCGAGCGGACCCCAGCCGCCGAGCGGCCCCGGTTATGGCGCGACGATGTGGCTGTTCGGCCCCCGACAGGGGCTGCCGGTGGGCAGTTTTGCTGCACAGGGTAACCGTGGACAGTATGTGATGGTTATTCCTGCGCAACGTCTGGTGATCGTGAGACGCGGCGAGGATCCTGGCGCAGCCCGTTTCGACATCGCGCGCTTTGCCGCCGATGTCGCCGCAGCGCTGCCCTAGCGCCACGCTCCCCTCGCCTAGCGTGCTACCGCTTCGTGAACACCGCTTGGGCAGCGTCTCCTCAATAGGCCAGCGCACAGCCGTCGGCGCGCATCTCGCTCGCCGCGGCATAGACGCGGGTCGCGCCGTCCATGCGATGCTCGACACATTCGTAGCGGCCGAAGCCGCCATCGGGCTCGCCGATCGTCCAGCCGATCTCCGCAAGCCGCTGCCGCGTCGCCGCGGGCACGCCCGTCTCCAGGCGCAGCAAGCCACGTGGGCCAAGCCCAGCGGCATCCTCCCCCATCGACTGCGACGATCCCTCATGGTGCCAGCGCGGCGCATCGCCCGCCGACTGGATCTCAAGGCCATAGTCGACACGGTTGACGATGATCTGCGTCTGCCCCTGCGGCTGCATATCGCCGCCCATCACGCCGAAGCTCATCCACGGATCGCCGCCGCGCGTGGCGAAGCCGGGAATGATCGTCTGGAACGGTCGCTTGCCGGGCGCATAGATATTGGGATGGCCGTCCTTCAGGCTGAACAGCTGCCCGCGATCCTGGAACGTGAAGCCCAGCCCGTCGGCAACCAGGCCCGACCCCATGCCGCGGAAGTTCGACTGGATCATCGATACCATCATGCCGTCCTTGTCGGCACAGCTGAAATAGGTCGTGTCGCCATGGCTGGGCGCCTGCCCCGGATACACGGGATCGAGGATGCGGTCGGGTCGGATCAGCCTCGCCCGCGCCTGCGCATATTCCTTCGAGATCAGCCATTCGACCGGCACCTGGCTAAAATGCGGGTCCGCGTAGAACCGCGCCCGGTCCTCATAGGCGAGCCGCTTCGCCTCCGCCTGGAGATGGATCGACAATGGCGACTGGAAGCCCGCATCGCCCAGGTCGAAATTCTCTAGGATGTTGAGCATCTGGAGCGTGGCGATGCCCTGGGTGTTCGCGCCGAGCGCATAGACGTCCACGCCGCGATACCCCGTGCGGTGCGGCTCCACCCATTCCGACCGGTGTGCGGCCATGTCCTCGAAGCGCAGCCAGCCGCCGATCCGCTTGAAGTAACGGTCGACGACGCGCGCGATGTCGCCAGCATAGAAGGCGTCCCGCCCGCCCTTCGCGATAGGTGCGCGCGAGGTCGGGATTGCGGAACACCTGGCCCGCCGCCGGTCCCCTGCCGTCGGCCAGGCCATAGGTGCGCAACGCGTTCGCCGTCTCTTCGATGCCGTTGCCCGGCCGGCGGAACGCGGCCATGCTGCGTCGGGTGTAATAAGCGATGATGTCGGGCACGGGCACTCCCGCCTCGGCATGGGCGATCGCCGGTTCGAACAGTTGCGCCCAGGGCAGCCGGCCATAGCGTTGGTGCATCGTCCACCACGCATCGACCGCCCCCGGTACCGACACGGTCACCGCGCCCAGCGGCGGCAGCGCACCGCCCCGCGCCCGCGACCGCACCGTCTCCAGGCTGAGCCCCCGCGGCGACGCGCCCGATCCCGCCAGCCCGACGACCTTGCGCTGCTTCGGATCCCAGATCATCGCATAGCCATTGCCGCCAATGCCGCTGGAGGTCGGCTCCAGAAACCCGAGACAGGCATTGATCGCGATGGCGACATCCACCGCCGACCCGCCTTGCCGCAGGATGTCGATGCCGGCCTGGGTCGCCAGTGGATGGGCCGTACCCGCAGCGCCGTTGAGCCCATATGCCGCCGTGCGGGACGAGAAGCTCGCCCCGACCGGCCGATCGCCCGCGGTGACGTCGGGGCGCAAAAAGCGATCGGCACCCGCCTCCCAACGTTTCGGGAGCGATGGCATCACCGGCTGAGGCGCGCCGCCCTGCCCCGGACCTGGCACGCCCTGCCCACCGGATACACGCGTATTCGCCTGCTGTGGTTCTGCGATAACCGAACCGGGCAAAAGCGCCGCCCCCGGCACGGCGGCAAGAAAAGTTCGACGACGCATGATGGCTACTCCGCGGTGCTGGTGCGCATCCTCACCAACGTGCCGGACAAGTACAAGGTGTATCGACGCGTTTCGGGTCTGCCGTTCGTTTAGCGTGCCGGCTCTGCCCCGTTCGCGCTTGATCGTCGCCTGCCAGCTGACAATCACACTCGAATAGCAACGAAACTGGTAGGCCTCTATCTTGCGGAAAGCTCATTCAGCATGCCGGTGACCCGGTCACGCAAAGCTGGCTCACGCGTGATTTCGAGCATTGCGGTAAGGCTGGCGCGGGCGGCGGTTACGTCATTGTCGATGAGTTCCAGTCGGGCGCGTTCCCACCAGGGATGGGGATAGTTTGGCGCGATCGACGTCATCCGGCTATAAAGCACCAACGCCCGCCGACCTTTGCCAGCTCTCTCTGCCCGGGTTGCCTGATTGAGCAGCAGGCGAACAAGGATCGCCCGGTTCTCCATGGCCACTACGTGCCGCACTGCAGCCGAGGCGCCGCCTTTTGCCGAGGCCAGCAACCCGGTGATCTGTTCGACACCAACGAGCGCGCCTCCGCGGAATGGATCGATGATGACAGGTTTGGCCTCATGCCCGACCATGACGAGCACATGCCCAGGAACGTTCAGTATCTCGGCGGCCCAGCCGATGCGTCGAGCCGCGGCAACGTACAGGATCGACAAGCTGATCGGCAGACCGCGCAGACGGTCAATAACGCGGATCAGGTCGGCATTGTCAGGATCGTCGTACGTCTCCGCGTCACCTGAAAAGCCGAATTCCTCCGCGAGCACCTGTGTGAGGCGGGCAGCGCGCTCCGATGCATCGACAACGCCGGCACCTACCCCGTCGAGCCGCGATGCAATGTCAGAAAGCACGTCCTCATATGGGCCAATGTCGATCTTGTCGTGATCGAGTAGCGCCAGCGCGAGCGCGGCTTCGTCCAGGACGATGTCGTCATCGTCTACCAGACCCAGGTCTTCGAGATTATCCATGCATTCCAAGATGGTGTTCGCTTTAGTTTGCGCAAAGGGGGTAGGCTTCCAGCTGTTATCGGTCAGCCACACGGACACCGACCCAGATGCGGTCATTCCTGACGCCCTACTCGCTTCCCAGTTTCTGCCATTCGCTCATCTTCCAATTACAGGGAGCATGCACAGTCGAGTAGTTTCCCTCACTCTCCTTCAATGGACTTGGCCCGCTTGCGCGACGCCTGGAGGCCCATTTTCTGACTGGGTTCCAATGTTACCATAGCGGGCAACACTATGGTCCGCATTGCCCCAGTCCCGAACACTCATGCGCCCTCCTGCGAATTCCCGCATCAGACGACCTTCCAAAGCGTAGCCGAGCAGGGACGAACGTCACTCGCAGACGCTCATTCGTGTTGCCAGCTAGCGAATGCTGACGGCGTCGTAATAGCAAGGAAACGTTACAACTGAATTTGGAACAGGGGCAATCGTTTGGCGCTTGTGGGCGTGATCGTTCCGGGAGCTATGACAATGACCGATACCACACGACGGACATTCGTGACGGGAGCAGCCGTCACCGCTGGTACCATTGCTACGGTAGCGGCAAATGCCGCAACACAGGACGGTGGCAGTAGCACCGCAACGACGCCGGCAGCAGCTGCTTATCCAAAGCCCCCCTATCCCGTACAGCGCCAGCCTTGGCCCGGTTTGGCATCAAAGATGACGCCGAGACCGGATCACGGTGAGAAAAGCTACAAGGGCTCCGGCAAGCTGGCAGGCAAAAGAGCCCTTATCACTGGTGGAGATAGCGGCATTGGCCGGGCTGCGGCGATCGCATATGCGCGAGAGGGTGCCGATGTCGCGATCAACTATTTGCCAGTTGAAGAACCAGATGCTCGAGAAGTCATTGCCCTGATCCGCGCTGAAGGCCGCAAGGCAGTCGCAATTCCAGGGGATCTGCGCGACGAACGTTTTTGCCGCCGGCTGGTCCAGCAGGCGAGCGAACAGCTTGGCGGGCTTGATATCCTCGTTAACAACGCCGCACGTCAGCAGACGCGTCCTGGGATTGCAGATATTTCGAGCCAGGATTTCGACGACACGATGAAGACCAATGTCTATGCGCCATTCTGGCTGACGAAGGCGGCGGTCGAACGGATGAGCGCCGGCGCAGTCATCGTGAACACGTCTTCTGAACAGGCTGGCAATCCATCGCCTGACATTGTCGACTATGCGCTGACCCGTGCCGCAGTGCTGAACTTCACCAAAAGTATGGCTAAGCAGCTTGCCAGCCGCGGCATTCGCGTCAATGCCGTTGCGCCTGGCCCGTTCTGGACTCCCCTACAAGTCAGCGGCGGAGCGACGCCCGAGAAGTTGCGAAGCTTCGGCGGGGATTCGCCGATGGCACGAGCAGGTCAGCCTGCAGAAATTGCGGCGCTTTACGTTGCAGCAGCCGATCCATCACTGAGCTATTCAACCGGCCAAATCTTCGGCTCGACCGGCGGAAACGGTCAGCCAGCATGATCAAGTGTGCCGCAACCTTTACAAGGTTGCGGCACAGATCGAGCAATCTTATTACCAATCCAATGCTTTACCTTAGCCGATCAACAGATTGGCCAATGATCTAGAAGCAGTAATTCGGCGCTGATTTGCGCAGTCTGAAAGCGGCCCCTCTTTCAGGTCAATTGGGTCGAGCTTGGTTCAGTTCGATCCGGGGCGGAACGGACGCTAAACAGCGGATTGGGCGTGTCACATGGCCGCCTCCAGTCGGGCCGGGTCATGTTCGGATCGTTTCCTACGGCGTGCTTACTGAATGCTTGATCCGACCCAGCCCAATATGGCGATTGCGGCAGTCACGAGCGCCAACGCCACTACACTCGACAGCGCGACCAGTGTCGCGGCTTCCTTCTCGCGCGTGCCAAGGAGCGAGGCGAACAGCGACACGTTCGCGGCGATCGGGAACAGCGCGATCAAACCGATCAATATACGCTCCCGTTCCCCCAGGATGCCGACGAACGCCGCTTCGATCGCCAGGGCCAGAGCGACGAAGGTGATCGCCCTGATCTGTCGTAGCGCGAGAATGCGGGTAAGTACCGCGCCATCGGCATCGCCGCCTTTCACCTTCGCCAGATTGAAGCCGATCACTGCCATGCCGAGGACCGAAACTAGGGTCGACACCATGTCCGCAGGCGCACGAACGCTCTCCGGCGCCTGAACACCCGAAACCTTCAGCACGACGGCAAGGACGAACGCGTAAAACAACGGGATGCGCAACGCCTTGGACGCGGCTTTCGCCTTGCCCTCCTTGGTACGCGCGACGAGGTAGTAGCCGACCGTATCGCCATACAGTGCCGTACCGACGAACGCACAGATGATCGTCGATACCGCCGCTTGGCCGAACAACGCGCGGGCCACCGGCATGCCGAAGAACGCCACGTTGAAGAACGAGAAGCTGGCCGACAGTAGCTGCGGGTCGAACGCATCGCCAATCCGCTGCGACAACCATCGCGCCGGCAGCGCCATGAGCGCGGCGACCGCGAACATCATCGGCGGTATCACCATCAGTTCGGTCGGCTCGGCTCGCAACACCTTGTCGATGACCAACAGCGGGATGAGTGCGTAGACCAGCACACCGGATATGAGTTTCGGCGCGCCCGGCATCCACCGACCGCCGCCCCACGCCAACAGGATCACGCCGTAGAGCGGCAGAACCTGAGTCAGGACGTCGCCCACCCCGCCGTTCATGCGCGCTCACTCGTAATCTTGATAAGCATGTCTTGCACGATCCGTTCGGCGCATTGCACGTTGAACCACACGGCGTTGGTATCGCGCTGTACGCCGTTGACGAGTTGTCCCACCGCATACAGGCGTGGCGCATTGCGATCGTGGGTGATGACGGCACCGCTATGGCGATGTGCCTCGATCCCGCCCGAGGGATGCGGGTGTAGCCAGCCCCGTTCCATCAGTCGCACGATGAGAGCGTCGGAAATCTCGTTTAGCTTCATCGCCGTGCCTGTCGCGTTGATGACGACCGGTGCGGATATTGCGCGGCCATCCGCAAGGCGGGACACGAACCCTTGTCCATCCGGGTGCCGTATCGTCTCGGTCACGCCGCCATGCACCTGAAGCTGGCCGCGCGCGGCCGCGTCGGCAAGGCGGCGGGCGTTTATCATCGGCATGGTGAACCGTGCCGTCGCGAAGTGCGGCGCCAACCAGCGTGTGAAGCGTTCGCGATCACGAGCCCCAAGCAAATCCCACATCTCGGACGCTTCGAACCTGGCGGAGGTAAGAATGCGCTGGAAGATTTCCTTGCCAGCTTCCGCTCGCGCAATGTCGTACGGAAGCAATTCGACGGCGGATCGGTGGATACGATCTTCCGCCTGCCAGTCGATCACCTCGCCTTGCGCGGCAGCCGCTTCCTCACCCTCTTGCCGGAAAAGGCGGAAGAGATCGACGATCGAAAAGCGGGGCCCGCGCTCGCGGATACGGCGGTGCATCTCGGACAGGGTAAAGTATCGGCGGGGATAGGTTTCCTCCGGCATCGGCATCTCGACGCGCGGCAGCATGCCGTCCTTCGACACGAAATGGATCGTGCCGTGATGATCCTGATCCATCAACGTCGCAAAGCTGTCGATCGCACTGAGGCTGCTTCCAAGAACGATCACGTCCTGCCCGGCATCGATGCCATCCCGCAACTGCTGCGCGGGCCAGGGGAAATCGAAATATCCCGGCGCTCCGTCCAGTTCTTCAAACCGGACCGGCTTCGGCGTACCGATCGCTAAAAGTGTATAATGGCTCTCGATGGTCGTGCCGTCGCTCAGACGCACCAGTGCGGCGTCGCGATTACCGCCGATCGCGACCGCTTCGGCAAGGTGGACGTGAACGGGAATATCGGCATCGCGCGCCCGATCATGGGCATCCCGCAGGATCTGGCGGATATACTCTCCATATTCCGCGCGGGGCGCATATTCGACCTCGTCGGGCATCAGCGGGCGACGGTCGGCCAACCATTTGCGGAAATGCTCTGGCTCGTTTGCATACAGTCCCATCAGACGGGATTCGGTGTTGAGCAGATGGCCGGGCTGATCCGTACCAAACGCCAGTCCCGGTCCCGGATCGTCATCGCGCGAAACGAGGTGCAACTCGACACCAGGGAGCGGTGCGGCAGCGAGCCGGATGGTAGCTTCGGCGAAAGCGGCAACGCCGCACGCACCCATGCCGATGATGGTAATCGAGAACGCCATAGTGCGATATCCGTCCGCGTGAGCGCCGGAGGATCAGGCGCAGTCCGCTTCAAACATCCGTCGCGATCAGCGTTCCGTGATTTACGGTGACGTTTTGTTGCTGGGTACACACTGAGCCGAACTTGCTCCGAAGTTGCCCTGTATGACCCAAAATCGGCCACTCAGGTCCATTTGGTAGCTTCCCGTAACCGGACATACGTTCATCGCGGTCCGACGAGCTGATCGTATCGGCGAACCCGTCGTTTGGGCGTGCCCGCTACGGCACCGGCACGCCCAAGCACTCACATGTCCGCTGCGGTCGGGCGTACGATCACCTCATTGATGTCGACACCCTCCGGCTGCTCGATGGCATAGCGAACGGCTCGCGCGATCGCATCCGGCGTCAGCGACTTCTTGCGCCATCCGGTGAGTGCCGCCGCAACCTCAGGATCGGTGATGTCATGACCTAGCTCGGTGGCGACCACGCCCGGCGAGATCAATGTCGAACGGACCTCGTCATGCTCCTGCCGCAGCCCCTCGGTAATCGCGCGCACGGCATGTTTGGTGGCGCAATAAACCGCGGCGGTCGGCATCACCATGTGTGCAGCGACCGAGGCGACGTTCACGACATGACCGCTGCGCTGAGCCACGAACCGCGGCAGGACCGCGGCGATGCCGTTGAGGACGCCGTGGATGTTGACGTCGACCATCCGCCTCCACTCGTCGCGCTTGAGCGCAGCGAGCGGCGAGAGCGGCATCACACCCGCATTGTTGACCAGCACGTCGACACGTCCGAAGCGCACTTCAGCGGCCTCCACGAACGCGTCGAAATCGGCGCCGTCGGTGACGTCGAGTTCGCCCCAGGCGACGGTCTCGCCCAGTTCTTCCGCCAGTGCCTTCAGGCGCTCTGCGCGACGCGCGCCGATGAACAGCCGGGCGCCCGTCGCAGCCAGTTCGCGCGCAGTTGCCTCACCGATCCCGCTGGACGCGCCGGTGATGAGGACGACCTTGTCGATATTTCCTGCCATGATGCAGTCCTTCCGTTGTGGTGACGGGACGCAAATGGGCCATTGCCCGTGTCAGGCGGTAGAGCGATCACCCTAATAGGTTGCACGATCCTCCAGTATCAATGCCGGGTGCTTGCCCACGACACGCGATTGGGGAAAGGATCGTCGGCATGGACCGGATCGCCGAACTCTCCGCCCTCATCGATCGACACGTCGTGGGTACAGGCATTTGCAGCACGGCGATGCCGCATGTGTCGCTGATCCGAGCCGACGCACCGAGCACCCCCACGCCTGCCGTCTACGAGGCCTCCCTTTGCATAATAGCCCAAGGGTCGAAACGGGTGTCGATCGGCGAGCACAGCGTGGTCTATGATGCGGCTCATTACCTCTTGGTCTCGGTCGACTTGCCGCTGGTCGGTCATGTGCTCGATGCGAGCCCCGAGCACCCCTATCTCTGCTGCAAGATCGATCTCGATGTCGCGATGCTGGCCGACCTCATAGCGAGCGAGGACGGCGGGGTGGCCCGGACGGACCTGCCGGTGCTCGGCGTCTACCCCGGCGATCCCGACCTGATCGATGCGGCATGCCGGCTGGTCGGGCTGCTCGACCGACCCGACACGATCCGCGCGCTGGCGCCGCTGATCGAGCGTGAGATCCTTTATCGTCTACTCACCGGACCGCACGGTCCGATGCTTCGTCACGTTGCAACCGTTGGCAGCCACCTCAATCAGGTCAGCCGCGCGATCGCGGCCATCCGCCGGCGTTTCGATGCGTCGATCCGCATTGACGACGTCGCAGCCGAGGCCGGGATGAGTTCCTCCTCGCTACACGTACACTTCAAGGCGATCACCCGTATGACGCCGCTAGAGTATCAGAAGCAGCTGCGGTTGCAGGAGGCCAGACGCCTGATGCTGGCAGAGGGTGCCACAGCGAGCACGGCGGGCTTTGCCGTCGGCTATGAGAGCCCATCGCAATTCAGCCGCGAATACAGGCGACTATTCGGTGCGCCTCCACGTGCCGATATCGAACGGCTCCACGCTGCGCCAGCAGCGGCTATGGCGCTGTGACAATGGCTTGGGTCGCGACCGGCTCTGCAAAATGCTGTGATCAGCTGATGTTGGGACGAAGACCCATGTATGACGGCTCAACGGCTACCAGGCGCTGCCCACAACCGGCCGCTCGTTCACCATCATCAACGACCGATCAACCACATTTCCGAACCATCGATTCACCGCGCCTGCGTACGGTCGACTGGCCGGTCCGACTCAATGGAGATGAGCGATGGGCCACTCGTCAATGGACCCCGCCTTTCACGATCTTCGACCCTGGAACGAGGGCCGGCTTATCGGTCCAAAGCGGGCTCTGAAACAGCAGCAAGTCTGGGCTATTCGCTTCTCGCTCGACCAGCATCGACGACTGCGCGACCGAGCGCTATTTGATTTCGCTATCGACAGCAAGCTGCGCGGCTGTGATGTGGTCCGGGTGCGGATCGGCGATGTGGTTTCCGGCGGCCGCGTCCGTGACCGAGCCATTGTGGTTCAGCAGAAGACGAAACGACCGGTCCAGTTCGAGCTGATGGACACGGCACGAAAGACGATGCGGGCCTGGTTGGAGCGACGCGGCGGGACACTGAATGATTTCGTCTTTCCTAGCCGCAACGACTACATGGCCCACATGAGCACACGGCAATATGCCCGCCTAGTGCATGAGTGGGTAGTCGGCATCGGCCTTCCCCCTCAGGATTACGGAACTCATTCACTGCGTCGGACGAAGGCGTCGATCATCTACAAGGCGACCGGCAATCTTCGTGCCGTTCAGATCCTCCTTGGCCATGCAAAGATCGACAGCACCGTGCGCTATCTCGGCGTTGATGTGGAGGACGCTTTGGAACTGGCTGAACGCACTGAGGTCTGAGCTGACCCACAATCGGTCATTCGGTGCGCCTCACCGGCTTCCCGTATTCTGCCATTCATTCATATCGGAATCCGCGCATCATCCGCCATCGCGCTGGTCGGATGAACGTCCGGCGTGGTGGTTAGCTGCCGTCGCGGTGCAGTGTCTTGGCTATCAGCCAGAAGTGTAGAAGCTGGATCCCCGTAGCGACGATGCCGGTGCCGATAAAGGCCGGAATGACCATGCTCTCTTGCCCAAGTCTCGGCTGAAAGTTCATCGCCAGTACGGCATTGATCGTCAGGATGCCGATAGCCAATGCAGGAACGAAAGCGAGTGCCAAGGCCCGAGGAGCGGACCACGTCACGTCGCCAGTTAGTGACCACTGCATCGGCAATCGATCTTGATTCCGAAAACGCGAGTTGGCCCGAATGGCTAACCCGCAAAGGAGCAAGGCGAAGAAAATCGCGATGCCGACCATGGCCATAAAGCAGCCCTCCTCGAAAGAGGGTAACATGTGACGCTATGTCTGCAACTGAGCCAAGCCGGAATGGCCGTCTTTGGTGGTTAGCTGCCGCTAGCAAGTTGATCAGTTCAAAGGTGGGCGCGTCGCCGTAATCCAAGCAACGAAGTATGGGCTCTCAACGAATTCGCCATCTTCAGTGAATCGGTAGGAGCCGATCTCGCCTGCGTCTATCGCGTCGAGCACGGGTGCGATTATGTAGGGTTCGCCGTCCCTTAGGAGGAG
>NZ_BBJS01000068.1 GCF_000739895.2 Sphingomonas paucimobilis NBRC 13935
TTTTATCGGTCATTGCACCGCTTCTCCGGTGATGGTGAGGCCCTGCAGACGGGCGAGATTGGCGCGGGCGTCGAGGCGCGCTGCGGCGGCATCGAGGATGAGGCCGCGGGCGACTCCGAGATTTTGACGTGCGGCGAGCAGTTCGATCAGCGGGCTTTTACCTGCCTCGTAAGCGATGCGGGCGAGGCGGTAGCCTTCTTCGGCGGTTGTCAAAGTCCGCTGCGCGGCAGCGGCACGAGCGTCGGCTGCCTCGACCAGCGCTAGACCGGCGCGTGTCCCGGCCTCGGCTTCGAGCCGGGCCGCGGCGGCGCGCGCTTCTGCTCCTTGCAGCTCAGCGCGTGCCGCCGCGATGTTGCCCTGGTTGCGATCGAAGAAGGGGAGCGGGACCGATATGCCGGCGACTAGGGCAGGGCCGCTCGCGACGCGGAGTTGACGCACTCCAAGCTGCGCAGTGACGTTCGGAATGGCGAGGCGCTGTTGCACCGTCACCGCCCGCGCAGCGGCGTCTTGTTCGGCTTCCGCGACCCGCACCGTCGTCGCCTGCATCGCGTCAATGGGACCGAAAGCCGGCTTGGCATCGAGCCGATCGAGGAGTGACTCCGAAAGGCCGGTGAAGGGGGTGGTCATACCGGCGAGCGCCGAAAGACGTGCCAGCGCGACCGTCTTGAAAGCGCGCGTGTTTTCGAGGTCGGCCTGAAGCGTGTTCAGTTCGGTTTCGGCCTGCACTTGCCGGAGACGGGCTTCCTTGCCGGCGCCGACCAAAGCGCGGGCAACCCTCAAGACATCGGTCGCCTGTTTAACCTCTTCTTCGGCGATGGTGATGCGACGATCGGCGATTTCGGCACCAGCATAAGCGCGCGCCAGCTCAGTCGCAAAGACGAGACGGCCGTCACGATCGCGCGCCTTTGCCGCAACGATCCCGGCTTCACCGGCGGCGATCCGAGCGGATCGCTTGCCGCCCAGTTCGACAGGCTGATCGACCTGGAAAGTCGTCTGTTGTTGATTGCGCGCATTGCGATCGTGGTCGCCCACGAAATTCTCTGCATAGACATTGATCGAGGGGTTCGGTCGGGCGCGCGCTTGTAATGCCAAGCCGCGTGCTCGGGCGACGTCTGCTTCTAGCGCCAGGACGCGCGGCACATCACGCGTCTGATTTAGAAGCTGTGCAAAGGGGGGTGCGGTCTGCGACCACGCTGCACCTACGGGCGATAGCGCCGCAAAGGCGCCGGTCAGCGCAACGGTGCGCGACCGGCGAAAACTGCCGTTCATAGTGCATGATCCTCTAGGGTAGTCAGTCGACGCGCGCGGCGTCGGCGAGACTCAACCGCGAGGCGGACGCAGAAGCTTAGATGGGTCGATCCCGCTGGGGAGCGATGGAGTTAATATCGACCACACGCGAGCGGCGACGATGGCCGCAACCGGCGCAGCCCTCGCGCCATCGAAAGCAACCCAGTGGCCTGCGGCGAGGGCAAGAAGGTGAGCTGGCCCGTCGCCGTCGGCCTGCTTTGCCGGAGCCTGATCGTCATGATCGATCATAACCGCATGGTCGTGATCGTCATCAGAATGGGTATCGACCATGGCGACTTGAACCGGGCCGTGATCGTGAACCATGGCGCTATGCCATCCCGATACTGCGACAAGCCCGAGGACAGCGGCCAGCGCCAACACGACTCCTAGGATCGCAACAGAGGAACGCTGCACCGCCATCATTTGCAGCGTAAGCCGACGCAAAAAACGGGGCAAGGAAATCACTTGCCGGTCAATTCGAGCGTTCACGCTATTTCAGCCTGCTCGACATTATACCAGCGCCTTGGCGGCGAGACACGACATCAGGACGTGCCCCCCTTTGCGGAACGGTCGGTCAGCTTTGCCAAGCGGTGTGGCAGGTCGCTCATGACGCGGCGTGCATCACCAGGTCGCAGGTTACGCCAACGCCGGACCTCGTCGCGCGTGCGGCCACACCCCCGGCACCATCCGGTGCGGGCATCGAAACCACATAGATCGACGCAAGGCGATCGCATCAGATCGCGCCGATCCGACTGAGGCCTTGCAAGCCGGAATAGGCCATGTAGCCCGCGATCACGAGCATCAGGCCCGCCGACGCATAAGGCGCCTTGCGCGCGAAGTCGCCGAACCCTGACCAGCGCTTGCGGATGTGCGTGACGCTGAGCGATGCGATGACGCCGGCGCTGACCATCGTCACGGCAAGGCCGACGCTGAACGCGCTCACCAGCACGACACCGAGCGCGAGACGCTTGAGCTGGAGGCAGAGCAGGAGGACGGTGACGGCTGCGGGGCAGGGGATCAGCCCGCCCGTCAGGCCGAACAGCGCGATCTGGCCGGTCGTTACCTGACGATCGGCGAACCGGCGGCTGATATCGGCGGCGTGGGCGCGCTCATGCGCGTTCATGTAGGCATCGTCGCCCGTGACCTTCAGTCCATCATGCCCGTGGCCGTGATCGTGCCCGTGTTCGGCGAATGTGAGGTCGTAGTCATGGCTGTGGCCGCCGTGGCCCAGCGAGACGCGCGCGTTGAAGGCGTGCGGTTCCGGGATCTCCTCGACGCTTTCGATGTAATCGCCCCGATCGACGAAGCGGAATGTCTGCGAACGGCCTTCGCCGCGATCCGTTGTGAGGATAACATCCGCCGCTTTCCAGCCACCCTTGGCAAAGCTCGCCCGCCAGCGCGGCGGCACGCCATCCTCGAAAATCTCCAGACGCATCATGCCGTGGCCGGTGTCGATCGTGCGGATCTCGTCCTCGCCGTGATGGTGGTGGTGATCGTGCGCGGCTTCGGCCTTCTGATCGGCACGCGTGCGCCAAATCATCCATAGACCGATGCCAAGAACGATGACGGCCGAGCCGAGCAGGAGGTAAGGCTCGGTCGTTTCGGTGTTGATGCCGCGCCCGAGATATTGCCCGCCAAGCGCGATGCCCCACACGATCGCGGTGTGCGAAAGCGCCGCGCACAGGCCGAGCAGGACGGCTTGGCCAACAGTGCCACGCACTGCGATAATAAACGCAGCCATCATGGTCTTGGAATGGCCGGGCTCCAGCCCGTGCAGCGCACCGAGCAGCAGCGCGGTCGGGATGAACAGCCAGAGATTGGAGCTGCCCTGTTGAACGAGTTCGGCGAAAGAGGTCATGGTGCGTCCCGGCAAGCCCGGCGGTCGCGACCGATCGGACGTGAAGTTCGGGCAGGTCCATATCCCCCCATGGGGATAGAGTCTATCCCCCCGGGGGGTTGCTCGACAAAGTTCGTCCGTTTGTCTTATAGGGTGACATGGCCCATTACGATCATTCCAATCATCCCGCGATCATCAAGCGGCTCAACCGTGCGACCGGGCACCTGAAAAGCATCGTCGGGATGATCGAAGAGCAACGGCCGTGCGTCGATATCGCGCAGCAGCTTCAGGCGGTGGAGAACGCGATCGCCAGCGCCAAGCGCGCGCTCATCAACGATCATATCGATCACTGCTTGGTTCACGCCGAAGAGGGCGAGGGGACAAAGGTGGCGGTGGAGCAGTTCCGGGCGATATCCAAATACTGGTGATCGCCTAATCGGACAGGGTTGATCGGATTCGGCTTGTACATATGCCCCCCAGGGGATACGGGCGTCTCACTCTTGGGGAGTAGCTACCCGCTGTTGCGGGGCCATCGTCAACATCCTTGAACCTTCCGGTTCGTGGCGATGGCAGCAGATTTTGATCTGCCCGGCGAGACCAACGATGCGCTACCTCTCTCGTGGCCGGAGGTGGATTGCGTCGTTCGGTTGACGGCCCTTGGACGTATATCAATGACGGGTTTGCTAACGCTCGGCGCTCTTGGCGCCAGCTTGTCGGTCGACGCCTTCGCTGCGGCGGTGGGGAAGGGTGCGACCAATCAGCGCAATCGTTGGCGCGATGCCTTACGTGTCGGCGCCGTGTTCGGCTTCTTCGAGGCGATCACGCCGGCGATTGGCTGGGCGATCGGCCTGGCGCTGAGCACTTGGATCGCGGCAGTCGATCATTGGATAGCCTTCTTCCTGCTTTTCGGCGTCGGCGGGCATATGATCCATGCAGCGACGAAAAGCGACGTGGACGCGGGTCAGCGCGCTCAGACCGGCGTGTGGCGACTGGTCGTTACCGCGCTCGCCACCAGCATCGATGCAACGGCGGTGGGTGTCAGTCTCGCGGTCATGCAGGTCAATATCCTGACCGCGTGCCTCATCATTGGCGGGATCACCACGGTCGTCGCCACGATCGGCGTCATGCTCGGCAAGCACGCGGGACGGTATATCGGCCGCTATGCAGAGATGCTGGGCGGGCTGACGCTCATCCTCATCGGCGGCACGATCCTCTACCAGCACCTCACCGCCTGACCTCAAACCAGCGCGCCGCTTGCTCGCTTGGCGGGGAAGCGGCGCGCGATTTCGCAGCTAGTCCGCGATAAAGCTGCCGCGTCCTCCCCGGAACGCGCCGACGACATTGCCACGATCCCAATGGCCGGACAGGATGCCGCGCCGGGGGATGCTTCCGACCGGCTTGCGGCGCGCGGCGAGTAGCCGCGCGCGGCGTGTATCGCGATCGATGGGCAAGCCCGTCATGATGTCGATGGCGGTGCGCAGCGGGGTCATGCGGGCCGCCACTGCTCGACCAGCGCCGCCATCGCGTCGCGGTAGCCCCAAGCATCGGGATAGACGGACGGCTCGGCCGCCAGATGCGCCATGACGATGAGCATGTCTTCCGAGATGCCGGGATCGCAATTGCAGAGGTGAAGGACCGGAAAATGGCCCCATGCACTGCCGTCCCACCATGCCAACAGGAAGTCGGCCGCACGCGAGGCTTGGCCGGTATCGGACCCGGCGACGACGATCAGGCGGGCAATGGCCTCGCCAACGTCCTCGAAGCTGACAGCCCGGATTGCGGGGCGGCGTTGGGGTGGGCTCATGACTATTCGCTTCTGCTCCTTCAAGCGTGGAAGGGGACGGGGACCAACAGCGCATCATCGATCGGCTCGACGTCGCGCAGCTCCACCATCACGATCTTCTCTACCCGCTCGGCGCCGGTCGGATCGAGATAAACATAGGTGTGGCCTGCAAACACCGGGCTGCACAAGCGCCAGATCACGCCTTTCCGACCGATGCGGCGTTCCGCGCGCCCGTCATAGGATGCGAAAGCGCCCGCAATCCGGACCCGCTGCGCGATCCGCAGCCAATTGGCTGCGCCGTCGATGACGACGGCCAGTTCCTCCGGCGAAAGAGCCGGTCGGCCGATGCCGAACGTCGCTTGGGGATCGCGCGCGATCCGGGACAGCTTCTCCTCGACCGGTTCCGGTTTCCAGTCGCTGACTGGCCCGGGGGCGGCCTTGTACATATGCGTTACCGGCTTCCCGCCGAACAGGTCGGGTTGTACGCCGACAAGGCGGCGGTGGAACATCGCCTTGTGATAGTCGCGCCGCCATTGCGCTTCGGGGGTCAGCGGCTTCGCATTTGGGCCATCGCGCATGATCGCGACCAGCTCGTTAAACTCCTCCTCGCTCACCGTGGCGACGCTCGGGTCAAAGACAATGCGCGCCGCCACGCCCCGGCCCCCGTCGGGGCCGGGATCGTCGGCGGCGGTCACGCCGCCGCCTCCAGTTCGGGCGCTGTCTCGACCGCCATGCGGCTCAACAGCCAGTCGGACGCGTCCTGCGCGAGCCGTGCGGCGGTGAAGATGCACTTCTTGTCGTTGCGGAGCGCTTGAAGCCAGTTCGCCAGATAGGCGGCGTGGTCCTCGCGATCGTGGAGCTTGATGCCGATGGTGGCGCTGACGAACGCGGCCCCAAGCTCGGCGACCAGTTCCTCGCGAGCATAGTCCTCGCGCTTCGTGGAAATGAGGGAGGGGCGGGCAAGGCGGTCAACGTGCCCCGTCGCATGGCAAAGCTCGTGCGCTAGGGTCGAATAATAGTCGTCGCTGGTGTGGAAGTCGGCAAACTGCGGCATGACGACATGATCGCCGCTCGGCTGATAATAGGGCTGGGAACCGAAGTGCTTGAGGGTGACGGGCACGCGGGCAAAGAGCGTGTCCAGTTCGGCGTCGCGCTGGTCGGGATTGGTCGCGGTGATGACGGGCAAGGGGGCAGGATATTTCGCCTCGATGCCGTCGATCTGCTCGGCATTGAAGACGGTGTAGCGCTTGAGGAACGCCACCTGACGCTTGCCATCCTCGCCTCGCTCTGCGCCCTCCTGTGCCTTGCTGTCGGCGTTCACCTCGATCTTGTTGGCATAGACGACGGTTGAGCCCTTCTCGCCCTTGCGGACGCAGCCGCCGAGCGCGAGCGCCTGCTTGAAGGTCAGCCAATGCGGGGAAGCATAGCCCTTCGTCATGGCGGCAACCCAAAGGGTCAGGACGTTGATGCCGCGATAGGGAACCCCCGTCGAGCGCAGCGGGATGGTGGGTGCGGTGCTGCCGTTCCACGATTTCGACCAAGGCCGGGTGCCCGCCTCGATCATGGCGATCATCTGATCGGTGATTTCCTGATAGATGTCGGCCCGGTTGTCGGTGATCCGTCCCATGATTGTCTTCCTTTCCTCTGAGGCTGAAAGCCGGTCGCAACAGCAACCGGCTCTGCCTTTCCGGCGAGGAACGGGATGGGGAGGGAGGGCGAGAATCTACCGCTGGCGCGGGCGAGCCGCCCTAGCGTGGCCGACGCCCTGCAGGGCGTCGAGTGCCACGCTTGGCGGATTACACGGGCGGTCGATTGTCGTTCGGGAACGAAAGGGCAGCCGCCCTTGGTGTTCCCCGGCGCTGGATGGCCTCCGGGGGAGGGCAGCGGCGCGAACGGGCTTACGCCGCGCCCTAGGCGCTTCGATCAGGTGTGCCACGTGGCACACCTTTCACGCGAGGATCGTCACCCAATAGGGCCGAGACGGCGGTACGGCGGCTTGGTCGGCGCAGAGAGCGAAAGGAGCGGTGCTTGCAGGGTCGCACCCGGCTTCACGCTGATCCTAGACGTTAGCGTTCTGTAGCAACCCTGTTGAATAGAGCGCCATCTATAAGCTGGATCTCTGCCGTTTTGAGGGGCCGCACACCCTCTTTGGTGAGAACCCATGTCATGTCGTTGGATTGCCCCAGCGTGATACCTGACACCTGCTTTCCTTCGAGATGGTAAATCCACACCTCCCCTCGGGTGATGTTACCTATGCGGTCTTTCGCTCGGATCGTACCTGCAACATGGCCAGCGGCGACCACAATGAGGATGACAATGGTCCCGCACCCCACCCGAGCCATAAACAATGTCAGAGGATCAAAAAACGGCGGCCTATGCGATGCAGCCCTGGCGCGGTCGAAGAGCTTGCCGGCAATCAAAGTAAGCGCCGTCACGATCAGCAGCGGCAGGATCGCTGTAAGCCACGCGCCGGTTGTGGTGATAATGGCACCGAGGCCCTCCACCGCAACTGCAATGTTCGAACCGCCAAGATTGGTCGGATCGATGGCAAAACGGCCGAAATAGGCCTGTCTGTAGGTCCACCCGGCAAAATAGATGGCCGCTAATATGGTGGCGATCACGAAGGCGGAGTCAAACGCCTTGGTGACGAGTTCACGCGCTGAGGAAGATGTTCCAGGGCCTGCGGGCATTTGTCCTCCTTACGGGAATGGCTTTGCGAAGCGGCGTATAGATCCCACGTACACGGGTGGCTGGATCGTCGAGCTGACGAACGCGGCCCCAGCTCGGGAACCAGTTCCTTGCTGGCGTAGCTGTGCCACGTGGCACACCCCTCTTCATCGCTGGAACGATGCGTCCGACCCGGCCGAGTGATATGCCGGCGGATTGACCCGCCGGAGTCAGGCCGGCGTGTCGTCGTTGCCCGGTGCAGGCTGTGCGAGACCTGTATCGACGACGGCGGGTAGGGCTTCCACCGTTTCGACCTCGGTAGCGGCCGTTTGCAGGCGGATCGAGCTTCGCACCGATGCCGCGTCGAGCCGGTCCTGAAAGTAGGTCTGCGACCAAGCCATGTCAGCCCATTCGTCGGGGCGCGCCTGATAGGCGCCGACGCGGCCGACCAGACCACATAGCCAGTCGGCGCACTGGCATGTCTGGTAGCGTTCGCTCTCGACTTGGAAGGGCGGCTCGATGATGCGACGCCGGGGGGAGGGGCCACCATACATGGCTTGGCTCGCGCGAGTCAGGATGGCGTCGCGATCCTGATGCTCGTCCATGACGATGACCATATCGGCGTCGTTCTGATCGGCATATTGGTTGAGGCGCTTCATCGCCTCGCCCAGGACCGTGAGGTAAAGCGCCTGCGCCTTAAACTCCGCGACGGGGCGGTTCTTCTCGAGGCCAACGTAGAAGACATGCCCGCCGCTTGCGCGGATCTTGTTGAGGATGCGATTGGCCGCCGTGCGAACCTGCCGGTATTTCTCGACGTTCATGCTGGTGAAGAGGGCCGAGCCCTTCTTCTCCCATGTCGCGGGATGCTGGCCGCTTTGCCCGATCTCCCAAGCCAGCATGTTGCATTTGAGCTGGTAGAACCAGGTCGAGAATTGCCGCACGGATGAGTAGGGGAGGATCATGCCCCCGAGCCCGAAAACGGGACTGTCATTGTAGGCGGGATCGTCGCGCGCGACATACGGGCCGATGTGGCCAAACTCGTCGAGATAAGCGAAATACAGCATGCAGGTCCCCAGAATCGCGAAAGCCCACGCTAAGCGTGGGCCTCGGAATTGGGGCAGCCCGTGAGCCGCGTCCGTCAACAGATATGAGCGATGAGCCTGGTGTTGTCAAGAACGGACGCTGATTACTCCCCTGAGCGAAAGGCGTCCTCAATGATGGGCAGGTATCGCTCCACCTGCTCCTTGTCGCTCTCCTGCTCATCGGCGGGAAGATCGGCATAGTCGGTCGCAATCTGCTTTTCCCAGCGTTCGACAAGATCGGCGGGGATCAGCAACGAGCCGTCCTCCTGTTTGGTCGCCTTGCCGTGCATGTAGCGCTGCCAATGCGACCAGCGCTCATGTTCGATCGCGGCGAGGCGTTCGACCAAGGTCTTACGGGCGTCAGCGGCGAGAGGCTTTGCCATGTTAGATCAGCCCGCTTTCCACCAGACTTCGATAATGCTCGCCCAATACAGTCAGCTCGCAGGCTTTGCTGCCCATCGCTGCGTGCCACATATGCGGTGCATCGACGGGGCGCACGAGGTTGACCCTCACATACCGTTGGAGCACCGCGAATATCGCGGTTTTCTCCGGGTCCGGCGGTGGAATGGAGGGGTCGTTCTTCTGCTCCTCCGACCGCTCGGGCTCAAATGCCGGATCGAGAGGGAATTGGTAAGTGGCGGTCGGAAAATGCTTCGCCAGCGCCTGAAGATCGGTCAGCGCGATCGGGGGTGCCGCCTTGCGCAGCGACACGAAGGTTTTGACATTCGTCTTGAACACCGGGCGCTGCTTCCACGGCCCAAGCGACTGGTCGATATGAGCATAGACGCTGCCCGGCGTGACGTCGCCCAGCAGGTTGGCGGCGGCGCCGCCGAGCGCGTCGACGAACAGGCTGGTGAACACGCCGGCACCGCCCCCTTCGACCTCCATCGCATATTGCTCGGCGGTGGACGCTGTGAGGATGGTCATGCCGTCGCGGATTTCCGCAGCGGGATGGGTGGGACGTTCCCCGGCAGCGCCACTATGGCAGCTATCGAGGATGATGATCTTGTTCTTCGCCCCGGAATTGGCAGCGAGCGTCATGATGTCTGAAAGCGGCAGGCCATCGTCGCCGCTGCGGCTGTCGCTGGTGCAGAGGTAGCCGCCGGTGTCCTCGATGAAGCCATGCCCGGCGAAGTAGAACAGGGCGATGTCCGCGTCGTCGGCATAGAGTTCGCGGACAGCCGCCTTCAGCTCCTCGCGATCGACCAGATCGCCGGGACCGGTGCCGGTCAGGAGCTTAGGTGTAGCGAAGTTGACGGTGCCGTCGGCGTGGCGCTCGAGCATGGCCTTCACCGAGTGCGCGTCGTTCACGCACCCGCTGAGGTTCCCGATTTTCTCGTAATGGTCGATACCGACGATCAGGGCCTTGCGCACCGTCGCCTCCGGCTCAGAGTGAATCGATGAAGTTGGTGATGTTGGCGTCGCTCCAGGCAACGGTGCTGACGCCCGCGATCGAGGCGCGATCATCCTTATAGGCGTAGATGCCTTGGATCGGCTTGCCCTCTTCCTGGGCGCACTGGATTTCCCACTTCTGGCCCGTCGAGGCTGCCGAGTTCTTGCTGACCAGAACGATCACACCATGCGAGCGCTTGATCCGCGTGCGGACACGATCCTTCCAGTCTTTTTCGTATGGCTCCTTCACCGACATATCGATAAACTCGAATGGCTGCCGCGGATGGAGCGACTGCCCTTTGAGGAAGTCACGCTGCCGTTCATCCTCGATGGCGAACGCGATGAAGAGCACTTTCTTATCAGCCATTTCCAACATCCTCCATTATGGTTCTATTTCGATAATGAATCAGCGAACGCCCGACGACTTTAAGCATGAGCTGCAAGCTCTGGATACCGCCCATGCTCAAAACGAAGCTGCACGCGACAGCTTTGTTGCACTTGCACACACGGCGCTATTTGCCGCTTCTGTGTCATTTGTAGGAAGCGCGGTTCCGCTTGCCAAGGCGGTGTGGCCGTATGCCTTGGTTGCCGGATGGGCGATCGATGTTTTGGGGCTTCTTGCCCTGACGGTGAGCTTCGCGACGGCGCGTAAGGCGATCGATGCGCGGCGAGCTGCCCTCTACGACGATATCCCGCCGGTAGCGGCTTGGTCCGAACGTCTCAACGGGTTCGCGCTATGGTCATTTCCCGCCGCTCTTCTATGTTTGTTCTCTTTTGTCACAGCGAACGTGGTCAGTATCAATGAGCGAGAAGCCAGCCCCTCCGCCAGCACCGCCGCCATCCCGATCGGGCGGATCGAGGGGGATAGCGCCGCCGCCACGCGCGCCGTTGCCGCCGGGGGGCGTGTCGCAGCCTCAAACGGGCGTTGTTCCGGCGCCACGGGCTCCGGTCGCCCCACCACCGCCGCCGCCGCCTCCGGCGCCTGCCAAGAAGTAGGTTGCGGCGCACCGCGCAGATAGGTGTGCCACGTGGCACACCTCATCGTCGTGTAAGGCGATCCAGTTCGGCGTGGGTTCGGGCGGTGCGCGCTGCGCCACGATTGGCCGATAGGGCGCATAGCGCGGCAAAGGCGACGAGGCCGAATCCGATCAGCGTGAAGGTGCGCGCGTCCCCGTCATCGCCCGACAGGAAGACCGCTCCCAAGCCGATGACGAGCAGGATCAGGCTGAAGCAGATCTCCGTCGCGACGCTGGCGAGCGGGGTGGGAAGGTCGCGCAAGCGGATGCCCCGCGTCTGATTATGCCAGTCGCGGACCAGCATGGGGCAGTCCGGAATGGGCTCGCATACGGCACGAACGCGGTCGCCGACGGCCAAGGCGATATAGTCGCTCGCGCACAGCTTGAGCGTGTGGCCGTTGACCTCGAACAGCATCGCGAACTCGCGGGAGGTATTCACGAAGGTATGCGTCTCCGCGCGGGTCAGGCCGGTCCGGTGGATCGTATCACCGGGATGCGAAATGGGCACGGCGGGGTCTGCGCGGTGGGTCGTGTGTTGGGTCACGCTTACGTCGGTCGTGTCGTGAAAACCGATGATATACGAGACCGGCCCTTCGATGGCGACGAACCGTTGCTGCTTCCTCATAGCCAACGTCCTTGCAAGGCTGCGTCAAACTCGACGGCCAGCGTGACGGCGCCGGCGACCAGCGCGGCGAGCGCGAACAGCGCGAGCCGCGCCCGGATGCCGGGGCGCAAGTCGTGCGTGATGGCGATGGCGGCCCCGATCGCCACCCCGAGGATCAGCGCTGGCCCCAGCTCGTAGAGGACCAGGCCGGGAAGGCGGTTGGGGAGCAGGTAGGGGAAAGCACGGATGAGGCGACCGGCCAGGACGGCGCCGACGACAAGGGACAGCGCCATGCCCCAACGGCCGATCAGGACGGCGGCGGGAGAACCGCGCTCAAGCATTGGAGCGGTTCCCCGCATGAGCAACGCCTGCCCGCGAGGGCGGCCCTTTGTGGCCTAGTCTGATCGTCACCCGCACGGGCGGAAACCCGGCGACGGGGTTCCGCGGAGCGGCGTGGCACACGCCAGCGCAGTAGAGCACGGGCCGGCGGCAGGCCTCGCTTACTGCTTGATCGTCCCTAGGGTCAGGACCCATTGATGTGGGAGGCGCGATCTGATTCAGGCTCCGTGAGGAGAGAGTGGATGAGCGACCTGTACTGGCTGACGGATGAGCAGATGGCGCGTCTGCAACCGTTCTTTCCCAAGAGCCATGGCAAGCCTCGGGTCGATGATCGGCGGGTGCTCAGCGGCATCATTTTCGTCAATCGCAACGGGCTACGCTGGTGTGATGCACCGAAGGACTATGGGCCGCACAAGACGCTCTACAATCGCTGGAAGCGGTGGAGCGAGAGGGGTATTTTCCTGCGAATGATGGAAGGTCTCGCGGCAGCGGAGGCCGTGCCGAAGACCGTCATGATCGACGCGACCTACCTGAAGGCACACCGCACGGCATCGAGTCTGCGGGTAAAAAAGGGGATCTCGGCCGTCTGATCGGCCGCACGAAAGGCGGCATGAACACCAAACTGCACGCCGTCAGCGATGCGGACGGGCGGCCCTTGAGCTTCTTCATGACCGCCGGGCAGGTCAGCGACTACACCGGCGCGGCAGCCTTGCTCGACGATCTGCCGAAAGCACAGTGGCTGCTTGGCGACCGTGGTTATGATGCCGATTGGTTCAGAGACGCCCTGGAAGCCAAAGGCATCCAGCCCTGCATCCCGGGCCGCAGATCGCGCAACGAGCCGGTCAGATACGACAAGCGCCGCTACCGGCGCCGCAGCCGCATCGAGATCATGTTCGGCCGTCTGAAGGATTGGCGCCGCGTCGCAACTCGCTACGACCGCTGCCCAACCGTCTTCTTCTCTGCCGTCGCCCTCGCGGCCACCGTCATCTTCTGGCTATGACCAATGAGTCCTGACCCTAGCGTGGGAACGGGCGTAGCGGGGTCAAAGCCGCCTCATCCATTCGTCGCGGCCGGGTTCTCCAAGCGTTTCTGACGACAGCTTACCGGGTGCTGCAAAGAGCTTGCTCCTCTAGTGGCTAGAGCATGTACTAGAATTTTGCTCCTCAATGGTGGGGGTTGGAGAAGGATCTTTGACGGTTCGTGTTGAAGCGATCGGTATGTCTCGACGCTCCCTGGTTTCACGGATGCTGGCATACGGAACGGGCCTGGTGATTGGCACGCCAGCGACTGCCCGGGCAGCTCTGCAGGCTGTGCGCTCCTGGAACTTCGGCGAGACCCACCTGGAATGGGAGCCGCTGGAAATCGGGGCGGGAGACACCCTCCTGGTTTTGGCGCAAGTTGGTGGCCTTCCGGTGCGCGCGGTGCTCGACAGTGGAAGTGGTGCCTCGATTATGAGCACGGCGCTCGCGGCAAAGCTCGGTCTGAGCGGCGAGCGGCGGACGATAAGCGGTCTAAGCGCCAAAACGCAGGTCTTGCTTGCGCGCGGTGTTGACGTGCTACTCGCGCGCGAAACTCGCCGTCTGCCTTTTGCCATCATCGGTGATCTCAGCGCGGTGTCAGCGGCGTTCGGCCGCCCGATCGACATTCTGCTCGGCGCTGACGTGTTCACAGGGAACTGCATCGCCCTCGATTTCGGGAACAGACGGTTGGCGGTCGCCAAATCCGGGGCGTTCCAGGCCGGCCCAGACTGGAAGGCGGTCCCACTCGAGCGTGGAGCCAAACAGGAGCTGTTCATTCGAGCTTCTGTGGCGGGTCTCGCCCCCGTGCCCCTTATGCTCGACCTCGGCAGCTCGGCGGCCCTGATGCTTTCGTCGACCTACACCCGTGAGCAAGGTCTGTTAAAAGGCAAGCCCGTTTCGACCGCGGCGATCGGGGGCGTCGACGGCATAAAAATCAACGATACTTTCACGGTTACCCGCATCACCATCGAAGGATTCGGTGTCGCGGATGTTCCTGCGCTGGGGATGCGAGCCTGGCTCTCTACCAGCACGGTCGGCAACATTGGATTGCCGCTCATCGCTCAATTCGACGTGGTATTCGATGTGACCGCCGGGTTCGTATGGTTCCGGCGGCTTGACCCTCGGCAGCGCCTCCCGATGCTGAGGGATCGCAGCGGCCTTGGCTCGGCGCCTTCCTCTACGGGACTGACCGTCGTCCATGTGGCGGCGGGCAGCCCCGCCGAAAGAGGCGGCTGGGCCGCTGGGGATCGCATCATCGCAGTTAACGGCCACCCCGTAGATGCAGACTACACCCACGGGCAGCTTTGGCGGTGGCGATATGGGCCTGCCGGCACGCTCGTGAAACTTACAATGGCGGCCGGCAATGTGCGCGAGCTGAGGCTCGCCGACTATTATTGATGCTGCCGATTAGTGCTGTTTGCCGATCGCCTTCATGATCCGGCAATCCGCCATGCGTGCTCTGGTGCAGCTCTGGCTGAGCGCAGCTAACTCGTCTCTCAGCATCGCGAGCTGCCCCAGCTTCGCGTCCACATCTTTCAGGTGCTGCGTTGCAATGGCCGAAGCGGCGCCACAATCCTGATCAGGATTCTCGGACAACCCGATCAACGATCGAATCTCGTCAACCGAGAAGCCGAGCCGACGTCCATTGCGGATGAAATGCAACCGCTCGAGGTCGCTGGCATCGTAGGTTCTGCGTCCCGACGCCGTGCGCGGCGCGGATCGTAGCAGCCCGATCGACTCATAAAAGCGGATCGTCGTCACCTTGGTCGAGGTCTCGCGAGCAAGCTCCCCGATCATCACTGGCTTAGGACCCATACCGCGCTCCATGCTAATGCAAACGTATCGCAAGATTTCGCTTGATCCTACAGCGGCTAGAGGTGGTAGGGAAGAGGCATGACTGTCGCCACTGAAAGCTGCGGATGCCACGGCGAGCCGATCCGCGCCCAGCAGGATCCTGCATATCGCCGCGCCCTTTTGACGGTCGTGGTGCTCAACCTCGGGTTTGGCCTTGTCGAGCTGGTCGGCGGGTTCATCGCCGATAGCCAGGCACTGAAGGCGGACTCGCTCGATTTCCTTGGGGACGGGTCGATCAGCCTCCTCGGCCTGCTCGCGCTCGCCTGGTCGGCACGGGCGCGGGCGCACGTCGCCCTCTCGCAAGGGCTGTTTCTCGGGACGCTGGGGGTGGGGGTGATCGGGTTCGCGATCTGGCGCGCGCTCAACGCGACCGCGCCCGATGCCGAGCTGATGGGCGCGATCGGCGTTGTCGCACTCGCGATCAACGTTGGCTCGGCGTTGGTGCTCGCCCGGTTCCGCGACGGCGACGCCAACGTCCGCGCAATCTGGCTGTTCAGCCGCAATGATGCACTCGCAAACGTCGCAGTGATCGCCGCGGCCGGGCTGGTCGCGTGGACCGGGAAAGCGTGGCCGGACCTCGCGGTCGCCGGCGTCATCGCGCTCCTGTTCCTCCACTCCGCCTATGAAATCGTCACCGGCGCGCGGCGCGAGCTGGGGGAGCTGTGATGCGCGCGCTCCTGGTACGGCTCGCGGCCTTTCTCCTGGCGTTGGTCCCGGTCGCGGCGATAGCCGAACCGGCCGACGTTCAAACCGCGTGGCGGCTGCTCGACTATATGGCGGTCGATTATGGCGGCGCGGTCGCCGACGGCTCCGTCAAGAGCGCGCCCGAATTTGCGGAGATGAATGAGTTCGCCGCCGGCGTGTCCACCCGGCTACGTTCGCTCCCCGCCAACCCGGAGCGACAATCCCTGATTCAGCGCGCTTCGCAGCTCCAGGGGGTGATCGCCCGCAAGGGTTCGCCGCAAGAGGTCGCGGCGCTCGCGCATGGCCTCGCCGCCGATTTGCTCGCAGCCTATCCGGTGCCGCTCGCGCCGGACAAGGCTCCCGCTTTCGCAACGGGAACGCAGCTGTTCGCGCAAAACTGTTCGTCCTGCCACGGTCTGACCGGCGACGGGCATGGCCCGGATGCCGCCAAGCTCACGACCCCGCCGATTGCGTTCACCGATGCCGAGCGAGCGCGTCAGCGCAGCGTGTTCGCGCTCTATCAGGTGATAACCCAAGGCATCGACGGGACTGCGATGCAGAGCTTCGCCGATCTGCCGAACGATCAGCGCTGGGCGCTCGCGTTCCGCGCCGGCAGCTTCGCGCTGACCGACGCGCAAGCGGTCGAAGGTGAGCGACTGTGGAAATCGGACGCGAGCTTGCGGGCGCGTATTCCCGATCTCAAAACCCTGGTTGCGCTCACCCCGGCCGCGCTCGCGGGCAGCATCGGACAGGCTAAAGCCGACGCAGTGCTGGCCTATCTGCGCCGACACCCCAATCAGGTGATGCAACAGGCTCCCGGCTCGCTTGCCGTCGCGCGCGCCAAGCTGGCGCAAAGCCTGGCCGCGTTCCGGCGCGGCGATCGGCCTGCCGCAAAAGAGCTGGCGCTGTCCGCCTATCTCGACGGGTTTGAGCCAATCGAGCCGACACTCTCGGCGCGTGACAGCACGCTCATGTCTCGGATCGAGGGGGCGATGGGCGAATACCGCGCCGCGGTCGACAGCAATGCCTCTACTGATGATGCGGCCGAACGGGTGGCGGTGCTGGACAGCCTGTTCGATGATGCCGAGGTAGCGCTAGCGCCCGACGCGGCTACGGAAGCGTCAACCTTCCTTGGCGCATTCACGATCCTGCTGCGCGAAGGGCTGGAAGCTCTCTTGATCGTCGTCGCCATGATCGCATTCCTTCGAAAGGCTGAACGGACAGAAGCGTTGCGCTATGTGCATGGCGGGTGGGTCAGCGCGCTTGTGGCGGGAGCACTCACTTGGGCAGTTGCTACCTATGCGATCGGGATCAGCGGCGCGAGCCGTGAACTGACGGAAGGGTTTGGCTCGCTGTTCGCTGCGGTCGTGCTGCTCTCGGTCGGAATCTGGATGCATGGCAAGGCGCAAGCCGATCAATGGCAACGCTACATCCGGGAAAAAATGTCGCGGGCACTATCGGGCGGGTCCGGCTGGTTTTTATTCGGGCTGGCTTTCGTGGTGGTCTACCGCGAAGTCTTCGAAACCATCCTGTTCTACGCCGCTCTTTCGACACAGGGAAACAACGCGATGCTACTTGCGGGCGCCGGCTCGGCGATCGGGGTTCTTGGCGTTATCGCGTGGGCGATGCTGCGTTACAGCCGCACGCTGCCGATCACACAGTTCTTCCGGTACAGCTCATGGCTGATGGCCGGCTTAACCGTTGTTTTGGCGGGAAAGGGCGTCTCCGCCCTGCAGGAAGCTGGTATCATCGACATCGCGCCGCTCGCCAACGTGCCGCGCCTTTCGATGCTCGGTCTATTTCCAACCTGGCAATCGGTGTTCGCGCAACTCGTCATGGTGATCGCCATCGTGACAGGATTTGCCTGGAATCGTCGCAAGGAGCCGGCCGCCCCGGCGCGAACCGCCTAGAAGCAGGTCACGCCCGATCGAACGCCGTCAGGATCGGGCAAGGCCCTGCCGATCCCGACCCGCACTCGCTGGCGAGCCGATGGAGCGAACCCCGCGCCTGTTCAAGCTCATCGATCTTCGCATCCAGTGCCGCGATGCGCTCAAGGGCGAGCTGGCGCGCACGCGCGCGATCGTCGGTCGCATCCAATGCCAGCAACTCGCCGATCTGCTCGAGCGTGAACCCGGCCGCCTGGGCGGAGCGGATGAAACGGAGGCGGCGCGCGTCGTCAGTGCCGTAGCGCCGGATACCGCCGCTTGTGCCGGCTCCGTTCGGTCTTTCGGGCTCGTCGAGAAGCCCGCGACGCTGATAGTAGCGCACGGTCTCGACCCCTACGCCGCCTTCGCGCGCAAGCCCTGCGATCGTCATGCCCGCCATGCCTTGACTCCGGACTATGGTACGGACCTCATATAGGTGGGGCAGACGAATTGGAGAAGCGACATGGCGAGCGCCCCCGCCAAACAGGCGACGATCTACCGGATGGTGATGCCCGAACACACCTGTCCCTTCGGGCTGAAGGCGAAGGATCTGCTGCGCCGCGAAGGCTATGCGGTCGACGACCACTGGCTGACGACACGCGAGGAAACGGACGCGTTCAAGGCGAAACACGGGGTCAAGACGACGCCGCAGACCTTCATCGCCGGCGAACGGGTGGGCGGCTATGACGATCTGCGTCGCTTCTTCGGCAAGACCGTGCGCGATCCCAAGGCCGTCACCTATCGACCGGTGATCGCCGTGTTCGCGATGACGGCCTTGATGGCGCTTGCCGCCAGCTATGCGGTGCTCGGCACGCCCTTCACGGTTCGCGCAGGCGAATGGTTCATCGCCTTTTCGATGTGCGTGCTCGCCATGCTCAAGCTCCAGAACGTGGAGAGTTTTTCGAGCATGTTTCTGAACTATGATCTGCTCGCCAAGCGCTGGGTGCCCTATTCCTACGTCTACCCGTTCGCGGAAGGCGGGGCGGGCGTGCTGATGGCCGCTGGCGCGCTCACCTGGCTCTCGGTGCCCGTCGCGCTCGTCATCGGCACGATCGGCGCGGTGTCGGTGTTCAAGGCCGTCTATATCGACAAGCGCGAACTGAAATGCGCCTGCGTGGGCGGCGACACCAACGTGCCGCTCGGCTTCATCTCGCTCACCGAGAACCTGATGATGGTCGCGATGGCGCTATGGATGATCGCCGCCCCATCCGCGCTGTCGATGGCGCACTGACGCGAGGAGCCGCCCGCATCGTCAATGCGGGCTGATCGCCGTGACCTCGGCCGCCATGCCCTTCGCCCTGGCGGTGAACGCGACCCGCTGTCCCGACCGTAATCCCTTGAGCAGGGACGGGGGAGCTGCCTTGAAGGTCATGGTCATGGCGGGCCAGCCGATGCTTGGGATCGGGCCATGCTTGATGGTCACGGTTCCATCTTTCGCATCGACGGCGGTGATCGCGCCCATGCCGTTTCCGGTCTTCACCACAGCCGCGGACGGCTTGCCAGCTTGCGCGAAGGCACCCGTCGCGATCGGCACGAGCAGCAGGATCGACGCGGCGCGCATGGAGTGTGTCAGCTTCATGATGTTTTCCTTTCGGAGTGGGTAAGTGTTCGGCGCCGCAACAGCATGTAGGCGGCGGGCAGGATGAACATGGACAGGAGCGGTGCGGTCAGCATTCCACCGATCACCGGCGCGGCGATCCGGCTCATCACCTCCGACCCCGCACCATGCCCGATCAGTACGGGGAACAGCCCGGCGACGATCACCGCGACGGTCATCGCTTTGGGCCGCACCCGCAACAGCGCGCCTTCCCGGATCGCCTCCGACACCTCATCCGCCGACGGCGATGGCCTGCGGTCGGCCAGCGCGTGTTTGAGGTAGATCAGCATAACGACGCCGAACTCCGCCGATACGCCGGCGAGCGCGATGAATCCGACGCCGGTCGCGACCGACTGCGCATAACCGAGCAGCCAAAGTGTCCAGATCCCGCCGGTCAGCGCGAAGGGCAGCGTGCCCATGATAAGCGCCGCCTCGTCGAGCCGTCCGAAGGTGAGGTAGAGCAGGAGGAAGATGATGGCGAGCGTCGCCGGCACGACGAGCATCAGCCGCGCCTCGGCGCGTTGCAGATACTCGAACTGCCCGGAATAGGCGATCGACACGTCCGGGCTGAGCCGAACATCCTTGGCGACGGCACGGCGCAGGTCCGCGACCGTGGAGGCCAGATCGCGCCCACGTACATCGACATAGACCCAGGTCGAGGGCCGGCCGTTCTCGGTCTTGAGCATCGGCGGACCTTCCGCGATCGACACCAATGCGACGGTGCCGAGCGTGATCTGCTGGCCCGATGCGGTCACGATCGGGAGGGTCCGCAATCCCTCCAGGCTGTCGCGCAGCTCGCGCGGGTAGCGTACGCTGATCGGGTAGCGGGCGAGGCCCTCGACCGTCTGGCCGATCGTCTCGCCCCCAATCGCGCCCGACACGATCTCCTGCACATCGGCGATGTTGAGGCCGTAGCGCCCCGCGGTCGCCCGATCGATGTCGACATCGACATAGCGGCCCCCCGTCAGCCGCTCGGCCAATGCCGAACTGACACCCGGCACGGTTCGGGCGACGCGCTCGATGCTGGCGGCGATCCGGTCCATCTCGGCGAGATTGGACCCCGCCACCTTCACCCCGATCGGGCTCTTGATGCCGGTCGCCAGCATGTCGATCCGGTTACGGATCGGGGGAACCCAGACGTTGGTAAGGCCCGGCACGCGCACCGTGCGATCCAGCTCCTCCACCAGCTTCGCCGGCGTCATCCCCACCCGCCACTGGTCGCGCGGTTTGAACTGGATGGTGGTCTCGAACATCTCGAGCGGGGCGGGGTCAGTCGCGGTCTCGGCGCGCCCGGCCTTGCCGAACACGGTCGCGACCTCGGGCACGGTCTTAATCAGCCGATCGGTACGCTGGAGCAGCGCCGATGCGCTCGCGGCCGAAAGCCCGGGCAGCGCGGACGGCATGTAGAGCAGGTCGCCTTCGTCCATCGTCGGGATGAACTCGCCGCCAAGCCGCGTCAGCGGCCATGCCGTCGTCGCCAGCACCAGGGCGGCAATGCCGATCGCCAGCCACGGCCGCGCCAGCACACGGTCGAGCGCCGGCCGATAGGCGTGGGTTAACGCGCGGTTGAGGAGATTGTCGTTCTCGGCCGGGATGCGTCCCCGGATCAGCCATCCCATCAGGACCGGCACGAGCGTCACCGACAGGATCGCCGCTGCCGCCATCGCATAGCTTTTGGTGAAAGCGAGCGGGGCGAACAGCCGCCCCTCCTGCGCTTCGAGCGTGAAGACCGGCACGAACGACAGGGTGATAATGACGAGGCTGAAGAACAATGCCGGCCCGACCTCGGCTGCGGCCTCGGTGATGACGCGCCAGCGTTCCTCACCCGCCAGCGCTGCGCCCGGATGATCGTGTTCCCATCGCTCGATTTGCTTGTGCGCGTTCTCTATCATCACGATCGCGGCATCGACCATCGCGCCGATCGCGATGGCGATGCCGCCCAGCGACATGATGTTGGCGTTCACCCCCTGCACGCGCATGACGAGCAAGGCCGCCAGTACGCCGAGCGGCAGCGTGACGATCGCGACCAGCGCCGATCGGACGTGCCACAGGAACAGCCCGCAGATGATCGCGACGACGACGAACTCCTCGATCAGCTTGCCCGTCAGGTTCTCGACCGCGCGGTCGATCAGTTGCGAGCGGTCATAGGTGGTGACGATCTCGACGCCGGGAGGAAGGCTCCCCTTCAATTCCGCCAGCTTGGCCTTGACGGCCTCGATCGTCTGACGCGCATTCTTGCCCTGGCGCAGGATGACGACGCCGCCCGCGACCTCGCCCTCGCCGTTCAGCTCGGCGATGCCGCGACGCATCTCGGGGCCGATCTGAATCGAGGCGACGTCGCCCAGCGTGACGGGCACGCCGGCACCGGCGACCTTGAGCGGGATCGCGCGGAAATCGTCGACGCTGCGCAGGTAGCCGGACGCCCGGACCATATATTCGGCTTCGCCCAGCTCGAGAACGGACCCGCCGGCCTCCTGATTGGCGCGACGAATGGCATCGACGGCCTGGGTGTGGGTGACGCCGAACGCGGCGAGCCGCGTCGGGTCGAGCAGCACCTGATATTCCTTCACCATCCCGCCGATGCTCGCCACCTCGGCGACGCCGGGCAGCGTCTTCAGCTCGTAGCGCAGGAACCAGTCCTGCAAGGACCGGAGCTGCGACAGGTCGTGGCGGCCGGTGCGGTCTACCAGCGCATATTCATAGACCCAGCCGACCCCCGTCGCATCGGGACCGAGCGCGGCCTGCGCGCCCTGGGGGAGACGTCCCTGCACCTGGCTCAGATATTCGAGCACGCGCGAGCGCGCCCAATAGAGGTCGGTGCCATCCTCGAAGAGGACGTAGACATAGCTGTCGCCGAAGAAGGAATAGCCGCGCACGGTCTTCGCGCCGGGGACGGACAGCATCGTCGTGGTGAGCGGATACGTCACCTGGTTCTCGACGATCTGGGGGGCCTGGCCCGGCCAGCTCGTGCGGATGATGACCTGCGTGTCGGACAGGTCGGGGAGCGCATCGACGGGGGTCGCCCGCATTGCGAACACCCCGGCGATGGCGAGCGCGACGGCCGCCAGCACAACGAGGAAGCGGTTCGCGACCGACCAGCGGATGATGGTTGCGATCATCGACCGGCCTCGCGTGTCATGCGGCGCAGTGTCGGCCCGTCCGCGGGTTGGTCGAAGCCGAAGCGGACCCGGTCGCCCTTGCGATACCCGCGCAGCAGTGCGGGATCGGCAACGCGGAAGGTCATCGTCATCGCAGGCCAGCCGATCGCCGGGACGGGCTGGTGGGACAGCGTGACGCCACTGCGGTCGATCGCCTCGATACTGCCGACCGTCTCGTAGATCGGCGCGGCAGGTTTCGGCGCCGGCTTTGCCGTGGACGGCGTTTCGCCCCCGATCGGCCGCGCGTCGAGGCCGGCGAGGCTCGCTTCGGAATCGATCAGGAACTGGCCCGACGCCACGACCTTCTCGCCTTCGGACAGTCCGGCGACGATCTCGGTCTTGCCGCCGCCTTCTGCACCGATGCGGACCTCGGCCGGTCTGAACCGCCCGCCTGGCCCTGCCAGCATGACGAGCGTGCGCCGGCCGGTTCTTATGACGGCCTCGCTGGGAACGAGCAGCGCGTCGCGGCTCCCCTGATCGAGCGCCACGCTGGCAAACATTCCGGGGCGCAACCGGCCGCCCCTGTTGGGCAGCTCGACGCGGATCGTCAGCGTGCGGCTCGCGGCGTCGGCCTGCGGCAGGATCGCGGCGATCCGGCCCCGGAAACTCTCGCCCGGAAAAGCTGCCAGCGTGGCGGTGACGAACGTGCCGATACGGAGCTTGCCGGCGATGGCCTCGGGGATGGCCGCATTCAACCAGACGGTGCCGAGCCCGTTCACCTCCGCCAGTGTCTGCCCTTGCGCGACTGTCATGCCCTGCCGGACGCCGAGCGTCTTGATGACGCCCCCCACAGGCGTCCGGATCGTCGTCACGCCCTGAGGTCGGCCGCTTCGCTCGGCCGACGCGATCGACCCGGCCGGCATTCCCAGAAGCGACAGGCGTTGCCGTGCTGCTCGTGCAAGCGCGGCATCCCCGGTCCGGCGCACGGCGAGATATTCCGCCTGCGCGCCCGCCCATTCGGGCACGAGGATGTCGGCGAGGGGGGCGCCTGCCGGCACGACGTCACCTGGCGCGCGCGCATAGACGCGCTGGACGAAACCGCCGCTGCGCGCCTGCACGATCGCGATGTTACGCTCGTTGAAGTCGATGCTGCCGGTAGCGGACGCCGCATTGGACAACGATCCGCGTTCGACCGTGACGATCCGCGCGCCGAGCCGCTGGAGGCTGGCCGGATCGATCGCTACGCCCGGTGCGGCGCTACCGCCTGCGCCCTCGTCGGCATAGCGGGGGATCAGTTTCATCCCCATCGACGAGAGACCCGGGCCGTCGTGCCGCTCCCCCGGGATCATCGGATCATACCAGTAGAGGATCTTCTTCTGCGGGGCTGGGGATGCCGTTTGATCGGCAGCCGAGGACGTGCCAAGTTTCGCGAGCCCGAAGCCCACGCCCCCTGCGACCAGCACCAGCGCGCTTACCGCGGTGACAAGGCGGGCGCGGGTAATGGTAGTGTCGCTCATCGATCGGCGCTCCCGAAGGTAATGGTGAGGCGGACAGAGTCTGCGGCGACGAGCGCCTCACGGTCGAGCACGGTCAGCTCGGCGTCGGCGAGCGCGGTCTTGGCTTCGATGGCATCCGCAAGACTCGCGCGACCGGCAGAGTAGCTCGCTATCTCCAGATCGGCTCGCTTCCGAGCGAGCGGAAGGAGCACGTCGCGCGCGCGCTGCCATTGGCTGTGATGCATTTGGTGGTCCGCCAGCGCGGCCTCCAGATCGGCTGCCAATGTGCGCCGGGTTTCTTCGCGCGCGGCCTCGGCCTGCGCCTGTGCGGATTTGCGGGCTTCGATGCGCGGGTTCTGACGCGATCGAGCGAACAGCGGCAGGCTCATCGAAACTCCCGCCGACACCATGTCGCCATACCGGGGGTCACGGCGTTGATAAGCTACCTCTACCCCCCAATCGGGTCGCTTCTCCGCTCGCGCCGCATCCACGTCGGCCTGGGCGCGCTGAATACCGGCCTCGGCGAGAACCATGTCGGAGTGAAGGCTGAGCGCGTCCTGCAGCCGCGCCGGAGCCAGATCGATCGCGGGCATATCGCCGGCAATCTCGGGCGCCGATACGCCGGTCCAGCGAGCCAGCATCGCGCGGGCGCGCGCAACGGCGGCCATCAACTCGTCGCGGCGGTCGTCGAGTGCCGCGATCTCCTGATCGGTCGTCAGTGTCTGACCAGGGCGGACCGAACCGGTCGTCACGGCGGCCCGCGCAGCGGAAGGGAGAGATCGAAGGAATAGCAGAACGGTGTCGAGGGCAGCTAGTCGACGCTCGGCATAAGCAAGGTCGATCCATGCCTGCCCCGCTCCCAATCGCACCTCCCGGAGCTTGGTCGCTTGCGATGCTTCTGCCGTTGCGATCACGGCGCGTGCCTGCGCTTGCGCGGCATGACGCTTGGCAAGGTTGGGTAGGTCCTGTTGGAAACCGACACGCCCCATCGTCATGTCGTCTCTGGATAGGGAGAAGGCGGGTGGCCCAGAGACAGGATAATTCTCGATTCCGATCGACACACGGGGGTCCGGAAGGCTTCCCGCCGCACGTGCATCGGCTTGGGCGGCGCTGACCCCCGCGCGACCGGCAACCGCTCCCGGGGCGTTGGCAACCGCATCGCGCAGCGCTTGGTCATAGGTAAGTGTCTGCGCGTGCGCGGCGCTCGTCGTGAGCGCGGCGACCGCGAGCATCATGGATGCGCGCATCCCTCTAGTCCCTTCATGTCATAATGATGGCCGGGCTCCAAATGGTTGATCGGAGCCCGGCACCTGTTCAGGCTCGCCAGCTTAAGTTGACTGGCCGCCCTTCATTGACATGCAGGCGTCGCGACCGCGTTCCATCATCGGGCACACGCAGGCGCTCGACTGGGGAACGTCCGTAACCCATACGCGACGTGGGGCTTGAAGCGGCGCCCGCGGGCCCGGCTGGTAATTGGAACGCCACTCCCAATGACCATTGCTTTTATTTTCAGATGTGGCCGCCGTCGCTGCCGACGCGGCGAGGCTAGCGGCAAATACCGCCAAGATGAACGTTTTCATGTCACTTTCCAATTTGATCGAGATTTAAAATCGGCAGAGCCGCAACCGGCGAACGGCTGCAGCCTGACACGGCTTGACTCGATCAAACGGTAGGCGGTTCGGGCTCGGGAGCGACGTTGAGGCCGGCAAGTGCCCGGCTGGCAGGCCAGATAACGATTTGAGATGCGATCGAGCGCTTCAGCACTCTTGCCGGCTCCTCAAACGTCATGGGAACAACGCATCCCATTTGGGCGATACACGCCAGCGTCAGTCCTTTGCATGGGTGTTCCGATGACGGATCCGGGGTCGCCATACCCGCGCAATCCATGCGGGATGGGGTGACATGGCTCATCGCCATCTTGGGTGAGAGCGATGGGCCGGCCGCATACGCAATTCCTTGGCCCAAAAGGCCAAGCAACGCTCCAACAAGAAGCAAGAGAGAAAGACGAGCTTTCAACACCCGGATAATATCCCAATTGTCAACGCCGAGGTCAATACGGGTGGTTTGCCGGGTGCCGTAGTGCCGGCATGAAGCGCCGGGGAAGATTTGCCGCTCACAAGACAACCTGTCGTTTAGGCGCCGTGGCTAGCAAAGACACGCCGGCCAGCGGCACCGAACGCAATGACGTCATAGGGCTGGGTTCTCATGCCGGGCACCTCCATGCCCGGTGAGCCCATCGGCATTCCGGCCACGGCCAAGCCGCGCACGCCTTTAGGATGCTGGGCCAGCGCGCGCTTCATGTCCGCGATCGGGACATGTCCCTCAAACGCCATGCCGTCGATGATCGCGGTATGGCAGGACGCGAGGTCAGCGGGCAGGCCGATCTTACGCTGCAGCACCTCACGGCGATCATCGTCGATGATCTGGACCTTGCGGCCGAACTGCTGACGCACCTGCGCCGCCCATTTCTCGCAACAGCCGCAACCCGGATCGCGGTGCATGGCGATGTCGGCCGCGGCCGATGCGACCGCTGGGATGGTCATTAGCAAGGCGGCGACGGCGCCACGAACACCATTCTTCATCATCAGCTCCTAAAAGGAAATCCCCGCCCTGCCGGGGGGTAGGGGGATCGACAGGGCGGGGCAGCGCTCCCTTATTGCGGGCGCTTGCCGTGCTTGCTGAGCCACGCCTGCAGCTCGGCAATATCCTTTTCCTGTTTCGTGATCGTCATCTGCGCCATGCGCTTGGTCTCGGCGTCGCGCGCGTCACGCACCGCAACGCGCGACATGGCGATGGCGCCTCGGTGATGCTCGATCATCTTGCGCGTCCACATTTCGGCCGCGTCGCCCTGCTTGGCCGCCATCATCTTCTGATGCATGTCCATCTCGGCCTGGCCGTAGGGATTGCCGGCCATCATGCCCGCCATGTCGTCGTGGTTCATGCCGGCCATCTGACCGTGGTTCATGCCCTGCATTCCGCCGCTCTGCTGCGCGAGGGCGGGCGTGGCGAGCAGCGCCAAAGCTGCGAATGTTGGTGCGAAGCGCATTATTGATCTCCCTGGGTTCTAAGACTTCTACGCGTGCGAGGCGGCTATCCCTCACCCGGGGTGCTAGAACGCGCGAGAAATTGTCAGGAAACAGGACTTTATTTCCGAGGGCTACGCTCCTGAGCCGCGTATATTATGCCTCGATCACGATGTTGCGACGCCGCGTTTTGGGCCATCGCATGTAGAGAAGCACTGCCCCCCCTAACCAAAGCGCAAGCCCACCGATCGCGAAGGCGAGCAGCCAGGGCGTGTTGAAGTTCTCGTGATTCGTCCAATCCATGATGTGAAGGCCCCAGAAGAAGTCGTAGAGCCGCCAAGTGCCGGTTCGGACAGCCGAGATCCGACCGGTGTCGGCCGCGACAAAGACGCGGGTGGAATCGAGGTCGGCGAACGCGACGCGCCAGGCGGGGAGCGTGCCGCGATATTCGGGGCTGGCGCGCTCGATCCGCTCTACCTTCGCCGCTGGTCGAGCACCGCCACGCCATGCCAAACGCGCGATCTCCTCGGCCTCACGAGCCGTTGGTGCTGGCAGCGCTTGGCCCGTCGCGGCGTCGAACAGGCGCGTTCCCTTGGCTGTCGCGACCTCGGCGACCGGGCGGCCAAGCCACATGCGATAGGTGATGGCCTCGATGGGCGCATCTGCTGCGCCTACGATCGCCGATGGTGGGGCGAACGTGCTGCCGCGGGGAAGGGGCGCCGCGGCTTTGCGGTCAACGAGGTGATCGCCATGCACCCGATCGATCGGCAGGAAGCTCATCAGGGCGCCGCTTGCGAACCATAGCAGGAGCTGCGCGCCGATGATGATCGCGAGCCATTTGTGCGTGCGGCTCGCGAGTAGATGCAGCCTCAGTTTCGCGCTTTTCAGAACCACTCCTCCCTCAACCTCGTCGCCGGGGTCACTTCATACCCGGCATGTCCTTCATCATCTCGTCGTGATCGGCCGGGGCGCTCGCGACCAGTGCCTTATACTGTTCGGGCGTCATGCCGGGGAGCTTGCGGACGAACGCGACCATATTCCAAATTAGGGGGTCGGGATGCGTCTTGCCCCATGCCGGCATGGCGCTGAGCTTCACCCCGTGCTTGATGATCCAGAATTGCTGGGCGGGGGTGAGATCTTGAGCGCGCGCGAGTTCCGGCGCCTGTGGATAGAGGCCCTGGCTCATCTCGGATTTCTCGACGCCGGGGCCGAGATGGCAACCGGAACACATTTCTCCGTAAAGGCCCGCGCCGACTGACACGCGCTGCGCCGATGCCAGATCGGCCGGGGGTGTTATGCCGCGCGCGCGTGCCTCAATCGACCGATCGCGCAGGCGTTCGAGCATTGAATAGACCGCCGGCGTGTGCGGTTCGTCGGCCGCGATGTTATACACGCCAAGGTAGATAAACGCGGCTGCGCCCAGCGCCAGGACGATCGCCAGGGCGCCTACGAACGGCAGGCTCGGGAAGTGCTGCCTTAGAACC
>NZ_BBJS01000066.1 GCF_000739895.2 Sphingomonas paucimobilis NBRC 13935
GGTTCTTAGAGAAGACCAGCGCCACCTCCGGCAGCGTCTTCAATGCATTCTCGATCTGAAGCTGCATCTGTGTCGACTGATCGATCGACGCCGATGGCACGCGGAAGTTGGTGACGGTTATGTCCTTCTCGTCGAGCTGCGGCATGAACTCCTCGCCGAGCAAGCCAAAGCTCAGCACTGCCGCGACGAACACGCCGACACCGCCCAGAATGAAGGGCATCGGCCGAGCTACGGCCCTGCCCAGCACGGGGGCGTAGCGTTCCTTGAACCAGCGGATCGGCTTCACTTCCGTCTCGCTGACCCGGCCCTTGACGACGATCGCGATCATCGCGGGAACGAAGGTCAGCGACAGGACGAAAGCGGAGGCGAGCGCCACCATCAACGTGATCGCCATCGGCGCGAACGTCTTGCCCTCAACGCCCTGGAAGGTGAGCAGCGGCACGAAGACGAGGAAGATGATGAGCTGACCATAAACGGTCGGCCGCACCATCTCCTTGGCCGCGAGTGTCGTTTCCTCCATCCGCTCGTCGCGGGTGAGAAGCCGGCCTTCATGCTCCTGGCGCTCGGCGAGGCGGCGAAGCGCATTCTCGACGATGATGACGGCGCCGTCGACGATCAGCCCGAAGTCGAGCGCTCCAAGGCTCATCAGGTTGCCCGATACGCCCAGCCCGTTCATGCCGGCGGCCGTCATCAGCATAGTGATCGGGATGACCGCAGCGGTGATGAGCGCGGCGCGGATGTTGCCGAGCAGCAGGAACAGCACGACGATGACGAGCAGCGCGCCTTCTGTGAGGTTCTTTTCGACCGTCGCGATCGTCGCGTTGACCAGCTTGGACCGGTTGTAGACCGGCTCGGCGAACACGTCGGGCGGCAGCGCCTTGTTGATCTGCGTCAGCTTCTCGGCGGCATCGGTCGCGACGATGCGGCTGTTGTCGCCCACCAGCATCAGCACGGTCGAGATGACCGCTTCCGATCCCATGCGACTGCCGGATCCGGTGCGGACCGCACCGCCGATCACGACCTGGCCCACGTCCTTGACGCGG
>NZ_BBJS01000065.1 GCF_000739895.2 Sphingomonas paucimobilis NBRC 13935
CATGTCGAACTCGGCAGGATCAAACTTGCCGGCCGGGGGATCGTGACGATCGGAGCCGAGCAGATCACGCCCCCTTCCGCGTTCTACCGGGCGGCGGGGATCGTCGTAGCGATCATCGTCACGGTCGCGGTCCATCAGCGATCCTCCCCGGGCAGCGTCCACCCC
This sequence comes from Sphingomonas paucimobilis NBRC 13935, assembly GCF_000739895.2. GTDB lineage: Bacteria > Pseudomonadota > Alphaproteobacteria > Sphingomonadales > Sphingomonadaceae > Sphingomonas > Sphingomonas paucimobilis. The sequence goes on from NZ_BBJS01000065.1 coordinate 166, forward strand.
TCGAACGGTTTCTTGTCCTGGTCGCGGCTGATGCGGTGGGTCAGCTCGGAGACGATGCCGGCGAACCGCTTGTCCTTGCTGGCGGCGTCGATGAGCAGCCCGCCCAGGATGATCTTGCGGCGGGTATCGAGACGGCGACCTTCGGCCGCGACACGGGCGTTGAGCGCGGCGAGACGGGCCTTGGCTTGGTCCACCCGCTTTTGCGCCAAGTCGATAGATTCGCGTGTCGGTGCCGCCATACCTTCTCCGCGTGAAAGCACGATAACGAAGTGACTATAGCGCAACCCAACGAACGAAGCCACCCGAGACGACGGTAGGAGACAAGGGCGCACTTTAGCATTACTGCGTAATGCGTGCGGCAGGGGCACCTGCACCCATGTCGCTTGTGCGACAGCGGGGCCTCCGCCCCACACCCCGACCAGCGCAACGCCGCTGGACCACGTTGGAGAAGGCAGGCGCGGCGATGGCGATCTACCATCTGGCGGTGAAATCGGTGTCGCGCTCGACCGGGCGCAGCGCGGTCGCGGCGGTCGCGTATCGTGCCGGCGTCTGTCTCGAAAACGAGCGCGACGGCCTGGTCCACGACTACACGCGGCGGAGCGGCGTCGAGGATGCGTTCATCGTCGCGCCGGAAGGCGCGGAGTGGGCTCAGGATCGATCGGCGTTGTGGAACGCGGCCGAGGCGGCGGAGAAGCGTAAGGACGCGAAGGTGGCGCGAGAGTACGAGCTGGGGTTGCCGGCCGAGCTGGACGCCGGCCAGCGCCGCGACCTGGTTCGTGCTTTCGCGGAGGATATCCGCGACCGCTACGGGGTGGCGGTCGATGCGGCGATCCATGCCCCGCATGATTACGGCGACGATCGCAACCACCACGCGCATGTCATGACGACGACGCGGGAGGTCGGGCCGGGCGGACTGGGGGCGAAGACGCGCCAGCTCGACGTGCGCACAACGGCCTCGGTCGAGGTGGAGGCGATCCGCGAGCGGTGGGCCGGCATGGTCAACGACGCGCTGGAACACGCTCAGGTGCCGGAGCGGGTCGATCATCGCAGCTATGAGCGTCAGGGGCTGGATATCGAGCCGACCGTGAAGATGGGCCATGCGTCGGCCGCGATCGAGCGGCGCGCCGAGCGCGAGCAGATCGCGGCCGGCGAGGAACCGCATGCCGTCACCCCGCGCGGGCAGATGAACGAGGCGATCATGGAGAAGCGGGGATTGGGCTTCTACATCGAGCGCGGTCAGGAGCGGATACGGGAGTGGTCCCACCAGCTTCGCGAGCGGGCCGAGCTGGCGATGCAGGGCATGTCGAGCCTGGTCCAGGGCGCGGCGCGGGCGATGCGATCGGGGTTGCAGACCAGCGCCGGCGACGGGTTCGACGGCCTGCCGGCGATCGACCAGTCACCCCGCCGCGAGCAGACCGGTCCCGAGCTGGATCAACCGCAGATCGAGCGCGATCGACAGCGGGACCGGCAACACGACCACGATATCGGGTTCGGGCGGTAGGTCGCCGGCAAGGAATCGTTTTCGGCAGAGTGTAAGGTAATGCTTGACAACTGTCAGGAAATGCCTTACAATGTGTCTATGATAAAGACATACACCAGCAAGGCGCTCGAAGCCTTCGCCACCGAGGGAGATGGCTCAAAACTTCCCGTCCAGAACCACAATCGCGTCCGTCGCATCCTGCGCACGCTGGATGCCGCTACGAAGCCCGAGGACATGCATCTTCCGGGCTTCCGGTTCCACGGATTGAACACCAAACCCAAACGCTACGCGGTCGATGCCAGTGGCAACTACCGGGTCACATGGGCTTGGGATGACGGCGATGCGATCGACGTGAACATCGAGGACTATCACTGAGGAGGGGCATGCCCCCTCAAAATCTGTCAGTCAACGCTTGACATGTAAGGCTTTAGTTTACACATAGGGTTTATTACAGAGACGCATGATGATCCGGGATCGGCCCGGACAGGAGACAGATGATGAACCAGCTCGTATCCGGCCTTGCCCCGATGCACCCCGGTGAGCTGCTGCGGGAGGATATTCTGCCCGCGCTCAACAAGCCTAAGGCGGAGATCGCCAGGCTGCTCGAGGTGTCGCGGCAGACCCTCTACGATATTCTCGCCGAGAAGCAGGATGTCACCCCGACGATGGCGCTTCGGATCGGCAAGCTCACCGGCACCTCGCCCGAGATGTGGAGCAACATGCAGCGCAATTACGACCTGTCCGTGCAGGCCGTGAAGGATGCCGATATCATCGCGCGGATTCCGACCTTGGAAGCCGCCTGATCCTTTCCCGTTTTCCCGTCGAGGTTGGGGCATTTCGGGAAAAGTGAATTGGGAACAGATTCCGGGAAAAAGCCCGCCTCGCTGTCCCATTTAAGCCGGCAGCGAGGCGGGCTTTCTCATGCGACCTTCCCAATCGGGAGGCCAAGATGCGGACACCGATGCATCAGCTTGTCACAAAAAGGGGGCATGTGCCTCTCGTGGCAGATACGTTCGACATCCGAGCGCAGTGGCTCGCGGCGCATGTCCTGCCGCATGAGACCGTCATTCGTTCAAGGCTTCGTCGGATCAGCGGCTTGACGCAGGCCGACATCGACGACCTTGTTCAGGAAACCTACGCCGTGCTGGCGGCGAAGAAGACGGTAGCGGATATCGCCGATGCCCGTGCCTATGCCCTTCAGACCGCTCGATCCCAGTTCCTGTTGCGACTCCGTAAGGCTAAGATCGTACCGCTCGACTATGTAGCCGATCTGTTCGAGTTCGATGCACCAGACCCTGCGTCCCCGCTTGATGACCGGACCGCCGCCAAGGACGAACTGCAAAAGGTGATCGACGCGATCGAGGCGTTGCCACCACAGATGCGCCGCGCCTTCTGGCTCCGACGTGTGGAGGGCTGGTCGCAGCGCGAGATCGCGACTGAGCTAGGGCTTTCCGAAAGCACGGTCGAGAAGCATATAGGCCGTGGCATAAAGCGTCTCCTCGAACAGTTCGGGCGTGGCGGAAACCGGAAGCGAGCGGCATCTACCAGTGCGACCGATGTGGAACCGCAGGAGAGCCGGCCCCTTGAGCGACCGTCGCGAGTCCGCGGATCAACTTGACGAGGAAGGCGCACGCTGGGCGGCAAGGATGGATCGCGGCCTGACGAAGGTCGAGCAGGCGGCTCTTGATCGCTGGCTGGAGGGAGACACACGGCGGCTGGGCGCCCTCGCCCGCGCGCGCGCCGCATGGTTCCATGCCGAACGCGCCAGTGCCATTGGCGGTATGCCGACATCTCAGACCGCCATAATCGCGCCGAACCGCAGAATGGCGCTTCTGGGCGGCGGGGCTTTGGCTGCCACCGTCGTCGCGGGGGTAATGGGACTATCATGGCGGCGGCCTTCGTCGGGCAGTGAGGCAAGCGGCATCGGCGAGGTTCGCCGTGTTACCCTTGCCGACGGTACCGTCGTGACGCTTGATGCGGCCTCCCACCTCACTACTGCAATCGATCATGTGCAGCGGGTTGTCAGTCTTCTGACGGGCCAAGCCTTTTTCGAGGTGGCGCATGATCCGGTGCGCCCCTTTTTCGTGCGGGCGGGCGCTGCCGTAATCCGCGCGATCGACAGCGACTTTGTCGTGAAGTTGCGGCCGGACGCTACCTGTGCGGTTCTGGTGCGTGCCGGGGTAGTTGCACTGACCGATGGCTTGGCTCCGCTAGCGGCCGGACGCCTGCTGGGAGCCGGGTGGGAAGCGACGGTGGCGACCAAAGGGGACCAGACCGTACCGCAGGTGACGCGGCTTGCTCCGCAAAGCTTCGACCGGCTGCTGGCGTGGCGGGAGGGGCAGCTTTCCTTCGCGGGCGACACGTTGGCCGAGGCTGCTGCCGAGTTCGAACGATATAATTCGGCAAAGATTGTCGTACCTGACGCCTCGCTGGCGGCGGAACCGATCACCGGTCTGTTTGCCTCCAACGACCCGCTCGGTTTTGCGCGCGCAATTGCGGTAAGCCTCGGTGCCCGCGTGACGATGCGCGGGGATGATATCGTCATCGCGCGAGTGGCCCGCGGGACAACCTGACATGACGAGTGGCGGAAACGGTCACCGCCGACATCTCCCCTGATGTGGTGCCTCAGAAGCCACACGAAGGGGGAAGCTTTCAATGCCGGAACTGAATCATCGCGCCTGCTGGGCTGCCGTTACCCTGGCGTGCGTCGCCCAGCCCGCGGCGGCACAGACACTGCGCTTCGATGTTCCGGCTCAACCAGCGGTCAACGGCATTCCAGCCTTCTCACGGCAGGCAGGCGTGCAGATCGTCGCGCCAGCCCGGAAGCTCGCCGGCAAGCGGACCAATGCCGTTAATGGTACCTATTCCGTTGAGGTAGCGCTTGCCAAACTGCTTGCTGGAACTGGTCTCAGGATTGGGTTGAGGTCTGGCACGAACATCAGCCTCGTTCCCGACCAGTCCGACCTGCCCGCGGGTGTCTCGCCTGCCGCCGCCCCGCCTGCTGCAAGGACCGATCAGTCAAGTGACACAGGGATCGGCGATATCGTGGTGACGGCGACCCGCCGGTCGGAGTCGTCACAGAACGTGCCGGCCGCGTTGACCGTGATCCGCGGATCGCAACTCGCCGAGCGCAACATCCGCACCGTCAATGATATCGAGAACAGCGCGCCCAGCCTTGAGGCGACTGCCCAGCTTGGCACGAGTCAGACGCAATTCGCGGTGCGCGGCGTCGGGCTGACCGATTATGCCGCCAACAACACGGGCACTGTCGGCGTCTACATCGACGAGGTAAACCACCCTTATGCCGTGACCTTCCAGGGTTCGCTCTTCGATATCGACCGGGTTGAGGTGCTGCGCGGCCCGCAAGGCACGTTGTTCGGCCGCAACACCACCGCCGGCGTCGTCAGCATCACGACGGCCGCGCCGCAATCAACGTTCGGCGCTGCCCTCATGGGCGAGTATGGCCGCTTCGACGCGGCGCAAGTGGAGGGCTACGTAACCGGACCGCTGAGCGACAGCCTTGCCGGCCGGCTTGCCTTCAACATCGACCAAGGCGGCGCATGGCAGATCGACCGGACGACAGGCCGCCGCCTGGGTGACAGGGATCGTTTCAACGGGCGCGTCAAGCTCGCCTGGCGACCGGGAGGAGCCACGCAGGTCGATCTGTCGGCGCATTACGATCGCGACCGCTCGGACGGGCGCGGGCTGCAGCTCCGGCTGCCCTTCCAATCACATAATTTTCCCCCACTTGGCATTCGCTACCCCGCCGACACCAGCCAGCGCGCAACCGGCTTCGGAATCTCGCCGATCTTTGCGCAACTCACCGGACAGCGGTTCGACGCCAAGCCAAACCTGAACAACGAGGGCTATGGCGCATCCGTGCGGCTGCGCCATGATTTCGGCTGGGCCGAACTGACCGCGATCATCGCGCACGAGCATTTCGATCGCAAGGAGTTTCAGGATTTCGATGCAACCAACTCCAACGAAGGCGGCGAGTATTTTTTCAACAAGATAGACACCCAGTCCGAAGAGGTTCGGCTGGCGTCGCCCACCGATCGGACTTTCCGCTATCTTGTCGGCGTCTATCGCTCGGACGAGCACAACAATGGCGGCTTCATGTCGGATTTCACTGATGTCGCGTCGCTGCGCAACATCTTCTCCACTCGTTATCGTCAACCCGTGCGATCGACGGGCGTATTCGCCAACGGCGATCTGGCCCTTTCCGACCGGCTGACCTTCTCGCTTGGGGGGCGCTACGAACATGAGGTGCGTAAGCTGGACGACTTCATCAGCGAAATCGTCTTTCCCGTACCGCTGGTGAACGTGAGGACTCGTCAGCGTCTGGCGCGCGGCGAATGGTCAGGCAAGGCGGCGCTGACCTATCGGATCGATCCGAACGTTATGCTGTTCGCCGACATCGCACGCGGGGTGAAATCCGGGGGATTTACGACCTACAACAGCGGGCTGCCGGGCCAGATATCACCGTTCAATCCGGAAAAGCTGCTGTCCTATGAAGCCGGCTTTAAGTCCACGGTGCTCAATCGGCGCCTTCAGGTCAACGCGACTGGCTTCTACTACGACTACCGCGATCAGCAGTTGCAAGGCGTTATTTTCAGTCAGACCCAGCGCATCGGCCGCATTATCAACGTGCCACGATCCCACATTTATGGCGGAGAGGTCGAGATCATTGCTCGACCTGTCGATGCTGTCGAGATCAGCCAATCAATCGGTTACAAAACCGGTCAGTACGACGAATTTATCTTCGTCAATTCACCAGCGACGATCGCGTTGCGCGATCCCGTCACAGGTTTCTACAACACCATCGTCACCAGCGATCAGTCGGGCGAGCCGCTGCCTAACTTTCCTCGCTTCGACTACAAGGGCGCGGCGTCCGTTTCGTTCGACTTGGGCGGCTGGAAGGCGAGACCCGAGATCAACTACAATCACCGCTCCAGCACGTTTCTTACCACCTCGAACACCCGGCTGCCCGGCTATTGGCTGGTCAACGCCAACCTGACCCTCACCGCGCCTGATGGACGGCTGTGGTTCGGCGGCTACGTCAACAACCTGACCAACGCGCGTTTCTACGAGACCGCCAACGCCTTCGTCACGGCCGCCACCTTCACGCCGCACGAGGTGATAACCTATGGGATCAGGGCCGGCATCCGCTACTGATCGGGATTTAGGTGGACGGGGATGGGCGAATGGACGGCAGCTTCGACATCAACAGGCGGCGGCTGCTCGCCGCTGCGGGCATAGCCGCAGCGCTGCCTGCGGCGGCGACAGTGCCCGCACGTCGTTGGACCTCCGAGCCATCGGTATCAGGCGCGCCTGCCGTTGCCGGCCTTCATCTCCAATTCGGCGAGGACGCTACATCACAAATTGTCGTCTCCTGGCACGCACTGGAGAGCGTGCAGCGTCCGCAGGTGGTTCTGGGACACCCTGACGGCACCCTGCTCCGAACGGTTGACGCGGTGGAGCGAAGCTATGTGGACGCCAAGTCCGGGCAGCGGGTCCATGCCTTCCATGCCCGGTTGGACACCCTGACCCCCGATACCGAGTATATGTATGCCGCAGTTCATGACGGCGCAGGCCCCGAGTTCGGCAACTTCCGGACGGCACCGCGTGGGCGCGCGACGTTCACCTTCACCAGCTTCGGCGATCAGGGCACGCCGACGCTGGGTCGTCGCTTCGTGCCCCCTGCCGGCGTCGTGCTGCCTAACGCCCCATTCGTGAACGACAATCTCGGCGGCCCGGCGGGTGCCGACACCACCACCGGCATCGAGCGCATCCGTCCGCTGTTCCACCTGTTCAACGGTGATCTGTGCTACGCCAACCTTGCGCAAGACCGGGTAAGGGCGTGGAGCGACTTCTGGACCAACAACAGTCGCAGTGCCCGCAATCGCCCGTGGATGCCGTCTGCCGGCAATCACGAGAACGAGCTGGGCAACGGCCCGATCGGCTACCGCGCCTACCAGACCTATTTCGAGCTGCCCTCGGCTCCCGGTCAGGACGAGACGACGCGGGGGTTATGGTATGCATTCACCGTTGGGTCGGTTCGGGTCGTCAGCATCGCCAACGACGATGTCTGCTACCAGGACGGCGGCGACAGCTATGTGCGCGGCTACTCGGCAGGTCGGCAGAAGGCGTGGCTGGAAAGCACGCTACGCGCTGCGCGGGCGGATCGTGCGATCGACTGGATCGTAATCTGCATGCATCAGGTCGCGATCTCCACTGCCGACAAGTTTAATGGGGCGGACCTCGGCGTGCGCGAGGAATGGCTGCCGCTGTTCGATCGCTTCGGCGTGGATCTGGTCGTATGCGGGCACGAGCATCATTACGAGCGCTCGCACCCCATCCGCGGCGCGGAAGCCAACCCGACACGCACGCCCGTTCCTCGCGGAACCGCACTCGACGTCATCGACACCACGCAGGGCACCGTCCACATGGTGATCGGCGGCGGCGGCACGTCGATACCATCGAATGAGCTCTTGTTTGAACCACCACGATGCCGCGTCATTACTGCCGTCCAGGCTCCTGATCCGACGACCGGCAAACGACGTCCGGTCTACGTCGTCGAGCCGGCACCATGGTCCGCGTCCCGTAATGCGGCGCACGCTTACGGCTTCGCGGCGTTCGAGGTGCGACCTGATGCAGCCGATGGCATGACCGAGATCAAGGTCACCTATTATGACGTTCTTCAGCCTAACGGAGCTTTGCAGGCGTTTGAAAGCTTCTTTCTTCGTCGTCCACGCCGCTGACGCACGATCTCTGTTCTCAAAACCGTGATTCAGTGTTTTTTGAGAAGCTGATTTGCTTCTCGAAATACCATCCTTGTGGGAATCGGATCAGGTTCTACCAGCGGCAGGGATAGCCAGACAGCGGTGGTGGCCAGGGGGTCACCGGAGCCGGTGTTCGCCCGCGCCATCGAACCGCACCAGGCGGCGGCTGCCGTCCGGATCGATGCGAACGACGGTGCCGTCCGGAGTGTCCGCGTTCGCCACATAGATCGGGAAACCGGCATCAAGGTGCGATCGGGCGGCACGATCGCCGTCGCGTTCGATCCCGCTCGCGATCATCGTCCAAATATCGACAGGTCCGTTGCCGCTCATAGGTTGAGAGTCATACAAACCATTTGGGTATGATGCAAAAATCATAGGTTTTGCATCACTAACGAGTGTGTCTAGCAAAGCGCGCGAGCAGGATCAGGCAACCGGCCACTGCAATAACACCGACTATTTGGAGGGCCGAGGTGTACGCGATCTTGGCGGCCATCGGCGCGCCCAGGCCAAGCCAATTGACTGCTACCGCTAGTGCGCCTGCGATGGCGCCGCCAGCGAGGTAGCGCCATGCTCCAGCCCATCCCCGAGGCGTGAGTAGCACGCCGATGAAGTAGCATGCAGTCGCACAGACGGCGACCCAGCCGAATAGTTCGGCGAAACCTCGCCACCCGGTTGGGCCGATACCATCCGCCAGGCCTGCTAATCCGATGAAAGCTGCTGGTAGGATAGCAAGGCATCCAAGCCCTCTACCGATCGATGACTGCTGCATTTGCCGTTCCCCCGATAACCTTGATCCAAGGCTAGCTAGAGGGGCATTGGCTTGCCATCGGTTCTCTCGATCTTGATGCAAAACTCACAGGTTCTGCATCGCCTCGGGAATGGCAGAAATCCGGGCACTTTCGTGATGCATATATCCGATGCACAATGATTGCATGATCTACGGCTATGCGCGCGTCTCCTCCAATGGGCAGAACCTCACCCAGCAGGTCGCCCAGCTCCTCGCTGCCGGCTGCGTGAAGGTCTACCAGGAGAAGGCCAGCGCCGCGTCGGCCGAGCGGCCGAAGCTCAAGCGCGCGATCGGCGCGCTCGATGCTGGCGACGTGCTGATGGTGACGGCCACGGATCGCCTGGCGCGCAACACCCGTGACTTGTTGAACATCCTCCATGCGGTGAAGGAGGCAGGGGCCGGCTTCCGCTCGATCGCGGAGCCGATGGTGGACACCACTTCGCAGTTCGCCGAGGTCGTCATCGCCGTGCTGGGGATCGCGGCGAGCTGGGAGCGCCAGCGGATCGTGGAGCGCACCGCAGTCGGCCGAGACCAGGCCAAGGCCCGTGGGGTGAAGTTCGGCCGGCGAACCGCCCTCACCCCCCATCAGCAGGCTGAGGCGCTACAGCGGCTCGCCAGGGGTGACACGCAACGCACCGTCGCGGCCCTGCTCGGGGTGGATCAGGCCACGATATCCCGGCTCTCGCGACGGCAGGGGTGACGATCGCGCTACCCTTCGTCAGTGCGGCCGAACAGGCGACCGAAGAACCCTCGCTTGGATTCTGTAGGGCCGGGTCCGGCCAGCAGTCCAATCACTCGGGCTTGAGCCTCACGCCTTTCCTCATCCGATTGATCGAGGCGACGGCGAAGGTCGTCCACCACTCCGTCACGGTCACGAAGCTGTTCACGCAACAGCTCAATTTCCCGGCGCAACCCCCCTGTTTCGATTAGGGTTTCCACGTTTCCTTTACCCGTTTCCGGCCGTGTTGGTTCAACCGTTTCCGGCTGCTTTGGTGGAAACACCCTAAATAGCTCGGAGGTGTCGATAAGGTAGCCGTTTTCGGTTTTCTCAGCATAGCTAAGACGGCCAGATTTTAGGGCTTTTGAGACGGTCCCCTTGCTGACACCTGCCAGCTCTGCCCCTTTGGTCATCGATACGGTAGCCATAGTTCACACCCCGTGTTTCCAACCGGGAGCCATGACCGGTTTTCCTACGGTATCCCGCAACCCTACTAGGAACAAGGATCAGGGTTTCGCCCACTTCTCCGCGCAACCCCTTACCCATGTCGTCCAATCAGCGCGCAGAGCATCCCCCCGCAAGTTTCGCCGCCTGTCAGACCGGACGCGAGCGTATTGGTCCGCCAACCGCTGGATCGCGTGACCACCACCGTGGGCTAGGCCGATCGCATAGAGATCCGGCGTGCGATATTCCGACACCTGGTCGTCGGCGGGCCACCGGAGTTCGTCCGAGATCGACAGGTTCGCGACCGTGGCGGCGATGATAGCCGCAGGGTCAACGAGGGTTTCCACCGTACCGTCGCGGCGTGCGCGCCGGCCAGCCCTATGACGTTCGTTCTCCTCTTCCGCTGCTACCGCGGCGATCGGGGCTTTGCGGCGAAAGGTGATCGCTATTTCCGTGACCTTGCGACCGCTGCGCTTTGCCACGTCCCACGCGACAGAGAATTGAGGGACGAGCTGATTTATCTCGGCCGTTGCCGCATCGAGGACGAAGCGGCGCAGATCGGCGAACGACCCATAGCTTCCTTCCGGTACGCCGAGCTTGGCGCGCAACGTGGCAACGTCACCCCGCCAGATCGGAACATCGCGACGGTAGAGCAGCGCCCCGAGCTGGTAGAGTTCGAGCGCGTATTTGCTGTCGAACGCCAGCACTGTTTCCCGGTGTAGTAGGGCGTAGGTCGCGCTGTCTTTCAGCAGGTCGCGAGCGCGTCGGGTAAACCGGTAGATCAACCACCCCTGCTCACCCCCCTCGAACGTTTCCTCGACCATCTGAAACGTGCGCCGGCCCCGGTCGCCCTCGACCTGATCGGGCATGGCAAAGAAGATACCCATCAGTTCGTCGATCGTGTCGGTTAGGCGGTCATTGGAATTGTGGGAGCCGCGCAGCATCCGTTTGGCGATACGATGCTCCTGATCGCGCCAGGCATCGCCGGCAGCTTGGTGCATCATCAGAGCGAGAACCTTGCGAGCCGACAGGCTAAGGGAAACCCCGCGTGCATAGCGTACTTCGACCAGCTCACGCGGCTGTACGATCGTGTCAGAGCCTCGCTCCTTCTCGATCCGTGCAACCTCCATCGTCCGCCCAGGCTTGTCGTCTGCTCCACCACTCATAGCGGCACCATCACCCGGTATAACGGGATGGTCAACTATCATGAGATGAGAGCGACTAGCTTCTCATTTCACGCACCCCGTTCCTCACAATACCCCACCCCAAAACTCATGATGCCCCACCCCATTTCTCATGATACCCCACCCCATTTCTCATGATAGGCCGGAATCAACGTTGTAATTCAGCGGGATACGACCCCCCTGAATCATAGAATCAGTAGAATCTAGAATCATCGCGGGCGCGCGAGGCTAGCGTCGCATGATGATAAGCGGAATCGGCCTTCGCCCGATGCGCCGATGATGCGTGCCGGCTACGCCGTCACAAGAGCGGCCTACCGGCCGCAGGCTTGGCGAAGGAGGGGGTGGGGCCGGGGACATCGTGCCATCATTCGCCGGTCGTCACACGGCGAGGGGATTTGCCGTTACGATCGTAGACGACGATCGCAGACACGCCCGAGGCAGCGATGCGATCGATCAGACGGTCGGCTTCCTCCATCCGGTCGCTGGGCCAATCGCGGGCGACGTGGACAGACACGTCACCGACCTCGACGGTCAGGTGGGAGATGGCGGGATCGAGGTCGAGCAGCCGCGCCATGTCGGCCTGCGCTTCAGCGGTGATGCGGTGCAGATCGTCCCCGACCATGACGAGCTGCCAGGTGCGGGTGTCAGCCATGCTGCACGGTCACGGACGCGAGGATGGCGGCGGTCAGCTCGTCGCCGTCAATTTCACCGTCGATGTAGCGGGTGTTAAGCTCCTCGACCTCGCCTGACAGTATGCCCCCCTCGTAGCGGACACTGCCCCGCGCGAAGTCGATTTCGCGTTTACGCCGGCCGCGCTCCGCATCGCTGATGGGCGCGCGGGTCATGGCAGCAACCACCCGCTGTAAGTCTTGGCATCGGGGTTCGCCCCGAAGCACCAATACGATCCGTCCCGCTTTTCCCGCTTCCAGCCATGATCCTTGGGGCAGGCGGCGATGGCGGGGATGGTCTGTTCGCTGGCCTGATCGATGCGGCGGGCGAGCTTGCCGTTGACGGTGTTGGCCCAGTTCGCGGCGGCCACCTCATCACGGGCGCGGGCATAGCCCGACGTTTCACCGGCCCCGTTTCCGAGGTGATAGCCATAACCCAGCGAGAGCGGCACCAGCAGGGCGAAGCCGGCGAGCGCGCCGTTCCACCACCTGTCCCACCGGCGCCGGCGCTGTTCATGGGCGCGACGATCGGCGGCATCGGCGGCAAAACGATCGGCCAGGGCGGCGTGCGCGGCCGTGTCAGCGTCGATCCGACGCCGCAGGGCCTCTCCCGCCCCGGCAAGGCCATCTGCGGCCCCATGACGCGCTCCGGCCTCCGCACGGGCTGCCAGAACCGCAGGATCGACCAGGCGGGCCGCTATGGCCTTGTCGCGGGCTTCCTCGTCCTCCGCGCGCTGGGCGTCCCTGGCGGCGGCATCTGCAAGGCTGGCGCGCACGTCGGTCACCAGATCGCGGAAGGAACCCAGGACGGCGAGGATGCGATGAATGTTGGTATCGAGGTGGGAAAAGAAGCTGTGCGCCTGGGCGGCATCGGCAGCACCCCGCGCACGACCAGCAGCAGAGGGCGGTGGATCGGGGGG
>NZ_BBJS01000064.1 GCF_000739895.2 Sphingomonas paucimobilis NBRC 13935
AGCAAGTTAACCCTCGTTCAGGGGGCCTCTCGCCTCCCAGTCGACTTCTCTGAATGCCAGGACGTCGATTTGCCCATGGGGGTATCTTCGTGAGTATCATTCCGGCCTCGGCATGAGATACCCCCATGGCCCTCAAAGAGCTCCAAATCCGCTACGCGCCTTTAAGCCCATGTACATGCATGGTGCGGATGATTGTGCGCTCCATCGTTCCGAATGGCCCTTCCCATGGCAGCGTCCTTGTAGAACAATGCCGGCTGTCGGAACCGCCGCCCCCGAATAGGTAGGCCGATGTCGATCGGGCGTTACGGGTTATCGTATGTCATTCGTCCCAACTCTTTGATGATCGACGATGATGCCCTGAAGCGCTGGTTCGTGGCAGACGTGCTTCCGCTGGAGCGCGACCTTGAGCGCTATCTCGCGCGGCATTGTCGAGCGCGGGACGATGTGATCGACCTTCGGCAGGAGGTGTACGAACATGCCGTTGCGGCCGCGCGAAAGGGGCTTCCGCTCAATACGCGCCCCTTCGTGCTGACGGTCGCGCGCAATCTGCTCATCGATCGGGCGCGGCGCGCGAAGGTCGTCTCGTTCGAACAGATGGCGGACCTCGACGAATTGAACCTGCCCGATCTGGCCGAGGCGGATCGCGCGCTGACCGCGCGCGACGAACTCCGCCGGGCTATGGCCGGGCTGGACCAGCTGCCCCCGCGTTGTCGGGAGGTCGTACGGCTGCGACGAGTCGAGGGGCTGAATATCCGGGAAACCGCCGCCCGGCTCGGTGTCGGCCATCACACCGTCGAGCGCCAACTGACGCTCGGCCTTCGGGCGTTGGCCAACTTCATGCTCGGCGGCAATGCGCGCATCGAACGCAAGCCCGGGCTGGCCCCGCGACGGAAGCGGACGCCATGACCGGCCGGAACGGGATCGAGGAGCGCGCCGCCGCCTGGCTGGTACGCCGCGATCAGCCCGAATGGAGCGCGGCGGACGCGCAGGCGCTTGAGTACTGGCTGGCGGAGAGCGATGCGCACAAGGTCGCCCTGTGGCGGCTCGAAGCGGGCTGGGATGCTACCGCGCGGCTCGCCGCGACGCGGAGTGCAGTCGCCGAACGACCGCCGCTGTACCGCTTTTCGGGAAGCCGCCCGCTGCAGGCCCTGGCGGCCAGCCTGATCCTGCTATGTCTGTTCGCCGCATCGACCCTTCCCGGATGGGTGCGAAGCGAGCCGCCAGCGCCGCTCCGCCGGTTCGCGACCACCGTCGGCGAACATCGCGCGGTGCGCCTGCCCGATGGCAGCGCGGTGACGCTCAACACGGCGAGTATGATGCGGACGGCGGTCGACCGTGGCCAACGTGCCGTCTGGCTGGATCGCGGCGAAGCCTATTTCGACGTGGCCCACGACACGAACCATCCCTTCGTCATTCATGCAGGGGACCGGGTGGTGACGGTGCTCGGCACCCGCTTTTCGGTACGACGTGATGGCCGGATGGTCACCGTCGCCGTCGTCGAAGGCCGCGTGCGGGTGGAGGATGCCGCCGGTGGCGAGCGGGGGCGGGCGGCCGTCATCACCGCCGGCAATGTCGCCATTTCGCGGGGCACGTCGATGCTGCTGACCGACCGGTCGCCCGCGCGGGTGGAGGCGGCGCTGTCGTGGCGGCGGGGGATGCTGACCTTCGACCGGACGACGCTGGGCGAGGCCGCGGCCGAGTTCAACCGCTATAATCGCCGGCAAATCCAGATCGCCGATGCTCGCACCGCGCAGATCCGGATCGGCGGCACATTCGAGGCCACGGACATCGATGCGTTCGCACGGCTGCTGCGCGCGGGCTTCGGACTGACGGTGCGCGAAAACGCGGATGCGATCACGATAAATTCCTGATCGGTTGCGTTACGACTTTCCGCGTACCGTCCGTCTAGCATTGCAGAAGGCCCAAAGAGGCCGTGCAGTATCGGAGGGGGAATATGGCCGGAAAGCATCGGTTCCTGATTGCAGCGGCGCTGGTAAGTACCTGCGCGGCAACGCCTTCGTGGTCGCAGTCCGGGACAGAAACCGTGAACCGCGTCCGCACCTACAGCATCGCGCCCGGATCGATGCGGGCGGCGCTCGATGCCTGGTCGCGCCAGACTGGCACGCCGGTTCTCTATCGCAGCGACGAAGTCGATGCGCTGCACTCGCGCGGCGTGCGGGGCAAGCTGGACGCGATGGCGGCATTGCGGGCGGTCGTGGGCGACTCGGGCCTCGTCCTGCATCACGATCGCAGCGGCGCAGTCGCCGTGACGCGGATGCCGGCCGCGGATCGCACGGCGGCGATCGCTCCTGTCGCGGAACCGGCAGCAGCGCCTGCGCAGGAGGACGACAGCATCGGTGATATCGTCGTGACCGCGCGCCGTACGGCCGAACGCGGCCAGCGGGTCCCGGTGGCCATCACCGCCTTCTCGCAAGATGCCATCCGCGAGAAAGGCATCAACAACGGAACCGATCTTCAGAATTTCACGCCGTCTTTGTCCGTGGTCGGCGACGTCGCGCGCAATCAGGAAACCTATACCATCCGCGGCATGGGCGGGACCGGCGGTCCGGGTACGGGCAGCGGTCCGGGCGTGGTCGGCTATTTCGCCGAAGTTCCCACCAGCGTCAGCGGTCCGGGCAATTTCTACGACCTCGCGTCGTTGCAGGTCCTCAAAGGGCCGCAGGGAACGCTGTTCGGGCGAAATACGACCGGCGGTGCCGTCTTGCTGGAGCCGCAACGGCCGCGGATGAACCGCGTCGAGGGCTATGTCGACGGGACGATCGGCAATTTCCAGCGCAAGAGTGTGCAGGGTGCGCTGAACGTGCCGATCGTCGACGATGTGCTGGCGGTCCGCTTCGCCGGTCAGCTAGACAAGCGCGAGGGCTATGTCCGCGACGTCCTTACCGGGCGTGACTATCTGAACCGCAACAATTTCAGCCTGCGGCTGGGCATCCAGTTCGACCCGACCGCGACGATCAGCAACTATGCCGCCGTCAGCTATCAGGAAGTGGACGAGCATGGCGGGGGCAGCATCCTGCTCGCCGTCAATCCCGCGCGGCCTTATGCGGCACTTTTGCAACCCTATCTCGCCGCACAGCAGGCGCGTGGCGTACGCCGGACCGCGCTCAGCGTGCCGACCTTTGAGAAGGCGAAGAACTTCCTCGTCCTCAACAATACCGAATGGCGCGTCAGCGACACGTTCACGCTCAAGAATATCTTCAGCTACGCCCGCACCCGTTCAACCAGCGCCAACGACCGCGATTCGACGACGCTGCCGATCGCCGACCTGCTCGGCGCCTATCCCGGTAGCTGGAACAACAACCTGCGCACCATCACCGAGGAAGTACAGGCGCGCTATGATAACGGCCCGCTTCGGGTGCAGGTGGGCGGCTTCTTCCTCGACCAGAAGACGCCGGCACCGCTGACCTTCGCGACGGTCAACCCGATGCAGGCCGGTGGCATTCTGGGCGGGGGACCGTTGCTGATCCCACAGCCATTGCAGGCGGCGCTCGGCCTGACCAGCCCACTCGTCCCCGCACTGACCCTGCAACCCAGCGCTCATGTCGATGGACGCAGCAAGGCCGCCTATGCGCAGGTTCAGTACAAGATCGTTCCGACGCTGACCGCCACCGCCGGCTTCCGCTGGACGTGGGATGAATTCGGCGGCGACATCCAGAGCTATCAGGACCCTGCCAGTTATCAAATCTTCAACCGGCTCGCTGCGCTCGGGATCATCAGCCCGACGCAGGCGGCGCAGGTGGTCGGGCTGAACGCCGGGCTGTGCGTCTATGATGCGTACCGGGCGGTCGCGGCCGGGCGCGTCCCTACGCTCAAATATCCCAACTGCACCGCGGCGACCTTCCGCGGAGAGAGCAACGGTCCGACATGGCAGCTGGGGCTCGACTGGCAGGCCGATCCGCAGACCCTGCTCTATGTGGTGTCGCGACGGGGCTATAAATCGGGGGCGAGCAACCCCATCGTATCACTGTTCCTCGGCGAAGAGCATCCGCTGTTCGCGGTAAAGCCCGAACATGTGACCGATGCTGAAATCGGCCTGAAGCGCGACTGGAGCTTCGGCGACGTCCGGGCGCGCACGAACGTCGCTGCCTTCTATACCTGGTACAACGACATCCAGGTCATTCAGCGCGCCGCCATCGCCGGATCGGACATTCTGACCAATGCCCAGCGCGCGCGGGTGATGGGGCTGGAATTCGAAGGCATGCTGGTTCCGGTCAAGGGGCTGACCCTTGGCGCCACCTATTCGTACAACTCCGCCAAATACCTGCAATATGACACGATCGCGATCCTGGCGATTCCGCAGGCGCTGACCGCCGCGCAGCCGAGCCGCGATCTGGCCGGCACGCCATTCTCCTTCGTACCGAAGCACAAATATAATCTGACGGCGAGCGTCGATCTGCCGATCCCGGAGCGTGAGGGAACGCTGCAACTGAGCGGCAACTGGTCGTACCAGACCAGCCAGCGTGTCACGCCGGAGGCGCAGCCGTTCGACACCATCGCCGGCTATGGTCTCCTCAACCTCCGCATCGATTGGCGTGATGTGCGCGGCTTTCCGCTCGACTTGGCCTTCTACGGCACCAACATCCTCGACCGGGAATATCGGGTGACCGCCAATCCCAGCTACAATAATTCGGGCTTTATCGGCTCGATCTATGGCGAGCCGGCGCAATATGGCGTCCAGCTCCGCTATCGCTTTTAAAGGAGCATTGGACATGGTGCGCCACTCCGCGATCTTCCCTATCGTCCTGTTGGCCAGCGCCAGCATTGCCCAGCAGGCGCCGAACGTGTTTCAGCCGAGCGCTGTCCAGACCGCCTTACAGTCGAAGGCACGCGCGGCCGGCGCCACCGAGCTGGCAGCGGCAGCCGCACCTAACGGCGGCATGATCCTGAACGGTAGCGTCGAGGGGCGCCGCTTTGTCCTGACGATCCCGCCGAACTGGACCGGCGAGACGGTGCTGTTCGGGCAGGGCTATGCGCTGCCGGGCACTCCGCCCACCGTGCCCGCCGATCCGCTGGCCAAGGACCCGGGGGGCGGGTTATTCAACCATCTTTACGCGCAGGGGATCGCCAGCGGCATCGCGGCGGTGGACAAGAACGGCATCGCAACCGAGACCGCGACGCGCAACACCATGCGGCTGCGCGCGCTAGCGGCGAAACTTGGGGCGACACGCTTCTACGCGGTTGGCGGCTCGATGGGCGGCAATATCGTGCTGTCGCTGATCGAGAACCATCCCAACGCCTTTTCTGGCGCGGTCGCGATGTGCGGCGTGACGCAGGGGTGGCTGGCGATGGTCCGGCAACTGACCGACATGCGCGGCGCCTATGACGTGCTGACCGAAGGCACGCCCTATGCGCTGCCGGGCGGCAAGGACCTGACCCGCTCGGCGCTGCCGATCGTGCCGCCGGCCAACGATCCGACACCGGGTGATGCGTTCCGCGAAGCGCAGAAGATGAAGCTTCTTTCGCCGATTCTCACGCTGTTCCTAGCTGCCAAGGCGAACCCGCAGGGATCGGAAGCGCGCATCATCCGGCAGGTCGCGGCGGTCGGCGGCTTCGCGCCCGATCCGGCGGCGCTGGGGGCGCCGATCTCATCTGCCGCACTCGGCATGGATGATATCAAGGCTACGATGGGTGGTCTGCCGATTGGTAACCGCGACATCGTCTACGCACCGCCGGAAATGGATGCGACGCAAACGGCGGCATTCAACCGCAAGATGCAGCGCTACGATGCCGATCCCCGCGCAGTCGCCTATGCACGGCGCTGGCACGAGGCGACCGGTCGGTTCCGCATACCGCTAGTGACCGTACACCAGACGATCGATTCACTGGTCCCGTTCGCTCAATCCGAGGGGCTGGGGCGGATCACCGCTGCCGCCGGCAACGGCGCGCGGCTGGCGCAATATGCGGTGCCACCGACGACGATCCCCCTACCTGGCGGACTGACCGGCTACACCCATTGTGGCTTCACGCCGGTGCAGAATATCGCCGCGTTCGATGCGATGCGGACATGGGTTCGGACGGGGCGCAAGCCGGCGGCGGAGGCGGTGCGATGACGATCGACCGACGCGATCTGCTCCGGCGCGAGGTAGCTGTCGACGGGCCGCGACGCAGGGGCCGCTCTCGTGGCCGAACGGCACTGATTCCGCGACTGATGATCGCCACGCTCGCTGTCTCTGCCGCGATTGGTCAACCGGCGACGGCGCAATCCGTCGCCGTGCCCGCCTTCACCCTGCCGCCGTCCAGTCAACTCAGCCCCCAGGCTCTTGGTGTGCTAATGCGGATGAAGGCGGAGACCGCGCCAAAGGCGATCGCCGGCGATCTGGTGCAGCAACGCTCCTTCTATCAGCAATGGAATGACCGTCGCCTGGCCGAGATGCGGCGCCATTTCGCGACGAACGAACACCGACAGGAGATTGCGGGCGTACCCGTCGCCATCGTCGAGCCGGCAAGCGGCATCGCCGCCGACAATGCGCAGCGCGTCCTGATCAACGTCCATGGCGGTGCGTTCCTGTGGGGATCGGGCAGCGGGGCACTGATCGAGGCGATCCCGATCGCGGCGATGATGAAGGTCCGGGTCGTCACGCTGGACTATCGGCTTGCGCCCGAGCATCGCTATCCGGCCGCATCCGAGGATGTGGCGGCGGTCTATCGGGCGTTGCTCAAGACGCATCGTCCGGAGAATATCGGCATCTACGGTTGCTCGGCGGGCGGCATTATCACCGCACAGGCGACGGCCTGGATCAGGAAGATCGGACTGCCGCGCCCCGGCGCGATCGGAACCTTTTGCGGCACCGGGGCACCCTATTCGGGTGACAGCCCCTATCTGGCCGGCCCCATCACCGGCGGCGAAACGCTGCCAACGCCCATGCTGCCCGCGACGTTGCCCACACCATACATGGCGGATGTGCCCGGCAGCGACCCGATTGCCTATCCGCTGCAATCGGATGCCGAAGTCCGCGCGATGCCGCCGACCTTGCTCCTGGCGGGCGGTCGCGATTTCGCGGTCAGCGCCCTGACGCGCGCCCATCGTCGCCTGACGGCGGCTGGCGTGCCGAGCGAGCTGCAACTCTTCGACGGCCTGCCACACGCCTTCTTCATGTGGCCCGACATGCCCGAATCGACCGAAGCCTTTCACCTGATCGCGAGCTTCTTCGACCGCCATCTCGGCCGCAAATCCCGATAGACAAGGAGTACGCCCGATGCGCGCCTTTCCCCTGATGTCCCTCCTCCTCGCCAGTGCCGTGGCGTTGGCCGCGCCGCTCGCGCCCGCCAGCGGACGCGACGGTCCCGGATCCAGCCAGCAGATCCTTACGGCGCAAGCGACCCGACTGGGCGCCACCGACGTCACCGTGACTGCCCGCGCCGATGGTGGCGTCACGATCAACGGTCGCCTCGATGGCAATCAGTTCGCATTGGCATTCCCCAAGGAGTGGACGGGCGATGGGCTGCTATATGCCCATGGCTACTCGCCCCCCGGCACGCCGGTTGCGGTATCGGCCGATCCTGTCGACAAAGCGCTGGGCACCGGCGCGCTCGGCGAGGCCTATGGTCAAGGTTTCGCGGTCGGGCACAGCGCCTATGCCAAGGACGGACTGGGTGCCGAGGCAGGGACCAAGGCGATCGCCCGGTTGCGCGACATGCTGGCGGAGATGGGCGGCAAGCGCATCTATGTGATGGGGGATTCGATGGGCGGCGGCATCGTCGTCACGCTCCTTGAAATGTACCCGAAGGCGTTTGCGGGCGGCTTTGCCCGGTGCGGCGTCGTCGCCAGCTGGGAGGATATGCTCGGCCGCATAGTCGACATGCGCCTGGCATATAATGCGCTGACCAAGGACACGCCCTATGCGCTTCCCGGCAATCAGGACGTCCGCCACGACGCATTATCGTCGCGCCCGCCCGCCGGGACGCCAGACGCCATCGCGCAGGTCCATGTCCTTGGCGAGATCGCCAAGGTCGGGATGCCGCCGCTCGCGCTGTGGACCGCCGCGCAGAAAGACCCGAAGGGACGTGAGGCGAGGATCGCCCGAGCCGTCACCGAGATCGGTGGGTTCGAATATGACGCGGCCTCGCTCGCCTATCCGCTCGTCATCGCCGCGCTGGGGGCGGACGACATGGCGATGACCGCGGGTGGCTGGATCCATGGCAATGTCGGCAAGGTTTATGCGGCCTCGTCGCTGTCGGCGGAGGAGAATGGTGCGCTGAACCACGATATCCAGCGGGTCGAGGCGGCACCCCAGGCCATCGCCTATCTCCGGAAATGGCACACCGCCTCCGGTCGGATCGCGGTGCCGTTGGTCACGCTGCACAACAGGATCGATTCACTGGTGCCCTATGCGCAAGAGGCCCAGCTCGCCGCTGTGGTGGCCAAGGCGGGTCGGTCCGCGAATCTGGCGCAGTTCACAGTGCCGCCGACCCGCGCCCCGCTGCCCATCGGCGGGATCGAGGGCTACAGTCATTGCGGGTTCGACAAGGGTCAGACGGTGGCGGCATGGAACGCGCTGCGCCAATGGGTGGAACAGGGTCGCAAGCCGGATGCGGAGCTCCGCTGACCATGGACTATCGTTTCGCGACCCCGGCGCCGGAGGCCTATGCCTATCCTCTGCTGATCCGCCACCTGTTGCAAAGCGCGCTCGACGTGCGCAGTCCGTGCGAGATCGTCGGGACCGATGGCCGGCGCCACGATTATGGCGAACTGGGGCGGCGGATTGGCCGCCTCTCCGCGGTCCTTGCCGATCATGGCATTGGGCCGGGCGACGTGGTCGCGGTGATGGACTGGGACAGTCACCGCTATCTCGAAGCCTATTTTGCCGTGCCGATGATGGGCGCTGTGCTCCAGACGGTGAATGTACGGCTGTCGCCCGACCAGATCGCCTACACGATCGCCGATACCGGCGCACGGTTGCTGCTGTTCCATGCCGACTTCGCGACGCTGGTTCGCGCGATCGAAGGGGGGCTGCCGGCGCTTACCTGCAAGATCGCGATGCACGACGGCGCGCCGGTGCAGGATATGACGGTCGCCGGCGACTACGAGACATTGCTGGCGGCGGGAACCGACCTCTTCCGCTTTGTCGATTTCGACGAAAATGCGCTCGCGACGACCTTCCACACCACGGGGACCACCGGGTTGCCCAAGGCGGTGGCCTTCAGCCACCGGCAGATCGTTCTCCACACGCTGGCGGAGCTCGCCGCGATGGCGGGACAGCCCGACCATCAGTCGCTGCGCCGTGACGACGTCTACATGCCGTTGACGCCGATGTTCCATGTCCATGCCTGGGGTATGCCCTATGTCGCGACGCTCCTGGCGCTGAAGCAGGTCTATCCGGGCCGATATCTTGCGGATCGGATCGTCGCGTCGGGCGAACGCGAGGGCGTCACCTTCTCGCACGGCGTCCCCACCATCGTACAGATGCTCGTCGAAGCGCTGGGCGATCGGAAGTTGAAACGCCCCTGGAAAATGGTCGTCGGCGGCTCCGCGCTGCCGAGCAGCCTGTGTCACGCCGCCAGGGAGCGCGGCATCATGGCATTCGCCGGCTATGGCATGTCGGAGACCGCACCCGTCCTATCGATCGCGCGGCATGATCCGGGAGATGCTCCGGACAGCACGGAGCGTTCATGCCTTGCCGGACGCCCCATCCCGCTCGTCCAGATCCGAGTCGTCGACGAACGCGGGGCGGAGGCTGCGGAGGGCGAATTGACGGTACGCGCCCCGTGGCTGACGATGAGCTATGGCAATGACCTGCACGCATCCGACGCGCTCTGGCGTGGCGGCTGGATGCACACCCAGGACGTCGTACAGGTCGATCCGTGCGGCAACATCGTCGTTCGCGATCGACTGAAGGACGTCATCAAGTCCGGCGGCGAATGGATATCGTCGATCCAGCTAGAGGAACTGATGATGCGCCATCCACAGGTCGGGTCGGCGGCGGTCGTCGGCGTGACCGACGATCGCTGGGGCGAGCGCCCGGTCGCATTCATCGTGCCCCGCGCAGAGGTGCCGGACGTGCCGGCGATCCTCGAGCACCTTTCGCAATTCGTTACGCAGGGCGTGATCAGCCGCTACGCGCTGCCCGACCGACTTGTCGTGCTCGATGCCTTGCCACGGACGAGCGTCGGCAAGATCGACAAAAAGGCCCTTCGCAACCTCGGTGAACCGAACGGATGACCTGACTATGTCGACGATGCGCCATCGCTCCCGGTCCGATGCACGCCGACGCAGTTGGCGTCATCATGACGGGCAAGGCCGGTCCGCGACTGCCGATCGTCATGATGTCTGGTGGCTGTATGGACCGGAGGTCGATCTCCCGGATGCGGCGGATGGCCGTCGGTCCCGCGACGATTTCGCCCAAAATCGTCGCACACTTCGTCGAAGAAGCGGCCAGGGACGGGGATCAGAATGCGGCCATGGTCGAACAAAGCACCGCCGCCGCACGCAGCCTTGCGACGCAGGCACAGGATCTGGGCATGATGCTCGCCACGTTCCAACTGACCGCCCAGCCCGGTGACCCGAAGCGCGGCAACGCCTCGCGGGACTTGTCGCAGCGCCGGACCGGCTAAGCCACTATTTACGGCGATGCCAATGGCGTTCGAGCCGCCCCCAGTCTCTGCACCGGGGGCGGCATGGACTGGTCGCCTCGGCATAGAAGATGCCCGTGCCGATCGTCCCGCTTCTTGATCGAGTCACGGGAAAGGCGGGGATCCTCGTCTATGCCGCCGCCATCGTCCCCGGTCGCAGATAGGCGAACATGTGAGGGACGTAATCCGCCTTTCCGATGTCGACGCCCTGATGGCGAAGGATCGCATAGGCCGTGATGACGTGAAAATAGAACTGCGGCAAAGCCCAGTCGCGAGCATATTGTTCGCCCGTCATGTCGAACGTCATGCCGTCTGGCAGTTCGATAGCCATCGGCAGATCCGCGCCGGCATCAAGGACGCCGCTCGACACGGTCGCGAGGAAGGAAAGGGCTTCGTCGATCCGCGTCCGGGCGTCGGCGATCGTGCCGGGCGTGTCGCCGGCGTTGCGCCCTTCGGCCGCAACGGCATCCAGCCATTCGGGAACGGGCTCGCCGCGGAGCCGGAAGACAGCCTCTTGCGCCTGGAAGGCCGCAAAGCGGACCTGTGCCGCGAGCGGGAACATGTCGGTCGCCAGTCGCGCCGCCAATAAGGCTTCGGCTTGATCCGGCATCTGCTGCTCGGCCTTGTCCAATATGCCGGACATGGTTTGCAGCATGTGCTGGTAGGTCGGAAGGAGCAGGTTCGTCAGGGCCATGGCCGAAATGGTATAGCGAGACGCTGACAGTGCAAGGCCGGCTTGGCCGCTACCCCTATGAAACGACGTTCGGGATCGCCCACATAGATTGAGGGAAATCCCGCATTCAGTGGCGCGTTGCAGCCCTTATGTTGGGCCCGGAGGAGACTGAATATGAGCATCCTGCCGCTGAGCAAAGATCCGCAGCCCGATGAGGCAGAGTTCAACGCCTTCTTCCCGTCGAAGTTTTCGTTGAATGAATACACCAGTCCGAAGAGCGACCTGGAGGGGGCGGACTATCCGCAGCCCTATACCGGCACGCGCCGCATCCTGCTGATCGGCACCGACGAACGCTATCTGAAGATGGAGAACGGCACGCTGTTCTCCACCGGCAACCATCCGGTCGAGACGCTGGTGCCGATGTACCATCTGCACAAGGCGGGGTTCGAATTCGACATCGCGACCGTGTCCGGCAACCCGGTGAAGTTCGAATTCTGGGCGATGCCCAAGGAGGACGAAGCGATCACCGGTTTGCACAAGGCGTATCTGGACGCGTTTCAGAAACCGCTGAAGCTGGCCGATATCGTTGCCGCGCTGGGACCCGACAGCGACTATGCGGCGGTGTTCATTCCCGGCGGCCATGGGCCGCTCGCCGGATTGCCGTTCAGTGACGAGGTCGGCGCGGTGCTGCGCTGGGCATTGGAGAATGACCGTCACATCATTTCGATCTGCCATGGCCCGGCCGCGCTGCTGGCCTGCACGCCCAAGGTCGATGGCGAGCCGTTCCCGCTGGCCGGCTACAGCATCACCGCCTTCCCCGACGCGGCCGATCGCATGACGCCAGAGGTCGGCTATATGCCCGGCCATCTGACCTGGCATTTTGGCGAGAAGCTGAAGGCGCTGGGCGTGACCATCCTCAACACCGAGGTGGACACGTCGACGCACAAGGACCGCAAGCTGCTGACCGGCTCCAGCCCGTTCGCGGCCAACAATCTCGGCAAGCTGGCGGCGGAGACGCTGTTGGCCGAGGTCGGCGGCGCCTGACCATGAGCGGGGCGGCCTTGGCCGGAGCCGCCGCGGCGGTGGCCGCGATCGAGCACAGCATGGACGCCGAGACGCTGCATGCCACGGTCCGCGCCTATGCCGCCCCGTTCGGTTATGGTCGTTTCGTCATCTACACCGCCCCGCCGCCCGGCGACGGGGCGGTCGATCGCATCCTGTGGCTGGAGGGCGACTGGTTCGGCAACGGTCACAGGGTCAATGCCGCCACCTATCTCGCGCGTTGTCCGGTCAACCGGCATGTGCTGGAAACCGATCGCCCCTTCTTCTGGACCAAGAACGGCACGGCCGACGCCGAAACCTATCGCGTCGTTCCGCATCCCAAAGGGCCGGGCATCCACGGGCTACAGGTGCCGATCTTCAGCCATGTCGGGCTTGCGGGCGCGGTGAGTTTTGGCGGTCGCACCATTGATAGTGCGATCGATACGCGCCTGGCACTGACTTTGGTCGGGACGGCGGCGTTTCATGTCGCGGAGCGTCTCGCCGGATCGGTTGTAGCGCACGCTATGCCGCAACTTTCCGCCCGCGAGCGCGAGGTGATCCGCTGGATCGCCTCCGGTCGCCGTCAGGCCGATGTCGCCGCGTTGCTCGGCCTTTCGGAACGCACGATCGAAAACCATCTGCGCCGCATCCGCAACCGCCTGGGAGCCGCCAGTACGGCTCAGGCTATCCACCTGCTGGTCCGCTCGGGCAACCTGGGCGCCTGACGTTGCAGATGGCCCAGGCAGGACGACAACTTCCCGCACGGTTTCGAGCGGCGGCCGAGACGGCCGAAGGCGCCGGCAAATGGGGTCGCGACACCGCCGCGACCCCAGACCATCAGAACATACGGAAGGTCACGCCCGCCGTAATCCGCGTACCATAGCGGTTCCATGCCAGCGGCAGATCGCCGTTGGTCGTGGGCCGTTCCGTCGCATCGAGAATATTCTGCGCCGCGATGGTCACGGCCAGTCTGTCGGTGACATTGTACGCCGCCTGCGCGTCCAACTGGCCCCAGGCGTTGACATAGGTGGGGGCGTCCGTTTCCGTCCCCACCGTGTTCAGATATTTGCTGCGCCAAGTATAGGAGACGCGGGCCTGGATCGGCCCCCGCTCGTAATAGGGCGAGATCGTGTAGCTGAACGTCGACAGATAGGGCAGGGGCAGCTTGCCCGCCTTGTTGAACTGATCGGTGTACGAGCCGTATTTCTGATCCAGCACCGTGGCATTGGCCTGGATACCGAAGCCCCAGATCAGATTGCCGATGAAACCGACCGAGGCACCCCTTACCTGGGCGTTGCTGCCGTTGAACGGCGTGTTGATCAGCATCGTGTTCGTCCGCTGCAGCTTGCCGTTGCAGAAGAGCGACTGGTTCTGTTGGCAGAAGGTGACCGCCTCGGTGGGGACCACGACCTGAACGAAGGCGTTCTTGCGCACGATGTAGGATTGCACATCGTTGATGAACAGATCGACGTTGAACAGACTGCCCTTGGCGAAATACCATTCGAATGCCGCATTGTAGCGCCAAGCCCGATAGGGTTTCAGATCGGGGTTGCCGCCGCTTCCGCCGAAGAACGGGCCAAAGCTGGAATAACGGTCGATGCTATATTCCACCTGCCCCGACATGTCGGCGAAGGACGGGCGCGACACGACCTTGCTGGCCGCAGCACGAAGCTTGATGTCGTCGGTCAGTTCATAGGCGGCGTTGAACGATGGCAACCAATCGTCATAACCGCGCTTGATCGTGATCTGCTCTTCATACCAAGGTTCGTAATCGAGCGTCGAGCGATAGGTCTGTTCGTTGACCGTCTTGGCATAGCGCAAGCCGATATCGCCCGACAGGCGGCCGGTCTCGAAATTGACCTGGCCATAGGCGGCATAGGTGTCTTCGATCGTGTTCCAGAAGTTGCCCGCGTCGCGGAAATTGCCGGTGGCATTGCCCGGCGAGCGGTTGGCTTCGGAGAATTTGGTCAACGAGTCCTGCGTCAGCCCGACGATGCTGCGCAGCGCGCCGCCCGCGCCCAAGCCCCGCCACAGAACGGGGTCCAGGACCGAAGTCTGGTACGCCGCCATGCTTTCGGTGCGCGGGAATACGGTGTTGTAGAAGGTCGGCTTGTTGAGCGAGATATGCTGTTGCACGCGACCGCCGAACAGCACGTCGCGCACGGGCCCGAGATCGACGTTCCACTTGCCGTCGAACTTGGCATATTGGTAGCGGTCGACGGTCTCGGCATATTTGACGAAGCCCGCCTGCTGGCCAGCGGCGCGCGTCTTGAACAGCGCCGGATCGGTCGGCGACTGGGCGAGCGTCAAGGACGGCCCGTTGCGATCGAAGGCGAAGCTGCCCGAGGTATTGCCGTAGAAGCTGAGATAATATTCCGGGTTGCTGCCGCCGGTGGCCTGGGTGATGCCCGCGTTCAGGACCATGTCCAGCCGCCCGGGCGACCAGCGCGTCCGGATGTTGTAGACATCGGTATTCAGCTTCGACCGTTTGTAATATTCGTCCATGCGAACGGCGAAATTGCCCGCGCCGCCGGTGACGCCCGCCGCCTGGGTGGTGACGCTCGACAGTCGCGTGATCGGGGCCGAGGCCGAGTCGTAAGCATTGCGTTGGTTCCAGGGCACGCTCAGGTCGGTCTGGAAGGTCTGAGTATAATCCGAAAAGTCGCCCCAGATGCGAAGCGCCGTGCCCTGTACCTCGAAATTGTCGACCGGCTTGGCCTGGACCGCGATATAGCCGGTGGTGCGGATGCTGTTCGACTGGGACGCCGTCATCCACAGGAATTGCGGCACCAGCATCGAGCTGGTCAGTGCCGGGCCGCTGGTCACCATGGGGAGCAGCGCCGGGTTGTTGAACGATCCGCTCGCCCCGTTGCTGCAACCGCCCCAACCATTGCCGTTGCAGACCGGGCCATAGCGCGTCGCGAAGGACCCGGCGCCCAGCACCGACTTGTTATAGGCCAGGCTCGCCAGGATGCCGAAGGTCTTGTCTTCGTTATACCAGCTATACAGGATCGACGCGCGCGGCGTGCGTTCCTTATTGCGCAGGTTCACATTGTAGTTGGCCGCCACCGACAGCGTATTGCGCGGCAGTTCGAACGGCAGGCGTGAATTGACGATGATCGAGCCGCCGACGCCGCCTTCGTCCAGCCGCGCTTCCGACGTCTTGTAGACTTCGACCGTGCCGATCAGTTCGGGTGCGAGATTGCGGAAATTGAAGCTGCGGCCGGTGTCGCGATTATTGGCGCCAGCCTCGGTGGTCGCGATCGGCTGGCCGTTGAACTGGGTGAGGATCAACCGCGAGTCGATGCCGTTGATCGACACCTTCGCGCCCTCGCCACCGGCGGTACGGTCGATGGTCACGCCCGGAAGGCGCGACAGCGACTCGGCGACGTTCACGTCGGGATAGCGGGATACGTCTTCAGCGGTGATGACGTCGATCTGGGCCGATGATGCCCTTTTGGTATCGACCGAATTGGCGATCGCGTTCCGGGTCCCGACGACGACGATGTCGCCCTCGGCATCGCTTTTACCTTGTTTTTCCAATCGTTCGGTGACGCGGTCCGCCGTGCTGCGGGCTGTGTCGCTTTGCGGCTTTGGATCACTGATCTGGTTCTGTGCCGCGGCTGCCATCGACCAGCCCAAGCTGGTGATAGCCGTAGTAAACAACGCAAGCGTGCGAATGCTCATCTACCCCCCCTGTTGTTATGGGCCTGCCCCTGTGCTCGGCCCGATGGGAAGCTAAATTGTATGACCAATATATGTCAATGATCAGTTTTGTCCTTGAAGATGGTACTCATATATGAGCGCCATTGGTGGCATAGGAGGTGTTATCGCTATCATGCGGAGGGGCGGCCGCGAGTCTTTGGACAGGAAAGCACAAGGGGAGGGTGCCACAAATGGCGGTAGAGGCCGTACGGAAGATCGTGATCGCCGAGGGCGGGGCGGCCGGATGGATGTCGGCCGTAGTTCTCGCAAAGGCTCTTGGCCTCCAACACTGCAATATCCAGGTCATCGAGTCGGATGATATTGGTATTATCGGGGTGGGTGAGGCGACGATCGCCGGTACTCATTGGCTGAATAATATTCTGAGGAACGGCGAGGACTCTTTCGTCCATGCCAGCCAGGCGACGTTCAAGCTGGGGATCGACTGTCGCGACTGGACCGGTTCGGGCAGTCATTATCACCACCCGTTCGGGCGTTACCGCGTGCCGCTGAGTGGAGTCGGGTTCCAGCATCTCTGGGTCAAGGCGCGGCAGCGCGGCCTGGTCACGGGGTTCGAGGATTATTGCATGACCTCGGTCGCGGCGCGGATGCGTCGGTTCGACCGGCCTGATACGGGGCCCCGCCGGGGTCGCCGCTCAAGACGCTGAGCTATGCCTATCATCTCGATGCGGGGCGTTATCCCCGCTATCTTCGCACGTTCGCCGAGGGGATGGGCTGACGACCTCGCACCGCAAAGACTTCAGCATGGTCAAGCCGCATGGCGACATGCGCCGCTGGCACCATCAATCATCGATGCCCCTAACGAAAAGGGGCCGGAACCGAAGTCCCGACCCCCAACTTCGTCAGCCTCACGGCTGGCGGCAGGATTACGCGCCCGGGATTTCCGAGACGTTCACCTTGATGCCGCGGCCCATCGTCGAAGAGACGGCGACCTTGCGGACATACTTGCCCTTCGCGCCCGACGGCTTGGCCTTGATCAGAGCGTCGACCAGCGCGTCGAAGTTCGCGCGCAGGTCTTCCGCCGGGAACGACGCCTTGCCGATGCCCGAGTGGATGATGCCGGCCTTTTCGACGCGGTACTCGACCTGACCGCCCTTGGCCGCCTTGACGGCTTCGGCGACGTTCATGGTCACGGTGCCCAGCTTCGGGTTCGGCATCAGGCCCTTGGGGCCCAGCACCTTACCGAGGCGACCGACGACGCCCATCATGTCCGGGGTCGCGATGCAGCGATCGAAATCGATGGTGCCGCCCTGGATGGTTTCCATCAGGTCTTCCGCACCCACGACGTCGGCGCCAGCGGCGCGTGCTTCGTCGGCCTTCGCGCCCTTGGCGAACACGCCGACGCGAACGGTCTTGCCGGTGCCCTTGGGCAGGGTGACGACGCCACGCACCATCTGGTCGGCGTGGCGCGGGTCAACGCCCAGGTTCACGGCGACTTCGATCGTCTCGTCGAACTTCGAGGTCGCGTTGGTGCGCGCCAGCGTGATCGCTTCGTCGATGCCGTGCAGCTTCTCGGAATCGATCTGGACGGCCTTCTGCTTCTTGGTCAGCTTCGCCATGATCTTAGCCCTCCACCACTTCGAGGCCCATCGCGCGGGCGGAGCCTTCGATGATCTTGGTCGCAGCCTCGATATCGTTGGCGTTCAGGTCCTTCATCTTGACCTGGGCGATTTCCGCGAGCTTCGAGCGCGCGATCTTGCCCGCCGACACCTTGCCCGGCTCCTTCGAGCCCGACTTCAGGTTGGCCGCCTTCTTGATGAGGTAGGTCGCAGGCGCGGTCTTCGTCTCGAACGAGAACGAACGGTCGGCATAGACGGTGATGACGGTGGGCAGGGGCGTGCCCTTCTCGACTTCACCGGTCTGCGCGTTGAACGCCTTGCAGAATTCCATGATGTTCACACCGCGCTGACCCAGCGCCGGGCCGATCGGCGGCGAGGGGTTGGCGGCGCCTGCAGGGACCTGCAGCTTGATATAGCCGGTAATCTTCTTTGCCATGTCACTCTCTTTTCGAGTCTAGCGGTCGTGACGGGCACGAAGGCATAGGCCAGGGCACCCTCCCGCAAGGGTTCCGTCGCATGATGCTAGGGAAGCGCGCGCCGATAGCGGATTATGAGTGGAATGGCAAGGCGGGCAAGCCACTACCTCCGTTCGCACTGAGCGAAGTCGAAGTGCACGGGATTCCGTCTGCCGAGAGGGTGGGGCGTGGGCTACGACTTCGCTCAGCCTTAACGGGGGTGGGTGAGGTATTGAGCTACGAAAAAGGGCCGGTGGCGTTGCCGCCCCGGCCCTTGTTTCGTCGGACGGTACGAACTTACTTCGAGCGTTCGACCTGCTCGAAATCCAGTTCCACCGGGGTCGCGCGACCGAAGATCGACACCGACACCTTGACCTTGGACTTGTCGAAATCCAGTTCCTCGACCACGCCGTTGAAGCTGGCGAAGGGGCCTTCGAGCACCTTGACCGCGTCGCCGATCTCGTAATCGACCTTGACCTTGTGCTTCGGGGCGGCGGCGGCTTCTTCCTTGGAGTTCAGCATCCGCGTGGCTTCGCTTTCGCTGATCGCCTGCGGCTTGCCCATCGCGCCCAGGAAGCCGGTCACCTTCGGCGTGTTCTTGACGAGGTGATAGACCTGATCGTTCATGTCGAGCTTGGCCAGCACGTAGCCGGGCATGAACTTGCGCTCGACCGCGATCTTCTTGCCGCGGCGGGCCTCGGTCACGGTCTCGGTCGGCACCTCGATCTGCGCCACGAGATGGTCGAGGCCCAGACGGGTCGCCTCGGCCATGATCGAGTCGCGGACCTTGCCCTCGAAACCGGAATAAGCGTGGATGATGTACCAGCGCGCCATGGGAACCCTTTTACTTCGCGAGCGACAGCAGGGTGCGGACCAGCGTCTCGAAGAACGAGTCGACCGCCAGGAAGAAGATGGCGAGGATCGTGGTCATCACGACCACCATCACGCCGGTCATCACCGTCTCGCGCCGCGTCGGCCAGACGACCTTCTTGGTCTCGGTCTTGACCTGATTGAAGAATTCGATGGGGGTCGTCTTCGCCACTCGTGCCGTTCCCGCACCTGCGTTGAAATTCTGTCAGCGGGGCATGGGTCCGCCGTCGCCTGACCCGGGGGTCCTGCGACGAAAGGTCCGTCCGCGCTGTTCGGATGGGAACGCGATGTAGCCGTGGTGTGGCCAAAAGGCAAGGGTGGGGCGGGGCGGGGGTTTTCTGTTTCCGCGACGCCGCGATGGCGCGAAGGGTTTTGGTTCGCGCGGAGACGCGGAGGCGCGGAGCTTTTTGTTCGCGCAGAGGCGCGGAGGACGCAGAGAGAGGCTTGTGCTGATCCTGCTTCCCGATCCCCTCCATCCGTTCAGCCTGAGCGCAGTCGAAGGCCAAGGGCAAGCACCGCCGCAAAGGTCTTCGAGCCGCGGGCTCCCTGAACGCTGGAGCGTTCCGCCCGCGTGGCGGATATTATCCCGTGGCCTTCGACTACGCTCAGGCTGAACGGAGGGCGGGGGGATGCTCCATTCTTCCCCTCCGCGTCTCCGCGGCTCCGCGCGAACCAGCCTTCTTCGCGTCCTCGCGGCTTCGCGTGAACAATCAACAGCACCGCCCGCCATTTTTCCCACCATATCGCGCCTGTTGGCGCTCACGGAAGAAGGTCACCTCGTCCATCGGCTCCCGGTCGGGATGCTTGGCCGCCATGTGCGCCACATAGGCGTCATAGCTAGGCATCCCGACCATCGCATTGCCGATCTCGCGCAGGCGGCTGAGCCAATTCATTGGGCCCAGCTCATTCGGCCGCCACCATCTCGGGCGGGATTTCGGTGACGCTTGGTCGGTCGATACGACGTGCGATCAGGCAGGTGCGCACCGCATAGACCAGGATCGCCAGCACCACGCCCAGGAAGATCGCGCACAGCCCCGCATCGATCCGGTCGTTGAAGACGATCCGCCCCATCTCCGCCATGGTCTTGGCGGGGGCCAGCACCTTGCCCTCCGCCGCCGCGCCGGCAAACTTGTCGGCATGCGCGAGGAAACCGACGCGCGGATCGGCCGAGAAGATCTTCAGCCACCCGGCGGTCAGCGTGCAGGCCAGCAGCCAGACGGTCGGCACCACCGTGATCCAGGCGTAGCGGTCCTTCTTCATGCGGAACAACACCACGGTCGCCAGCATCAGCGCCACGGCCGCCAGCATCTGGTTGGAGATACCGAACAGCGGCCACAGCGTGTTCACCCCGCCCAGCGGATCGGTGACGCCCTGATAGAGGAAGAAGCCCCAGGCCGCGACGCAAAGCCCGGTCGCTATCAGGCCCGGCGCGACCTTCGACGATCCTCGGAAGCTGGGAACGACCAGCCCGATCAGGTCCTGCAGCATGAAGCGGCCCGCCCGCGTGCCCGCATCGACGGCGGTCAGGATGAACAGTGCCTCGAACAAAATGGCGAAGTGATACCAGAAGGCCTTCATCGTCTGTCCGCCGAACAGGTGGCTGAAGATCTCTGCGATCGCCACCGCCAGCGTCGGCGCACCGCCCGCGCGGGAAATGATCGTATGCTCGCCGACATCCTTGGCCACCTGCGCCAGCGTGTCGGCGGAGATGGGGAAGCCCATTGCGGTGACGGCGGCGGCGGCGCTGGCCGGGTCGGTGCCCAACACGGCGGCGGGCGCGTTCATCGCGAAATAGACGCCCGGATCGAGGATCGAGGCGGCGACCAGCGCCATGATCGCGACCGCGCTTTCCATCAGCATCGCGCCATAACCGATGAAGGGCGCGTCCTTCTCGCTGGCGATCAGCTTGGGCGTGGTGCCGCTGGCGATCAGGGCGTGGAAGCCCGACACCGCGCCGCACGCGATGGTGATGAACAGGAAGGGGAAGAGCGGCCCCGCCCAGACCGGGCCGCTGCCGTCGATGAATTTGGTCAGCGCGGGCATCTTCAGCGGCGGCGCCATGATGACGATGCCGATGGCCAGCGCAACGATTGCGCCGATCTTGAGGAAGGTCGAAAGGTAATCACGCGGCGCGAGCAGCAGCCAAACCGGCAGGACCGAGGCGACCGCGCCATAGCCGATCAGCAGGAAGCAGAGCTGCACCGGCGTAAAGGTGAACAGCGGCGCGAGCACCGCCGACTGCGCGATCGACTGGCCATAGACGATCGCCAGGATCAGGCCGATGAAGCCGATGATCGACACCTCGCCGATCTTCCCCGGTCGCACCCAGCGGGTATAGCCACCCATCAGCATGGCGAGCGGCACGGTCGCCGCCACGGTGAACAGGCCCCAGGGGCTTTCGGCCAGCGCCCGCACGACGATCAGCGCCAGCACCGCCAGGATGATGACCATGATCATGAAGGCGCCGAACAGCGCGATGGTGCCCGCCACGGGGCCCATCTCCATGCGGATCAGCTCACCCAGCGAGCGCCCGTCCCGCCGCATCGACAGGAACAGCACCAAGAAATCCTGCACCGCACCCGCCAGCACCACACCCGCCAGAATCCACAGCGTTCCGGGTAGGTAGCCCATCTGTGCCGCCAGCACCGGCCCGACCAAAGGCCCCGCGCCCGCGATCGCGGCGAAGTGATGGCCGAACAGCACGGTCCGATCGGTCGCGACATAATCAAGCCCGTCAGCACGGCGGATGGCCGGCGTGGGGCGGCTGGGGTCGATGCCGATCACCCGCGCGATGAACAGCGCATAATAGCGATAGGCGATCAGATAGACGGAGACGGCCGCCGCCACGATCCACAGCGCGTTGATCGGTTCGCCACGTACCGTGGCCACCACGCCCAGCGCGCCCGCTCCGACGATCGCCAGTGCGATCCATGGCAGGTGTCTCGTCATGCCTTGCGGCTCCTCCCGTTATGATGGTCCCTTCTAACCAGCCGGGCCGGTCGCGCCACCCCTCAAAGGCTTGAAGTGCCGCCAGCGGGATATGGCGACGGCAATGGAGCCGAGCATAGCCATCGGCGGTAAGGCCCCTGGCCAGTCGGCAAATATATTTCCCGGTATCCGATTGGAACGACGAAGTAATGTCACGGCATTGGCGACAGATAGTGCTTCGATATCAAATAAAGGTGCTCGATCGGATAGAGCATGGTTCGTTAAACTTTGCCGCCCAATGGCATTGCCGTTTATGTGATGGCGGGATTGTCGATGATGCAAAGCCTGTTCGGCGAACAAAGGCGGGCCAGGGCGGTGCTGGGCTTGAGGGTGCTGGGCTCCGCGCCTGAGCCCGTTTTCGACCGGCTGGTGTCCGCCGCGGCAAGCGCATTCGATGCACCGATGGCGCTGCTGTCACTGATCCACCGCGACCAGCAATGGGTCAAGGCCAGCCACGGCATCACCCTGGACTGCTATCCGCGTCACGACAGCTTTTGCACCCATGCGCTCGATCGGTCCGATGTGCTGGAGTGTACCGATCCGCTGGACGACCCGCGCTTCGCCGCGCTGCCCGGTGTCACGGGGGCGCCCTATGTCCGCTATTATATCGGCGCGCCGCTGCGCCGGCTGAACGGTGCCCATGTCGGCGTCCTGTGCGTCGTCGACACCAGGCGGCGCCATCCCGCTTCGCCCGATCAGGCGGCCTATCTGATGGGCCTGGCGCGCCAAGCCTCCACCGCGCTCGAGGCGCGGCTTGATCGTCAGGTTCGGAGTCGGCTGGCATGACGCGCGTTCTCCTGTGTCTGACCCAAGAGCATGACCTTCGCCTGGTGGTGCTGGCGCTGCTGATCTGCCTGATCGGATCGGCGGCGACGGTGCAGTTGTTCCACCGCGTCCGCGCGGCGACGGGCTTCAGCCGGATCGGCTGGATCGTCCTGACGGCGGTTGCGACCGGCACGATGGTCTGGGCCACGCATTTCGTGGCGATGATGGCCTTTCGTGCGACGGCGCCGGTGGTGCTCGATCCGATATTGACGCTGGCCTCGCTGTTGGCGGTGATCCTGTTGGCGGTGCCGGGGTTGGCGCTGGCCGCCGCCGATCGCGTTCGGGCGGCCACCATCGGCGGCGCGATCGTCGGGGTCGGTGTTTCGGTCATGCATTATGTCGGCATGGCCGCCTATCGCGTCGATGGGATCGTGAGCTGGGAATGGCACTATGTCGTGGCCTCGGTGTTGCTGTCGGCCGGACTTGGCGCGGCGGCGTTCCGGGTGCTGCGCGGCGGCGAGGAGCGGTGGCGGCGAGTCGGTGCGGTGGGGCTGCTCAGCCTGGCGGTCGCGGCCCTGCACTTCACGGGCATGGCGGCGATGGACATCACCGTGCTGAAACTGGGCGAGGGGCTATCGAACCTGACCATGGTCGCGCTCGCCGTCACTACCACGGTGGCGACCTGCATCATCGTCGGCTGCGCCGCGATCAGCGCGCTGATCGACGGGCATACCCAGACCGAAGCCTATCGCCGCCTTCGCCAGATGGCGATGCATGACGGCCTGACCGATCTGCCCAATCGCACCAGCTTCATCCACGAACTGGAACAGCGTTTCGTGATCCGCGGCGGCTATCCCTGCATGGCCGTCATCATGATGGACCTGTCGCGCTTCAAGGTCGTCAACGACACCTATGGTCATCAGGCGGGCGACCAGTTGCTCATTGCCCTGGCGGCGCGGCTGGCGGCGATGCTGCGGCCGGGCGAATATATCGCGCGGCTGGGCGGTGACGAATTCTCCGCCGTCGTCTCCTATGGCGATCACGGCGAGTTGCTGGATTTCCTGGAACGGTTGAAGGCCGCTTGCGATGCGCCCTTCGTCTTCGAACGGTTCACCGCCGCAATCGGCGCCAATATCGGCATCGCGCTGGCCCAGGTCGATGGCGACGACGCCGACTCGCTGCTCGCCAAGGCCGATCTGGCCATGTACCGGGCCAAGTCGGCGCATTCCAACGAACCCTGTTTCTACGACAGCCAGATGGATGACGCGATCAAGACGCGGCGCGAGCTGATCGCCGACCTGCGCTCGGCGCTGGATGCCGAGGCGTTCGAGCTTCATTATCAGGTTCAGGCCGCCATCCCCTCGGGTGAGATCACCGGCTATGAGGCGCTGATCCGCTGGCGGCATCCGGTGCGCGGGGTGATCCCGCCCTCGGACTTCATCCCCCTGGCGGAGAAGAGCGGTGACATCGTTCCGCTGAGCATCTGGATCATCCGCCAAGCCTGTTTCGAGGCGGCCTTATGGCCCAATCGCCATAGCGTGTCGGTCAACCTGTCGCCGATTCACCTGGCCGATTCCCGGCTGGTCGAGACCGTGCGCTCGGCCCTGGTCGATAGCGGTCTGGCACCCGAGCGCCTGACGCTGGAGTTGACTGAAAGCGCCATCATCCATGACCGCCGTTTCGCGCTTGATCAATTGCGCGCGCTGAAGGCGATGGGGATCGCGATCGCGCTCGACGATTTCGGCGTGGGTTATTCCTCGCTCGACGTGCTGCGGTCCTTCCCCTTCGACCGGATCAAGCTCGACGCTTCGTTCGTCGCGGAGATCGAGCATGACGAACAGGCGGTATCGATCCTGCGATCGGTGGCGGCGCTGGGCACGACGCTTAACATTCCGGTGCTGGCCGAAGGGGTGGAGCAGGCGGCGCAGCTCTCCATCGTGTCGCGCGAAGGATGCGCGGCGGTACAGGGCTATCTCATCGGCCATCCGTCGCGCGCGCTGGCGGATGCCGAGCAGGTGCGCCAGACCATGGCGCTCCGCCCGCATGCGCTGGAGGACCTGGCGGTCGGCTAGGCGGCGGCAACTTATCCCTTGCCCGCCGGGCCCGTCCGGGGTGAAAGGCATGCCATGGCCAGTTCTTCCTCTTCTCCGCTCGTCGTCGGTATCGGCGGCACGATCGGCAACGTCTCCTCGACCGAGCGCGCGCTTCGGATCGCCATGACGGCCGCCGCCGATGAGGGGTTTCGCACCCATGTCTTCGGAGGTGAGGATCTGGCGCGTCTTCCGCTCTACAATCCCCGGGCGGAAACCCGCACCGACGCCGAACGGCTGTTCGTGGAGACGGTGCGCCAAGCCTCGGCGATCATCATCGCCAGCCCCGGCTATCATGGCAGCATCTCGGGCCTGGTGAAGAACGCGCTCGACCTGCTGGAGGAGACGGCGAAGGACGACCGGCCTTATCTCGCGGACCTGCCGGTGGGGCTGATCGCGACCGCCTATGGCTGGCAGGCGACCGGCTCGACCATCGCGGCGCTGCGCTCGATCGTCCATGCCCTGCGCGGCTGGCCGACCCCGTTCGCGGCGGCGGTGAACACGCAGCAGACACATTTCGATGCGCAAGGGCGGATCGGTGATGCGACGGTGGAAGGGCAGTTGCGGCTGGTCGGCCAGCAGGTCGCCCGTTTCGCCCCGCTGGCGGGGACGATCCGGGCGTCGAATTGAGGGGCCTTCGACGCGGACTTTGGTTCACGCGAAGCCGCGATGCCGCGAAGACTTTGATTTCGCGCGGAGGCGCGGAGAACGCAGGGACGTATCGCGCGCGACCGCGCGCAATCCTCTTTCCTCGATCGCTCGAGGAGGAAGGGCTGCAAGAGCAGCGAGTACGACACCTCCGCGCCTCCGCACGAACCATATTCTTTCTCTTTGCGGCATCGCGGCTTCGCGTGAGATAAATGATTTTATCCATCGCCCGGTCGAAGGGCGAAGCCCGCGAGTCGAATAAATCCATTTCTCGGCGAAGACTGAGGCCCCAGTTCTTTCCAAGCCGGTGGCGCGCTGAAACGTCGCGCGGGCGGCAAATGCCTCGCGCCTTTGATAGCGCATCAAAACGGGACCCCGGCCTTCACCGGGGAACAGATTAGCGCAGGCGCTCGGTCACCAGTGCCGTGATCTCGTCGGCGATCGCGGCCGGATCGCGCAAGTTGCCGCCCGCCACGGTCGACACCGTCGCCCATTCGCCCAGCATCGCGCCGTCCGCCATCGCGGCATAATTGGCCCGTACCCGCGCCTGAAGCCCCAGATCGGCCTCATAGGCGTCATAGGTCTCGTCGGTGTAGCTGCGCTTGCGCTTGCGGGCGATCAAGTCGCGCGCGATCTCGAGCGGCGTGTCGAGATAGACCGACAGATGCGGCGCGGGCAGGCGGAACTGAACCGTTTCCAACTGCTCGATCCATTGCAGCAATGCCTCGGCCTGCTCGGTCGGCACCTGCGCGGCCTGATAGGCCATGTTGGACGCGATATAGCGGTCGAAGACGATGACGTCGTGGCGTTCGGCCAACTCGACCAGATGTGGCCGCGATTCGAATCGGTCGAGTGCGTAAAGCGTCGCCGCCGTCTCGGGCGCCGCCGCATGGGGCAGGCGGCCAGCCAGATATTCGCCCAGCGCCCAGCCGCCGACCGTCTCGGCATAGCGCGGAAAGGACAGGGCCGCCGCCGATAGCCCGGCGGCGTTCAGCCGCTCGGTCACGGCCGCCGTCGCGGTCGCCTTGCCGGCGCCGTCCGCCCCCTCGATGGCGAGCAGAAACGCCATCAGCCGCGAAAGCCTTCATGATGGCGGATCACCTCGTCGATGATGAAGCGCAGGAATTTTTCGGAAAATTCAGGGTCGAGCTGCGCATCGCTGGCCAATTGGCGCAGCCGGGCGATCTGGGTCTCCTCGCGACTGGGATCGGCGGGGGGAAGTTCGTTCTCCGCCTTGTAGCGTCCGACCGCCTGGGTGATCTTGAACCGCTCGGCCAGCATGAAAACCAGCGCGGCGTCGATATTGTCGATCGACTGGCGATAGCCGGTCAGCACGGTGTCGGACATGAGTGGCGTAGCTCCCTCTGGCGTGCGCGCGGCACATGAATTCGCGCACGCCCTTTCGCGCTTAGGCTTGCGTTCGGCAAGCGTTGTCGCCAGAGGCTCTTACCTGCCCATGACCGTAACCGCCACCCGCCTCGCCAAGCCCGCGCCCTCGCTGGACCCGATGATCCGGCTGGTGGCCGACGACATGAACGCCGTGAACCAGGTGATCATCGACCGGATGCGGTCGGAGATTCCGTTGATCCCGCAGCTTGCCGGGCATCTGATCTCGGGTGGCGGCAAGCGGATGCGCCCGATGCTGACGCTCGCCAGCGCGCAGTTGCTCGGCTATCGCGGCACCAGCCACCATGTGCTGGCGGCGGCGGTCGAGTTCATCCACACCGCGACGCTGCTTCACGACGACGTGGTCGACGGCTCGGACCTGCGGCGCGGGCGGCGCACCGCCAATATCATCTGGGGCAATCCGGCGAGCGTGCTGGTCGGCGACTTCCTGTTCAGCCGGTCGTTCCAACTGATGGTCGATGCGGGCAGCCTGAAGGTGCTCAACATCCTGTCGGGCGCCTCGGCGGTGATCGCCGAGGGCGAGGTCAACCAGTTGACCGCCGTGCGGCAGGTGGGGCTGCCGGAGGAACGTTACCTCTCGATCATCGACGCCAAGACCGCCGCGCTCTTTGCCGCCGCGTGCCGCATCGCCGCCGTGGTGGCCGAGCGGCCCGAAGCCGAGGAACTGGCGCTGGAGGCCTATGGCCGCAACCTCGGTATCGCCTTCCAGCTAATCGACGATGCGATCGACTATGTGTCGGACGCCGGCACCATGGGCAAGGATGCGGGGGACGATTTCCGCGAGGGTAAGATGACGCTGCCGGTGATCCTCGCCTATGCGCGCGGCAACGAGGAAGAGCGTGCTTTCTGGAAGGATGCGGTCGAGGGGCGGCGCACCTCGGACCAGGATTTCACCCGCGCTATCGCGCTGGTCCGCAAGAGCCGGGCGGTCGATGACACCATGGCGCGGGCGCGGCACTATGGTGGCCTGGCGATCGAGGCGATCCGGGGTTTCGCGGATGGTCCGGCGAAGGCGGCGATGATCGAGGCGGTCGAGTTCGCGGTCGCGCGGGCGTATTGAACTCGGGCCGCTCCGGTAAAGACTGAAGGCGTTCCGCCAACCCCCGTTCAGGCTGAGCGAAGTCGAAGCCCACGTCCCGACATTCGCCCAATGGACAGGGTTTCCCTTGGCCTTCGACTTCGCTCAGGCTGAACGGAAGTTGGGGATGGGGGGAGAGGCGGCGGGAAAGGTGAGGTCCTTCACCCCGCTCGCCAAACCCCGTATCGAACCCCGCATGACCCTGCCCGTCACCGCCGTCCTGCCCGACCTGTTGACCGCGCTCGCCGACGCCCCCAACGTCGTCCTCGTCGCGCCGCCGGGCGCCGGTAAGACCACCGCCGTCGCGCCCGCGTTGCTCGACCAGCCTTGGTGCACCGGTGAAGTCCTGCTCCTCTCTCCCCGCCGTCTCGCCGCGCGTGCCGCCGCCGAGCGGATGGCCGCGCTCGCCGAGGAGCCGGTCGGCCGCACCTTCGGCTATGCCACGCGCATGGATACGAAGGTCAGCGCCGCGACCCGCGTAACCGTCGTGACCGAGGGCATCTTCGTCGCGCGTATCCAGGCCGATCCCGAACTGGCGGGCGTCTCGGCCGTGCTGTTCGACGAAGTGCACGAACGCAGCCTCGACGGCGATTTCGGCCTGGCGCTGGCGCTCGATGCGCAAGCGGGCCTGCGCCCCGACCTGCGGCTGGTCGCGATGTCGGCGACGCTGGATGGTCGCCGCTTCTCCAGCCTGATGGGCGAAGCGCCCGTCATCGAGAGCGAGGGGCGCAGCTATCCGCTGACCTTGCGCCATCTCGGCCGAGCCGCCGAAGCTAGGGTAGAGGATTCGGTCGCCTCCGCCATCCGCCGCGCGCTTCAGGACGAAGCGGAGGGCGATATCCTCGCCTTTCTGCCCGGAACCGCCGAGATCGCCCGTACCGCCGAGCGGCTCGCCAACCTGCCGTCCGATATCGCGGTCCATGAACTCCATGGTTCGCTCGATCCGGCGGCACAGCGGGCGGCGATCCGGCGAGACCCGGAAGGACGGCGGCGAATCGTGCTCGCCACCTCGATCGCGGAGACCAGCCTGACGCTCGACGGCGTGCGGATCGTCGTCGATTCGGGGCTGGCCCGCCGTCCGCGCTATGATCGCGCGGCGGGGATGACCCGGCTCGTTACCGAGCGTGCCAGCCAAGCCGCCGTCATCCAGCGCGCGGGTCGTGCCGCACGCCAATCGCCGGGTGTCGCCTATCGCCTGTGGGAAGAGGCTGCGACGGCGGGCCTGCCGCGCTTCGACCCGCCGGAGATATTGGAGGCGGACCTGTCGG
Organism: Sphingomonas paucimobilis NBRC 13935; assembly: GCF_000739895.2. Taxonomy (GTDB): domain Bacteria; phylum Pseudomonadota; class Alphaproteobacteria; order Sphingomonadales; family Sphingomonadaceae; genus Sphingomonas; species Sphingomonas paucimobilis. Next base: position 29,156 of record NZ_BBJS01000064.1, read on the forward strand.
CGCTGCTGCTCGGCACGGCGCTATGGGGTGTCGGCGATCCGCGCGCGCTGCCCTGGCTTGATCCGCCGCCCGAGGCCGCCGTCGCCGAGGCGCGCGCGCGGCTGACCGTGCTGGAGGCACTGGACGATTCCGGCCGCCCGACCGCGCATGGCAAGGCCATCGCCAAGCTGCCGATGCCGCCGCGCCTGGCGCATATGCTGATCCGCAGCGGCGAGCGGGGCTTGGCTTCCACCGCTGCCGAGGTGGCGGTGCTGCTCGGCGAGCGGGGCATCGGCGGGCAGGATGTCGATGTCGAACAGCGCCTGCGCCGCTGGCGGACCGAGCGTGGCCCCAAGGCCGAAGCGGCGCGCCAGATGGCGAAACGCTGGACAGGCCTCGCCCCCAAGCCGGTCGAGCGCGAGGCCTGGGATCACCTGGCGGGCGTCTGCCTAGCGCTCGCCTATCCCGACCGGGTGGCGCGGCGGCGCGATGGGACGGGTGAGAATTGGGCGAGCGTCGGCGGGCGTGGCTTCCGGCTCGACCCGGCGTCAGCGCTGGCGGGGTCGGAATGGTTGGCGGTGGGGGAGACGCAAGGGGCGGCTTCGGGCGCGCGCATCCTGTCCGCCGCGCCGCTCGACCTTGCCACCGTCGAGGCCTTGTTCGCCGATCGGATCGAGACCCGGCGCACCGTCATTTTCAATCCCGCGACCGGCGGCGTCGAGACTCTGCGCGAACGTCGGCTGGGCGGGCTTCGCCTGTCGAGTGGTCCCGATTCGGGGGCTTCGGCCGAAGCGGTGGCGGCTGCGTTGGTCGACGGGGTGCGGACACACGGCCTGTCGTTGCTCCCATGGAGCGACGGGGCAGGAGCGTATCGGGCGCGTGCGGCCTATGCTGGGGTGGCGCTGGACGATGCGACGCTGATCGAACGGCTCGACGACTGGCTACCCGCTCTGGTCGCGGGGAAGCGGCGGCTCGACGCGATCGCGCCGGGCGCGTTGACCGAGGCAATCCGCAACCTGATCGACTGGAACGACCAGCGGCGGATCGATTCGATGGCACCCGCCCAGTTCACCAGCCCAGCGGGCAGCACCCATGCGATTGATTATGCGGCCGAAGGCGGCCCGCGTGTCGAGCTTCGCGTGCAGGCACTGTTCGGTCTCGCCGAGCATCCGGTGATCGGAACCGAGCGGGTGCCGCTGGTCCTGAGCCTGACCTCACCCGCCGGCCGCCCGATCCAGACGACGCGTGACCTGCCCGGTTTCTGGGCGGGAAGCTGGAGCGCGGTGGCGAAGGAAATGCGCGGTCGCTACCCCCGCCATCCCTGGCCCGATGCGCCTGCGGAGGCGTCCGCGACGCTGCGCACGAAAAAGGCGGATGCAAGAGCCGCCGGTTCGCGATAAGGGACAAGAATTATGGCCACCGCTCGCATCTTCCAGCGCCCCAAGAACGCGATGCAATCCGGCAAGTACCGGACCGATCGCTGGCAACTCGAATTCGAACCCACCGAGGCGAAACAGCCCGATCCCCTGACCGGCTGGGCCGGCAGCGGCGACACGCGGGAGCAGGTTCGCCTGACCTTCGCGACGCTGGAAGAGGCGATCGCCTATTGCCAGCGCGAAGGGCTTGACCACCATGTCGTGCCGACGCCGCAGAAGACGCTGAAGCTGCAGAGCTACGCCGACAATTTCCGCTGAGCTTCGAGCGCTCCGGCTAGGGCTGGAGCGCTTTTTCGTTCGCGCGCAGTGCTGAGAAGGCTGGTTCGCGCAGAGGCGCGGAGACGTGGTGGTGTCCGCCCGGCGGCATCGGTATCGCATCACAACCGACCGGTTGGAGAGGCGTATCGCTTTCGCGAGTAAGACCCCTCCGCGTTCTCCGCGCCTCTGCGCGAACCGGCCTTCTTCGCGTCCTCGCGGCTTCGCGTGAACTCAAACGCCCAGGATGCCGCCACCCAGCAGCAACAGCATCTTGGCATCCATCACGACACCCACCGCGCGCCGCTCGGCGATAAAGGCGGGGACGTCGGACAGTTTAACCCGGTGAACGACGATCTGCTCGTCCGAATCGCCGCCACCTTCACCGACCTTTACCAAGCCGCTGGCCCGCACCAGCGTGAACCGCTCCGAGGTCATGCCGGGCGAGGAACAGAACTCCCCCAGCGCCTCGACGCGCGAGGGGCGATAGCCGGTTTCCTCTTCCAGTTCGCGCGCTGCACCGTCCAGCACCGCTTCCCCCTCGGTCTCGTCACCGATCAACCCGGCGGGCATCTCCAGGCACGGCGCGCCGACCGGAATGCGGAACTGTTCGACCAGCAGGATATGATCGTCGTCGATCGCCAGGATCACCGCCGCACGGATGTCACGCGGTCGGTCGGCATATTCCCAGCTCCCGCGCTTGCGCAGTGCGAGGAACCGACCCTCGGCCAGTGTTTCGAGGGGGGCGTCCATACGGGGATCGGTCATAGCGAGATGGGTCTGTCCGGCAGTTCGTTGGTATCCGTCGCCGTCTTGGGGAAATGCTCGGCGAGCACAAGCCCGATGCGTTCGACCGCCGCGCTGATTCCTTCACCGGTACGGCCCTGGGCGACATGCGGCAGCATCACCGCCATCGCCTTGCCCCAGATGTCCGGGCCGACCTTGCCGGTGAGGCCGGAGTCGGCGACGATCTCCGCCATATGCTCGTCGTGCGAGAGATAGAGCAGCACGCCGTAACGGCTGTCGGTCCGCCGCTCGGCCGAGACGCGGAAGAGCAGCACGGCGCGGGCGCGCACGCGGGCATGGCGGATGCTGCGCGGCACCAGCGCGATCCGACGCGTCACCGGGCCGAGCAGCGCGAAGACCAATCCGAAGACCAGGATCTGCGCGATCATCAGCACGCCCAGGATCAGATCCTCGCCCGGCGCGCTCCACCCGTCATGGACCAGCGCCAGCAGCTTCAGCCCCAGGCCGGGGAAGAGCGCGGCGAACAACGGCACCAGCAGCATCGCTGCGGCGGCGAACCAGACCGCCACGTCGCGATACTCGTCCGACCGGGGCGCGACGATGGTGACGATCTCGGCGTCAGTCATCGCCTCGGCCCGCGCCACGGCGGCGGTGATCAGATCGCTATCGGCTTCGCTCAACATCTTACCAATCCCCCGATGCGCCGCCGCCGCCAAAATCGCCTCCGCCGCCGCCGGTAAAGCCGCCGCCGAACCACGACCCGTCGCTGCCCCCGCCCGACGATCCGCCGGAACTCCAGCCGCTGCCGGCGCTGCCACCACTGCCCCAGCCGGGGCCCCAGAGGATGATCGGCCAACCGCCACCGCCGCGACGCCCGCCGCCGCCGCCGCCGCGATCGTCGTCGTCGTCATCATGGAAGCGCTGGCCCTGTTTGCGGCGCATGATCGCCAGGACAACGAAGCCGCCGATGAAGATGACCAGGACGATCAGGATCGGAAAACCATTGGAATCGCCGCCGCCTCTGCGATGCTGGCGATCAAACTGTTTGGCGGCCTCGGCGACCTTGGCCTGCGCTTCTTCCGGCGAGGCGCGAAGTTGCGCGATCACGGCATCCGCTCCCGCGTTCAACGCGCCCGAAATGTCGCTCGATTCGCGCAGGCGCGGCAGCATGAGGGTGCGGATCATCTGCGACGACCAGGCATCGGTCAGGATCGGCTCCAGCCCGCGCCCGACTTCCAGACGGGGGCCACGCTGGCCCTTGCCTTCGTTGGGCGCGACGAACAGGATCGCGCCGTTGTCCGCGTTCTTCAGGCCCACGCCCCAGGCACGGCCGAGGCGATAGCCATAATCCTCGATCGGATAGCCCTGCAGGTCGGGAATGGTCGCGACCACCAACTGGCGGCCGGTATCCTTCTGCAAGGCTTCCAGCTTCTGCTCGAGCTGGGCCTTGGTGGCCGGATCGATCTTGCCCGCCGCATCGACGACCAGACCGTCGAACTTGGGAAAGGTCTGCGCCATCACGGGGACGGCGCAGAGGATCAGCCAGAGCCCGAGAACCGGGCGAAGCAACCGGGTGAACCGGGTCATGAGGATGCGATCAGCTACCGAAATTCACCTTCGGGGCATTCTGGGCCCCCGGCGTCGTCGCCTGATAGGGAGTGATCGGCTTGGCACCGTAGAAGACCTTCGCACCGATCGCATCGGGGAAGGTGCGGATACGCGTGTTATAGGCCTGAACCGCCGTGTTATAATCGCGGATCGCGATGTTGATGCGGTTCTCGGTACCTTCGAGCTGGCTCATGAAAGTCTGGAAATTGTCCTGGCTCTTCAGGTTCGGATAGGCCTCGACATTGGCGAGCAGGCGGCCGAGCGAGCCGCTGAGCTGCCCCTGTGCCTGAGCGAATTGCTGCATCTTGGCAGGATCCGAAATGTCATCGGCGCTGACCTGGACCGAGGTCGCCTTGGCGCGGGCGTTGACCACGTCGGTCAGGATCGCCTTTTCCGAGGCGGCAGCGCCCTTCACGGTCGCTTCGAGGTTGGGGATCAGGTCTGCACGGCGCTGATAGGCGGCCTGGACGTCCGCCCATTTCGCCTTCGCATTTTCCTCCGCCGTGGGCACGCTGTTCATGCCGCAGCCGGACAGCGCGACGGCCATCACGACCGGGGTCAGGGCAAGAACGGGACGACGCATTCGAATATTCCTCCGTCAACTGTCTGGTCTATATAAGACGCATGGGCGGCTTGGCGAAGGGCAAAAGCGACGATAGCGTAAAGGGCATCGAATTGAGGGAGTTGGCGATGCTCAAGGAATTTCGTGCCTTCATCGCGCGGGGCAATGTGCTGGACCTGGCGGTGGCGGTGATCATCGGGGCGGCGTTCAGCAAGATCGTGACGTCGCTGACCGACGATGTGCTGATGCCGGTGATCGGCAAGGTTTTCGGCGGGCTGGATTTTTCCAGCTATTTCCTGCGCATGGGGCCGGTGCCGGCGAGCTATACGGGGTCGCTGAGCGACTATGCCGCGCTGAAGAAGGCGGGGGTGCCGCTGCTGGGGTACGGCGCGTTTGTGACCCAGGCGGTCAATTTCGTGATCGTCGCCTTCATCATCTTCCTGCTGGTCCGCACGGTGAACCGCGCGACGACCCTGTTCGAGAAGGAAAAGGCCAAGGCGGCGGAGGAGCCCAAGGCCGAGCCGACCGATATCGCGCTGCTGCGGGAGATTCGCGACGAACTGCGCGCGCGTCGTCCTTAATTTATCACCTCACCCCGGCGAAGGCCGGGCCCCAGATACCACCAAGCCGGTGGTGCGTCGTAACGTCCCGTGGGGGGCGGCTTCTTCCCGCCTTCGCCCATTCGCGGCAACGGGACCCCGGCCTTTGCCGGGGTGGTACGGCAGGGCGGGGTGGTTACGCCGCCGCCAGTTTCTTGGCGGTGGCATCCGCCAGGCTGGTGCCGTCGAGAATCCGTGCGGTCTCATCGCGCACCCGCATCATCGCATGGCGGATGGCGCAGTCGGCCTCGCTCTTGCAGTCGTTGCACGGGCGGTAAGCGGTTCGGCTGACGCAGGGGACCAGCGCGAGCGGCCCCTCGATCGTGCGGATGATGTCGCCCAGCGAGATCAGATGCGCCGCGCGGGCAAGGCGATAGCCGCCCATCTTGCCCCGCTGACTGTCCAGCAATTGCGCACCCTTCAGATCGGCGAGGATCAGTTCCAGGAACTTGCGCGGCACATTGGCCTCGGTCGCGATGCGCGTCATCGAGGTCGGCGGACCGGCAGGCGGCATCTCCGCCAGGAACAGCATCGCGCGCAGCGCATAACGGGACCGCTGGGTCAACATGCGGCTCCCATGGACCCAAAATGCGGCGAGCGAAAGGCATTTGCGTAAAAGCGCGAGGCTTCCTATATCCGTCCTTGCCGGGTTTCACCCGGCTATGACGATAAACTGCGGCGAGTAATAGACGCAGCGGACCCGGGGGCAGTACCCGGCGGCTCCACCATAAAAGGTGGTGTATCTGGACACCGTTTCTGACGGGGCCGAACCAGGATCGACGTGTGTTGAAAAGCGCTGTTTTCGTTCGGAATGGGACCACCGCAACGGCCCATAACCACAAGTGCCAACGATAACGAAGCACTCGCGATTGCGGCGTAATTGAGGGCCTCACGGCCTGACATTACACCAAAATAGCGCGGTCGGACCCCACCGGGCAACAGAAGGGGATTCCAGCGGTACGGGGAGCACCGGGCAACAGAAGCTCCCCACTTACCTCATTGTGGTTTTGAAGGTTGGGTGTGGAACTCGCTCAGCCTGAACGGCGGCGGGCCCTTAAATTGCTCACCCGCAGTCGCTACCACTCTCCTAACCCTCCGTTCGCACTGAGCGAAGTCGAAGTGCACGGGCTGCGCTTGCGGCGAGGCGAGGGGCGTTGCCTTCGACTTCGCTCAGGCTGAAGGGAGAGTGGGAAAGTTTCCCCTTCCTCGACCCCGGCGCAGGCCGGGGCCCAGACTCTACCAGGCTGGTGGCGCGCTAAGACGGCGGGGGGAGGCAACGGCACCCGCTTGAGAACTCAGTACTGGACCCCGGCCTCCGCCGGGGTGGAAGAGTATGTTGGGCTGCCAGAAGAGGGCGATCAGCCCTCCCGCGCCAGCGCCTTCAGCTTGTACAGCGCATCCAGCGCCTCACGCGGCGAGAGCGCGTCGACGTCGAGCTTCTCAACCTCTGCCCGGATCGCGTCGCATTGCTCCTCTTCGATCTGCGCGGCGGCGGCGAAGAGGGGCAGGTCGTCCAGCCCCGCCGCCAGCCCGCCGGTCTTGGCGCGTCCCGCCTCCAGCTTGGCGAGCACCGCCTTGGCGCGCGCGACGGTCGTCGGCGGCATCCCCGCCAGCCGCGCCACCGCCAGGCCATAGGAGCGATCCGCCGGTCCCTCGCTGACCTCGTGCAGCAGGACCAGTTCGCCCTTCCACTCGCGCGCACGGACATGGTGGAGCGACAGCGCCTCGCACCGCTCGGCCAGCCGGGTCAGTTCGTGATAGTGCGTCGCGAACAGGCAGCGGCAGCGATTATCCTCATGGATCGCCTCTACCACCGCCCAGGCGATGGCGAGGCCGTCATAGGTCGAGGTGCCGCGCCCCACTTCGTCGAGGATGACGAAGCTGCGCGGCGTCGCCTGCGCCAGGATCGCGGCGGTCTCGACCATCTCGACCATGAAGGTCGAGCGGCCCCGCGCAAGATTGTCCGAGGCGCCGACGCGGCTGAACAGGCGATCGACCAGCCCGATCTTGGCATGGGTGGCGGGCACATAGGACCCGGCCTGCGCCAGCACCGCGATCAGCGCATTTTGGCGCAGGAAGGTCGACTTACCACCCATATTGGGGCCGGTGACCAGCCAGAGCCGCGACGTCTCCGACAATTGGCAGTCATTGGCGACGAACCGCTCGCCCGAGCGTGCCACGGCGGCCTCGACCACTGGATGGCGACCGCCCGTCACCTCGAAACAGGCGTGATCGACCAGTTCGGGCCGCACCCAGCCGCCCTCGACCGCGCGTTCGGCGAGGCCAATCGCTACGTCAAGCCGGGCCAGCGCGTCGGCCGTCGCCGCGATGCTTTCGCGCGAGGCCAGCGCGGCGGCGGTCAGCTCCTCCAGATGCGCGGCCTCGGCGGCGAGCGCATGGGCGCCGGCCTGTGCCACCTTGCTGGCGACCTCGTGCAGTTCGGGGGTGTTGAAGCGGACCACGCCTGCCAGCGTCTGGCGATGGGTGAAACCCGAATCCGGCTTCATCAGCGCATCGGCCGAGCGCGCGGGCACCTCGACATGATAGCCGAGCACGCCATTATGGCGGATCTTCAGCGCGGTGATACCGGTCTTTTGACGGAACTCGGCCTCCAGCGCGGCGATGGCGCGGCGTCCGCCCGCGCCCGCATCGCGCAGATCGTCGAGCGCCACGTCATAGCCCGCCGCGATATAGCCCCCCTCGCTCGCCTCGATCGGGGGTGAAGGAACCAGCGCGCGGCGGAGCAGGTCGATCAGTTCGCCATGCCCGCGCAGGCGGGGCGTCGTCTCGCGCAGCAAAGGCGGGCCATCGGCCAGTTGCTCGGACAGCGTCCAAGCCCCGTCGAGCCCGTCGCGCAACTGCCCCAGATCGCGGGGAGAGCCGCGCCCCGCCGCGATCCGCCCGATGGCGCGACCGATGTCGGGGAGCGCCCGCAGCGCCGCGCGCGATCGCTCGCGAAGCGCGGCATCGTCATGGAAATGCTGCACCAGATCGAGCCGCGCCTCGATCGCATCGCGGTCCATCAGTGGCGCACCGATGTCGCCCGCCAGCGCGCGCCCGCCCGCCCCCGTCACCGTGCGGTCCACCGCATCGAGCAACGAACCCTTGCGCTGGCCGCTCGCGGTCTGGGTCAGCTCCAGGCTCTCGCGCGTCGCTGCGTCGATCGCCATCGCACCAGCGGCTTGGCAAAGGACCGGCGGGCGCAGGAAGGGCAGGGCACCCTTGGCGGTATGATCAAGATAGGCGACCAACCCGCCGGCCGCCGACAGACCCGCCCGGCTGAACTGGCCGAACCCGTCCAGCGTCGCGACGCCGTACAGCCGCTTCAGCCGGTCCTCGCCGCTGCCACTGTCGAAGGTCGCAGAGGGGCGCAATGTCGTCGCCGCTTCGGCATGGGCGGCATTCTCGGCGGCGACCACCTCGGCGGCGGCGAGGCGGGCGAGTTCGGCCCCCAGCGCGTCGGCCTTCACATCGATCACCACGAACCGCCCGGTCGAGATATCCGCTGCTGCCAGTGCCACCGCGCCGCCCGCCTCGCCGATCGCGACGCACCAGTTGTCGGACTTGGCGTCGAGCAGCGCCTCTTCGGTCAGCGTGCCCGCCGTCACCACCCGCACGATCCCGCGTGATACCAGCGCCTTGGAGCCGCCGCGCGCTTTGGCCTCGGCTGGCGTCTCGGTCTGTTCGGCGATGGCGACGCGGTGCCCGGCCTTGATGAGGCGCTGGAGATAGGCGGTCGCGGCATGGACGGGCACGCCGCACATCGGAATCTTCTCGCCGCCATGCTCCCCGCGCGAGGTCAATGCGATGTCGAGCACGCCCGATGCGATGCGCGCATCGTCGAAGAACAGTTCGAAGAAATCGCCCATCCGGTAGAAGAGCAGGCAATCCTCGGCCTCGGCCTTCAGCGTCAGATATTGCGCCATCATCGGGGTGGGGGTGGTCATGGGGCTTCTTCAATCGTCGGAAAGTTGGGCGGCGTGGCGAATGCCGAGGATCAGGACGGTCTCGCCGTCATGCTCATAGCGCAGGACATAGGGGCGAACCGTCACCATCTCGCGGCGGCCATGGGAAATGGGCCTGCCGCGATCCGGGAATTGCCGCAAGGATTCGGCGACGTCGATCAGCCTGTCACCCAAGCGCCGGGCGGCGTCGGGATCGAACTGCTCTATATAATCGACGATCGCGGCGAGTTGGAGCGAGGCCTGAACCGACCAGCTTATTTGAGCCATTCGGGGGGCAGGGGCTTGCGATCGGGGGTGCCCCAGGTCTTCAGCCATTCGGCCATCTTCTCATGGCTTACGAAACGGCCCGCCTTGAAATCGGCCCGTGCGCGTTCGTCGGCGGCCAGTTCCGCCGCCTCGTCACGCTGCTCGAAAATGCCGGGCTCATGCTCCATAGCGCAACTTATACGGCTGATGGCTCGGCTTGCCTAGGGCGGCAAAACTCCCGCGTGACAGGGTTGTCAGCCGTGCGCGAAAGCTTCAAGAGCCGTAGCGTCCTTGTATTCACAGCATCGAAGGCCGCGCGCATGTCCGACGAACCGACCGACCAGTTCTCCGAGCGCGAGGCCCTGTTGTTCCATTCCGAGGGACGGCCCGGCAAGATCGAGATCATCGCGTCCAAGCCGATGGCGACGCAGCGCGATCTGGCGCTCGCTTATTCGCCCGGCGTCGCGGTGCCGGTGCTGGCCATCGCCGACGATCCCGCCACGGCGTACGACTATACCGCCAAGGGCAATCTGGTCGCGGTCATCTCCAACGGCACCGCGATCCTGGGCCTGGGCAATCTCGGCGCGCTGGCGTCCAAGCCGGTGATGGAGGGCAAGGCGGTGCTCTTCAAGCGCTTCGCCGATGTCGACTCGATCGATATCGAGTTGAAGACCGAGGATGTCGATCGGATGATCGACGCGATCGAGCTGATGGAGCCAAGCTTCGGCGGCATCAACTTGGAAGACATCAAGGCGCCCGAATGCTTCATCATCGAGCAGACGCTGCGTGAGCGGATGAACATCCCGGTCTTCCATGACGACCAGCATGGCACCGCGATCATCTGCGCGGCGGGTCTCATCAATGCCTGTCTGCTGACCAAGCGGCGGCTGGACGAGATCAAGGTCGTGGTCAACGGCGCCGGCGCGGCGGCGATCGCCTGCACCGAGCTGATGAAGGCGATGGGCGTCCGGCACGAAAACGTCATCATGTGCGACCGCACCGGCGTGATCTATCAGGGCCGCGAGGACATCAACCAGTGGCAGTCGGCCCACGCCGCCGCCACCGACCGCCGCACCCTGACCGAGGCGCTGTCGGGTGCGGACGTGTTCCTGGGGCTGTCGGCGGCGGGTGCGCTGAAGCCCGAGATGGTCAAGGATATGGCGCCGTCGCCGATCATCTTCGCGATGGCCAATCCGGAGCCGGAAATCCGCCCCGAACTCGCCAAGGCCGCGCGCCCCGACGCGATCGTCGCGACGGGCCGGTCGGACTATCCGAACCAGGTCAACAACGTCATCGGCTTCCCCTTCATCTTCCGCGGTGCGCTCGACGTGCGCGCGACCGGGATCAATGACGAGATGAAGATCGCCGCCGCCAATGCGATCGCCGAACTGGCGCGCCAGCGCGTGCCGGAGGAAGTGGCGCTGGCGTACGGCACGCAGCACACATTCGGCCCCGAATATATCATTCCCGCCCCCTTCGACCCGCGCCTGATGGAGCTGGTCCCCTCGGCCGTGGCCAAGGCGGCGATGGATTCGGGTGTGGCGACGCGCCCGATCCTCGACATGGACGCCTATCGCCAGAAGCTGCGCGCGCGCCTGAATCCGACCACCTCGGTGCTGACGCTCGCCTATGAAGGCGCGCGTGCGCACCCGAAGCGCGTGCTGTTCGCCGAGGGCGAAGAGGAAGTCGTGCTGCGCGCCGCCATCGCCTTCAAGGAAGGGGGCTATGGCACGCCGGTGCTGGTCGGCCGCGACGATGTCTATGACCGGTTGAAGGCGCTGGGTGTCACCAATCCGCAGGAATATGAAGTCCATAACAGCCGCACCTCGGAGATGGTGCCCCAGATGGTGGACTTCCTCTACGAGCGGCTGCAGCGGCGCGGCTATCTCAAGCGTGATGCCGAGCGACTGATCAACCAGGACCGCAACATCTTCGGCTCGGTAATGCTGCAACTGGGGCAGGCCGATGCGATGATCACTGGCATCACCCGCACCTATGCGCAAAGCTTCCGCGAGATCCGCCGGGTCATCGATCCGGTCGATGGCAAGGTGCCGTTCGGCATCCATCTGCTTGTCGGGCAGAGCCACACGGTCTTCATCGCCGACACCACGGTCAACGAGCGTCCCTCGGGCGAGGAACTGGCCGACATCGCCGAGCGCACCGCCGCCGTCGCCCGCCGCATGGGGCATGAGCCGCGTGTGGCGTTCCTGTCCTACTCCACCTTCGGCAATCCCGAAGGCCAGTGGATCGACAATGTCCGCGACGGCGTGGCCGCGCTCGACAAGCGGCAGGTCGGCTTCGAATATGAAGGCGACATGGCCCCCGACGTCGCGCTGAACCCCAAGCAGATGGCGAACTTCCCCTTCTCGCGCCTGTCGGGGCCGGCGAACGTCCTCATCATGCCGGGGCTTCAGTCGGCCAATATCTCGGCCAAGCTGCTGCGCGAGCTGGGCGGTGACAGCATGATCGGGCCGATGCTGATCGGCATGGAAAAGCCGGTGCAGATCGCACCGATGACCTCGACCGCCGGCGATTTGGTGACGCTGGCGGTGCTGGCGGCGGGCGGTATCGCGCGCTGATTTCGGCCGGATTGTAGGAAAGGGGGCCGGGCAGCATCAGGCTGTCCGGCCCTTTTTCATTCCTCCCCTGCAAGGGAAGGGCGCGCGCAGCGAAGGGCATACTCTATGAAAGCCCCCCGTCCGTTGGGGCGTCGCCCTGCCACCGCCCCGTGCTGGGAAGGATCGTGTTCCCAAAGCCACAACACTACGCCGTCACAATCCGGTCATTACGCTGTCGCCACGGTGTCATGCGCTGGCCCCATGCGCCCGGCCCATTGGGTTAACGAGCCATTTGGGGGCCAAGTTTATGGTGAAGTTTTTGATCGGTGTCGCGCCGCTCGCACTGATCGCATCCGGCGCGTCGGCGCAGACCCTGCCGGCGCAGGTCGCCGTCACGGGGGCCGCGGTCGATCCCGCTCCGACCGATCCCGCTCCGACCGATCCCGCCCCGACCGACGCGGATCAGGCGAACGCCTCGGGCGATGTCGTCGTGCTGGGCTTCGGCCAGAGCCGCCAGGTCCAGACAGTTACCGCCGCCGATCTCGACCGGCTGACTCCCGGCACCTCGCCACTCAAGGCGATCTCCAAGCTGCCCGGCGTCAATTTCCAGTCCGCCGATCCCTTCGGCGCCTATGAATGGTCGACCAGCATCAGCCTGCGCGGGTTCAGCCAGAACCAGCTCGGTTTTACGCTCGACGGCGTGCCGCTCGGTGATATGAGCTATGGCCCGACCAACGGCCTGCATATCAGCCGCGCGATTATCTCCGAGAATATCGCCTCGACCAGCGTGGCGCAGGGTGCCGGCGCGCTGGGCACCGCCTCGACCAGCAATCTGGGCGGTACCATCCAGTTCACCAGCCGCGCGCCGTCCGACACCGCGGGCATCGCCGCCTCGGGCACCTATGGCAGCAACGATACCGTCCGCGCCTTCGTCCGCGTTGACAGCGGTGATCTGGGCGGTGGGTTGAAGGGCTATCTGAGCTATGGCTATCTCACCACCGACAAGTGGAAGGGCTTCGGCTCGCAGCGCCAGCATCAGGCCAATGCCAAGATCGTCAAGGATTTCGGCGATCGCGGTTCGATCACCGGTTTCTTCAACTTCTCCGACCGGCGCGAGAACGACTATCAGGACCTGAGCCTCGATATCATCAAGCGGCGCGGCTATTATAACGACAATATCAGCAACGATTATCCGCTGGCCGTTCGCCTGGCCAAGATCGCCAACAACCAATATGCCGCCGCCGCCTATCAGCAGGCCAATGGGTCGCTAAACGGCTTTTCGGCGCCTTATGCGGGCGTGGGCTTGTCCTTCCCCCAGAATGTGACGCTGGACGACGGCTATTATGACGCCGCCGGTTTGCGCCGCGATTATCTGGGCGGGATCATCTTTGATGCCAAGCTGACCGACAATCTGTCGCTGACCTCGACCAGCTACTATCATCACAACAAGGGGCAGGGATCGTGGATCACCCCCTATACCGCGACCACGGTCGGCGCCCCCAATGCCGATGGCACGCCGATCACCAATCCGGCACCGCTGTCGTTCCGCACGACCGAATATAGCCTGGACCGGGCTGGCACCATCGCCAAGCTGGCCCTGACCACCGGCATCAACAAGCTGGAGCTGACCGGCTGGTATGAGAGCAACACGCTCCACCAGGCGCGCCGCCTCTATGGCATGACCGACACCGCGACGCCCAATCGCAACGCGCTGGATTACCAGAGCAATCCGATGGCGACCGTGTGGAACGGCAAATATGATACCGAGACGCTGCAATATTCGATCGGCGACACGGTCGATATCGGCCAGTTGACGCTCAACGGCGGGTGGAAGGGCGTGCGTGTCCGCAACCAGGCCAATGTGCTGGCGGGCTCACTAGCGCGCGGCAAGATTCAGAGCGAGGACTGGTTCCTGCCGCAGGTCGGCGCGGTGCTCCACCTGGGCAACCAGGCGGAAATCTTCGCCAGCTATACCGAGAATATGCGCGCCTTCATCGCCGCCGCGACCGCGCCGCCCTTCTCGATCACCCAGGTGGCGTTCAACAGCGTGGCCAACACCGTGCGCCCCGAAAAGTCGAAGACGGCCGAGGGCGGCGTGCGCGTACGTGCCGGCGGTCTGCAGCTATCGGCGGTCGGTTATTATATCGACTTCTCCGACCGTCTGCTGACCTATTCGATCGGCACCGCGATCCAGGGCATTCCGCCGACGCTGAACAATGTCGGCGGCGTGGAAAGCTATGGCGCGGAACTGTCCGCCTTCTACCGCGTGACTCCGGCCTTGTCGGCGCTGGCCAGCTATTCCTACAACCATGCGACCTATCAGCAGACGGTGCGCGACGGTCAGGGCAATCTGCTCTCCGAAAAGGGCCGCTATGTGGTCGGCCAGCCGCAGGACATGGTAAAGGGCGAACTGGTCTATGACGACAGCCGCGTCTTCGGTCGGGTCGGTGCCGACTATATGTCGAAGCGCTACTACACCTATCTGAACGACCAGTCGGTCGACGGGCGCGTGCTGGTCGATGCCAGTATCGGCTATCGCTTCCCGGCGGAATGGGGCGGCTTCTCGATCGAGGGCAGCGTGACCAACCTGACCGACAAGCGTTATATCGCGACGGTCGGCACCGGTGGCTTCGTCGCCAGCGATCCGCAGGGCACGTTCCAGACGCTGCTGACCGGCGCGCCGCGCCAGTGGTTCGTGACGTTGAAGAAGGGCTTCTAAGCCATCGGGAAGGGCGGGCGGCTGTGGCCGTCCGCCTCTTCACACCGCCCAGGCTGCGATATCGGGCTGCTCGCCGATCAGCGCCAGGCCATGCGCGATCGAGGTGAGTTCGCCGCCGGTCGCGATCTTCTCACCTCCAAAGCGCGCCTCGAACATCCGCCGGATCGCGGGCATCAGCGAGGTGCCGCCGGTCAGGAAGACCCGGTCGATCGCATCCGCTTCGGTCGCCGCCGCCGTCAGTGCCCGGTCCACCGCCTGCTCGATCCGGGCGAGGTCGGGGGCGATCCAGTTCTCGAAATCGGCGCGTTTTACATCCGCTTCGATCGACAGGCCGCCGCCCTCGAAGCGGAAGCGCGCCTCTTCCGCCGCCGACAGGTCCCGCTTCACCCGGCCGACCGCGTCGTAGAGGCGATATCCCTGTTCCTCCTCGATGATCGCGATCATCCGACCGATGGCGTCGGGGTCGAGCGCGGCGCGGCGCAGCTTCTCCAGTTCGGCCAGCGTCTTGCGGTTGCGCATCAGGGCGAGGCGTGACCAGTCGCCGAAATCGGCGAAATAGCCACGCGGAATCTCCAGTATCTTGTCGAACGAGCGATAGCGCCCGCCCGCGCCGAGCAGCGGCAGGACGAGGTGATCGATCAGCCTCTGGTCAAACCGATCGCCGGCAATGCCGACACCGGCATGGCCCAGCGGCTCGCACCGCCGCACCGCGCCGGGGGCGGCGATGCGCACGACTGAGAAGTCGCTGGTGCCGCCGCCGAAATCGGCGACCAGCACGGTCGCGGGCTCGGTGATGCGCGAGGCATAGCTGAAGGCCGCGCCCAGCGGTTCATAGACATAGTGGATCTCCGCCCCCAGCCGCGCGAACATCGCGTCATAGCGTTGGCGGGCCAGTGCTTCGTCGGGACGGTGCCCGGCATATTCGACCGGACGTCCCACGACGATCCGTGCCGCCTTGCCGTTTAGCGCGCCGTCGCTGCGCGCCGCCATCCGCTCGAGAAAGCGGCCGCCCAGTTCCTCGAAGCGATAGCGTTTGTCGAAGACGGTGGCGTGCTCGAACACGGGCGAGGCGGCGACCGACTTGAACGACTGGATGAACCGGCTGCCGCCCGGAAAGTCGAGATATTCGGCGATCGCCCAGGGACCGGCCTCGACCGCGATACCGTCGTCTTCCCAGAAGCACAGCGCCGAGCGGAAGACGGGGTCTGCGCCCCGCGGGCCTTTGAGGGGCACAAGGTGCGATTGGCCGGCGTCGGCGCGGGCGATGACCGAATTGGTGGTGCCGAAGTCGATGCCGAGGATAGTGTGCGGAGTGTCGGTCATGCGGGGTCCGCTACACGATGTACGAGCGACGGGGAGGATTTTTGTTCGCGCGAAAATCTATTGCCCCGCGCCTTTCATCGCCGGCGTCAGATCCGGCCAACGATCCAGCATCGCCGCCGTCACGCCGTTGGTCCAGCCAAAGCCGTCCTGCGTCGGATATTCCCCGCCACCGCCCGGCCGGCGTTCCTCGACGTCATATTTCTCCAGCAGCTTGCCCGTCTCGGCATAAGTCCGCGCGACGGTCGCGATCCAGCGGCGGGCGATGTCCTTGGCCAACGCCTGTTCGCCGTATCGCCCGAGCCCCTCGACCGCGACCCATTGCAGCGGCGCCCAGCCATTGGGCGAATCCCATTGCTGGCCGGTGCGGATGCCGGTGGTGCGCAGCCCACCTTCGCCAACCAAGGTTTCGCGTGTGATGGCCGCGACCGCGCGGGCCTGCTCCCGGCTGGCATGGCCGGCGAAGAGCGGGAACAGGGTGGCGGCGGTGCGCGCGGGCGTTGGACGCTGGGCGATGCGGTCCCAATCGGCGAAGCGGCGCTCCCCTGGCACCCAGAGATAGCGGTCGATCGCCGCCTTTCGCTGGGTGGCCAGCCCTTCGAACCGGCTGGCCGTCGCGCTGTCGCCACTCGCACGGGCGCGGGCGGCGATGCGGGTCTCGGTGACCCACAACAGGCTGTTCAGATCGATCGGCACGATGTCAGTGGTGTGGATCGTCTCCAGCCGCATCGGATCGGTCAGCCAGCGCGAGCTGAAGTCCCAGCCCGACTCCGCCGCCGCGCGCAGGTCGCGCTGGACGATGGTGGCGGGGCGGGGTGCAGCCTTGGCGGCGGTGGCACGGTCCTCGCGCCAGCTCTCGTCGCGCGGCGTGTCGCGCGCGTCCCAATAGCGGTTGAGCAAGCTGCCATCGGGCATGCGCACCACATGGCGACAGGCGCCGCTCGCATCGAGGCATTTGGCCCCCGCCATCCAATAATCATGCTCGCGGATCAGCGCGGCCAGCCGCCGCTTCGCCAGCGCCGGATCGCGATTCTCCGACAGGTCGAGCATCAGCGCGAAAAAGGGCGGCTGTGACCGGCTGAGATAGTAGCTGCGCGTGCCATTGGGGACATGGCCATAACGTTCGATTAGGTCGACGAAATTGGCCAGCATCGCCTCGATGAGCGGCGCTTGGCCATCGGCCTTCAGCCCCAGCATGGTGAAATAGCTGTCCCAGTAGTAAATCTCCTGGAACCGGTCGCCGGGCACGATATAGCCGCGATCCAGCCCCAATGCAGATGACCCCGGTGTCGCGGCAAAGGGCGCGCGGCCCAGGACGGGCCACAGCTCGCGGATGCGCGCACGCAGCGGCGGTTTCGCCTTGGCATCCTCGCCCCGGACCGAGAAATGGCGGCGGACAAAGGCCGCCAGCGCCGCCTTGTCGCGCGGGGCCTCGCGGCGATAGGCGGCCAGGATCGCTTGCGGGTTCTCGCGCGGCACGGCATCGGCGAAGGTCTTGCCGTCGGGAAACACCTGCGCCTCCTGCACGGCGGCGAAGAGCGGGCCATAGATGTCGGCGGGTGAGGGCGGCATCGCCTGCGCCTGCAGCAGCAGGGCCAGGGCAGGCAGGAGCGCCAACGAGCGGAGCCGAGGGCATCGGGACGTCATGACGGCGTTTCTCCTGACTATCCGGTCTTGGCCGCGCGAGGCAGCAGTACGGTCGCGGATAACCCGCCATTGGGCGCTTCGTCGAGGATCAAACGGCCGCCATGGAGTTCGGCCAGTTCGCGCGCGATGGCCAGGCCAAAGCCATGGCCATTGCCGCGCTCATCCAGCCGTGCACCCGCCTGGGTCGCGCGGAGGCGGTCGGCTTCGGGAATGCCGGGACCGTCATCGACGACGCTCAGCCGGATCTGCCGCCCTTCGGCCGTGGCGGTGACGGTCACTATCGCACGGGCATGGCGGGCGGCATTGTCGATCAGATTGCCGGCGACCTCGTCCAGATCCTGCGCGTCCATCGCCACCGCCAGATCGTCCGCGCCTTGCGCCGACAGGGTCAGGCCACGATCGGCATGAAGACGCCCGATCGCCGTCATCAGATCGTCGAGCGCCGGCGCGAGGGGCGTCATGGCGCGGGTCGCGCTCGCCTGGATGCGGGCGCGGGCGAGATGGTGGCGGATCGTCTTGTCGATCCGCGCCACCTGCGCGGCGCGGGCCGGGTCGCCAGCCAGATCGAGCGCGAGCGTCGCCACCGGGGTCTTCAGCGCATGCGCCAGATTGGCCGCCGAGGTCCGCGCCGTGGCCAGCGCACGCTCGCTATCGGCGGCCAGCGCATTGAGTTCACTGGCAAGGGGCCGCAGCTCGGCGGGCTGTTCCTCGTCGACGCGGGTCCGCTCGCCCGTGCGGATGGCTGCGATCTCGTCGCGTAGTCGCTGCAAGGGGCGCAGCGCCAGCCGTAATTGGATCAGGCTGGCGGCGGCCAGCAGTACGCCGAGCCCGGCCAGCATCGCCAGCAGCGGCAACAAGGCGGCCCGGATCGGGCGAGCCACCACGGCGCGCGGGGCGGCGGCGCTGATCGTCACCGGGCCACGCGGCGTCGGCAGGGTGACTTGGCGGGCATGAACGCGCACGCCCTGCTCCGTCCGACCCTCGGCCGGCTGCGGCCGATCCGGCGCGGCGTCGGGCAGCGGGGGGCCGGGGGGCGGCGGTGCCGTCCTTTCCATCGGGCCCGGGCCCGGCGGGTGCGGGGCGGCGAGGGGCGGAAAATCGGTGGAGCCCAGCACGCCATCGGGGCCGCAGATTTGCCAGCGCCAGCCGGGCTCCGCCTCCAGCAGCCCGCGCACCTTGGCGATGCGCGAACGCTCCACCGCGCCGCGATCGTCGATCGCGGTGGCCAACAAGGTGATTTCCGAATCGAGCCGCTGGTCCAGCCCGCGCGTGACGAACCCCTCCAGTGCGCCCGCCAGAGCCCAGCCGGCGATCAGCAGCGATAACAGGATGGCCAATGCGGAGATCAGGATCATCCGCCCCCGGATCGATCGCGGCATCACCCCGCATCCCCGGCGGTCAGGCGATAGCCCATGCCGCGCACCGTCTCGATCAGATCGGCGCCGATCTTCTTGCGCAGCCGCCCGACGATCACCTCCAGGCTGTTGGAATCGACATCGGCATCGCCCTCATAGACCCGCTCGAGCAGTTCCAGCCGGGGGATCACCGCCTCCTTGCGCAGCATCAGCGCGGACAGCACCCGCCATTCGAACGCGGTGAGTTTCAGCGGCAGACCGTCGAGTTCGAACTGCCCGGTCTGGCTGTCGAAGGAGAGGGGGCCGCAGGTCAGACGCGGCTGGGCATGGCCCGCCGCGCGGCGGACCAGCGCACGCAGCCGCATGACCAGTTCCTCGACGCGGAAGGGCTTGGTCAGATAATCATCGGCGCCCGCCTTGAACCCGGCCACCTTGTCCGACCAGCCGTCGCGCGCGGTCAGGATCAGCACGGGCAGCGCACGCCCCGCCTCTCGCCATTCGCGCAGCAAGGTCATGCCATCGCCATCAGGCAAGCCCAGGTCGAGCACGGCGGCGTCATAGATTTCAGTGTCGCCGGCATGGCCGGCATCCACGCCGGTGTCGAACAGGTCGACCGCGCAATGCTCGGCGCGCAGCGCACGGGCGATGGCAGGGCCCAGCGCCGGATCGTCCTCGACCAACAAAATTCGCATGGCGTGCCTGTCTTCCCCTTTGTCCCCACGATGCGGCTATCCGGCCCAAGCCTAAACCCAATCTGAACCGCGTGGTTCAGCGGGCATCGGGACGAATCACCTAGAAGGGGCTCATCAACCAAGGAGCCTCAGACAATGTCTCGATGGAATGTTTCGAATCTCCGCCTTCAGGGCAAGGCCCCGCTGGCTGCTGCGGCCGCAGTCCTGATCGCACTGGGCGCGGGCGGTGGCGCCGCCGCCGTCTCGATGACCCGGCCGACCGTGACCATGGCCCCCACCAACCCGACGGCGATCGCCAAGCTGGCCTCGACCAGCGGCATCGTCAGCGCCAAGGGGCGCGTGACCGAAGTCTTCGGCGATCGCTTCGTGGTGCAGGACCGTACCGGCCGCGCGATGGTGGCGGGGTCGCGTGACGCGATGCCCTCGGTCGGCAGCAATGTGTTGGTTCAGGGGCGTTATGACGACGGCGTGATGCACGCCCAGTATCTGGTCGATCCCAACGGATCGGTCGTGCCGGTCGGCCCGCCCCCGCCGCGCCCCGGTGCCGGCCCGCGTGGCGATGGTCCGCCGCCCCCG
>NZ_BBJS01000063.1 GCF_000739895.2 Sphingomonas paucimobilis NBRC 13935
CACGCCGCTGCCGCTTGATGACTGCCTCTACGCATTGCAGCCGTCGATCCCGCACCTGACGCGGTCAGCGCTGCATCGGTGCCTCCAGCGACACGGTATCTCCCGCCTGCCAGATGTCGAAGGCGGCAAGCCGAAGCGCCAGCGCTTCAAGGGCTATCCCATCGGCTTCTTCCACATGGATATAGCCGAGGTGCAGACAGCCGAAGGCAAGCTTTACCTGTTCGTCGCCATTGATCGCACGAGCAAGTTCGCAGTCACCCAGTTGGTCGACAAGGCCGACAGGCGAACCGCGTGGGAGTTCCTCGAGCATCTGTTGAAAGCCGTGCCCCGTCGGCACGGCAAACCGCCTTCCACGGCCGCAACAATCCGGTCCCGCAGATCACGCAATAGAGCTCGACCCATTCGTGCCAGCCTCCTTCGCCAGCACGGATCGTGAATCAGAAAACGCTCACCGTATGGGTCCCCGACGATTCAGTTCGGCCGAAAAACGCTTTAATGGGTCTGGCAGCGTCGATCGGGCTACGTGCCACCGCACCGCTTGGAACATTGACCGGCGTGCGATGGCTGTTCGTGCTGACCGAAACGCTTGGAACGCTGGTCAGCGTCCTAGCCTTCCTGTCCCGCAAGCTACGCGGGCGATAGGAAGATCATAAGGACCATGCCGCGCCGATCCTGATGGTTCGAGGTTGCAAGGGCGTCCACTGCGTTCGCCTCATATAGGCCAGCGGATTGCCCACGGCGAAGCGGTTGCCCGCGACATCAAGCAGGTTGGAGACATCGAGGGTCAGCGTCCTGTGTCGGTGGGTCCAGGCTAGTCCCATATCCGCCTGCGCATAATCGCCCTGCGGCAGATGGAGCGGCCCGACACCGACCCACGAGCGTCCCGCATAGCGAACTGAGCCGCGCAGCAGGAGGTCGTCGCCGGTGGCAAGCGACCATCGCCGGTCCAGCGCTACCCGCGTCGAAACCGCCGGAGTGTTAGGAAGAGCCTGCTGTCGGCCGCGGACAAAGGGCGGAGCAGGATCGGTCAAGACGCTGCGGGTCAGGACGAGCGCGCCGGTCAACCGAATGTTCCAGGCGGGCCGCCACTGCGCCGTCGTCTCCAGCGACCAGACTTGCCCATCGCCGATATTGGTGGTGTGCGGTCCCGCCATCCCGTAAAGGTCCGCCTGGATGCTACGCCAACTCGCGAAGGACAGCGCGGTTTGCCCGTGGAAGCGCGATGCGGGATCGCCGAACCGCAGGCCCGCTTCGATGGTGTCCAGCGTGTCGGGTCGGAACACGACATAGCCATCATCCGGCGATATGTCATCTGGATCGACCGACATTTCGGTGTCCAAGCCATAACCACCGACGCGCAGCCCGCGCTGGTAACGGAGATAGCCGGTCAGGCCGGGCTTCCAGTCCCAGCGCAGGGCGGCACTGGGCAAAAAGGTCACGTCGCCGCCATTGGGCACCTCCACCGCGAGCCCCTGCTCGCGCCCGCCGGGCAGGATGGTGGTGCCCGAAAAGTCGAGATAGGTCGCGCGCAAACCCATGGTCGCCATCAGCCCATGCCCCAACGCCAGAGTCGCTTCGCCGAACAGCGCCACGTCGACCACGCGGTTGCCAATACCGCGCAGCACCGTCCCGCCATCGCGACCCACGGTTGAATGGGTCAGCCAGTCGTCGCTGACCGTGGCATAACTGCCCAGTACGAAACCGTTGCCGCTGTCGCGGTGCCGGGCCAGGCGCAGTTCTCCGGTCAGGACCCGCGAGCTGCTTGCCGTCTCCAGCGCGGTGGCATCGCGCACCAGCCCCGCCGCATCATAGCGCGCCATGACGTTGTTCCTGACCAGTGACAGCGCCGCCGTCAGCGTCTGTCCCCCGGCGCTGCGACGCTGGACCGTGACCGAGCCCATTCGAAAGTCGTTCGACGACGGCTCCGCGACCGGCACCGCACGGGTCAACGGCGGGGCCGCGCCATCGACATATTGGGCATCGCGATTGTCGATCCGCTGATAGACGCCGCCGATATCGATCGTCCAGACATCGCTGGGGCGGATGCGCAAGGTGGCCCGGCCACCGCCCACGTCGCTGCGGTTCACGCCTTTCCCGCCCCGAAGCGTATCGTCGATATAGCCCGGCGTGCGCGATCCATAGCTCAGGATGCGCAGCGCGACGCTGTCACCCATTGGCGCGTTAAGGACCGCCATGGCGTCGCCGCCGGCCCCGCCATGTGCGATCCCCGTCGCCCCCAGGCCGACCGCACCCGACCAGCGCCCCAGTTCCGGCGGTTTGGGTGTGACGCGCATCACCCCGCCCAGCGCCCCCGTGCCGTAGAGCGTACCTTGCGGCCCCTCCAGCAATTCGACCGAGGCGATGTCATAGAGCGCGAGGTTCGGATCGGGCGCGCTATAATTAAGCTGAACTTCGCCCAGATACTGACCGACGGTCGCCTGGCTGCCGCCCACGAAACTGCTGTCGGCGATCCCCCGGACGAACAGCTTCTCGCGCCCCGGCCCCAAGCTCGTCGTCGTCAGCACCGGCAACAAATTCGCCAATGCGCGAGTGTCGGCATGCCCCCCGCTACCGATCGTCAGATCGTCGGCGGTCAACATATGGGCGTAACCGGGATAACCGTCGATCGGGACGCCGCGCTTGCTGGCCATCACGACAATCTCCGCCCCGACGACCGGAGGCGGAGGCGGATCGTGGCGCGGCGGCGGGGGTGCGGGATCGACGACGTGAGGAGCGCGCTCGATCCGATAGACCTCGGACGCGGTCCGCACCGCGACCAGGCCTGTACCTGCCAACAGGCGGGCAAGCGCCTGTTCGACGGTCATGCGGCCCCGGATGGGTGCACGCAAACGGCGCTGTGCCAGGATCGGGTCGGTGCCCGCCACGCTGACACCGCCTTGCAATCCGACCGTCACCAGGGCGCGAGACAGGGGCACCATCCCAATATCGAACCAGCGCACGTCGCCGCTCGCCGGACCTCGTCCGGCGGCGGCTATCGCAGACAGGATCATCGGGATCGTCACCCCGACGGCATGCAAAGCCCTCACCGTCGCACAAGCTCGTCCGGCATCAGGGGCCCATCCCCGCTCTAGCGCGCCGGGACGAACGACAAACGACCATGGGTCGTCTTCATACGAATAGGCAGTGCCGCCTCGATCTGGCGGCGGAACTGCGATCGGTCAGCGACCTGGAAGATCGCGCTGATCTTCATGCCGCGCAGCGCCGGGTCCACCGAAATGGGCGCGCCCATATAGCGGGACAGGGTGTGTGCAATCGACTCGATCGGCTTGTCGGTGAACACCAATTGCCCGTGCTCCCAGGCCAGCGCCTGATCGGGATCGATCCGCTCGACCGTATCGACCCGCGCGCCCCGCTCCCGGCTGAGCGCCGTTCCGGCTGGCAGCTTCGTGACGACGCCGCCGTCGACTGCGGGCGAGACGGATACCAGCCCCCGGCGGACCGCGACCGCGAAATTGCCCCCTTCATCGAGCACGTCGAATTCGGTTCCCAGCACCCGGACGTCACGCCCCGCCGCCATGACCGTGAAGGGCCGCGCCGCTTCATGGTGCACGTCGAACAAGACCTCGCCGGTCGCAAGCGTCGCTGTGCGCCGGTCATCCTCCAGCTGGACCGTCACCGCGCTGTTGCGGTTGAGGGTCAGCCGTGACCCGTCCGCCAGCGTTACAACCTTCGTCTCCTCGCCGCCGGTGCGATAGGTCTCGCCCGGGGGGTCGATCATCCACGTGATCTGCGGACCGGCCAGCACCGCCACCGCCGCAGCAGCAGCCATGCTCAGAAGTGGGAGCGCCCATCGCCGCGACCGGTCACGCTTCGCGCGCGCCTCGGCTAGGGAATGGACCGCCGCCCTCTCGCTCTGCGCGGCAAGCGGCGCTGCATCGCGCAGATCATCCGCCGCAACCCACAGGTTTTCGACCCTAGCATAGGCGGCGGCATGCGCCGGATCGGACTGAAGCCATGCGAGATGCGCCTCCCATAGCTGTTCGTCCTCGCAATCCTGCAGCCGAACGAACCACTGGATGGCTACCTCGTCCGCATCATCGGTCGTCATTGGTGCCATCGCGCTACCGCCCCGTCCTCCACTGGTCCCCCGATATCATGGACGAAGTCATTCCATGGGCTCCGCAAAATCTTTTGATGTCCGGGCACAGGACTATCGGTCAAGGCGCTGCGAGAGGTGCCGGAGGGCCGACATCATATGCTTTTCGATCAGGCTCCGCGACACGCCCATCCGCTCGGCCACCTGCGCATGCGTCAGCCCGTCGATCTTGTGCAGCCGAAAACTCGTCTGCACTGCCTGGGGCAGGTCGGCAAGCGCGAGACGCATCCGTTGCAATTGATCGCGGGCGATCAGCGCTTCGTCCTGGGGGACCGTGTCGCTGACCTCTTCGCCGCCGACCGAGGCATGATGATGCACCTCGTGCCAGTCGCTGTCTCGCCGGACACGGGCACGGTCCTGCCGCAGACGGTCGAGCAGGATATTGTTGCCCAGCCGATAGAGATAGCCGCCGGGGTGCAGCACCTCGGCATTACCGCGCGCCGAAACGACGCGTAGATAGATTTCCTGGACGATGTCTTGTGCGTCGGCCTCCCCTATCCGGGCCGCGAAATAACGGAGCAGCGCCGCCCTGCGCCCCAGGAAGGCGTCGAGCAGCGCCGTGGACGGCGACGGGGGCGGCACGATGTCGTTCATCGGTGACTTTTGCACGGGTGGTTCAGGATCGGGACGATCGGCTATCATCCCCGACGCGCGCGGCCAATGGAGCGCCGCGCCATCTCCACACGGCCTCCACGGGGTCTCCACAGAAGCGTTCGTTCCCGACGCGGGACGCGCGATGGCGTGGGTCACCGTGCGCCCTGCCAGTCCCGTATCCGCATACGCTCGACGAACAGCTCGCGCCGGGCGAACCGGCGGCCCAGCCAGCGGAAATAGCGGTCCTTCAGCGCGAAGGGTGTCAGATGATAGGCCACCCGCTCCGTGAGCGTCCAGCGTATCGGCACCCGCCGTCGTTCGGACGGACTGCACCAATGAGATGGCGTCATGCGCTGGCGTCCCAGCTTCATGACGCGATGCATGACCTCATGATCTCCTAGGACATAGGGCCAGCGGCACATGTCATAGCCGCCCGCCGCCCGCAGGGCGTCGGTGCGAAAGCAATGCCCCGCCGCACCGACATGGGTCTGCCGCGGCAATAGGAGATTGGCGATACATTGATGCATCGTCATGACGGCTGCCCTGGCTCCAAGGTTGTCCGAGGGCACGAAACAGGCCGACGCCGCAACGGTTCGCCCGCTGCGGTCGTCGAGCAGACGCTCGGCCTGCGCCAGATAGCAAAACGGATAGTAGGTATCGGCATCGCAGGTCGCGACGAACTCCGTTTCCACACGCGTCAGCCCGGCGGTGAAGGCGGCAGTCTGCCCGGGGATCTCGCTTTGGTGCAGGACGACATAATCGATGCCGCGACCGGCCAGGGCGCCATGGCATAGCGCGACCGAACAATCGGTCGAGCCATTGTCGATCAGGATCAGCTTGAACGGCCGCGTCTGGCGGCGAAGCTGCCGCAGCGTCGCGACGATCGTATCGGCTTCGTTGTAGAAGGCCAGCAGGATCGTCCACCTCGGGGCGGTGGCGACACCGGCAACCGGTTTATGCCACCAATCCTCATCAAAGGCGATCGTCTCATCGTCGGGTTCGTATCCTGGCATGCGCCATAGACGAAGACCACGCGCCTCCACCTCAAACCGGTTACGACTTTTCGAATTGCTGGCGTTGAGGTGCCCATTCGACCGCGTCGTCTCCTGATCAGACCGATGGAAATTAAGCGTGCGTGCCGTTGCGGCACCGGCCGAAGGGGGCATTGCGTTGATTGCTGCACCGATGATGGCATTGCTGGCGACGATGTCCTCGCCTTTGCAAGGGACGGTTCCGCCGGCCGGGGATTTCGACGCGGTCTCGATCACCGTCCCGCAGGTCCATGCGTTCGACCCGGCGGACTTCGACCCAGCCCCCACGAAAGAAGGCGCCCCCAACACGGACGATGAAATTGTGGTTACGGCGAGCCGCCACCGAGCGGACGATCCCCTGCGGCAGGTGAATAAGGCATCCTTCGCGCTAACTGAGACGGTGGACCACGCGGTCATGGCGCCGGTCGCCCATGCCTATGAACGCACGACCCCGAAGCCGATCCGAACCGGCTTGCGCAACATGTTCGCCAATCTGCGCGAGCCCGTGGCCTTCGCCAATTTCCTGCTCCAGCTCAAATTCGGCAAGGCGGTGGAAACGGCGGGCCGCTTCGCGATCAACTCGACGCTGGGCCTGGCCGGGGTCATCGACGTCGCGCGCCGGTGCCCGTTCAACCTTCCGCGCCGCCCGAACGGCTTTTCGGATACGCTGGGCTTTTACGGCGTGACGCCGGGGCCCTTTCTATTCGTGCCACTGATCGGGCCAACGACGCTGCGCGACCTGGTCGGCGGTACTGTGGACGGCGTCGCATCGCCGCTGATCATCGGCGGGCCGTTCCGCAACCGGGCTTATATCATCACCAGCAACGTTTTCCGCACACTCGATCGGCGCGCCGAAATGGATGAGGAATTGCGCGCGATGCGCGAGCAACCCGATCCCTATGCAGCACGGCGGGATCGCTATCTCGATCGGCGAGAGGCGCGGGTGCGGCGGTTGAAGGGGCAGGCCGATGGCGAGATATCGGTGGCGGAAACGCCCTATGGCCGGATCGATCCGTCAGCGAACGCCCATGCCTGCTACCATGGCCGAGACCATCGCGAGTGACCGCGACCGTCAAAGCTCCATCTTTTTTCTGATAGACGGATTGCGGAGCCCCCGCATCGACTTCGTCCATCGCACATCACCGCCATGCTTCAGGCGAACGGATGACAGGACGAATGATGCGACTTCTTGCCTTTTGCCTGGCCTCTCTTCTGCTCTCGGCAACGCTGATCCCCAACACCGCGCACGGCCAGAGCTGGCACTGGGATGGATATGATCGCAGTGGGTATCACGACTATCGTGACGGCTATGACGATGGCGGAGCCGACGGGTATCGCGACGGTCATGATGACGGTTACGAGCAGGGGCGTGGCGACGGCTATCATCGCGGCTATGCCGATGCCCGGGACGATGACCGTCCTGTCCACAATCCCTGCCGCGCCCAGGGTGGCGCCGGGGCCCTGCTGGGTGCGGTGGGCGGTGGCCTGGCGGGACATCTGGTCGCAGGACGCCGCGACAAGCTAATCGGAACGGCGCTCGGCGCGCTGGCGGGCGGGGTCGCAGGCGATGCCATCCACCGCCGGGACCGCTGCCGGTAATCGACACCCAATAAGAATAATGTTCCGACCGGTTGAGGTGATCCCCGAGCCATTTCGTCACAGCATCGATGGACGACGCCATCGACAAATATATTACGATACCGGGATTTTATCGACATGCCCAAAGTCTATACCCTGCTGATCCTTTCCATCGTTGCCGCTGGAACTGCCCTGTCGACACCGGCCTCGGCCCAGACAACTATCGGCGGACCCTATATCGTCGGCCGCGTCGGTTCGCTGATCGATTCCGATCTGAAGATGAAGGGACCGAATATGGCGCCGCCCTCAACCTTCCCGGCGAATGTCGACTTCCGGCGCGGCAAGTCGCTGGAGGGCGGCCTGGGCTATGATCTGGGCGGCTTCCGGCTCGAAGCGACGGTCGGCTACACCGCAGCCCGCGCCAATGCCAAGCGCCTTGATAGCGCGT
This sequence comes from Sphingomonas paucimobilis NBRC 13935, assembly GCF_000739895.2. Taxonomy (GTDB): domain Bacteria; phylum Pseudomonadota; class Alphaproteobacteria; order Sphingomonadales; family Sphingomonadaceae; genus Sphingomonas; species Sphingomonas paucimobilis. The sequence goes on from NZ_BBJS01000063.1 coordinate 7,769, forward strand.
CGCTGGTATCCGATGGTCGGTCCAAGACGCTCAGCCTGGGCCTGGCAGGCTATGTCGACGTGCCGGTGGAAGGCCCGCTCCGTCCCTTCGTCGGTGGTGGTATCGATGTCGTCCGCGTGACCGAACGCCTGTCACGCACGACGCGGGCCGGCGGCCAGGGCAGCTCCATGAACGGGCGCGACTGGGGCCTGCGTTGGCACGCCGATGCGGGTGTCGGCTATTCGTTGAGCGACAGCACCACGGTCGAACTCGCGGGCCGCTACGCGCAGACCACCGGGCTTCAGTTCGCAGCGCGGATGCCGCTCGCCAATGGCGGGACCGTCGCCACCAGCTACAAGCCGAAACTTACGGCTACCTCGATCACCGTCGGACTGCGCCAGCGCTTCTGACGGTGCGGCTGGCGGGCGGACACTCCCTGCCATCCGCCAGCCCCCCTTCTTCATCACCCGAGCCGATCCCGGTGTCCCATGGCCTGTCCCGGGGGCGTATCATGCCCTGTCGGCCGCCCGTTCCCTTCAGACTGGACGTTCGCTTCATGCCGCTGATCTGTTGTGCTGGAACGCCCTTTTGAAAGCTCACTCAGGGCTCCATGACTTTCAAATCGTCAGGCCGACGAAGATGGCCCCCGTCCGGCCACGATCCTGTGCCACCTCGAACGCCTCGTTGATTTGGTCGAGCGGGAAGCGATGGGTAATCAGCGCCTGCGTCTGCAGCGCGCCGCGCGCCACCAGATCGAGCACCTCGACCTGTTCGGCATGGATGTCGTGAAAGGCGAAGCTGGCGCTGGGGATCAGGGTGATCTCTGACATCTGGATGCGCTGCCATTCCAGCGGGATGGCGATGTCGCCAGCATCGAAGCCACCGACGATGACGACCTTGCCGCCGCGCCGCACCAGCCGCGTGGCGAGCGGCAACGTCTCGGGCATGGACTCGCCGCCCGCGCATTCGAACACGATGTCGGCGCCCCGATCATCGGTCAGCGCGCGGATCGCGGCCTCGGGCTCCTCGTCATCCGAATGGATGGTGCGGTCCGCGCCCAGCCGCGCTGCCAATGCGAGGGCGTGCGGCATCTTGTCGATGATCGTCACGGTCGCGCCGCTGGCCTTGGCGAGCATCAGCTGGCCCAACCCGATCGGCCCCGCCCCGATGATCGCCACGCGCGCCCCGATGGTCAGGCCGGACAGATGCTGGGCATGTAGCGCCACGGCATAGGTATCGAGCAGCGCGGCGTCGTCGAACCCCACGCTGTCAGGCAGGCGGTGGAACTTGTGCTGCGGACCGACGACATATTCGGCATAGGCGCGCGAGACGCTGGCGCGGCGGGTAGGATAGAGATCGGGGCAGCGATTATATTGCTGCACCCGGCACCATTCGCAGTGGCCACAGCCGAGCACGGATTCGACCAGCACCCGGTCACCGACCGCGACGTGGGTGACCGCCGGACCGATCTCGACCACCTCGCCCGCCAGTTCATGGCCCATGATACAGCAATGCAGTTCTTCTTCGGCCTTTTCCCAATGGCGCAAGTCGGTGCCGCAGATACCCGCCATCCGCACCCGCGCCTTGACCCAGTTGTCGGCGGGCAGGCGCGGTTCCTCGACCTCGGCGATCTCAAAACGGCCATCGGCGGTCTTGCGGGCGGCTTTCATGGCGTCGCTCCCGGATGGGCGGCGGGTAGCTCCTGCCCCGCCGCTATGGTGGTGGATGTCAGCCCCCTGCCCCCAAACGGGATGTCGCCGTCCGCCAGAGCAGCGACCAGCGCCCGCCCGTCGCGCAGCCCCGCATCCCACCGCGCCCGCACGGAGCGGGGCGAGAAATCCAGCGCCTTGCCCGCGACTTCATCCTGCTGGTCGGTATAACGCAGCTGCACCAACGTGACCGATGCCGCCGCCTTGTCTTGAGCGGTGGCATAATGCTCCTGCCAGCGCACCATGGTCCGGCGCGACTGGGCGGCGAAGACCAGGTCCTGCGTTCGACTGATCAGACCGCCAAGAGTCGGCGCGCGCGGGCCAGCCAATGGCAACAGGTCGACGGCAATGCATAGCAGCGGTGCGTCGCCAGGATCGGCCAGCACGGGATCGAGCGGTAGATTGGCCGACAACCCGCCATCGACATACAGCGCGCCGTCGATCGCAACCGGAGGAAAGGCAGGCGGCATGGCGCAGCTTGCGCGGACATGGTAGGGCATGATCGGGTCACGCGCGCTGTCGAAGACGACTTCCTCACCGGTATCGAGCGTCACCGCCTGCGCCATGTAGCGGACTCTGCCATCATTCAGCCGGTCGAAATCAACAAGACGCCTCAGCGTATGCGCCAGCGGGGTCGTGTCATAGAGCGCGGGCGCGTCGCGCTCGGCCAGGGCGGTGCCCAGCGGCGCGAACAGGCCCCGCCGCCCGCCGAGGAGCGTCGCGATCACCTCGCCGCTGCGCCGCCAGCTGTCGATCATATCATCCCAGGCCGAGACGGTGATGGCGCCCGTCCCTTCGGGCCGCCACAGGTCGGACAGCCGCGATAGACGATACGACGGTGCATTGCCCGCGATGATCGCGCCGTTGATCGCGCCCACCGAGGTACCGACGACCCAGTCGGGTGAGATACCGACCCCATGCAGGGCCTCATAGACCCCGGCCTGATAGGCACCCAGCGCATTGCCCCCGGCCAGGACCATGGCGATGCGGAGATCGGGCGGCAGGAGCAGCGTCATGGACCGACAAACCCGCGAACGCCGGGATGGTGGCGTGGCAGGCGCAGTAATATCGTTAAAACTCAATGATATGGATCAGTCCCCGCGGACATTGATGGCAACCCCGGCCGCAAGCGGGGCGTTGCCCGACACCCATGCCCCTGGACCCGCAAACCGAGCTGACCACCGCCGATCGCGAGCGCGGCTTGCGGCTGCTTGTCGTCGAGGCGGGGTTTTCGGGCGGCGCGGCCGCGCTGACCAGCGGGGTGATCCTGACCGCCTTCGCGCTGCATCTGGGGGCGTCGAACGTGATGGTCGGCATCCTCGCCGCGATGCCGTTCCTCGCGCAGTTGCTTCAGCTTCCCGCCATCCAACTGGTCGAGCGATGGCGGCGGCGCAAGCGGATCGCGGTCCTGTCCAGCCTGGTCGGGCGCACCATGTTGGCGGTGATGGCGGTACTCGCCTTTTTCAGCGGGACGACCGCGCTGCTGATCTTCCTGGGCGCGCAGATGCTGCTCTGCGGACTGGGTGCGGTCGGCGGATGCGCCTGGAATAGCTGGATGCGCGATCTCGCGCCCGATGATCGATTGGGCGACGTCTTTGCCCGGCGGACGGTATGGCTGACGGCGATCAGCCTGATCCTGGGGCTGGTCGCCGCGCTGGCACTCGATTGGACGCGCACGGGATCACCCGCGCGAGACATGGTGTTCGCCGCGATGTTCGCGAGTGGCTGCGTCACCGGGCTGATCAGCGCACGGATCGTCGCGATGATGCCGGAACCGCTGATGCCGCACGCCCCCGGCCCCATCAGACTGCGCGCCCTGCTGGCCCAGCCGCTCCACGACCCCAATTTCCGCCGATTGCTGGTCTTCGTGGCCAGCTGGCAGTTCGCGATCAACCTCGCGACACCCTTCTTCACCGTCTTCATCGTCCGCCAGCTGCATTTCGCAGTCAGTTTCGTGCTGCTACTCAGCGTCGCCAGTCAGGTCGCCAATATCCTGGCGCTGCGCCTTTGGGGGCGGCTCAGCGACCGGTTCGCCAACAAGTCGGTGCTGGCGGTGTGCGCCCCGGCCTATATCTTGGCGATCGTCGCGATGATCGGCGCGTCGCAATTGGGCGACCGGGGCGCGGTGAAACTGTGGCTAATCATGCTTCACCTCGTCATGGGCGCGACGATCGCGGGTGTGACGCTGGTCAGCACCAATATCGCCTTGAAACTGTCGCCAAAGGGGTCCGCCACCGCCTATGTCGCGGCCAATGCGATGACCACCGCCATCGCGGCCGGGATCGCACCGATCCTGGGCGGGTTGCTGGCGCAGTTCTTCGCCGCCCGCCAGTTCGAGCTGGTGGCGCGCTGGCGCAGCCCCAACGGCATCTTCTCCCTGCCGATCACCCTCACCGCCTGGGACTTTTATTTCCTGCTGGCCGGGCTGATCGGCCTCTATGCGATCCACCGCCTGTCGCTGGTGCGCGAGCAGGGTGAGATCGAGCGGCGGGCCATGGTCGGGCAGGTGCTGAACGAGACGCGGCGCAGTATCCGCAACATATCCTCGGTCGCGGGGCTGCGTGCCGCGACCGATCTGCCCGGCGCACTCCTGCGCGATGCCCGCACCCGCATCCGGTTGAAGCGCGCGCAGGCGGCGCGGGCGGGACGAATGCACTGACCCAGTTTAGCGGAACGTAATTCGTCAGGAACTCCACACTTTCTCAACGGGTTGGCGATCATCCCGTCCCCCTTTCGGAGTTGTGGCATGCCCCGAACAGCGACGGCCGAAGCGCCGCCCGCGATCAGCCCTCATCTGCTGGACCTGCGCGAGCTGCTGCGCGACGAACCCGCGCCGCTGGCTGATTTCGCCGTCGGCGATCTGACGATCCGGCTGCATCGGACCGCGACTTCGGTGTTCGCGATCGTGCGGCGCAAGGGCAGCACCGGCGGGCTGGCGGTGCGCGCCGCCTTTGTGCCGACCAGCTTCGATTGCGCGGTTCTACCGCCCGAGGATGGCGAGGTCGCCCGGCTCCGCCTGACCAGCGCCATGGGCGAGCATATCGTCTCCTGTTTCTCCGACCGGCTGGCGGTGGAGCGACTGCGCATCACCACGCGCTTCACGCCGGCCCGACCGATGATCCTGCCCCCCGCCCCGCGCGACCTCTACCCCTTTGGCACGAACGACGATCCCTTGCGCGCGCAAGGCGTGGTCGAGGCGTCGCAGCGCGGGCTGAATACCGGGCTTCTCTATTTCCGGATCGACGCGCCCGCCTTTGGCAACATCCTCTACATCCAGAATTTCACCGCCTCGAACACGTATTTTCAAGCCACCGGCACCGTCCCGCGCGAGGCGGTGGCGGGCAGCTGGCCCGAGCTGGGCTATGCGCTGCCCGTTCCCGAGGCCGACGCCGATCCCGCCGAGGTCGCGTTACCGGCGGGAGAGTGCGTGACGCTGTCTGACACGATCCTGGTCTTTCGCCACCGCGCGCCCCCGCACGAACGCGAAGCCGCGCGCCAGTTCGTGCAGATGCTCGGCAGCGCCTATGATCTGCTCGATCCGTCACCCGTCGCCTATCGCGACTGGATCGACCGCGCCGAGCGGGCCGCGCGCGATCTGGACGAAGCCCCCGCCGCCACGATCCGCCATTACGGCCATCGCTATGTCCACCCCTATACCGCTGCCGAATATCCCGACATCATGGTGCAGCTGTCGGTCATCGCCGCACTGCACCGATGGGGCAATTGGTGCGGCGAGCCGCATCCGCTGGAAGCCGCGTTCAAGGCGGGGTTGCCGCGCTTCTTCGACGAAAAGCTCGGCACGTTCCGCCGCTACCTGCCCAATGTCGGCAAGGATAAGAATGCCGACGCGGTCGACAGCTGGTATCTCTATCACCCGCTGCTCAACCTCGGCACACTGGCGCTGGACGGTGATGAGGATGCGCGGGCGCTGTTTCTGAAGGCGATCGATTACGGCGTGCGGGTCGCGCGGCATTTCGATTATCGCTGGCCGATCGAATATGACGTCACCGACTTCTCGATCATCACCCTGGAAGCTCCGGTCGACGGGCGCGGGCAGACTGATGTCGGCGGCATCTATGCCTGGGTTATGCTCCAGGCGTTCGAGCTGACCGACGACAAGACCTATCTCGACGAAGCACGCGCGGCAATCGACGCCGCCATCGGCCTGGGCTTCAACCTCAACTATCAGGCCAATCTGACCGCCTGGGGCGCGGCGGCCTGCATGCGGCTGTGGCGGATCACCAATCGCGACGTCTATCGCGAGCAGAGCTATGTCTATCTCGCCAGCTTCCTGCACAATGCGGTGATCTGGGACAGCCGGATCGGCCATGCCGCGCATTACGAGACGTTCCTGGCGGTCACCTGTCTTCAGGACGCGCCGTACATGGCGATGTACGAATGTTTCGACAGCTATGTCGCGTTCGAGCGCTATCTGGACGATGGCGGCCCCGACCTCGACCCCGAGGCGCGGATGCTGATCGGCGAATATTGCCGCCATGCCCTATCGCGCGCCTGGTATTATTATCCCGACGCGCTGCCCCCCGAGGCGATCTCCGGGAAGCAACGCGAGGCCAATGGCCATATCGACCACGCGCTCTCCTTCCCGCTGGAGGATCTCTATCCCGATGGCCAGCCCGCCGGACAGGTGGGACAGGAGGTGTACGGCGCAGGCGCGGCGTTCATCTTCGCGACCAGCGCGTTCCACACCGTCGAAGGCGCCCCCTTCCGCCTCTATTGCGACATGCTGGTCCGCGCGGTCGAGCGGGTCGGCGACCATGCGCTGTCGATCACGCTCGACGGGGGCGAGACGCGCACCGCCTGGCTGCGCCTCGTCCGGCTCAAGCGACGCACGCTGACAGACAGCCGCGTCACCACCGCGAGAGGCGAGACCATCGAACCCGATACGGTCAGCGCCGACCGCATCGATTACCGCGTGCCCGCACATGGCCGCCTGATCCTGACCTGGGAATAACGATGACCAAAAACCCCACCATGCTGTCCGGCCGCCGCATCCTGCTGACCGGGGGTACCACCGGCATCGGCCGCGCCGCGCTGAAGGCACTGGCGAACGAGGGCGCCCGCGTCCTGACCTTCGGGCGGCATCGCGACACGCTCGACGCCGCGCTCGCCGGGATCGATGGCGAGGTGATCGGCATCGTCGAGGATGCGGCGACGCGCGAAGGCATCGACCGGGTCTTTGGCGCCGTCGACGATCGGCTGGGGGGCATCGACATGCTGGTCGCCTGCGCCGCACTCGGCGCGCAGCCAATCCATGAGATGGCGGACGATGACTGGCGCTACGTCATCGACGCCAATCTGACCGGCTATCTCGCCTGCGCCCGCGCCGCGATCCTGCGCATGCAGGACCAGGGCGGCGGCCATCTGCTGTTCGTCGGATCGATCAGCGCCGAGATCAAGGCGGCGGGCGAAAGCGTCTATGCCGCGACCAAGGCGGGCATCCAGGCCTTTGCCGAGACGCTGCGCAAGGAGGTCGCCGACAAGCGCATCCGCGTCAGCGTGATCCAGCCCGGATCGGTCGACACCGAGATGCAGGAATGCAGCGAAGAGGAGAAACAGGCCGCCGTCGCGGAAGGCCGGATGCTGCCCGCCGAGGATGTCGCCGACGCGATCCTGTTCGTCCTCAGCCGGTCGGCCAATTGCGACATCGTCAATCTGCGCATCGAGCCGCTGATCCAGAAGACCGCCTGAGGCGGGACGTTAAAGCCCCACCCGCCTTACGACCAACCCCACCGCCGCGATCCGTTCGACATCGACATAGGTCGGCTTTTCCAATTCGTCGCCAAAGATGTCGGGATCGAGCTCGGAGTAATCGATCTCAAAGCCGATAGCGGGCAGATGCTCGGCCAGCGCCATGCGCAGCACGTCCTGCCCGTCGACGACCGAGGCTCCCGTATGCAGGATCAGCCGTCCCCTCGGCTTGAGCAGTGCCAGGGCCTGTACCGTCCAGTCGAGCGAAAGCTGGCCACCATACAGGTCGCCCCCATCGCGGTAAGCCCGGCGATCCGCATCGATCATGAACGGCGGATGGGTGACGATCTGGTCGAAGGAGTCGCTGAGTTCCTTTGGCGCCAACACCCGCTTCACGCTGTGCGCGACACCGGCATGTTCGGCGTTGATCGACGCGAGGAACAGCCCGCGCGGATTGATGTCGGCCAGCGTCAGATGCGAGCCGCGCGCAACCCGCGCCGCGACGATCCCGCCGACCCCGGCACCCGCGCCATAATCGAGGATGCATTTCGCGCCCGTATCCATCCGCCCGATGATCAGCTTGGCGAACCGATAGCTGTCCGGCCCCAGAAACACGGCGTCCGTGGCCGTGGTCGGATAGGCGGAATGGAGGAACAGCGTCCCCTCGACGCGTGACACACGCAACGTGGCTTGCAAGAAGCCGTCATCGCGCTCGACCAGCATCTCCGCAGCGTCCAAGGCGGCGCGAAGCTCGGCGTCCAGCACCGACGCCGAAAAGGGCAGGCTCCAGCCCAATATGTCCCGCACATCGGTCGCAGGCCGATCCCCGCGATTGACGAGGACCCGCGCGTGGGTGGCGGGCGTCGGCGTCACGAACGCATAACCCCGTACTTCCAGCAATTGCAGAAGGCGCAACAGGCCCTCGCGCTGCTTTGCCGATCCGGTTGGGGCCTGGATCGCTCCCGGAGGCTGGTTCGTTTCCTCTATCACATTATTATCCCTATGTTTTCTCCCTCAATATCAAAGGCTAAGCGCGGTTCCCGGGTTCAATATGGATCAGCCTGTTGGTCGGCCCGGCTGCGCTTGCTCGATCGCTTTTTGCCGTCCACGCCCGGCTCCGAAAACCAACATGGCCAAGATACCCGCCGCCCCGGCGACGAGCACCGAAGGACGGACCCCGAGGCGGACCGCCGTACGGTCAAGCATCACCTCTCCTCGACCGACGGCGTTGACCAGTCGCGGCACTAGCTCCGTGTCGATGAAGAATTTGGGGGCCGAAGGGCCCGTCGTCTTTTTTAGCATATAGTCGCGGCCGACCGTCATGGCATTTCTCCTTTTTAAATCCGTATCTTAGATCAAATTTGGGATAGCCGCCGCCGCCACAGGGTTAACGACAAGACCCGGCGAATGTTTCGCAAGGAAACGCCCGCCACCCCGGCCGGAGATACCCGATGAAAGCCACGTACAAGCCGTATCGCCTCCCCTCCGGCGGATGGGGCTCTGCTCGCTCGGTCGGCAACATTCTGCGCCGGGAGGGCGTGCTGGGCAGCGCCAGCGTCGCGCTGTCGCGGCATAACAAGGTCGATGGCTATCAGTGCAACAGCTGCGCCTGGGTCAAACCCGCCACACCGCTTCCGTTCGAGTTCTGCGAGAACGGCGTGAAGGCGGTGGCGTGGGAATTGACCGCGCATCGCTGCACACCCGCCTTCTTCGCCGAACATACGGTCAGCGAGTTGCTGACGTGGGACGACTATCATCTGGAACAGCCCGGCCGCCTGACCCATCCGCTGCGCTATTATCCCGCGACCGACAAATATATGCCGGTGTCGTGGGGCCATGCCATCGCGGAGATCGCCCACGAACTTCGCGCCGTGGAAGACAAGCAACACGGCACCGTCTTCTACAGCTCCGGCCGGTTGTCGAATGAAGGCAGCTATCTTTATCAGCTGTTCGCCCGGCTTTACGGCAACAACAACCTGCCCGACAGTTCGAACATGTGCCACGAGACGACCTCGGTCGCCCTGCCCGCCAGCATCGGCCAGGGCGTCGGCACGGTTGATCTGGGGGACTTTGCGACCACCGACTGCCTGATGTTCTTCGGTCAGAATCCGGGCAGCAATTCGCCGCGCATGCTGCACCCGCTTCAGGAGGCCAGCCAGCGCGGGGTGCCGATCATCACCTTCAATCCGCTGCGCGAACGGGGACTGGAACGGTTCCTGAACCCCCAGTCGCCGACCGAGATGCTGACGGGCAAGAATACGCGGATCAGCTCGGACTATCATCAGGTCAAGAATGGCGGCGATCTGGCCGCGATCGCGGGCATCTGCAAGGCGGTGCTGACGCTGCATGACGACGCCTTGGCGGCGGGTGAGCCGCCGATCCTCGACCTGGCCTTCATCGAAGAGCACACGCACGGCTTTGAGCGCTTCGCCGAATGGCTGCGGGTACAGGATTGGGACGAGCTGGAACGGCGGTCGGGTCTCCATCGTGCCGATCTCGAAGCGACCGCGCTCATCTATGCGCGCGCGCACTCGACCATCGGCATTTACGGCATGGGCCTGACCCAGCACCGTGCGGGGGTTGAGACGGTGCAGATGCTGGTCAACCTGCTCCTGATGCGCGGCAATATCGGGCGGTCCGGCGCGGGCATCTGTCCGGTGCGCGGCCACAGCAATGTCCAGGGCCAGCGGACGGTCGGCATCACCGAAAAGCCCGAGCTATTCCCGCTCGACCGGCTGGGCGAGCAGTTCGGCTTCGAGCCGCCGCGCGAGGCGGGATACAACACGGTCGAGGCATGTGAGGCGATCCTCGAAGGCCGGGTGAAAGCGTTCTTCATGCTGGGCGGCAATTTCGCCCGCGCCATTCCCGACCAGGGCCGGATAGAGCCCGCCTGGCGCCGGATGCGGCTGACCGTCAACGTCCTGACCAAGCTCAACCGCACGGCGCTGCTCCCCGGCGAGATCAGCTATATCCTGCCGGTGATCGGGCGGCTGGAGATAGACGAGACCGCAGCCGGGCAGCAGGTGCTGTCGATGGAGGACACCTCCGGCTGCGTCCACGGCAATCGCGGGATTCGCACACCGGCCTCTCCGCATCTCATCAGCGAGATACGGCTGCTGTGCGAACTGGCCAAACAGGTATTCGAGCCCCACCCCAAGGTGCGGTGGGACGATTATATGACCGACTATGCCGAAATCCGGCGGGAGATCGCGGACACCCTGCCCGACAATTTCCACGACTATGAAACGCGGATGTGGGAGCCCGGCGGCTTCCAGCGCGATCTGCCCGCCAAACGGCGCGAATGGCAAACCGATACCGGCCGCGCCAATTTCGTCACACCGGAGGCACTCGACGAGGATCTCGACATGCCGGACGTCGGGCATGACGTGCTGCGGCTGATGACCCTGCGCAGCAACGACCAGTTCAACACCACGGTCTATGGCTATAATGATCGCTTCCGGGGTATCGACGGCATCCGCAACGTCGTGCTGATGAACCGCTCCGACATCGAACGCCGCGGTCTGAAGGTCGGGCAGGCGGTAACGTTGCGCACCGTCTCCGATGACGGCGTCGACCGGCATCTGTCGGGGATGATCGTCGTCGCCTACGACATTCCGGTCGGGTGCATCGGCGGCTATTATCCTGAGTGCAACGTCCTGATGCCGGTGTGGCATTATGCCGTGGGCAGCAAGACGCCGGCCGCCAAATCCATTCCAGTGACGGTCGAAAGCGACGGCGACGCGATCCTGGAGCCGGGAATGGAGGATCGTTCGACGGCATGACCGCCGTGAACAGGTTTTTGACGATCGGCGGTCAATCCAGGGTATAGAGATAGGCCGCGATCGCGCGCGCTTCCGCCTCGCTCAGCCCTTGTTCCGGCATACCAGTGCCGGGACGCATGCTCTGGGGACGCATCAGCCAGCGTGTCATCGTGTCGGGATCGTTGGGCAAGGCGCCCGCAATATGCGCACGGGTGGCGATCCTGGACAGGGGTGGCCCTACCCTGCCGGACGCGCCCGTGATTCCGGGAATATCGTGACAGCCGCCGCACCCGCGTCGCACGATGGCCACACGCCCGCGATCGATCCGTCCACCGGTGATCGCCTCGGCATGCGTGCGCGTCTTTGCGCGGGTCTCGGCATAAAGGGCTATCCCTCCGATGACCGCCGCGAGCATCGCGAGCCCGAACAAGGCGGCAAGCCACATCAGTGTCGCAGGCACCGGGCGTCTATACATCGGCAGTCCTCAGCAGACGCCGCATGACGATCAACGCGGCAGCCGCATGGACGACACCGCCCGGCACCCACATCAGCAGGCCCGCCAGTTGCTGATCCTCGGCGGGCGTCAGACCGAAGGGCGCAAGGCCCAGCCGGGCATAACCGACATACCACGGGCTCGTCGCAAAGGCCATCAAGGCCCCCAGCGCGCCCGAGACGATCGAGGTCGCGACCAGGCACAATGCGGCGGTTCCGGCCGCGACGTGGCGGCCGAGCATTGCACTCCAAAAGAACAGCGCACTGGCCAGAAACGACAGGTGCTGCGCCGCGTGCCAGCCTTCATGGGCGAGCGCCAGGTCGAACAGGACGGGCGCATGCCACAACCACAAGGCCGTCGCCTGAACCAGCGTCGCCGTCACGGGGGCCGAAACCATGCGCCACGGCACCGCGATGACGGGCGCCATGACCAGCGAACCGATGGCGCGCCGCCCGGCCGCCGGGAAAGCCCACAGCATCACGGGCAAAGGCTCGGCCAGCACCAGCAACGGCGCGGCGACCAGCATGATCAACTCATGCTCGAACATATGCGCCGCGAAGGATCGCTCCCCCGCGTCATGGAGCGGCGAGACGAGCGCGATGCCGAGGATCAACCACCCCGTCGCGAATAACCATGCCCGCCGCCCCCATGGCGCCCTGCCCCGGCCCGAACGCCGTGCCAGCCGCCGCCACCCGGTCGCGAACAGCAGCAGCGCGAACAGCAGTGGTACGATGATCCAGGGATCGAGAGTCCAGCCGGGTGGCTCGTCATGGGGCTGCCCAGTGTCATGCGCCCAGGCGGGCGCGGCGAGGAACGCCAGCGCGGCCATAGCTTTCACGCGACGCATGACGGAATCCATAGAATGGCGAGCGTCTGGAAGAGGATCGCGAGCGCGAAGAAGCCCGCTACCAGCATGGCGGACCGTGTCAGCCAGACATCCGAAAGCGGGCTCTGCCGCGTCCGATACGGCCAACCGAACCACAGGGCACCAAGGCACAGGGCGAGGCTGATGACACCCCAGCCGATCCCCAAGCCCGAGCGCGTGCAATCGCCGTGCAGCACCGCCGACAGCCCCTGCTCGAAGGCGAACCAGATGATCGGCGGCAGGACGAGCGCGATCCAGGCTCGGGCACGGATCCTCATAGCGCCCTCGGCGCCCAATAGATCAACGCATAGAGCGGCAGCCAGGTCAGGACGACAAAGGACCAGTAATTGGCATTGTCCTCCACGTCGGAGAATTGGTCGTCACCGATCTCATGGGTGAACAGCCAGATCGCCTGGACCGCGCATTCGGCCCATTCGGTCACGATATGCGTCGTATGGAGCACCAGCAGCAGCCACAGGACCGAGCCATAGCCGTCCCGGTCCCATCGCACCCCCAGATGAGCGAACTCCGCCGCGCGCAGAGCCATCAGGATCAGGCCGATCAGGACCAGCCCTGCCATGCCCCAGCGCACCGCCGCCGCCTTTTTGGCGCGGGCGCAACGCAGCACCCAGAGGTTCGGCACGGTGCTGAGCACCAGCGCGGCGGTGAAGACCCCGCCCCACAACAGTCCGGGCAGCGCATCTCCGACTGGTGGCCAGACGGTGCTCTGCGTCATCAGATAGAGATAGGCCGCCGCCGCCAGTGCGAAGCCCGTCCCTTCGATGACCATGAAACCGACATTGCCCCACCAGACCAGGTGCCGAGCGCCGATCGCACCGGACGGCAGGCTCGACAGGTCGGCGACGACCTCGAACGGGCGTGGGGGTGACGTGGTCATCCGCAGTTCCTTCGCGGGCGCTGCGGCCAGAACCAGCCGGTCAGGGCCGCGCCGATCGGCACCGCTCCGACCACGATCGCCCAGGGCGTGAAGATGCTGGCGATGAACATCACGCTGACCGCCAGCGCGGACAGAAGCGGCCAGATCGAGGGCGACGCGCTTTTCTGGCGATAAAGCGGATCGGCATCGGTGACGGAGGTGATGAGTACCTCGCGTCGCTCGATCGCCACCCCGTCCGCGACGCGCAACGGAGCGCCGCCGTTCCACATCGGCGTCAGGCTGTCGACCATCGGGGTATAGGCGAGGTTCCAGGACGGCGCGGGCGCCTCGCCCGCCCATTCCAGCGTCGAGCCGCCCCATGGGTCCGCCCCGGACGGCGCCCCCCGCCAGTAACAGACCAGGGCATTGGCGACGAACACCAGACCGCCCGCCACCGCAATCACGCTGCCCAGGGTCGCGACCTGGTTCAGCCCTTCCCACCCCATGCCCGCAGGATAGGTATAGACCCGGCGCGGCATGCCCAGCAGGCCGAGCAGGTGCATCGGGAAAAAGCCCAGATTGAACCCGCCGACGATCAGCGCAAAGGCGATCCGCCCCCAGCGCTCCGACATCATCCGCCCGGTCGCCTTGGGATACCAGTAACAGAACGCCCCGAAGAGCGGGAACATCGCGCCGCCGACCAGCACATAATGGAAATGCGCCACGATGAAGTAGCTGTCGGTCAGTTGCAGGTCGAGCGCCGCCGACGCGGTCATCACCCCCGACAGGCCGCCGATCACGAAGGTCGTGACGAAGCCGATCACCCACAGCATCGGCGTCGCCAGCCAGGGCCGTCCGCTCCATATCGTGGCGATCCAGCAAAAGATCTGCAGTCCGGCGGGCAGAGCGATCGCCATGCTGGCGGCGGTGTAGAAATTGTTGCCGAGACGCGGGAGCCCGACCGCGAACATGTGGTGCACCCACAGACCAAAAGCGAGCGCGCCGATCGACAGGATCGCCAGCACGATTACCGAATGCCCAAAGAGCGGGCGGCGCGAAAACGTCTCGACGATCGCCGAGACGAATCCGGTTGCGGGCACGAAGATGATGTACACCTCCGGATGGCCGAAGAACCAGAAGAGGTGCTGGAACAGCAGCACGTCCCCGCCCCCGGCGGGCGAGAAGAAATGGGTCGAGACCAGGCGGTCGGCGATCAGCATCGACGTCACCAGCATGATCGCGGGCATCGACAGGATCGTCATGATCGACGCGACGAGCATCGCCCACAAAAAGACCGGCATCCGCGCCAGCGTCATGCCGGGCGGTCGCATCTTCAGGATCGTCGCCGCGACATTGACCGAGGCGGCGAGAGCCGCGACCTCGGTAAAGGTGATCATCTGCGCCCAGATATCGGCGCGGTGGCCGGGGGCATAGGCAGGGCCGCTGAGCGGGGGATATTCGAACCAGCCCAGATCGGGGGTGATGTCCAGGGCATGGCTGATCCACAGCGTCAGCACACCACCGAGATACAGCCAATAGCTGAACGCCCCCAGTCGGGGAAACGCCATGTTGCGCTGTCCCAGCATCAAGGGAACCAGCCAGAAGGCCATGGCCTCCATGACCGGCACCGAGACGAGGAACAGCATCGTCGACCCGTGCAGCGAGAAGCTCTCATTATAGAGCTGCGGCCCCATGCGGACATTTTCAGGTGTCGACAGCTGCCACCGCATGTCGAGCGCCAACATGCCCGCGAGGAACATCAGGAGCAGCGCGGTGACGATATAGCGCGCCGCGATCCGCTTGTGATCGACGGTGGTCAGGAACCCCCACAACCCCGGCGGGTCGCGCCACGTCAGCGACAGCCGGTCCAGCCGCGTCTGATCGGGCCTCATCGCAGGCGCTCCAGATAGGTGGCGAGCGCATCGGCATCGGGCCCCGACAATGGCACGCTCGGCATCGCGGTGCCGGGCTTCAAGGCCTGGGGCTGGGCGATCCAACCCTGAAGATTGCCCCGCGTCATGGTCAATGTCCCTGCCGCGATCGAGCGGCGCGTTGCAACATGGGTCAGGTCCGGCCCCACCCGCCCCGACGCGCCTGTTCCGCGTATGGTGTGACAGGCGGCACACGACCCCGCGAAGACCGCCGCCCCGCGCGACGCGATGGCGGCGGCCGGTCGCGCCTGCGTCGCCAGCCAGGCATCGAACGCGGCGGGGCTCTCTATCTTCACGTCGAGCGCCATATGCGCGTGCTGGGTTCCACAGAATTCGGCGCACTGGCCGCGAAACCAGCCGATCCGGCGCGGCGTCAGGTCCAGGATATTGCGGCGCCCGGGGATCATGTCGAGCTTGCCCGCGACATTGGGCACCCAGAAGCTGTGGATCACATCCGCCGAGCCCAGCGCAAGCCGCGTCGTCCGGCCGCGTGGCAGGTGCAACTCGTTGGCGGTCTCGATCCAGCGGCCGGTGGCTGGGTCGCGATATTCGATCCGCCACCACCATTGGTGTCCGGTCACGCGCACGATCATCGCGCCGTGCGCTCGCGAGGCGAACACCGCGCGGTCTGCGACGAAGCTGCCGATGATGAGGATGGTGAGACCGACGACGATCACGATGGCCACCGCCCACAGGCCATGCTCGGGCACGTCCGCCGCCTCGCTTGCGGAACGGACGCGCCACAGGCTCCAGCCCAACCCGCCGAGAACCAGCGCATAGATGACGCCGCAAACGCCCATCATCAGGAGGAACAGACCGTGCAACGCCGCCGCCTGATCACCCCCCGGTGCCAGCGGCGACTGAATGCCCTGACACCCGGCCAGCGACAGCAGCGCACCCGTCACGATGATCCGCATCATTGCGGTCCCGACCATGCCGCCCCCCGGGGTTCGGCCTGCTGGTCGAGTGCCTGTCGCCGTCGCTTCTCGGGCGTGTGGCGCTGCAGATCGCGGGCATAGGCGGTCAACTGCCAAAGCTGCTCGACCGGAATGCGCGTCGCATAGGCCCGGTCGCCATGACCATGCGCGATCGATGTGAAGACCGTGGCAAAGCCCCCGCCCCGCTTCCATCGGCGATCGGTCAGGTCGCGCGGCTCCGGCGCGCCCTCGCCATGGCATCCGGCGCAACCATAATAGAGGAAATATCGGCCGCCCTGCGCGATCTGCCAGAAATTGTCCTGATAATACGGGATGCGCGGGTCCCGCTCGCCGATGGGTGCTGTTTGCGGCACGGTCGGACCGACCTCACGTGCCTCCTTGCTGCACCCGCAAAGCAGCATGGCGAGGATAGCAGATCGTGCCCCCCGCATATCAGTCGCGGACATGGTTCGATGCGCACCGGATCAGGCTGGCATCACTCCCCTGCTTTCGCCTCTCCGCCACACCGCGCTCCGACAACAATGACGGACATCTTTAATCGAAAATTCGAAGTTTTCGATGATCCATGTCAACATATCGTGCTCGCGGCTCTCATGGATCAGTGATCCACTTAAAGCTTCTAATATTTTACGTTATGCGCAAGAATTATAGCCTCCGCCAACAAACGATCAGAAATACAGAGCGGCTGTTCGCAATAACATGTTTGGCGAACCTGAATTCGGAACGCGCTCCTTCTACCCCCGTTATCCCTTATGAAGTGAGGAACGTGTGATGAAAGCAGCCGTCTGGCACGGTATCGGCGATGTCCGGAGCGACGCGGTGCCTAAACTCCGTATTCAGGAACCGGCCGACACCCTTGTTCGCCTGACTACATCGGCAATTTGCGGGGGTTCGGGTCGGCACGATCATCGGCCATGAAGGCGTCGGCGTGGTCGAGGCATTGGGAGACTTGGTGTGCGGGTCCAAGGTCGGCGATCGTGTCGTGATCTCGACCCATGGCCCGCAGCCATACTTCCTATGGTCGCGCCGGGCATTATGCCCAATGCGCCAGTCCGGCTGCCTGAAGGTCGGGCTCGAACCAGCGGTCTGAGCCATGGAGAGACCTTGCGTTAAAAGCCGTCATTTCGTGACCCGGAAAAGCCTGTTCCTATGGTTTGCCAGCATCCTGGGCGGGCTCTTCCTGCTGCTTGGTCTGGTGTTCGTGGTCATGCCAAAGGCTGGTGCCGCGATTTATGGCGTAGCGGGTGATGGTTCGGGCACGCTGCTCTACGTCCGTGCCTTGGGCTTTCGTGATCTGACCTTGTCAGCCTATCTGATCGGGTTGGCTTATGCGGGATCGGTGCGGGCCTTGGCGATCCTCAGCGCCGCGACGGTCGTCATTCCGATGGGCGACATGGCATTGCTGATCCTCTCACAGTGCAGCTCCGGCCTTCACTATGTCCTGCATGCGACCAGTGCGCTGTGCTTCGCGGCCATGGCATTTTGGGGACGCCGCCTCATCAAAACAGCCTCACCGGGAACGACAACCATCTGAAATCGTCGTGTTTTTCAATCCAAAGTCGAGGTGAACGGCATGGCAGGAAATCGAACAGCGAAACGCGTCGTCATAACCGGTGCCTCCAGTGGCATCGGCGCGGCGACGGCCATTGCGTTCGCCAGGCAGGGCGCGCGCTTGATGCTGGCCGCACGAGGGCAAGCGGGGCTCGACGATATTGCCGCGAAATGTCGTGCCGTGGGCGGGCAGGCCCATGTCCGGGTCCTCGACGTAACCGACGCGCCAGCCGTCGCCGAATTTGCGGCCGAGGCAGCCGAGACGCTTGGGGGGATCGACGTCTGGTTCAGCAATGTCGGCGTGGGAGTCGTCGGGCGGTATGAAGACGTACCGATCGCGAACCACGCGCAGGTCGTCGCCTCCAATCTGCTCGGCCATATGAATGACGCGCACGCGGTATTGCCGATCTTCCTGGCACAGGATCATGGCATTTTCATCAACATGATCTCGGTCGGTGGGTTTGTCGCGACCCCCTATGCGGCCGCCTATGCAGCCAGTAAATTCGGGCTGCGCGGGTTTAGCGAGGCGTTGCGCGGGGAGCTGTCGAAGCACCCGCGCATCCACATCTGCGACGTCTATCCGACCTTCGTCGATACGCCCGGCATCGATCACGCCGGGAATTACACGGGTGTGAAGCTGTCGCTACCCCCCGGTTCGCTGACGCCGGAAACCGTGGCCAAGGCGGTCGTCCGCCTTGCCGATCACCCGCGCAATACGACCGCGGTCGGTGCCCCCGCGATCGTCCTGAAGCTGAACCAGTTGCTCATCCCCAATCTGGCGGCCGGAATCATGAACGGCTTCATGGACAGTTGGACCAGCAAGGCCGATGGTGGTGGAGACAGTAGCGGCGCGCTGTTCACGCCACCCGCAACACCCAGTGGAGTCGATGGCGGTCGGCGCCACCCCGAACGGCGACGGAAGGCTGGCATCATGGGCGTGAGTGCCGCGCTCGGTGGTCTCGCCGTGATCAGCGCATTGGCGATGCGCCGCCAATAGCCTCGTCCTCGCCCTATCGATGCCCGCCGCTATCGGCATATGGGACGATCGGATGTCGAGGGCGTTACCTATCTGAAATGAGGAGGAAATGATGACCGACGACAAAAGCAAGCAAGGCCAACAAGATCGTAGCAGGGTCGCTGGCGAAGAACCCTATGAAGTCGCGTATTTTGCTTCGAAGCATGGGCTATCTCAGGGGCAGGCTCGCGAATTGATCGAGCGTATCGGCAATGATCGCGCCGAGCTGGACGCTGCAGCGGAAAAACTGACGGGTCGACGCGGCGCTGGATGAAACGGCTTGGCCGGTCGCTTGAATATTCCTAGCGCTCGCAGCCGCTTTTGGACGCGTATCGCCTGATCGCCAAAACACCTGGCCCCCATGCGCTGCTCGCCACCTTGGGCCGTCCGTCCACAACCGGAACTTGTGAGTATGGCCACCACGCCGTCACCCCTGAATGATAACTCGAACCGAGACGGGACCGACGGTTGGTGCATCCCCATGACGCGGGCGACCAATGATTGGGCGGCTTCCGTGCCATTTGCGCGCAAGTTCGGCCGTGCACCTCTCACGCCACACCATCCCGATGCACTGATCAACGACGTCATTTACGACCGGATGGTCGATCCGAATTGGTCCGTGTTACAACGGACCTTTGTGGACAAGGAAACGGCTAAGGCCGAGGCACAGCGACGTTTCCCCACCCTCCACGTCCCGGAGACGCTGGCCGTCATGCCGGTCGAGACATTGACCTCGCCCGAGGAACTCTTCGACCGGCTTCATCCGTATATCGATACGGACGCCGTCGCCAAGCCGACCCATGCCAGTGGCGGCGTCGTGTTCCTGCGCGATCTCGTTGATCCTGTGGCTTTGCGTGGACTATATGACCTGGCTTCGATCGATTACGCCGCGATCCTGCGCGAAATGCAATATTGGCGACTGCCGCGAAAGATCATCGTCGAAACGCTGATACCGGCGCATCGCTCGGGACCGCCCGACGATTACAAGTTCCATTGCATCCATGGCGAGCCGCTATTGTGCCAGATCGACCATGGGCGGTTCGAACACCCGTGGAGCCGTTTGTTCCATGTGCCGCAATTCGATGCGATGGACGAAAGCGATGGCCTGACCGCGCCAAACGGTTTCGCCATGGCGACGCGCGACCGGCTGGATACGATGATCGCCGCCGCCCGAGCGCTATCGGCGCCGTTCGAGTTCGTCCGCATCGACCTGTACGACGGTCGCGACGGCATCTATTTCGGAGAACTCACCTTCACGCCCGCCGCGTCGCTGGGCATCGCGCCATCCAGCGCCGGTGTTCATCGGGAAACGGCGACGCACCATATCTATAGCCGCACCCTCATGGACGCGCTCCGCAAGGCGTGGAAGGCGATCTAGCCCCCTTCGATCAGCGCCTTGATCCGCGTCGCCATGGCTTCCATGGCAAAGGGCTTGGTCATGACATGCATACCCGGTTCGAGCTGCCCGTTGCCAACCGCGGCATTCTGCGCAAAGCCGGTGATGAACAGGACTTTCAAATCAGGTCGGGTCACCCGGGCAGCATCGGCCATCTGACGCCCATTCATCCCACCCGGCAAACCGACATCCGAAACCAGAAGATCGATCCGCACATCGGATTGCAGAACGCTCAGCCCCGCCGCTCCGTCGGCCGCCTCGATCGCGGTATAACCCAGTTCTTCCAGCACGTCGGTGACCAGCATTCGCACCGATGGCTCATCATCGACGATCAGCACGGTCTCGCCCGACCTGGCGGGGGGGCATCGGCCAGGTCGGCGACATCGTCTTCCGCCTCGGCGCGGCCGATATGCGCGGGCAGATAGATACAGACGGTCGTGCCCTGTCCGGGATGGGAATGGATGCGAACGTTGCCACCCTACTGGCGGGCAAAGCCATAGATCATCGACAGGCCAAGGCCGGTGCCGACGCCGATCGGCTTGGTAGTGAAGAACGGGTCGAACGCCTTGGCGACGACATCGGGCGTCATCCCGGTCCCCGTATCGGACACGCACACGGCGACATAGCGCCCCGGCTCCATTTCGTGGAAACGTGCCATGCGTTCGTTCAGTATCCGATTGGGCGCTTCGATGGTTAGCTTCCCCCCATCCGGCATCGCGTCCCGTGCGTTGATGCAGAGATTGAGCAGGGCATTTTCCAACCGATTGGGATCTACCAGAGCAGCCCATAGATCCGCCTGCGCGACATAACGGGTATGGATGCGGACAGAAAGACGATGCAGGTCGACGTGCACGACAGGGCGTGACGTCGTGGCGATCGACTGAAGGCGCGGAAAAGGCGGCCTCGGCGGTGCGGCGGCGGTTCTCCCCTTCCTCACAAAGTCGTCACGGCCGAGCAGCAACGCGATGTCGCCGTGATTGCCGAACATCAGGCCCGCGAACGCGACGAGGCGAGTAAGAATCGCTACGGGCCACCGCCCAGCACACCCTTAATTTCCCGCGCCAGTTGCCATCGAACGACACGGCGATACCCCGCGCGCTAGCCGCTTCGGCGATGGCAGTTTTGGCAGCTATGGGGCCCAGTGCCGGGGTGATGCCCGAGAGATGCAGCCGATCGCCCCCCCATCCGCCCCCGCGCCAATGTCACGCCCCCAAAGACAATCCGGACGAGGTCTCCGACCTGATCCCGCTGGTCCATCCAGGAGATCCACCGCATCGTCCATCCGGCCGGTCCAGCACCGTATCGAACCTCGCCACATCGTCGCCCGGTCATGCTGGCGACATGCACGTCAGGCCACCGCGCAATGCGTCCACAGCCAATCAAAAACACATGTAATGCTAGTCCGGCACACTTATGCGCGGTGTACCGGTTTTCTGTGCAAGGATGACGTGCCACCGGGCTCGGCGGCCTATGGTCCGTATCCGCCAGGAAGCATCGGTCAGGCGCAGAAAGCGCTCCTGAATAGCGGCGGCATGCTGCGCAAAGTCGTAATAGTCGATACGGTGATGCGCCAGCACCAGACGTCCTCCCGGCCGTAGCGCTTCGGCGACGCTGGTCGCGACATGCCGCATCGCGCGAGGCGACAGATAATAGAGCAGTTCGGCAATGACGATCGCATCATAGTCCCGCCGGGGGAGCCGGGCGGGCAGTGCCAGCGTGATCGCCTGCGCGCGGGGCCAGGATGCGATCGCCCGCGCGGTCAGGCGGGTGCCCTCCCCCGTACCCTCCGTCGCATCCAGCCGAAGCGCGCGTGGGGCGATGGCGCGGCTGTTCGATCCATTGCCGCTTCCCAGTTCCAGGACCCTGCCCAGCGGACCTGGGCCGAGCGCGTGCAGGATCGCCGCGCGCTTCACCGCCTCATCCCGGTTGGAGAAGGTTCGCCAGGGGTCCTCGTCCGCCGCGAACTTCGCGGCAAAGCCGCTGAGGTCGATCGCCTTCATCGCCTTGCCTCGACGAAATGCTCGACCGGATGGGCAAAGACCTCCAATTCATGCCGGGCGATGGAAAAGCCCTGAGGATCGTCGGTGATCGCGCCCAATTGGGTCCGATGCACCCGGATCAGCGACCGCTTCGCCGCCGCGCCGCGCGATAGCGAGACAGTTCGACCACGCGCCGCCATCCGGCGCTGCGGCGGCCAGACCTGATAGGTCAGGCGCCGTCCATCATAACGGAAGGCCTGAAGCACCATCGCAACCGCTCGGTGATCGGGATGCGCATCCGTAACGGCGGGGCCGACCAGCAAATCCATGTCCGGGTGATGGCGAAGTTGCCGATGCAGCCCTTTGCGGCAACGGTTATGAGCGTCCGGCAAACCCCCATCCGGCAGGCGCAGGAACGTCACCGCGCCCTTGTAGACGCCCAGACGGCGCAGCGCGTGCCGCGTCTCCCGCTCCCGCGCGGCGATCAGGCGAGCTGAGGGCCATTTCTCGCTGTTCGGATGCGATGCCGCCCCGTCGCTGACCACGATGACCCGTACTTTGCTGCCCTGCCGCTGCAAGGCGTGGATCAGTCCGGCCGCCCCGATCACCTCGTCATCGGGATGCGGTGCGACGATGATCGCCTTTCGAACGCCTCCAAGCCTCAGTCTCACAGAGATGGTACCAGGAGGCCCTGTTGCGCCGCCCGCCCGACCCGAAGGCGTTGGGCATCGGGGGCCGGCTGGCGCAGATAGACGGCCAGATCGCTGAGCAGGGCCGATAGCGGATGCTGCACGAACTGCCCGGCCAGCCCCACCGCCTCCCGCGCGACCATGATGGCGCGCTCGGCCGCATCGGTCACGGCCAGCCGTGCGGCGGCGACCCGCGCCAACCGCGCCTCATCCCCGGCCGTTTCCTCGAACCACAGCCGCGCCGTCCTCCTCAGGATGGCCGCCGCGCTATCCGCCAGCCCGAACAATTCGGCCAGACGCGCGGATTGGAAGGGATCCTCGGCGCGCCCCGTCTCCACCAGATGAGCACGGGCCTGATCGAAAATCCCGGCCATACCACCGGCATGGACCGCCACGAACCGCAACGCCCCGCCGCTGAAAAAGGGCTCGCGGGCATAAAGGCCGGGCGCGCCGATCCGATCCGCCTCCTCGATCAACGCGCCATCCCACCGGACCTGATGCGTTTCGGACCGCTGCATGCCCGTCACCCGCCACCAGTCGCGATCGATCAATGGCACGACCCGCGCCAGATCGAGCAGCAGCAATTGCGGACCGCTTGGCCTATCCACCGTGACCAGCGCGTGGCTCAAGACCCCGGCACCCGATGCGTAGCTCTTACCACCGGTCAGCCTATCGCCATCCAGCCGCACCGCCTCTCCCGCCAGCGACGCATTCCACACCCCGAGCGTTGCACCTTTCGCGAGCAGATATTTCAGCCGATCGACCTGAGTCGTCGATCCGTAACGCTGCACGATCTGGACCGCATCGACATGCCCCTCGACCAGGCGGCCGAGCGGCAGATCACGACGGCCGATGTCGTATAGGCGCGTCAGCAGCGCGATATAATCCCCGGCGGACTGCGGATCGCCGGGGGGATGATCCGCCCAGCCGGACTCCGCAATCGCGCTTTGCAGGCTGACGGCCATGGCGCTCATGCCGCGATGTCGCACCATCGGGTTTCCAATTCGGTCAGGATATCTTCCGCCTCCGATAGTGAGACCATGCCGGCATGGACCGGGGGCGCCGGGACGACGCGCATCGCGAATGCCTCTGCATTGGGGCAATCCCGGGCGACCCCCAGCAGGTGGTCCGCGGTAAGACCAAGCCGCTCGCCCAGTATGATACGGACATCGCTGCGGTCCATCATGGCGAAGCTCCGCCGAGCATCCGCCTGGCCCCGCCATTGCCATGCCGCGCCGCGCGGATCGGCCAGGACTGGCTGCTCGCCTTGGTCGAGCGCGCGCAGCAGGCCCGCCAGCCCCCCTGCGATCCGCCCCTGACGGCGAGAGGATGTCTCCACCACCATCGCCGCGTCGCGACGGACCCGCAACCCGCCACGCGCCGCATCGTCGAGCAACCGAGCGTCCTCGCCGGAGGGAAGCGGCACGAAACCTCCGATCATGCGATAAGAGGATGCCCGTATCGCCATATTGGCACCGCCGCTGAAATGATGAGTGTCCCGCGCCTCCCACGGTACCGGGTCGATGGCGCGCCTGTATCGGTGCAGCCGGTCATAATAATGCTCGATCCGGCATTGCTGGGCATCGGCCGCGCCATGGATGCGAATGATGCGCCCCGCGACGACCTCCGCCTCTCGCAAACCCCTGCGCCCCGCCACGATCCAGTCGCGATGCGGCCGGCTGTCGGCGTCGGTCGTGAGCAACAGCCCTTCGCGTCCGGCGAGAAGGTCCAGGCCCATTGCCAGCGCGGCGCGCCTGGCGCCCCCCGCATTGGGCTCCCCGCCCCGGCCACCATGCGCGACGGTCAGGCGGAAAGGCAAGGTCGGGCCGATCTGGCTGAGCAGCTCGACGCTGCCGTCCGCGCAATCGTCAAGATAAAGGCAGACGTGCAACGCGTCGCAATCGATGGACAATTGGCCGATGGCCGCAAACAGGCCCGGTAACATCGCCTCCTCATTGCGAGCAGGGATGCAAATGATCACGGGCGCGTCATCAAGCAGATCCGTCCTCCTCTGCACCGGCGGCCAAGATTCCGAAGACGCAAAAGCCGCCGGGACCGGACCGCCAATCCCGATCAACATTATGCTTCTACGCCAGTGGAGTCGACCATGCCTTGATCAATATCAAGCATTTAGTGGGAAGGCGAATGGGCGATCCGCGCGTTGGTATGGTGATCCCTTCAACAGCGAAAGACACCATCATGGCCAATCAGAGCAGCAAACGCGGTGACGGCAAGGCAAAGGGAGAAGCACCGGCCCAGACCCCTTCCCGCCCCGTCGGAGCCGATCAGCCGACCCGCTATGCCGAGCCGCAGGGGCATGGCGGCGAAACCCATCAGAGCACCGAAGACGCCGCCCATACCCTGACCACCCAACAGGGCGTTCCCGTCGCTGATGATCAGAACAGCCTGCGGGCCGGCGAGCGCGGGCCGACGCTGCTCGAAGACTTCATCCTGCGCGAGAAGATCTTCCACTTCGACCATGAACGCATCCCCGAGCGCGTCGTCCATGCGCGGGGCTATGGCGCGCACGGCGTGTTCGAGCTGACCGACAGCCTGGCCGACTATACGCAGGCCGATGTGCTGAGCACCGTCGGCCAGCAGACCGAGGTGTTCGTCCGCTTCTCGACGGTGGCGGGCAATAAGGGGTCGATGGACCTCGCGCGCGACGTGCGTGGCTTCGCGGTCAAATTCTATACGAAGGAAGGCAATTGGGACATTGTCGGCAACAACATCCCAGTCTTCTTCATCCAGGACCCGATCAAGTTCCCCGACCTCGTCCATGCCGTGAAACAGGAGCCCGACCGCGCCTTTCCACAGGCGCAGTCCGCGCATGACAATTACTGGGACTTCGCGAGCCTCAGCCCCGAAGCGTGGCACATGGTGATGTGGCAGATGTCCGACCGGACGATCCCGCGCTCCTTCCGCACCATGGAAGGGTTCGGGGTCCACAGCTTCCGTCTGGTCAATGCCGAGGGCAAATCGACCTTCGTCAAATTCCATTGGAAGCCGCGCCAGGGCCTGCAATCAGTGCTGTGGAACGAGGCGGTCAAGATCAACGGTGCCGACCCCGATTTCCATCGCCGCGACCTGTGGACGGCAATCGAAGGCGGCGACTTTCCGCAATGGGATCTGGGTGTCCAGCTCTTCGACCAGGAAACGGCCGATCGTCTGCCCTTCGATCATCTCGATTCGACCAAGCTGATCCCCGAGGAAGAGGTGCCGGTCCGCATCATCGGCACGCTGACGCTCAATCGCAATGTCGACAATTTCTTCGCCAATACCGAACAGGTCGCCTTCTGCACCCAGAATGTCGTGCCCGGCATCGACTTCTCGGACGATCCGCTGCTCCACGGCCGCAATTTTTCCTATCTCGATACGCAGTTGAAGCGACTGGGCGGACCCAATTTCACCCATATCCCGGTCAACGCGCCGCGCTGTCCCGTGATGAATTTCCAGCAGGACGGCCATATGGCCATGCGCAATCCCAAGGGACGCGCCAATTACGAGCCGAATAGCTGGGGTGCGGACGGCGGTCCCCGCGAAAATCCGACCATCGGCTATCGCAGCTTCCCCGCCGAGGTGCAGGGCACCAAGCAGCGCATCCGGGCGGAGACCTTCGCCGACCATTATAGCCAGGCACGGCAATTCTTCGTCAGCCAGTTGCCGATCGAACAGAAGCATATCGGTGACGCGCTGGTGTTCGAACTGTCCAAGGTCGAACGCGTCGACATCCGCGCCCGCGCCGTATCGCACCTGCGCCTGATCGACGAAGGGCTTGCCGCGACGGTCGCCGATGGGCTCGGCCTCGACCTGCCCGAGCCGGCTCAGGCTGCCAAGCCAACGCTGGACCTGCCGCCTTCGTCGAAGTTGAGCATTGTGTCCAACGGCCCGAAGGATTTCAAAGGCCGCAAGATGGGTATTTTGCTGACCGACGGCAGCAGCGCCGAACTGTTCACCGCCGTGACGAAAGCGCTCGAGGCGGAAGGCGCGCTTTGGGAAGCCGTGGCGCCCAAGATCGGCGGCGTGACCCTGGACGACGGGACGAAGGTCGCCGCCAAGCAGAAGATCGATGGCGGCCCCTCCGTCCTGTACGACGCGGTGGCGGTCCTTCCCTCGGATGCCGGCGTCGCCATGCTCGCCAAGGATGCCACGGCCAAGGACTTCGTCGCCGATGCCTTCGCACACTGCAAATTCATCGGCCATAACTCGGCCGCTGATATCCTGTTCGAAGCAGCCGGGGTGACTGAGCGCGACGAAGGCTTCATCGCTCTGGCCGAGGCAAAGGACGCCAAGGCCTTCATCGGCCAGTGCCGCGAGCTACGCTTCTGGCCGCGAGAGCTGAACGTCGATCTCGACGCAGCATCGCTTCAAGCCGGCGCGTAACTATCACCGGGACGGGAAGGGTTTGAGAAAGCCCTTCCCGTCCGCCTATCGGCTTCCGGCGCTATCGCAGCGCGCGGACCATGAGAAATGGCCATCCGACCAAGGACTCGGGGCGCCGACGCCGTCTATCGTTCATATCCGGCCCGCAAATGGCGAGGTCTTTTGATACGGAGATAGGACGATGAAGATGATAGCGGTAAGCGCATTGTCGATGGCGTTGGGCCTGTGTGCCTGCGCTTCTGGCAGCGCCAATCAGCACAGCCGTGTGACGAGTTGCAGGCCCGATGCTGCCGCGACACTGGTGGGTCAATTGGTGCCCGACGATTCGACAATCCTTCGCCGCACGGGCGGCACAACGGTCCGGCGCATCGCCCCCGGCGATCCGACGACCAAGGACTATCGCATCGACCGTATCACCGTGACCATCGCCGACAACCGGGTGGTCGCCGCTGCTTGCGGCTAAATACCGACAGGGCCCTCGGGGCGCTCGATACGTCTGTGGCGGATCACCTCCGTCAATCGCTCCGCAAGTCCAAGCGGATAGGGTAATCCGGGCATCTCCCGAGTGCCGGTATTCGCTCGGAGCGAAAGCTTCCGAATGGCTGTTCGCTCGTTCAACTCCTTTTCGTATCAGCCCTAAATCCTAAGGCGAATTGTGGTCGGCGACCGGGACACCAGCTCGACCGATCCGCCATGCGCTTGGGCGATCTGGCGGGCGAGGCTCAAGCCGATGCCCGTTCCTGCCGGCTTGGTCGTGACGAACGGGCGGAACATGGTCGATGCGCGATCCGGGGGCACCCCGGGCCCATTGTCGACGACATGGATCGCCAGCGCATCATCCTCACGCAGAGCAAGCAGATGGACATGCGGAGCCGCCGTGGCTTCGACGGCTGCCTCGACAGCGTTCTGGAGCAACGCCCAGATCGCCTGGTTCACCTGATCGCGATCGAATATGCCCCGCATATCCTCCGCCACATTTACCGTCAGCGTCACGTCCGGCCACCGGCTGGCGAAAAGTCGCGCCAGATCCTCGACCAGTTCCGTCACGCCGACCTCCTGCCTCATCGGCGGTGGCAGCCGCGCGAGCGAGCGATACGCCTCGGTGAAGCGCTGCAGCCCCTCCGCCCGGCGGGCCAGCGTGTTGAGGATCTCGACCAGCAACGCCGGGTCGCGCTCCTCCGCCAGGGCGGCGGTGACGCCGCTCTCGGCCAGCGCGACGATCGGCATCAGGCCGTTGAGCATCTCGTGCCCCAGCACCTGGATCATCTCGGCGCTCGCACGCGCTTCGGCGGTGCGCTCCTCGCTCTCGACGTCGATCAAGGCGACCACCGACTGCGTCCCGACCTCCACGCGGTCCACCCGCCAGCTCCGCCCGGCGTGACGCAGATGCGTGGCATCGGGGTCGAGCAGCGGCGGTGGCGGCGGCAGCACCCGGTCGTCGGTGTCGAACATCCGCCGCGCGGCCCGATTGAGCGCGCGGACGACACCGCCATCAATGCGCAGCAAGGCGGTCGGCGAGGCATCGAGTAGCAACCGCTGAAGCGCCGCGTCCCGCTCGGGCTCGCCTGTGGTGGGCGATGCCGACAGCGGAGGTCGGCGCATCGTTGACACGATCAACATGGCGAACCAGCCCATGGCCAGCAGGGCCCCCACCAGCGTCAGCCACAGGCCATACGACCAGGCCGCCCCAGCCGCGCCGCCCGCCAAGGCGAGCGAAAGCGCCAGCACCAAAGCGGCGCGGGTCGGCCTAGAGACCATGCTGCGCCATGCGCCGGTAGAGCGTGCCACGGCTGATCCCCAGCGCCGTGGCCGCACGCGAGATATTATGGCGATGCTCCTTCAGCGCCGCCTCGATCATCAGCTTTTCGGCATCGTCCAGTCCGAAGACGGGGCCGTCATCGGGCCTGGCGGAGGCGCCGCCAGCCGGTCGGATGGCAGCGGCGTCGACCACACCGTCGTCGGACAGCAGCACCGCCCGCTCGATCGCTGCCGCGAGGCCACGCACCTCGTCGGGCCAGTCGGTCACCGCGATGATCGCCTCGGCGGCCGGGGTGATCCGGACCTGCATATGGCCATAGGTCTCGCCCGCCAGCGCGGCGAAATGGCGCGCGAGGATCACCGCATCGTCCCGCCGCGCGGCGAGCGGCGGGACGGCGATGTCGATCGTGCACAGCCGACGGTGCAGCGGCGCCGACAAGGGCGCAAGGCCGTCGGCAATGCTGATGCAGCGCAGGCCCGGTGTCAGCCGGTCGAGCAGTCGCGCCTGGGTGACAGCATCAAGCCGATCCGGATGACGCAGCAATACGGTGCCGCTTACATCATTGAGCAGCTCCCACTGTTCGGGATCGCGCAAATCGATGCGGGGCAATGTCCCGCCGCCATCCATCGACACCGCATGAAGCGCATGGGCGACCAGCGTCCGGCCCGATCCCGAGCGGCCGGTGACGCAGACATTGGCGACGGTGGGCCCAACGCGGCGGACCAGCGCTCGCACCTCCCGGATCGCGGCGGACTCGCCCAGAATGCCGCCGCTGCCACCAGCGGCCACGCGAACCGGTGCCGCGATCGGCTCGGCCGCCTTCGCCATGACTGCAGCACATTTGCCAAGGAGCTCATCCTTGCGCCACGGCTTCATCAGGAAGTCGCGCGCGCCCGCCTGCATCGCGGCGACCGCGATGCGGATGCCGCTATGCGCGGTGATGACGATCACCCGCGCACCGGGATCGTCCGCCATGATCCGACCGATACAGGCCAGACCTTCATCACCGCTCGACCGACCGGGGGTGAAGTTCATGTCGAGCAGGATCAGGTCATAAGGGCGACGTGCCAGCATCGAGAAGGCCGCGTCGGGATCGCCCGCGATGTCCAGGCGATGCCTGGCGAGGCGGAAGAGGATTTCCGTCGTCCGCGCCACCACCGGATCATCTTCGACCAACAAGACATCCCAACCGGTTGACGGCGCTTGCGACTGTCCAGTTCCGGACAAAGTGTCCGCCACTGTCGCGCCATGATTCGGCAAGCACGGAAAATTGTCTTTCGTCATAGCAAGTTGGCATTTCCGGCGCTGGACAGTGACACTCCATCCATGATGACGGAACAGCTGATACACGCAAGCATCGCTCCCGGCGCGGCGATGGACCGCCCGGTGGAACGGCCGGCGCGACCCTGGTGGCGGCGACGGGCGTTGCTGGTGGGTCTGGCGATCATGCTGGCTGGCGTCATGCTGTGGCGGCTGATCCCGGCGGCGGGCTCCACCGATATTGCCGGGGCCGATATTGAAACGGGCGAGGTGACGCGCGCACCGTTCGCCGACTATCTGCCGGTCCGCGCGACGGTGGCGCCGCGGGTGACGACGCTGGTCGGCGTGCTGGCGGGCGGACAGGTCGAAAAGCTGATCGTCCAGGACGGCGCGATGGTGACCGAGGGTGAGCCGCTGGCGACCCTGGCCAATCCGTCGCTCAAGCTCGACGTGCTGACCCGCGAAGCGCAGATCGCCAGCCAGCTCGGCGGTCTCGCGGGCGAAAATCTCGGCATCGAGCGCAACCGCCTCGACCGCGCCGGCCAGATCGCCCAGGCCAATTACGACCTGATCAAGGCACGTCGCGACCTCGGCATCCGCCAGCTGCTCCACGACAAGGGCTTCGTGTCGGACGCCGGGGTGAAAAGCTATGCCGAAGAGGCCGTCTATCAGGAAAGGCGCGTCGCCCAGCTCCAGGCAGGCGGTGCCGCCGAAGCGCGGATCACCGCCATACAGGGCCGCCGCCTCGACGACACGCGCGGGCGGCTGGAGCGCAATCTCGCCGCCGTGCGCGCCGGTCTCGACGCGCTCATCATCCGCGCGCCGATGGCGGGCCGCCTCACCAATTTCACCATCCAGCCGGGGCAGGCGCTCAAGCCCGGTGATCCGGCGGGCCAGGTCGATAGCGAGGGATCGTGGAAGCTGACCGCCGATGTCGACGAATATTATCTCGGTCGCGTTCGCGTCGGCCAGCGTGCGAGCGCCGGCGGCACGGCGTTGACCGTGTCGAAGGTGCTGCCGGCCGTGAAGGATGGCCGCTTCCGCATCGAACTCACCTTCGACGCCGCGCCCCCGGCCGGGCTCAACCGTGGCCAGACGCTCGATATGCGGGTGACGCTGGGCAGCACCGCGCCCGCCCTCGTCGCGCCGGTCGGCGGATGGCTGGAGGCGGGCGGCGGCACGTCCGCCTTCGTCCTCGATGCCGACGGCGCCCATGCCCGTCGCCGCAGCGTGAAGACCGGCCGCCGCAATCCCGAACAGGTCGAGATCCTGGCCGGGCTTCAGCGCGGCGAGCGCATCGTCACCAGCAACACATCGTCCGTGAAGGGCGATATCCTTAACATCCGCTAACGGGGGCCAACCGTGATCCGTCTCGAGAATATCCAGCGCCGCTACATCTCCGACGAGGTCGAGACGACCGCGCTCGCCGACATCAACCTGCATGTCGAGGCGGGCGAGTTCCTCGCCATCATGGGACCATCGGGCTGTGGCAAGTCCACGCTGCTCAACACGCTGGGCACCGTCGACCGGCCCACCGCCGGTCGCTATCTGTTTGGCGACCGCGATCTGGCCGCGCTGGACGAGAAGGAACTGGCCAAGTTCCGCGGCGCGACACTGGGTTTCGTCTTCCAGAGCTTCAACCTGATCGACGAGCTGACGATCGAGGAGAATGTCGCGCTCGGCGTCGCCTATCGCAAGGATAGCGGTGGGGACCGCCGTACGCGCGTCGCGGCGGCGATGGACAAGGTCGGCATCGCCCACCGCGCGCGCCACTTCCCGCACCAACTGTCCGGCGGCCAGCAACAGCGCGCCGCCATCGCCCGGGCGATCGTCGGCGATCCCAGGCTGATCCTGGCGGACGAGCCGACCGGCAATCTCGACACCGCCAATGGCGAGCAGGTGATGAACATCCTGACCGGCCTCAACGCCGAGGGCGCGACGATCGTGATGGTCACCCACTCGCCGTCCCATGCCGACATGGCCAAGCGCCGCATCGACATGCTCGACGGCCGCATCGTCGCCAACGCCATGCGCGCGATGTGAGGAGCCGGTGATGAACAGCTTCGCCCTCGCCCCGCTTTACCGCACCCTGACGGGCCACAAATTCTACGCCGCGCTGAACATCGGCGGATTGGCGGTCGGGATCGCCGTATTCTTCGTCCTCACCCTCTATGTG
This sequence comes from Sphingomonas paucimobilis NBRC 13935, assembly GCF_000739895.2. Classification (GTDB taxonomy): domain Bacteria; phylum Pseudomonadota; class Alphaproteobacteria; order Sphingomonadales; family Sphingomonadaceae; genus Sphingomonas; species Sphingomonas paucimobilis. Next base: position 40,239 of record NZ_BBJS01000063.1, read on the forward strand.
CGGTTCGAGACCAGCTTCGAAAAATGGCTGCCGCACCATGACGAGATCTATGTGGTCCAGACCGACTGGAAACGCACCGATGATCCGTTCACCGGCACTTATCCGAACACCATGGGCGGCCTTCTCGACGAATTGCGACAGGATTTTCCCGGTGTCGTGGGCACCCGTTTCATGGGCGGCGCCGACCTGGACGGCAAGGATGGCGGCAGCGTGGTCCGCAACGGAATCGCCACCTTCGACGATATCGGTCAGGTGGATGCAAGCTTCCTTCAAGTCTTCGATCTGCCATGGGTGGCGGGTGACAAGACAACCGCGCTAACCGCCCCGGCAAGCATCGTGCTCAGCCGATCAGCGGCGAGGAAATATTTCGGCGATACCGATCCGATCGGCCAGACCCTGACGCTTGCGCTCGACAAGACCGTCCCGCACCGCGTCACGGGTGTGTTCGAGGATTTGCCCAAGGCATCCGATTTCAAATTCTCGATCCTCGCGCGCCTGCCAACCAGCGACCTGGGCGAGTGGTGGAATCACTGGGGCAGCACTTCGCTCAAGACCTATCTACGCTTCCCTGACGAAGCCGCGGCAAAGGCCTTCGAACAGAAAATGCCCGCCTTCGTAGCGCGGCACGGCGCGCGCGATCTGGGGGATGATGCGGCGATGCGCATGGCGCTCCCACTGCTTCCGCTCACCAAGGCGCATCTGCAGCCTGCCGGGCAGGAAAGCGCAAGCCGCAAGCTGACCGTCGTCACATTGGGACTGGTCGGCATACTCACGCTGCTCATCGCGATCGTAAACTACGTCAACCTAGCGAGCGCGCGCGCCGGCCTGCGGGCGCGAGAAGTCGCCATGCGCAAGGTGTTGGGCGCCGATCGGGCGACCCTGATTCGCCAGTTCCTTGGCGAGGCGGTGCTTGCCGTCGCCGTGGCGGCCTTGTTCGGGCTGGTACTGGCGGAGATCGGATTGCCCTTGATCAACGCTGCCGGCGGTCTATCGCTCGCCATGCCCTATGCCATCGTCGTTCCGCTGCTGCTGACATTCGCCATCGGTATCGGGATTCTAGCCGGTTTCTATCCGGCGATCCTTCTTTCCCACTATCCTGCTGCTGCAGTCCTTGCCTCTGCCCGCGCTCCGGGCGGTGGTCACGCAGGCACCCGGGCACGCGAAACACTCGTCATGGCACAGTTCGCAATGGTGATCGCCTTCCTGATCGGCACGGCCGTTCTCGTCGCGCAGACCCGCCATGTCCGTAACGCCGACCTGGGCTTCCAGCGTGAGGGGCTGCTCGTCGCACCTTGGTTGGGCTATGTCGAGAAGGCCAAGCATCCCGCGCTGATCGCCGCCTTGCGCGCCGTCCCCGGTGTTTCGATAGTAACCACGTCGGATACGGGGGTCGGCGACGTCGGTAACAACAATAGCGACAATCTACTTCTGTCCGGGCGCCCCGGTCCGGGGCCGGCCGCCAGGCATATCAATGTCGGAACGGACTTTTTCCGGCTGTTCGGCACACGGCCGATCGCTGGCCGACTCCTCGACGACGTCCACCGGATGGATGACAGGACGAACAGTCAGAAAGGCCTGCCCAGCAACATCGTCATTTCTCGCAAGGCCGTCACGGCTTTAGGGTTCCGCTCTCCGAAAGATGCGATCGGCCAGACAATAGTCCAACCGAGCCCGATGACCATTGTCGGTGTGGTCGACGATCTGCGTTTCTTCTCGCCACGCCTGCCTGCCACGCCGGTCTACTATACCTATACGCGTGGCATCGTGCCCTATCCCGTCGCCACGATGCGCTTTTCCGGTGATCCCCGTGCCGTGGCGGAGGGAGTCCGCGCCGCCTGGATCAGGGTGGCGCCGGAAGCGCCATTCCGCGCAGACACCGGAGAGCGGCTGTTGCAGAATTTCTATGATGAAGACGATCGCGCCACGCGTCTGTTCGGTATCGGTGCAGGCCTAGCCGTCCTGATCGGCTGCGTCGGACTTTGGGGCCTTGCCTCGTTCAACACGCAACGCCGGGCGATGGAAATCGGCATACGAAAGACGCTGGGGGCTTCCTCCAGCGATATCGTCAAGCTGCTGGTCGGCCAGTTCCTCCGGCCCGTGCTGCTGGCGAACCTTATCGCTTGGCCGCTCGCATTCGTAGCCATGCGGACATGGCTGGCCGGGTTCGACGATCGCATAACGCTGTCACCGCTCTATTTCCTCGGCGCGACGGCACTTGCCGTCGTCATCGCCGTGCTGACGGTGCTGGGTCAGGCATTGCGGGCGAGCCGTACCGCTCCGGCTTGGGCACTCCGCCATGACTGAGCGGTTCCTGGGCACGGCTCTTCTGCCGACCTGCGCGCCGGCATCCGCGCAAACTCTGCGCGAGGCGATCGTTCAGGCTGATGTCAGCCACCCGCAGCTTGCCGCAGCGCGGGCGCGACAAGAGGCGCTGGAGGAGACGTCGGAACAAGCGCCGGCCGGCTTCCGGCGGCCAAGCCGCGATTGATGAGCTTGTCGCGGGCGCCGAAGGGCTGCGCGACACTGCTGCCGCGATCCCGTAGGTGGTGTTTGCGCCGTGAGCGCGGGCGAGTAGTCACGATCGGCCGCTCATACTGCCCACCAACCGCGCGTCAGCCGCGCCCGATTACATTTTCGATACGGGAGGACCGCACCCGGCCATCGGCGAAGCTGAGCCTATGGGTGTGATAAGGCAGCAAAGCCTCGTCATGAATGACACTGATGATCGTGGCCTGCGGAAGGCTCACGCTTAGGCGGTCATAGAAATAGCGTGCATTCTCGGCATCCAGCGCACTGGTCGCTTCGTCGAGGACCAACAGGGTCGGACGATGCAACAGGATACGCGCCAGGGCGAGACGCTGTTGCTCGCCGGGCGACAATTCTTCCTGCCACAGCCGCAGGCCGTGGATTTCGTCCGCCAGATGCCCCAAGCGGACCTGCTCCAGCAGGGCATGGACGGCCGCATCGTCATGCGCCTCGGGCCGGTCGGGGAAACAGATCGCGGCCTTCAGCGTACCGAGCGGCAGATAGAGACGCTGTGGCACGAACATCGCGCGGCTGTCATTCGCCATGGTCACCCGGCCTGCACCATCGGGCCACAATCCGGCGAGCGCCCGGATCAGCGTCGACTTGCCGGCCGCGGAGGCGCCACATAGCGCCCAGCGCTCACCCTCACCGACACGCCAGTCGCCGACCGCGACCAGAGCCTCGCCATGCGGACGATGCAGCGTCAGGTCCTGCGTCGCCAGGGCCACACCGGGCGGGGCCCCCGCTCCCACCGTGATGCCGGCCGGACACGCATCGTCGATCGCGTCGTCCAGCCCCTTGATGCGGTTGAAATAGCTGATCTGCTGGCCGATCAATTGATAGCTTTTGACGAAATAGCCAAGCTGCATGCCGAGTTGCCCGAACGCTTCGCGCCCCGCCATCAACTGGCCAAAGCTCATGCCGCCGGCAAAATAGGTCGGCACCATGATGAACAGTGGCAGCACCGTCCCCAGCCGGTCATAGACGCTGCCCGCCGCCGTGATGCCCAGCGAACTGTAGATGACCGAACGGAAGTTCAGCCGCACCGCATCGAACGAATATTCCAGCGCCTGCCGCTCGGTCGAAACCGCGCCCGCCAAGCCGATCTGGGCGGCGTTGCGCCGGACATGGATCAGGCCGGATCGGAAATCCGCCTCACGATGTTGCTGACGCATCATCGCACGGATGAAGGGCTGGCCGATCCTGGCGGTCAGGTAAGAACCGATGAGCGCATAAGCGACGGCGTACCAGACCGTGCTTCCGGGGATCGAAAAAGCCATACCACCCAGCGAGACGCGAATGGGTGGCGCGGTTTCCAGCAGGACCATGGCAAAAGTGATGCCGGTCACGATCGAACCGATCAGGCGCATGACGATATGCAGCGCCCCCACCGTCATGCCGAGCGCGGCGGTGATCGCGTTCAGGTCATCGGCAATGCGCTGGTCGGGATTGTCGATGATCCGCAACCGCTCGATCTCCGCGTAGCGATTACGGCTCATCCAGCGATTGAGATAGTCACGGGTCAGATAGGTTCGCCAACGGATCGACAGCAGGCCATCAACGAAATTCTCCGTCATGATCATGAGGACCTGCATCGCCATGATGCCGAGGAATATGATCATCAACGGCACGAGCTGATCGGCTTCACGCTGTTCGATGGCGTCGAAGAATTGACGCTGCCAGCGATTGGTGCGCAGCAGGATGAAGGCCGTGCCGAACTGGAAAAAGAACAGCGTGATCAGCGCGAACCACGCAAATTTCCAGTCCGACGACGTCCAATAGCCGCGGACCAGCCGCCAGGCGTCCCGCCATCGTGCCGTAGTGGACTGGGGTGGGGCGAGGCCCGTCTCGCGACGGACCTCCCCGCTCTGGCTGGGTTGCGGCATCATGGATCAGATGTCCTGTCGATCAGAAGAAACGATAGCCGACCGTGAGGCGCCAGGTACGCGGCTCGCCGAGCGGGACGTAACTGGTCGCGCGCGTCGGATTATAATTCTGACGATCGAAAAGATTGCGCACACCGATATTCAGATCAAGCCGACCGATCGATAGGAACCCGTTGAGGTTCGCCTGCACCGCGGCGGGAATTTCATACAGGCCGCGCGTGTCGATCAGCGAACGCGACCGCCCGGTAACCCCGGCACCCAATCCCGCCCTCGTCTTGTCGCCGATGCGATGCATGTAGGAGGCATAGAGATTGTACACGTCGCGCGGCTGCCCCGCGACGACGAACCCGATATTCGCCGAGGGCTTGAGATAGGAATAATCGGTGCGCGTAAACGCACCTGACACCGTCAACCCGCGCAGCGGTTCGCCACTGAGGTTCAGGTCAATACCCCGGCCGAGAATGCCCGGCACAGCGACCTGGAAGCGCGGATCGACCGCATCGCGATCGAGAAGGTTGCTCTGGCGGATGCTGAACCACGATGCGTTGATCAGCATCCGCTTGTTGAACAGATCCCATTTCACGCCCGTTTCGGTGTTCCGCGTCCGCACATCGGGCAGCCGATCACCGAACCGATCGATCGCGAATGTGGGGATATAGCCATAGGCCAGCGTCCCAAAGACCGACAAATTGCCGGTTATGTCGACTACCGCGCCATAGTTGGGCGCGGACGCCGAGACCTTGGTGTTCGAATTGCTGGGGCGGCGACCGGTGATGATGCTACCAACCTCGATATCGGTCCGGCGGACGCCCGCCAGAAGATGGATTGGGCCGAAACCGACCAGATACTGGCCGTAATAGCCACGCTGTTCCATATTGACGGTCGAGGTCTCGTTGCCGAACTTGATCGCCAGCGGGCGCAGCGTGCCTGTGGGGTTCAGGAAGTTATACGGAAACATCCCGCCGTCATCGGCGTAGAATGCCTTCACGTCATTCTCGACGCGGGTGAAACCCGCCACCAGCTTGTGCGTCACGCCACCGGTGTCGAACGCAATCCGAGCGAAGGTGTCGATCGCATTGCTCTTCGAGCGCTGACGCACCCCGCTGCTCGACAAAAGCAGCAGCCCGTTATTGTTGAGGACCACGAAGGGAGAATATTGCTTCAACGAGAAGCTGACATCCTGATGCTGCGCGCGGCCGACGAGGGTCAGCCAATCCGTCACCTTCTGCGTGATCTCGGCATTGAACTGCGTGGTGCCGATCCGCACCCCTTGATCCGCATCGCCGACCAGCCTGCGGCCATCCGGCAGTTCGAACGGTTTCTTCGTCGTGGTGTTGAGCAGGGTATAGGGGACCATGCCGAACAGCTGGGTGCCCAGCGTCGTCGAGACGATGATGTCGGTATCCGCGTTCTTGTAACGCAGCGAGGGCGCGAACAGATAATCCTGGTCGCCGCGATAGCCGCCGAAATTCCGGTCGGCGGTCGCCGCCGTGGCGATGATACGCCCGCTGAAGCGATCGTCGCTCGAGATCGCGCGATTGGCATCGATCGTGCCGCGTGCCAACCCGAACGAACCGGTATCGACCGAGACGTAAAGCCGCTCCTCGGCATTGGGCTTTTTAGTGACGATGTTGATCGTACCGCCCAGATTATCCCCACCCAGCAGGATCGCGTCGGGGCCCTTCAACACCTCGATCCGTTCGATATTGGCGAGCGACTGGGTGGTTCCCGCCGCGAAGCTGGAACTGGATGCCGACGGCAGGCCATTGACCGCACCCTGCGCCGAAAAGCCGCGCACCGAATAACCGACGCCGCCCTGAACCGTGGCGGTGTTGACGACGACGCCGCCGGCATTGGCAAGGGCTTCGGCCATCGTCAGCGCCTGTTGCTGCTCGAGCAGCTTGGCGGAAATGACCTGGGTGTTGCGCGGCTGATCGCGCAGCGACTGGCCGAGCCGCGAGGAACTGGTCGGCCCGCGCACCAGCACGCTGGTTTCCGCCTCATTGGGCCGCGCGATGACCAGGACATCGTTGACGATCGCGATACGACCGTTGTCGTCGACGTTCACCGCCACGGGCAGGCCGCGTGTCGCCTGCGCCACCGCATCCCGTTCGCTGTGCGCATCGACCACGGGCCGGGCCGTCATGCCCTTGACCGCGTCGGGGTCGATATTCAGCGGCACCCCCCATTGTGCCGCAATCCGCTGAAGCGCCTGACCAAGCGGCAACGCAGGTTGTGACAGCGTCTGATCCTGCGCCCAGGCCACGCCCGGTGTGGCGGTGGTGGCCAGTGCCAAAAGACTGGCCGCAAGCATATGGCGTGTATTCATAGGAGTCCCCCCTGACATTTGACGATCGAACTGCGCGGCACTCTCCCCATGCTTGCGCTTCCGACATATTGCGGAGTCTATCAGCGTGCCGGTTCGATCACCTCCGGCACGCCAAGCTTCAAATCCTTGAACTGATTGCGAATCTGCGCCCAGTCACCGACCAGGACCCAATGGACCGTGGCCGGATCGTCAAAGGCGCGCGCGGCCTGCTTGACCTGATCCAAAGTCAGGGCGCGCAGCCGCATCGGCCGATGTGCGATATCGTCATAGGGCAGGCCGTCCGACTGGGCGTCCGCCATGGCGGACAGCAGATCGGCATTGCTCTCAAGCTGCGCGGCGGCACTGTTCGCGGCCGTGGTCACGATACGGCCGAGCTCGACTTGGTCGGGCGGCCGATCGCTGGTCAGCATGCGCATCTCTTTGCCGAGTTCGGCCACCGAGTCGCCGCTATGCGCACGATCGACCGTGCCGGCGATGATCCAGCGCCGCTGGCCACGCGTGTCATACACGCCAGAGCCGATGCCATAGGTCCAGCCCTTGTCCCCACGCAGGTTCGCACCGATGCGTGATGTCGAATTGCCGCCATAGACCTCGTTGCCGACCCAGGTCGCGGCGGCATCCGTGCCACCCGGCATATCCGCGGCCGGGATCACCTTGCCGGCCATGATATAGGTCTGGGCGGCGCCCGGCTTATCGATGACGGTCAGCGAGGGCGCCGCGCGACCGCGCGCTGGCGGAATGGGCATCGGGGGTACCGCAGGGCCCTCCGCTTTCCACGAATTCAGTGCCTTTTCGAGCAGCGGCTTGAGCGTCACCATATCGGCGTCGGCGGCAATATAGAGCGTCGCACGATCGGGACGGAGATGGGTGCGGAGCCACGCCCGGACTGCCGTCGGATCGATCGCCTCGACCTGCGCAATCGCATCGGCGGCCGTCGCCGGCGGGGCATAGGGATGCCCGGTCCCATAGATCGCGGTGTAGAGCGCGCGTTCGGCCCCCGCACCGCGGTTGATCGTCTCGGTCCGCAGCCGGTCGATCCGCGCAGATTTGAGCGATGCGAGTGCATCCGGCGCAACGTCGGGCCGGGTCAACATCCGGCCGAACAATGCCAGCCCCGATGACAATTGTGCCGCGTCCCAGTTGAAGATCAGGTCGGCGTGATCGAGACCGATCTTGTCGTTCAGCCAGCCATTCAGCGCATCGACCTGCTCCTTGGCGGCCAGTTGGCCCGAAGTCTTGCCCTTGGCCGCCAGCAGATCCAGCACGATCGGCGCGATTTCATGCGACGCGCCCGCACTGCCACCATCGTCGAACCGCAGCAGCAACGTGTCGGACAGGCCGCCGGGGCGCGAAACCAGGATGACGTTCAGTCCGTTCGACAATTGCGCTTGCTGGACGGCCGGAAAGGTGATCGGCGCCATCGGCCCTATCGGAGGTGCCCCCTGGGTCAGGTCATAGCCGCCCGGTATCGCTTTCAGCGGCGGCTTGGGCAGGATCGCGAGCTGGTAGCCCGGCCGGCCATAGACATCCGCCGCCACACGGCGGACGCTTTCGGGTGTCGCGCTCAACAATTGCTGAAGATAGGCCTCGGCATAATCATCCTCCTGATTCTGCCGCGCGCCGCGTGCCAGCAGGAATGCCTTGCCGGACGTGCTGCCCTGCAGGCCCAGGAGATATTGGATGCGGGCCGCGCGGGCGCTTTCCAACTCGGCCTGGGTCGGCCCCTCGGCAACGAAGCGCGCCAAGGCCGCGTCGACCTCCGCCTCGACCCGCGCCATCTGATCGCCCTTGATACCGGCGACGGTGAAACCCATGCGGCTCGACAGCAGGCCTTCGTCGAAGGTGACGAACGCCGCTTGCGCGAGGCCCAGTTCCTCGATCAGCCGCCGGTTCAAACGCGATCGTGCGCCATTGGCCATGATCTGCGCGATCAGATCGAGCGCGGCGATGGCTGGCGATCCCGCCGGGGGTGCGAAATAGCTTACATAGAGGCGGCCGTCGGGCACGGACGCGAACATCTGCCGGCGCATCGCCCCGGGCAGCGACATCGATCGTGTCAGCAGCCGATCGACAGGCAACCGAGGCGCTAGACCCCCGAAATACTTCGCCACCAGCGCGCGTGCCTCGTCGCCACCGATATCGCCCGCCAGGATCAGCGTGACGTTCGACGGACCATAATAGGTGTCGAACCAGCCGCGCGCGCCTTCCACCGTCACCGCATCCAGATCGGCCTCATCACCGATGACGCTATGGTGATAGGGATGGTCGGCGGGGTACATATCCCCCAGGATCGTCGCATCGAGCCCGCCAAAAGGCTCGCTCGCCCGCAATCGCTTCTCGTTCAGCACCACGCCGACTTCGCGCTTGATCCGCTCCGGCGTCAGCGCCGCGCCGATATGCCCCATCCGGTCGGCCTCGAGAAACAAGACCCGGTCCAGCGCGGCACGTGGGAAAGTCTCGAAGAAGGTGGTGGTGTCCTGGGTCGTGATGGCGTTGATGTTCGTGGCGCCCATATCCTGGAGCGACCGCAGGGCGCCTTCATTCCAATGTGCACTGCCATCGAGCGCCAGATGTTCGAACAGATGGGCATAGCCATGTTGCCCGGCCCCTTCGTCCTTCGAGCCGACGTCATAAACCACCGTCGCCGATATCAGTGGCACGCGCCTGCTGGTCTGAACGATCACCTTCAATCCATTGGGCAGCGTGAAGCGTGTCACCGGATCGGTGATCGCGCGGTTCGGCAGCTTGGTCGAGGGAATGGTAGAGATCGCCGGGCCGGGCACACGCTGCCGAGCCTCGGTCGCCGGGGCGAGGATCGCATTCGACGCCGTGGCGGCCATCAGAGCAACAACTGCAAACGCTTTTGCCATTCGGCGAACATTACTGATTGCAAGCCGAGTTTCTTGCAGCCAAAAATATAAAACATGACCGGACTGTCCTACTCCACCGACCAGGACACTTTTGGGGGACCCCAGGGCCGCCGTGACGGGCAAGGCGGGCAGACCGCACGGGTGATCCGGGCGGTCGCGCAGGGCATTGCCGATGGCGTGTTGATCGCCGATCAGCGCCTGCCCTCGATCCGTGCCATGGCGGACGAACATGGCGTCAGTCGCGACACCGTACAGCGCGCCTACGACAAGCTGGTGGCAGGCGGGCAGATTTACGCGCGGCGCGGATCGGGCTTCTATGTCTCCTCCCCTCCGGTCCTGCCGACCGTACCGGCGATCAAGGTCGCGCCCGTCGATCTCGCGCCGTTCCAGCTCATCCATTCGTCCCACCCGCTCGACCGCTCGCCGGGCAGTGGTGTGCTCCGTCACGAACCATCGGCCGTCGAGGAATTGAACCGGGTTCTGAAAAGCGTGGCATCCTCAGCGTTGCGCACAACCGGCTATGGCGACCCCGCCGGCTATCTGCCGCTGCGCGAACAATTGCGTAACAAGCTGGGGATCGACGGCGTCGACGTGCCTGTCGATGCGATCCTGACGGTACCGGGCTCTATCGCGGGACTGGGGGTCGTGATCCGCGCATTCGTGCGGCCAGGCGGGCGGATCGTGGTGGAGGACCCGTGCTCCTTTGCGCATGTCGCCGCGCTTCTGTCGCAAGGGGCGGAAATCCTGCACGTGCCGCGCAAGGCGGACGGGCCGGACCTCGACGTGCTGCGGCTGCTATGCGAACGCTATCGCCCCGCGATGTTCCTGATGTCGTCGCTGATCCAGAATCCGACCGGCAGTTGCATCTCGCTGCACAAGGCGCGGCAGTTGATCGACATCGCCACCGAGTTCGAGATGATCCTGGTCGACGATGTCGGCCAGGCCGATCTCCTGCCCCCGGCCGGCAACCGGCCCGTGGCGCCCCTGTTGCTGCTCGATCATCTCGACCATGTCATCCATGTCGGCGGCTCGTCGCGGATCCTCGCCCCCGAGGTCGGCGTGGGCTACATCGTGGCCGGGGAACGCTATGGCGACATGCTGCGTCGCTTTCGGCCGCTGCAAGGGCTCGGCAACATGCTGATTCAGGAACGCGTGCTGTACCGCTTTCTCGACGAAGGGCTTTATCGCCGCCGTTGCGAGCGGATACGCGGGCAGCTGGCCAAGGGGACGATCGCGCTGCGCCAGCAATTCGCCAGGATGGGCATTGCCGCGGCGCCGTCGATGGGCGGGTTGTTCCTCTGGGCCGATCTGGGAAATTCCATCGACACGCTGGATCTTGCCAAGCGTCTGCTGGCGCGCGGCTTTTTGACCGCACCGGGCAAGCATTTCCGCCCGGCCGGGATGACCTCGTCCGAAATGCGGTTCAACGTCACCACCACCAGCGAGGCCGCGTTGCAGGCTTTGGCGGAAAGCCTGCCGCCCATACGGGATTGAGACGCTTCAACCGCCCGGATCGATCAGCCCGGAAAGCGGGGCGCGCGGTCGAAATCGGCCTTACCGAAGGGGCGGTCGCGGAACATATAGCCATAATAGAATTCGCGAAGGTCGCGGTGAAAGGCGCGGATGCGATCCTGATAGGCCAGTTGCGCCGCCAGATCGGTATGCGCCAGGCGCGTCAGCAGCGCCTGAACGCCGACGGACGGCAAGACCCAGCCCAGATCGTTCGCGACGGCCGCCCGCCGCTCCAGAGCCTGGCGATAGGCGCGAACCCGATCGGCGACGCTTTCGTCCCCCACCTGATGGAAGGCGAAATACCATTTATAGTGGAAGGCGGGCGGCAGCGGCGGTGAGTTCGCCCATTGCGGATGGGTGGCATAAAAGCGCCGCATGGTTTCCTCGCGCGGGATTTCCCAGGCACCATGCACCCGCTCGCGCTGGGCCAGCGCGATCTCGCTGCCCTGCCCGACCGGTATCGCGCGGTTGATCGCGACATTGGCAAAGGTCGGGATCACCAGCACGAGCACCAGCCACAGCCCGGCGAGCGTCGCGGCATTGGCGGTCGAGCCATGCCCCCAACGCGAGACCAACGCGGCCAGTCCGATCCAGAAGAGCAGATAGAGCGCCGCGACCACGACGATCAGCACTATCGCCCATGCGGCCACGCCGGACAGGACCGCCCCCACCACAAACGGGACGATCAGGGCAGCCAGCAACAGCACGAAACGCACCATCGCGCGCCGGAACCAGAGCCGCCGTCCGTTGGGCATCGCATCGAGCATCCGCGCCCGCCCGGCTTCTCGCTCGGCGGACTTCAGGTCATGAAACAGCGCGATGGCGAAGAGCGGCGCCAGAAACACCAGCACGAAGGCGAAGTCGAACCGCCCCGGCAAGGCCAGTTCGGGATTGAAGGTATCGCCGTCATAGATCTGCGCCTCCAGCCCCAAGGCACGGACCCGCAGGATATAGGGTGCGACATCGCGCATCCCGATCGCCGCAAAGGCCAGCGGCGACGGCGAGTCCCAGGTCGGGTGGAAGCTGTAATAGGCCGCACTCCCCCCATCCTTGGTGCGATCGACATAGTCGGCGACCGCGGCGATATCCTCGGCCTGGGCCGTCGCCACCGCATCGATCGCGGCGCGCTGACGCGCCACCTCCGCCATGCCCGCCGCAACCGCAGCCGCGCTGAGCAATGCCATCAGCAGCAACGCGGCCAGTGCCAGCCGCGAGCGGAGCAGCAACCGCGCTTCGTGAATCCAGATCGCCATCACCGCGCTCCCAGCCGACGCGTGGCGGCGACCAGCGCCACACCGATCACCACCAACCAACCGGACAGGACCGCCAGCCCCGGCAGGCCCGCCCGCACCAGCGTATCGGCCCCGGCCGCGCGGAAGGTGAATTCGGGCAGCTTGCGCCAATGATCGGCGGTGATCCGCTTGCGCTTGTCGGCGCCCGCATCCTCGGCGGTATCGTCGGCATAGCTGACCGCCTCCGCCTGTAGCCGATTGAGCCGCTGGATCAGGTCGTAGCGATAGGCCTCGGCCTGTTCCAGGAAACGGCGATGCCCTTCGAAATCGGTACCCGCCGCCGCCATCGAGGTCTGGCGCAGCGCGATCGCCGAGCTGAGCAGGCCGAGGGCGCCGACCAATGCGTTTTGCGACGCCTGCGCCGCGAAATCGCGCGCCGCGTAGCGATCAAACAGGCGGCTGCTCAGCGCCTCGCCTTCCAGCGCCAACAGCCCCTTGTAGTTGACCGGCAGATCCTCGATCCGGGTCACGCCATAGTGCGCCAGCGTCTGTTTCTTGAACGCCGCGAAATGCGGGTCGTCGGGATTGTGGCTGTCGCCCATTTGGCGAAGGTCGCGGGCGATGGCGACATCGGTCTGCAACCGGTTGGACAGCGGATAGGCGCGATTGGCGATTTCGGGGGCGACGCGCGGCAGCAGCACGACCGTCACCGCCCAGATCGCCAGCAGTGCCAGCAGCGCATCGCGCCGCCGCCGGACCAGCATCGACACCAGTGTGACGATCCCCACCCACAGCGCGAGATAGACGGCATAAGCCAGGATGATGGTCGCCATCGGCCCGGCATAGGCCCCCGCCTGCCCCGCGATCAGCGCAAAGCCGATCAACGCGGGCAGTGCGATGAGCAACGCCACCGAGCCAAGCGCCAGCAGCTTGCCGAGCACGATCGAGCGCGCCGACGCACCCTGCAACATCAAGGGCCTGAGCGTGCCACGCTCGGTCTCCCGCGCGACCGCACCATAGCCCAGGAAGATGAGCAACAAGGGTGCGACCGCCTGCAGCACGAAGGCCGGGGTCAGTTGCCCGAAGCGGATCAGGGGCGAACTCTGGCGCACATCGCCGAAATTCGCGGTGTTCTGGCGATGCCCCTCCAGGAACATGCTGTTGCCGGTAAAGGCATCGACACCGGGATCGAATGCGGCGAGCGGTCCGAGCGGGCGGAAGATGAAATGGCCATAATGGACGACGCGGTGCGGGTGCCGGTCGGGCTGGGCCTCGAAGGCATGATCGGCATGCGATTGATGCTGGGCACGCGAGGCGGCGATGCCTTGCTGATGGGTCCAGGACGTGACCACCGCGACCAGCGTCAGGATGACGAGCAGCACCAGGGCCGTCACCGCGACCCGGTTGCGCCGCATCAGCCGCAGTTCATCCCGTGCGATCAGCGACACCGCGCTCATGCGGCGAGCGCCCGGCCGGCGAAACGGTCACGCAAGGCCCGCACATCGAACCGCGCTGGTCCCTCCGCCGCCACTTCCTCCACGATGCGGCCGCCCTCCAGAAAGCCGATGCGATCGGCGACATCGGCGGCGCTCAGCAGATCATGGGTGACCATTAGTACGGCCGTGCCCCGATCGCGCACCGCATGGAGCAGCGCGTTGAAATCGGAGGTCGCACGCGGATCAAGACCCGAGGTCGGTTCGTCGAGCAGCAACACCGGCACCTCGCGCAACAAGGCGACCGCGATCGCGACCTTCTGACGCATCCCTTTGGAAAAGCCGGCAAGACGCTGATCATAGGCCCGGTCCTGCAAGCCCGCCGCCGCCAGTGCCTCGACAATGGCTGCGCGGGGTCGCGGCGTGCCGGACAGCGCGAGCAGATAATCGGCATTCTCGACCGCGCTCAGATGCTCGTAGAGAGCGACATTCTCAGGTAGATAGGCAATGCGCCGCCGCGCCCCATCGGGATCGCGCGCGGGATCGATCCCGCCGACCTCGACCTGTCCGGCATCGGCGCGCAAGAAGCCGAGCAACGTCGACAGCGTCGTCGATTTGCCCGCGCCATTGCCCCCCAGCAGCGCATAGACTTCGCCCCCCGAAACACGCAGCGACAGACCATCCAGGACACGATGCGGGCCATAGGCCAATTGCACGGCGTCGATCAGGATTTCGGTATTGGGGTTCGGCATTGCCGTCTCCTGCATCATCGATTGGCTTCGCGCCGGGGTGAATCGGCGCGACTTTTAGCCACCATCGCCTCGCACACAACCGTCACTTTGTAACATCTCATTAACCGTGGAAAATGGACAAATCCGCCCCCTAAACTCCTCCCCCTAAACTCCTCCCTTGCAGGGGAGGATGGAGGAAATGCCATGACAAGCACTCAGTTTAGTTCGCGCGCGATCGGGTAGCGCAAGGGATAGGGATGCCCCGGCCCCGCCTGCGCATAAAGCCACGCCAATCGCGCATCGGAATCGGCGGCAAAGCCCGGCTCCGCGCGAAGCTTGGCATCGAACCGGGCTTTGAGATCGGGGTCGGACGCCAGCATCCGGTCGCCAAGCGCCGCCAGCACGAAGGCATCCGTGTTCGGTGCCGACGCCAGCATCTCGGGGAAGAAACCCCATGCCAGAAAGGAATCCTGGCTCTCCGGCTCCAGCAGCGACGCCGCGAGCAGCCCCAGCGGCTGGTCGGCGGGGACGCGCACGCTGCCGACCGGCATTACCTGCTCGGCGGACTCGTGAACGAAGCGCGCGGTGATCGGATAGCGCCCCTCCATCGGCTGCAACTGTTTCGGATCGACCAGGCGGACATGGTCGAGCGTCAGGGTTCGGGGGACCTCGATCGTCTCGAACCGGATGCCATGCACGCGCAGCCGGTCGATCACCTCCGTTTGCGCGGGCGGCACCCACCAAGCCTTGGGCAAGCGGACGCTCTCGGTCGGGGTCTGCCCGATGATCGGCATGCGGAAGGTGATCGGCTTGCCATTCCAGCGCTGCTCCAGCCGCCCCGAGGCGGGCGACATATAGGTGTCGAACGCAACGCCCTTGAACTGCTCGATCCAGCCGATCGGCTGTGCCGCCGGGGTCCAGCGGGTGAGAAGCTCGGCCGGGCGGCTCGCACGGTCCTGCGCCTTGGCGGCCGCGATGCGCGCGGCGTCGGTCGCCGCGATCTTCAGCGCGGCTTCCAGCAGCACATAGGTGCCGAGCACGCGCTGGCGATAGGGCTTGAGCATATGGTTTTCGACCAGCACGGTCGGCATGCCGATGAAATCGCCATAGCCGGTCGAATAACGCGGCCCCTCCGGACTGTAGCGGATGCCCTTGTTCGGCTGTCGCGTGTCGATGGGGCTGGGATATTTGATCGGGATATGGCCCGCGTCCGCCAGCGCCTTCGACACCGCAGGGCCGAAACGCCCATCCAGCCAGTCGGCGGTCGCGCGGTGGCGCGCATAGGTGCCCCAACCGGCATAGGTGAAGGTGATGTCATACTGCATGTCGAAGCCTTCGCTGACATGGCAGTCGATATAGAGGATCGGATCGAGCGAACGGATCAGCCCGATCATCGCCCGCGTCTCCGGCGCATCGACCTTCGCATAGTCGCGGTTCAGGTCGATGTTGCGCGCATTGGCGTCGCGCCCCTTTTCGGCGGGGCCCCGGATGTGCGGGTAGTTGTACGCGCTCATCTGCTCATGACCGTCGATATTATAGATCGGAACGAAGACCAGATCGACCGTGTCGAGCAGGCTGTCCTTCCCCCGCAGCGCGATGTCGCGCAGCAGCATCAGCCCGGCATCCTTGCCATCGATCTCGCCCGAATGGATGCCGCCCTGGACCAGAACGACCGGCTTGCCGGCCCCGCCCTTGCTCGCCCGGACATAGATCATGTCGCGCCCCTCGGTCGTCCGGCCAAAGGTGCCGACGGTGATCAGCGGCGATGCGGCGTCCAGCCGCTCCAACCAGGCGCGCACCTCGGCATAGCGCGGCGTCGTCGCGAATCCCGCCGCCTCGGCCGGGGTGATCCAGGGGTCGCCGGGCTTGGCGATCAGGGCCTCGCTCTTGCCCGACCAAGGGAGTGCCGCCGGCAGGGGCGCTGGGCCTTGGGCATGGGATGCGGTGGTCATGGCAGAAAAAACAAGGCCCAGGATCATGGTTGCACGTGAGAACAAAGATCAACTTCCAATGTGATGCCCGAGGGTTATCCGAACCAGGCCGACCGGACGCCCCGGTGCCGCCGATCGGCCGCATGCCGGCCCCCAGGTCTGACAGGGTTCGACATGGTTGCGTTGCAGCGCAACCCCATTATGAGACGTTGCAACATACCGCAACCCAATGGTGCCGATCGAAGCGCCGCTGTCTGGAGCCCCGATGTCTCTAAACACCTCTCTTCTTCCGCGTCGATCGATGTCGGCCCTGGCCTGGGCCCTTTCGTTGGGCGCTGCGCCGTTCGCCGTCGAGGCCCAGGAGCTTCCGGAACAGCAGGAGTTCACCGACCAGGACGAATCGGGCGGCAGCGATATCGTCGTGCTCGGCACGCGCAGCACAGTGGACCGCACCCAGTCGTCCGACCGCGTCACCGAGCGCATGTCGCAGTCGAGCCGTTCGATCGAGCGCGACATTCTGGACGCGGCCGGCACCTATCGCCTCAGCGACGCGCTGGAACTGGTCAGCGGGTTCAGCCAGCAGAATAATCGCGGCGGCGTGATCGACAATTTCGCGGTGCGCGGTTTTCTGGGCACGCCCGACGGCGGAGCGGAATATTATTTGAACGGCTTCCTCGCCAATCGCGGCATGGCCCCGCCGCGCGACCCCGCCACCACCGAGCGGATCGAGGTTCTGAAGGGGCCGGCCGGCGCGCTGTTCGGCGATGTCGATCCCGGCGGCCGGGTGAATATCGTGACCAAGGTGCCGCGCTTCACCCCCCATGCCAACGCCATGGTCAGCTATGGCTCGTTCAACACGCGCCGCGTGGAATTGGACGCGACGGGGCCGCTGTCGCGCACGCTGGCGGCGCGCATCGTCGTCGCGGGCGAGGATAGCGACGGGTGGCGCGACACCGTCACGCTGCGCCGGCGGGTCGTGTCGCCATCGCTGACCTGGCAACCCAGCCAGGCGCTACGCCTGACCTATACCGGCGAGTTCAGCCAGTTCGACACGCCGTTCGACCGCGGCATTCCCGCGATCAACGGCGATGCCAACGCCCTGCCCCTCTCCAACTATTATGGCGAGCCGTCGAACGGCATCACCAAGTCGCGCAACAACCAGCATCAGATCACCGGATTGGCGGAGCTGGGCGGCGGCTGGACGCTGAATGGCGGCATGGTCTGGCGCAAAGGCACGTTGCGAGGCCTGTCGGCGGACCAGTCGCGCATCGTCGGCACGTCGTTGTGGCGGCAACGCCGCTCGCGCGATTTCAGCGTCGACGATCTGTCCGCCCGCCTGGAACTGGCCGGACAGATCGGGCAGCACCGGGTCAGCGTCGGGCTGAAGGGCTATCGCTTCTTCTATGGCGAACGGTGGATGCGCATCAATCCGTCCGCGGCGGCGCCCTATGCCATCGACCTGTTCAACCCCGTCTATGGATCGGTGGCGGCGCCGTTACGCCCCTTCACCAATAATGACGAAAGCCGCTGGGCGGGCACCTTCTATGTCCAGGATATGTGGGACGTGACCGATCGCCTGACGCTGGTCGGCGGTGCGCGTATCGACCCTTACCGTCAGAAGATCGTCAACAACAACACCGGCCGTACCGGGCGCAATATCAACGAGCCGGTCAACTTCCGCGTGGGCGCCCGGTACCGTCTGTCCGATGCGATCGCGGTGCACGCCAATTGGGGCGAGAATTTCTCGCTCAACACCGGCACCGATCGCAACGGCAACGGCTTCGGCCCCGAAACCGGGCGCGGCTATGAGGTCGGGATCGCGGCCAAGCTGCCCGGCATCGACATGGCCGCCACCTGGTTCGACATCCGCAAGAAGGACATCCTGACCACCGATCCGGTCGATCCCAACTTCCTGGCGCCGGTCGGCAGCATGGTCAGCCGGGGTATCGAGCTCGACGCCTCGGCCCGGCTGGGCGATCGCTGGCAGATCGTCGCCAATTATGCCTGGCTCGACGCCAAGGCGGACGACGCGACCTTCCCCACGCCCAAGGTCCTGAACGTGCCGGAACATTCGGGCACGCTGCTGGTCGTCCACCGCATCCCCACGACGCGCGGCGACTGGCAGCTCAGCGGCGGCGTCGCCTATGTCGGCGACCGGGCCGGGTCGCTGACCGCGAACCCGATCGTTCTGCCCGAATATGTGAAGGTGAAGGCCGCGATCGAGGCCCCCGTCACGCAGGGGCTGCGCTTCCGGCTGGAGGCCGACAATCTGCTCGACCAGCGCTATGCCGCGAGTTCGTACAGCGCCCTGTGGATCTATCCCGGCGCACCGCGAACCGTGCGCGCCTCGCTGCGTATGGAGATCTGACGAAAAAGGGACCGGCTTTCGCCGGTCCCTTCTCAAACAGCTTTAGCGGCCGCGGATCAACCGTGGCAGGGGCAACCCGCATGGTCGCAACCGGCCGAATCCTGATGATGGTTGGCGCAATTCTCGCCGCAGAAGATGCGGCCATCGGCCTCGACACCATTGCTGGTGCTGACGACGCAGACGCAGTCGTTGCAGGCGCACTTCACCATTTCGACATTGACGCTCATGATCTAATCCTCGTGTCCATGATCTTCGGGTTCAAGCACGTGGTCCATCATGTTGGTCAGCATGGTGCGGACGTGACAATCGGGTAGCGCGTAGAAGACGTTCCGCCCCGAACGCGTCTGCTTCAGCAAGCGTCCGGCGCGCAGCAGTCGCAAATGCTGCGAAACCAGGCTCTGGCTGACGCCGACTTCCTCGGTCAGTTCGCCCACCGAACGGGGCCCGTCCAGACAAGCCACCACCAACCGAAGCCTGTTGGGCTCACCCAGCAGACGAAACAACTCGGCCAGTTGCGTCCCCTCGTCGTGTGTCATGCATCTATCAACATATGAACAGATGCTAATATATATGTATGAACGTTTTTGTCAATCGCTTACGGTGCCGAATATGGTATCGACGACGACATGCCTTGCCACCATGTCACCCGATGCGCCTGGGCCGGCAACGACCCGTTGATGCAGGCCTATCACGATCAGGAATGGGGCGTGCCCCAGCGCGATCCGCGCATGCTGTGGGAAATGCTGATGCTGGAGGGGTTTCAGGCGGGGCTCGCCTGGATCACGGTCCTGCGCAAGCGCGACGGCTTTCGGGAGGCCTTTGCCGGTTTCGATCCCGTGAAGGTCGCCGCGTTCGGCGAGGAGGATGTCGCCCGGCTGATGGCCGATCCGCGAATCATCCGCGCCCAGGCAAAGATTCGCGCGACGATCCGGGGCGCGCAAATCTATTGCGACATGGCGGCGAAGGGCGAGGATTTCACCGCATTCTGCTGGTCGTTCGTGGATGGCGAGCCGATCCGAAATCCGGGACGCGAATGGGTCGCCACCTCGCCCTTGTCCGAGGTCATATCCAAGGAGCTCAAAAGCCGCGGCTTCAAGTTCGTCGGTCCGACGATCAGCTATGCCTGGATGCAGGCGGTCGGCATCGTCAACGACCATGCCGCTAATTGCTTTCGCTTCAACGACGTCTGACGCCGCAGGAAAGGCCATGACCGGCCCCCCGCCCGGCCGGTTCATTGATCCGCCGCATATTCGTAACGGGGGTGCAACTTAGCCTTTCTAGGGCCCCGGCTCACGAGTGCCGAGCGAGCGGCCCAGGGGGAAGGCTTCATCATGAAACTCACGACCGCCAGCGCTGTTGCAGCGCTGCACATCCTGTTCACGCCCGTCGCCTGGGCCCAGACCACGCCACCCGGCGAGGATAGCACCGAACAGAGCCAGCCCGCCGCCGATGCCCCGACCGGCAACGACGTGATCGTCACCGGCACGCGCGAACGCGGTCGGACGCAGTTCGATACGCTGGCGCCGGTCGATGTGCTGCCCGAGACGCTGATCCGCTCGAGCGTGTCGAGCGACCTGAACAACACGCTGGCGCAACTGCTCCCTTCGTTCAACGTCCAGCGCCTGCCCGCCGCCGATGGCCAGGCCTTTGTCCGCCCCGCCACCTTGCGCGGGCTGTCGGCCGATCAGACGCTCGTGCTGATCAACGGCAAGCGCTATCACCGCTCGGCGCTCCTGGGTACGCGCGGTGCGCAGGCGCCGGACCTCGCCAGCATCCCCAGCCTCGCCATCAAGCGGATCGAGGTGCTGCGCGACGGTGCCTCGGCGCAATATGGATCGGATGCGATCGCGGGCGTCATCAACATCATCCTCGACGATGCGCCGGGGATGGAGGCCTTTGGCCAGTTCAGCCAATATTATGCCGGTGACGGCAACGACTATCAGTCGGGCGCGCGCGGCGGCATCGCGCTCGACGATCGCGGCGCGATCGTCTTCACCGGCCAGTTTGAACATGCCGAGGCGACCTCGCGCACCCGTCAGCGCCCCGACGCGCTGACCTTCCAGGCGGCGAACCCGACGCTTGCCGTGCCCAACCCGGTCCAGCGCTGGGGCCAGCCTGACGAAGAGCGAGTGCGCGGCGCGATCGACATGCATTACGACCTGACGCCGGGTGCGACACTCTATGCCTTCGGCACCGTTCAGCAGGGCGAAGGCGTCACCGACTTCAACTGGCGCAATCCGGCGGGCACGGGCAGCGTCTATAATGCCAGCAGCGCCTTTCCAGGCTTCAGCTTCCGCAGTATCTATCCGGTCGGCTTCACCCCGCGCTTCGGCACCGATTTCGCCGACCTTCAGCTCAACAGCGGCTTGCGCGGATCGCTGTCCGATGCCTTCAGCTATGACATCAGCGCCTCGTCGGGCCGCAGCCGCATCGACTATCGCATGCGCGAGAGCCTGAACGCCTCGCTCGGCCCCAACAGCCCGACCAGCTTCTATCTCGGCCGGCTGACGCAGATCGAGACGAATCTGAACGCCGATTTCGTCTATCGCCTACCGATCGGTGGCGTCGATCCGCTGAACATCGCCTTTGGCGGCGAGCGGCGGATCGAGCGCTATGTCGTCGGTACCGGCGACCCGGCCTCCTATGCGATCGGACCGGGCGCGGCGACGGGGCTGGCGCCCAACTCCAACGGCTTCCCCGGCTTCGGCCCGCAACAGGCCGGCCGGTTCAGCCAGACCAGCAATGCCGGCTATGTCGATCTGGCATGGCGGCCGATCCAGCTGCTCTCGCTGGGCGCGGCGGGGCGTTACGAAGATTTCTCCAGCTTCGGCGACAAGTTCACCTACAAGCTGTCGGCGCGGGTCGAGCCGGTCGAATGGCTGGCGCTGCGTGGCACCTATTCCACCGGCTTCCGCGCCCCGACTCCGGCGCAACTCAACACTCGCGTCGTCAGCCAGGGCCTCGACACGCGCACATTGCAGGTGTTCAACCAGGGCCGTCTCGCACCCAGCGATCCACTGGCCATCGCGCTCGGTGCCAAGCCGCTGCGCCCCGAAACGTCGCGCAATGCGACCGTCGGCCTGGCGTTGCAGACGCATGTCGGGCTCAGCGCCACGGTCGACCTCTATCAGATCGATGTCGACGACCGGTTCAGCCAGTCGGCGACCATCGCCATTCCGGCCAGCCTGCCCAATCCGAACCGCTTCACCTCGATCAGCTATTTCACCAACGACTTCAACACGCGCACGCGCGGCGTCGATGTCGTCATCGGCTATAACCGCCAACTGGGTGAAGGTCGGGCTAGCGCGACTCTGGCTTACAACTACAACCGCACCACGGTGCGCAGCGGCACGAGTGCGGCGATCGCCAATGCGACGCAGCGGCGGATTTTCGAGGAGCGCCTGCCGCGCCACAATACGACCGGCACGCTGGGCTATGATATCGGCCCGGTCGGCGTGATGCTGCGCGGACGTTATTATGGCCCGTGGACCGACGTGACCGGCAACTCCACCGGCGAACTGTTCCAACGGTTCGGCGGCATGACGATGTTCGACGCCGCGCTCACCTATCGCCTCACGCCCAACATCTCGATCCGCGGCGGCGCCGAAAATCTGTTCGGCACCTATCCCGACGAGGCGACCAACCAGGCCAATCGCGGCCTGATCTACTCGCGCAACGCCCCCTATGATACCGATGGCGGGCGTTATTATGTGCGTCTGGGGCTGACCTTCTGATGATCGATCGGCGCGCGCTGTTGGCCGGGGGCATGGCGGCCACCCTCCCCCTCTCGGCGCGCGCCACGAGCCCAGCGCATCCCGCACCCGATGACGAGGCCTTCTGGGCCAAGGTCGCGGGGGAATATGACCTGCCCCAGGATGTCGTTCAGTTGGAGAACGGCAATTGGGGGGCTATGGCGCACCCGGTCCGCGCCACCTATGAACAGGCGGTCGCGCGGGTGAACCGCGACACCAGCTATTATGCGCGTCGCGGGATGCTCGCCGATCTGGCCGCTGCCCGCGCGGCGGTGGCCGCCGAACTGGGCGTGCCTCCGGACGAAATCGCCTTCACCCGCAACGCGACCGAGGCGCTGAAGGCGCTGATCCTCGGCTATAACCGCCTGTCGCCGGGCGATACGGTGCTCTACGCCGATCTCGATTATGACAGCATGCAGGCGTGCATGGAGAGCCTGGGGCCACGACGCGGCGTGCGCGTTCGCCGCATCGCCCTGCCCGAGCCGGCGACACGCGACAGCCTGATCGCCGCCTATGCCGAAGCGATCGCGGCCGAGCCCCGGCTGAAACTGATCCTGCTGACCCATCTCAGCCACCGCACCGGGCTGGTCATCCCGGTGCGTGAGATCGCCGCGATGGCACGGGCACGCGGGATCGACGTGATCGTCGACGCCGCACATAGCTGGCAGCAGCTCGATTTTTCGCTGCCCGATCTCGATTGCGACTTTGTCGGGCTGAACGGGCACAAATGGCTCGGCGCGCCGCTGGGCGTGGGGATTCTGCATATCCGCCGCCCGGCCCTCACGCGGATCGACCGCGATCCGGCCGAGGATGCGGACGGGCCCGATACGGTGATGGCGCGGGTTCATACCGGGACGCTGGACTATGCCGCCTGGCTGACCGTGCCGGCCGCCCTCGCCTTTCAGCATCGGATCGATCGGCGTGCCCGTGCCGCCCGGCTGCGCGCGCTGCGGGATCGCTGGGTCGAGCGGGCCAGGCGGATACCCGGTCTCAGCGTCCTGACGCCCGACGATCCCGCGCTGCACGGCGCGATCACCTCGTTCCGCGTCGACGGCGTGATCGACGCCGCCGCCAATGCCGCGCTGGCCAAGCGGCTACTCGAACGTCACCGCATCTTCACCGTCCATCGCACCGGTCCGGCCAGGGGGGCTTGCGTCCGCGTCACACCGGCCTTGTTCACCAGCATGGCCGATGTCGACCGGCTGGCCGCCGCGCTGCCCGATCTACTGGCCAAGGGCTAGGCGCCTTCCCTAGGCGAGCGCGGCGAACAGGGCCTGTTGGCGCAGCGGCTTGCCGAGCACCACGTCGAAGCCGCTACCGCGCGCATCGGCGGTCAGCGCCGCGCTGGCATAGCCGGTGATCAGCACCGACCGCCCCGTCCATCCCCGCTCGCCCAGCGCACGGCGCAGGTCGCAGCCGGTGGCGTCGGGCAGACGGTAATCAGCGATCAGGATATCGCCCCCCGCCCCATCACCATGGAGCAAGGGACTCGCCGCCGGATAGGCCCGCACATCATAGCCCCGCCAGTGCAGCAGCAATTGCAAGGATCGCCGGACCGCATCGTCATCCTCGACCAACAGCACCGTCGCACCGCGACCCGGCCCATTTTCCATCGTCATCACAGCCTCTCACAAAGGGGGAAGAGTCAGAATGCCGATCGTCACGGCCATCGTCGCTACGTGATGTCCCTATCCGGCATCCATTCCCGCCGCAAAGGCGAGGCGCAGCGCGTCGGACAGGCTGTGCACGCCCAATTTGGTCATGACATGCGCCCGGTGAACCTCCACCGTCCGCGCGCTGATACCCAGGTCGAAGGCGATGGTCTTGTTCGGATGCCCGCGCACCAGACCGCGCAGGATATCCTGTTCGCGCGGGGTGAGCGCGGCGATGCGAACCCGCGCCTCCTGCGCGCTGGTCGACGCCACCTCGCGCCGGTCGAGCGTCCCGAAGCCGCGATCGAGCGCGGCGAGCAAGGCGGCCTTTTCGAACGGCTTTTCCAGAAAATCGATCGCCCCCTGCCGCATCGCCAACACCGCCGTCGCGATATCGCCATGCCCGGTCAGGACTATCACCGGCATCGCGATGCCATGCGCGGCCATCTCGCGCTGCACCTCCAATCCGTCCATCTCCGGCATGCGGATGTCCAGCAGCACGCAGCCCGCATCAGTGGCCTTCGCCTCGCGCAGAAAGGCGACGCCATTCTCCCAGACCGACACAGCAAAGCCCGACGTCTTGAGCATGAACGCCATCGAACGCCGAACCGGCTCCTCATCGTCGATGATATGGACCAGGCGGGTGTCAGCCATGATTCTCCTCCGGCTCGCCACTCCACAAAGTGAAGTGGAAGATCGTGCCCCGTTGCCCGTCTTCGTCGGCACGCGATTCCGCCCAGATGCGCCCGCCATGCGCTTCGACGATGGTGCGCGAGATCGACAGGCCCAGGCCCATGCCATGCTCCTTCCCGCTGGCAAAGGCATCGAACAGGCGCGGCGCGATCGCGGGGTCGATACCCGGCCCGGTATCGGCGACCGCGATATCGATCACCCCGCCCTCGCGGCGCAGGGTCGTGACCGTCACGTCGCGGCGCACGCCATCCGCCACCGCCTCGGCGGCGTTGCGCAGCAGATTGACCAGCACCTGCTGCACCTGCACCCGGTCCGCCAGCACCCGCGACGCGGTGGGATCGAAATGGGTGAACAGCCGGATGCCGCGCTCGGTCGCGCCGAGCAGACCCAGCCGCGCCGCCTCGTCGATCATCGCCGGCAGATCGTGGACCGCCTTCTCGGTCTCGCCCCGCGCCACGAAGTCGCGCAGCCGCCGTACGATCTGCCCGGCACGCAACGCCTCGCGCGCCGCCTCGTCCATCGCCTCGCGCAGGAATGGCCGGGCGTCGGACGCGTCGTTGTCGATCAGGTCCCGTCCCGCTTCCAGATAATTGGCGATGGCGGTCAGCGGCTGGTTCAACTCATGCGCTAGGGTCGAGGCCATGGTCCCCATCGCACTGACGCGGGAGACATGGATGAGTTCGGCCTGCAATTCCTTCATGCGCAGCTCGGCCAGTTGCTGCGCGGTCAGGTCGCGGATGAAGCCTGTGAAGATACGCAGCCCCTCGTCGCGCGCCTCCCCCACCGACAGCTCCATGGGAAATTCAGTGCCATCGCGGCGCAATCCGGTGACGACCCGGCCGATGCCGATGATGCGCCGCTCGCCCGTCGCCTCATAGCGGGCGATATAGCCGTCATGCTGGTCGCGATACGGGCTGGGCATCAACAGGCTGACATTGCGCCCGACAATCTCCGCCTCGCCATAACCGAACAAGCGTTCGGCGGCGGCGCTGAACGACAGGATCACACCGGCATCGTCGATGACGATCATCGCATCGGGCACGGTCGCCAGGATCGAGCGGACGTGAAGCTCGCTCTGATGCAGGGCCTGTTCGCGCGCGCGTAGCGGGGTGATGTCCGACAGCCCCAGACCGAAACCGGTCAACGTGCCGTCGTCATCGCGGAGCGCGACGATCGAGGTGTCGGCCAGAAACTCGCTGCCATCGCGGCGCGTCCGCCACCCCTCCAGCCGGAGCGGCGACTGGAGCTTGGCCTGGACCAAATCCTTCGCCAATTGGCCGGCGGCCGCATCGGCGCCGGGATAGAGCACCGCCGCCGACCGTCCGATCAGGCTTTCGCGCGCCCATCCGAACAGCAGCTCGACGGCGGGCGTACAGCCCGTCACCACGCCATCGCAATTGACGAGCAGCACGGCGCGGTCCAGCGTCCCCTCGACGAAGCGGACCAGTTGGTCGGCGATCAACGCGTCGCTCATGGGGCAACAGGCCGGGTGGATATCATCGCCTCAGCATGGCGCGGAAGCGGAGCCCAGACCAGCCCTTCGCGCGCAACCGGCATCACACCGCCACGCTCGCGCGCGGGGCTTCGCTGGGGCGGCGTGCATCAAAGCTGGCCGCCACGATCCGGCGATAGCAGCGATCCGCCACCGCCAGCCGCATCCCCTCGATATGCACGATCCCACGCTTCGCCAAGGTCGCCAGCCGCTCGGGCATATCGACGAAGAGGGCGGGATCTGCACCGTGCGCGGCGCAGATCGTCGTCAGGTCGGCATGGCCATCGCACAGGATCCGCTCGATGATCGCCCCGCGCAGGCGATCCTCCGCCTCGCGCCGCACACCGCGTATGCCCGCCAACCGGCCGCCCTTCACCAGTTCGCGATAGCGGCCGACATGCTTTTCATTCTGGACGATAACCCCGTCGAACTGGCTGATCGCGGAGGTGCCGAGGCCGACCACCACCTGGGCGGGGTCATCGGTAAAGCCCTGGAAATTCCGCCGCAGCCGGCCGGCGGCATCGGCGCGCACCAGCCTGTCATCGGCACGCGCGAAATGGTCGAAGCCGATCGCCCGATATCCCGCCGCGATCATCCGCTCATGCGCCAACTCGCTCTGGTGGAAACGCTCCTCGGCATCGGGCAGCGCGGCGGCGTCGATCATCCGCTGGCGCGGCAACATCGCGGGCAGATGGGCATAGCCGAACATGGCGATGCGCGACGGCCGCAGCGTCAGGGCCGAGGCGATGCTGGCGGCGACATCGGCACGGCTCTGGTGCGGCAAGCCGTACATCAGGTCGAGATTGATATACGAAATCCCCACCAGCCGCAGCCTGTCGACCACGTCCGCGACCAGATCATAAGGCTGGATACGATTGATCGCGCGCTGGATCGGCGCGGCGAAGGTCTGTGCGCCGATGCTGACGCGGGTGATGCCGATCGTCGCCAGCGCCGCCGCATGCTCGGCGCCAAAACCGCGCGGGTCGATCTCGATCGCCCATTCCGCCGGCTCGGCCACGCCGAACTGGTCGCGGATCGCATCGGCAATGCGGAGCAGCTGTATCGGCGACAAGACATTGGGGCTGCCCCCGCCGAAATGCACCGAACTGATCCGCCCATCGAGCAGCGCGGCGACCGTCGCGATCTCGGCCAGCAAGGCCTCGACATAATCGTCCAGCCGCTGGGCACGCCCGACCGCACCGGTGTTGCATCCGCAATACCAGCAGATCTCACGGCAATAGGGGACATGGACATAGAGCGAGACCGGTGTCTCACGCGCGACGCCCAGCAGTGCCAGCGCCTGCCGCTCCGCCCCCACCGCCGGGGTGAAATCCATCGCGGTGGGATAGCTGGTGTACCGCGGCACGGGCCTTGCCGCGAGGTCGGGATGGAACCGGCTCACGCGGCCGGCCCCTCCTCGTCGGCGGGCAGGTGGAACTCGTGCCAGATGCCGTTGAGAATGCCGAAGCCGACCGCGAGGCCAAGGCCGAGGACCCAGGTGAAATACCACATGGCGCGTTCCTTTCAGGACATTCGGGTCAGTAGAAATCAGGGCCGGTCGTGACGGCGGCGGTGGTGACCCGGCCGAACATCACCCGATACGCCCAGGCGGTGTAGGCCAGCACGATCGGCAGGAAGACGATCGTGACGACCAGCATGATGCCCAGCGTCCGCGCGCTGGACGAGGCGTTCCAGACGGTCAGGCTGGAATGCGGATCGATGCTGGACGGCAGGATGAAGGGAAACATCGCACAGCCGACCGTGGCGATGATCCCCGCCGCGCCCGCGCTCGACCCGCCAAAGGCCAAGGCCCCCTGCCGCCGATAGATGCCGATCATCGCCACCAGCGTACCGGCAAAGCCCAGGATCGGGGCGACCGTCATCCAGGGATAGAGCCCGAAATTGGCCAGCCAGCCCCCCGTCACCATCCGCGCCGTGGTGTGCAGCGGATTGGACGGCGCCAGCGTATCGACCCGCCCCAGAATCTCGAACCCCGGCATCTGCGTCACCAGCAATCCGCCGATCGCGAAGAGCGCGAGCGCGGCGGCGCCGGCGGTGAAGCCATAGGCGGCCGCCCGATCCTGCACGGCCCCCTGCTCGACCTTGATCGACAGCCAGGCCGCACCGTGCAGCACCAGCATCGCGACCGACAGCAATCCGGACAGCAAGGCAAAGGGACTGAACAGCGCCAGGAAACTGCCCTCGTAAAAGATGCGCAGATCGCCATCCAGGCGGAAGGGCGCGCCCGTCAGGACATTGCCGACCGCCACGCCGAACACCAGCGCCGGCACCAACCCGCCGACGAACAATGCCCAGTCCCAGCGCGCGCGCCATGCTGGATCGGCGCGCTTGGAGCGATATTTGAACCCCACCGGCCGCAGGATCAGCGCGGCGAGGACGACGAACATCGCCAGATAGAATCCCGAAAAGCTTGCCGCATAGACGAAGGGCCAGGCGGCGAAGATCGCGCCACCGCCCAGGATGAACCACACCTGGTTCCCCTCCCAGGTGGGGCCGACCGTGTTGATGACCATCCGGCGCTCCGCATCGGTCTTCGCGACGAATGGCAACAAGGCGGCCACGCCCAAATCGAACCCGTCGGTCAGCGCGAAACCGATCAGCAGGACTCCCAGCAGCGCCCACCAGATCAGGCGCAGCATCTCATAATCGAACATCTCTTGGCCCTCCTTCAGGCGGCGAGCGGTTGGGCGGGGATGGCCGCGCCGGTGTCATGGGGTAGCTGCGGCTCGTCCTCGACCGGACCATGGCGGACGGTCGCCAGGATCAGCCGGACCTCGATCACCGCCAGGACACCGTAAAGCAGGGTGAAGCCCGCAATGGTGGTCAGCAGCATCGCCGGCGTCAGGCTGGAGGCGGCAAGGAAGGTCGGCAGCACGCCGTCGATCGCCCAGGGCTGGCGCCCCAATTCGGCGACGACCCAGCCCAGCTCCGCCGCGATCCAGGGCAGCGGGATCGCGACCACCGCCGCCTGCAGGAACCAGCGGACGTTCAGGTGCATCCGCAGCGAACACAGGATGAAGGCGGTGGCGAATAGCGCGATCATCGCAAAGCCGATCGCCGCCATGGCGCGGAATGCCCAGAACATGAGCGGCACGCTGGGCACCGTATCCCAGGCCGCGCGCTCGATCTGCGCCGGTGTCGCGGTGGCGGGATCGGCGACATAGCGCTTGAGCAACAGGGCATAGCCCAGATCGCGCTTATGCCCCTCGAACGCCGCGCGGGCGGTGCGGTCATTCTGGTCGCGCTTCAGCGTCTGCAACGCGGCATAGGCGATCTGACCCGAGGCGATCCGCTCCTGCGCCTGCAGCACCAGTTCGGACATGCCGGTGACCGTGCCGTCCAGGCTGCGCGTCGCGATCAGGCCGAGCACCCAGGGAATCTGCACCTCATAGCGTGTCTCATGCATCGCCATGCTCGGCACGCCGAACAGCGTCAGGCCGGCGGGCGCGGGCGCGGTGTGCCACGCCGCCTCGATCGCGGCGAGCTTCATCTTCTGGTTGTCGGTCAGCGCATAGCCGCTCTCATCGCCTAGCACGACGACCGACAGCGAGGAGGCGAGACCAAAGGCCGCGGCGACCGTCATCGAACGGCGCGCAACCGGCACCCAGCGCCCCTTGAGCAGCCAGAAGGCGGAGATGCCCAGCACCACGACCGAGGCGGTGACATAGCCCGCGCTCACCGTATGGACGAACTTGGCCTGCGCGACCGGATTGAACAGCACCGCGCCGAAATCGGTCACCTCCATCCGCATCGTATCCGGATTGAAGGTCGCACCGACCGGATTCTGCATCCAGCCATTGGCGATCAGGATCCAGAGCGCCGACAGGTTCGTGCCCAGCGCCACCATGAAGGTGACGATCAGATGCCCCAGCTTCGACAACCGATCCCAGCCGAAGAACATCAGCCCGACGAACGTCGCCTCCAGGAAAAAGGCCATCAGCCCTTCGATCGCCAGCGGCGCGCCGAAGATATCGCCGACATAATGCGAGAAATAGGACCAGTTGGTGCCGAACTGGAATTCCATGGTCAGCCCGGTGGCGACGCCCAGGACGAAGTTGATCCCGAAGATCTTGCCCCAGAAACGGGTCACCTGGCGCCATACCGGCCGACCGGTCATGACATAGACCGATTCCATGATGACCAGCATGAAGCTGAGCCCCAGGGTCAGCGGCACGAACAGGAAATGATATAGCGCGGTCAGCGCGAATTGCAGCCGCGACAGGTCGATGACGGTCGGGTCCACCGGCGGGTCTCCTCCATCCCCGCGATCCTGCGGGGCTCGGGCGACCTCATCGGCGCGTGGCGGCGCGACCGATATACGGGAAGTCCCGTATTCGCCCGCCGCCGCCCCGCGCCTAAGCCCCGGAACATGACGTCGATCGCCCCCGCGCGCGCACCCGCGCCTTCGCCATGGCTGCACCGGCTGGCCGTCCGTTCGCGCGGGGCCGAGGCATGGCTGCTGACGGATAGCGTCGCCGCGATCGGCTTTGCCGCCGGGGTCGCCGGAGCGGTGAGCCATGCCGACAACTTGGCCGCGACCGCCCCCTGGCTGGCCTTGGCGCTCGCGGCCGGTTTGGCGCGCGG
>NZ_BBJS01000062.1 GCF_000739895.2 Sphingomonas paucimobilis NBRC 13935
CAGTCTTAGTAATTTTCTGGCAGGCGAGGACAATCTGCCATCGTTGATCTTCCCAGTTGAAACCCTTGGCTTCGACGCAATGACGGCTGGACCAATTCCACCCAATGCTGCCGAACTTTTGACAGGCAACCGGCTTGCGATACTGATCGAAGGTTTACTCGATCGCTATGATCACGTTGTTATCGATTCTCCCCCGGTCATGGGGTTGGCTGATGCGCCGCTGATTGCGTCACGCGTGGAAGGTGTCATTTACGCTGTAGAGTCGCATGGTATCAGCTCGGGTTTGGTGAAGACTGCACTGCGTCGTCTAGATAGCGCTAATGCTCGGATCTTCGGCAGCGTCTTGACTAAGTTCGAAGAGAAAAAGTCGCGCTATGGCTATGACTATGGCTATGGCTATGGACGCCAAGAAACTTGAGTTGTGATAATGGCGAATAGTCAATCTGCCCTATCGGCTAAGGTCCGGCGCTCCCAGCGAGTATGGCGATCGCCCCAAGAATGGGTTGTACGGGGGCTGGCTGCTGCGGTGATTGCCGGACTTGGCTATTATTGCGTGATCTTTTCCGTTGCTCAAGTTACTGTTCGCGGTAACCCGGCATCGGCATATAGGATGGTTCCTAATAGCGGAGCCATCGCGGGTGATTATGCTGCGGGGTTAATGCGTGAAAATCCCTCACTTGCTAACGCACTAGCCCGGCGTGCTCTAATGCATGATCCGACAGCAATCGGCGCGATCGTTACTTTAGGCATAAATGCTCAGTTACATGGTGATGTCGGTGCTGCACGGCGTTTGTTCGCCTATGGCCAACGCCTATCACGTCGCGACAACTCGACACAATTATGGGCGATCGAAGATGCGGTCGCTCGCAATGACATACCTGACGTGCTGCGTCATTACGACGTCGCATTACGTACCTCTCCGAATTTGGCAGACATTTTGTATCCGGTACTGGCATCGGCGAGTGCCGACCCTGCGATCCGTTCGGCCCTGATCCGCACGCTTATTGCCAGGCCTCCATGGGGAGACGGCTTCCTTATATACATGTCGGGTAAAGGGCCTGACCCAGAAGCTAGTGCGCGCTTCCTACAGGGAATGGCGCAAGCTAAATTGCCTGTACCGGCCGAGGCCATAGCTAATGCGGTCAATGCTTTGTTAGCCATTGGACATGGCGATGACGCGTGGGCTGTGTATCAGATGTGGCATCCGAAGGCGGATCGCCGTTATTCTCGTGATCCTCGCTTTACAGGTAGTCGCCAGGCTCTATCAGTCCTAGACTGGATTCCTATAGACGGTGACGGGCTAACTGCATCGATCCAGGCGGGGCAGCGCGGCGGAATTTTAGATTTTGTGGCTTCATCCAGCGCCTCCGGTCCTGTTGCCCGGCAGATCCAGTTGCTACCGGCGGGTACCTATCGTTTGACGGGACACAGCACAGGACCAGCGCAGGCACAAGATGCTCAACCCTATTGGACAATCCGGTGCCAAAATAATCTAGAGATAGCACGAGTATCGCTTGCAAATGTCGATGGCGATGCTGGTAGTCATCAAAAAGTGATATTCAAGGTGCCTGCCGGATGCCCGTTGCAGATCCTGGAATTAGTCGTTCGTCCGTCCGACAACGCTGCTGGGTCGAACGGACAAATTGATTATCTTAAAGTAGAGCCAATTCGATGATACGGCCATTATCTTTGGCAGTAATATGGGTCGTGGCTCTATTCACTGGCGTAGGCTGGGCAAATACCTCTGTAGCGCAACAGGGCACATCGATACGATCTCATTCTGAAAGAGGAGCGAGCGAGGGGAGCGAAGCCTCAGGATCGTTTTCACAATCAAACTCGCAAATTGCCCTGCCTACTAGGCCAGCGTCTGCCGGACATGTTGCGAGATCCACTGTTGGGGAAGTCGGTCATCGCGTAAACCGCGAAGATAGCTTTTTGCAATCCCAACCTTTGGCACGTATTGATAGTCGTATTCGTAACAGGGTTCAGTCGCGATTGAGGACACGAATTGATCGGATATATGATCCTCAAGAAACCTCCACATCGGCTTTCAATACAGCGGCAAACCAGGCGCGCATTGTCGCAGGTAAAATTCCAAGGTAGAGTATTTGCAAAATCTAAGTTGCAATTTAACATAAATGGCGCTGTTACTGGGATAAAAGTTATTTTATAATACGCTGTACGTCTAGTCTGACGCAGATACGTTAATTCTAAGCGGTAGACCTGCAGACATCGGCATTGACTACGTATAACGTAAGAATAAAATAGGGCGTAGGATAAAGGGCGGCCACGGTTACTCCCTCATCGCATAAGTTTTTACTTAAAAGCACGCTATTGTTAAAATAGGCACGGGCAAGAGGCCTTGCCTGATCGATCTACGTGCATTTGTCGCGGCGCCAATGGTACAAAAGACACTTTTTCATTTGGTTATGTACAAGCAACCCCTTTTCGCTGCGACTATCTGATAATGTCTTTTATCATATTAAATATAAGGTGTATATGCCTGCATGTAACGAGGGCCGGATTGGGGCAGTTGGCAGTCGTTTTTTGACCGACGAAGCCGAGGTGCCCGAATAATAGTCTATTAAGCCGAGCATCACATTTGATCGTGCCCGTTGGGGTGATCGACAAGTCGTCGAATGCGCCGAATGTCACTCAGCCCGAGCAGCAGCGTCCCGATCCGGGCCAGATTTTTTAAGGCGAAATTTTCCCACTCGGCGTCAGAGCCTCCCATTCCTCAATGGCCAGACCGGCATGACGGTCCTTCGTGCCTGCCGCATCGAGCACGGCGCGCAGATGGCGGGTGGTGACGGGGCGGAAGCGGATCTCTTGGAACCCATCCACACCAGTGTAGTAGGTGCCCGCAATTCGCCGCCACCCTCGATCCCAATATTCCAGATGCCAAGCCGCCGGTGGGGCGATGCCTTCGTCCGAGCCGGCGGGGTGGTCGGCGAAGAAGCGGATACGGCTGGCGTTCAGGCTGACGGGGTGGGACCAGCGATATTCGATCCAACCGATGGCGGGGTTCTGTTCCGTCCAGTTGCTCCACATGTCGGGCGGTAGCGGGTTCGCGCGCACCACGCCGTCGTTCAACGCGGCGAGCCAATATTGCACCGGTACCGGTGCGTTGGAGGCGGTGGCCGAGGCGCTCGGGGCGATATTGCGGGTGGGGCGTGGCGGCGGGCCGGGGGCCTTGGTCGGCTGCACCGGGCGGATGGCGGCGGGGGAGGTGCTGTCGTCCCATCTCATCGGATCGAGCGCGACCGAGCGACTGAAATGGCCGCCGCCTTTCGCGTCCGCCGTATGGTAGGCGAGGTACCAGCGCCCCCTGAATTCGACCGCGCCGGCATGGGAGGTGGTGGAGGAGACGGGGTGCAGGATCACGCCGCGATAGGTCCAGGGACCCATGGGTGATGGGGCCGAGGCATAGGCCTGGCACGCATGGTAGAGGGTCGGGGTGCAGGGGCTGTCGGGGCCGGCATTGTTGGCGGCGTAGAGCAGATAATAGGTGCCGCGCCGTTTCATCAGCCAGGGCGCTTCGAAGAAACCGGTCGCGCCGGTGACGATATGCTCGGGCCCCTTGGGGGTGGCCATGTCCGCTGCCAGCTCCATCGCGCGCAGTCGGCCGAAGGTGCCCCAATAGATATAGATGCGGCCGTCATCGTCGATCAGGACGGTGGGATCGATATTCTGGATGTCGTTGGCGACCGGCGTCTCCTGCGAGATGATCGGGCCGGCGGGATGCGCATCGCGCCAGGGGCCGGTCGGCCGATCGGCGACCGCGACACCGATCGCGAAGCGGTCCTTGGTTTGGCTCAGGCTCTCGCGCTGCAGGACCGGTGCATAGAGATAGAAGCGGCCGTCGCGTCCCTTCACTATCTGCCCGGCATAGGCACGGCCCGGCTCGGCCCAGGCGAAGACAGTCTCAGGCCGGGCGATGGCGGGATGATTTTGCCATCGCCCGCTGGCGGGGTCGGTGGTCGACAGCAACTGCCACTCGTTCATGATGAAGTCGTTGACGCCGTCCGGGGCTTCGTCGCGTCCCGCCAGGATCCAGAGCATATCGCCATCGACCAGCGGCGCGGGGTCGGTCGAATAGGTGCGACCATCGCTGAGGATTGGATTGCCACGGCTGTGGATCATCTCGGGCGATGGCGTCGCGGCACCGGCGAGCAGGGTCAGCAAAGGCAGGATCGCTTGACGCCCCCTCCTGCCGCGATGGGTCAGCGAGCGGAGTGGAGCGCCATCAGGAATCGTCATGGCGGCATGATATCGCAATCACACCGCTATGAAAGACAATAGTATACAATTCTAAAGCTTTGTAGGCATGTCGATATGTCGACAGGTCTACGGAAAAAAGCCTTGATCGGCAGGGAGTTCGGTGCTGGCGTCCTTCCCGGTATCCCCGTTCAGCACCCAGCGATCACCCTCGCGCGTGGCGGCCTGCTCGGCGCTATGTACCTCATCCAATTGACGGGTGAGGAAGGGGAAGGCGGCACGGATGTCGGTGCGCTGGGTCCAGGCGGGCGGCTGGACGATGCGATAGTCATAGCGCAGCACCTCGCCCTTGACCGCCGGGCCGGTCGCGGCGCCGACATCGCGTGCCTCGGGACGGACCGCGACCACCTGTTTGCGGCCATAGCAGAGCAAAGGCTCGGCCGGGCTCGCGGGATCGAGGCGACGCAGCCACAGGTCGCGCTTGCCTGCTTCGGTGGGCTCGATCCGGATGCGCGGACGATCGCCGGTGTCGGGCAAGGTCACGCGGCGGACCAGCCCGGCCGCGACCAACGCGTCGACCTTGGCACCGCTCAGCGCATCGGCGCTGAATTCGATCGGCCATGTGCCCGACAACAGCGGTGCGCATTGCCGCTGCCCCTCCACCTGCGCGCGGATTTGAGCGAGCGCCTCGCCGCTGGGCTGGGGCTGGCTCGCTCCTTCGCTGCACGCGGCGAGCAGCGCCAGCCCGGCGACCAGCGCACGGGTCACGTCCGCAACCCCAGCGGCGCCAGCGGTTGCGTCATATCGGACAGCCAGGTCAGGGTCCGCTCGGCCGCGGCGACCTCCTTCAGCCGGGCCTGGCCGGCATCGCTTTTGCCGAACCAGCCGCCGGGGGCGTAAAAGGCGCTGCCGCGCACATGCTTGTGCACCTTGTCGATCTGATCCTCGACATCGCCGCCCGGGCGGGTGACGCCGACCCATTGCACGGGACCGCGCGACGGATCGGTATTGCCGCGCGGATAGTCGCGCGAACTGGGCAGCGCATCGATCGGCTTGCTGGTCAGGCTATGCATGTTGCCCGGAATGGTCTGGGTCACCAGCTCATCGGAATCGAGCACCCAGACCATGTAGAAGCCGAGCTCGATCTTGGGCGCCAGCCGCGACGGTTCGATCTTGCCATTCGGCTTGTTGGCGATCGGCGCGGCGCGCAAGGAGTCATAGGCGCGCGCCTTGTCGCGCTCGCTCAGCGAGCCGCTGCGTTCGATCGCGTCGGCTGCCTCGAACGCCAGCAGCTTGTGGTTGATCAGCCAGGAGTTGAGCTGCTTGTCGCGGTTCAGCGGGTCGGTCGCCAGCAGGTCGCGGCTGTTGCTCATCGCCTTGACGATCGAGTCCTTGATGACCTTGCCCGTCTCGTCCTTGACGATGTCGAGCGCCTTGCCGATCGCAAAGGTCGCGGTCGCATTGGCGGCCACCGCATTATAGACGCCGAGCGCGCGGGTCGTGCTGCGCCCCGCCAGCAGGCGCAGCGCGCCGCGATTAGCGAGCACCCGCAGCGAGGAGGTGGCGGCGGTCGCCATCAGGATCGATCCGGGCAGGATCGCCGCAGCGGTCACGAACAGCTCGGCGCGCGCCTTGTCGCTCTCGCTCTGCTTCTTGAAGGTGTCGGTATAGCTTTTATAGGCCAGGTTATAGGCGATGATATAGGGGTTGCAGACATTGGCCTGCCACGCATCCACCGCATCGCTCACCTGGTTGCGATAGCTTTGTAGTCGATCCGGCATTGTGCCCTCCATCGGTCATCCGGGGGATGGCGAACCATCGGGAACGGTGGTCGAGTGTTGCTCAGTGCGAACGTGGGAGGGACCCTAGGACGCAATATCCTGGGTCGACAAGAGGGTAGCCGCTTCGCTTGGGTTAAGTTGGCCTATCCAGATCGGCGCGCGACGGGCAGTGGGCTGGCGTCGTGCCCGGCTCAGGACGATAGACCAGCCGCATCCGGTTCGGTCCCGTCGGCACGCAGGCCGCGAGGTGATAGTCGCGCGCCAATACGCCGCGTAGCACCGCGCGGGTGGCGGCATTGCCAAAGGCGAAGCGCGGATAATCGTCGACGATCGCACCCGGCCGCTGGGCCAGGATGCGGCGAATCTCGACGACGGGATCGGTGCCGATCGCGGCCACGCTCGCCTCGTCACGGGTGTTGAGATGGCCGGGAAATATCCAGCGCGATGGCAGGCAGCTATGGGTCAGCATATAGAGCGCCGGATAGCCGTCATAGACATAGAGGCAGCCGCTGGCCGGTGTCGCCGCGCGCGCGACCGCCATCGCCTCGGCCGCGCCGCCCTTAGTGCGTTCGCTCAAGAAAAGCACGATCTGCCCGGCCAATGCGATCGCGAGGACGAAGGCGATGATCCATGTCCGCCGCCAGCGGTCGAACACGGGCGCCGCGACGATCACGGCGGGCAGGACGATGGGCATGGCATAATGCGGGCTGCCGAACCGGCCATAGAGCAGCACTGCGGCGACCGTCACCGCCAGCCAGATCAGGAGCACGTCGAAGCCGCCCCGCGCCTCGCCAGGCACCCGTCGCCAGGGCCGGCCGAGCGCGATCACCAGCGCCAGCGGCGACAGGATGCCGATGCACGCCGCCAGCCCTTCCAGCTCATCGGCCAGTGGCCGTGCCGCCTGTCCGCCGACGGACAGGAAATTGCCGAAGAGCCAGGCGGATCCATGCCCCATCGCGGCATAGACGCCGTAAGCGACCAGCGTCGGCAGCAGCGCCAGCGCGATCCACCCCAGCGCCACGCCCGCCAGTCGCGCCATCGGCACCCGCGTGCGCCACCCGTGCCAAAGCAGGATACAGCCAAAGGCCACCCCTTCGGGCAGCACCGAATATTTGATCTGGAGCGCGATCCCGATCGCCGCCATCGCGACCGCGCCCTGAACGCATAGCCCCCCCCGCTCCTGGACCGCGCGCAGTACCGCGCCCGCCGCCACCAGCATCAGCACATTGTAGAAGACGGGGGACTGACCCCCTTCCCCCTCCATCAGGTTCAGCCAGAGGATATAGAGGATCGCCGCCACGACCGCGCCGATGGGGCTGGCGAACCGCCGGGCCACCCGGTGCACGCCGTAAGCGGTAGCGATGACGAAGCCGGTCGCGACCAGCTTATAGGCCAGGAACCCGTCGCCCCCGAGCGCACGCGCGCCGGCATAGAGCAGGAACAGCCCGATCGGCTTGCGATCGAATATGTCGACATAGGGCAGCGCGCCATGCAGCATCCGGTCGCCGACCAGCAGATAGAACTGCTCGTCGAACCCGATCACCGGATTGCCGAAGGTCCGCGCACGGGCGACCAGCGCGACCAGCGTCAGGAGCAGCAGGACGGTCCCCTGCCCGCGCCACATCTGCCCGTTCCGGCCGCGCCGCATCGTCCATCTCCGCTGACCCTGCCCGTCGTTCATGCGACCAGCGGGTGGGTCGCTTTGCCTGCGAAGGCAAGCGGCAATGCGTCGGGGCCACGATGATGGACCCCCATGACGCCTATGTCATGGGGGCTGTCTATGGATGGGGCGGTCATGCTATCCGGGCCGCCTATGAGCGGGATCATGGGGCATATCGATGAGGATCGGGGCGGGCGGATGACGTGCGCGTCCTGACCTTCCTGCACAGTTTCGAGCCCGGTGGGGTGGAGCGGATCGCGCTGCGCCTCGTCCATCGCTGGCGTGCGACCGGCGTGGATGCGCCGCTGTTCCTGGGGCGAACCGATGGCGCGATGGCACGGGATGTCGGTGCCGACCTCGACTTCGTGACGCCGCGGCGTCGCTGGCCGGGCATCGCGCATTGGGAAACGCTGTGGATGGTCGCCACGCTGCCGCGCGCGGTGCGGACGATCCGGCCGGACGTGCTGTTCTGCGCGGGCAATACCTATGCCTTTGTCGCGGTGATGCTGAAGCTGATCCTGGGGCGCGATTGCCCGCCGATCATCGCCAAGATCAGCAACAATCTCGACCGCACCGACGCGTCCTGGCTCTACCGTGTCTTCTATCGCCTCTGGCTGCGTATCCAGGGGCTGGCGATCGATCATTTCGTCGGCATGGAAAAGCCGATGCGTGCCGAGATCGTGCAATGCGTCGGCGTCTCGCCCGCCCGCGTTGCGATCATCCCCGATCCCGCCTTGTCCGAGGCGCAGATCGCGGCCCTGCGCCAGGCTGCGCCGGTCGCACAGCCGCGCGACGGCACCGGCCACCGCTTCGTCACCGTCGCGCGGCTGGCGCCGCAGAAGAACCTGGCGCTGATGCTGCGCGGTTTCGCGCGCGGTGCCGCGCCCGCCGATACGCTCACCATCTTTGGCGAGGGCCCTGAACGCGCGATGCTGGAGGCATTGGCGGTGGAGCTGGGCGTGGCCGACCGGATCGCGTTCCGGGGTTATGTCGCCAATCCGGCCAGCCTCCTGTCGGGCTACAACACGCTGCTCCTGTCCTCGCATTATGAGGGGGTGCCGGCGGTGATCCTGGAGGCGCTGGCCGCCAATATCGGCATCATCTCCACCGATTGCAGCCGGTCGATGGCCGCGCTCCTGCAACAGGGCACTCTGGGCACGCTGGTGCCCGTCGGCGACGAAGCGGGCTTTGCAGCCGCCATCCGCGCCGCCCGCCCCCAGGCCCAGAACGCCCAGCGCACGCTGCACCAGGCGCGCCGCTTCACCATCGAACATGGCGCGGACCATTATGTCCGCGTGATGCGCACCGTCCTGCACCGCCAAACCGTGCCGGCGCCCGCACCGCATATCGAGGTCCCGGTCGCGCCGCAGCTCTGAGCCTGGCGCACAGGGCCTGTCGCCCTATGTCAGCCGCAGCGTTTCCAGCATGGCATGGAACTGGGGTTCAAGCGCGGCCATGTCGCCGCGCGGTGCGGTGGCCGCCGCCATTACGACCGTATCGGGGTCCGCCGGCAGGAAGGACAGCCACTGCGCCAGCGGCTCGGCGCCATCGGTCCAGACGAGCCGCATCTCGGCAGTCGGCAGGTCGGGCGTGGCGTGGCGGCGCATCAGTTCCGCATAGCCCGGCTTGCCCTTCCAGCGTTTAATCTCACCCTCGACATGCGCCTCGATCCGCCGGGCGATGTCGGCAGGGGCCTGTCCGCCGCCCGCCAGCACGTCACGCGTCACCACCAGATTGGCTGCGATCCCCGATGCGCCGGGAGGGGCCGTCAGCACCAGCATCGATCGGTCGGCCCACCCCTCGGGACAAGCGATTTCCATGCCCTGCACCCGGCTCACGACTGCGCCCCCGCCGGTGGCCAGCGCCCTTCCTTGACCATTTCCAGCACCTCGTCGCTCTTGGGCGGCGGAAAGGGATAGCCGCGCGCCTTCAGCTTGGCGATCACGCGCAACCGGGCCTGATCCTCTTCCGATCCGGGAATGACGCGGCTGGTCTGGGTGCGCTGGGCGGCGGTGATGCCGAACTGGTCATGCGCCCAGATATCGGCACCATGATCGATCAAGGTTTCGACCATGCCCCATTGCATCGTCTCGGCCGCCGCAATCATCGGCGTGCTTTGATTGGCCGGATCGCGTTCGTTCAGGCCGACGCCCTGTTCCGCTAGCTGGCGAACCCTTTCAGGCCGGGAATGCATTACAGCCCCCAACATCGGCTGTATTACCGTATTGTTCGTCACCGTGCTCTCCCCCGAGCACCCAACCGCGAATAGGCAGCCGATCGTCACGGCATAGACCTGCCAAATGATTTTCATACCCTTCGCTCACCTATGACTGCGCTCCCGTCGGTGGCCAGCGTCGTTCCTCGACCAGCTTCAGCACCTCGTCGCTCTTCGGTGGCGGAAAGGGATAGCCACGCGCCTTCAGCTTGGCGATCACGCGCAGTCGTGCTTGGTCCTCGTCTGATCCGGGAATGACGCGGCTCGTTTCGGTACGCTGAGCTGCGGTTATTCCGAATTGATTATAGGCCCAGATGTCGGCCCCGTGATCAATGAGAATTTCGACCACGGTCCATTGGTTTGAGCCCGCGGCAAAGATCATCGGCGTGTCATTGTTGGTGTAATAGCGTTCGTTCAGGCCGACGCCCTGATCCGCCAGGCGACGCACCTCATCGGTCTTGGCATGCATGACGGCACCTAACATCGGCTGGATCGCCTGCTTGTTCGTCACCGTGTCTTCTCCCGAGCATCCTGCTGCCAGCAAGCTGCCAGCCATCATCATTACGTAACGTCGCATAAGCTGTCCTAACCGCATCCGTTGATGACTAGATCGAGTGCAATTGAACGCTGTTTCATATGGAGCGCTGGGATAACCTCGTCCATCAAGTGCAAATTGACCGAGCGCATCGCGGCATATTTACCGGCGGCTACGATACCGTCGCTTTCATAAGCCTGACGCATTCCATCTTTTATGTCGGGTTCGTCTGGGGGCAACGGCCAGGCGCGGGTTTCAGCTGTCCGCGGCATTACCGGGATTGCCTGACTGGAACGCAATATTTCGCCCTTGAGATAAACGCCGTCTATTTCGGATGGTAGCGCGTTAGGTACGGTGTCGCTGCGCAAACCTGCCGCGTTGAACGTCGTTGCTGGCAGGCCAGACGAGCGCGCTGCTGCTGAGGCCATGCCACCACCTAATGAATGCCCAGTGAAACGCGCGTTTCGCCCCATGCCGCCTGGTGCATTGGCGACCGTATCGCCGATATTCTGTGCATGGGTATAATAGAACGCATCCATCCCCAGGCCTTGGGCAAAATTCTGCCCCCAATCCGAAGCACTGGTCATGGTCGTCCCCTTGAAAGCCACCAGCGGCGCGCCCGTGGCATTGTTGACGAACACGCCGGCCCGAAACTCGGTGGGTTCGCCCGTCGTGGGATCGATGGGATGCTCCAGCATCGCTTCCGTCAGGTTCAACCGGCGCAGATCCTTGGGCGTGGCGTTGCGATAGCCGGGCGGCGGGGTGCGTTCGCCGGGGGGATCATAGACCGCCTGCGCGGCCTGCGCCTCGACGAGGAATTGCGCGATTTTCGCGGCGTCCGCGCGCAGCAGATCGCAGGTCGAGGGCGGTGGTCCCTGACCGATCCGGACATCGGGCGATCCCTCCAGGATGAAAGCACCGCAATCGAGCGTGTCGGAGACTCGCGCCGCCTCGCGCTGGTTGATGGAGACGGTCCGGGACCCGCTCACGACGGTGCGCAGACCGCTATGCTGGCGGCACTGGCCGGTCGATCGGATCGTCATGGTGGCGGGGCGGCCGTTGATGAAGACGTCGCGCGAGCCGAGCGTCAGCTGGCCATCGGCCGGCGTCCAGCGTCCGCCGCTCAGTCCGCGTGCGATCAGCCGGCCGAGATTGCCGGCGCGCATGTCCACCTCGCTGCGACGGGCAAAGAACAAACCGTCCAGTGCCTCGCCGAACAGGCCCTGGCTAAAGCTATGGCCGATCGGATCGCCCACTCTGGCGGCGGCATTCATGCTCATCGCGGGCGCTTCTCCCTGCATGTCGTCGCGATCGTTTGACCTTATTCGACAATCGTCGGACGGGTAAACAAGCCATATCTTCACGTCAGTTGTGAAAACCACGGCAGGCGGCCACCGTGATATTCCGTCGATATGGCGAAGCATGAGCCTTAATTGTGACATGATTGCCACACTAAACATCGCCATCACGTCGGCGATGGGAGTGGCTGGACGATGCGGTACAGGGAGCGCGCGCGGCCGAGGGGCGGCGTGGGATGGTCGGCGGTCGTCCTGGGATTGGCGATACCGACAGGGGCGATGGCGCAGGCTAACCCTGGCGAACAGGCACCCCCTTCGGAAGTCACCGTCACCGGCAAGCGCATTCCCGGCTCCGTCATCGGGGCGGTCGAGCCGGTGGCGGTGCTCGATGCCGAGGCGATTGCGGCGCTGGGCGCGCCCAGCCTGGCCGAGTTGCTCAAGCGGGTGAAGTCGCTGACCAGTTCGGCGAGCGGGGGCGAGCCGGTGATGCTGCTCAACGGGCGGCGCATATCGGGCTTCGCCGAGTTCCAGAACCTGCCCTATGAGGCGATGGAGCGGATCGAGGTGCTGCCCGAGCAGGAGGCGGCGCGCTTCGGCTATCCGCCGACGGTGCGGGTGATGAATTTCATCACCAAGAAAAAATTCCGCGCGGTCACCGCCCAACTGCTGCCCGGTATCACGACGGACGGAGGCGGTGAGACCAATTATGCCGAGCTGACCTCGGCCCGGATCGACGGCCCCCGCCGCCTGACCTTCAACCTGTCGCACTTCCGGCAGAACCCCGTCCTCCAGAGCGAGCGCGCTGTCGTGCCCGATCCCGAGACGCTGTTCGCGACGACGGGCAATGTGACGGGTGTGAACGGTGCCGGCCTGGACCCTGCGCTCGACCGGCTGGCGGGGCGGGCGGTGACCCTGTCGGGGGTGCCGGTCGATCCGGCCGCGCGGGCGTCGCTGGCGGCTTATGTGACGACCCCGGTCGCGGTCACCGATCTGGGGCCCTATCGCACCCTGATCCCTCGCACCGACACCATCCATGCCGAAACCGGCATCGGCAGCCCGCTCGGCAAGTCCCTGTCGGGATCGCTGACCCTGTCGATGGAGGCGAGCCAGAATCGCGGGCTGAACGGGCTAGCACCGACCGTGCTGGGGGTGCCCGGCGGGGCGGGGGCGCTGCCTTTCGCCAATGATGCGCTGCTCTATCGCTATCTGCCCGCAAGCGTGCTGCACCAGCGGACGACCAGCATGGCGCTGCATGCGGGCGGCACGCTTCTGGGTGATGTCCGCCGCTGGAGCTGGGCGGTGACGGGCAATTACGACCGGCTGGTTTCGCGGAACAGTTCGGAGACGGGCGTGCCGTTGGGGGCGCTTCAGGCGGCGATCGATGCGGGCGGCGATCCCATGGCGCCGATCGATCCGGCGATCGCGGTGCAGCGGCTTGTCAACCGCAGCCGTGCGGTGTCGGACACGCTGGGGGTCAAGGCGACCG
Organism: Sphingomonas paucimobilis NBRC 13935; assembly: GCF_000739895.2. Classification (GTDB taxonomy): domain Bacteria; phylum Pseudomonadota; class Alphaproteobacteria; order Sphingomonadales; family Sphingomonadaceae; genus Sphingomonas; species Sphingomonas paucimobilis. Next base: position 13,194 of record NZ_BBJS01000062.1, read on the forward strand.
CCAACGGCCCCGTCGTCCGCCTGCCCGCCGGCGAGGCGCAACTGACCGTCACCACCGATTACAGCCGCATCGACAGCCAAGCACGCTCCAACCTCGCGCTCGCGGACCCCGGCGTCGGACGCACCATACGCGGGGCCAGCGTCAATGCGACGGTGCCGATCGCCTCGGCGCGCGAAGGTTCGCTGTCCTTTCTGGGCGAGATGCAGCTCAGCGGCATGGCGGGGGTGTCGCAGGTGTCCGACTTCGGCCGGCTCAGCACCTCCAATCTCGGGCTGACCTGGTCGCCCGTCCGCCCGGTCCAGCTCAACGCCTCGGTCAATGTCGCGCAGACCGCACCTGCCGTCACCCAGCTGGTCGCGCCGGTGCTGACCACGCCCAACACGCCCTTTTTCGACTATGTGACCGGGCGCAGCACACTGGTCACCACCATCATGGGCGGCAATCCCGAACTGGCGCCCGAACGGCGTCGGATTACCACGCTCGGCATCGCGCTCCAGCCGATCCGGGACAAGGATATCCGGCTGAGCGTCGATTATCTCGACACGCGGATCGACAACCAGGCGGCCTCCTTGGGCGGGGCCACGCCGGCGTTTCAACGCGTCTTTCCCGACCTGTTCCGCCGCGACGCGCTTGGCCAGTTGATCAGCGTCGATCTGCGCCCGGTGAACCTGGCGTTCGAGCGTGAGCGCAAGCTGCGCATGACGGTCGATCTGCAGGCGACCCTGGGCAAGGCCCCCCCACCCCCGGCCGCGCCCCTCGCCCCCGATGCGGCCAAGACCGCGCCCCCACCCCGCCCGCCCAAGCCGCGATTGCAGATGCGGATGTCGGCGACGACCAATTACCGGCTGGAGGACCGGCTGACCCTGCGCGACGACGGGGCGGTCCTCGACCTGCTCGATGGCGCGACGCTCAGCGGTACCGGCGGGCGACCGCGCTGGGATGTCGAACTGAACGGCTCGGTCAATTACGGGATCGCCAATCTGGGGATGTACGGCCGTGTCCAGGGGCGGACCCGCATCCGCAGCGACATCGCCGCCTCCGACCTGCAATTTTCGGGGCGGACCTGGCTGGTCCTCTACAGCTTTCTCGACACGCACAAGATCGTGAACAAGCCTTGGACCAAGGGCCTGATGATCCACTTCACGATCGAGAACCTGCTCAACGACCGGATCAAGGTCACCGATCGCAACGGCCAGACGCCGAACCGCTTTCAGCCGGCGCTGATCGACCCCGTGGGCCGATCGATCCGGATCGGGGTGCGCAAGCTGTTCTGAATTGGGGTGGTAGGACACCGGTTCCTGCCGATCGCAACGGTTCAGACGCGCGCGACAAGGGGGGTGGTGAGAGGATGGTCAAAATCGGACGTCCCAATGACTGCTATCCTATCACACCTACATTTCCAGACCGAAGTCCCGCGACCGTCCCCCGCCCCCTGATGGTCCACCAAGCGACAGATGTTTTTCCGGCACCTGTTTGACCACGTCGAGCGCTGAGGTCTTGTCGCCGGTACTGCGGGTGACATGCCTTTCGACCTTCCGCCCGTCGTCGACCACCAGCGCCACCTTGTCTGCCACGCGGGTCAGCGCGACCAGAAAAGAGCGCTCAGTCAGCAACTTGCGCTCCGACGACCGCATTGCCACGATGCCGTGGTCGGTCGTGACTCCCTGCGCGACATGGACGTTGATCGCATAGGCAAGGTCCAGCCGCTCGGCCATACGATCGCCGGACGCGATCTCATGCACGGCGCCGTCGACGAGTGAGGATACGACCAGCCTGCCCCTGCCCACCTCCTCCACCCGCGCCATCGCACCGTTATCGAGCTTGCGGGTCCGGTCGTTGTCGCTCCAACGGATACGGTCGCCAACGTGCAACTCGACTTGCTTCAATGCGAAAATCGACACGGCATCGCGGTCGAGGTTCTTGGCTAGCCGACCGGGACGAAACAGCTTTTCGGTTCCGTCTGCCATGCCGAGCCGCACTCGATCCTCGTCGACGCCGGTCACGACACCACGATCGCCCCGGACGAGGCCCTGGCTCGGCAGATTGGTGCGCACCTCCACCACATGGCCGGGCCGGTAGGCGCGCATCAGCCGCGCGCCTTCCCTGGTGGCGTTGACCCGGTCGAGTACGGTGAACGATGTGCCGGTAGCGGCGATCTCGCCACGCGCCTTCAGTTCGGCCTGCACGGCCTGGTTGGCCTCGCTCCGCATGGTGCGGCCGGCGGTCAGGAGGAGGGTGGCGTCACGCTCGGCACGCGGCAGCGTTGCCCACTGCGCCGCAGCCGTGGTCGCCACCTCGCTGCCCGGCACTTCGGTCGTGGCAGGCCTGAGCAACTCGAACGTGCCCGACATGTCGCCGCGGTCGAGTGCGGCAGTGACCGCCTTCATCTGATCGGATCTGGAACGCAAATTCTTGGTGATATGGGCTGTGACGACACCGGCTAGCTGGCTCGCTTCGAACGGCTTGCCGGCTGCGATCGCGGTCAGCTGGCGAGTATCGCCGGTCTGCACGACGCGCGCGACGCCCGTGATATTGGCAAGCCGCACGATCCGTTCCATGTCGCGCGTACCGAGCTGCCCGGCCTCCTCGACCATGATGATCGAACCCGCCAGCTCCGCTTTCACGCGGGTGACCTGTTCCGGTCGGGCGGTGCCGTCGATCACGCGGGCATGACGCGTCAGAAAACGGGCGACGGTGCTCACATTCGCTTTGGTATCGCGTCCGAACTCGCTCGCCTTCACGCTGGCGATGGCGAGCCCGATCACCGTCCGCCCCTCCGCCTTCGCTACCGCCGTCACCGGCGCCATCGCGGTGGACTTGCCGCGTCCCGACCCGCCCTGCACGTTCACCACCCGATCGGACGAGGACAGCATCAACACGGCTGCGGCTTCCTGGCCTGGATTGAGCCGGCGCAGCCCCAGCTCGCGTGCTACCTCCTGCACCCGGATCGCGGCGTCGACCAGCGGAACGATCGGGGCGGACTGCCCCTTCCCCGCCTCGACCGTGGCAAGATACGCCTGCTCCAACCGCACCGCGCCCTGCGTCGTCACCATGCGATCGTCGTCGTTGAGCAGCAGGCCTTTCTCCTGCAGCAGCGCCAGCCGGGCCTCGACATCGCCGACCGTCACCGGCCCGCCACGCGACAGGCTTTCGCGGATGAGTTCCAGCCGGTCGAACGCTGCCTCCCGTTCGCCCAGGTCGCGCACCGCCGATGCGACCGCGTGCGCTACGGCATAAGCTCGCGGCTCCAGCCGTCCCAGCCGTTCGGGCACCAGCGGGTCGCCGTCGCGCGGGGTCAGCCCCATACGGCCGGCGATGGCCACCCCACGCTCGCCTATTCCGCGCACGCCCCGCACCGTGCGCGTCCACACATCATACCCCCGCCGCGCCTCCGCCAGTGCATCCTTCACCAGCGCTGTCGGATTCAGCCCCTTCTCAGCAGCCAGCTTCCGCCATCCTTCCGCGCGCTGCTCCGCGGCAATATCTGACGATTTGGGCGCGCGCGTCGCCAGCGCCGCATATTCGCGCGTCTGGGCTGTGTTCTCCAGTCCGCGTTCCTTGATGTATGCATCGATCTCGGCCGATCGGCCGGAAAATGCTTCCACCACCGCGCGGGACACGCTGGCAATCTCGAAGGCGCCGTTGCGGCCGTCGTGCCGAGGAATAGTGGCAAAGCCGAGCGTCTCAACCCGGCTGCGGAGTGCAGACAGAAACACCGCATCCATGACATGCTGGCGTTCGTACAGCTGGTCCGCGTGCAGCGCCCGCCACTGGCCGTCCGCAGTGCGGGTCGCGTTGGCGATGACGTTATGGACGTGCAGCTGCGGCTCGCCGCTGCGGTTCACGTCGTGAAGAAAGGTGGCGGCGACGAACCGGCCGGTCACTTCGGGCCCCTGTCCCTTGCCATTCCAGACCCGCCCTTCGGCAATGTTGCGCTCCGTCCAGGTGAGGGTCGCGGCTGCTGCCTCGCGCACCGCGGCCACCAGCCGTGCGTCCCCGCCCACGAGCGCCAGGATCGACACCGACTTGGGCACGGACATGGTGATGTCCCAACCTGCCCGGTGTTCACCTCGTTTGGCGTTCAACACGACGCCGTTGGGGAGTTCGCCGGCCAGCACCTGTTCGAACCGCTCGGCATCGACCGGCCCGGACAGACCCAGCTCTGCGGCACCCTCGCCTGCCCAGGCACTGACCCCTTCTGTTTGATCGGCGGTATAATAATTGTCGCGAGCGTAATAGGTAGCTGCGTCGGAGGCCGAACCGACCGCCGCAACCGAGATCACTGTTTGCCCTGTGGCGTACCGGGTGTCGCCCGGACAGTGACCTTGCTTGCCTTCCCTTCGAACTGCGTCCGGCAGCTGTCGGTCGCCAGCCGGTAGTTCACCAGCGCGCAGACCGCCTGGTCTCCGCCGCCTAGCAGATAATTGGCCGAGCGAACGGCAAGCCACGATGGCGGCAGCGCCATCGCTGCGAAGAAGTAGCTGGAGACGGAGAGCATGCAGATGACTGCCAGCGCCGCACATACCTTGCGGCCTGACAATTCCCTGTCCCAGATGATGTAGCTGACGTTTGTCCGGGGCTGTCGCTCGAGGCTTCTGATGGCGGCGGTATTCTCTCGTAATAGCTCGCTATGGTCGCGCTGCCGCTCGTCGATGGCGTCCAGACGGGGCTGCCTGTCGATCCGCTCGGCAAGCAGTAGCATCTCCGCCCTGATCGGATTCAAGCTTGCGGTGATACGTTCCGGCATGCCCTTGATGAATTCGGCTCGGACCCGCGTCAGCGCCAGCTGATCCTCACGCTCGAGCTTGTGCATGTCGCTCTCATGGGCTGCCCAGCTTTGGGCGATGCGGTCGATCTCCATGACCGCCTTGTCCAGCCTGGCTCCGAAGGCGACGACATCACCGGGCCCCAGTTGCTCGGGCCGGTCGAATAACGCGCGCCCATCCCGCCACGAATCGAGACATTCCCGAACGAACGATTTGGCCAGGGTCGCGCGCTCGACTCCGCGCTCGGCCGCACAACGGGTAAGGGCTGCATCGTCCTCGTCACCGAGCCGCACATTGACCTGACCGCCCATGAAATCTTTGTCCCTCTGTTCGGCAAAATTCCGGCGAAATGCTGGTCGCTGGCACCACTATCGTGTCATGATAACATATTGGTATGATAGAGCCATAGCATGTAGGATTAAGCAAGTTGATGACGACGTGAGCGATCCATCTACCATCGGCGAGCGGATCAGGGCGGTACGGCTGAGAACCGGATTAGGACAGGAGGCGTTCGCCAAGGCGCTGGGCTATTCCAAGCGCGCGCTGGTCAGCTGGGAACTGGGCGGGGCCGAGCCACCAGTTGCCCTGATGGGGAAGCTCCGCCGCGATTATGACGTCGATCCCGAATGGGTGATCTTGGGCGAGGACACTGTGCCTCGGAGCTACTATGGCCCTGTCGACTGGGACCGGCTCGATCGCCTGCGCAGCGACGTGGACGCCGTTTGCAGGGATGTAGGGCTAAAGCTGCCTGACGAACGCAGTCAGGCGCTCGCACGCGTACTATACGACGGGGGGGCGGACGCGGGCGCCGCCAATCGCAAGCAGCTGCGCGGCACGTTGCTCGCCTTGTCGCTGGGGGACTGAAGATGAGCGGACCTTCGAAGGAGCAGCTAGCGGCTTGGACGGCCGATACCAAACGCGTCGGGTTCGCGCGGCGCAACTGGCCCGTCGTGCGCCGATTGGCGGGGCTGACCGTCGCACTGTTGCTGGCAGGCCTGGGCGTCAGTCTGCTGGATTACCCCCCTGTCCTGACAGCCGCTTGCTGGGTGGCGGCGGCCATCGCCGGCATGGCCATGCTCGTCTGGTTCTTCGATCCCCGCCGCTTCAAACAACGGCCGCCCGGCACGTTCTGATCGCGCTGGCGCAAGCATACAGCAGGGTTCGATACCAGCCGGTGCTGGCGCCCCGGTCTTATCCATGACGCTTGCCGAGAGATGGGCCGTGCCTCCAAGGGGCGGTGCACGGGCCGCATGCCTGCGACCCTCAGGCGCCGTACAGCCCGATGAAGCATAGTCTCCGTAGCGCTGTAGCAGCCTTGTAGCACGTCAGAAGGCAGCTTTCGTGAAAGCTGTAGCACGATCGATATTCTGCTACAGTCATGATAAATCGTGGTTTTTCGATCCGTGCGCGACCGCTATCCATAGCGTGGTGTGTGCCCCCTCCCTGCACGATCCGGACGCTTGCCGTATCAATACCGTGATGCTCCGGCATTCATTCCGGCTTCCGGCGGGGCACCCAGACCGGCTTGTCAGCCGGATAGTGGACTCGTGGTCATTCTACTTGGATTGCGCCATCCATGGCGCAGGACAGCAGGTTCAATGCGAGCTGCTGTAGATACTGCCCGTTACCGGTTCTGCTGCAACCAGTATCCTCTCGGCGGCACGACGCTGCCGCGCCCAGGCGCGCTGCTCTTCGCCGATCCGAGAATCTCCGTCTCCGGGCTCTGAACCCAAGGCAGGTTCGGGTTTCTCCATCACCTGGACCCCTTCGGCACGTAGTGCCGCCTCCTTGCGTCTGGCACGCTCCTGCTGGACCGCAATGGTCATGTCGGACCTCACAAGGACGTAATTGGGCTCGTACCGATGCTGGCGCATCAGCTCAGCGAGCGCGCGGACGGCGAGGTCGTCACCGACCACGGCATGAACCGCGCGTAGCCAGCGGGGCGAGGCGTAACGGTGCTTTAGCGTCCAGAGTATCCGCCCTATCTCAGTGCCGAGCAGCATAATCCAGAGGATGACCATGCCTTGCCCGAGCACGAGCGGCCTGGTCCCGATCACCTTGGCGATACCGATCGTCGCTATCAGCATCGGTAGAACGGCCATGAGGCTGATCCCGTAGGGGATGATGCTTAGTTGGCTCACTTCCCATCGTGCGACCAATCGGTCAGCCACAGGGATATGCTTAGCCACGCAGGGACCATGGCTGCTCGCTGACCAGCTATCGTTATGCTGAAAATGGTTATGGGCCCCGCTGTCCCGGCGATCGTCGTGCTGCCAGTCACACTGGCAATCATTCGGCCGGGTGGAGCCATAGGGATTGCCGGCGACGTCGGGTGTCTCCGCCCCGGCGATCGTCGGCAATCCGGTCGCCGGATTGATGTCCATGCCGTCGCTGCCGATCCCCGGGTTATCCGGCATTGTCCTGTCTTCGAACCAGATGGCAATGCGCTCGAACAGTCTCATGTCAGCACTCCCGATCGGCTGTTCACACGATATACGTTTTTCGTATATCGCTCAAGCCGGTCTAGACACTTCGGGGTGCCCATCTCCCATGCCCCATCTGACCTGCACGCCCGCATCGTTGCTGCGCTGACCGTGGCGCGGCGGGACGCCGGGCTTCGTCAGGTCGACCTCGCGAAACGGCTCGGATGGAAGCAGGCTTATGTATCGCGCTACGAGACCGGCGAGCGTCAGTTGAGCGTCGACGATTATGTCGCAGTTTCCTTGGCGATCGGGGTTGATCCGGTGGCATTGCTCGGCGAGCTTCTCTCCGAAAGCCGGTCGTGATCTCTGTGTAGGCCGCTTGTCGATGCGATGTGCGGGCGGCTTGAACATATCCCGCCATCGTTTGGTAAACCAACAAACGCCTTCACTATGGCGGCGCGACGTTGCGGCTCTGGAGCAGGCAAGTTAGGTGTTGTACCGGTACACGCGTCAGCGCGTTCCGGTACAACACGGTCCTTACTTGCCTCCGGCTCGACGGTATCTTGGCTCTGCGAGGCGGACGGTCGCTGCCCCTACGGGGAGCAGAAGGCGGTCAATCCGAGCCGAAAATGTCTCGCGTGAACAGCTTGTCCGCGACATCGGCAAGTTCGGGGTCGTTGCGGTTGGCGATGATGACGTCGCTTTCCTGCTTGAAGGCAGCGATGTCGCGATAGACCTTCGAGCCGAAGAAGCTGTCTTCGCCCAGGCTGGGCTCGAAGACGACGACCTCGATCCCCTTGGCCTTGATCCGCTTCATGATGCCCTGGATCGAGGACTGGCGGAAATTGTCCGATCCCGCCTTCATCGTCAGGCGGAAGATGCCGACCTTTTGGGGTCGCTTGGCGATGATCTGGTCGGCCAGGAAATCCTTGCGGGTGCGGTTGGCGTCGACGATCGCGCGGATCAGGTTCTGGGGGACGTTGGTGTAGTTGGCGAGCAGCTGCTTGGTGTCCTTGGGCAGGCAATAGCCGCCATAGCCGAAGCTCGGATTGTTATAATGGCTGCCGATACGCGGATCGAGGCCGACGCCCTCGATGATCTGGCGCGTGTCCATGTCGCCGGCGATGGCATAGCTGTCGAGTTCGTTGAAGAAGGCGACGCGCATCGCGAGATAGGTGTTGGCGAACAGCTTGATCGCCTCGGCCTCGCGGCTGCCGGTGAACAGGACCGGGATGTCGGCCTTTTCGGCACCCTGGGCGAGCAGGTCGGCGAAGATGCGCGCGCGCTCCGACTGTTCGCCGACGATGATCCGCGAGGGGTGGAGATTGTCGTGCAGCGCGCGGCCCTCGCGCAGGAATTCGGGGCTGAAGACGACCTGTTGCGTGCTCAGCCGCGCCCGGACATCGTCGATAAAGCCGACCGGGATGGTCGATTTGACGACCACGGTGGCGTCCGGTGCATGGGTCTTGGCAAGGGTGATGACCGCCTCGACCGAGGCGGTGTTGAAGCTGTTGGTGTCGATGTCGTAATTGGTCGGCGTCGCGACGATGACGTAATCGGCACCGGCCAGTGCCGCAGCCGCGTCGGTCGTGGCGGACAGGTTCAGCGTGCGGCCGGTCAGGAAATCCTGCAGCTCGGCATCGATGATCGGCGAGGTGCGGGCATTGACCATCGCCACCCGATCGGCCGAGATGTCGACCGCGACGACCTCGTTATGCTGCGCCAGCAAGACGGCGTTCGACAGGCCGACATAGCCCAAGCCAAAAACAGCGATCTTCATTCGTCACATCCCACCAGTCAGGCGTGTCGGCCTTGTGCCGTCCGCATGCCTCAATGGGGGGCGCAGGGCAATTGCGGCTGCACGGGGACAGGGGGTCGGCGAACCTCTTCCCTGTCCCGTTTCGTCACATTGTCGACCTGTCGACAATCCTACAGGCCCAGTGCCTTCACGATCCTGGCCCAGCTGACATATTTGAAATTCTGGGTGTCCGGCGCATTGTCGCCGTCCTGCGCGACGAACAGGCCCTTGGGGTAATCGGGGCCGAAATCGCCCAGCGCCAGCTCGATCCCGTCGGTCTCGCTGGTCCCGTCGATCGCCCCTCCGCCGATGCGGAAGCGCCCGGCATAGGTCATGTCGGCCAAGCGGTAGAGCGTATAGGCATTGTCGCCCTGGCTGGAGACGACCAGATAGCCACCGGTCTTCCCCTTGGGCGCCAGCGCCAGCCCTTCGGCATCGGCCACCAGCGTGCGGCCATCGACCCTGGCGATCGGGGTGGCGGTGGTCGGTGCGGCGGGATCGGCGGCAAAGCGCCACAGCCCGACATCCTCCTCGGCGACGTAGAGCGTGCCCGTACGGTCATCGACCACGCAGCCCTCGGCCTGGGTACCCAGCTTCATGCTGCGCACCGTCTCGACGCGCGGGGTGGCTCCGGAGACGTGAATGCGCACCTGGTCGATCCGCCCGTCCTTTAGGACGACGAAGCCGAACAGCGCCTTGTCCTTGGCGCGGGTCCACAGGCACATGCCATAGGCCTCCCCCGCCCCCACCGGATAGCGGCCCATCGGCACCAGCCGGCGCGCCACGGTGTCGAGGGTGAACAGCGCGACATGCGCGTTCGCCGTGTCGGCGCGGTCGCTGGCCGCGACGATCACGCGGCCCCCCGCCACCTCGCGCAGATCGACATTGTTGAGCCGCGCGGCCGGCGTGAAGGACAGGCGCTTGCCCTTCAGGTCATAGACATGGATGCCGACCTGCTTGTCGGTGCCGATGACCAGGCTGGCGGCGGGATCGGCCCGGTTGCGCCAGATGGCGGGATCGTCCGCTGCGTCCGATGTGCTGTCGACCGGATCGGTCTCGGCGCTGGCGGCGACGATCGGTGCCGTGACCGGTGTCGCGGCCGGCACGCTGGCGCACCCGGCGAGCAGCAGCGCGGGGAGCGCGGCCCTCACAGCTTCACCCGCAGGCCGCCGAACAGCGTGTAGCCGAATTTCTCATATTCATAGGTGCGGAAGCGCTCGCCGAAATAGCGCACGCCCGGCGTGTTGGTCAGGTTCTTGCCCTCGGCGAACAGGTTGATGCCCTTGGCGAGCTGCACGCTGCCCGTCACATCGAGCTGGCCGCGACCCTCCCAGTACAGGTCGAGCGCGGGATTGTCGGCGTTGATCTCGTCCAGATAGTCCGAGCGCTTGGTATAGGCGACGCGCAGGTTCACCGGCCCGCGTTCGTAGAAGACGCTGGCGTTCCACATATGCGTCGACTGGCCCGGCAGCGCGAAGCGGCTGCGCCCACCATAGGCGGCGTCGAAGGTCGCGTTGCCCTTGGTATATGTATAGTTGGCGAAGACGCCCAGGCCGCCCAGCACGCCCGGCAGGAAGCTCAACTGCTGCTGCCAGTTCAGCTCGACGCCGTAGAGCTCGCCCTTGCGCGCATTGATCGGACGGCTGAGGATCGCGCCGCCCACGCCGTTATACACGCCCGTGCTGGTCAGCGTGTAGCGATAGTCGGTCAGGTCCTTGTAGAAGCCGTTGACCGAGATCACGCCCAGCGGCCGGATGTAATATTCCAAGCCCGCATCGACATTGTTCGACAAGGTCGGCTTCAGGTCCGGGTTGCCGAACTCGACGCGCACGGTGTTGCCCTCGCTCGTCTCCAGCACGCGCGGGGCGATCTGCGGGAAATTGGGGCGGTTGATCGCACGGCTCAGCGCGCCGCGCAGGATCAGGTTTGGCGTGAAGGCCTGACGCAGCGTCAGGTTGGGGAAGAAATCGGCATAGCCATTTGTCCCCCGCGCTGTCGTCACGACGCCGGTGCGCGAGACGCTGGGCGCGCTGCTCTCGAAATCGGTGGTCTCGACACGCAGCCCCGCGATCAGGGTCGTGCCGTCCTTCACATATTTGGCCATGCCGAACAGGCCGAGGATCTTCTCCTCCGCGACATAATCGGCGGTCAGCGACTGAGGCAGGCGACGCTCCGAGGCGGCCTTGGTCGCGTCGAAATAGGCATCGGCCAACCCGGTGTCGAAGCGCTTGCCCAGCTCATAGCCGAAGTTGCGCGAGTCCTCGTCCGACAAGAGCCCCGCCAGACTCTGCGTCGGCGCGGCCGAGGCGCGACGGTCGCGGAAGCGCTCTTCATCGGCGTTGATGTGCCGCTCGCGATATTTGCCGCCGCTCGACAGGGTGATGAAATCGCCCAGCGGCACGTCCGAGCGAACCGCCAGCGTCAGCTCGTCATTCTTGGTCGTGTTCGACCGATAGGCGTTTTCGCGGAAACCGTAGGTGCCGAGCTGGAGATGCTCCTTGGTTGTGAAGAGCGAATAGCTGGGCAGATCGACATCGGCGAAATCATAGGACAAGGTCGGGCGCAGCGTGGAGCGGAACAGCAGCTCGTCACGGCGCGGATATGTCTGCGAACTCTCGCTATAGGCGATATCAGCGCGGATCGTGCCCTCACCCAGCCGCTGCTCGATGCCCGCCGTCGCCGACCAGATCTCGTTCACCTGTTTGCGGTGGCGGACCTGCTTTTCGATGCGGGTGTTGCGCCAGGTCGCGGCGCGGTCGGTCGATCCGGCCTGGAGCGTGCCCTCGCTCCACAGGATGCCGATGCGGTCGCGGTACTCGTCATCCTCGAACCGGGCATAGGTGCCGCGCACCCAGGCATGGGTCTGGTCCGACGGCCGCCACTCGAACGTGCCGGTGCCCGCGATACGCTGGCGCTTGGTGTCGTAATCCTTGAACAGCGTCTCGGTGACGCGCAAGCCTGCGGGCGTCTGGCTCCAGGCATTCTCGACATTGTCGGGGCGGCGATGGGTGCGCGAATAGCTGCCCGAGAAGAGCAGGCCGAACTGGCGGTCGGAGCCGAAGGTATCGCTGACCGCGGCCGATCCGCGATAGTCGCTGCCCTTGCCGTACTGGTTGTAGCTGGCGCCCGCCATGCCGGTCAGCGCGAAGCCCTTGCGGTCGAAGGGCGAGCGGGTGGTGATGTTGACCGCGCCCGCGATCGAGTCCGCATCCTGGTACGGCAGCAGCGACTTGGTCACCTCCAGATTGGCGACGATGTCGGAGGGCAGCGTGTCGAGGTCGACCGCGCGCGTCGTCGGGTCGACCGAGGGGATCTGGATGCCGTTGACCGAGATGGCGGACCACTCGCTGGGCGCGCCGCGCACGTTGATGTAGCGGCCCTCGCCCTGGTCGCGCTCGATGCCGACGCCGGGCGCGCGCTGGAGCGCCTCGGCGATGTTGGGATCGGGGAAGCGGCCGATCGCATCCGACGAGATGATGGTGACGGTGTTGTCCGCCGTCCGCTGCTGGTTGAGCGCGCGCGCGGTATTGTCGAGCAGCGAGGCGCCGGTGACGACGATGTCGCCATCCTCGCCGCTGGCGGCGGGCAGCGTCAGCGAGACCGGGCGACCCCGCTCGGCCGCCGGCACGATGCGGGTGACGGGCGGGCGGCCGAGATAATCGACCAGCAGCGTGATGTCGCCGGCCTCTTCGGGCGTGACGATGCTGAACTCGCCCTGGAGATTGGTGGTGGCCTGCGCCCCCGTCCCCTCGACCACGACCCGCGCGCCCGGCAGCGCTACACCGGTCGCGTCATAGATCCGCCCCGATAGGATCGGCCCCGATGCCGGCACGCCCGCCGGCGTGGCCGCGTCGCTGGCCATGGCGAGCGCAGGGCTCGCGGCAAAGCCCAAAGCGATGAGAGAGGCCCCCGCGAGACCGCGGATGCCGGAACGGATGGCGTGCATGATGCTCCCCCTGGGTGCTGGTCGTGCCGACACCCCCCGGCGCCGGTCGTTCCCGCCCCCGTGGCGGCGCTTTGTTACGGAGCGATGTTATCAGGATGACGATTGGGTGACGGTGGTGTCACAATCGATTTTGGGCGATGGCCTTCAAGAGGTGTGTTGTTTTGTGGCACGGGCCAAATGTTCAATTTTTCCAATGCTTCATATGTGCAAGCCATATGCTGAAAATTGATAATTTATATATTTATAATAATCTTGCTACAATCAAATTTATAGAAATAATATCATTTACTTGAATATGCGCCATAATTCGTCTTTTATTTGGTCAAGCCTTTCATTTACTTCCAGCCTATTTTGGTATTCATCTATCCATATATTATATTCGGAAAACCCGCGCCCGCCGGCAACCATCGAGCGATATATAGAGCCAGCTCCGTCTGTATTGCCAGCATCTAACTCTTTCAGCGCATTTTCTATGCCTATTATCCAGTTTTTATCTCCTTGAGATTGTAAAATATCATGCGCTTCTTGGAAGAGGGCGCGAGCCTTTGAATTTAAATCAATCATAATTCACCGTGCAGGTCACCGTATAGGTGATGTGCCTGTAACTTGAACACCTGGAATCTTCCAAGGTTCAGGAACGAAAACTTGGTTTGTTCCTGGTCCTCCCAAATATATGCCTCCTTGATAACCAACGGGTCCTTCATATATCGTTGTACCCTTTGGAATTATCACAGTATATACATTGTCTATTGGGGATGATCCTGTATAGACACCAGTCTTTGGATCAATCCACTGCGGTTTCACTGCAGAATCGATTCGAACTTGTGCTACCGATTTTGGCGGCTCTCGAGTAAACCATTGTCCAAGAGGCTTTCCAGCCTCACCTCCGCGGTACAATACAAGGTCATCGGTAAGTGTTGTTGCATTGTAGCGGCCTCCCGCAAAGTTACTGGCCGGATTGCCGCGAAGTTGTGCGAGGGGGCCGGGATTATGGACCTGATTATATTGAAAGCGTGTGCAAGCTGCTAATCCGAGAGGATCACCCCAACGGATTGGATCATGAACATAGGCGTGGGTGCGCAGGCCCCCGTCCACGCCGATCGGGTCGGGGGACAGGTATTGGCCGGTTCCGGGGTCGTAATAGCGGTTGAGGTTATAGTGTAGCCCGCTTTCCGAATCCTCCCATTGCCCGGGAAAGCGTAGCGCGCAGGGGACGGTGTCGCCTTCCCCGCCGGCATCGCTGCCCCCGCGTTCGCGCAGCAGCGCGCGGGCGGTGCGGGTGCGGCCCCATAGCTCCGGCTCGGCGCGCCAGTGGCATTGGCCGTTCTCGCCGAACAGCGCGTGCGGCGCGCCGAGTTGGTCGGCGACGATCGGCAGCCATTGCGCCTCCGCCAGCACCGGTTCGGCATCCGATCCGGCCGGCACCAGTTCCTTGGCCAGCGGGCGCAGGCCGTCGGGTTCGAAATGCCAGCGCTCGATGGAGAGGCTCTCGTCACCCTCACCGTCGCCCGTGCGATGCCCGGAGCGATACCATGCTTCGGCCAGCGAAATGCCCTGCCAGACATAATCGACCCGCCGTGTGGCGGCACCGCCCAGCAGCGTCTTGCCCACGCGCCGACCGAAGGCGTCATAGCTGTAGCGCCAGCGCACACCGTCGGGCGTCTCCAGCTCGACCAGCCGGTCGAATCCGTCCCAGCGATAGCGCCAGCGACGCGGGCGAAAGCCCTGCTCGGACAGGACACGCTCGACCATCCGACCGCGCGCATCGTAGCGGAAGCGGTTGGGCCCCGCCTCCACCACGCAGTCGCGCCAATAGCGGTGCTCGCCCGCCAGCCCTTCGGCCAAATTCATCAGCGCGTCGTAGCGATAGGCCTCACGCGCACCGGGCCGCTCGACGGCGACCGTCTGGTCGCGCAGGTCGTGATGGAAGCGCGTCTCGCCCCGGACGCCGCTCGCCCCTGCGTCCCTGATCCCCGCCAGTCGCCCGGCACGGTCCCAGTCATAGTGGCGCACCAACTCGCCGAGGCCGGGCGGTGTGCTCGAGAAGACCGCGACGCCGCCCGCCCGCTGTTCCGCCAGCCGCCCGGCGGGGTCATAGGCCTGGGTCAGCTGAAAGGCGGTGCGCACCCCGATCGCGGCCGCCTCGCGCAGCGTCTCCAGCCCGCTGGAGTCATGGGCGAAGCGCAGCGCATGGCCATTGCTCTCATAGCGCCGCAGCAGCCCAGCCTCGTCAAAGCTGAGCGCGGTCTCGCCGCTGGGGCTGGTGCGCCCGACACAGCGCCCCGCTTCGTCATAGCGATAGGTGACGGCGATGCCGTTCTGCTCTTCGGCGACCAACCGGCCTTTGTCGTCATAGCGCAAGCCGACATCGGCGATCACCTGCGGCACGCCATCGACCAGGTTCCAGGTCGTCGCGCCGACCAGCCGATCCACCTCGTCATAGCGGTAGGAGATCGCGTCCGCGCCCGCGATCACCCGGGTGATGCGATCGCGGTCGTCCCATTCGAAATGCTGCTCGGCTGCGTCGGGCATCCGCTTGGCCAGAACGCGGCCCAGCGCGTCGCGCCGATAAAGCGTCTCGCGCCCGGCCCAATCTGCCTGCGCCGCCAGGCGTCCCGCCGCGTCATAGCGGAAATGCCATGCCTGCCCGGCTGCATTGGTGATCGTCGCCAGCCGCCCCGCGCCGTCATAGGTAAAGCCGGTCATGGCCCCCAACGGATCGATCGTCTGGCGCAGCGTGTCGAAGGCGCCGTGGACGAAGCGGGTCGCCTGCCCGTCGCCCCGGATGCGTGCGGCGAGCAGCCCCTCGCCGTCATAGGCGAAGCGGGTTTCGCCGCCATCGGGGGTGCGCGCCCGGCTGACCGCGCCGCGCGGATTGTCGGCCGATCGCTCATAGGCCCAGGCGCTGGTGCGCCCGACGGGATCGGTCAATTCCAGCAACCGTCCGAACCGGTCCCAGCGATAGCGGGTGACGCGCTCGCTCGCCGAGGCGGTGGGCGGATCGTGGCGGGCGACCGGACGCCCGGCCGCGTCATTCTTGTACCGGATGACGCCACCACCGGCGACCTGCTCCTCGATCAGCGCGCCGCGTTCGTCATAGCGCGCGGTCACCTTGACCCCGTCGGCACCCACCCAGTTGATGATGTTGCCCGCCGTATCGCGGGTCCAGCGGACCGCGCCGTCCGGCGCCGTGAAGGCGGCCAGCGCGCCCCAGCGATCATAGGCCCAGGTCACGCTGCGCCCGCTCCAGTCGGTCTGCGCGATCAGGCGGCCGTCGCCATCATAGGCGAAGCGCGTCTCGCGCCCGGCGGGGTCGATGCGTCGTTGCAGCCGCTCCAGCGCATCCCACTCGCTGACCGTGCGCGCGCCGAGCGGGTCGATCTCCTCGATGACGAGGTTGTTCGTGTCATAGCGAAAGCTGGTGACCGCGCCGGTCGCATCGACATAGCGCGACAGCCGTTCCTCGGGAAAATAGAGGAAACGATCGTTGAACATGCCGTCGCCGGTGCGCGTCGCCGTCACCCGCCCGGCCGCATCATAGGCGATCTCGACCCGGGTCGGGCCGCTATCCTGCCACCCGTTCAGCCAGCCTTCGGGCGAATAGCGGTAATGGAACTCGCCGGTGAAGGTGCCCAGTACATCGAGCAGATGCCCGTCCGCGTCATAATGATAGCGGACCAGCGGCTCGCGCTCGCTCTCCATCCACAGCGCGCTCAACCAGCCCTGCGGCGTGGTGTCGACGCGGAAGCGCGTGCCATCGGGAGCGCACACCCCGCGCAGCCGCCCCTCGGCATCCCGGTCGAAGACGATGCGGTTGCCGTTGCGGTCCTCGATCCCCGCCATCAGCATCAGCGCGGGATTTCGGGTCGGTGCGAAGATCAGGAATTGCTGGCTGCGGCTGTCATAGAGGCGCAGCGCCTCGCGCGGGCCGGTCAGCCGGTAATAGGGCGCTTTCAGGTGGCGCGCCTCGACATTTGCGCCGTCACCGATCGCGAAAAGCAGCCTCTGGCCGCCGGCATCCTCTAACAGCGCGGTGCCCGCCTCGGCATCGAGTAGCAGCCGCTGCGACCAGTTGCAGATCCAGCGCGGGCCGAGCAGCCCCTCAACCCGCATTTTGCCCGGATAGGTACGTTCCAACCGGAGCGGCAGCAGCCCGGGATATTCGAAATCGACCCGCGCATCGGCATAATCGCCGGTGACGACGTCGACCGGCTCGCCGAACAGTCGGCGCAGCGGTCCGTCGAGCAGACCGCCCTGGCGAACGGCGGAGCGCATCCCCGCCACTTCGGCCACCGACAGCAGCAGCTGCTCGGCGACCGACAATTCGGCGTCGGGCGTGCCATAGCTGCCGGTGCTGGTGTCACCGAAGATCGTCTCGCACCCCTGCTGTATCACGGCGTCGCAGGACAGCTTGTGGCCGATCCGCGCCATGGGCAGGCCGTTGATGAAGATGGTCTGGCTGCCCTCGATGATTTTGGAGGGCGGGGTGCCGGGATGCTTGGTGCAGGCGGCGGTGTCGGTGACGCGCGCGGCGTTCTTGCCCTCGAAGAAGACCGTGGGCGAACCCGAGGTGATCGGGCCGGACAGGGTGGCGGTCTTGGACCCAGCGCCGGCGATCGCGGTGGTGACGAAGCCGCCTGCCGCGCCTGCGCCGAAGGCGACCGCCGCGCCGACCAGCGGGGCCGCCATGCCCGCCGTACCGATGATCGCGGCCGCGCTGACCGCCACCACCGCGCCCACCACGATCCCGGCCGCGATGCCAGCGAGCAGGCCGTTGAAGGTGTTGCTGTGCGCGATCTGGTGCTCGATATGCGCGGCCTGCCGTCCCGCCGGGGCGATACGCTGCGCGCCGAACTGCTGCGCGACCCAGAAGGCGCCCTCGTCCGCATGGACCTGTTCGGCCAGCCACGCGCCCGCCATCGCCCCCGCGATCGGCGCGGCGATGCGCCCGGCGAAGCATTTCAGCGCGGTCACCCCGCCCGAGGCACCGGCGGAATAGGCCCCCGCCGCGAAGATCCCCGCCGATGCGACATGCCCCGTCGTCGCGATCGTCGACACGGTGCCCGCATTGCTCGACGCGGCCGTCTCCTCCCGCAGCGCGCGCAGCTTGTCGTCGGCCGTCGGTTCCCGGGTGGAGGTCGCGCTGCCCGTCACCGGCTCGCGTCCGTTACGCGGTGGCGAAGGTAAAGGAGGTGATCGCCGCGACCAGCGCGTTGCGGCTTTCCGGCTCGGGCCCGCCTGGGATCGATCCGGTGAAATTCAGGATGGCATTGTCGCGGTGAAGCACCATCGCCACCACCTGATGGATCGGCTTGCCGTCGCTGCGCCAGGTCATTTCCAGGAAATGCGCCTCATGACCGTCGATCTGCCCGCCGGTGTCGGCGATCAACTCGAACCCGGCAAGCTGGGCCGCGAAGCTCTGTCGCTGCTGGATGACATAATCCTGAAAGGTCAGCCCCAATGCCAGCCGATCACGCGCGATGACTAGGCTCGTGCCCTGCACCCGCGCGTCCTTGGGCATCAGCACATTGATGCTCTGATCCTGCCACACCGTCGGCGTGGCCAGCGATCCTTCATCAATCCGATACGCCACGCGTCGTTTCTCCCGCCGTCGATCGTCGCGCGTATTAGTAGCGTCTTGAACGGGCCACGCCTACCCTCTTCAAACTCCAGCACAGTATACGGGCTTGTGTCCTAGAGATCGGTGCTTGCTTCGTTCGAGATGTCTGCCGCGAATGCGACCTGTAAAATTGGCGCAGATTTATCCTGAGTTAGATCAGCCCTCATTTTTAGCGATCGTAAAGGTGCAGAGCGACCGCCAGAACCGAACGTCGCGATATCATGATCACCGCCGGCAAAGAAAAGGGGCCGGGGCGGATATCCGCCCCGGCCCCCACGGCCCTTATTTGGATCGTATGCCTCAGAAGCGCAGGCGCAAGCCTGCCGCGATCGTTTCCTGATGGTCGTCGCGGCCGGTCTGGGCGCTGCCGGTCGCGTACAGGTCGACGCCGTTCGCAAAGCGATAGGCGACGCCGGCAGTCGCGGTTCCGACCAGCGGCGCGCGCTGCGCACCCAGTGCGACCAGGCCCAGCCCGCCCCCGGCATAGCCACCCAGCGCCAGGGCGCGGTTGCCCTCGATCTGGTAGCGGGCGCCCAGCGTCACGAACGGGCGGAACGGCGCGTCCGACGTGTCGCTGCGACCCAGGGTCAGCCCGCCATCTGCGAAGCCCGCGACATGCCGGTCCTTGGCGACGCTGAGCGCGAAGGGGCTGCCCCCCGTCTCGCCCACGCCCGCGCGGGTGGTGCGCAGATAGGTCAGGCCTGCACGCGGGGTCAGCGCCCAGCCGTCCGCCATCTCGGCGGTGTAGTGGATCGACAGATCACTGGTCCAGCTGTGCAGGTCGTAGCGACCGAAGCCCGAGGCCGTGCCCGGCAGCGCCCGCGTGGTCCGGGCCTGCGCACCGTCATAGATGACCGAGGCACCGAAGCCGAAGCCGTTCGGCATCGTATAGCGGCCATGGACGCCCGCCACCACGCCGTCCGCCTTAGTCGAGGCGGCGAGCGGGGCGATCGACTGGCGGGTGTCGAGCCAGCCCCCGAACGCGCCGATCATCCATTGCTGGTCGCCGTAACCGACGCCGCCCAGGAAGCCATAGCCGCGCGTCTGCGCCGTGCTGGTCCCCTGCGCCCGGTCGGCGCCCAGCGTGTGCCACTGGCCCAGCGTCTGGGCGAAGGTGAACGAACCGGCCTCGCTGCGGTTGGTGGCGAAGGCGGGGCCGCGTGCCGCCTGGGTCAGGCCCAGCGCATTGTCGACGCCGATCTGCGTGGCCGAGGCATAGGCTTCGGGCGTCACCTGCGCGAAGCCCTGTGCGTTGGATGCACCCGAGGCGGTCAGCAGCGACGGCAGCGCGGCGAACAGCGTGCTGGTCGCGGGCTGCTTGGCAAGCGTGGCATTGGCATAGTCGATGCTGCGCGCGACCTGCGGGCTGAACCGCGCATCGCCCAGGAACTGGCCGAGCAGCTGGATGCGGTCGGCACGCTGGACGATGAAGCCGAACAGGTCGCTGGGCTTCTGGACGGTCGTATAGCTGCCGCTGATCCCGCCGCTGGCGACGATCAGGTCATAGGAGGTGCCGGGGCGGATCGCGCCGCTCGACACGATCTGCAGCGTCGAGCCGCTGTTGATCGTCATCGCGCCGTTGACGATCAGCTTATCCGAGACGGTCGGGGTCAGCTCGAAGTAGGACAGCGAACCGCTGTTCAGCGTGATGTTGCCGTTGACCGTCATCGTGCCCGGCGATGCGCCGGGGCTGAGGATGCCTGCGACCGTCACATTGCCGTTGACCGTGCCCGCCGAACCGAAGGTCGCACCCTGGCGGACCAGGAACTGCGTCGCGCTCATCGCCGAGCCGGCCAGGCCGACCAGTCGACCGTTCGACATGTCGACAGAGCCGAAAGCGGCATTGCCCGACACGGTGGCATAGCCGCCGGTCATCGCCAGCGCCTCGACATTGGTGACGTTGGTGAAGGCGACCGGTGCAGCGGCCGTCCCGCCCGACAGTGCGATCGTGTCGGTGCCGGCCCCGCCATCGACCGACCCTGCGAAGGTGCCGGCGATGGTGAAGCGCTGATTGCCGCTGGTGAAGGCGACCTGACCCGCCGCCAGGCTGCTGCCCGCCGCGATGGTCAGGTCGGTGCCGGCATTGACCTGGTTATAGGCCTGGATGCCGGCCAGCGTCAGCGTGCCGGTGCCCTCGCTTGCCAGCGTCTCGAAGCCGGTCAGCGTGCCGGCCGCCAGCGTCTGGTTGCCCGCCAGCTCCAGCGTGGCGCTGTCATTGCCCGCACCGCCGGCAACCGTGCCCTGCAGGATCGAGCCCGCCGACAGGCGCAGCGCATCGTTGCCTGCACCCAGATCGATGACCCCGGCCAGCGTCGCGCCCTTGGCGATGATCAGCGACGTGTCGCCGTCACCAAAGCCCAGCGATGCGCCGTTCGAGCCGAGGACGCCGGTGACGGTCAACGCCTTGCCGGTCAACGACACATTCTCGAAGCCCGTCGCCAGCCCGCTCAGTACCACCGGCGCATTGGCGGTGAAGGCGAGCGTATCGGTGCCCGTGCCCCCGTCATAGCGGCCCGCCGCATTGGTCGTGCCCAGCGCCAGCAGGTCGTTGCCTGCGCCCATCGCGACGCTGGCGATGTCACCATCGACGCGCAGCTGCTCGGCCGCGTCCGATCCGGTGACCGCACCGATACGGTTGCCCGCCAGCGCCACGTTCAGCCCGGTGCCCGTGAGGGCCACCGTGTCGAAGCTCTGGTCGAGCGTCAGCGACAGCGCGCCCGAACCGGTCACCGCCAGCTGCTGGAAGTTGCTGCGCTGGCCCAGACCGGTGCGATCACCGCTGAGCAGCGCGGTATAGAGGTTGGTCCCCGCACCGCCATCGACGCCGCCTGCGACGCGCGAGCCGGCCATCTCGACGAAGCTGTCATCGCCATCGCCCAAGGACACCGTGCCCTGGACCAGCCCGGCATTGACGAAGCGGTCGTTACCGCCGCCCAGCGCGACCGCGCCGGCGATGGTGCCGTTATTGGTCACCGTCTCGGTCGCGTCGGTGCCGGTGATGGTGGTGGCGCCGGTGCTGGCAAGCGTCTGGCCCGCCGCGACCGTCACCGATCCGCCTGCGACCCCGATCGTGTCGAAACGGAAGGCACCGGCATAGGTGACATTGCCCTGCCCGACCTGATTGAAGCGTTCGAAATTGACGAACTGGTCACCATTGACCGTGCCGCCCCCGGTCGCATCGACGATCAGGCTGTCAGTGCCCGTGCCGCCATCGACCGTGCCGGTCAGCGTGGCGTTGGCACGGTGGAGGAAGGTGTCGTCGCCGGCGCCGAGGAAGACATTGCCTTGGATCTGGCCGTAATTCTCGATTCGGTCATTGCCAGCGCCGAGTGAGATCGAACCGATGATGGTTCCAGTGTTGACGATGTGGTTGCTGGCCGATCCGATCGTCTGGATCGCACCCGCGATAGTGGTGCCGTTCTGGCGCGCTAGGGTGTCGTTCGACGCCAGCGTCGTCCCCGCCCCGCCCCGGATCGTGCCGGCATTGGTCAGGTCGAGCGCCACGCCATCGGCCAGAACCGCGACCGACTTGGTGCCGGTCGCCTCGATCACGCCGGTCACGCTGTTGACGACCGTCGCTGCGGCGGTAGCCTTGCCATAGAGCGACACACCGGTGGCGATGATGGTGGTGGGCGCGTCGCGGTCCAGCGGCACGCTTGCACCGGCATAAGGATCGACGATCGTCCGGCCGCCGGCATTGGCGCGGATCGTGCCGCTGTTGGTGATCGCGAAGCTCTGAACGGTGGTGCTGGCGGGGTTGCCGACGAAATTGGCGCTGACGCCGTCACCGGAAACACCGCTGGCCTCGATCGTACCGCTGTTGGTCA
Source organism: Sphingomonas paucimobilis NBRC 13935 (assembly GCF_000739895.2). GTDB lineage: Bacteria > Pseudomonadota > Alphaproteobacteria > Sphingomonadales > Sphingomonadaceae > Sphingomonas > Sphingomonas paucimobilis. Next base: position 35,574 of record NZ_BBJS01000062.1, read on the forward strand.
GCGTGATGGACCCGGCCATGTCGCGGGAATCGTTGATCGTCAGCAGGGCGGCGGCTTGCCCGTACCCGCTCGCGTTGATCGACCCACTATTGGTGACGGCGATGCCCATCCCCTGGGCCGTCTCGGGCAGCGTCGTGTCGTAATAGGTATAGTTGCTGGCATAGGCGTTGACGCCCTGCGTGACCGTGCCGCTATTGTCGAACTGGATCGACCCGCCCACGCCCCGCTCGTCGTTGATCGTCAGCTGGACGCCCGATCGCCGGTCGGAGGTGGTGGCGATGGTGCCGGTGTTGGTCAGCGAGACCTTCAGCGGCTGTGGGGCATCCGGGGTGGTGATGCCATAAGAGTTGTAATTCCCGGCAAAGGCGCTCAGCCCCTGAGCGACCGTGCCGCTATTGGTGGCAGTGATCGTCCCCGCATTGACCGACAGGTTGACGCTGGAATAGCTGCTGTCGTTCAGGATCGTACCCGAGTTGGTGAAGGTCGTCGCACCGGTGCCGTAGAGCGACACCGCTGTCCGCTTCGAAGCGGCGTCACCGATCGTGCCGCTGTTGGTGAAGCTCGAAACCTGGCCCGAGACGCTGCCCTTGACGATCGCCTGGTTGGTCAGCGCGGCAAGCACGGTCGCCTGTTGCGGCTGCGGATAGTAATAATAGCTGTTGCCGATGGTTAGGTCGCCATCGACATTGGCGGTGTTGACCACCTGGCCGTCGCCCAGCACGCCGAGCGAGGTCAGCGCGGTGCTCGCGCCGATGGTCACGACGGTGTCGGCGCCGATCGCCTGGACATCCTCGCGTTCGAAATTGACGGCGGTCAGGCTGCCCAGCGTCGCGGTGCCCGACTTGGTGAAGGCGCGGCGATAGGTGTCGGTGCCGGCGCCCCCGTCGATCGTGCCGGTCACGCCGGTCTGGCCGTCCATCTCGACGAACACGTCGCTGCCGTCGCCGAAGCGCAGGTTGCCGGTCAGCGTGCCGCCACTATTGGTATAGATGGCGCTGTTGTAGGAGCGACCGCCAAAGCTGGCATAGCCCAAGTCGACGTCGCCGGTGATCGTGCCCGCATTGCTGAGTTGCCCCCCGCCGAGCCGGATGGCGTTCTGCCCGGTCGCACCCGCGATCGTACCCCCGGTTAGATTGCGGATCACTGTGCCATAGCTGTAATTCTGGCTGATCGCGATGCCGCCGGTGCTGGCGATGCGGCCGCTATTGTCGATCGTGCCGCTCGAATAATCCATGACGATGGCGTTGCCCGCGACCTCGATCGTCCCGCTGTTCACCAGCGAGGTGAAGCCCGAGATCCCGGTTGCGGCCCGCCCGCCCGCCGCCTGGACGATGCGGCCGGTGTTGGTGACGGCCCGGGCGGATTGGATACCGGTCGCGCCGTTCAGCGTGATCGTGCCATCATTGACCACGGTCTTGCCGCCCGAGATCGCGGCGAGCGTGTAGTAATTGTTCGATCGCGTGTCGGCGACGCTGATCGTGCCCGCATTGGTGAAGCTGTCGTCGCTGCCCAGCGAGACGGCATAGGCGCTGTAGACATCGGTGCTCGACACCGCGAGCGACAGCGCGCCGCGGCTGGTGACGGTCAGCGCGTTGGCGGCATAGGTTTCGCCCGGCGCAACGCTGCGGGTGGTCAGCTGGATAACCGAACCGGCGGTGCTGGCGATGTCGGCGGTCAGGTCGACCGTCCCCTGCCCCGACAGATAGAGCGGCCGGGTCGAAGCCGCGCCGGTCAGCGTCAGCGCCGCCTTGTCGAACAGTTCGTAACCGACAGTGGTGAACATGGCTGCGGTCGGCAGCGTCGCGGTGGTGTCGGTACGCACGCGCAGGCGCAGGCCCGCATTGGTACCCGACACCGTACCGGTAATGCCGGCGAATCGGTTGCCGGTAGTGCCTGTCGCCTCAGCGATCAGCAGATCGCCACTGGTCAGCGTCAGGTTGCCGTTCAGGACGCCGCCCGCCAGCGCGTAATAGGCGTTGTTGTTACCGTAATAGCTGCTCGACGAGGACGAGCCGAAGCTCACGTCGCCGTTGATCGTGCCCGCATTGGCGATGCGCGCGTTGAACACACTGAAATTGCCGTTTGGCGCGATACCGCGCGTACCCCCGGTGATGACGCCGCCTGCCGCGTTGGTGAGCGAGCCATAATAATCGATGAACACGCCGGTGCCGGTTGCGGTAATCGTGCCGCTGTTGGTCAGGCTGCTCGACAGCTGGAGGCCTGCGCTCGCGCCCTCGATCCGACCGCTATTGGTCCAGGTCGACCCCGATGAACCCGACAGGATCGCGCCGATCCCGCCGGTCGAGCGGATCGTGCCCGAATTGGTGAAGTTCGGCCCGAACAGCGAAACTGCGGTCCCGGTCGCGGTGATCGTGCCCGAATTGACGAACGCCCCTTGCGTGCTGAACGAGACGCCGTTCTGACTGGCAGTGACGGTGCCGCTATTCTCGAAACGGTTCACGGAGCTCAGCGAGACGGCATAGACGCCGCTCTGCGTGCCCGTGCCGGTGATGCTCCCCGCATTGGTGAAGCTGGGCGAGCCGGACGAGGTATATTCGTCGGCCAGCACGGTGCCGGTGCCGCTCAGCGCGGTGTTGTTGACGACCGTGCCGCTGCCCCCGACGCGCATGGGGCCTGTGACCGTAAAGCCGCGCGCCAGCGTCGTGGTCATTTTGGCATCGGGGGCCAGGGCCAGCTGTTCAAAATTGGTCGGCAATGCCAGGCCTGAGGACAGGGTGGCGTCGCTGGTGAAGCGGACGCGCAGCGTGTCGGTGCCCGCCCCGCCGTCGATCGTGCCGCTGATCCCGGTGCGGATCGCGCCGTTCGCATAACCGACGAGCAGCGTATCGTTGCCCGCGCCGAGGCGGACATTGCCGGTGATCGTCCCGGCCGCGTTGTCGATGCTGCTGCTGTGATAGCTGAACTGGCCTGCGGTCGACGCGATATCTCCGACGATGATGCCGCTATTGACCAGGCTGATGCCGCTGTCGCTCTGGATGGCGGTTGCGCCGGCGGTGGCGATCCGGCCACCAGCCTGATTGATCAGCGACAGGCTGTTGCTCGAGGCGGCGACGATAACCGCGCCGGTCCCGGCATTGCTGATCGTACCGCTGTTGGTCAGCGTCGATCCGCGATAATTGGCCAGCGTCGCAGCGGTTCCGTTGTTGCTGATCGTGGCGGTGTTGGTCCAGTCATTGCCATAGACGGCCGAGCTATAGGGCGTGCCCGCATCGATCGCGCTGCGGCTGCCGCCATTGATGGTGCCCGCATTGGTCAGCGTGCCAACTGGCCCGCTGATCGCGCCGATCGTGCCGCCCGCACGGTTGGTGATCGACTGGAACCCGGCATAAGACGAATTGGTCGACAGCAATGCATAGCCGTTGGCGCCGGTGCCGGTCCCACTGATCGTGCCGCTATTATCGATCGTCGCGGTCGCCTGGCCATAGCCGGTGCCGGTCTGGCCGATGACGACGCCGTTCGCGCCGCTGACGCTGCCGCCCGCCGCGACCGTCATGGTCAGCTGAGCAGAGGAATAATTGTTGTTGGACGATTGGCGGGTCAGCTGGACACCCGCCTGGGTGCCGCCATCGACCTTTCCGCCGATGGTCAGCGTCGAATAAGCATAGCTGGAATTGGTGACGGGGATCTCGATCGCGATCGCCGGTGCGCCGCTGTTCGATACGACCGCACCCGCCGCCACGTTGACCGTCGTGCCCGAGGTCGTGACCTTCAGGCCATTGCTGTCGGTGCCGGTACAGGTGGTGGTCGCATTGCTCTGCGTCGGATCGGGGGTGCATTGGGCGAAGGCCGGGCCGGCCACCATCACCGCGAGCAGAATTGCGCTCGTTTCCAGAGCGCGCACCTTTACCTGCCGAACGCGCGGCATTGCCTTCATCATGTCTGGAACCCCCAATTGACCAACATTTCCTAGGATGAAGGCGATGTCATGTCCACGTCAAAATCGCGCCTTTGCTACATGGCCAAATAAAGACAATTTTCTGTAGTATGCCCTCGAAGAGAGATTCCCGCGTTAACGATGTATTATTGTCGACAGGGCGTAGTTAAGACACGGGTGATGGAAGCGCCCGGTTATGTAAGCGTGCAGAATGATTTAATGGTGGCGCAGATGGAGGGGGATTGAGAGGTGTATATCGACGGTGCAGGAGAAGACAACCGTATGAATCAAGCAATTCAAGCTGCGCTACCTCGCCTACCATGCTCATACGCCGCCAATGGCAAATAACCAGAGCCGTGCCGTCCGGATTTTGTGCAGACGGAACCATATTATCTTGAGAGCAATCCGCAATCAGCTTGGTGGACAGTGCCCAGCTTGTTGGTTGACCGCCTTCTACTTCGGCGATACTTTTCCATGAGGCGGGGATGGTTTGGACAACATTGTCGTCACAGGCCCCACCCCGACCGTCGGTCAGATCGGCGATCGCCGTGGCGTCAGGCGTTAGAGCGTTTTTCGATCAGTCTGCATTGTATCCGGCGTTGGCGAAGTAGTTGGCGCACTCCTGTGGTGGTACAGGTCGAGGATGCGGCCGATGGCATCCCAGAGGCCGTGGATGGTGCGCTCGGCGGCTTTACGCAGGTGCGCCTTGAGCTTGGAGAACGCCTGCTCGATCGGGTTGAAGTCGGGGCTGTAGGGCGGAAGGAAGAGCAGCGTGGCGCCAGCCGCTTCGATGGCGTCGCGCGCGGCAGCCGCCTTATGGCTCGACAGGTTGTCCATGATGACGATGTCGCCGGGCGAGAGCTCGGGCACCAGCACCTGGCGGACATAGGCGACGAACGTATCGCGGTTGATCGGGCCGTCGAGCACCATCGGCGCGACCATGCCGGTGCGGCGCAGGCCGGCGACGAGGGTCATGGTCTTCCAGTGTCCGTGGGGCACGCCCGAGCGCAGCCGCTCGCCGCGCCGGCAGCGACCGTGGTGACGCGCCATGTTGGTGGACGCCCAGGTCTCGTCGATGAAGACCAGGCGTTCGGGATCGAGGTCGAGCTGGCCATCGAACCACTCTTCCCGGCGCTTCAGGACGTCGGGGCGGTCCTGCTCGGTGGCATGCGCCATCTTTTTTTGCGCGTGATGCGATGCCGGTCGAAGAGCCGCCACAGCGTCCCGATCCCGACAGGCGTGCCGCGCTCGGCGAGCAACGCCTGCAACTCCACCAGCGTGACGTCGTCCTTGGCCTCGATCGCGGCGAGAATGAAGGCTGCATGTGCGTCGATCCTGGCCGCACGACGGTCGCCGCCCTGCGGCTTGGCTGCCGGCGTGCCGTGCTGAACGACCAACTGCCGCCAGCGGCTCGCACTTGCCGCGCTGACACCGAACCGTGCTGCCGCAGCACGGCATGACATCCCGCCATCAATCGCGGCGACTACCCGCTCCCGAAGATCCTGTGACAGCACTCGCGGCATCCCTGCCGGCCTCCTGACCCGGCCCGGAGCCTGAATCAGAAAACCGCGCCCGTGTGAATCCTCAACGATTCAGAAGGGGCGGAAACCGCTCTAGGGGGCCAGTGAGCCGGGTCTGGCGAGGCCCTGATAGAATTCGGCGATCGCGGTCGCGTGGTCGGTGCCCAGATCCAGCGCCGCTACACTCGGCGGGTTCCAGTGCCCCCCAATGGAGTCGTGCCCCCTCCCCCGAAAAGGGTTCGCGCTGATAGCGGATGGTCAGCATTCGCCAGAGTGGGCAGCGAAGGGGGCGGATGGGATAGGTCATGGCAAAAGGCTAAGCCGGTGTCGATCCGGGATGCGATCGCGCATTGTTGTAGAGAGCTTCTCTACAACAGTGGTCAGGAATACACCCCTTCGGCCATGCGATCGAGGTCGCGCAGGACCAGCGCGGCATGGCCTTCCTCGACGAGCTGCACGGGCGTCTTGCCGAAGCCGGGCAGCGGCTGGTGCCGGAACCAGATGATCGCACGACCCTCGTCCCCCGACAGCTCGGCCGCGCGCATGATGATCTGTGCGATCTCGCCGAGGCGCGCCTGGACCGCCGGGCTACCCGGCTTGGCCGCCATGGTGTTGCGGTTGATCTGTGCCAGCTTGGCCAGCCGGGTCAGCGGGAGGCGCAGTCGCTCGGCCATGCGAAGCGGAGCGATCATGTCGTGGTCGCGGATATCGTCCAGAAACGCGGCGAGCATGTGCAAATTCCTTGCCTCTGATATGCTCGTTTTCCGCCTGCGCTTCAAAGGCGACACAGTGTACGAAAGCCCCTAGTCTGCCCCGTCCCCCGGTAGAGGGAACGGCAACAGGAGCGGGCGCGACAAGGTGAAGGAAACCATCGCTTTTTCCAGCGAGGGCATGGATGCGGAGACTGGCTTCGCCCGCTATCGCCAGCTTTACGCGCAGGGTGCCGATGTCGAGCGGCTGGACGGGCCGTTCCATGCGCGCGTTACCGGCTGGCGGTTTCGCCATATGCTGCTGTTCGACCGGCATTTGTCGGGCATGGCGCATGCCCGGGAGGAGCGGGTGCAGGCCGATGGGTTCGACCATATCGTGCTCCACCATGTGCTGGCGGGCACACTGATCGGCCATGCGCGCAGCGGTTTCACGCAGGCGGGGTCGGGGGACATCGTCTTTCTCGACACGCGGCGCGGCCACCGGACTGAGGCGCACGGCTTACACATCATCACCGTCAGCATCGCACGCGACATGATCCATGCCGCGCTGGGCAGCCTGGGCGCGCTGCACGGGCTGGTCGTGCGGGCACCCGATACGGGGATGCTGAGCGATTTCCTGCAATCTTTGGTCCGGCATGCGCCGACGCTCGACGACCGGCATGACGGGGCCTTTGCCCGCGCACTGATCGAGCTCCTCCCCACGGCTCTGGGGGGGCCGCGCGACGTGGCGGTGGAGGCCCGGCGGCAGGATCATCTGCGGCGCGAGGCGGTCGAGCAGTTGATCGAGCGCGAGATCGATAATCCCAACCTGACCGGTGCGGTCATCGCCGAGCGGGTCGGCGTGTCGCGCGCGACGCTCTATCGCCTTTATCAGCGCAATGGCGGAATCGCGCAGCATGTCCGCCGACGCCGGGTGGATGCGGTGCGCCGCGCGCTGGAGGGCGAGGATATGGTCCCGCTGGCCGAGCTGGCGCGCCGTTACGGGCTGGGCGATGCCGGGGCGCTGACCCGCGCCTTCCGCGCCGATCGCGGGGTCGATCCCGACAGCTATCGCCGGACCATGCGCCAGACGCAGGCCGATACGGTCGAGACGGGGACGCGACGCTGGAACGGCTGGATGCGCGAACTCGACTAACGCGCCCGGCGGACCGCAATCCCTGCGGCCGCGCAGCCCAGCACACAGGTCGCCCCCAATACCATGCCGACCGCATCGGCCAGCCCAGCCAGCGCCTGGCTGGCCAGCCCGACCGCCCAGGGGCCGAGCGCGGTGCCCAGCAGCGTGACGATCGTCAGGAAGATCGCCGTCGCCTCGACCCGCAAACCGGCGTCGGTCCGCGCCTGAAGCCCGATCATGGCATTGGCCAGCGCCATCGACAGGCCGACGACCGCGAGCGTCAGCGCGGCCAGCGCCATTGCGGTCGAGAGGCTGTGCGTCAGCGGCCAGAGCGTGAAGCCGCACAGGCCAAGCCCCAGCAGCATCAACCCCGGCGCGACGCGCGCCCCCTGCCCCAGCCGGTCGGACAACCATCCACCCAGCCCGTGCCCCGCCATCCCGGCCAGCATGATCGCCAGCCCCACCTGCAGGCCGGCCTGGGGCGGCGTCAGCCCATGCTGGCGGATCAACAGGCTGGCCGACCAGCTGGTCAGCGATTGCAGCGCGAGGACGCCGCACAGGGCGGCCAGGATATGCGGGGCGAGCGCGGCCCGATCGGCGATCATTCCTCGCAGCGCCGAACCCATCCGGGCGGTCGCGGGGCGGGCATGGCGGACCGGTTCCCGCCAGAGATACAAAGTCAGGCTGAAGGGCAGCGCCAGCAAGCCCGCGACGATCAGCACCAGCCGCCAAGGGGCGATCCCGGTCTGCGGGGCCAGCGCCGCGAACAGCGCGAGCAGCCCCCCGCCCCCGATCATCGCCACCCCCCGCCCCAGCGAGGCACCGGCGGTGAAGAAGGCGATGCCCCGCCCGCGATGCGCCGGGATCATGGTCAGGACGATCAGGCCGATCGCAGCCGGTCCGATCGCCGCCTGCGCTAGGCCCATCAGCATCCGTGCGGCAATCAACGCCTCGACCGACCCCGCCCATCCGCAGGCCAGCGTCGCCAGGCTCGACCCCAGCAGCGCCAGCGCGAGCAGTCGGGCGAGCGGCCAGCGCCGTGCGGCCATGATCATCGGGATCACCGCCAGTCCGTTGACCAGTGCGAAGGCCGGCCCCTGGACAAAGCCGATCGCACCGTCACCCAGATGCAGCGCGGTCTTGATCGGCTCGATCAGGATCGACAGCAGGAAACGGTCGCCCACCGCCAGCATATGGACCAGCGCCATCAGCAGCGCGACGCCATAGCCTTTGCGTAGCGCCGATCGGGTCAAATCCGGTTCCGTCCTGTTGTCAGCGTGCCCCCATGGCGCGATCCTGTTGCCAGGCGCCGATCGGGTCGATCCTGTCATAGGGCGCGGACGGCGCATCCGAAAGCCCGATGCGGATTCGTTCTGGGGACCAGGCGGCCTGCAAAGCCGATATGTCGTCCCAATCGCCGTCCAGCCAGCGCGTGCGGTCTTCGGTGGCGATGATCATCGGCAGGCTGGACCAAGGTGCATGGCCGCTCACGCAGCCCAGCATCGCGAAACAGCGCGCACCGCCATGATCGCGCCAAAGTCCCGCCACGGTAAACAAAGGACTGTCCGCCAGCGTGAACCACGCCGCCCGCCCGCTCCGCACGCCGGAGGGCGACAGCGCGACACAGGCGGCGGTCAGCGGGATCAGGCAACGCTGCGCGGGACGCTCGGCCAGCCGGCGCCACCAGGGCAGCGACAGGCTGAGGATCTGGGTGGTCGGCCAGCATGCCTCGCCCCCGCTAATGTCCCAGCGCTGGGTATCCAGGATAGGGCCGCCTTTGCCCCCCCGCAGAACGAAGGCGGGATCGCCGGCGTGCAGGTCCTGCAAACGTGACCAGGCACCCCAGGACCCCTGCCCGCTTTGGGCAATGGCGAAATCGCGGCACAGCTCGCGGGCCGTCCGGTCCAGTGTCGCGCGGTCGGTCGACGGGGGCGTCATGCCGGCCATGGGATGGGGGCCGACGATCACGGGACACTGGCCCAGAGCCATTTCCGGTGCGTCACCGAATAACGGCGCCGGACCGATTGGCAGAGCAGGACATGACGGCGATGATCATCCTGCAGGGTCACGACCCGAAACAGGACGAAGACCGTCCGCCAGCTGCGCGTCCGCACGAATGGAAGCGCCAGCGACACCTTGGGGAAGCGCAGCATCACGATAAGAAACTTTGATCGAGGAATGGCGCGGAACGAAGAGGACGTGGTTGGGCACAACCCCATCGCCCCGACGAAGCCAATTTAGATCAAGGGGTTCCATCTGCCCATCTTGGACACATCATCGTCTCACAAATGAGACGCCGGTGACGGAGAACGCCTAAATGGAGGGTATGTCCGCGCCGATCGCATGGGCCGCCAGCCCGCGCACATCGACCCGCGCCTTCAATCGCGCACATAGCAGCGCGCTGCCGCTGATCTTGCGCTGGACGAACAGCGTTTCGACATGCGGGACATGCCAGGTATCGCGGTCGGCGATCATCGGACGCGTCTCTTCGCGTACCACCGGCACGAAGGCGCGGTCGCCGAAGTCGAAGGGACCCGGCCGCGCCATCGTATCGTCGATGGCGGCGATGATCCGGTCGACCGCCGGGCGGTGCGCGGCGACCGCCGCCTCACCCAGAAAACCCGTCTCCACCGCGATCTCGCGGATGCGGTCGCGGTCATGCGCCAGCCCCGCCTCGATCAGCCGGCGATAGGAGGCGACGGTTTCGGGCGGCACGTCGCGCGCGGCACCGAAATCGAGCAGGACGAGGCGCTGGGTTTCGGGTTGCCAGCGGTAATTGGCGAAATTGGGATCGGTCTGCATCATGCCGAAATCAAACAGTTCGTGCAGGACTAGATCGATCAGCGCGGTCATCGCGCCGTCGCAGCTCGCCTGATCGGCCTCGGACAGCGTCTCGATCGGCTGGCCGGGGATATAGTCCATCGCCAGCACCAGCGGCGTGGTCAGCGACATCTCCGGCTTGGGCACGACATAGCGCGGATCGTCCGCCAGCCGCTCGGCAAAGCGGTGCATCCGGTCCGCCTCGCGGATATAATCGGCTTCCTCGGCGAGCTGGGTCTTGGCTTCCGCCAGCAGCGGCTTGAGGTCGATCGCGGGCGGGATCAGGTTGGACACGCGCAGCAACGTCGCGACATTGTCGACGTCCGAGCCGATGCTGTCGCGCACGCCGGGATATTGGACCTTGATCGCGAGCACCCGGCCGTCGGGCAGGGTCGCGCGGTGGACCTGCCCGATCGAGGCGGCCGCCATCGGCGCGGCCTCGAAATGGCGGAAGCGGCGACGCCAGTCGGCGCCCCATTCGGCGCGCAGCACCTTGTCGAGCTGCGCGGGCGGCATCCGGTAGGCCTGATCACGGAGCCGTGCGAGGATGGTCTGGAGTTCGGGCGGCAACAGGTCGCCCGCATCCATCGAGATCATCTGCCCCAGCTTCATCGCCGCACCGCGCAGATGCGACAGCCGGTCGGCGACGCGCGCGGCATTGCCGGGGGTCAGGACCAGATCGCCCAGTCTCGGTCGCTCGCCTTGCGCCAGACGCCGCGCGCCCTCGGCCAACATGCCGCCGGCGACCCCACCCGCGAGCCGGCCGAACGCGCCGGCGCGGGCGAAGCGTCCACTGGGCACGGCGCGGTGGGTCGGCTTGTCATTGTCATTGGCCATGCTCGGCATAGCGGCGGGGATAGGGGTTGGTTCCCTCGGTGCCGTGCAGGAGCCAACAGTCCGACCTGTCAGAATGAAAACATATCGACATGTCTTCAGGTGGGTGAGGCGACAACCGGGGATGGCTCCCGTCTTGACGATAGCAGGCAGGGAGTGAGGCGCGTCCCAATGTTCGCTACACGCCTCCGTCCATACCGGCGGATTGAACCTCTATTTCAATCCCCGGGCCGTGCTCCGATGGTCAGCGCAGGATGATGTCGGCGCCATGTTTGTGCGTCCGGATTTCATCCTCGGTCAGGCCATTGATCTCATGTGGGAAGATGAGCCAGTCATTCGTCTCGTGGACGAAAAAGTCGGGCTTGAGATCGGTCACGTTGCGCGACGGCTTGTAATAGACGGTCGCGACCTTCACCGCGTCCGGCAGGTTGTTCCGGCACCGCTGTTTCAGTTCCTTCAGGAGGGCGCGGATCGACCGCCCGGAATCGAAGACATCGTCGATCAGGAGCAGGCGATCCTCGGGGTTGAGGACGTCCACGAGATGGCCCAGGCCATAGATGCGGACCTGCGGCTCCTGCTGGTCGATGCCCGTATAGGAGGCGGTACGGATGGCGATATGGTCGCTCTGGATACCGCGATATTCGAGCAGTTCCTGAACCGCGATGCCGACCGGCGCACCGCCGCGCCAGATGCCGACGATATGGGTCGGGCGAAAGCCGGAGTCGAAGACCAGATTGGCCAGGCGGAAGGAATCCTCCAGCAGGCGGTCGGCGGACAGATAGATTTTGGTGGTCAAGGATCGTCCATCATCGTTGCGGAGCGGGGCACGAAGCCATCGGCCCCTGATAGGCGATCCGTTTTGGCGGGCTCCTGCGGGAAGAGCAACTATGGTGTGACCAGACGGAGCCATGGCAAGCGCGTGGGTCGGAAACGTAACGAGGGGCTGTGCCGAGAAAAGTGTCCCGTCATCGTCTCTTTGTTTCGTCATGCCCTACCAGATAACGCGTACAATCGTATCAGATAATCAGCATGTCGAACTGTCTACATGTCGATCAGTAGTAATTCCTTCTTTAGGATCATCGGGAAAGCGGCCCCGGGCAGGTCTCCGCCTCATGTTCGAAAGACAGCAGGATCGGGCATGGTCCTGCCGCCCCGTTTCCGCATTCGCGCGCCAGATGGTCGAGCGCGGACCGCGCCTTTTGCAACCCCGCGATCTGCACATCCAGCGCCGCAATCCTCTCCCGCGCCAGATCGCGCACCCGCGCCCGGTCGTCGGTCGCATCCAGCGCCAGCAACGCGCCGATCTGCGCCAGTGTGAAGCCCGCCTGCTGCGCCGAGCGAATGAAGCGAAGCCGCCGTGCATCCTCCTCGCCATAACGCCGGATGCGGCCCGCCCTGCCCGGCCCCTGCGGACGCTCGGGCGTAGCGAGCAGGCCGCGCCGCTGATAATAGCGGATCGTCTCCACCCCTACCCCGCCCTCACGCGCCAGCCCCGCGATCGTCCAGTCGGGCATGATGCCACTCCAACCTGCCAATGACCTTGTGCGGATAAATGCTAGAGAGTTTGTCAGCCTGTTATCGCTGGACGCCAAGCGCGGCCAGATAAGGGGCCGGATCACCGGCCCCGTGATTTAGCGCTTCATGGCCTCAATCAGCTTCTTGACGTCCTGGCTATGTCCACGTGGCAGGATCAGGATGTCTTCGCCGCTTGCTACCACGATCAGGTCCTGTACGCCGACCGCCGCAACACGTACGCCGTCAGTGCGGATCAGGCAGTTCGTGGTATCGATGGCCAGCACCTCGCCGCGATGGGCATTGCCGAAGCCGTCCAGCTCACTGATGGCGTGCAGGGCATCCCAGCTGCCGACATCGTTCCAGCCCATGGCGACAGGGACTACCGCAACACGGTCGGCACGTTCCATCACGGCATAGTCGATCGAGTCTGACGGGCATGCGGCAAAGGCGGCCTCATCGGGGCAGATGCGTTTGCCGTCGTGCTTGGCTGTACGGACCGCATCTTTGGCTGCGGCGAGCATCTCCGGCGCATGCCGACCAAGCTCTTCCAGATAACGGTCGGCACGGAACAGGAAGATACCGCCGTTCCAGGCGTAGTCGCCCCGCGCGAGCATGGCTTCCGCCCGTTCCAGCTGAGGCTTTTCGACGAAGCGGGCAACCTGATGCACACCTCTGGCGATCTCGCGACCGACCTGGATCCAGCCATAGCCTGTCTCGGGCGTGTCCGCCGAAATGCCGAAGGTGGCGAGCCAGCCTTGGGATACCATGGGCAGCGCTGCTCGAATGGCGCTGTGGAATGCATCGAGATCTTCGATGACGTGATCTGATGGCATGACCAGCAGCACATCCTCGGGCTGGGCGACAAGAGCCGCCAGCGCGATGGCGGGTGCAGTGTTGCGGGCAACCGGTTCCAGGATCAGCGCCTGGGGCGGGGTGCTTGCTTGGGTCAGCTGGCTTTCGACCAGATCGGCATGGCGTTGTCCCGCCACGACAATCGGGGCTGCAAAACCGTTGGTGTTGGTCCGCTGGGCGGTCAATTGCAGCATCGTCTCGTCCGATGTCAGCGCTAGCAACTGCTTGGGCATTTCCGGCCGGGACATTGGCCATAAACGCGTACCGGACCCGCCGGACAGAATTACCGGCACGATCGAAATGTTCATGGAGACTTCCTTGTGTTGTCGCGCCATGTGCAAAATAGGCGATCAATTTCGATGTTGAAAACGTCATGCGACGCTCGGTTCGCGGGCGCAACAGAAACGCAGATATTTGCCCGCCTAGCTGTCCCAATCTTGCTCTAAAGGTGGGTATCAGTCCGCTCGGAATGTAAAGTAGACATGTCGACGCGTTCACATGCGGGATCGTCGGCGATGATGAAGTTGGCAAGACGCCTTACCATTGACTCCGTACTATGGTACGGATGCCATATGGGATGCGCACCCTGATCGGAGAAGAACGATGGCCAGCGCCGCCCCCAGGACAGCAACCCTGTACCGCATGGTGATGGACACGCATGTCTGTCCCTATGGCCTGAAGGCCAGGGACCTGCTCCGGCGCCAAGGCTATCGGATCGAGGATCATGCCTTGCGGACCCGCGAGGAAACCGACGCCTTCAAGGCCGAGCATGGCGTGAAGACCACGCCGCAGGTCTTTATCGGGGGCGAGCGGGTGGGTGGCTATGACGATCTGTGTCGCTTCTTCGGCAAGCGCGTCGCCGACCCCAAGGCCACGACCTATCGCCCGGTCGCGGCGCTGTTCGCCATGACCGCGCTGATGGCGCTGGCCGCGTCGCAGGCGGTCTATGCGACGCCCCTGACCCTCCGTGCTGTCGAATGGTTCGTCGCGTTCAGCATGGCGGTGCTGGCGCTGCTGAAGCTCCAGAATGTCGAGAGCTTTGCGACCATGTTCCTGAATTACGACCTGCTCGCCAAGCGTTGGGTCCCCTATTCCTATGTCTATCCCTTTGCCGAAGGGTTGGCCGGTGTCCTGATGCTCGCCGGCGTGGCGGTCTGGGCCTCGGTGCCGATCGCGCTGGTCATCGGTGGCATCGGCGCGGTGTCGGTCGTCAAGGCGGTCTATATCGACCGGCGCGAGCTGAAATGCGCCTGTGTCGGCGGATCGAGCAACGTGCCGTTGGGCTTCCTATCGCTGACCGAAAATCTGATGATGATCGGCATGGCGCTATGGATGCTTATCCGACATGTATGATTGTCGACACGGGGACACGTAGACTTGTGAGAGGGTTATGGGGCTGCTAGCATCGGTGTCGTCCCATGGCCCGGCTGTCCCCCCTCCCCTCGCCCACGCTGCAATTGCCCGCGATCGTTGCTGCGGCGGATGAGCGGGCGCAGAAGCATTTCCTCGAATTTTTCGTCGCCACCATCCGCAATGCCCATACCCGGCGCTCCTATGCGCGTGGCGTGTCCGACTTCCTCGCCTGGTGCGCCGAGCGCGGTGTCGTCGCCCTCCCCCAGATCGAACCGATCCATGTCGCGGCCTGGATCGAGGAACTGGGCCGCGAACTGTCGGTGCCGACGGTCAAGCAGCGACTGGCGGGGATACGGCATCTGTTCGACTGGCTGGTGCGCTGTCATGTCGTGCCGACCAATCCGGCGATCTCCGTACGCGGGCCGGCCTATAGCGTTCGGCGTGGCAAGACGCCGGTGCTCGATCCCATCGAGGCGCGCGAACTGCTCGACAGTATCGACGTGTCGACATGTATAGGCCTTCGTGATCGCGCATTGATCGGGTTGATGGTCTACAGCTTCGCGCGGGTCGGGGCGGCGCTGGCGTGCCGGGTCGAGGATGTGTTCGTCCAGAACCGCCGCCTTTGGGTGCGGCTGCACGAAAAGGGTGGCAAGCGGCATGAGATGCCGTGCCACCACAATCTCGACGAATATCTCCATGCCTATATCGACGGCTGCGGGCTGGCTGAGGATCGCAAGGGCTATCTGTTCCGTACCATCGCGCGCGGCACCGGCCGGCTGTCCCAGACCCCGCTGCCCCAAGCCAATGCCTATCAGATGGTCCGCCGGCGCGCGCTGGCGGCCGGGATCGGCACCGCGATCAACAACCATTGTTTCCGTGCGACGGGGATCACCGCCTATCTGAAGAATGGCGGCACCCTCGAGCGCGCGGCCGCGATGGCCAACCATGCCTCCACCCGCACAACCCAGCTCTATGACCGGCGCTCGGATACGGTGACGCTGGACGAGGTAGAGCGGGTGATCATCTGACATGTCGGATTGTCGACATGTCGTCAGAAAGGGGTGGGGCATGGAGAATATCACGGCGAACCGACTGGCGGCCGGATCGGTGCTGCGCTTCGCCTATCTTGCGCACCTTGCGCTGGTCTTTCCAATCTGCCTGCTATTCGGGCTGATCGGCATGATGGGCGGCGGCACGGTCTATCATAACGGCCAGACGGTTCATGGCTTGCCGGCGCTGTTCATCGCGCTGGCGCTGGGGGCCATCCTTCCCTTGCTGCCGGCCTTGTGGTTCTGGCTGGGTGTCCTGGTCCTGCGGCTCTTGCGGGGCAGGGGGCCTGGCCTGAGCGTCCGGCAGGACTGAAGCCTCGCTCTACCGGGCCTTTCCTTCCGCTGGTCGCAGCCGGATGGCGCCCGGCGACCCCGTCGATAGAAGCACCGCGCGCCCGGCCCAATTCATACTCGAAAGCACGAATTCAATCGTCCGCGAGGTGGTTTCCCCAAGGGGCAGGGCGCTGGCCCTCCCCAAAGTTCGTGCTTTCGAGTATGAAATCCAACATGACCCGTACGCCCACCCCCGCGCGCAAAAAGGACGCCAGTCCCCCCCGATCGCCGGCCCGCCCACAGGGCGACCTGTTCCACCTCGACAGTCCGCTGACCAGCGAGATCCGGGGCGAGCGCTCGCTGATGGCCTTTCCCTTCTTCGCGCTCAGCAAGACCGCGTGGATGAAGCCGCTGACCTATCATCACGCCAATGTCTCGATCGAGGTCCGCCCCTCGGCGCGGGGGGTGGCGACCATCTATGACAAGGAGATCGTCCTCTACATCGCCAGCCTGATGGCGGGAAAGATCGAGCGCGGCGAGGAGGTGGGGCAGGACTTCATCTTCACCGCGCACGACCTGTTCTCGGTGACGAGCTCCAACCATTCGGCGCGCTCCTATCAGCGGCTGTCCGAGGCGCTGGAGCGGCTGCAGGGCACGCAGATAAAGACCAATATCGAGGCGGGCGGCGAGGGCGAGGAGGGCTTCTTCTCCTGGCTGTCTGAGGCGCGGCTGCATTATTCCAAGACGCGCACCGGCGAACGGCGGCTGAAGGCGGTCAAGGTGCGGCTGTGCGACTGGCTCCACCGCGCCATTCTGCGCGATCGGCAGGTGCTGGCCTATGCGGCCGCCTATTTCCAGCTCGGCCCGGTCGAACGGCGCATCTACGAGGTCGCGCGCGCGACCGCCGAGGAGGGGCGGTTGGAGATCGACCTGGCGACCTTCCGGCTCCAGATCGGCTATCAGAACCCGCTCGCCAATTTTCGCGCCGCGATGAAGGCGATCGCGCAGGCCGACGCCATTCCCGATTACCAGGTCGAAGTCATCGAGGATGCCGAGCCCGAGGAGCCGGCTGAGGGCAGGGGGCGGGGGCGACGCGCGCCCTCCGCCCGGGTGATCGTGACCGCGCGTCCGCCCGCGCTGGCGGATGAGGTTTCGGAGGCGCCGCGAATCACATCGGCGCCTATCGAGGCGTGATTCGCGGAGCGCGATCCAATTCATACTTGATAGCACGAATTTTTGGGGTGAATTCATACTCGAAAGCACGAATGCTTCGTCAAATTCCTATCCGATAGCACGAATAACGCGCCCGAATTTTGTAATTCGGGCGCTGTTTTTTTGAATTCATACTCGAAAGCACGAATCGTCACGGCTTACTTTGTTGGAGATTTACTGCAAGGTTAACCCATATCGCGGGTCGAGACCTGTGAAGGCAGCATATGGGAGCGGTCGTGACCACATAAAGGAAAGCCCGGCACGAAGGCCGGGCATCCCAGGTATTACAGGAGCGACGTCGCCAAACGTCGATCCGGGGCATCACACACCCCCTCCTAATACGCCTGTCGCCCCTGCGGTTCAAGGATGCGCGCTTCGCGCCACGCCCTTTCTCGTCCTTTTTTTGGTCCGGCCCCGGAAATAAGGGGAAGGAAGATGACGGCGTTCACCTTTGGTGAAGCGACGACGCGCGCGCTCGCACAGGCCGCGGCCACGCGATCGGGGACATCTGTGCGCATGGGTCATCGCACCGGTGCCCGCGTCCGCCGTGACAGCATCGAGGCGGGGACGTTCGAGGACATGTTCTTCGCCACGCCGGCCAAGGGCGAGTGCGACCGGCTGATCCGCATGGCCCGCACCGCGCTGGATGCCGGTCGGCGGATCAAGCGCGAGGCGCGGGGGCAGCGCAGGGTGCTGACTGGCCCCGAACAGGCGCTGGCCAGCCTGACGGCCGGCGCGGTGCGGGTCTATGAGGAGCTGTGCACGCTCGCCCGGCTCAATGCGGGGCGTGTCTATCCCAGCTATGACCGACTGGCGGCCGCGACCGCGCTCGGCCGTGCCACCGTCGCGCGCGCGCTCCAGATCCTGGAGGAAGCCGGCTTCCTCGTCCGCCAGCGCCGGTTCCGGCGGGTGGAGGGCGAGGGGCCGGGGCCCCGCTGGGAACAAACCTCCAACGCCTATCGCCCGGTCGTGCCCAAGCGGTTGTTATCGCTGCTGCCCCGCTGGCTCCGCCCCGCCCCGGTTCCCGACGATGTCCTTCAGCATGTGGCCGAGCAGGCCGGGGAGCAGGAACGGCTCAAGGCGCAACTGACCTGTCGCGAACTGGCGCAGTTCACCGTGGGAGGAGCGCTAGGCCGCGTACTGGCCCGGCTGGGCATTGCCATTGATCGACAGACGCCTGTGCGAGAGTCTCATGCTGATCCTGAACCCCTTCCCAGTTTATTTGAAAGGGAGAGTAAGGCCTCACCCTTGTCGGGTGAGACGTCCCCTAACGCCCCTGAGGCCACGTGAAACGCCCGCCACAAACGATATAACCGGGGGAAATGACAGGAAGCGCCGGCTTCGCCGACGCCATGCTCCCTAGAAGGAGCAAGCGGATCCGTCAGCCTGTCCTTCGGCCTGTTTGGTGATGTGGAGGAGGAGAGTCGAAATAAGCCTGATCCGGCCATCATGTGTCGTTTCCTTCTCGACACGTCGGCCTGTCGACATGTAGTCCATATGACATGCCGACAATCGCGATCATCAGCCAAAAGGGCGGTGCGGGAAAAACGACCCTGGCCATCCATCTTGCCGCGGCAGGACAGGAAGCCGGCCAGGTTTCGCTCATCATCGACACCGATCCCCAAGCGACCGCCAGCCAATGGGCGTCCTGGCGCCACGACGCGCCGCCCGAAGTCATCGACAGCCCACCCCCGCGTCTCGCCGCTAAGGTCGAGCAGGCTAAGGGGCAGGGGGCCAAGCTTATCGTCATCGACACGCCCCCACACGCTGACAGCGCCGCCCGCGCCGCAGTCGAGGCGGCCGACCTGGTGCTGATCCCCTGCCGGCCGAGCGCCTTCGACCTCTCGGCGATCCAGACGACCGCCAAACTGGTCCAGCTGCTGCGCAAACCCGCCTTCGTCGTGTTCACCGCCGGCAACCCCAACGCGCCGCGAGTCTATGCCGAGGCGGGCGAACTAGTCAAAAGCTATGGCACCCCGCCATGCCCCGTCCTGATCCCCGACCGGGCCGCGTACCGCCACGCCTCGGCGGAGGGGCGCACCGTCATGGAAACCGAACCGGCGGGCAAGGCGGCCGAAGAAATTCGTGAACTCTACAAGTGGACATGTCGACAACTAGACCTGCCTGTCCCTCGTTTTAAGAAGGTCCCTGCATGAGCCGCAAACCCAGCTTCGCCAATCTGCGCAATCGTACCGCGCCAGTCGCGGCGCAAGCCCATCAAACTCCCGTTACTAATAGCGATGATGGAAGAGCCAGTCGTCCTGCTAGTCGAGAGGGCCGCAAACAGATCGCTGGCTTCTTCACGCCCGAAATGTCTTTAGCAATGCATATGATGGCACGACGGCAGGGGCGAAGCCTTCAGGCGCTAATGGCAGAGGCGTTTGACGATGTGCTGCGCAAATATGGGGAAAGCCCGGTGGGGGGATGAGACTGTGCCTTTTGAGACAGGCTAACGTTGTTAGGTTCAAGCTCGTCGGATAGTGCCTTCGACACACAGGAGGTTTCATGACGATCAAGAAAGTGCGCAAGGCCGTGTTTCCGGTGGCGGGTCTGGGGACGCGATTCCTGCCGGCGACCAAGGCGATGCCGAAGGAAATGCTGACCGTCGTCGACAAGCCGCTGATCCAGTACGCGGTCGAGGAGGCACTCGAAGCCGGCATCGAGCAGATCATCTTCGTCACCGGGCGCGGCAAGGGCGCGCTCGAGGACCATTTCGACATCTCCTACGAGCTGGAAGCCACGATGAAGGCGCGGGGCAAGAGCCTCGCGGTACTCGACGGCATCCGCCAGAAGCCGGGCAGCCCGGTCTATGTCCGCCAGCAGGAGCCGCTGGGCCTGGGTCATGCGGTGTGGTGCGCGCGCGAGATCGTCGGCGACGAGCCGTTCGCGGTGCTGCTGCCCGACGAACTGATGGTCGGCGGCTTCATGAAGCAGATGGTCGAGGCCTATGACCAGGTCGGCGGCAACGTCATCGGCGCGCTGGAAGTGCCCGACAGCGAAACCGACAAATACGGCATCATCTCGCCCGGCAAGCAGGACGGCCGCCTGACCGAGGTCACCGCGCTGGTCGAAAAGCCCAAGGGCAAGGCGCCGTCGAACCTGATGATCCCGGGCCGCTATATCCTCCAGCCCGATGTGATGGACATCCTCGACGCGCAGGAGCCGGGCGCAGGCGGCGAGATTCAGCTGACCGACGCGATGGCCAAGCTGATCGGCAAGCAGCCCTTCCACGGATTCACCTTCGATGGTCAGCGTTACGACTGCGGCGACAAGGCCGGCTGGCTGACCGCGAACCTGGCGCTGGGCGTTGCCCGCGAGGACATCGGTCCGGCGGTGCGGGAGTTCGCCAAGACGCTGTTCGCCTGAGCAATACAAGTCATAAAAAATTTATTAACAATAATACTGTGTAACAGATAACTTTTAAATCAAGAAGAGATAATATTATATGAGGATCAGTCGCTGTGCCACAACAGGTGGTTTACTCACGCTCGGCAGCACTTTTTGGCTTGGGGGCTGTGGAGGGGCTGACGAGAGCGATGTGATATCTCAGCCTTTTCCTATTCCAACACCGTCATCGACTAGGCTCAGGACTCATTGATTGATCCAGAAGATGACGGAAGCGGCGAGTGCGATGGCCGACATGAAGGCGTGAGCGCATCGGTCGTAGCGGGTATGGATGCGTCGCCAGTCCTTGAGGCGACCGAACATGTTCTCGATCCTGTGACGACGGCGGTAGAGGGCAGCATCATGCGGGATCGGGACCTTGCGGCCTTTGCGTGACGGGATGCACGCGCTGGTGCCACGCGCAGCAAGCGCTTGGCGGAACCAGTCGGCGTCGTAGCCGCGATCGGCGAGCAGCACCGGAGCAGGCGGCATCGCCTCGAACATGAGGGCCGCTCCCTTATAGTCGCTCATCTGCCCTTCAGTGAGTAGCATGACGCGCGGGCGTCCCCGATCGTCGCAGACGGCGTGCAGCTTGGAGTTCAGGCCGCCTCTGGTGCGGCCGATACATCGGGGAAGAGCCCCTTTTTGAGCAGGCTGGCTGCCGTCCGGTGCGCTTTCAGATGCGTGGCATCGATCATCAGCTGATCCGGTGGTCCGCCCTCGGCTGCCAGTCCGGCAAAGATCCGGTTGAACACGCCCATTCGGCTCCAACGGATGAACCGGTTGTAGATCGTCTTGGGCGGACCGTAAGCCGCTGGTGCATCCCGCCAGCGCAGACCGTTGCGGATTACAAAGATGATGCCGCTGACGATCCGCCGGTCATCCACGCGCGGCACGCCATGCGACAGCGGAAAGTACGGCTCGATCCGCTGCATCTGCTCGTCCGTCAGCCAGAACAGGTCACTCATCAGCGGCTCCTCCACCACCAATGAATCAACTCGCCACCGCTCACGCAAGCGATTTAATAGGTCCTGACCCTAGCACGCCTATTGCAAACCCATCTCCTACCCCCTCACCCGTTTCAAATATGAAGTCAATTACTATTGTACTTGGCGGATCGAGTAGTCCAGAGGCGGCCTGAACTCCAAGCTGCATGCCGTCTGCGACGATCGGGGACGCCCACGCGTCATGGTACTCACCCAAGGGCAAATGAGCGACTACAAGGGCGCTGCCCTCATGTTCGAGGCGATGCCACCCGCTCCGGTGCTGCTCGCCGATCGCGGCTACGACGCCGACTGGTTTCGCCAGGCGCTTGCCGCCCGTGGAACCGCTGCCTGCATCCCGTCACGCAAGGGTCGCAAGGTGCCGATCCCGCACGATGCCGCTCTCTACCACCGTCGCCACAGGATCGAGAACATGTTCGGCCGCCTCAAGGACTGGCGACGCATCCATACCCGCTACGACCGATGCGCTCACGCCTTCATGTCCGCCATCGCACTGGCCGCTTCCGTCATATTCTGGATCAATCAAGGAGGCCTGAGCCTAGAGCGTTTTTCGCCGACGTGAGTCGAAGGGGAATTCCCACGGGGGCGCTGATCTGATTCACGATGCTAGCTGGAGGGAGGCCGGCATGGATGGGCAAGCCGTTGTCGATGGATCTGCGGTTGCGAGCGCTGGCCGCAGTTGACGAGGGGATGAGTTACCGGGCTGCGGCGGTGCGGTTGGGTGTGGCGGCCGCGACGGTGTCCGGTGGCACGACCAGCGCCGCAGCACGGGCACCTATGCCGCCAGGCCGCAGACACGCGGTCGCGGCGAGACGGATCATCGAGGCATGGCGGACCGACTACAACACCGTGCGTCCGCACAGCAGCCTTGGCGGCATGGCACCCGCCGAGTTTACCAACCGCCCACGCCACGGGCACGAGGACACCGAAGCTAGAGCGTTTTTCGATCAGTCTGCATCGTATCCACAGTTTGCGAAGTAGTTTGCGCATTCCAGTGGCGAGTAGAGGTCGAGGATGTGGCCGATGGCGTTCCAGAGGCCGTGGATGGTGCGCTCGGCGGCCTTGCGCAGATGCGCTTTCAGCTTTGCGAACGCTTGCTCGATCGGGTTGAAGTCAGGGCTGTAGGGGGGGAGGAACAGGAGCCTGGCACCGACGCTTTCGATGGCGGCGCGCACGGCGGGCGCCTTGTGGCTCGACAGGTTGTCCATGATGACCACGTCGCCACGGGCGAGTTCGGGCACGAGGACGCGGGTGACGTAGGTGAGGAATGCGTCGGCATTCATCGGCCCATCGAGCACCCATGGCGCGACCATGCCGGTGCGGCGCAGCCCGGCCGTGAAGGTGGTTGTCTTCCAATGACCGAAGGGGATGCCGGCGCGCAGGCGCTCGCCCCGCCGGCAGCGGCCATGTCGCCGCGCCATGTTGGTGCTGGCCCAGGTTTCGTCGATGAAGACGAGGCGCGCAGGGTCGAGGTCGAGTTGGCCATCGAACCACTCCTCGCGTTGCTTCAGGACGTCGGGGCGATCCTGCTCGGTCGCGTGGCCGGTCTTTTTTTGCGCGTGATTCCGTGCCGGGCGAAAAACCGCCACAGCGTGGCGATGCTGACGCTTACGCCCCGCCCGGACAGCATTTCGCGCAACTCCGCCAGCGTCGGGTCCGGCTGCTGCTCGATCGCGTCCAGGATGAAGGAGGCATGCTCCTCTATCCTAGCCGTGCGACGGTCGCCGCCCTGCGGCTTGGCCGCCGGCGTGCCGTGCCGAAGTGCCAGTTGTCGCCACCGGATCGCACTCGCTGCGCTGACCCCGAAACGTTCGGCCGCCTGTCGGCACGACAGCCCGCCTTCGACCGCAGCGACGACACGGTCCCGAAGATCACGCGATAAGGCTCGACCCATCCCTGCCGGCCTCCTTCGCCAGCATGGATCGTGAATCAGAAAAACGCCCCCGTGTGAATCCCTGTCGATTCAGTCCGCTCGAAAACTGCTCTAACTTATCAGCGGCCTGAAAATGGGGAGCACGTCAACCTGCTATGACTACCGCATAATCCATTTCACTGCCTTTGCCTATTTCACCGCTCTTGCAATCTATCTACATCGAATGGTGATTGACTTTAAATCAAGTCTTACTACCTCAATCAGGTCGTAGCCATCGCATGCCGAGGAAGTTTACTTTGATTATTAACAATAACTTCAGCGCGGGCAACTTCATATGCAAAATTACGCAGAAAATGACCTCGAGCAAAACGCTGTGCATTAGTGATCGCGGCCTCTGGGTCAAAGCTTGGGAGCCAAGTATCAAAGCGATTTAGTGCGTCGATCAGCGATTCTGCGGTCTGTTCATAAAAGTGAATGCCTGTCACGCCATCGATCACTGTTTCCGTGCCGCCTCCGCGGCCGAAGACGACGACCGGACGACCAGCTGCCTGAGACTCGACCGGAATGATGCCGAAGTCTTCTTCGGCAGTGAAAATCAGTGCGGAGGCTCGAGCATAGGCAGCCCGTAGGTCGTCGAAGCGCATCCGCGTGGTAAAGCGCACGTTTGGACCAGCTCGTGCCTTCAGCATTTTTAACATTGGGCCATCGCCGATGACGTGCAGTTTGCGGCCGGTTCGAGTGAAGGCATCAACTGCTATATCAGGGCGCTTATAGGGAACGAGTTGGCTGATCCAGACGCACTCGTCGCTGACATCGTCCGTTCGTTGGAACAGGTCGACATCGACTGGCGGATAGACGACGCTGGCATCACGCCCCCAGAATTTGCCGATGCGACGCCGGACAAACTGGCTATTGGCAATGATGAGGTCGGGTCGTGAGGCGCTTGAGCGGTCCCAGGCACGCATACGCGGCGCAATCAATTTCAAGTACAGCCCGGCCAGACGCCCGCTGGCAGCTCGATAGGCATGATACTGATCCCACAGATACCGCATAGGCGAATGGCAATAAGTGACGTGAATCGCGTCGGGTCGGGTGATCACGCCTTTAGCCGGGCCAGCTTCACAGCTAATGACCAAGTCGTAGGCGCTGAGGTCGAGCGCCTCAAGCGCACCAGGCATTAGTGGGAGGTATTTCTGATATTGTCTCCGGGCGAAGGGTAGCTTGGCAATCGCTGTCGTAAAGATACGGTGTCGCTTAATAGTCTGCGACAAGGCCGAGCGATCGACAACATGGGTGAAAATGTCGGCATCCGGGTACAAGTCACAGATTCGCTCCAGTACGCGTTCACCACCGCGCATTACCACCAGCCAGTAATGGATGATGGCGACCTTGCGAGGCCTGACTGGAGCAGGAGCAGGGACGTCAGGCATCGGGGGCAGGGCGGAGGTCATTTATGGATATCCTGTCGAAATGAAAGCGGTAGCGGCGTCAGGAAAAGGGCGAGCTACGATCTGATAGTATTACAGGCGGGGCGGCGTTTCCTGCTGGTCTAGCAGGGTCGCCTGCGCCACCCATCGCCGTCCACCTTGCCCAAGCGCGAGGCCGAAGGCCGGCAACAGGCCGAGCTGTTTCATGACGAGATAGGCTATAACCGGCGCGCCCATGCCGATCGCCGTGCACAGGACGAGATACAGCCAACTGATGGGCGGCACGTGCAAGATTTTCATCAAAATGATTCGCGCACCAGCGCCGGCAAGAATATGCATGACGTAGATTGCCATCGACATGGTACCGATCGCCACCAGCGCGGCCACATGTTCCAGCCGCTGCGAAATCCATAGCATCACCACGATCCCACCGATAGCGGCAGGCAGCATGAGTACGGAGTTGTAGTTGCTGAAGCCATGATGATGGGCGACGGCGATGGCGGCGGCGGCCAGCAGCGTTAAGCCCGCCGCAACCCCGCCACCTATGCGTAGCAGGTCACGCAGCTTCGGACGACCCATCGCCATTCCCGCAACGAAGAAGATCGGAAAATGTAGTAATTGATGGCCAAAATTGTCTTTCGGTAGCCATTCTCCGATCAGGAAGGCAGCCAAGGCCAGGACGAAGAATAGCGGCAGTGGCAGGACGCTGGCCAGCATCATGAACAGGAATAGCGCATATAAGAACCAGAAAGGTGAAATAGGTGCCCAGGCGATGTAAAGCATTTGACGGGGGTCAAAGGCATTGTTGGTGACATGGCTGAGTACGGTCATGATGGTGCCCGACAATAGAGACCAGAGCACATAGGGATACAGCACGGAGGCGATTTTGCTGCGTCGAAAATAGGTCATCCCTTTGCCAAGGCTGTTTGGCACGTTGAGACCGGCCAAAAACATGAACAGTGGCATATGGAATGTGTACAGCGCGAAATCGAATAACTGCCAGCGGACATCCCGAAGCGTCCCCGCCGACACCAACCCACGCTCCATGTGGCCGAGCACGACCAGGAATATTCCTATACCCTTCGAGGCATCCTGCCATATGTAGCGGGCCGACGATCGGCTGAGTCTGTTGGTTGCTGTTTCGTACACCTGCGGTGAGGTTCTTGGCCACCTCTGCGGCGAGGGGGCTGGTCCTTCAGTCATCTAGAAATCTTTCTGATATTCGCACGATGCTAGCCCAGCTTCGACGGGGGGATAGACGAAGGCCAGTCTGCCCGCCCATTCCTGATGATAGTGTTTCACCCGCAGACTTAGCGACGATCCCCGGTATCTTCCAATAGGCTTTGGGGAAGATGGGATGCACCGCAGGCAATAGCCTCGATCGCGTCGGCCAACGTATCAGCCGATGTTATCCAACTGAACCGGGTCAGTTGGGCATGCCCCACGGCGATCCGCTGCGCGCGCCATGCCTCGTCCTCCGCCGCACGCTGCATCCATCGCGCCAGCGTCCGGTCGTCATGCGGATCAAAATATTCGGCTGCATCGCCACAGGTTTCCTGGACCGCCTGCGCCGTGCTAGCCAGCACCGGGCAATCGTTCGTCATTGCCTCCAAGGGAGGAATACCAAATCCTTCGTACAGGCTAGGAAATATGAGCGCGCGGGCCGAACGCATCAGCCCGGCAACTTCGGCATCGTCCAATCTGCCCGGCAGAATAAGTCCTGGCCCCTTGGGTGGAAGATGGCCGTGTCCGAACACCGACCCGTCTAACCGTCCGACTGCGACGAGACGGATGGGCGAGGGCTGCAACTGCGCCAGCGCGCGAATGGCGACCGCTAGATTTTTGTTGGGAGCAATATTGCCGAGGATCAGAAAATAGGGGGTGTTTTCCAAATGAAGACGATCGACGATCTTCATATCAGGTGTGATGGAAAGGTGTTCCGCGCCGTTCTTGGCAACTATGATCTGCTGACTAGGCACGCGGAGCACTTCGGCCAGCTCGCGCTGTGAAAATTGCGATACCGTCGCCAAGTGCGCGCGCCGGGCCAGCAGACGATCGATCGTATTATGCACCCAAGCATAGGTTTTTCCGAAATTCTCTGGGTGCCGCTGTACCGCAGCGTCGTGTATCACAACAAGCTGGCGGCGCAACGTAACTGGCCCGGTCGCACCCAAGCACAAAGCGGCCCCCGCGCGCGCTGCCCAAGCAAATTCCAGCTGATCCCAGACATGCCCGCCGCGTCTCCCGACGACCCGTTGTTCGATATGCCGCAATCCGGCATCGCGCGCACCTTGCGGGGTAAGTAGGACGTAAGGGTTGGCCGCCCGGCCTGCGCCTACGCGCTGGTCGAGGCCGCGGACGATCTCGTTGGCATAGCGTTGCACGCCGCTCAACGTTTGGGTCAGGAAACGGCCGTTAATATAGATGGTGCGCCCGGTCGTCATCCCGTCCCCTGTGCATTGAAAGCTGGCGATATACCCGTCCACACACTTTGGCGATGCCGCCCACCGCCGCATAGTCCGGTGTTGCGGCGGGTCAACCCATCAGGATGCCACGCGCTCCCATAGCAGAGCCACGCACGCGGACGTGATTATCGCGGCCGGGCCGGCGAGGGCAGGTTTTGACCGTTGAAGTGAAACTGCCCCCAAGACGTCCGCTTGAGATCAATGTCGCCGCCCAAGGCCTCTCCCGGCGCGTCCGTCAGTCCCACCAGATCGATATGCAACCAGGTAAAGTGCCGCGCGCCGTCGCCATGTATGTTGTCGGTCAGGCGTGGATTCGCCATCCGGGTGTCGGTTGCCGTCAGGCGTTCGTAGCTGTGCGTACCGGTCATGCGTGCCGACAGGATAAAGGGAACGCCGTCGCATTCCTGAATGTCGATGAACCCCGAACAGTCGCGCCCACCCAAAAGCGTAGCATAGCCAGCGGCATGGGGCCCGCGAATATGATTGAGCTTTAGGGCATAGCGAATGCGGTTGAGCTGCGCGCTGTTGCTGTCGAGTGCGCAGGCCGCCCGATCACCCATGCCGATCACCTGTCCGGCGATCTCGCCGTCGGAGACATCCTGCACGCTGCTGGAGATTCCTAAGCGGGCGGGGCGGTCACGGCCGCTCAACAGGATGATCGGCTGGGCAAAGTCGCGGGCCAACCCGATGCCCGTGACGCACTGCGAAGCGGTAAAATCGCGAATCCACCAGTCGCGCACCCCGAACGTATCAAAGGAATCCTCGCTGCACACATAGATGGCAGCCGCTGAGGACCGCGAGATGCGTGGGCGCAGATGGTGGATAGCTTGGCCGCCTACGATCGACAGGCCGCGCGCGTGAGCATCGGCGACGACTAGATCTTTGGTCGCAATGTTGCGGCACGTCCGACCGTCGCCAAAATAGCTGACGACCGCGAATCCGTCGTCACCCGAGGCGAAGACGCTGCAGTTCATGAAGGATAGGTCTTCAGACCCGTGGGTGACATGGATGCCGTCGGCGCGCGTGTCTTCAACTCGCAGCCTGGCGACGCTGCCGTCGTGCGCACCGAAGAACATTGCGCCCGATCCCGCAAACCCCTTGGCAGCCCCATCGGCATCAATGCGTACGTCAGAGATGCTGAAACCCGATGCGGTGACGACCAGCCCGCAATGCGTCAATTGAGTGCCGCGCTTTGTGCTGGTGCCCGTCAGCCTGACGTTGCGTAGCGCCGTTCCTTTCCCAGACAAGAACACCGTGCCCTGGTCCGGCGAGGTCGCGCGCAGCGTGCACCCGCGCCCGTCGAACGCAATGCCGTCCAGCCGCAACGGACCCTTATGGGCATAGACCGCCTGGGCTTCGCCCAGGATCGTACCGATCCCTTGCGCCTTGGCCCGTTCGACCGCCGCGTTGATCGCGCCGGTCTGGTCGCGAGTGCGATCTGATACGATGCCGAAAGAGGCAAGCGTCCGAGTAGCCCCTGTGACCGCCCCGGCCTGATCAGTCAGATCGCGGTCCGGACTGGGATGGCCATCAGAAGGCGTTGTCATGCCGGATGACGAAGATCGTTCGGAAAATGATCCAGATATCGCGGTTCATCGACCAGTTGCGCAGATATTCCAGGTCGGATGCTAGACGGTTGGATAGGTCGCTGGCTAGGACGGTCGCCCCGCGAAAGCCGCGAATCTGGGCTAGACCCGTCACACCGGGCTTGACCACGTGGCGGTGCCGATAACGATCGTCGATTTCCCAGTACAGGCGTTCGGCGGCTTTGGCCGACAGGGCGTGCGGGCGTGGTCCAACGATGCTCATCTCGCCACGCAGCACGTTAAGCAACTGCGGAAGTTCGTCGATACTATTGCGCCGGATGAATTGTCCCACCCGCGTCACTCGGCTGTCATTACGGGCGGTCAGAACGCTAGCCGACGGGTCGCACTTGTCGGTATGCATGCTGCGGAACTTGAACATCATGAACAGAACGTTGTCTCGGCCGATGCGCTGTTGCCGGAACATAACCGGGCCGGGCGATTCTAGCTTGATTGCGATGGCCACCGCCAGCAGCACCGGCCCGAGCAGGGTCAGCGCTAACAGTGAGACCACAATGTCGAACGCGCGCTTAATAATTCGAGCGCGCAGGTGCAGTGGCCCCGTTGAGACAACCAGCGTGCGCAGGCCGCGATGTTCGCTGATCCCCAGAACGCCAATCTGATCCACCTCTGGTGCGATGATCTGCCCGTCGACCGCCATGCACTTCAAAACATGCGACCATGAGGGTACGCGATCGTCGTTACAGGCCACCAGCACCCGGTCGGCCTTACCGATCAGCTTCGCCAAGCGGTCATATTCCATCGGATCGTCGGTGAGAGGGTCGAACCCGATTGAATTCGTATTGATCACCTTATCCTGTGGCGCGGCGTCCCAAGATATATTGTCGATGAGCACGATCTGGCTGAACACCTGATCATTCAACCGGCGCAAGATCATGCGTCCGACGAATAGCCGTTCAACAATTAGTAAGGTCATTGAGCAAAAGGTGCCGCTCCAAAAGATAACGCGTGAGAAATTCTCGCCTACCTTGAAAGAATAGGCAACGATCAGCGTCACCGCAGCTGCGAATACCAGAGCGCGTACGGCCTTGAACGCGCCGACGCGCGGGTCGCCGAGCGTGGGATTACTATAGGCGCCGTTAATACCAGCAAAGCCCAGGAACGTCGGAATGATCACCGACATCATGGTTACGCCATGCGATGCAAGCCAGTCACCGATATAGAGTTTGTTCACGACTAAGAAGCTAGCCGCGACGGT
This sequence comes from Sphingomonas paucimobilis NBRC 13935, assembly GCF_000739895.2. Lineage (GTDB taxonomy): Bacteria > Pseudomonadota > Alphaproteobacteria > Sphingomonadales > Sphingomonadaceae > Sphingomonas > Sphingomonas paucimobilis. Next base: position 65,676 of record NZ_BBJS01000062.1, read on the forward strand.
GCATATATCGACGACGATCAGCGCAAGGTAATAGCGGATCCTACGATATTCCATGTTCTGGATGACGGGCATGTCAAAAATATCCGCGTTGGCCCGATCGTGCGTCCCACTGATGTGCGTGGTCATTTCATAATCCTGGCAAGGATGCGCTGGTGTTGCTGGCGAAAGATGACGGCCGGGCAAGATGAATGTGAAGTTTCACCACATGGTCCGGGAAAGGCAGTGCTGTCTACGCCCTGCATCTCGGTATCTGTCGCGGCGTATGACAAAACGACAATGCTAATGGCCTGCTGGGTAGAATTTGGCAAGCGATATGCGGACATGAATAGGGCCGGGCCCGTCGATCGTTTCAGGCGGTGGCATGCAGTCGCTGACGGATCATCCGGCGGACTACCAGCGTGATCGTCGCACTGAGGGCCGTGTTTTGGAAAAGCACCGCTAGCGCCACCGTTTCCATCACCCCTAGCATCTGGATGAGCGACAGCGTTAGGCAGAAGGTCGCGAAACCGATGCCCCCCCCGATCACCCACCAGCGTTCCTGATGTAACGCGGTTACAGCCAAACCGAAGGGTGAAGCGGCACAGGTCACGATTGCGCTTAGGAACAGCGGCGTTGCCAGGGCAACCGGGATCACCAGCGTCTTCCACCCCAGCATCCCCATCACCACTACCCCGGCGATTGCAGAGGGGATGTAGATCAGGGCGAACAGGGCCGACAGGCGGCCGTTCTGGCGGATGATCTTTACGACCATGGGCATGTCATTGTTTGCTGCGGCAGTGATGATCCGCGGGGAATAGGCAATCGCCAGCCCGTGCAGGAACACTGAAATCGCCGAGGACAGCTTGCGCACCACCTCGAACGTTGCGACGCGCTGCGGCGCACCAAGCAAGGTCAGCGCCAGCGTCGGCATATTTTCAGTCGCCGAGCTGATGATGCCGCTAAACAGGAAGGTACGGCTTTCCAGCCAGAGTAGGCGGATCTGTCGTCGGTCAATGGTCATCGCTCCCGCCAGGGGGCGCGACCCGCGCAGCATGAGCGAGAGCAGGGCGGGTGTCATATAAGCGAGCGCCATAATAATCGCGATCGCCTGCCAGCGCAGCGGCCATCGCATCAGGGCGCTGACGACAAAGCTGGCCGAGGTGATTGAGGGGGGCAGGATGTAGAACAGCAGAACCGAGGTCATCTGCCGCTCGTGTGCGATCTGGCGGACCTCCTCCAGCTTGGTAAGCAGAATTGAAAACACCGCTAGCGCGAAGATGAGCGCCCCCGTTGGCGAGGCGAACCCTGTCCCAGCCAGCCCGGCCATGACCATGCCGACGATCGACATGAAGACCATAACGATATGCGACGCAGGTATCTGCGCACGATCGGGAAGCAGCAGTGCACGCATATAGCCTTGGCTGGCATATTGCGCCACGGGCCCGACGATCATCATCGCGAGCGCAAAGGAGGTGGCGCCAAGGCCATATTGCCGTGCGTCGAGGAAAATCGCGGCGGTCAGCGACGGGAAGAAGCCGACGCCCCCGGCGATCAGGCGCAGGAACAGCAGGCGGGACACCTTCATCGCGCAGCATCATCCAGTGGGGCTACCATCTCGGCTGTGACCTGACGCCATGTCCGGGGATGGTCTGGCCAGCGGCGTTCGCATGCCAGTGCCCGCTCGACCGCACGCAACAGCGATGCGTCATCGCCTACCGTATAGCCGAAGCGAAGCGGATGACCCCCTTGCGCGAAGTCCGGGCAGATCGCGGGCAGGCCGATCGCGGCGAACTGCATTAGTTTCATCGAGGTGTCGACGAGATAGTCCGCCATGCTGGCCGACCGGTAGGGAGCGATCCCGAAGCGGGCATGCTGGATATAGGGGATGGTGTCCTCAAATCCCATTTCCGAAATCCAGTGAAGATTTTCGCGGTCCTGCCCGTCATGGCCCGATCCAATGACGTGAAAATCAATATGCGGAAAGGCCTTGGCCGCGACGTCGAATACGTTTGGATCGAACAACATACTGCCCACCGAAACTGCCGAAGTGCGTCCGGCATAGGGATCGGGCCGCTCGGCAAAAAAGGTTTCGGCCAGCCCGTGGGGGATGATCCGGTGGTGTGCGATGCAAGTATGGTCGGCCGCCATGCGCGCGGAGGGCAGGCGCGCATAGTCGATCAACGGCGCCGCCTTCTCCAACGCGTGCTCGTAGAAGCGTGCCATGCCGATGGTGCGCAACGTGTCCGATGCGCTGTAGATGATCCGCGCGTCCGGATTGCGGCGCGCAATCTCGGGGATTAGGGCGACGGCGCTCCCCGATTCCACGATGATGGTGCGCGCACGGCGGACCATGACGTTTACCCGGTGCGGCATGATGCGGGCATAGAGGGCACTGGCTACCGCGTTCCACGCGGCCAGTCCCGCCGGGCGCAGGTTCACGGGATGCAGCATCGAATACCATAAATGGCTTTCTACCGCACTACCCACTGGCGAGGGGACGTTGCGCAATTCGTGGCGCTGGTCGCGCCCCCGCAATGTCGACAGTGCGCTGGAATGGGTGGCGAGGAACATCGTCTCGCCGAGGCGGCTAAGTTCATCGGCGATGAAGTGCAGGTCGACGCGCCTCTTGGTGCGATAATCGTGGGTGGCAGTGACGATTAGATAGGGGGGATCGAAGGTCATCTTTAGTGCTGGGTCCCGAAGCCGGACAGATAGGCGGCGTGTTCGATAGCCACTGCCGACCGTGCAAATCCCGCCGCATGGGCGATGCGATCCTCCGGGGTGCCTAGGGGTGTGGTCGTCGACAAGTGCCGGATCATCGCATCAGCCAGCGCGACGGGGTCGCCGGGGGGGACCAAGGTGCCCAGCTCGGGCCGGGTTATGATGTCCTCCGGCCCGAAATCGCAGCGCGCGGCGATGACGGGCAGTCCGGCGCTCAGCGCCTCGACGATGGCTACGCCGAAGCCTTCCCAGCGCGAGGCGCTGACGAAAGCGCTGGCGGCTGCCAGCTCTTGCGATGGGTCAGAGATCATCCCCTTGAGGATCACGTTGCGCGTTAAGTCCAGTGTCTCGACCAACGCGGCCAGCGCCTGATGCTCCGGCCCGTCGCCAACGATGGCGAAGGTCGCCTGGGGAAAGCGATCGACCACCTGGCGGAACGCGCGGATCGCGATGTCATGCCCTTTCTGATGAGCTAGGCGTCCAACGGTCACGAAATGCTGAGCCTGCGGCGCGTGTCCGCCGACTGGGGGAAGCTGGCGCACCGGATTGGGCAAATAGCGGACCGCGCCCTTTCCGCCCAACGCGCCCAAGGTCGATCGCGCTAGGCCAGGTGATACCGTGACGATCCCGGCAAACCATGTCGCGGTCGCACGGTATAGAGAGAAGACGAGACGCGACTTTACCGACATCACGCGTTCGATGTCGGGGTTGCCGTGCAGATGCAGGACGATCCGGTCGCGACGTCCGTGGAGTCGGTTGTAGATCAGGCTGAGCACTGCGTTTTCAAACTGTGGTATGACGATAACGTCGAAATCGTTCGTGGCCAACACGCGGTGCAGTCCGGCCGGGACGTCACGCACTCGATCGCCCCTGGCCCGAATGATCCGGTAGGGGGCGTCGCGAACCTCGGGATAGTCAGTGAAATAAATGACCGACACTGCGATCGATCCGGCATGGTGTTCGACCAGTTCGGATGCGAGCTCGTGGGTCACGCGCTCCATGCCCGCGAAATGCGGGGAGGGGGGAACGAGATAGGCGACCCGGACACGCGAATTTTCAGTGAAAACGGGGGCAGAGACGAGGTTTGCGTGAGGCAGGGTTGAAGGCGGCGAGGTCATGGTCATCCACAAGAGGCTTATGTGCTAACCGCACCCGATATGGGTACGGATCCCTGTCCGTGCGGCGGGCATGTTAATGAAGGTACTGTTTCGTTAATGGGGAACGTTGTCGACCGCGCGGTTCGTGGCGTTCCTCGCCTTGTCGGTATTAATGGTTGTTCGTCACTCTCAGACATCGTTGGAGGGCATATGTCTGCTGGCGCGGCCCTATGCCACCAAAACCGATGCGCATAAAGGTCAGATCCTCAAATGATCCGCATGCCTGTCTCTTTACCAGCCATTCCGCGTCTTATATTGGACGCCAAGATAAATGAACACGGTGCGGCGGTTCGTATCCCGGTTTGCTCGTGCCACCCGGTATCGCCCCGGGCGTATGAAGGAAGCGATACCTGATGTCTCCCGGCCTCTCTCCCAGACCGATTAAGGTGCAATGGTGGCATTCCCCCGCGCTGCTGATCCTCGGGTTTACGCTTCCCTTTTTCCTGCTGGTCGCTGCAATCACGCCCAGCGTCATCCGCAACGCGCCAGTCCTCGCTTCGCGCGAGATGTATCTGACCCTGTTCCGGGTAATCCAAGCGATTAGCCTGCTTCTCGTATTCGCTGCGGGCGCCGCCTATGCGGGCAGGAAGACGTTCATCGGTAAGGTGCAGCTGTACGACGGCTGTATGGACTTCCTATTCTACCTGACTTTCGCCGCTTATATCATTTGGTTCGGACCACTCGTCCTATCCAATCCTCGGCTGATTTTGGAAACCTTTACCGGCACCGTCGGCGCGATTTATGACGTCCGTGACGAGGCGCAGAATATTTCGGGTGTCACGACCGCTACGCAGTTCGGAATTTCCTATGCAATCATCTATGCAATCAAGCGGTTTCAAGACGGTGAGATTGTGCCCCGCAAATATACCATTATGCTGGGGATCATCGGAGGGCTGGCCCTGTTCCGAGCTACCGTATACTCAGAGCGTATTGCAGTCGCAGAAATATTTATTGCAGCGTTTGTGATTTTTGTTGTTTCTTATCAATCCAGAAAACGCTATGTTAGATTAGGAATAAAATATTTTCCATTTTTGCTCTATGCGGCAGCACCAATATTTTTTGCGGTGTTTGAATATCCCAGGAGCTGGCTCAATCACTATATTGATATTTATGACAATTTCTGGCATTTTGTCATGGATAGATTTTCATTGTATTATGTTACGTCACTTAATAATATATGTGCATTGCTAGATTATTCGCAGAATCCGACATATGATGGCGGCTGGACGTTGAACTGGTTGTATCGATTTCCCGTCATTGGTCCGCTGCTATCCGATGAAGGCGCCAATGGTGGGGGCGTTGGACATTCGTGGTTTCTAAAATTTTTGGCTGCTTATGCGTCGCCGGAATTTAACAACACCACTGGTGTTTTGACGGTTGTCTATGACTGGGGCTGGCCACTTGGGCTGGTGCTGATGGGGATATACGGAATATTGGCGGGGCTAACCTTTGCGTCTTTTAAGAGCGGCAATGGCGTGCTGCGCTACGTCTATCCTATATTCTTATACTCGATCCTCGAGCTTCTACGTATCGGCTATATCTATGACGGCCGCGCCGTTGCCGCGATCATTGGGATCATTATCGCGATCGGATTCTGGAGGAAAGCTGCGGCAATGGCACCACCAATGACGATGGCCCCGGGCGGTCTTCGGCCACGATAAGTAGCCGTAGCCGATAAGACGGTTTCGTTTCGGATTGGCATTGGCTACACGGTGCCCTAATGCGTTTTTTTAAATCTTTCACTTCCTCCATACGCTCGATGCCATTGGCGATCCCCTTCCTCGTGTTCATTGGGGTTTTGTGGGTCGCGGGTGGCGCCTCCCGTGCGGATGTCGCAGGGCAGGTAGTCAGCCGCGCAGCGGCATGGGTCGCCTTGGTCACGCTCATTATATTGGGTGATCGGCGCAGCCTGATCGGAGACCGCCAGGTCTTGGCGTTGTTAGTCGCCACGATTTTGCTGCCATTAGTTCAGATCATTCCGCTTCCGCCATCATGGTGGTCGGGGCTGCCTGGGCGGGGCATATTTTTAGAGGCAGCCACCGCGGCCGGGATGGCGCAACCCTGGCGACCATGGGCCATTGTACCGTCTGCCGCCTGGAATGCGCTTTTCTCGTTGGTCGTGCCGCTGGCCACCTATTTCCTCATTGCGGGTTTTGGTCGAGTTGGACATCTGCTGATGCTCCGGACACTACTCATATTGATTGTAGTCTCCACTGTAGTCGGCCTGATGCAATTCTCCGGCGTCAATGTCGACAATCCGTTTGTTAACGGATCAGGCGAGGTGAACGGGATGTTCGCCAATCATAATCACTTCGCACTGTTTATTGCTATGGGCTGCCTGCTAGCTCCAGTCTGGGCTTTTTGCGAATCCCGTAAGCCAGGCTGGCAGCATCCGGTTGCGCTTGGATTGGTCTCGTTGTTTATCCTCACCATCCTGTCCAGTGGTTCGCGTGCGGGTATGATCGCTGGGCTGATCGGGGTGAGTGGTGGCTTTTTGGTGACACAGGGGGATGCCCGTAAGGCGCTTCGGCGTTACCCGCGCTGGGTATTCCCTGCTCTAATTGCCGCGACGCTGGTCAGTGTGACCGGACTGGTCCTTTTGAGTGTGATGTCAGACAGAGCCATGTCGATTCACCGCGCGATGACCGTTGATGTGTCACAAGATATGCGTTCCCGCGCACTGCCCGTCGTATTGAAAATGATTCGGGAATATTTTCCCGTGGGATCGGGCTTTGGCGGCTTTGACCCGATATTTCGGTTACACGAACCATTTGCCCTACTTAAGCCAACCTATTTCAACCATGCGCATAACGACTTTCTAGAGATTGTTCTTGATGCGGGACTGCCGGGGCTGATTTTGCTCATGCTGGCTATCGGATGGTGGATGTGGGGCAGCATCGATGCGTGGCGCAGTCGCGGCGAGGACGCCGGACTGCGAAGGACTGGGTCCATCATGCTGTTGATGGTCTTTGCTGCCAGCGTCTTCGACTATCCGGCCCGCACCCCGATCATCATGGCGGTGATTGTGATCGCGGCGATCTGGCTTAGCGGATATGCACGGCAATCCGCTGCATCAGCTTTACGTCAACCATAGCCGCTCGTATAGACGCCATGATTTGCACTGCCTTGCGATCCATTACCGTGGAAGCTTCCGACCTTATGCGTAAGACCTGCCTTATTCTGCCGGCTATCATAATGATGTCGGCATGCTCGCATCGGGAGCCGCTGGTTTCGACGCCACAGCTGACTGTGGTCGAAAGCAGTCATGCTCTGCCTCCTCCCAATCGCAGCGATCTCACTGCGGCGGATCGTCCGGCGTTGATCGGACCCCTCGATACCATTGAGGTCGACGTCTTCAATGTGCCCGACCTCAGCCGGGAAATGCAGGTGGATGCCAGCGGCCGGATTGTCATGCCGCTGGCGGGTGAAATCGCAGCAAGTGGGCGTACTGCCAGCGAACTGGCTTCCGCCGTCGCGGGAGCGTTACGAAAGCGCTATATTCGTGATCCCGAAGTAACGGTAAATATCAAGAGCTCAGTGAGCCAAGTCGTGACTATTGACGGGCAGGTGGTTGAACCGGGACTTTATCCTGTAACCAACCAAATGACTTTGTTACGAGCAATCGCTTCTGCCAAGGGATTGTCCGAGTTTGCGCGGCAAGAGGATGTGGTTATTCTACGTACGGTCGAGGGGCGGCGCATGGCTGGCCTTTACAACATCGACCAAATTCGACGTGGTGCCTATGATGACCCGGCGATCTACGCCAATGACCTAGTAATTGTTGGTGACTCCCCGCAGCGTCGCCTGTTCCGTGATTTCGTGTCGTTGTCGCCGCTCCTTGCCGGGCCGTTGATCGCCATTTTGCAATAAGGCCGGATTTGATGAACGCTGTTACCTCCGTCCCTCAGGACGGCATCGCCGGTCCTGAAACACGATTCCCCTTCCGAGAGGGGGAGCAGACTTCAATAATTCGACACTATCTACATATCGCTCAACGGTGGCGTTACGTCATTATTGGCATAACTACCGCCTGTATCTTGGTGGGATTGATTGTAACTTTGCTTATGACACCGCAATATACTGCGGTGTCGACCATCGAAATTGCACGAGATTCGAGCAAGGTCACTGATTTTCAAGGTGTCGAGCGCGAAACGAGCGCACTCGATCAAGAATTTTACCAAACCCAATATGGGTTGCTGCGTTCGCGGGCTTTATCTGAACGGATCGCGAACCAATTGCGCCTAGTCGACGATGCTAAGTTTTTCGCAATGTTCGGCTATAAGAAGGATAGCCCGGCGTTTAAACTGACCCAGGGGCGCTATCCGGCCAATGGCCGCGCTGAACGACTGCGGATCGCGGGTGAAATTCTGCTCGATCATCTATCCGTTAACCCTACGCGTATGTCGCGTCTAGTTGACGTTGGCTTTACCAGTCCAGACGCTGATTTCTCCGCGCGCATTGCCAATGCGTGGGCCGATCAGTATATCCAAAGCAATCTTGAGCGTAAAGTTCAGGCGACATCCTATGGACGTAATCTTCTACAGCGGCAGTTAGCCCTTCAGAAAGAGCGTCTAGATGAATCTCAGCGCCAGCTCGTCGGCTATGCCTCCGCGCAGCAAATTATCACCCTACCGTCCCAGACGAGCAACGGTACGACAACATCAGAACGTTCTATCGTTGCCGATGATCTTGCGGCGCTAAATTCTGCACTGTCGCAGGCAACCGCTGATCGTATTCAGGCTGAGGCGCGTTTCCAGCAGGCGGGACGTGCTGGGGCCTCAACCGAAGCGTTGCGCAACACCGCGATTAATAATCTACGCCAACGCCGTGCGGAACTGGCTGCAGAATACCAGCGGCTCATGGTGCAGTTTGAACCGGGCTATCCTGCTGCTAAAGCCGTCCAGTCCCAAATCGCTCAGCTTGATCAAGCGATCACGCGCGAAGAGGGGCGTGTGTCGGGGTCGCTCCAAGCTGACTATCGTGAAGCACAGGAGCGTGAACGTGCGCTTCAGGCTCAGGTTAATCAGCTTAAATCGCAGTATCTCGACCAGCGTCGGCGTAGCATCCAATACAATATCTACCAGCAGGAGGTTGATACCAACCGGGCTCTATACGACGGCCTGCTACAGCGTTTTAAAGAAATTGGGATTGCTGGCAGTGTTGGCGTCAATAACATTTCAATTATTGACAATGCCGATGTGCCCCAGAAACCGTCCAGTCCTCGTCTGCTATTGAATATTGCCATTGCGTTCGCTGCGGGTTTGGTCCTGGGTGGTTTGGCCGCATTCGCGCTCGAGCAGATGGATGAGGCGATTGCAGATCCGGCCGAGATTGAGCGTCGGCTTGGTCTTCCACTCCTCGGGGCTGTTCCTAATCTAAAAGATATCCGTCCGGAAGATGCTCTACGAGATCGTAAGTCAGCGCTGGTTGATGCTTATCTCGCAGTACAAACGAACCTGTCGTTCACTACCGAACACGGCGTGCCACGGTCTTTTGCTGTTACCTCCACGCGCCCCGCTGAAGGCAAGTCTACTACCGCCTTTGCGCTAGCAACTATGTTGTCGCGCTCGCAACGGCGGGTCGTACTGGTCGATGGCGATATGCGTTCCCCCTCAATCCACCACTTGATCGGCATCGGGCACGACCTAGGGGT
>NZ_BBJS01000061.1 GCF_000739895.2 Sphingomonas paucimobilis NBRC 13935
TCCCCAGCTCACGGCTCAGCGCCGCGAGCGAAGCTTGCGATCGCTGTATTGCTGCTCGGACGGCGTGCGTGGTCGTCGCGCACCCGTGACGAACCTGTCCCATACGGCTTCCTTCCATTCCAACGAAAGGATCGCACCATCAAACCGTGGCATCAAACACCTAGGGCGCTGGAGACGCCTTTGTCGCCGATGTGATAGGCAACAACGCGCCGCTGCGTCCGACTATAAGCAGTCCATATGACGGCCCGGCACTGTTTTTTGGACGAAGGTGTGGATTTCGTCCATCTCGATAACCGCGGACATCTGGTCGCTACCGCCATGATAACACACCATCCCATCCTCCAGCCTTGCTACCAAAGCATGGGTTCAACCTAACAGCCCTTAGTCAACATTGCTCCGGAACGGGGAGGATCAATCCAAACTCTTCGATGCTTGTTCGAACAGGTCCTTCGACAGCCCCGGCGTCGCGACGATGCGCGCCAGTTCGGCGCGCATCAGCTTTGCCCGCTCGGCGTCGAACCGGCGCCAGCGTCCCAGCGGCGGTAGCAGCTTGGCTGCCGTCTGCGGGTTGAGCCGGTCGAGCGCGATCAGCTGATCCGCCAGGAAGCGATAGCCCGAGCCGTCGGCGGCGTTGAACGCCCGCTGGTTCATCCCGAAGGCGCCGATCAGCGACCGCGCGCGATTGGGGTTGGCGAGCGTGAAGTGGGGATGCTCGGCCAGCCGCGCCACGACCGCACCGGTATCGTCGCGCGACGACAGCGCCTGGGTCTGGAACCATTTGTCGAGGACCAGCGCATTGTCGGCATAGCGTGCATGGAAACGCTCCAGCGCGACCTCGCGTTCGGGCGCGTCGGTGCCGACCAGCGTGGTCAGAGCCGCTTGCCGGTCGGTCATATTGTCGGCGTCGTCAAACTGGGCGAGCGCAAGCGCGGCGGCATCCTCGGCACCGCTGGCCGCGATATAGCCGAGCGCGACGTTGCGCAGACGGCGGCGCCCCTTGGCCTCGGGCGAATAGACATAGGCCCCTTGCGCCATTTCGGCATAGAGCCGCCGCCACGCCGGCGCCAAAGCCCGACCAAGCTGTTCCCGCAGCGACTCGCGCGCCGCATGGATCGCATCGGGATCGACCATGGCGAGCTGGTCACCGATGAAATTCTCCGACGGCAACAGGACGGCTTCGGCCAGGAACGCCGGCTCCAGCCCCTCGGCCTCCAGCGTGCGCGCGACGGCGTCGATCACCGCCTCGCTGTTCATCGTGCCGTTGATCGTGCCCGCCACCAGCGTGTCGAGCATCAATTGCTGCATCGCCTCGTACCGGGCGAAGGGATCGTCGTCATGCGCCGAAAGGAACGCGAGATCTTCGGCCGTACGGTCGCTTTCGATGACGACGGGGGCAGAGAAGCCGCGATTGATCGACAACACGGGGCGTTCGGTGATGGCTTCGAAGGTGATCGTCTCGGCCACCTGGTCGAGCAGGATCAGCCGCTCGTCGGTCAGCGGACGGCCGGTCTCCGCACCGAACAACCGGACCTTGAGCGGCAGGACCATGGGCTGCTTGACCGGCTGGCCGGGCGTCGGCGGGACATGCTGGGCCAGGCGCAGCACCGCGCGGCCGCCGCCGGGCTCATGGGAAAGCCCGGCCGAGACGCGCGGCGTGCCGGCCTGGCTATACCAGAGGCGGAACTGGCGCAGATCGACGCCGCCTGCTTCCTCCATGCAGGCGACGAAATCCTCGCAGGTCGCGGCCGTCCCGTCGAAACGGTCGAAATACAGATCGGTCGCGGCGCGGAACTTCACCGGGCCCAGGATGGTCGCCATCATGCGGATCAGCTCGGCGCCCTTGTTATAGATGGTCGCCGTGTAGAAGTTGCTGATCTCGATATAGCTTTCCGGGCGCACCGGATGGGCGAGAGGCCCCGAATCCTCCGGGAACTGGCTGGCGCGAAGCCCGCGCACCTCCTCGATCCGCTTGACCGCCGCCGATCCCTGGTCGGCGGAGAAACACTGGTCGCGATAGACGGTGAAGCCTTCCTTCAAGGAAAGCTGGAACCAGTCGCGGCAGGTGATCCGGTTGCCCGACCAGTTGTGGAAATATTCATGCGCGACGACGGCGGCGATCGCGTCATAGTCGTAATCGGTAGCGGTGTCGGGATCGGCGAGGATGTAGCGGCTGTTGAAGATGTTCAGCCCCTTATTTTCCATCGCGCCGAAGTTGAAATCGTCGACCGCGACGATGTTGAACACGTCGAGATCATATTCGCGGCCATAGACGCGTTCGTCCCAGGCCATGGACAGCTTCAGCGCATGGAGCGCATGATCGGTCTTGGCCAGATCGGCGGCGCGCACCCAGATGCCGAGCTCGACCTCGCGCCCGCTCATCGTGGTGAAGGTCGCGCGGTTGACCGCCAGATCGCCCGCCACCAGCGCGAAGAGATAGGAGGGCTTGGGGAAGGGATCATGCCACTCTGCCCATTGGGTGCCGTCGTCATTCGCGCCCTGCGCCACCGGATCGCCATTGGCGAGCAGCACCGGGAAACGCTGCGCATCCGCCGTCATGCGTACCCGGTAGACGCTGAGCACATCGGGCCGGTCGGGGAAGAAAGTGATGCGGCGAAACCCCTCGGCCTCGCACTGGGTGCACAGATTGCCGCCCGAGGCGTAGAGGCCCATCAGCTGGGTATTGCGATCGGGGGCGATCACCACCTCGGTCTCGACGACATGGGTGTCGCCGGACAGCGGCACGACCAGTTGCTCGCCCTCCATCCGCCAGTCGTTGATCGTGACCCCGTCGACCTTGACCGACACCGGCGTCTGGCCCGCGCCATCGAGGCGCAGCGGCTCGCCATGGGCGCTGCTGCGCGTGACGGACAGGGCGGCGCGAACATGGGTTTCGGCGGGGTCGAGCCGGAAATCCAGCGTGATCTCGGGCACAGCCCAGGCGGGCGGGCAATAATCCTCGCGCCGGATGGCGGCGGGGGTGGTGCTGGGCTGGGCCGCGCTGTGCTGGATATCCATCGCGGGAATATAGCCCTGCCGATCCCATAGGACCATGGCGGGCGCACAGGAAAAAAGCGTGATATGACAAGGCATGCCGCTTGATCGCGGGGGGCGGCATGATACCCCTTAGGGCCTGTCATTTCCCGAAAGGTCCTGCATGTCGCGTTCGACGGCTCTGTTGCCGCTGCTTCTCCTGTCCACCGCCGCTTTTGCCTATGACCATGATCACGACCATGGGCAGACTGCCCCGACCACGGCCCAGACCGCGACACCCCAGCGCAGCGCTGCCGAACGCAACGCAACCATCACCGCCCCGCTGCCCGAGAATCAGGCGGCGATGAAGGCGCATGTCATGTTCCTGGCGTCGGACGCGATGGCGGGGCGCGAGGCGGGGACCCGCGATTACGACATCGCTGCGCAATATGTCGCCGCGCAATTCTATGCGGCGGGCCTGCGCCCGGGTGGCGACGAGGGCGGCTATCTGCAGAAGGTGCCGCTGGTCGGCTACAAGCTCGCCGACAAGGGCAGTGCGATGTGGACGCCGGCGGGCGGCCAGGCGCAGGAGCTGGTCTTTGGCGAGGATTTCGTCCCCTCGCCCGTGCCCAATGCCCGGGAAACCAGCCTGACCGCGCCGGTCGTCTTCGTCGGCTATGGCATCGACGCCGCGCAATATGGCCTGGCCGATTACAAGGGCGCCGATGTGCGCGGCAAGATCGTCGCTTTCCTGCCCGGCACGCCCGAGGGTCTGGGCGGCGAGGAGCGCGCCTTTTTCGGATCGGCGGTGAACAAGGCGGCGCTGGCGGCGGCGCGGGGGGCGGTCGGGGCGGTGCAGATCGACATGCCACGCGCCAACGCGCGACAGCGTCCCTTCGCAACGCTCGCCCGCTATTATGATGCGCAGCGCGTGACCTGGGCGAACCCGGACGGCACCGCGCATGCGATGACGCCGACGACACCGGTGCTGGGCACGCTGTCGCAAGGCGGCGCGGCCAAGCTGTTCGGCAAGGACTGGGCGGCGATCACCAAGGCCGCCGCCGCGACCAAGCCCCGCTTCACGCCCGTCGCCGCCAAGGGGCAGATGACGGTCGCGTCCAAGACCAGCTTCAAGCCGATGGACAGCAGCAACGTCATCGGCCTGATCCCAGGCAGCGATCCCAAGCTGAAGGACCAAGTCGTCGTCCTGTCGGCGCATCTCGACCATATCGGCGTCAATGAGGGCGGCGATGGCGACCGGATCAACAATGGCGCGCTCGACAATGCGATCGGCATCGCCAGCCTGATCGAGGAGGCCAAGCGCTTCAAGGCGGCGGCCGCGCCCAAGCGCACCGTCATGTTCCTGGCGGTGACGGCGGAGGAAAAGGGGCTGGTCGGCTCCGACTATTTCGCCAACCATCCGACCGTGCCGCTGTCGTCGATCGTCGCCGACGTCAATCTCGACATGCCGATCCTGACCTACAAGTTCGAGGATATGGTGGTGTTCGGCGCGGACCGCTCGACCCTCGGGCCGATCGTTCGCAAGGCGGTCGGCGCGATGGGGTTGCCGGTCGCGCCCGATCCGATGCCCGAGGAGGGGATTTTCGTCCGCTCCGACCATTTCCGTTTCGTGCAGAAAGGCATCCCCTCGGTCTTCCTCTGGCCGGGCCAGGCGGGACCGGGCAAGGCGGCGGTCGCCGACTTCATGAGCCACCGCTATCACAAGCCCGGCGATGAGGTGGATCAGGGCATCGACTGGAGCCAGGGCCCGCGTTTCGTCAGCGTGAACTACGCCATCGCCCGCGAGATCGCCGATGGCGCGGAGCGGCCGGTGTGGAACAAGGGCGATTATTTCGGCACGCTCTACAAGGGGCCGATGGCGGCGAAGTGAAAGGAGTGACAGGGAATTCGGGCTGTTTGAGGCCAAATCTCCCCCACGCCTGTTCAGCCTGAGCGAAGTCGAAGGCCATGGGATGACCTTGGGCTTGTGGCCTATCCGGGGGCGTGCACTTCGACCTCGCTCAGGGCGAACGGAGGTTTGAGTTGGTGGGTCGTCTTTTCGTCTTCGGCATGGGCTATGCCGCCGGTCATCTGGCGGCGTTGCTGGAGGGCCGGGGCTGGTCCGTCACGGGGACGACCCGTGACGGGCGCGGCGGTACTTTGAGGTTCGACGACCGCGAGCGCGTGATGGCGGAGATCACCGCCGCCACGCATATCCTGTCCTCCGTCCCTCCCGAGGACGAGGTCGATCCGGTATTGGTCGCCTATGGCACGCTACTCGCGCACTCGGATGCGTGGCTCGGCTATCTGTCCTCGACGGGCGTTTATGGCGATGCTGGCGGTGCCTGGGTCGATGAGACGGCGCCGATCGGCTCGGGTCGCAGGGCTGCCCGTGCGGCAGCGGACGCGGACTGGCAGGCGCTGGGCGCCCGTGTGTTTCGCCTGCCGGGCATCTATGGCCCCGGCCGCTCGCCCATCGACCGCGTTCGGGCGGGACGGGCGCACCGTGTCGGGCTGCTCGGCCAGGTGTTCAGCCGGGTGCATATCGCCGATATCGTCTCGGGTGTGATCGCCGGGTTCGATGGTCCGGCGGGGGCCTATAATCTCGCCGACGATTTTCCGTGCGACCAGGATGCGGTGGTTTCGTACGCCGCGACGCTGGCGGGCCTGCCGCCGCCGCCGCTGGTGCCGCTGGAAAGCCTGTCGGCGGCGGCGCGCGGTTTCTATGCCGAGAATCGGCGGGTGGCGAATGGCAAGGCCAAGCGGGTACTGAACTGGCGCCCGCTTTATCCCAATTACCGATTGGGCCTACGCGCCTTGAGCGCGATGACCAGCCCCAGCGCCGTGACACCCGCCCCCGCGCTTGCCAGCAGCGACCAGCGATAGCCCTCGAACACCGTCGACAGGCTCATCGCGATGACGGGCACGATGACGCTGGAATAGGCCGCCTTGGCCGGGCCGATCGTGCGCAGCACCCGGTAATAGAGCGGAAAGGCCAGCGCCGAGGCGAAGAGGCCGAGATAGAGGATGCCGAGCACATAGCCGGCGCGCATCTCGAACACCGGCGGGCCGTTCAGCGTATAGGCGATGACCGCATCCAGCGCCGATCCGATCAGCATCGCGACACTCAAGGTCGCGTGCATCGGGAAACGCTTGGCGGTGTTGGTCGCCTGCATGACATTGGCGGTCGAAGCGGACAGGATCGCGACGATGGTCAGCACGATCCCGGTCAGCGCGCGCGCGGGGCCCGCCGGATCGACTCGCGCCTCATGCACGAACAACAGGGCCGCGCCCGCCATCGCGATCCCCGAGCCGATCAGCAACTGCCGCCCCATGCGCTGGCCCAGGAAAAGCCGCGCGAAACCGGCATTGGGGATCAGCAGCATCGCAAAGACGACCGCGACCAGCCCGGAGGTGATATACGCCTCCGCCCGGTAGACGAAGTTGAAGTTCAGGACGAACTGGAACAGCCCGATCCCGGCGGCGAACAGCCAGCCGGTGGTGCCGAGACGGAAACTCTCGCGCTTGGCGAGCGCGAAGGCGCCCATGGCGAGCCCGCCGACCAGAAAGCGATAGCTGACCGACCAGGTGGCGGGGACGACCGAAATCTGGTCGCGGATGACCAGCCAGGTCGAACCCCAGATCAGCGTGACGATGGCAAAGGGGATGAGGACGGAGGCGCGCGTCGAGCGCGGGCCGGTGTCGAACTCGCTCATAGCGCGGCGATCGCATCGGCGAGGCGCGCGACATCGTGCGCGTCCGTGTCCCAGGCCGTGACGAGGCGGATTTCTCCCTCCGCCCAGTCGTAGAAGTCGAACCCTTGCGCGCGCAAAGCGGCGGCCTCCTCGGGCGTAGCGCGCAGGAAGACCTCATTGGCCTCAACCGGGTGGACCAAGCGGCTAGCCGCCGCGCCCGCCAGCCGCTCGGCACAGGCATTGGCCAGCGCGGCATTGGCGATCCACAGATCATCCTCGACCATCGCCAGCACCTGTGCCGCCAGATAGCGGCCCTTGGACATGAGCAGCCCGGCGCGCTTGCGGCGGCGGCGGGTGACGTCGGCAAGGCCGGGTTTGAAGAAGACCAGCGCCTCGGCACTCATCGCGCCATTCTTGACGAAGCCGAAGGACAAGGCCTCGACGCCCGCCTGCCAGGTCAGCGCGGCGGGCGTGCAACCCAGCCGCGCCACCGCATTGGCGAAGCGTGCGCCATCCATGTGGAAACCGAGCGCGCGTTCCTTCGCCAGCGCGCCGATCGCGGCGACCTCGTCCGGATTGTAGACGCGGCCATATTCGGTGGCGTTGGTGATCGAGATGGCGTGCGGCTGGACCCGGTGCACGTCGTTGGCGATGGCGTCGATCACGCTCCGGATCGTATCGGGGGTCAGCTTCGCCCCCTCGCCATCGGCCAGCATCAGCTTGGCGCCATGGGTGTAGAATTCGGGCGCGCCGCCCTCGTCATTCTGGATATGCGAGTCGCGGTGGCAGACCACGCCGCCATAGGGCGGACAGAGCGCGGCCAGCGCCAGGCAGTTGGCGGCGGTGCCGGTGGGGACCCACAGCACGTCGACTTGCGTCCCGAACAGCTCGGACAGCCGCCCGTCCAGCGCCTTGGACCAGCGGTCGCCGTCATAGGCGGTGTCCATCTGATCAGCGCCGGCGATGGCCTCCATCACCTTGGGATGGATACGAGCGGCGTTGTCCGAGAAAAAGCGCATGGCTCAGGCGTTTGAGCGAGGCGGCGCCATGCGTCAACACTACCGCCCCATTCCATGCGTCAGTGTGGCACCGCGCCGAGTTCGAACCCCGTCTTGTCGTGGAGGGCGAAACGGTCGACCAGGTCAGCGCTCGCCTGGTTATAGCCGATCACCTCGACCGCCGAGCCATCGCGGCGCAACCGCGCGACGATCTTGTCGAGCGCGCCGACGCCCGAAATATCCCAGAAATGCGCCGCCGACACGTCGATCACGACGCTGCGTCCTTGTTCGGGCAGGAAGGCGCGGGTGAAGCGATCGACCGAGGCGAAGAAGATCTGCCCCGTCACCCGGTAGCGTATGGCACCGGCCTCCTCGATCCGCTCGACCGCGAACAGGCGGCGGACCTTGCCCGCAAAGAAGACGCCCGACAGCAGCACGCCCGCCAGCACGCCTTGCGCCAGGTCGCGGGTGGCGACGACCACCGCCACCGTGACCAGCATGACGATCGACGATGTCGGCGGATGTCGGCGCAGATTGGGGATGGAGTTCCAACTGAAGGTGCCGATCGAAACCATGATCATGACGGCGACCAAGGCCGGCATCGGAATGCGCCCGACCACGGGGCCGAGTACGGCGAGGAGGAACAGCAGGAACAGCCCGGCGGTCAGCGTCGACAGACGCTTGCGCCCTCCGGACGTGACGTTGATCACCGATTGGCCGATCATCGCGCAGCCGCCCATGCCGCCGACCAATGCGGCGGCGATGTTCGCGCCGCCCTGGCCCACGCACTCGCGGCGCTTGTCGCTGTCCGTGTCGGTCATGTCGTCGACGATCTGCGCGGTCAGCAGCGATTCGAGCAGGCCGACCGCCGCCATGGTCAGCGAATAGGGCAGGATGATGCGCAGCGTCTCGAAGGTCAGCGGCACGTGGGGAAGCACCAGGCTGGGCAGCCCCTCGGGCAGCCGGCCCATGTCGCCCACGGTGCGCACCGGCAGGCCCATCGCGATGCTGATGCCCGCCAGCACCAGGATCGCGACCAGCGGGGAGGGCACCGCCTTGGTCACGCGCGGCAGCAGATAGATGATCGCCAGGCCGCCGGCGACCAGCGCATAGCTGTGCCAGGTCACCCCGGTCAGTTGCGGCAACTGCGCCATGAAGATCAGGATGGCGAGCGCGTTGACGAAGCCGGTGATGACCGATCGCGAGACGAACTGCATCACCAGATCGAGCCGGAGGAAGCCGGCGGCGATCTGGATCAGACCCATCAGGATGGTCGCGGCAAAGAGATAATCGACGCCGTGCTCGCGGACCAGCGGGGTAACGACGACCGCCACGGCGGCGGTCGCGGCCGAGATCATCGCCGGCCGGCCACCGAGAAAGGAAATGACGATCGCGATCGCGACCGAGGCATAGAGGCCGACACGCGGGTCGACGCCCGAGATGATGGAAAAGCCGATCGCCTCGGGGATCAGAGCGAGCGCCACGACGATACCCGCCAGCACATCGCGCCGCGCATCGCCCAGGTTGGAGAACCATTGGGTTCGGTAGTTTTGAACAGTCATGAAAAACCAGGATCAGGCGCATGGCAAAGCCGCTCGAGCGTCTACGAGCGGAGATGAGGAACCATGCTGTCTGTTGTCCGGCGGATCGGCGGCCGGAATAGCCACCCGGGATTTCACCGGGTCCTTGCGAATGACGGGGCGTTTAATCGGGATGAGGGGCGAAGGGCAAGCCCCCCTACCCCCTGTTCCTCCCTTACAGGGGCAATGTTGACTGATGGCCCCTGACCAATGTCGGCATCCGGAAGATCGCTCGGTTCACAGGCGCCTTGCCTGCGGGGTGCTGAAGTGGACCCGTAAAGCCCATCAGCGCCTGGTCGAACAACTGCGGCAAGCCTCGCAAGCGGTCGAAGACCAGATGCCCGCGGTCATCGAGATGGACGAGATCCACAGCTTCGTCCAAACAACAGGGGCGGGCCGTCATATGGACTGCTTATAGCCGGACGCAGCGTCGCGTTGTTGCCTATCACATCGGCGACAAAGGCGTCTCCAGCGCCATAGAGCGCTACGAACGCACTCGCCGCGTCGTGCCCGACATCGCCGCCCTCTTCACCGACGCCAATTCCCGCTACCGCCTCGCCTTCCAGCGCCACGGCGTCACCACCCCTCACGCTCAAACCAAGGCGCAGACCCACCTCATCGGGTCACCCACTCTTCCGTCCAAGACAATCTGGCCCGCTTCAACTGCCGCTCCCAGCGTTTCTCCAAATCATGGGAGATGCTCGCCATCACTCTCGACCTCTTCCTCAACCGACATCTCATGCCAAGCAGAGGTAAACTGTGCCCGGGCACGGGAGGACCGACGAAGCTGGTGGAGGGGTATCCGCTTGGCGAGGTACCTATATAGCTCGCGACCGGGGACACCCCTCTGTCAGGCCTGCGGCCTGCCACCTCCCCTTACAGGAGAGGATGGATTACGCCTTCGGCTTCAGGAAGCCTTCCATCACGATCCAGCGGTAGAAGGCATCGAACCAGCCCGTGCTGGTCGTTGCCTTCGGATACATGCCGAAGCCATGGCCGCCGTGGCCATAGAAGTGGAACTCGACCGGCTTTTTAGCCGCCAGCCACTGATCGATCAGGCCGAAGCCCTTGCCGGCGAACAGCGGATCGTCGGCGGCGATCGCGGCGAACATCGGCGGCGCATCGGCGGGCACCGTCATCGGCTGAAGCGGGCCATAGATGTCCCCGATAAAGGCGGGCTTGGCCTGTCCGTCGAGCACCGTCGCGACGGTCAGCATCGCGCCCGCCGAAAAGCCGACCATGCCGATGCGGTTGGGATCGACCTTCCACTCGCCCGCCCGTTGGCGGACCAGCGCGAAGGCGGCGCGGGAATCGGCGATCTGGGGGGCGAGGCCCTTCAGTGCTTCCTCAGGGTTGGGCCGTGCGGTGGGACGGGCGACGCTGGAGAACATCGCGGCCATCGACTTTTCGAACTCGCCCATATCGGCGGGCGTCTGGTTCAGCCGGTATTTCAGGACGAAAGCGGCGATGCCGCGATCGGCGAGCGCCTTGGCGACGTCCCAGCCTTCATTCTGCATCGATAGGGTGCGGAAACCGCCGCCGGGCGCGACGATGACGGCGGCGCCGGTCGCCTTGGCGGGATCGGGCAGGAAGGGGGTCAGCGTCGCCTGAGTCACATTGCGCGCGAAGACGCTGTTATACTGGCTGTGCCAGCTCTCGGCGTTCTTCGCGCCGGGCAGCGGACCGGTGTTCAGTGGGATGGCACCCGGTTGTGCGGGCACCGCAATCGGTGCCATCTTGTCACTCTGCGCCATGGCGGGCGCCGCCACCGAGAGCGTTAGCAAAGCGGCCAGCGCATGGCGGGCCCAGCGATTGGACATCATATCCCCTCCTTGCCTCCGTGGGTTATGTCCCTACGGTCGGACGGCGAGGGTACGCGTCGGAGCGCACGGCGCAAGAGGAAATGTTAAGGCTAACAGGAGGTTGGGGCGTGGGCTTCGACTTCGCTCAGCCTGAACCGCTTTCAGTATCCAGCCCGAATCCCTACCCCCCGTTCAGTCTGAGCGAAGTCGAAGGCCAAGGGAAACCCTCACCTCCAAAACCTCAAAACAACCGTCCCCCATTGGGCACGGGCAAATCCGGCGCGATCAGCACCACCTGCCCCCCGGCATCGGGAAAGCCCAGCGTCAGCACCTCGGACATCATTGGTCCGATCTGACGGGCCGGAAAGTTGACCACTGCCGCCACTTGCCTCCCGACCAATGTCTCGGGCGTGTAATGCCGGGTGATCTGTGCCGAAGAGCGCTTCACCCCGATTACCTCGCCGAAATCGATGGTCAGCTTGATCGCGGGCTTGCGCGCCTCCGGAAAGGGTTCGGCGGCGATGATCGTGCCGACACGGATGTCGACCGCCAGGAAGTCGTCGATGCCGATCCGCTCGGCAGGTGCGACGTCAGAAGTCGACATTGTCGTAATGCGATGGCGGAGTGACCATTTCCATGCGTTCGGACAGCAGCGGGCGGAAGGAGGGACGGCTCTTCAGCCCGCGATACCAGCGCGCGGTCTGCTCATGCCCCTTCCAATCGATGCCGCCCAGATAATCGGCGACCGAAATCTGCGCCGCCGCCGCCAGATCGGCCAGAC
This sequence comes from Sphingomonas paucimobilis NBRC 13935, assembly GCF_000739895.2. GTDB lineage: Bacteria > Pseudomonadota > Alphaproteobacteria > Sphingomonadales > Sphingomonadaceae > Sphingomonas > Sphingomonas paucimobilis. The sequence continues at coordinate 11,827 of NZ_BBJS01000061.1, forward strand.
TCATCGTCGCGCCGCCCAGCCAGTTGCGATGGTCGAGCAGATAGTCGGTATAGTCGAGATGCCCGACCGCCGCCTTCATCGCCTCACGTAGACCCTTGGCATCCGGGCTGCCGGTGCGCGCGACGCGCTTGACCATGCGTTCGTGGAGCAGCGGGCCGGTCACGTCCTGATAGAAATGGGTGTCGAACCAGGTCACCAGCCGCCGGATTTCGGCACGTCCGACGGCGGTGCCGTTGATCATCGCCGATTTCTCAACCGTCTCCTCGAAAAACTCCGAAATCGCCATCGAGTCGACAAGCAGCACGCCGCGCTCCTCATCGACCATCACCGGGGTCTGGCCGGCGGGGTTCATGTCGAGAAACTCGTCGCGCCGCTGCCAGGGCGACTCGCGGACCAATTCATAGCCCACGCCCTTCTCGCCCAGCAGCAGCCGGACCTTGCGCGAGAAAGGACAGAGCGGGAATTGATAGAGTTGCCACATGCCGCCCATCTAAGCGGGCGGCCCCCTTCCCGCCAACCCCGATGGCGATGTTTTCACGCCTCCCGCCGCGCGGGACGGCGCAACCGTCGCCAGCCGATGACGACGCCGCTCGCCGACATGACCAGTCCCGCGATTGACCAGAACCACATCCAGGCATCCCAAGCGGGCCGGCGCGTGGTCAGCCACGGCCAGTCCCAGGTGTGGAGCAACGTATAGACCCAGCGATAGGCGCGCCGCGTCGCATCCTGTCGCTGGACCAGCGCGCCGCTCATCGGGTCGATGTAGAGCCAGGTCCGCGCCGCATCGTCGAACCGTAGCCGTAATAGGGGCAGGCGCGCGGCATCGGTCCAGTAGAAGTCCGGCCGCGAGAGTCGCTCGACCGCGATCATCCGGCCCTGCGGAACCAGCATCGCCGCCGACGCCACTTCTTCGACCGGCCGTGCGGGCGCCGGAGCCGATCGACGTTCATCGGCTGCCCGACGTTCCTCCCCTGCAAGGGGAGGGGGACCATGCGAAGCATGGTGGAGGGGTGTCCCCGGTCGTCGCAAAACCTGTCCTCGCCGGCCGGGACACCCCTCCGTCAGGCCTTCGGCCTGCCACCTCCCCTTGCAGGGGAGGATATGATGCATGTCGATCGCCGCCAGGCTCGCCTGGTCCAGCCAGCGCGGATGCGGAGAGGCGCGGTCGATCGCGATCCGCTTCAACCCACCATCGCCGCTCCATTCGACGCTCCGCGCATTGCCGGCAAGCCGTGCCAAACGATCCTTGTCCACCGACACACCCGTCCGCCCCGCATAGGCATGCGCCGCCGCCTCCGGGGCTCTGCCCCCCGCAAAGGCGCGACCCGGATCGACCGACAGCCAGCCGCTGACGATCCAGGTCGTCAGCACGACGCCGCCGAGCAACCCGCTGACATGGTGCCACATCATCCATCCGCGATAGGGTGTGATGCGCCCGCCCCGATAGCGCCGCCGCCCGATTCGCATCCGCAGGATGCCGATCCACATGCCGGTCAGTGCCACCGCGATGCAGGGCCCCGACACCCACATCACCACCTGCCGCCACGCCGCATTGTCGCGCCGCAGGACGGTGGGGTACAGCCAGTGTGGTACCGATCCTAGCCAGTTCCAGAAGCGCTGCGTCCGCGTGGTCCGCTGCACCGGCTGACCGGTCAGGCTGGAGATATAGAGGACGCTTCCCCCCGCATCGGCGAGCGTCGCCTTCCACAGGGGGCGATGGCGATCGAAGCCGCCAGCGACCGTCCATTGGTCATCCCCGATCCGCTCGACGCTGTCGACAGGGGCGCTGCTGAAACGTGCCGCCACCCGGCGCGCATAATCGGCATCGACGTTGGCCGGCTTACGCCCCGCCTGCGCGCTAATGATATGCGTCTCGCCCTCGACCGTCTCGATCCGCCAGACTGGCAGGTCGCCCCGCATCTCCAGCGTGATCCGCCGGCCACTCTCTCCCGGCCCTGTCGTCACTCTTGCCCAATCGATCGGCTGCGCCCTCGCCCAGCTCTGCGCGGGGCTGAGCGATGGATAAGGCACGTAGAGCATGACCAGCCCGCTCGCGAACCACATCGCGAAGAACAGGCAGGCGACGATCCCCGCCCAGCGATGGGTGAGGAAGGCGAGCCGAAGCGCCGCCTTCCCCCAGGACCGGTCAGAACGCCGCACGAAGCGCGACATCCAGCGAGCGCGGACGCCCCAATATCCATTGCTGGTCGCCATAGGCGGTGATCGCATAGGCCTTGTCGAACAGATTATAGACGCGCAGGTCGACCGCCATGTGCGGGCCGACCGCATAAGACAGCGTCCCGTCCACCGTCGCATAAGCGGGGATGCGGAACGCATTGCCATTGTCCGAGAAACGCCGCCCGACATAGCGCAGCCCGGCGCGCGCCTGTATGCGGTGCGTCGCATCCCAGCGCAGCCAGAGATTGCCCAGCGCCTCGGGCACATTGGGGGGCGTCCGGCCGCCATAATCCATGCCGCCGGAGCGGAAATCATCGAACCGCGCATCCAGCAGCGTGCCATTGGCCTCCACGCCGAAACCCTGTGGCAAATCGACCGACATCGCCGCTTCCACGCCTTGCGCCGATCGCTGCCCGACCTGCTCGACCGGCCCCGACAGCGTGCGCTGCGCCAGCAGCCCGGTCTTGACGATGCGATACGCCGCCAGCGTCGCCATGCCGCGTCCGTTCAGGAACAGCAGCTTGGCCCCCGCCTCGACCTGGTTGCCGCGCGCGTTGCTGAACGCCACCTGCCCCGTGGACACGGTGGTCAGCGTCCCCAGCGGATCGACGCCCGTCGCATATTGGCCATAGAGCGAAAGGGTGGGCATCGGCTGATAGACGACACCCGCGCGCCAGGTGGCGTTGCGGAAGGTCTTCTCAAAGGCGAAGCTGTCGGTGCGCGTGCCGCCCGGATAGCTGATCGCCCAGCGACGCACCTGATTCTCCTCATAGCGGAAACCGCCGACCACCGACCATTTGGGGCCCAGCGTCAGCCGATCCTCGGCGAACACCGCCAGCGCGGCGGTGCGGGTGCGATAACGGGGCGCGATTCCCTGCATATCCAGGAAGCGCCCCGGATCGAAGGAGAAGGGGTCGACCGCATCGACCTGCGGATCCGAGCCGAAGTCATTCTCATGCGTAAAGCGCACCAGATTGGCGTCGGCCCCGATCACGAAGGCATTGGCAATACCGGGCGCCAGCGACGTGCGCCATGTCACGCTCGCCTGATCGCCCCATTGGGTCTGGTCGTGGCGAATGCCGTAATTGCTGCTCCGTCGGATCGTCCCCGGCAGGCCGGTCGATCCATCCGCACAGGTGCCGCTCACCCCGACCCAGCAGTAATTTTCCAGATTCCGCCAGAAGCGATCGCTGGTCAGATAATAGGCGATGTTCGACACGCTGACCGCCGCACTCGGCGCCCAGTCCACCTGCACCGAGGCGCGATCGTCACGGAACCGCATCCGGCCATCGCCGACATTGTAATTGCGCTCCCGCACCCGGAGGTCGAGCCGCCCGTCGATCAGCGGCGTCCCGAAATAGGGGGTCGGCCGCTGATCGCCATGATCGCCGCGCACCGTCACCGCCAGGGTCGGCGACGGCTTCCACAACAGCGTCCCCGACAATGCGAAGCTGCGCGAATCCCCGCGATCGACATAGCCGTCCGATCGCCGATAACTGGCGTCTAGGCGATAGGACAGCGTGTCGCTGACCGGCCCGCCAATCCCCGCCGCCGCGCGAAGGCTGTTTTGCGCGCCATAGCCGATCTCGGCCTGCCCCTCGGTCCGCTCACTGGGTTTGCGCATCACGACATTGACCGCGCCTCCCAATGCGCCTTGGCCATAGAGGACTGAGGCGGGGCCGCTCAGCACGTCGATACGCTCGACCATCCACGGATCGGTCGGGAAGGTGATCGTACCCGCCGCCGGGAACAGCCGCACCCCGTCGATCAGTTGCAGCACCGATCCCTGGCCCGAAAAGCCACGCGCCGACAGCGCGGTGCCGCCATTGCCGGGATTGGCGACGCTGGCGATGCCGGGCGCGCGGCTCTGCGCGTCGACGATCGACTGGTCGCCGCGTGCGCGGATCGTCTCGCCGTCAAGCGACGTGATGGTGGCGGGGGTTTCCAGCGGTGTCAGACCCAATCGGCTGGCGGTTGCATTGGGCGTGGCAAGCGCGGGCTTCTCGCGCGTGCCGATGACGAGTACCGATCCGTCATCGCCGCCCGGCTCGCCGCCGCGCTGTGCCCAGGCCGGACTGCCGCCCAGCACCAACGCTACCCCGCCGAGCAGCCCCCATCGATTTGCATGATAGTTACGATATAACATTCTATTGCCTGTAGCGTCTCATTGCGAACAAGCCGAGACCTTCCGTTCGTCCCCGAACGGTCGGGTGCCATGCATGCTGGACGCTTATTCCGCACTCTCATGGTCACCCATGCGCCTCCGCCACCATTGGCGTCGCTCGTCGGAAAAGACACCGTGCCACGGCCATCCCCTGGACCAGGCATGAGCGACCTGACGCCGGCAGGTCTCCTGGCTCACGGGTCATCGCGGGATGGCGCGCCTTCCCAGGTTTCCCCAGTGGCTGGATCGGCAGGACCGATCACATGCGCTTCCGCTCGCCGCTTACAGTTGCAGGGACAGCCTCGGATTCGGACGATCGCTCGCCCTCACCGCGTTCCCTTTTAATCCCCCTTGCGGGAGAACCGGCGCGATCATGACCGGGTCATTCCGGCCGCGTTCTGTTTGGTCTAGGCTTGGTGCGCCGTCAAGCGGGTGCGGGCGCCCCTGATCCGCGCTATCGCAGCCGGCATGGCACGCAAGACCCGCTATCTGACCGCGACCATGGCGGACGGCTATGTGAAGACGATCGGACCGACCGCATCGCCCTTCACCCATTATTGGCGGATCGTCGCCGACCTGGGCAAGGGCAAGACCGAGGTCTTTTGGGGCCACGCCAAGTCGCTGAAGGACGCGACGGGCAAGAAGGAAGCGGCAGCCGACGCGGCGCGCCAGCGCGGCTGGGCAGGATTTGCCTTCGAGGTCGTCGAACTGGTCGAATCGACCGAGCCCCCCGACGATGAACCCGGCGACCGCCAACGGCGAGGCCGCAAGCGCTGATGCTTGCCTGCACCTCCAAATATAGGGATGTCCTTATATCCACATTCTTGATAACGACGTGATGATCTTACCTTGGCGCGTCACGGTTCCTCATCCTGGGCATGGCGCTGGCCCACGCCGGAACGGCGCTGACTGTCTGGCGCCACGGCTACAACACCGCCAGACCGCACTCCCAACTTGGCGGGCGCACCTCCGCCCAGATCGCCGGCCAATGGGGTCCGGCGCGGCGGACCTACCGAGCACCGCGCAGGCGCTGCCAGCCCAGGACGACGCCGGTGATGCTAAACAGGAAACCCGCCAGGAGAAGCGGCAGGATGATCACCCGGCGAAGCGTCGGTCGCTCGATCAGGCCGGGGACGTTTAAGGTGTGGAGGGCGTAGTAGATCCAGCCATAGGCCTTACGGCTCGCATCGTTGACCGTCAGCACCCGCCCGGTCGCTCCGTCGAACACGATGTCGGGCCGCCGCCCGTCACCTGCCACCAGCCTGGCGGTTTCGGGCCAGCCCTCCGCCAGCGCATAGACGCTGGTTGCCCGGATCGGTGAGACTTCAACCCGCGCCGTATCGGACCATGCCCGCATGATGCCCTGAACGGCCAGTGCGTCGACCTCCGCCTCCGTCAGCGGCTTGCCGGCGGCATTCAGCGGGACGGGACGGGCTCCCGCGCGCCAGACCGTAAGGATCGGCTGTCCCGCGACGATCGAAAAGTCGATTTGCCGCGCGTCCCGGATCGTGCGTAAGGTCTGCGGCTTCCATCTCCGGACTCCGTCCGCGATCGTTCCTCCCGCATAGGCTGTCGCACGATCGGAAGGCAGGACGCCGCGCGAGAAAAGGCGGCCGTGATCCATCGAGAGCCAGCCGCTGAGTGTCCAGCCCAGCACGAACAGGCTGGCGAACAGGCCGAGGATATGGTGCCAACGGAGCCATTTCCGGCGAAAATAGCTCAGCGATGGCGGGCGCCGCCGCCGGGCGGCCAGCATCCGGATCACACCGAGCACGGTCCCGGCCATGGCGACCAGCAATGCCACGAGCGACAGCCACCAGACGGACTGGTCCCAGGCTGTGAAGCTGGATCGCAGCGGGGTGAAATAGACCCAATGCAGCACCGCCCCAATCCAGTTCCAACCGCGCTGCCGCCGCGTCGTGCGCTGGACCAGTTCGCCGCTCACCGCCGAGAGATAGAGGTGCGTGCCCGCCATGTCGGCAAGATCGATGCGGTAGAACGGCCGCAGCGGATCGAACCGGTTGTGCGCCACCCACTGATCATAGTCGAAGCGGTCGGGCGTCTCGATCGCGACGGGCGAAAACCGCGCCGCGATCGCGGCGGCATCGGCAGCTGACAGGTTCACAAGCCTTCCGCCGGACACGGCATCGATGACAGCCGTGCCGTGATCCGTCTCGATGACATAGGCTGGTCGCCCGTTGCGCGACACGAGGCGGACGGCCGCCGCCTCTCCATGCGCCGCCGCGATCGCCGCCGACGGGGCGATGCGGACATGTGCGGTTGCGACCGGTGCGGTCAGGGCGAGTTGCTCCGCCCGGCCCAGTGAGGGGAAGGGTTCGAAGAGCAGCACGGCACCGCTCGCGAACCACAGCGCGAAGACGAGGCAGGTGGCCACGCCCAGCCAGCGATGGAACCAGACGATTGCCGTGACGCCTCTGCCCTTCCAGTATCGCGCCCTAGAACCGGACAAGCGCGCTGGCCTCGAAACGGCGCGGCTCGCCCAGCTGCACTTGCGAGGGATAATAGATGTCCGCCCACTGGACGAACGTCTTGTCCCACAGATTGTTGATGCGGCCGGTGAGCGACAGGTTCCGGTTCACCGCATAGGTCACATAGACGATGCCGGTGGCATAGGGCTTCAGGACCAGCGTATTGGCGGTGTTGCCGACGCGGTCCCCGACATACCGTACGCCGCCGCCGGCCTCCAGCGGCAGGCCGGCGATGTCACGAACCGTGGTCCACAGACTGCCCGTCCATCGCGGAACGTTGGCGAGCCGATTGCCGGACGCATCGATGCCATAGGTCGGATCGACGAAGCGGCCATATCGCGCATCGGTATAGGTTGCGCTGCCGATCAGCGTCCAGCCGCGCGAGACCTTCACCTCGCCCGAAAACTCGACGCCACGCGATGTCTGTCCGCCGATGTTGCTGACCGTATCGATCGCGACCTGGGTCAGGATGTTACGGCGCCTGATGTCGTAGAGCGCGAGCGTCAAGGAGCCGCGCCCGTTCAACAGATCGGCCTTCACGCCCGCCTCGACCTGCCGCGAGGTGCTGAGGGCGAAATTCTGATTGGCGTTGACGAGGAAGATGTTCGCCCCCACCGGATCCTTGCCGGTGCTGAAAGACCCATAGACCGTGACGTTGCGGGCGATGTCATAGACCAGGCCCGCCCGCCAGTTGAACAGCCGGTAGGTCCGCCGGAAACTGGTGGCGGCGCTGAAGCCGCCGTCCACATTATAGTTCTCGCGCGTGAGATAGAGGCGCTCGGCGCGTACCCCCGTCACCAGCTTCAGCGCAGGGGTCAGGTTCAGCACGTCCTCGCCGAACAGCGCCGCCTGATCCCAGCGGGTGGGACTGACCCGGGGGACCAGCGGTCCGAACGAACCGGGGGCCGGATTGTACGGGTCCACGCTGTCGCCGTCCGGGAAGCCGCGCGTGCGGATGAAATCGAGATGGCTGTAATCGATACCGACCAGCACCCGGTTGTCGAGCCCGAAGATGCCATGCCGCCAGGTGGCAGAAAACTGGTCGCCGACCAGGTTCTGGTCATGGAAGACAAAAAACCGGTCGCGATCGATCCGCCGCGTCGCCGGATTGAAGATATTGTTTTCGGCGTTGATCCACTGTCGCTCGGCATGGAAATAATAGGCGGTATTCGACACGGTGATCGCGTCCGTCGGCGTCCATTTGACGACGACGCGTGGCCAGACCTGCCAGCTATGCCGCCGACTGTCGGCGACATTATACTGTCTGAACCGCATGGGGCCGTCGACGACATAGCCATTCGCCGTCCGCAGGATGCCGCCGATAGGATCGCGGGCGAACGCGGCGGGCACCAGCGGGGTCCCGTAATAGTTCGGCAGGTCGTCGCGCAGGTAATCGACACTGGCCTCGATCGACAGACGGTCACTCGGCTTCAGCAGCAGCGCGGCCGTCGCATTGAACGAGTTTGAGCCCGATCGGTCTACATACCCCCCCGTCCGGTGATAGCTGACATCCGCCCGCGCGGCGACCCGATCATTGATGATATGATTGCCGCCGACCCCCAGGCTCAGCGTGTCGAAGCTGGCATAGGAGGCCAGCGCGTCGAGACTGTCCGCCCTGAAATCCGGGCTCTTGTTGACGATGTTGACCGCGCCGCCGATCGCTCCCTGCCCGTACAGGACCGAGCCCGGCCCTTTCAGGATATCGATGCTGGCGATGTTCCAGGTGTTGCCCGGCCGGTTTATCATGTTCGCCGGCCCGAGATAGAGGCCGTTATGCAGGATGGTGATCTGCTCGCCCGAGAAGCCTCGCATCGAGAACAGCGCCGGATCCCCCGGCGACCCGCCCGACGTCACCCCGGGCAGGCGGACCGTCGCCTCCTCGACCGTGCGGAAGCCCCGGGACAGCATCTCCTCGGCGCTGATCTGGTCGATGGTGGCCGGCGTCTCACGGATCGACAGTCCGAGCCGGCTCGCGGTCGTCGTATCCTGATCCAGTTGCCGCAGCCGCCATCCGATGACAGTGATCTGACCATCGGATGACGACGACGGTGCAGGCCGTGTGGCCCCTGCCGATGGAACTTCGGCAGCCGGCACCTCTTGCGCGAACGCAGGCGCGCTACCCGCAGCGCCCAGCATGATACAGGCTGCCAACCCGGAACCCAGTGTCCGTGAACCGCGCATTGCCCCTCCCCCATGATGCTCAATTGGCCGTCAAATCCTGTCGCCACCGGCGTTCCAGCGGATGCCCTTCGGCGTCGTTTCGGCGAGAGGCTCGGTTGCGCAGCAGGGCACGCTAGTTTGATCCCCGGCCGGGCTTCGGCGTCAGCGAGCGATCGATTTCGCCACCGCCGGTCGGGAACAGCTTGGATCCCTGGATGTCGCCCGACGCATCGAGCGTCAGCTTCACGCGGTCGGCGCTGCGGTTCTGCCAGTACCAGCCGTGAATGCCGGTGAAGGGCGCGACGTAGCGCCCGCCCAACCGGTCGGCGCGTTCGATGCTGTAGCTTTCGGTCAGGTCGGTGCCGCCCTCGAACGGGTGCGCGTGCATGTCATAGTCGAGGGGGCCGGTGGCCGACCATCGGAAGACGATCGGCCTGCCCTGCGCGATCACATATTTCAGCTCAATGCCCTCGAACGGGCCGAGCTCATATTCCCAATGATCCGATGCGCCGGGCAAAGGGGTGGGCGGCCCGTCGCTGCGCGTGAAGACGCCGGTCCGCCGGAGCCCTTTCGCCAGATAGGGATTGGCAGGCTGCGCGATCCGGGTCAGGCCAGTCGCCCTGCCGATGCCCGTCGGATCGATGCCAAATTCGGCCGGCAGCACGAACGCCACCACGGTCGCCGCTGCGAGGATGACGGCAGCGCCGATCCCGATCAACCGGCGGCGATGCGCCTGGGAAACGCTTTCGGTCATGTCGCTACATACCTCGTCAACTGATAGCCGGTGAGAAGCAGCCCGGCGGCGACCAGCGCCAGATTGGCAACGGTCGCCCCCCGCGCGAAGCCGGGCGTGTCGCGCCACAGGTTCAGGAGCGCCACGATCAGGACGAGCGCGATCACCTGCCCGATCTCCACGCCGATGTTGAACGAGACGAGATTGATGAGCAGGCCATCGCGCGAAACCGACATGGCCATCAGCTTCGTGGCCAATCCCAGGCCGTGGAACAGCCCGAACACCAGCACCGCCGCACGCGGATCGATCGTCACGCCCAGCCGGCGGAACGCGCCGACATTATCCAGCCCCTTGTACACCACGGACAGGCCGATGATCGCATCGATCAGATGGGTGTCGACGCCGATGTTCAGCAGCACCCCCAGCAACAGCGTGGTCGAATGGCCGATGGTGAACAGCGAGACATACAGCATGACCTGCCTGAGCCGGCGCAGGTAGAAGACGACGCCGACAAGGAACAGGATATGGTCGTATCCCGTCACCATGTGCTTGGCGCCCAGATACAGGAACGGTCCGATCGCCGGCCCGGTGACGCCTTGGACGAAGGCCTTGTCCACAGCGGCGACATCGTGCGCATCCGCGACCGTGGCAGCGGACACCAGCACGAGGACGAACATGGCGCGCATCGACACCCTCGCCGCCCGGCGCACCCGATCCGTGGCGACCGTCCCGGTCATTGCGGCCCCTCGATCACCGGCGCCTTCGTGCTCGACGTCGTGCGGGGCAGGTACACCTGATGACACGCGGCACAGACATTGTAGACGGATGCACCGGCATCGAACACGGCATCCGGGTTCCGGCTGCGCGCCGCATCGGCGGCGGCGGCGCCGATATCGACCAGCCCCTGCGCGAACTGGTTCCAGTCCTCGCCGCGCCCCTGCGAATAGGCCCTTGTCTGCAACTGCCTGCCATAGTCGGAAAGGTCCTCCGCCGCCTTGCGGGTGCGGTCCCATTCGGCGGCGTTGCGGGGTACGATGTTGTGCGTGCCCTTTTCGTCGCTGATGTACTGCACCGCGTTCCAATAGGTCTGCGCCGTCGGCTGGACCCGCCCGACCATCATGTCGCGGATGGACTCGGTCGGCTTCTGGTTGCAGGCGGTCAGCGCCATGGCCAAGCCCATCACGGCGAGGCATGGCGCGGTCACGGACATCCGGTTCGTCATGGTTGTGCCCTCCTGCGCAGCGATGGTCGATCAAGCCGGAGGTCGGCACCGCCAGGGAAGTAAAGAACCGTTACAGGCCGGTTACGCCTGCCATCTCCCGTCCGGATGGCGAGATCCATCGCACCACCGCCCGCCCTAAAAGCTATATTTCATGCCGATGCGCAGGGTCCGCGGTTCGACGACGCGGCTGACGCGGCCCTGTGCGGGTGCGGGCATCGCCGCCGGCACGTAATATTCGTAATAATAGGCAATATCCTTGTCGCGACTGGCCAGCACGTTCAGCAGTTCGGCATAGATCTGCACCGCGCCCGGCTTCCACGCCCCGCGCAGATTGACCACGGTGCTGCCCTTGTCCCGCTGACTGTTGTCGCCGACCAGCGGATAGGGACCTAGATGCCGCAGTCGCAGGCTGGCTTCGAATTGGCGGAACACCGCCGATGCGCCGACCTGCCCGGCATTGTCGAACGCGTTGGGGATGAACTGGCCGTCATCGTAGCGCGAGTGGCTGGCGGTATAGTTGGCGTCGAGCGCGAGCCATGGCAGGGGCCGCCAGAAGCCAACCAGCTCGTAACCATGGCGGCGTGATGCACCGGTCGGCTCGACCGTATTGGAGTCCCCGACGAAGCGCAGCTCGCTGGCGACATCCAGCCACCAATAAGTGGCCGTCAGAACTAGCTTCGGCCGCTGGAATCGCACGCCCAGTTCCTTGCCGGTGCCCCGCGCCAGGACCGGCACGGGCGTCGCCGTCACCGCGCCGCGCACGTCGTTCGAATGGAAACCCCGCCCCCAATTGGCATAGAGTTCGACCGCCGGCGTCACCTCATAGGCGATCGCAGCCTTGGGCGAGACGAGCGCGGCGTCCCCGCTCCCCTGCCCCAGCGCCGCCGCCGCCGCGTCCCGGGCGCGCACGTTGTAATGATAATAATCGCCGCGCACCCCGCCGGTCAGGCGCAATCCCGTCAGCGGCTTCCACGTCGCCTCGCCATATCCGGCCACCGATGCCTCGCGGACGGCATAAGCACCGAAGCTGGAGACGAACGCCCGGTCGACCGTGTGATGGACGCCGACATTGCCGATGTCGTCATAGCGGTCCTCCGTACCGACGACGAGCGTCAGCGCCGGATCGAGCTGCCACCTTTTCTCGCCCCTGACTCCGAAGATCCAGCGCCTGTCGAACTGGAAGATCTGCGCGCTTTTCCCGTAATCAGGCGCGGCCGGGTCGATGTTCGCATAGGTCGGGTTGGAATACATCGACCAGTCGTAATATTGCGCATAGGCATTCAGCCGATAGCTGTCGCCCGACAGCCGCACATTACCGATGAATCGGCTGGTCTCGCCTCGCGCGGTCGGATCGGGCGAGCAATAGCGGTCGGGGCAGGTCGGTGTGCCGATGATGCTTTCTGGGATCTGCTCGGTCGGCCGCCATGTCCCGCGATAACCCTGCAGGCTGACCTCCAGCTGACCGAGCCCGGTCGGCACGGCATATTTGGCGAAACCCGACAGATGGCGCAGCCGCTCCGGTAGCTGCCACGGACCGTCATAGGTCTTCGCCTGCCCAACCAGCGTCAGTTCACCCACGCCCAGCCGGGTCGACCCACCCGCCGCCAGCCGCCGCCAGCCATAGGAACCGACCTCCGCCGATACCCACGGCGCGGCGATTCTATCGATCGTGCGCATATAGGCGGCCCCGGCCATCGCGAAATCGCCACCATCGGCGCGATAGGGCCCTTTGCGATAATCCTCGCGCGCGACGACTTCCGGGATCAGGCCGTTCAGGTCGAGGTAGCCCTGACCATGGCCATGGGTGCGCAGGTTCATCTGGACGTCGTCGATATAGGTGGTGAAGTCGCTGCCATGGTCGAGGTTGAAGCCGCGCAGGAAATACTGGTTGGCCTTGCCGCTGCCCGAATGCTGGGCGGCGATCATGCCGGGCACTGCCTCCAGCAGTTCCGCGACGCGCAGCAACGGGCGGACGAGCAGGTCCGATCCCGCCACCGTACCCTCGCTCGCGGCGCCGGCAGTGCCGATCTTCGCCTCGCCGCGCCCGAACACGACGATGTCGGCCGGGGCGGCATCCGGGTCGGCGGGCGTCGTGGCCTGTGCCGATACGACGTCCGGCAGAAGGACGAGCGCGAATGGGGCGAAGGATAACATCGTCTTGAAACGCGGCATGATGGGGGGAGCCTGTGCTGAAAGGATGGCGGGCGCTGCGCACCGGCCGGCCACCAGTGTTCGCGGTACCCGCGGTGGCGCCAAGCGGTGAACGGTTATTGATTCGTGGCGTAACCGCACCATCGCTCGGAGGGACGTTACGATCGGCCTTTTCGTCGAGAGCGCGGTCGTATCCGCGTGTGTCGCGACGGGCGCCGTCGCCCTTCGGCAAGGCCGCCAACCCCTTGTGCAGACGCCGTTCTGTAACGGTTTCGGAACTGTAAACGCCTTCGCGTACCCGCTGCGTCCCCTAAAATGCATCGATCACGACCGGCGGCGATGGCATGCCGTCATCGCCGGCCAAGGTCGGTATCTGAGGAGTTGAGAATGACGACGGGCAAGACGTTGGCGTGGGCGGGGCTGATCGGGCTGATCGGCCTTGTGTCACCTGCCGCGGCTCATCACTCGTTCGCGATGTTCGACCAGACCAAGCTGCTGAACACCAAGGGCACGGTCAGCCAGTTCCGCTGGACCAATCCGCACTCGTTCCTGGTGCTGGACGTCAACGGCACGAAATACACGCTGGAGTGCAACAGCACCAACATGATGAGCCGGGCCGGCTGGAAATTGAGCACGGTCAAGGCCGGCGACAAGGTCGGCATCACCTATTACCCGCTGCGCACCGGCCAGCCCGGCGGCATGCTGAAGACGGTGACGCTGCCCGGCGGCCAGACCTTGAGCGCCTGGTAAGCAACGATACCATATTTCCGGAGAGGATCGCATGACATCGGCACCGACCGCGCTGCTGGCGCTTACCCTGATTGCGGCGCCGATCGCGCCCGCGATGACGCAGACGACCATGAAGGTCGAAGGCCCCAACATCACCGGCGTGTGGGAAATCTATCCCGACCCGTTCGCCGGCGACCAGAACACCTTTATCGAGCTGCCGGTGCCCAATGGCGGCCCGAAGCTGCGCGAGCCCTATGCCTCGCAGTGGAAAGCCACGCGCGCCAAGCGCGACGCCAATCTGAAGGCGGGCACCCCGCTCGCCGATCCCAGCACTTTGTGCCTGCCAGAGGGTATGCCATCGGTGATGGGCGCGATCTTCCCGCTGCAATTCCTCCAGACGCCCGGCCAGGTGACGATATTGGCGGAGTTCCTGACCCAGACGCGCCGCATCCTCCTCAACAAGACGATGCCGGGGGCGGATGACCTGACGCCGTCCTATTACGGCTATTCGGTCGGCCATTGGGAAGGGAAAACGCTGGTCGTCGTGACCAAGGGCGTGAAGGAAGAGGTGCAGTTCTTCGAGATTCCACACAGCGCCGACATGACCATCACCGAGCGGATGACGCTGACCGCACCGGACATGATCGAGAACAACATCACGATCGACGATCCCAAGATGCTCGTCGAGCCGTACAAGCTGACCTACGGCTACAAGCGCAACGACGGCTACGAGATCAAGGAGTATCTCTGCGACAAGGAGGATCCGCTGTTCAAGGTGGGCGCCGATGGCAAGGTGTCGATGAAGGTCGACGAACAGCCCGCCGCCAAGACCGATGAGCCCGCCCCCTCATCCTCGCCCTCGTCGAACAAGCCTCAGGGCGGGAAGAAGAAGTGATCGGCTGAAACGGGAGCGGCAGCATGTTCAGTCGGCGGGATCTGCTGTCGCACGGCCTACTTGCGACCGGCGGACTGCTGGCCGCGCCGGCCCTCGGCGCGGGGGCACGGACCCCGGTCGGCATCCTGCGTCGCGACGCGACGATCCGCCGGCTGGGTGGGATCGGCGACGGGTACAAGATGACGCTGGCGGCGGACGGGCGGCAGTTCGTGGTCGTCAACGACGGCCCCGGCTGGGCCCGGCCGCCGACCGCCTTCGACGACAGCGCGCTGTGGACGATCACGGGGCCGCCGACCGCGCCCGCCTTTCGCCCGGTGCCGGGCTACCCCGACCTCGACAAGGCGCATCGCCCAGACGGCGCGCCGACCTATCACGGGCACGGCATTCTGGCCGTGCGCGGGCGACTGATCCAGTTCCTCGCGACGCTCGACCGGGCGGAGGATCGCCCGCGCCACTGGACCGGCGCCAAGCTGATCTATTCGGACGATGGCGGGCGGCACTGGCGCAATGGCGATGGCAGCACCCCCGTGATATGGGAGGATTGGAGCGAACAGTCCGGCGACCGCTTCGCCTTTTTCGGTGAGCCGGACGGCTGTTTCTCGTTATTGTCGATCCTGCAGATGGGGGCCGATTACCGCGCCAACCGCGACGGCTACATCTACATCTACGGTCTCAACGGCAACGTCGACGGGCGAATGAACGAACTGGTGATGTTCCGCGTCGCGATCGACCGGGTCACGGACCGTTCCGCCTATACCTTCTTCGCCGGTCAGACCGCCGATGGCGGCGCGCGCTGGACACCGGACATCGCCGAACGGGCGGTGGTTCAACGGTTTCCGGCGGGCTGGGTCAACCGCACCAACCTCTTTCCCGGCGACCTGGTGGTCGAATCCTGGCTGCCGAGCGTCGTCTACAATGCGTCGCTCGACTGCTACATCATGGCGAGCGCCGGTATCGGTGCCGCCCCCGATGGCACCGAATTCGGTAAACCGAGCTATCTCGGCATCTGGATTGCGCAGGCGCCCTGGGGCCCGTGGCGGCAGATCCACGAGGATTCGGCCTGGACACCGGGCGGCAATCCGGCGGCGCGGGCCTATGCCCCGCAGATCGCACCCGGCTGGATCGCGGCGGACGGCCGTTCCTTCTGGCTGAGCTGGGCCGATCTGGACGGTATTCGCGCCTTCGGTCGCGACGAGGCGCTGATGGCCGCCGCCGTCGCCAAAGCCACCACCCCGGCCGCGCGAACCGCCGTCGAGGTGGACTTCATCCGGCGCTATATGCCCGGTTTCTCCCTCAATACGCAGCGCATCGACCTGATCCTCCGTTGACCAGCCGGTCGAGGATACGGGCCAGCGCCCGCATCCTCGACCGTGAATCGAACCCTATCGCCGCAGCGTCGCGGTCAGACCGATCGTGCGCGGGCGGAAGGTGCCGGCCCGAAACCGCGTCGAATCGAGCGTGTCATGGTACAATGCCAGCACCGGATGGCTGTTCGTCACGTTGTTGACGAACAGGCTGAGATCGATCGCATCCCGGTCGGCGGTCTTCAGCCGGGTGCCGATACGGATGTTGAGCAGCGAGGTGGACGGCGGCCGAGGCAGCGCCGGATCGACCAGCGGCGATTCCAGGTTCAGCGGCTTGTCGTTGTGGCTGCTATAGGCATAGTCGACGCGCGCATAGATCTCGTCCAGCCCGATCGGATAGGCGTATTCGCCGTTGAGCTGCACCGACCAAGGCGCAATGGCGAAGGGTTCGCCCGCCCGCCGGATGATCGTGCCACCCGCGCCCGGAATGTCGGTGGTGTAGCGCGCATTGGCGTAGGACACCGCCCCGCCCAGGGTCAGCCCTTCGACGGGCCGCAGGGTCAGCGCCAGGTCGAATCCGTCGATCTGCGCATTGCCGAGGTTGAGCATCACCTGCTGCTGGCAGATCGGCAGTACCAGGAGCGTCTGCACGTTCTTCCATTTGACGCGATAGACCGATGCATCGACCAGCAACTTGCCACCGAACAGCCGGTTCTTGCTGCCCGCCTCGTAACTCCATACCGAATCCGGGTTGATCGTGTTCGACTTCGTCGGATCGAAACCGATCGCCGCCGCGTCGGTCGCGCAGCTGACGCCGACGGCCGGCGACACGCCGGGGCCGCGAATGCCCTTGGCCGCGCTGATGTAGAACAGGTTATGCTTGTCCGCCTGATAGGCGACGCCCAGCTTGGGCGTCGCCGTCCGGCTGGTCACCTTCAACTGATCGACCCTGCCGGCGGTGCCGAACAGCGGGCCGGCGGTGAAGCCGTCATAGCGATAGTCCGCGATGGTATAGCGCAGGCCGGCGGTCAGCTTCAGCCCCGACAGGATTTCGTAATCGGCCTGGGCATAGGCGGCCTTCTGGTCGTCGACATGGATGTTGCGCTGATAGGTCGAGTAGAGCCCGCGATACAGCTCCACCCCGAACTGGGGATTGTCCGACAGCGAAGCGAAGGGTGGCAGGCCGTTCTGCTGCTGGCCGACATTGACGACGTCGAGCAGCCGGGGATCGCTGCCGGCATATTGGTCGTAGACGTTGGAATGCTGGTAGAACAGCCCGACGATCCAGTTGAAGCGCGCATTCGGCACCGCGTTCTGCAAGCGCAGTTCCTGTGTGAATGCCTTTTGCCGGGTGTGGCTGGTGGTGCTGGGCGTATAGTTCGCGAAGCCCGGCAGGAAGGCATTGGGAACGCGCGCGTAGATCGCGAGGCTGAGCGTCGTGTCGTCGCTCGTCGATGTGGTGTGCCGGTCAAAATAGGACGTGTCGGACACCAGCGTCATGCTGCCGAGATCAAGCGACGCCTTCAGCGCGGGCAGATAGAAACGGTCCTTGCGATATTCGGGCAGGACGTTGAGGCTGAGATTATACCGCGCCTTGGACGGGTCCGACGTCGCCAGCTCGTAGCGCGAGCCGTCGTCGTAATTGAGGTTCTGCACGAACAGCGACGGGGTGATCGTCAGCGTGTCGGTCGCCTTCCAGCCCAATGCGATGCGGGCGGAGAAGCTTTCCTGGCTGTTGATGTCGCGCTGCGTCACCTGCTGCGTGAACCGGTCGAGCCGGTCGATATAGCCGCCGTCGCGGCGATACCAGACGCTGGCGCGCAACCCGATCTCGTCCTCCTTGATCGGCGCGCCGCCGGCGAGCCCGATCTCGTAGCTGGGTGCGCCGTTCTGCGTTATCGCCACCTCGCTCCGGCCATAGAGGCTGACCGTGTCATAGTTTGGCGTCGGCGAGATGAAGCGCACTGCGCCACCGACCGAACCACTGCCGAACAGCGTGCCCTGCGGCCCGCGCAGCACCTCGACCCGGTCGAGGTCGAACACCTGCGGATAGGCGTTGCTGAGCGACGGGCTGACCCCTGTCCGCGTCTGGATCGGGGTGTCGTCGATATAGACGCCGGTGGTCGGGATGCCCGAGCTGGAATCCACGCCGCGGATCGCGATCGTCGTCTGGCCGGTGCCGAAGGCGGTGGTGCTTTGGCCGAAGGTGACGCCGGGCGTCAGCCGGGCGATGTCGCCGATTGACCGGATGCCCTGCTTGTCGAGTTCGACTTGGCTTTTCGCGACGATGCTGGCCGGTACGCGGCTGAGCGATTGCGACTGGCGGGTGGCCGTGACGATGATGTCGCCGCTAGCGTCCTGACCCACCGCAGGGGTCGCCGGCGTTGCCGCAGGGGCGGTCGCGTTCGGCACTCCGGCATCCGGCGCGTTGGCGTGATCGGCGGCGGTTGCACCCGGGGCCCCTGCGGTCGTCGTCGTCGTGGAAGCGTCGGGCGCGACCTGCGCGTGGGCGGGAACCGCCAACGCGACGATCGGCATCAGCACACCGGCCAGCAGGCCGTGCTTAGGGGGATGGAGGCCACCATCCCGCCGATACTGCATCATCTTCTCTCTCCCTTTCCTGAAGGTGATGACGATGGCGGCCGGCGGCATTCACGATCCTGCGGGTGATGTCGCTCTGTAGTCCGTCCAGTCATCATTCGGTGCGGAGGCAGCGGCAAAGCCCCGCCTGCCGGTGACGTTTGTAACACAGACGGGCCCATGAGAAACCTTTGTTGCATAAAATAAACAGTTCGCAACAGTTACATTCCGTGCTGTTACACGACGTTCTGACCGGTTTTCGACCTTGTCGCGGAGGGATGGAAGGCTATCATCGATCATCCGATCCGCCATGAAAGGCTTCGCGAGACATTTTGGCAGACCGGCACTCCCCCCATTCCCCAACGCCGGGACGACCGACCGGATGAGCGACTCCCTTTTCGACCGGGAGGTCGCGAAATTCCGACAGGTGCTGACGACCGGCCGCTCGTCGATCTTCCTCCAGCTGTTCGACTTTCTCGTCGCGCGCTCGGGTGACGACCGCGCGCCCAAGGAGGTCGAGATCGCGCTGGCGGTGTTCGGCCGCAATGGGGAACAGGGCGACCTCCCCGATTCGGTGGTACGCGTGTCGATGCATCGCCTGCGCAAGCGCCTGGATGCCTTCTATGCCGGCCAACCGGGCGCCCGACTGCAAATCCCCAAGGGCGAATATCGCCTCGTCCTCTCCGATCATCCGGTACCGCCGGCAGCCCCGCCGGGCCCTTCCTGGCCCGTCCGCCTGGCCGCGCGGGGATCGCGCTTCTGGCTGGGTGTGCTGGTGGCGGTCGTCCTGCTGAACGCCGCCCTGTGGTGGGTGATCGCGCCGGGCCTGTCGCCGAACGGATCGACGAACGCGCTGCGCAGCACAACGTTCTGGCGCGCCCTGACCCCCGGTGCGCCCGCGGTGATCGCCATCGGCGACAGCTATGTCCTGGCCGAAACCGATAACGGCAAGGACGTCAAGCGACTGATCATGGAGCCGGCAATCCGCAGCCGCGACGATTTCGGTGGCTATATGACCACCCACCCCTCGACGTTCTACACGCTCTACGATCTCGACGTCTATTATACCCCGGTCGGCACGGCGGCCGCCGCCTGGAACATCCTGCCGCCGCTATCGGCGCTGCTCCGCGACGGAGGCGTGCGCCCGCGCCTGATGTCCGCGTCGCGGCTCAAGCCGCCCACGTTGGAGGGCAGTGACGTCATCTATATCGGGCCGCTCGCGTCGCTGGGCATTCTCACCCTGCCGGTTTCGCAGGCGTCGGGATTCACCATGAGTCTCATGGCAAATGAGCTGGTCGATCGGACCACGGGCAAGCATTATGCGATGGAAACCGGCGGCTCGGGCAACAAGCAGGCCGGCATCGACTATGGCTACATCGCCACCATGCCGGGGCCTGCGGGCAAGCGTATCTTCGTGATTGCCGGGCTCGGCAGCACCGCCGTCCAGAGCATGGCCGATCTGGTCGCCGATCCGGTGCAACTGGCGCAACTCAGCGGCCGTGCCGGATTGCCGACATCGTTCGAGGCGCTGTACGAGGTGCGCACCGCCGGCAATGTCGTGTTCGGGCGCACACTCGTCGTCGCCCGCCCCCTGCAGCACCATCGCCGCTGACGGCGATCAGGGCTCCAACGGCGCGTCCCATGCGGTGACGGGCGCCAGGTCGAAACTGCCGATCCGGCCGTTCGGCGCATAGCCCAGCCGCACCTCGACCACCCCTTGATCGTAGCGCGCACGATAGCGATGGAGGTGGTCGTCGCCCGCCTCGCCCCGACCGAACGGCGCCACTTCCCGCAACGCCCCCAGCGGCTGGAGCGTCGCGCGATATTCCGCCATCATCTCGGTGAAATCGAGCTTCGAGACTGCGGTGAATGCGCGGGGATCGGCGGTGCCGGCCGCGATGGCGCGCAGCAACTGTGTCACGAAGGCGCCGACCTGCGGCGTGTCCTCGGGGATCGGTGCCGCGGGTGGACGGGCGAGACCGGGATCGATCATCCCGGCAACATGCCGCGCGATCTCCTCCGCATCGCCGCTGTCGGCGTTGAGCAGGGCGACGACGGTCAGTTCCTTGCCCGGATAGCGGATGATCGCCGAGCGGAAGCCCTGCCACGACCCAGCGTGCCGCCATGCCACATGCCCGCCTTCCTTTTCCAGGAACCAGCCGAAACCATAGGGATAGGTCCGGCCGCTGCGCAGGGTCACGGGCGTGCCGACCAAGGCCCAGGACGTGGGACTCAGGACCGCGCCGCGCGACAGGCCCCCTGCCCAGGCGGCATAGTCCAGCGCCGACAGGTAGAGCGTGCCGTCCGCCGTCGAATTGGCGGTCGGGGAAACCCAATCGGGATGGCGCCACCGCCCCCCGCGCCATTCATAGCCCGATGCGCGATTGGGGATCACCGCCTGCTCGTCGATCGGCTGCGCGGTCCGCATACCTAGCTGCTCGAACACCCGCGTCCGAAGCAGCTCGGCGTAAGACATGCCCGTGACCCTGCGCACGATGAAGCCCAGCACAATATAATCGGTATAGCTGAACCGCCACCGCGTGCCGGCAGGGAAGTTCAGATCCTGGCGGTAGATGATCCCCAGCAACTGGTCGTCGGTATAGTCGGTGCGGAACTCGCCATTGGGTGTCGCGGGCAGGCCGGACACATGGTTCAGCAGTTGCCGGATCGTGATCGGCTGCCAGCTACGCGGCGCATCGGGCAGGAAGCGGCGCACCGAATCGTCGAGCCCGATCCGCCCGTCCTCGACAAGCAGCATCACCGCCGCCGCGGTGAACTGCATCCCCACCGCACCGCTCTTGAACAGCGTATCGGGATGGACCGGCACGGAATGTTCGAGGTTGGCGATGCCATAGCCTTGCGCGCGCAGGATCACGCCCCGGCGGATCACCGCCAGCGCCGCGCCGGGGACATGCTGGCGCGCCATCGCCTGGGTCACATAATCGTCGACCGGATCCGCCGTCGCCGGTGCCGCCAGCAGTAGGAGCGCGATGGCCAGGCCGGCGATCCGGCCGGGTTGGGTCAGCAGGTCGGTCATCGCGGATCGGGTCATCATCGGCTCGGCATCAGGGGTAGCGGACGGCCATCCTGCCGTCCGGCCCGCCGCCGCGTGATTGCAGAAACGGCCAGCCGGACGGCCAACCCGGCCAGCGGATCACGGCCGGGCGTGACCGGCCCCCTCATAGGTGTCGTCCGGGAAGCGCTGGCTGGCGTCCGGCTTGTCCCAGATGCCGCCAAAGCGGAGCGGGCGTTGCAGCAGCAACGTGCCGCTAAGGTTCAGATTGCCCATCGTGCGCACCTGATACAGCGCCTCGAACCCGCCCGAATTGATCGCGGCTCGGTGGTTCAGCGCTTTCAGCCGCCCGGCATCGACGGCCAACTCGGCCATCTGCAACAGCGCCGGATCGCGCGTGCCGGCGATCACGACGATATGGTTGCCCGACGGACCCGGCAGGCTGGCGATATAGCCATAGTCGCGCCGCGCGATCTGCTCGTCGGCCTGGACGATCCCGCCGTCCGAGCGGAAGCGGCGGCCCGATGCGGTGTCGATCAGTTCATCCCACGACTGGCCAATGCGAAAGCCGGATGCCTGGAACAAGGGATTGCGCAGCAGCGTACCGAACCCGCTTAGCTGGCCGACATAGACCACGTCGGACGTCTTCAGGATGTCGGGCGTCAGCTGCGACGCCGCGATCAGCGTGACGCGCGTGGCCGGATCGCCGCGCAACTGGCGCAGGGCCGCGTACAGGTCGCCCAGCGCCAGCACCGCTCCCGACGGAACGTAGCGCAGGTCCATGTCGATCGCGCGGCCGATCTGGTCGGGATGCGCCATCAGATAGATGTCCAGATCCTCGCGCGCATTGATCGACGGATTGCGCACCAGCCGCGGCGACGGCACCGGGGCGCCGGGTGGGACCGCGCCTGGCGCCTCAGCGAACAGGTAATAGTCGCCCAACACCAGCGTGATCGGACGGTGGCTGAACGCGATCGGCCGCCACAGATATGTGCGCGCCAGCGACGACGTGGACGCGGGCGCGCGATAGGCGCGCACGCTCCACCAAATCCCCAGATTGACCAGGGCCAGCACGACCAGCACCGCCGCCACCAGCCACCAGCGTCGCTGCGGTAGGGCGGCATCGGCCGTCACGGCCGCGGGCGGGGCGATCGGGTCGGGACGCTCTTCGACGAGGACGACGCGGTACTCGCCCTTGGGGATCGACAATCGGGGACCGGGCCGGTCGGCATAGATCTGGTCCAGCGCCTTGCGCAGCCGATGCACATAGACGCGCACCGTGGCATCCTGCGGCACATCGACATCACGCCCGATCGAGAACACCTCGTTGGCGATCTCGATCTCCGCCGGCGGGCGGTCCGCCAGCGTCCGGTCGATCAGGAAATCGAACAGGCGCAGCAGCTTGTCGGATCTCTTGAAGCCGATCGACTCACGCACGACCTTCGCTTCGGCAAGCAGCGCCGACGATCGCACCGCACCGGCAAGTTCCCCCGTGCCCATATTGGCGTTCAGGCTGTCGCCCTGTCTCATATTGTTGTTCAGCATAGACAAAGCGGCATTCCTCGCAAGATTTTTGCGGAAATCGCCCTTGGACGTGCGGTTGCTTCCAACCGTTTCCATCCGCTCGGTTGCCGTAAGTAACCGTTTCAAGATACGTCGACCGCCGGGCATGTGCTTAAGATTCGCGCCAGTAGGTGGGACGAGGCGCGCGGGAACGAACGTCGCCGGATTCCTACCCTTCACTCATGGGAGAGACCGCGCGATGTCCATCGAGACCTTCGGCAACTGGCTCTATGAAACGCCGATCAGCACATCGATCCGCGACATCACCTGGATTATCCCCACGGTGCAGAGCATCCACATCCTGGCGATCGCGATCGTCGTCGGATCGGCGCTCGTGTCCGACCTGCGACTGGCGGGGGTGCTGGCGACGGACGAGACACCAGCCACCGTGGTGCGCCGCTACCTGCCCTGGATGTGGGGGGCGCTGGTCGTGCTGCTGCTGACCGGCATCGTCATGCTGGTCGCGGAGCCGGGACGAACGCTGACCAACACCGTGTTCTGGATCAAGATGGCACTGGTGCTGTCCGCCTTCGCCCTGACCATGGCGTTCCGCAAGCCGCTGCTCGATCCGCAGTTCCGCATCGATCACGCGCACTGGCGCGCGGCGGTGAAACCCGCGGCCTGGGCGTCGCTGGCGATCTGGATCGCGGTGGTCTTCTGCGGCCGCTGGATCGCCTATACCTGATCTCCGCCCCGCCGCATCGATCCGATTTCACCATTTCCTGAAAAGGGGCTCGCCATGTCCTTGGACACGCTGTTCCAGTCGCTCTACGATTCGTCCCTGTCCTCCGCGATCCGCGAGAACACCAGCTATTTCCCGTGGCTGGAATCCTTTCACGTGCTGGCGATCACACTGGTATTCGGGACGATCTGCATCGTCGACCTGCGTCTGCTGGGCTATCGATCGCACCGGCGGGGCGCGCGACAACTGATCGTCGACCTCTTGCCGTTCACCTGGGTCGCATTCGCGGTGGCGGTGGTGACCGGCAGCCTGCTGTTCGCGTCGAACGCGGTCGCCTATTCGCACAATGCGCAGTTCCAGTGGAAGATGATCGCGATCCTCGCGGCCGGGCTGAATATGGCCGTGTTCCACATGACCGCCTATCGCCGAATCGTGGACTGGGACGACGATGCATCGCCGCCCACCGCGGCGCGGATCGCCGGTGCCGGCTCGCTGATCCTGTGGATGCTGGTGATCGTGTTCGGGCGCTGGATCGGCTTCACCCTGTCGGTCTTCTGAAAATCTATCTGAAAAACTCGCGAAAGAACGAATTTTCAAGGCCGCACCGGCCGCTCCCCTACTTGAACGCCCACAGAATATCCTTGATGGGCGGTCGCGCGGGGGAGCGCCCGTCACAGCCCAGGTTTCCGGCGATGTGAAGCATCGTGGGAAGGCTGTGGGGGGCACCGCGAGACGTATTAAGGCACGTTTTCGAACGGCCCCTGAGGCCTATGGCTTCTTCGCGTAACGCCCCGGCGACACCCCGGTCCAGTCCTTGAATGCGCGCGAGAAGGTGGCAGTGTCGGAATAGCCGAGCTGCTCCGCCGCCACCGCCAGCGGCAGGTCCGGCGCCTGCAATATTGCCCGTGCCCGATCCTGCCGCGCCTGCTGCAACAGCGCGCGGAACGACGTGCCCTCCTCCATCAGCCGCCGCCGGAACGAGCGTTCGGACAGGTTGAACTCGGCCGCCATCGACGTGCAGTCGACATGCGTGCGGCCCAGGCGACTGGCGATCCGTTCCCGCGCCCGCGCGACCAGGCTGCGATGCGACGGCGCACCCGGCCCCATCAGGTCGAGGAGATGCGTCTCCAGGATCGTGCGCAACCGGTCGTCCTCCGCCCGTGCCGCACTGGAGAAGGGCCGGTCGAGATCCTCGTTGCGGATCACCAACTGGTTGGCGACCTGATTGCCCAGCACGGGCGCGCGGAAGAACTGCGCCAGCCGGTCTTCCCGCCCGACGATCGAATGTTCGAAATGGACGCGCTGCGGGCTCCACTTGCTGGTCGCCAGTTGGCGCACCACGGTGACGATGCCGGCGAGCGTGAATTCCGCATCCTGCCGCCGTGGCCAGATGCCCGGATCTTCGATGCGATAGCTGTAGGTCGTGACGTCGCTGTCGGTTTCCATGTCCAGGAGCGTGCGGGTCTGCAACCGGCTCTGGAACAGCGTCAGCGAGCCGAGCGCCGCGCGCATCGTGCCGCCCGCCCGCAGCAGCGCCTGGAACAGCCCCAGTTCGGTCAGCCCGAACCGGGCGCCCATCTCCAGCCCCAGATACGGTTCGTCATACTTGTCGGCGGCATGTTCGATCAGCGCGATATAGCGATGGAGCGGTGCCCGCTCGTACGGGGTCGCGATCTGCGACAGGAAGAAGCCATGGTCGCGGAGCAGCGGTTCGATCCGCCGGTCGGCAGCTTGCAGCACGTTGACCAGTGCCGTCAGGAACAGAAGGCGGATGGTCGCCTGTTCCGGGTCGCCCTTCGTCATGGATGACGGCTCGTCTCGTTCCTCGGTCATGGCCCTCCAACCCTCTAGCTGGCCGATTTTGCAAAGGTGGCAACCACCTTGGCAATTCATCTCGTTCCTGCGGCTTGGGACAGTGATGCCCACTTCGGCACGTCCCGGCCGGCGGTCCGATCGTCGGTCCGCACCGGACCTGCGACCAACAATGTGGACGACATGGGCGGCACAACCAAGATCAATTTTATCTATCTTTCCGAACCCGATATGATCCGCGCCGGGGTGACGGACATGCCCGCCTGCGTCGATGCGATGGAGGAGATGTTCGCTCTGCTCCACCGGGGCGATTATCGCATGGCCGGCGCGAACAACAATTCGCACGGATCGATCGTGATGTTCCCCGAACACTCGCCGTTCCCGACCATGCCCAAGCCGACCACCGATCGCCGCTTCATGGCGATGCCCGCCTATCTGGGCGGCAGTTTCGGTACCGCAGGCATGAAATGGTACGGATCCAACATCGCCAATCGTGACAAGGGGCTGCCGCGCTCCATCCTGATGTTCATCCTGAACGATGCCGACACGGGGGCGCCGTTGGCGGTGATGTCCGCCAACCTGCTGTCCGCCTATCGCACCGGCGCGATACCGGGAGTGGGTGCGCGCCATCTGGCACGACGGGATTCGCGTGTCGTCGGCATCGTCGGTCCCGGTGTGATGGCCCGCACCTCGCTCGCCGCGTTCATGGCGGTGTGCCCGCGAATCGACACGGTGAAGGTGAAGGGGCGAGGCAAGGCCAGTCTGGATGCCTTCACCGCCTGGATCGCGGAGACCTTTCCGCAGATCGCCGTCGAGATCGTCGACAGCGACGAGGCGGCGGTGCGCGGTTCCGACATCGTCACCTTCTGCGCCTCGGTCCCGACCGGCGATCCGGCGCGCTACCCGATCGTGCGCCGCGAGTGGGTGGCGCCCGGCACCTTCCTGGCGATGCCCGCCCCATGCAACATCGATGTAGGGATGGAGGCGCCGGAAATCCGCAAGGTGCTGGACAATACCGGCTTGTACGAGGCGTGGCATGAGGAGGTGCCGACCCCCGCCCACGCCATATTCCCGGCGGTCGGCATCCGCTTCCTCGACCTGATCGCGCAAGGGCGCATCGCGCCCGGCACGCTGGAGGATCTCGGCGCGATCGTGGCGGGCGACACCCCCGGCCGCCGGGACGACGAGGAGATCATCATCCTGTCGGTCGGCGGCATGCCGGTGGAGGACGTCGCCTGGGGCACCGTCGTCTATCGCAATGCGATCGAACGCGGGATCGGCGTCGAGCTGAACCTCTGGGACACGCCGGCACTGCGCTGACCCCCCTCATCATCGGGCAGATACCATGACGACCATTACCAAGATCAAGACCGGCTCCTGGTTCGAGGAGCATGGCAGTTATTCGCGCATCGTCGCGGTCGACAACCTCATCTTCGTGTCCAATACCGCCGGCCGTAATCCCCGGACCAAGCTGATCCCGGAGGACGTGACGGAGCAGACAATGCAGGTGCTGGCGAATATCGAGGGGGCGCTGGCCTCTGTCGATGCAGTGCTGGCCGACGTGGTCGCCGTGCGGGTTTTCGTGCAGTCTCCGCAGGACGTGGAGACGGTGATGACCGCCTATGGCAAGCGGATGCGCGGGATCAACCCGACGCTGACCATGACGTGCCCGCCGCTGGGTTCGACGGAATACAAGGTCGAGATCGAGGTGACGGCCTATCGCGGCGCATCGACCGCGACCGTCACCGAACGCACCATCGCGCTCTGACGGGGCCGCACCGGATGGGCCCCGCGATCACCCCTGTTACCACCTCGCCCACCCTGCCGGCGGCGACCACGGTAGTCGTCATCGGCGGCGGCATTGTCGGCCTGATGGCGGCATTGACGCTCGCCGAACGGGGCATACCCGTGACGGTGATCGAGAAGGGCCGGATCGCCGGCGAACAGTCGTCGCGCAACCTGGGCTGGGTTCGTAAGACGAGCCGCGGCCCGCGCGACGTGCCGCTCGCCGCCGAATCCGATCGGCTCTGGGCGCGGATGCACGAGCGGGTCGGCGCCGATGTCGGCTATCGCCGGGCCGGCATCCTCTACGCCGCGCGTACGGAGGCGGAGATGGCCCCGCACGAGACATGGCTCGAATCCGTGCGCGACCTTTCGCTTGATTCGCGATTGCTGTCGGCGCGGGAGATCGACGCGATGGCGCCGGGGGGCACGGGTCGCTGGGTCGGCGGCATCTGCACGCCGTCGGACGGCCGGGCCGAACCGACGCTCGCCGCCAGCGCGATCGCGACGGCGGCGCTGGCCAAGGGTGCATTGATCGTGGAGAATTGCGCGGTCCGCACCCTGTCACTGGCCGGCGGCAGGGTGGCGGGCGTCGTGACGGAGCATGGTGAAGTCCGCTGCGACCAGGTGCTGCTCGCAGGCGGTGTATGGTCGCGGCGGTTTCTCGGCCATCTCGGCATCCCGCTGCTGACGCTGCCGCTCGTCGCCTCCGTCCTGCGCACCGCGCCGATGGAGGGGCCGACCGACATGGCGCTGGGCGCCCCCGATTTCTCGTTCCGCAAGCGGCTGGACGGCGGCTATACGATCACGCAGCGTGGGGCGCTGTTCGCGCCGCTGACGCTCGACCATCTGTTGATCGGGTTGCGCTACCTGCCGACGCTGCGCGCCCAGTGGCACAATCTGCGCGTGGCGGTGACGCGGGATTTCCTCGACGATCTGCGCCTCGGCCGCCGCTGGACCGCGGACACCGTCTCGCCGTTCGAGCGGCTGCGCACGATCGATCCGCCGGTCAACGCCGGCCTGAATGCGGAGGCGATGCGGAATCTGATTGCGGCATGGCCGGTCTTCGCCGAGGCGCGCATCGCACAGACCTGGGCGGGGATGATCGACGTGACGCCGGATTCGCTGCCGGTGATCGCGCCCGTCGCCAAAATCCCGGGTCTGACGCTCGCTACCGGCTTTTCCGGCCATGGTTTCGGCACAGCCCCGGCGGCAGGGCAACTTGCCGCCGATCTGGTCACGGGGGCGACGCCGTTGCTCGACCCCGCCCCCTATCGCCCCGACCGATTCTAACCGCGTCGTTCAGCGCATCGCGGCGGCCGGATCGAGCCGCATGCACACCGCCTTAGGCTCGGTGAAGGCGTGGACGGCGGCAGTGCCGAACTCGCGGCCCAGACCCGACAGGCCGGTGCCGCCGAACGGCATCGCCAGATCAAGGACGTTATGGGTGTTCAGCCACACCGTCCCGGCATCGATCCGGTCGGCGAGCAGGTGCGCGCGGTCGAGATTGCGGGTCCAGATGCTCGCGCCCAGCCCGAATGGCGTGTCGTTGGCCATCGTCACCAGCTCCGCCGGATCGTCGACGCGCACCGCGCAGACCACGGGACCGAAAATCTCCTCGCGCATCACGGACATGTCGCGCGCGGTGCCGCCGAGCACCGTGGGCTTGTAGAACCAGCCGGCGCCCTCCGCCGCCTCCCCCCCGGCGATTGCCACGGCACCCTCGGCCAGTCCGCGCGCAACGATGCCGCCGACGCGGTCGCGCTGTTGCGACGAGACCAGCGGACCGACCTGCGTCGCCGGGTCGAAGGCAGAGCCAAGCCTGAGGTCGCGCGCAATCGATGCCACCCCCTCCATCACCCGGTCGAACACCGGCGCCTCGACCAGCAGGCGCGATCCGGCGGTGCAGATCTGCCCGGAATTTGAGAAGATCGCCGCCGCCGCGCCGGGAATTGCCCGCTCCAGATCGGCATCGGCCAGCACGATCGTCGGCGACTTGCCGCCCAGTTCCAAGGTGGTGCGCTTCATCGTGGCGGCGGCGGCGGCCTGGATGCGCTGCCCCGTCGCGGTCGACCCGGTGAAGGCAATCTTGCGGACCAGCGGGTGGCTGACCAGCGCGGCCCCGACGTCATGGCCATATCCGGTGACGATGTTCACCGCACCGGCCGGGAATCCCGCCTCGACGATCAACTCGCCCAGCCGCAACGTGGTGAGCGAGGTTTCCTCGGAAGGTTTCAGCACCACGGTGCAGCCGAACGCGATCGCCGGCGCGATCTTCTGGATCGCCTGGCCGATCGGAAAATTCCACGGCGTGATCCCGGCAACGACACCGACCGGCCGCCGCTCCGTATAGGCACGGTACAGCGCCGGCTCCTCGACCAGCGGGGACAGGGCGACATATTCACCCGCGATCTTGGAGGCCCAGCCCCCGAAATAGCGCAGGCCGTCGATCGTGAACTGCAGGTCGATCGCCCGGGTCACGCCGAGGAGCTTGCCGCTGTCGAGCGACTCCAGCACCGCCAGTTCCTCGCGATGCGCCTCCACCAGCAGCGCCAGCCGTTCGAGCAGCCGGCCGCGATCGATCGGGCGTAACCCGCGCCAAGCGTCGCTTTCGAAACAGCGATGCGCGGCGGCCACGGCGCGCTCGACATCGGCTTCGCCGCAGGCGGGGATCGCCATGATCGTCCGCCCGGTCGCGGGGTCAACCGCGTCGATGGTCCGCCCGGGCTGCAAGGCGGGGACCAGCGCACCGTCGAGCAGCAGCAGTCCCTGAGGCAGCCGGACCGGCGGGTGGGTGGGTTCGTTCATGGCGGTCTCCGATACGGTCAGGGTCATGCGCGCACCCCGATGGCAGCGGCGGGCGGCACGTCGCGCTCCGCCTCGACATGGGTCGAGCCGACGCGGGCATAGAGGTCGGGCCGGCGGGTGCGCAGGTAGAGTCCGTGCACCACCCCGCCCACCGCGAGCGGCAGGAACAGGAACGGCAGGTCGTTGACGATGCGCAGTGTCGTGCCGGTCAGCGTCGAATAATTGGCGAGCGACAGATAGGTCGCGATCGCGATCAACACCCCGCCGACGAATGGCGCCACCGTCTTGCCCGGTGACATCTCCCCCCGCCGCGCGAAGAAGATCGGCACCGACAGCGAAGTGGTGGTCAACAGCAGCATCAGCCCGACCGCGCCCATCGACGACAGGCTGGTGGCAAGGCTGAGCAGCGGATCGAGCCCCGCTAGCGCGAACGCGCCAGCGATCAGCGCCAGCGTCGCGGTCAGCAGGATGCACGCAGCCGAGGGCGAGCCGTGCGTCGCATGGACTCTGCCCAGCGGCGCGGGCAGCAATCCGTCGCGGGCCAGCGCGAACAGGTAACGGGTGATGTTGTTGAAGAAGCCCAGCATCGCTGCAAATAGGCTGGTGATCGTCAGCAGGCTCAGCACGTCGCGGCCGATCGTGCCCAGATAGTGCTGGGCGACGTTGCTCACCAGCCGGCCGGGATCGGCGCCCGCTACCGCCTTCACGTCGCCCGGCGCGATGCTGAGCACCAGGCACCAGGACGACAGGACATAGAAGGTGCCCAGGATCAGGATCGCGCCATAGGTCGCGCGTGGCACGCTGGTCTCGCGGTCGCGCGCCTCCTCCTGATAGATCGCGGTCGCCTCGAACCCGATGCAGCCGTTGATCGCGTAGATGACGGAGATGCCCAGGCCGGGCGCCAACACCGCGCCGGGCGTGAAGCCGGTGAAGTCCAGCCCCGCCCACCCCCGCGAATAGAGGATGGCGGCGTCGAGGATCAGGATGACGGCCACTTCGAGGAGCAGCGCGACCGTCAGCACCTTCGCCGCCATCGTGATCTTGTGATAGCCGAGCCAGGCGATGATCGCGATGCTGATCGCGGCCCACATCTCCCACCGGGTGGCGATACCGAACAGATGCTGCACGAAATCACCGGCGAAGAAGCACAGCGCGCCCAGTACGGACGACGCCGCGCAGACATAGGCGACCACCGCGACATAGGCGGCGGCGATCCCCGCCTCCTTGTTGATGCTGGCGGCTATATAGGCATAGAAGGCGCCGGCGTTGCGGATGTGCGGAATCATCCGGACATAGCCGACCGCGAACAGCATCATCGCGCCGCACACGAGGAGTAGCGTACCGGGCATCCCCGCGCCGTTGCCGAACGCCAGCGCGAGCGGCACCAGCCCGGCCAGCACCCCCATGGGCGCCGCGCAGGCGAGGATCATGAAGACGATATCGGTGCTGCCCAACATGCCCGGCAGCAGGCCGTTGCGCGAGGGGACGTCGCTGGAAAGAGGGGACGCGTCGACTCTGGTCATGAAAGCACTGTCGCTCCTGAAGACATGCCCGGGCCTTCTGACCGGAAGCGGCGAGCATCCGCCGACGTGCCCGGCCGCGACATGGCACTTGTGGCCGCCAACATGGCAGTTCCGGCCATCGTCACGCCGCCTCGCCCGGGACCAGCGCGATGACCCGCAGCGGGCTTCCCGATCCGCCTAGGATCTTCAGCGGCGCCGCCACGATCACCGCCCCCCGCACGGGCAGCCGATCGAGGCTGGTCAGGCATTGCAGGCCGAACCGGCCATTGCCGTGCAACACCGAATGGGCGGGCAGCGGCTCCTCGAAATGCGCCGCCTGCCCGGCATCGGTGCCAACCGTCTCCACCCCCAGCCCCACGCAGTCGCGCTCGTGCACCAGAAAGCGCATCGCGTCGGCGTCCGGCCCTGGCGAATGGGCACCGTCCTCCTTCAGGTTCAGATAGTCGGGCGTGCCGACCCGCCGATACCAGTCCGTCCGCAGCAGGATCCAGTGGCGCGGCGGGATCGCCCCGTTCCGGCTCTCCCAATCCTCCAGAAAGGCGCGGGTCAGGATGAAATCGGCGTCGGCGGCGCTTTCGGTGCTGATGTCGATGACGATGGCGGGGTGGACGAAGTCGTTGGGGGCCAGCGCGTCGACAGTGCCGTTCGGCACGTCGCGCCCGGTGATCCAATGTGCCGGCGCATCGAAATGCGTGCCGGTATGCTCGTTCATCGAGATATTGTTCCAGTACCACGCCGGCCCATCCGCGTCGTAGCGGGACACCCGCTCCATCCGGAACGGTTCGCACTGGCCAAACTCGGCCGGCAGCACGATCACTGGAAAGTCGGGCGACAGCGTGTTAGTCAGATCGAGCACCCGGACCCGCCCGGTCGCGAGATCCTGGACAAGGGTCGACAGCGTCGGGCTGGTGCCGGTCATCGATTTTTCTCCCGTGCATAAAGAGCGGGATCGTCCTGCCGGCGCGCGAGGGCGTCGGCGGCGGTCTCTCCCACGAAACTTTCCTCCCGCCCCGTCTCCAGCGCCTCGACCACCGCTTGACCGAGACGGGCGGGGGCGAGGCGGGGAAGCGGCAGCGACTGATGGTCCTGATCGTCGATCGGCCCCGCGAAGATCGTCATGACCCGCACACCCTCGCTACGCATTCGGTGGCGGAAGCTCTGGACCAGCGCATGCCGGGCCGCCTCCGCCGCAGAAAAGGCGGCGAAGGCGGCATCCGGCGCCAGGGCATGGGTCGACAACAGGTCGACGAACGCCCCCGCCGGGCGACTGGCCAGCAGCGGTGCCGACGCCTCGGTCAGCCGCAGCAGGCCGACCACCCCCAAATCGAGCATCCGCTTCTGGTCGACCAGCCCGGCCCCGGGGCGGACCAGCCGCGCCGTATTGACGACGATGTCCAGCGGGCCGGCGATGCCGGCGAAACACTGCGCCACCGACCGCGTGTCGGTCAGGTCCAGCCCGATCCGGCGCACACCCTCTTCGACCGGCCGTGGCTGCGCGGGTGAGGCGGAACCGGCGACGATTGCGGCCGCACCCGCCGCCTGCACGGCACGCACCACCGCCTGCCCCACCGCGCTGTCGCCATCCGTCACCAGGACGCTGCGGCCGCGCACCGGCACCACGAATGCGCGTCCCTGTCGGTCGTCCATCAGCTTTCCCCCTTCCGGCATCGCGAACAGCGCGGCGTCGCCGCCCGGGTCCAGCACCAGCCGCATCACGGCGCGGTCGCCGAGCTTTAGCCGCGTATCGAGATGGACGATTGCGGTCGGCCCCGCATCGAGCGCGACGGTGCCGATCCGCCAGGGCAGGTGGTCGCGGAAATAGAGATCGGTGGTGACACGGATCGTCGTCGCGGCGACGACCCGGGCGCCGCGCGGCTGATCCTCCCATGCAAGGGGACCCCAGCAGCGCGGGCAGATGTCGCGCGGCGGATAGGTGACGGCGCTGCAATCGGTGCAGCGCTGGAGCACGAAGCGGCCGAGCGCCGCCCGCGCCGACAAGGCAACGAGCGCGCCGCTACGCGCGGATGGCGGGACGTGCCGCTCCTTGCGGCGGGCGAGCGGATCGCGTGGTTCGCGCGGGGGCATCATGCACAGGTCTCGATCACCGCCGCCGCCGTGCAGACGCCGCGATCGTAATTGACCAGCCCGAACCCCGAGAGGACGGCAAGCGATGCATCCGGCACTTGATCGCCGAGCGGCTGGCCCAGGATCTGGCGCAACCCCTCCGTCACCAGTTGAAACCCGCCCGCCGCGCCCGCCTGCCCCGCCGACAACTGTCCGCCATTGGTGTTCAGCGGCAGGTCGCCGGCAATGCGGAAATCGGTCGCACGCAGGAATGCCGGCGCCTCGCCTTTGGCACAGAACCCCAGATCCTCCAGCTGCATGGCGATGATGACCGGATAGTCGTCATAGACCTGCACGACATCGACATCCGCCGGCACCCTGTCCGCCGCCGTCCACAGGGCATCGACATCCATTGCCCAGCCACCCCGCCACTGGACAGGATCGTCGGGAAAGGCATTGTGCCGCTCGATCGTCGACAGGATGCATGCCGTCCTCAGGCCGCGACGCTCCGCGATCTCGGGCGTGGTCACGATGAACGCCTCCGCACCGGCGCACGGCATGACGCAATCGTACAGGTGGACGGGGTCGCAGATCGGCCGCGCCGCCAGATAGTCCTCAAGGGTCAGCGGGCGGCGCTGCAAGGCCAGCGGGTTGCTCAGCGCATTGTCGCGCTGCGCGACGCAGAGCCGACCAAAATCCTCGCGCGTCGCGCCATATTTGCGCATGTAATGATCGGTGATCAGCGCGAAGGTCGCGTTCGGCCCGCCGGCACCATAGGGATAGACAGCATCCTGCGAGAAGCGCGAGAATCCAGCCAGCGTGCGCCGGAAACTATCGATATGATTGGTGTCCGCCGCGACGCAGGCGACCAGTTCGGCATCGCCGCATTGCACCGCTCGCGCGGCACGGCGCAGCGCCATCACACCGCTCGCCCCGCCGGTCGGCAGATGATCGAGCCAGCGCGGGCTTAAGCCCAGATGCTGGACCATGCCCACCGCCGTGTCGGGCGCTGCCGAGAAGCTGGCGAAGCAGAAGCCGTCGATATCGGCGGGGCGCAGCCCCGCCGCCTTGGCAAGGCCGCGCAGCGCCCGTCCAGCCCACCAGTGCGCCGAACGGATCGAGAACCGCTCATACGGCACCGTCACCGGCGCGCAGAGCACGACATCGTCATAGGCGGCGGCGCAGCGCATCACACCTGCCGTCTCTTCAGCGCGCGCAAGTCGAAGAACGCCCCCCGCGCCATCGCCTCGACCACCTGCGTCTTCAACGCGGCGCGCAGGATCTTTTCGGTGGGAGTGCGCGGCAGGTCGTCGACGAACGCAATCCAGCCCGGCACTTTGTAATAGGCCATCTCGCCCAACGCCCAGGTGCTGATCGCCTCGGCCGTCGCGGCGTTGCGGTCGGCGGGATCGACGACGATCAGTGCCGCGACCTCGTCGCCGCGCACCGCGTCTGGGGTCGCGGCGACCGCGACCTGGCGGATCAGCGGATGCTTGGCGAGGATCGTCTCGACCTCGATGGCGGCGATATTCTCGCCCGAACGGCGGATGACGTTCTTCTTGCGGTCGACGAAGTGCAGGTCGCCGTCACCGTCGCGCGACACGATATCGCCGGTGTGGAACCAGCCGTCCTGCCACGCCTCCGCCGTCGCCGCCGGGTTCTTCAGATATTCGCGGAAAAAGCCATAGCGCGGATCGGCCCCGGCGCGGCGAACCAGCAGCTCGCCGGGCGCATCGCCCGCCACGTCACGCCCATCATCGTCGACGATGCGGATATCCACGTCCGCGCTCGGCCGGCCGAAGCAACTGGTACCCGTCTTACGCGGCTCTCGACTGGCGCAGATCACGCCGCCGCTGCCGGTTTCCGTCATCGCCCACGCCTCGACCAGCGGAAAGCCGAACCGCGCCTCGAACGGCGCGTGCAGCTCG
Organism: Sphingomonas paucimobilis NBRC 13935; assembly: GCF_000739895.2. Taxonomy (GTDB): domain Bacteria; phylum Pseudomonadota; class Alphaproteobacteria; order Sphingomonadales; family Sphingomonadaceae; genus Sphingomonas; species Sphingomonas paucimobilis. The sequence goes on from NZ_BBJS01000061.1 coordinate 47,607, forward strand.
GTCGCGACCCCCGCGCCGAAGCCAAAGCGAACATTATGCGCGCGATCCTGCGGATCCGGCGGCGCCTTCATCAGCATCGACGGCATCACGCCCAGATAATGGAGGCAGGTCGCACCGCTGCGCCGCACCGAATCCCACCACGTCCTTGGATGAAACCGATCGAGCAGCGTCAGGCAGCCACCGACCGTCACCATCGCCATCACCGATACCGCCATTGCGTTCATGTGGAACACCGGCAGCGGCGTCAGCATCCGCTCCTCGCCCGGATGCAGCACCAGCACGCCGCCGACGTCGCGATACCAGTCGCCCGAATGGAGGAAATAGGTGTTGGTCAGCACGCAGCCCTTGGGACTGCCGGTGGTACCCGACGTGTAGAGCAGTGCCGCCTCCGTCGCCGCATCCGGCGCGGTGCCATTGATCGCCGGGCTCGCCAGCGGCGGCACCGGTTCGCCCGGCACGATCACGGCCATGTCGCTGCCGGCGTTGCGGGCGGCGACCGCGATTTCGTCACGGCGGGCGGGTAGCACGAAGGCGGTGGCCATGCCTGAATGGCCAATGACATATTCCAGCTCGCTGAGCCGCAGGTCGGGATTGAACGGTACGACCGACGCACCGAGCGCGTTGAGCGCGAACCAGATTTCCAGGAACACCGGCCGGTTCTGCAACAGCAGGCCGACCCGCGTGCCGGGGCCATAACCGGCCGCATGCAACACGTCGCGCCACGTCGCCACGCGCTGTGCCATCGCGCCATAGCTGATCTCGCCTGCCTCAATCCCGTAGACGTTCGCGGTCTCGGGCAGGACGTTCAGAAAGGGGCGGTCGCGAAAGGCGATGGCGGTCGCCGCAAACCTCGAGAACGTCGTTTCGCTGCTCACCCTCGCTCCCCCAGAACCGGCGGTACGATCAGGCGTCAGGCTGCACCGGTCGACCGTCAAATAATATGCACATGCATATTTCTACCGGTTGTCGGCTGAAGTCAAGCGTGCGCGATCATCCGTCGTCACCGCGCAGATTGGCGATCATCCGCAACAGGACGCGCTTGCACGTCGCCAGGTCGTCTTCGGAGATGCCGGCGGTCATGACCGCGTAATGCTCCTCCATCTGCGGCCAGCAGGCGTGGAGCAGCGTGCTGCCGTCTTCGGTCAGGCCGATCTCGCGGCGGCGGCCGTCCTGCTCGGACACGTGCCGCTCGACCAGGCCGTTGGTCACCATGGCGTCGATCGCGCGGCTGGCGGTCGATTGCTCGGCAAAGGCGCGGGCCGTAATTTCGTTGACGGTCAGCCCGTTCTGGATGTGCAGCACCGACAGGGTGCGCAGCGTCACCGTATTGATCCCGGCGGCGGCCAGCCGCTTGTTCTGCGCGCTCTGCCCCGCACTGGCCAGCCGATTGACCAGATAGGGGACGAAATCCTCCAGCGCGGCCTGCGTATGCGGCGGCTGGCCAACGCGCCTTTTGCTATCCCGTTCGCTCATGCCCTCACTCCACCGATGCTCCGCGTAAAGGCGGAACCCCGGGTCGCCGTCAAGCCGAGGCAGCGACCGGCCCGGGCCCGGTGAACGAGGAGATGGTGGCAATCACGCCGTCCAGACCATCCTGCCCTGCGTCGCGGATCGCCGCTTCGCGCAGCCGCCGCGCCCAGTCGGCGGCGTCGCCGCGCTGCTCGATGGCGCGGATCGTCGCGATCACGCGGTCGAATTTCGACAGGCCGCGCGCATGAGTATCCGAATAGCCCTTGATGAGCCGCCGGCATTTCAACACCTCGACCGCCAGCTCATAATTGTGGCCGAGCGTCTCCATCGCATAGCCCAGCCACGCGTCGCGATGCGCGACCTCCACCGAATGGCGCAGCGAGCGGCGGCGCAGCACGCGCATCCCCGCCAGCAGGTACAGGGCGAGGAACCAGAGCAACGCATAAGTGCGCACTCGTCTTCCCCTGTTCACGCGGGCGTCGAGCCAGGCGTAGAGGCGCGGTCGACGTTCCAGCCAGCGGCCGATCCCGGCTGGCAATGTTCCAGCGACCTCCTCCATCCGCGGGTGCATGAACTCGGTGGTCCGCAGGATCTGGTCCGGGCGGACGCCGACCTCTCGCTCGATCCGCGTACGGCGGGCGGCGCGGGTCTTCAGGTCGGCAACGCGGATGACGTCGTCATAGGTCATCGCGTTGGCAAGATATTTGGCCGCATGTTCGGTGAACGCCCATCCGCGTGGCCCGCCCCCCGCGGCGCGGTCGGCCACGACGACGAGGGCCAGCGCGTCGAGATACTCCTCGCCATACCGCGCGTCCTGATAATCAACGACCTTCGCCAGCCCCGCCTGCACCATCGCCCACGCCGGCTGCGGCACCATGTCCTGCATCCGCGTCAGCAGCATCTGGAAACGCGGGTCGATGGGCGGAAGCGTCGCGGTGGGTGCCTCGACCGGCTCGGGTTCGGGCTCGCCCTCCGGCCCCGCCACCACGCGATCGAACGCCGCGTCGAACGTCTTGATGCTTGCCGCGACGCCCTTGCCGTCCGCCGCGATCACCGCGTGATAGGCGGATCGCACGAACGGCAGTGCGCCCGATCCGGCGAGCGCACCGAACAGCGCGGCGGAGATGACGCTGCCGTTACGCACCGCCAGCGCGTCCATGTCGAAGATGATTTGCTGGCGTGCGGTGACGCCGATCGCATCGACCACGGCCCCGCTTTCGGCGATACCTTCGCCCGGCGCGCTCTTCTCGCTGATCGCCAGCGACCTGTGGCTGGACGCGATCAGCGTGGTTCGGTCGGGCGTCACGATGCCGCGCAGGATCGACCGGCCCGCCTCCATGAATTCCGATGCCAGCACGATGTCGACATCGCCCGGCGTCGGCATCTGTGCCAGGATCGGCTTCTGCCCGTTCGCCGCGCGCATGATCTCGACATAATAGATCGTCGCGCCGGTACGCTGCGCTACGCCGGGGACGGAAGTGGATTGCGCCACCCAGCCCGCCTCCTCGGCCAGTCGCACGATCCAGCCGGTCAGCACGCCGCCGCCCTGCCCGCCCATCGCGACGATCGCGATCGCGATCGGCCGTTCGGTCGGCGGACCGGCCGGAGCGAGCGGCAGTACCAGTCCCTGTGCCACGCTCATGCCGACACCGCGATGCGGCGCGCGGCGCGGCGGCGCTGGAGGAAGCGGATCATCGCCATCGTCATCCGCTCGCCCAGCCGCTCGGTCGCGGTCGGGTTGTGCACCACCTCGGCCCGGTAGAAGGACGGACAGAGCGCCGCCGCCTCCGACACCTCGCCGCAATTGCCGCAGCCGACGCAGCTATTGTCGATCGCCGCGACGGGATCGTCGCGCAGCGGGTCGTCGAGCGTCTTGACCGACAGCGACGGGCAGCCGGACAAGCGGATACAGCTATGGTCGCCGGTGCAGACATCTTCGTCGACGCCAAACCGCTCCTTCACCACCCGCTTGCCTTCCTTGATATGACGCGCGACCAGCGGCTTCACGCGACGCTGCTTGTTCAGCATGCATTCCGAGGACGCGATGATGATCTTGGGCCCCGCATCGGGGGTGGTCAGCGCCTCCTTCAGGACGCTGCGCATCTTACCGACGTCATAGGTGCGATCGACCTCGCGCACCCATTTCGCGCCGATGCCGCGCACCGCGTCGATGATCGGGTTGTTGGTGGCGCGGGTCTTGTTCTCCGCCCGCGACGACAGGATGTCCTGACCGCCGGTGGCCGAAGAATAGAAATTGTCGACGATCAGGAACACGCCGTCATGCTTGTTATACACGGCGTTGCCGATGCCGCTGGTCAGGCCGTTGTGCCAGAAACCGCCATCGCCCATCACCGCGATCGAACGCTTGCCGGCCTTTACCCCGAACGCCGCGGTCGAGGCGGGGCCCAGGCCATAGCCCATCGTCGTGTTGCCGATGTTGAACGGTGGCAGGATCGAGAACAGGTGGCAGCCGATATCGGCGGAGACATGATGCTCGCCCAGTTCCTCCTGCACCAGCTTCATCGCGGCGAAGATCGGGCGTTCCGGACATCCGGTGCACAGGCCCGGCGGACGGGGGGGCACGACCGATTTCAGCCGCTCGACCGTCGGGTCAGCCAGTACCGCGCGCGCGTCGGGCACCGGCGGCCGATTGCCGAGCAGTCGCGGCGCATGATCCTCCAGGAACGCCTGCACCCCGATCATGATCGCCTGGGCGGTATAGTCGCCCGCCATCGGCAGCACGTCCTTGCCGCGTACCTTCGTCGCCAAGTCGCGGCGGCGCAGCACGGTGTGGAGCGCCTGTTCCAGATATTCGGGCTGCCCCTCCTCGACCATCAGCAGCGCGTCCTTGCCGGCCGCGAACTCGGCGATCTCCGTATCGATCATCGGATAGGTGACGTTCATCACATAGAGTGGAATCGCCGTGTTGCCATATGCGTCCGAAAGGCCGAGATATTGCAGCGCGCGGATGACGTTGTTGTACATGCCGCCCTGCAGGACGATGCCGACCGGCCCCTCGTCCGGCCCGAACCGTTCGTTCAGGTGATGATCGCGGATGAAGTCGATCGCGGCGGGCATACGCTGCGCGATCTTCTCCCGCTCGTGGGCATAGGCGGCCGGTGGCAGGACGATGCGGTCCAAGTCGCGCCGTGGGTTGGTCAGGGCGTCGGCGATCGTGAAGGCGGGTCGGACATTGTCCTTGCATGCGAAGCTGCCGTGCATGTGGCAGGTGCGGACCCGGACCTGCAGCATCACGGGCGTCGCCGACGCCTCCGACAACTGAAACCCCTTCTCGATCAGGTCGACGATGCAGCCATGGTCGGGACGCGGATCGAGCAGCCACATCTGCGACTTCATCGCGAAGGCGTGAGTGCGCTCCTGCATGATCGAGGAGCCTTCGCCATAATCCTCGCCGACGATGACCATCGCACCGCCCGTCACCCCGCCCGAGGCGAGGTTGGACAAGGCATCGGAGGCGACGTTGGTGCCCACCGTCGACTTCCACGCCACCGCCCCGCGCAATGGGTACATGACCGAGGCGGACAGCATCGCGGCGGCCGTCGATTCGTTCGCGGAACTCTGGAAATTGACGCCCAGTTCGTCGAGCACGTCCTTGGCATCGGCCAACACGTCGATCAGGTGCGAGATCGGCGACCCCTGATAGCCGCCGACATAGGCAACGCCGGACTGGAGCAGCCCTTTGGTGATCGCCAGGATCGCCTCGCCTTTGAAGACGTCGCCTTCCCCCAGCCGCAGATGCTCCACCTCACGCGCGAACGATCGCTCTGCCATGGTTCCTCGCCTCAATAATATGCATATGCATATATATAGGGCGTGAGCCTGTCAATCAGGTTGCGACGGTCTCGACCTTCGCCAGCCAGCGGTCGGCCTCCTCGTACGTATCGAAAATCGAGCAGTTGGGCAGATCGTGCAGCGTGCGGCCGACCTGCAAGCGCAAGAGCGCGCTGGGGACGATCATCGCGTTCAGCGAAACCGGCGCGCGCCGGACCAGATCGGCGAAGCCCCGGGTGATCTCTAGGACCTCCTGCGACTGGACCGGCCAGTCGCGCAGGTCGTCGAGCAGGGTGAAGCTGCGCGCCGCCGGCCCCGCCGCCCCGGCCAGCGCCGCGCGCATCCGGTCAACGATCGCATGGGCGTCATGTGCCGACCAGAAGCCGGTATAGCGGATGTGAAGCCGGCAACGCCGTGGATCAAACTGGGCATCGAACATCCGGATGCGCCTCTTTTTTTCTTACCCTTATCCGCCCTACCTAGCGCGGGACGGATGGACGATCAGTATTTGCCGCCCAGCAGCGCGCCGGCATCCGGCAGGCGACGTTCCAGCCCCAGCCGGTCAAGCATCTGATGCGTGGTGCAAACCGCCGCAGACACGACGGGCACACCGATCCGATCCTCCAGCCGCTGGATGATCGGCAGCGATGGCATCTGCACACAGGCCGACGCAACGAACACGTCGATCCCGTCCCGATCCACCTGCTGATAGATGTCGAGCAGCCGCTCGGGATCGTGGCGGCCGACGTCCAGATTGTCGGGTATCTCCAGCGCCGCGAAATCGCGAACGGCGATCCCCTCATTCTCGATATAGTCGACCACTAGCCGGGTGAGCGGCTTCATATAGGGGCAGATGATCGAGATCGTCTTGGCGCCCATCAGCTTCAGCCCCTCGACCAGTGCGCCGGCGCTCGTCACCACCGGGGTCGGCGCGCCGTTCTCCACGGTCCGCTCGTGCAGCCGCCGCGCCGACTCGCGGTGATAACCGGGCCCCATGCTCATGATCGCGACGAGGCAGGCATAGCCGAGCACGTCGACCCGGGCGTCGGTGAGTTCGATCGCGCAGCGGTCGCTGTCGCGGTCCATCGCCTCCAACTCCTCCTTCACCACCTTCTTCATCCGCATCCGGCTGGAATGGAAGGTGAAGCGCTCCGGCAGCACGGCTTCGCGCGCGCGCAGCATCGCCGGGATCTCGGTTTCCATGGTGGTGTTCGACGACGGCACGATCTGGCCGATGCGATAGCTGCGCTGAGTCATGGCGGTCCTCTGGCGGGTCAGGATGAAGGGGCGTCGGCGAGCGCCGGCAGGGGCTCGGCCTTTGTTTCGGCCGCGATGCGGACCGGCTGCTGCGGCATGGCGTTCACACGCAGGTCGAAGATGTCGAAGCGGTTATAATGGCCGATGATGTCGTGCATCTGCTTGGGCTGGATGCAGCGCGACAAGTCGATCTCGGCATAGACGATACCCTCCTCGTCGATCAGCGGCGCGCCGACGGTGCGACCATCGGGGCCGAGGATGCCGGAAAAGGCGCTGTTCTTCCGCTCCAGCCGCGCCCGCGCGTCGGGGACCAGCGTCTCCATCGCAGCGATGATCTCCTCCGACACGGTCGAGCAGGAGACGATCGTGAACAGCTTGCCCTCGAAGCAATGCGCCGCCGCGCGCACCCGAATCGCCTCCGCCATGTCATAGTCGGGCGGCGCCACCGGCAGCGCGATATAGCTGGCGACATGCACCAGTTCGCCCTGCGCCAGCAGGGTAAAGCGGGCGAGCGTGTTGGTATTTTCCCCGCAGGCGAGTCCGCCGAGCGGGCCGATCGCGGTATCGTACACCGTCAGCGTCGATCCGTCGCCATGCGCCCAGGTCAGCTTTTCCGCCCAGGTCGGCACCAGCTTGCGGTGCTTTCCCAGGATTTCGCCGTCGGGGCCGATGAACAGCATCGTGTTGTAGAGCGTGCCGAGCGACACCGGGCTGCGCTCATTGACGCCGATCACGACATGGACGCCCGCCTCCCGCGCGACCGTGCAGAGTTGGTCGACCTCCGGCCCCGGCACCATGATCGAGGCACGGACCAGCTTTTCGAACCACGCGCTTCCCGCGACCGGATCGACGATCCAACTCCAATAGGGATAGCCCGCCACGAACACCTCCGGAAAGGCGACCAGCGCCGCGCCGTTCGCCGCCGCCTCGCGGATCAGCGACGCCGCCTTGTCGACCGTGGCGACGGGATCGAGGAACGCCGGCGCCGCCTGCACGGCGGCGGCCTTGAAACGGGGCAGGTTCAGCATGGGCGAGCGATCCTTCCTGAGCGATCCGCCATCGATTGCCCGGATTGACAGCGCTTGGCAAGATGTTTTAAGCCTATAACAATATTCCACGAGGAGACGGTGCATGGCGACCGAGGCTTATGACGCATTCCGCGAGGACGTCGCCGGGCGTGCCAATGTCGGCGATACCGCCGAACTGATCGACTTCTATCGCGATCTGGAAGCCCAGCACGCCGGCGCGCTGTGGACCGTCGCCAACAAGATCGAGCCGTGGGAGCCGAAGTCGGGCTCCCAGCCCGTGGTCTGGCATTACGACCGGCTACGCGACCATGTGCTGCGCGCGCTGGAACTGGTCAGCCCGGAAAAGGCGGGGCGTCGCGTCGTCTATCTCGCCAATCCGGGCCGGCGCGACGTGTCGGCGGCGGTCGGCTGGCTCTATTCGGGATTGCAGGTGATGGGTCCGGGCGAGGTCGCCTCCGCCCATCGCCATTCCGCCTCGGCGCTGCGCTTCATCATGGAGGGGTCAGGCGCCTTCACCAATGTCGATGGCCACAAGATGACGCTGGGTCGCAACGATTTTGTGCTGACGCCCAACGGGACGTGGCACGAACATGGCGTGACCGAGGACGGCACGGTATGCATCTGGCAGGATGGGCTCGACATCCCGCTGATGAACGCACTCGACGCCAATTTTTACGAGGTGCATCCCGACCTGAACCAAGCGGTCGGCTTTCCGGTTGACGATTCCACCGCGACATGGGGCAACGCGGCGCTGCTGCCCGCCGGGGAAACCTGGTCGAAACGCTATTCGCCGCTGCTGAAATATGAGTGGGAGCCGACCTATGAGGCGCTCCTGCGCTACGCCCGTGCCAGCGACGGGTCGCCCTATGACGGCATCCATATGAACTATGTCAATCCCTTCAACGGCGGCCCGCCCATGTCGACGATCGGCGCATCGATGCAGTTGCTGCGCCCCGGCGAGCACACGCTGGCGCATCGCGAGGTCGGCAATTTCGTCTTCCAGTGCGCCAAGGGTTCCGGCCACTCGATCGTCGGCGGCAAGCGGCTCGACTGGAAGGAGCGCGACATCTTCGTCGTGCCGTCTTGGATGTGGCACGAGCATGTCAACGGCTCGGCGAGCGAGGACGCCTGTCTGTTCTCGTTCCACGACCTGCCGACCATGCGCGCGCTCGGCCTCTACCGTTCGGAGGGGCTGGCGGAGAATGGCGGCCGGCAGCCCGTCCTTCGTTGATCTTTCCCTCGTATTCGAAAGGATTTCCATGCGTCTCGTCACTTACCGCGCCGGGATCGAAGCCGAAGCTCGACTGGGCGTGATCGTCGACGGGATCGTCGTCGATGTCGCACGCCTCGGCGCGCGCGCCGGCGTACCGCTGCCAGCACGGATGCTCGATTTCATCGACCTGGGCCCGGTGGCGCTCGCCGAACTGGCGGCGCTGCTCAGCGAGGCGAAGGGCCGCTGGCCGGTCAACGGCGCGCTGCCGCTCACCAATGTGCGCCTGCTCGCGCCGATCCCGCGCCCGCGCAAGAACGTGTTCGGCATCGGTCTGAACTATATCGACCATGTCGCCGAAAGCGCGCAGGCGCTCGACACCTCGCCCGACCTGCCCAAGCAGCCGGTGATCTTCTCCAAGCCGCCGACCAGCGTGATCGCCCCGGGTGACCCGATCGTCCACCGCGCCGACATCACGCGCCAGCTGGACTGGGAGATCGAGCTGGGCTGCATCATCGGTACCACCGCGCGCCGCGTCCGCCGCGAGGACGCGCTAGCGCATGTCTTCGGCTATACCACGCTGATCGACATGAGCGCGCGCGACTGCCGCCGGGCAGGCCAGTGGATCTATTCCAAGGGGCAGGACAGCTATTGCCCGATGGGTCCATGCATCGTCACCGCCGACGAAATCCCCGATCCGCAAACGCTCGACCTGTGGCTGACCGTCAACGGCGTCGAGAAGCAGCGCAACAACACCAGTCACATGCTGTTCAAGGTCGACGAGCTAATCGCCGACATCAGTCAGGGCATCACGCTGGAGCCCGGCGACATCATCGCCACCGGCACGCCCGAGGGGGTCGGAGCCGGCCGCTCGCCACAGGAATGGGTCACGCCCGGCGACGTGATCGAGGGCGAGGTCGTCGGCATCGGCCGACTGCGCCATCCCGTCGTCGCGGGGTGACAGCGTGCCGGGTGGAGCGCCGCTCCACCCGGGCATTCACGCCGCGACCGGTTCGAGTGCCATCCGGAAATCGTCGGGCCAAGGGTGCGCGCGCGCGCTTTCCAGCGCCATACACACCAGCACCACCGTCGCGCGCAGCCGCGGGGCTCCATCGCAGGTCACATCGACCGACAGATGCGCGGAGCTGCGTCCGATGCGCGTCACGTCGAGCGCAAAGTCCAGCATCTCGCCCAGCCGGCTCGGCAATACGAACTCGGCCTCCAGGCTGACGGTCGGCACACCCAGCCCCAGCCGCTGGTGCATCGCGGCGAAGTCGGTGCCGACCACGTCGGCGAACAGATCCTCCACCGCCGCGTTCAGCATCTCGAAATAGCGCGGGTAAAAGACGATGCCGGCGGCATCGATATGCGCGAAGCGGACCTGCTGCCGCGATACGAAGGTCATGCCGTCTCCTGCTGCTCTGCCCCGAGCGACGTCTTCAGCGCGGCGAGCAGATCGTACAACGCCGCCAGCTTGTCATCGGGCATCGCGGCAAACATCGTCGCGATCCAGCCGTGATGCGCCGCCGCAAGCTCCTGGAAATGGCTGCGACCGCGCTCGGTCAGCGCCACGATCGAGCGACGGCGATCGTCGGGTGCCGGCCGCGACACCAGCAGGCCGTCCGCCTCCAGCTGCCGCACGACCGCCGTGACGTTGCCGTTCGACACCAGCAGCGACTGCGACAGCGCGCTCATGGTGATCCCGCCTCGATGCCGCTCCAGCGTGGCCAGCACGTCGAAGCGCGGCAGCGTGGTGTCGAACTGTTCGACGAAGCGGCGTCGCAGCCGCTTCTCGATCGTCATCGAGCAACTCAGCAGCCGCAGCAGGACACGAATGTCCAGCCGCCCGCCGAGTTCGCCGTCATGCTTTTCCCGAACGTGCTCCGTCACGCGCACTCCATTCTCGTCCAGCCGCCGTCATTTAATAATTTTAAGCTTAAACTATATTGATCCGCCCGCCAATAGGGCTAAGGCTGCCCAACAGGATTTCCGCCGGCAGGAAAAGGGGTCGCGTGAAATTATACCATGAAGTGCGGGGATGCTCGCTGGCGGTCGATATCGTCGCGCGAGAGATTGGCATCGCGCTCGACTATGAATGGGTCGACATGGTGCACAAGCGGCTGGCGGACGGCCGAGACTATCTGCACATCAATTCCAAGGGGACCGTACCGACGCTCGAACTGCCCGATGGCGAGCGGCTGAGCGAGGGGGCGGTCATCATGCAGTATCTGGCCGATCGTCATCCCGAAGCGGGCCTGCTGCCGGCGCCGGGAACGATGGCGCGGTATCGCGTTCTGGAATGGATGAGCTTCGTCGGTGCCGACCTGCACAAGGGCGGCTTCATGCCGATGTTCAAGGCGACGACGCCACCGGAGTATCGCGCGATCGCGCGGACCTATCTGGACGGACGGCTGGGATGGCTCGACGCACAGCTAGCCGACCGCGTCTTCCTGACCGGCGATCGCTTCACCATCGCCGACGCGCATTGCTACACGATCGCGATGTGGACGCATGCCCATGCCATCCCCACCGACGGCTGGCCGCACCTGACCCGCTATCTGGCGACCGTCGGTGCCCGCCCCAGCGTACGCGGCGCGGAAGAGACCGCCGCTGCGGAGGGGCGGCGCCAGCACGCCGCAAGGTCCGCTGTCCGGTAGGCGCTAAATCCGGCTGCCGGGCGTCCGGACTAGACCGCGCTGGCCAGGCGGATACCGCGCCCCGACGCGGACGACGGCGCATCACTGATCGCGGCCGTCAGATAGTCCACGAACGCCCGCACCTTCGACAGCGCATAGTTCCCGCGCGAGAACAGCAGGTACAGCGGCAGCCGCTGCGACACGACGTCGGGCAGCAGCACCTCGATCCGCCCCGCAGCGATGTCGCTCTCCAGCAGGAAGCGGGGCAAGTAGCCGATGCCCATGCCGGCCAGCATCGCCTCGCGCGTCAGCCGGACGCTGTTCGAGGTCAGCGCGCCACGATTGACCGAGATGATCTCGTCCGCCGACAGGCGCCACTCGCCGATCCGCGACAAATGGGTTTCGAGGATGCAGAGATGCTCCTTCAGTTCCGCCGCCGTCGCCGGGCGTCCGCGCCGGTCGAGATAGTCGACCGAGGCGGCCAGCACCATTTCATAGTCGCATAGCTTCACCGTATCGAGCGTCACGTCATATGGTTCGCCGACCCAGAAGGCGACGTCGAAATTGCCCTTCAGCAGGTCCGCCTTGCTGTCCGACAGGTTCATGAACAGCCGGATATCGGGATATTCGTGCAGGAAGGCCGGGATCGCCTGGGTGATGTTGAACAGCGAGGCGACGACCGGCGCATTGACCTTCAGGTCGCCGCGCGGCCGCGACAGCATGCCTGTCATCACCCGGTTCGCCTCGTTCACTTCGTCGGCGATGCGCGCGCAATGCTGGTACATCTCGCGGCCCGCCGGAGTCACCGTGACGGTGCGGGTCGTCCGGTCGAGCAGCTTCATGCCCGCCGCCTCTTCCAGCCGCGAGATCTGCCGGCTGACCGCCGCCTTCGAATAACCGAGCAGGTTGGCGGCGGCGGAAAAGCTGCCGGTACTCACCACCGCCGCGAATGACATCATCGCGATGGTGTTTCCGATATCGACCTTGTCGTCCATGATTGCCCGCGCCACTGTTACGTCCACGCATCAGCCTGTCCGCGAAGGGGGCAATATGCATTGTGAATGCAATAGTCGCTTTTCCACACCCCGTGCAAGCGGACGGGTCGGCGATGGGCGCAGCGACGCTCAGCCGTCGGGCGAGGCTTCCCAGGCCGCAACGACCTCGCCGGCGATGCGGAAGCTGTCGACCCCGGCCGGCACTCCGCAATAGACGGCGGCCTGCAACAGCACCTCCTGGATTTCCGCGACGGTCAGGCCATTGCGCAGCGCGGCGCGGACATGCGCGGCCAGTTCGTGCGGGCGGTTGAGCGCGGCGATCATGCCCAGGTTGACGAGGCTGCGACTGCGGCGGTCCAGCCCCGGCCGGTTCCAGATTCCGTCCCAGCAGATCTCGGTGGTCAGCCGCTGCATCGGCGCGCCGAAATCTCCTGCCCGGCCAAGCGCGGCATCGACATAGGTATCGCCCAGCACCGCGCGCCGCGTCCGCAACCCACGATCGAAACTGTCCTTCGTCATCGCGTCACCACCACATGCGCGGCAGCACGTCGGCGCGCCGGTCCCGGTCGAGGAAGCGATGCTTCAGCGCCCCGCCGACATGCAGCACGATCAGGCCGAGCAGCGTATAGGCGAGCACCCGGTGAAGCCATTGGAACACCGCGAACCAGCGATCGTCCTTGCCGAGCAGCTCGGGCACTGGGATCCCGAAGAAGGTGACACCGTCGCTCTGGGTGAAGCTACTCGACATCGAATAACCCATCACCGGCACCAGCACGAGCAGCACGTACATGGCGTGATGGACACCCTTGGCCAGTACCGCCTCGTGCCGGGGCAGCGCGGCGGGCGGGTACGGCAGCCGGGTACGCGCGCGAATCGCCAGTTGGACCAGCACGACCAGCAACGCGAGCAGCCCGAAGCTCTTGTGCAGCGGATAGAAGTCGCCGAACTTCGCGACGGCCTCGTCCGGCATCCGCGTCATCGTCCAGCCGGCGCAGATCATCCCAAGGATCAGGACCGCGCGCGCCCAGTGGAGCCCGCGCAGCACCGCAGGATAGCGATCGATCCGGTCCTGTTCGCCTTCGTCCATCGCCTACCCGTCTACAGATATATGCCGCGCGAATAACCGCCGTCGACGGTGATAGATTGGCCGGTGATCGCGGTCATCCCCGGCGCGGCGAGCATGGCGACGGCATCGGCGATCTCCTCGACCGACAGGATCCGGCGCATGGGGATCTCCGCGACATACGTCGCGGCGATCGCCGCCGGGGTCGTGCCCTGGGCTTGGGCATGACGCGCGAACACCGCGTCGAGGTGTGGCGTCGCGACGATGCCGGGATGCACCGCGTTCACCGCGATGCCGTGCGCACCAAGCTGGTCGGACAGCACCTTGGTCAGATGGCTCACCGCGACGTTGCGCATCCCGCTCAGCGTGTCCGACGAGCGGCCTGTTAGCCCGCCGATATTGACGATGCGCCCCCCGCCCTGCCGCTTCATCGCCGGCACGACGGCGCGCACATAGCGCAGATATCCACCGACCTTGGTATCGAGGTCGCCGACCAGCCCGTCGACATCGACATCCTCGATCGATCCGGCAACGCTGGCGGTGCTAGCCGCGCAATTGACCAGCACATCGATCCGCCCGAACCGCTCCAGCGTCCAGTCTGCGAGAGTATCGACCGATCGTTGGTCGAGCGCGTCGGAGGGATGGGCGTGGATGCGTGCGCCCGCCACCGTCCCCAGCGGCGCGGCCCGGCGCGCGGTCACCACGACCTGCATGGTACGGGCGAGCGCGGCGGCGACGGCGCGACCGATATCGCCGCTGCCGCCGGTGACGATCGCGACCGGCTCCGCGTGCGCCGTCATGGCAGCTCGGCCTGGATCAGCAGCGGCCCGTCCTTCGCCAGGCCGCGCCGCAGCGCCTCCGCGAAGGCGGCGGGCGTCTCGACCCGCACCGCCGGCACGCCGTAGCCGGCGGCCAGCGCGGTCCAGTCCGCGCGGGGATTGTCGAGCCTCGTCAACCGCGCGACCGCCGACTGGTCGAGCGGCACCTCTGCCCGGGTCAATTCGGTCTGGAGGATGCCGTAGCGGTGGTTGGCGGCGATCACGATCGTCACCGGCAACCGCTCGCGCGCCATCGTCCACAGCGCCTGCAGCGTATAATGCCCGCTGCCGTCCGACTGGAGCGCGACGACACGCGCTCCCGGCGCTGCCAGCGCCCCGCCGACTGCGCAGGGTAGCCCCTGGCCGATCGCGCCGCCGGTATTGGTCATCACCCGATGCCGCGCGGCCCGATGCGCCTGCCGCAAATAGGGGCCGCCGAGGGTCGATCCCTCCAGCGAGATCACGGCGTCCTCGGGCAGTTGGGCGACCAGCTCCTCGACGATCGCGTCGGCGGTCAGCCGCTCCCCGATGGCGGGGCACTCGGCCGACGTGCGGACCGGCGCCACCGCCGGCGCGCCCAGCCGATCGGCCAGAGCCTCCAGCGCGGCCGCATTATCGTCCGCCGCTGCGCCCAGCACGGTCAGCCGGTCGACGGTCACCAGTTCGCTCGGATGCCCTTCATAGCCGAAATAGCTGATCGGCGCGCGCGCCCCGGCCAGGATCACCTGTGCCGTCCCGAACTGGCGAAGCACGTCGTCGGGGAAATAGGCCTGCCGCTCGATCACCGGCAGGTCGCCGC
The DNA here is from genome assembly GCF_000739895.2 of Sphingomonas paucimobilis NBRC 13935. Lineage (GTDB taxonomy): Bacteria > Pseudomonadota > Alphaproteobacteria > Sphingomonadales > Sphingomonadaceae > Sphingomonas > Sphingomonas paucimobilis. The sequence goes on from NZ_BBJS01000061.1 coordinate 62,675, forward strand.
CCAGCGACACGATCGCCGGATACGGCTCCATCACCAGCCGGATGCCGGTCGCCGCCGCCAGTCGCTGCGCGGCGCGCAGGCCGCGTTCGGCCAGCGCGTTGCCGCCGAGCAGCAGGATACGCTCGCCCGCCCCGCCCGCCACCGCCGCAGCCGCATCGATCGCAGCGTCCGGCACGGTCGTCGCCGGCGGCCGCATGGTCGCCGCCACGGCGGGGGCACCGGGAACGGCGGCGTCCATGATGTCCGTCGGCGCAATGATCGTCGTCACTGCACCGGGCGCAGCGACCGCTGCGTCGAAGGCAGCGGCGACGTCGGCGTCGATCGCCCCGACCGATCCCATCCGCACCACCCGTCCCGACACGGGCTTCGCCAGCGATTCGATATCGGACGTCAGTGGCGCGTCGTAGCGCAGGTGCCAGGTCGCATGATCGCCGATGATGTTGACGATCGACGAATGCGCCCGCCGCGCATTGTGCAGATTGGCGATACCATTGGCGAAGCCCGGCCCCAGATGCAGCAGCGTCAGCGCCACCCGTCCCGACACGCGCGAATATCCATCCGCCGCGCCCGTACACACCCCCTCGAACAATCCCAGCACCGGGCGGATCGACGGCACGCGTTGCAGCGCATGGACGAGAGTCAACTCGGTCGTGCCGGGATTGGCGAAGCAGATCTCCGCCCCCGCGGCTCGCGCCGCCTCCAGCAGTGCCTGCGCTCCATTGCGGACTTCGCTCACCCCAAATCTCCTATTTGCCGGTCTGGTCCAGGAAGTCGCGCACGATCCGGTGGAACGCATCGGGCTGGTCGTCGTGGACGTAATGGCTGGCGTTCATCACCATCACTGCCGCAACCTGCGGGTTGCGCGCGCGCATCTCCATCACCGTATCAAGCGGGCAGAAATCCGAATTTGCGCCCCGGATCACCAGCGTCGGCACCGTGATCGCGTCGACCACCGGCCACAGATCGACGACCCGATCCGGATCGGGATCGAGCCGCGTGGCACTGATCCCGGCGGCGTCGTAGCGCCAGCCGATCCGGCCGTCGCGTGGGCACAGGCTTTCCGCGAGCCGCTGTTCCAGCCCCGCCTCGCCCACCGTCGGACGGGTACGCCGCCAATAGGCCCGCGCCTCGCTCCACGACGCGAAATCGAGCGGCAGCGCCGCCATCTCGGCGCGGATACGCGCGGCGCCGTCGCCACGCACCGACGATCCGGGCGCGATATCCTCGACAATCAGCGCGCGCAGCCGTTCGGGATGGCGGGCGGCATAGACATAGGCGGTGGCACCGCCCATCGAATGACCGAGCAGCACGAAGCGATCGAGCGCCAGCGCCTCGACGACCGTTTCCAGATCGGTCAGATAGGCGTCGGTGTAATAATTGCGCGCCGGGTCCCAGTCGCTTTCGCCCCGGCCGCGCTGGTCGATCGCGATCAATCGATATTCGGGCAGCGCCGCGGCCAGTTGCCGCCAGGTGCCGGAAAAGCCGCGCAGGCCGTGCAGCAGCACGATGGCCGGCGCGCCCGCGTCGCCCCATTCGCGCACGCGCAGCCGCAGGTTGCCGGACTGGACGAACGCCGTGCGCTCACCCGCCAGCGTTTCCGGCGCGGCCGGCGCGCGATCAGACGGGGCGGCCGTGTCGATCACCGCAACCCGTCCTTGCCGACCGCCTGGTCGGCCGTCAGGCCGCCGAGGCGCGGATGCAGCCGCCCGCGCGTAGCGACCGCCATCGCCACCACCACCTCGTTCGCCAACGGCGCGTCGCCGAAGCTGACCGAAACGGTGTCGTAGTGCGAGCGAACGTACAGTGCATCCTTGTGCGCCAGCGGAATGTCGATCTCCGTCCCCGGCCCGCCCGCCTTTCCGGTCGACGGCACCCAGGACTCGGCGCCACCCACCGCCCGGCGGATCGGGTTGGCGAAATCGGTGGTCAGGAAGGCGTTGCCATGCTCATATTCGCCATTGACCCCGACGATCGCGGCCTTGCCGTAGCTGGCGGCCTTGCGCCCCGCGAGTGCGGCGACGATCCGCCGGCCGAATTCCTCGCCCAGCGCCGCCGACTTGGCGATCACCTCCGAAAAGTCGCTGGTGAAGCTGCCGGCATGTGGGTTGGCGATCGCCGCGGCGACGACGATCTTGAACACCGGCTCGCCATCGGCGAGCGAACCGCTCTCGATCGCCAGCGTCTCCTCCTCGAACACATACCATTTGCGGATGTGCAGGCCGTGAAAATTTTCGGGCTTGGCGGACATGTCAGGACTCCTGAAGGCCGACGCGGGCAGGCGTTCGCCCGGGCCGCGTCGGCAAGGGGAAAAGGGTGTCGCGGCCGGGCGGCCGGACGTCTCAGCGTCTCAGCGGCTTCAGCTCGACCGGGTCGGCCTTGCCTCCGCCGCGACGGAATTCGGCGATCGTCGCCTCGCCAGGATCGGCGGTCGGCGCGAAAATCTCGAGCATGTGACCGTCGGGATCGTAGAAATACAGGCCGTGCGCGATGCCGTGGTCCAGCACCTCGGCGATCCGCACCCCCTTGTCGAGGAAGGTGGCATAGACGCGGCGCAGTTCCTGCAATTCCTTGTCGCCGTCCAGTTCCAGCGCGATATGCTCGATCTCCTTGCCGCGTGTGGCATCGGGATCGCCGGGGAACAGCGCGATGTCATGGTCGTGATGACCGAAGGTCATGAACAGGCCGCCCTTGTACGGCCCGTCCGCCACGCGCGAGCTGACCTCCATGCCCAGCACGTCCTTGTACCACGCCGCCGAGGCTTCCGGGTCGCGGACATAGAGCACGACATGCGCGATGCGCTTGATCCTAGGCGTGGACATGGACGCTTCCCTGATAGGCCGGCACCCGGGGAAGCCAGGTGATGTCGGTGATCTCGTTGAACTCGCGCCATTCCTTCTGCCAGCTCCGGCCGCCGTCACGGCTGGAGAACAGGTCGCCGAACTTGGTGCCGATCAGCAGGAAATCGGGATCGGCGGCATTGCCGCCTGCCGCCCACAGGCACGAATTGGGCCGGACCGGCAGCTCGACCGGGTGGAAGGTCGCGCCCTTGTCGGTCGAGCGGAGCAGCGCGCCGATCGTACCCGGCGTCCCGTCGCCAATGCCCAGGAAAAGCTCGTCGCTGTCGGTCTTCTTCAGGAGGAAACGCGAATAGCGCATGCCCCAGCTGTCCTTCGCACCCGCCCGTGTCCACGTCTTGCCGCCGTCCTCGGAACGGTAGAGCGCGTTCACCACCAGCGCCAGCACCACCTTGGGCGTGCCCGGCAGGACGATGATGTTGTGGATGTCGGAGTTGCCCGCGGCGGTCGGCCAGCTGGTATCCAGCCGTTCCCAGTCGGTGCCGCCGTTGGTCGAATGGAACAGGCCACCCTCCTCGACCCCGGCCCAGACGTCGAGCGCATTGTCGGGATCGACCGCCAGCGCCAGCATCCGCGGCCGGCTGACGCCCGCGCACTTGGCCGGCATCTGCAATGCCGTGCGCTCCCACGTCCTGCCCGCATCGGTCGACCGGAAGAAGATCGACGGCGTCGGCGAGCCGGTGCCGGCATACATGATGTCGGGATTGCCCGGCGCCACCGCCAGCTTCCACACCGCCATGTCGTTCAGCGCGCCATCGACGCGTGACCAGGTAACGCCGCAGTCCTTGCTGTGGAACAGCCCGCGCTCCGCCCCGGCGAAGATCGACTGCGGATCGCGCGGATCCGCCAGCAGGCAGCGGACGCGGTCGTCATATTCCAGGTCCTGGTCGATGCCGATCCGGTGCCAGGTCTCGCCATCGTCGTGGCTGCGCATCACCGCCTGGCCGTCAGTAGATACCAGCAGGGTCTTTTCCGTGGCCATCTCGTCCCTCTCGTTCTTGTGTTGATGCAGGCGGTCGCGGACGTCCGCGATCAGCTCAGATTGACCCAGACGCTCTTGATCTCGCTGTAGAGCTCCATCGCCTGGCGGCCATGCTCGCGCCCCCAGCCGGACTGTTTGAAGCCGCCGAACGGCGATGCCGGATCGACCAGATTGAAACAGTTGATCCACACCGTCCCGGCCTTCACCTGAGCGGCGATCCGGTGTGCACTCTTCAGATCGTTGGTCCAGATTCCGGCGGACAGGCCGAATTCCGAATCGTTGGCCTGTGCGATCAGGTCGTCCGTGTCGTCCCACGACAGCGCGCTCAGCACCGGGCCGAAGATTTCCTCGCGCACCACGCGCATGTCGCGCGTCGTGTCCGCCAGGATCGTCGGCTGGAAGAAGAAGCCGCCGTCCAGTCCCGCATCCAGCCCCGCAGGCCGCTGCCCGCCGGTGTGCAGCCGTGCGCCCTCATCCGCGCCGATCTGCACATACGAGCTGACCCGGTCCCACTGCTCCTGCGACACCAGCGGCCCGAAGTTCGTATCCGGGTCCAGCCCGTTGCCGATTTTCAGCTTGGCGGCGTGGCCTGCGACCGCGTCCAGCAATTCGTCGTGGATCGTGCGATGGGCATAGAGCCGCGAACCGGCGGTGCAGGTCTGACCTTGGTTGAAGAAGATGCCCGCTGCGATCGACGCCGCGGCGGCGGGAATGTCAGCATCGGGCAGGACGATCTGGGGCGACTTGCCGCCCAGTTCCAGCGACACCTTCTTCAAATTGCCCGTCGCGGCGCGGGCGATCGCCTTGCCGACCTCGGTCGATCCGGTGAACGCCACCTTGTCGACGTCCGGATGATCGACCAGCGCCGCGCCGGCATCGCCGAACCCGGGCACGATATTGATGACGCCGGCGGGAAAGCCTGCCTCCAGCGCCAGTTCGCCCAGCCGCAGCGCGGTCAGCGGCGTCTGCTCGGCGGGTTTCAGTACCACGGTGCATCCCGCCGCAACCGCTGGCGCGATCTTCCATGCCGCCATCGACATCGGATAGTTCCACGGCACGATCAGCCCGGCCACACCGACCGGTTCGCGCGTCGTATAGTTCAGAATCTTCAGCCCGCCGCGCGGCGACACCGGCAGCGTCTCGCCACCGAACTTGGTCGGCCAGCCGGCAAAATAGCGGAAGGTCTTGATCGAGCCCTCGACCTCCACCAGCCGGGTCAGCGTCGCCGGCTTGCCGTTGTCCAGGCACTCCAGCACCGCCAACTCGTGCGCGTCGCGCTCGATCAGGTCGGCCAGCCGATAGAGCAACAGCGAGCGGTCGTTGGCGCTCATGTCGCGCCACGCCGGATTCTCGAACGCGCGCCGCGCCGCCTTCACGGCCAGATCGATATCCGCCGCCGCGCCATGCGCGACCTGCGCCAGTTCCTCGCCGGTCGCGGGATTGATCGTGGCGAAGGTCCGACCGGACTGCGCGTCGACCAGCTTGCCATCGATAAGCAGGCGGCGCGGCGCCTTTGCCAGTTCGCTGCCGAGTCGTGTCGCCACATCCACTGCCGAAAGCGTCGTCATCCTGCTCTCCCGTCGCGACTCCCTTGAGTGAATCGCCGTGGCACACCTTCTACGCATGATAGTTTAGAGAAACAATAGGTAATTTTAAAGCTTATCTGTTGCGTAATCGGTACAATCAGGGCATTCCCTTTCCATGCCCCTGTGCTCTCACATCCGCGACCTTGCCGACGCGATCGCCGACGCCCATGCGCGGCACGAGGTGATCCCGCCCCCTGCCACCGCCCTGACACTGACGGACGGCTATGCGGTCCAGGCAGAGGTCGGCCGGCGCGTCGGCGGCGCGGTCGCAGCCTATAAGGTTGGGCTGACCAGCCCTGCCGCGCAGCAAGCGATGGGCACGCGCGAACCGATCGTCGGGCGGCTCCACGCCGCAGATATCCTGCATGGCAACGCGGTCGTTCCGTCCGGCACCCGGCCGCGCTTCGCCGAGGCGGAACTGGTGGTGGAGATCGGCCGCGACCTGCCGCCGAGCAACGCGCCCTATGATCGCGACCGGGTCGCGGCGGCGGTCGCGGCGGTCCATGCCGGGATCGAACTGTGCAGTTCGCGCTATGCTGCCGAGGATGTCGATATCGGCGCACTGGTGGCCGACAACAGCAACGCCGAATGGCTGGTCGTCGGCGACCGCCTGTCGACCCGGTGGGAGGATCGCTTTGCCGCGCTGGACGCGATACTGCTCCGCGACGGCATGCCGCCGGTGCGGGGCAGCACCGCCGCCGTGATGGGCGACCCGCTGGCCGCGCTGACCTGGCTGGCGAACTGGCTGACCGCGCGCGGCGAAATGCTGCGCCAGGGCCAGTTCGTCGCGACCGGCAGCTGCACCGGGATCACCGAAATCGCGCGCGAGACGCGGCTGTCCAGTCGCTTCGCCGACGGCGGCGAGGCCCATGTCCGGATCGGCGATCCGGCTGATCAAGGGGAGGAGAAGGAATGAGCCTGAATCTGGGTATCGAGGGTCGCACCGCGATCGTCACCGGCGGCAGCGTCGGCATCGGCAAGGAAACCGCACGCAAGCTGGCGCAGGCCGGGGTCAACGTGACGATCGCCGCGCGGACGAAGGCGACGTTGGACGCGGCGGCTGAGGAACTGCGGGCCGACACCAGCGGGACGATCGACGCGATCACCGTCGACACCACCGATATGGCGTCGGTCCGCGCGCTGGTCGACGGCACCGCCGACCGCCATGGCGGCGTCCATATCCTGGTGAACTGTGCCGCCGCGCCCGGCGGGCTGGTCCGTAACGCGATCGAGGAGGCGGATGAGAAGAATCTGCTGCTCGACCTCAACACCAAGCTGCTCGGCTATTTCCGGATGTGCAAGGCGTGCGTGCCGCACATGCGGCGGGCGCAATGGGGCCGGATCGTCAATGTCGGCGGCCTGACCGCGCGTTGCACCGAGGCGTTGAGCGGGATGCGCAACACTGCCCTCGTCCATCTGACCAAGACGCTGTCCGACGAGGTCGGTCGCGACGGCATCACCGTCAACATCATCCACCCCGGCGTGACCCGTACCGAGCATGTCGAACACTGGTTCGCCGACATGGCGAAGGCGGAGGGGATCACCTACGACGCGTTCGTGAAGCGCGAGGCGGGCGACCCCGCCGCGATCCGCCGGATGCTGGAGGTATCGGAGGTCGCCGATCCCATCGTGTTCCTCGCCTCGTCGCTGGGCAGCGGCATCACCGGCGAATCGATCGCGGTGGATGGCGGCCTGTCCCGCGCGGTGTTCCTGTAAACGGGCGGGCGGCGTACGGCGCCGCCCCGCCCGACCCGGGATCGGCGGGATGCCTCACATCCCGCCGATCCCGACATATTTGATCTCGAGATAATCCTCGATACCGTATTTCGAACCCTCGCGCCCCAGTCCCGACTGTTTGACGCCGCCGAACGGTGCGACCTCGGTGGAGATCAGGCCTTCGTTGATGCCGATGATCCCCGCCTCAACCGCCTCGGCGACCCGGAACACGCGGGCGACATCGCGGGTGTAGCAATAGGCGGCGAGCCCGAATTCGGTGTCGTTCGCCAGCGCGATCCCCTGTTCCTCGGTGTCGAAGCGGACGACCGCCGCCAGCGGGCCGAACGTCTCGTCCCGAAAGCACTGCGCCTCGGGCGTCACGCCCGCCAGCACGGTCGGCGTGAAGAAGCTGTGGCCGAGCGGGTGGCGTGCGCCGCCCTCCACCACGCGGGCGCCCAAGGCGACCGCATCCGCGATATGCGCCTCCACCTTGGCGACGGCGTCGGCGTCGATCAGCGGGCCGATCTGCACCCCCGCGCCCCGCCCGTCTCCGACACGCAACGCTGCCACCCGCTTTGCCAGCGCCGCGACGAAGCGGTCGTGGATACCCGCCTGCACGAGGAAGCGGTTGGCGCAGACGCAGGTCTGGCCGGCATTGCGGAACTTGGCGATCATCGCGCCGTCGACCGCCGCCTCCAGATCGGCATCGTCGAAGACCAGGAAGGGCGCGTTGCCGCCCAGCTCCATCGACGTCTTCTTGATCGTCGGCGCACATTGCGCCAGCAGCGTGGCGCCAACTGCGGTCGATCCGGTGAAGGACAGTTTGCGTATCACCGGGCTGTCGCAGATCGCCTTGCTCATCGGTCCGGCCGATCCGGTGACGATGTTGCACACGCCGGCGGGCAGGCCTGCCCGCTCCGCCAGCACGCCCAGCGCCAGTGCCGAGAAGGGCGTGGCGGAAGCGGGGCGGACGATTCCGGTACATCCCGCCGCCCAGCCGGGCCCGACCTTGCGCGTCATCATCGCGGCCGGGAAGTTCCACGGCGTGATCGCGGCGAACACCCCGATCGGTTGCTTGAAGGTCAGGATCCGGCGGCCGGGCGCATTGGGCGGGATCACGTCGCCATAGATCCGCTTGCCCTCCTCCGCGAACCATTCGATGAAGCCGGCGGCGTAGCGGATCTCGCCCTTCGCATCGGCGAGCGGCTTGCCCTGCTCGGCGGTCATGATGGCGGCCAGATCGTCGATATGCGCCAGCATCAGCTCGAACAGGCGGCGCAGCGGGACCGCGCGTTCGGCGGCGGTCAGCCGGCTCCAGGCCGGGAAGGCCGCCGCTGCCGCCGCGATTGCACGCTCCGTCTCGGCTGCCCCCAAGTTGGGGACGTGACCGATCGTCTCGCCGGTCGCCGGGTTGGTGACGGCGAAGGTGCCGCCGCCATCGGCCTCGACCCATTCCCCGCCGATCAGCGCCGCCTGGCGAAAAAGGTCGGGGTCGGTGAGTGTCAGCGCGGTCATAGCGAATTCCGGACAGAATGGGGTCGAATGGCGAAGATGGTCAGCATCAAACTGGCGGCGATCACCGCGCAGCTCGCCCATAAGGCGAGGGTATAGCTGCCCGACGCCAGCGTCATGCCGACGGCGGCGGGGCCGAAGCCCATGCCGAACGTCTGGATCGATCCCATCGCGCAGACCACCCGGCCCTCGCAATCGGCGTCGCAACAGATACCGGACAGCAGCGGCTGCGCGAAGTTCCACGACATCAGCAGCAGCACCATCGCGATGGCGAAGGCGGTGGACGACACGCTGCCGACCAGCAGCAAATAGCTGACGACCGTTACTGCGCCGCTGATCGCCAGCGGCCACGCCCTCCCGGCCCGGCGCGGCAGCAGGCCCGCCAAGGCCGCGCCGCCCATCCCGGCGAAGGTGCCCAGCGACAGGCCGTGCGCGATCTGTTGCGCATCCAGCCCGCTCGCCTGGCCGATCCGTTCGCTATAGCTCCACACCGCGCTGATCGCGAAGAAATAGAAGAACACGGATATCAGCGACAGTGTCGCCAGCCGCCGGTCGAGCCCGCCGCCACTGCCAAATTCGGCGTCCTGCTCCAGCCGGCGGCCGTGCGGAAACCATTTCAGGCCCAGCGCGACCAGCGCCGCCAGTGCGGCATTGGCAACGAACAGCATCCTCGGCCCGATCTGCGCCTCGGCCAGCGGCAGCGCCAGCAGGATCCCGGCCCCGATCAGCGCGCCGAGCACCAGATAGACGGCGAAGGTCCGGTCCGGATTGGCCGCCTTGCCGAACGCCGCGAAGGCGAAGCCGACCGCGATCCCCTCCCCCGCGCCGGCCACCACCCGCGCTGCCGCGATCGCGGCATAGTCATGGGCGGCTGCGGTCGCCAGATTGCCGAGCACGAGCAGCGCCAGCCCGACGCCAACGCTGATCCGCCAGTCCCAGCGCGGCAGCAGGAAAGTGCTGACCCCGATCATCGCGGCCATCGCATTGATGTCCCATGCGGCGATATAGCCCAGTTGCCGGTCGTCCAGCCCCGCCTGCGCCGCGATCAGCGCCAGGAAGCCGGGTGTGACGAGGATCACCAGCGCGCCGACGATCCCGACCGCGATCGCCGAGGCAAGCGCGGCATATCCGATCATCGGCCCGGTCGCCGGCTTGCCGCCGGCGGGGGCGAGCGGCGGCGGCGCCGCCATCGCGCCCCCCGCCCCGTCGGCCATCAGCCGATATCCGCGCGGACCGCGTCGACCGCGGCCTTGAAGGTCGTGACCAGCGTGTCGACCGACTCCCGGTCGATGACCAGTGGCGGCGCGAACACCAGCGTATCGCCCAGCGCCCGGGTGATGAGCCCGCGGTCCGCCGCCGCCTTCAGCACCTGCCGCCCGGTACGCTGCGCCATCGGAAAGGCTTCCTTCGTCGCGCGATCCCTGACCAGCTCGATGCCGATCATCAGCCCGCGCCCACGGATTTCGCCCACCATCGGATGGTCACCCAGCGCCTCGTGCACCCGCCGGTGGAGATAGGGCCCGACATCGGCGGCGTTCTCCACCACCTTGTCCTCGTCGATCGCGCGCAGCGTCGCGAGCGCGGCGGCGGCGCCGACCGGATGCGCCGAATAGGTATAGCCATGGCCGAACAGCCCGGCGACGTCCTTCTGCGCCTCGAACACGTCCCACAGCTTGGGCGAGATGTAACAGACCGACATCGGGAAATAGCCGCCGGTCACGCCCTTCGCCGCGGTGATGAGGTCGGGCTCCAGCCCATAGGTCTGCGCGCCCCAATAGGTGCCGAGCCGCCCGAAGCCGGACACCACCTCGTCCATCACCAGCAGGATGTCGTGGCGCTTCAGGATCGGCGTGATCTCCTCCCAATAGCCCTCCGGCGTGGTGATCAGGCCGCCCGCGCCCATCACCGGCTCCGCGAAGAAGGCGGCGATGGTGTCGGCGCCCTCCCGCTCGATCAGCGCTTCCAGCTCGGCGGCAAGCGATTTCGAGAATTCTCGCTCCGTCATCCCCTCGGCCGCCTTGCGGTAGTGATGCGGCGCGGTCACGTGCAGGATCGGGCCCAGTGGCAGGTCGAACAGCGCGTGCATCCCGGGCAGGCCGGTCAGGCCGGCGGTCATCACCGCCGATCCGTGATAGGCGTTCCAGCGCGCAATGATCTTCTTCTTCTGCGGCCGTCCGAGCAGGTTGTTGTAATACCAGATCAGCTTGATCTGCGTCTCGTTGGCATCGCTGCCCGACGCGCCGAAGAATACACGCGACATCTTCACTGGCGCGCGCTTCAGCAGTTCGTCGGCGCACTCGATCGCCACGTCCGTCGACATGCTGTTGAACGTGTGGAAGAACGACAGCCTGCCGCTCTGTTCCGCGATCGCGTCAACGATATCCTGCCGGCCATAGCCTAGGTTGACGCACCACAGTCCGGCCATGCCGTCCAGATAGGTGTTGCCATGGATATCGGTGACATGGAGCCCCTTGCCCGACGTCATGACGTTGGGCCCGTCGCGATACAGGTCGTTCAGCGCAGTGAAGGGGTGGAACAGCGACTCGCGATCGATCTGCGCGGCGCGTTGGATGTCGAGGGTCATGCGGGCGATCCTAGAGGCTGGAAGAGGAGAGACGATGCAGGCCGGATACCGGCGCGGCGACGGGTCGGCATTTCCCGTACGCATACGGACTTGGTGGCGTCATCGCGTCCTTCTCCTGCCGGGCCTGCGCCACTTGTTCTTTGTCAGCAACAGTAATACTATATAGACGGGCTAAGTTGTCAATACGCAACAATGGCCAAGTCGCCCACCGCATCACATCCGGTTTGGAAACGGCATGTCCCGCCTGCGCCGCCGCGCGTAGCGTCCAGTTGGGATCGCCCAGATGCGGCCGGCCCAGCGCAACAAGGTCGGCACGCCCCGCCGCGAGGATCGCATTGACGTGATCGGCCTCGTAGATGTTGCCGACCGCCACCGTCGGGCAATGCAGGTCGTTGCGGATCCGGTCGGAGAACGGCGTCTGGAACATCCGTCCATAGACGGGCCGCGCGTCCGGCACCGTCTCCCCCGCCGATACGTCGATCAGGTCCGCGCCGGCGGCCCGCAAGGCGGCCGAGATCGCCACCGCCTCGGTCGGCGTCACACCCGCTTCGCCCGCCCAGTCGGTGGCGGAAATGCGCACCGCCAGCGGCCGCGCCTCGCCCCAGGCGGCACGCACCGCGCCCACCACCTCCAGCGGGAAACGCAGCCGGTTCTCCAGCGTGCCGCCATAGTCATCCGCGCGCCGGTTCATCAGCGGTGTGATGAACGAAGACAGCAGGAAACCATGCCCCGCCTGCAATTCGATCATGTCGAATCCCGCCGCCGCCGCCCGCCGCGTCGCCGCGACGAAATCGTCGCGGACCCGGTCCATGTCGGCACGCGTCATCGCCGCCGGGCGCCGCATCCCCTTGCGATAGGGCCGATCGGAGGCGGCGATCAGCGGCCAGTCGCCGTCCGGCAGCGGCCGGTCCGGCTGTTCCGATCCCGGCAGCGTCGCTCCGCGCGGGCCCGCATGGCCCAGTTGGACGCACATCCGCGCGCCGCCCTGGCCATGGGCGAAATCGGTGATCCGCCGCCAGGCCGCCACCTGCGCATCGCTCCACAGGCCGGGGCAGGCGGGGGTCACCCGGCCGTCCGCCGATACCGCAGTCATCTCCGTCGCGACCAGCCCGGCGCCGCCCATGGCGCGAGCGCCGTAATGGACCAGATGGAAATCGCCCACCATCCCGTCCGGCCCGGCGGCATAGGTCAGTACCGGCGATACCACCACGCGGTTGGGCAGCGTCAGGTCACGCAGCCGATAGGGCACGAACATCGGCGGACCGCCGCCCTCCGCCCCCGCCTGTGCGGCGAACCACCGTTCGACGCCGTCGAGCCAGTCCGGATCGCGCAAGCGCAGATTCTCGTGACTGACCCGCTGCGACCGGGTCAGCAGTGAATAAGCGAACTGCTTGGGATCGAAGCCGATATAGCGATCGAGCGTCTCGAACCACTCGGTCGAATTGCGCGCCGAATTCTGGATCTTCAGCACTTCGACATGCCGCTCGGCCTGATAGTCCGCCAAGGCCGCCGCCATCCCGGTCCGATCCCGCGCCACATGCGGACGGCTCATCACCTCCGCCAGCTTGATCGCATCCTCCAGCGCCAGCTTGGTGCCCGACCCGATCGAGAAATGTGCTGTGTGCGCCGCGTCGCCCAACAGCACCACGTTGTTGAACGACCATTGCCGACACAGCACGCGCCGGAACCGGATCCACGCCGCCGACCCGCGCAGATGGCCCGTATTGATCAGCAGCGGCGCGCCGTCGAGATGCCGTGCGAAGATCCGCTCGCACGCCGCGATTGCATCGGCCTGCTCCATCGTGTCGAAGCCCAGGCCCTGCCACGTCGTCTCCGAACATTCGACGATAAAGGTCGAACGCGTCTCGTCGAAGCGATAGGCATGGGCCCAGATCCACCCCGCCGGCGTCTCTTCGAACAGGAAGGTGAAGGCGTCGAACAGTCGCGATGTGCCCAGCCAGATAAAGCGGTTGGCGCGAGTCTCGATATCGACCGCCAGCCGGTCCGCATGGGCGGTGCGGACGCGGCTGTTGATCCCGTCGGCAGCGACGATCAGATCGTAATCGGCCCAGCGGTCAAGATCGCCGTCGAACTCGGTATCGAACGCCATCCGCACGCCCAGCGCCCGCGCCCGGTCCTGCAGGATGCCCAGCAGCCGCTTGCGACCAATCCCGATAAAGCCGTGGCCGCCCGACCGCTCGACATGGTCGCCGACCACGACCTCGATCGCATCCCAATGCGCGAACTCCGCCTCGATCGTCGCGGCGCTCACCGGATCGTTGGCACGCAGATTGCCCAGCGTCTGGTCGGAAAAGACCACGCCCCAGCCGAACGTGTCACCGGCGCTGTTCCGTTCGACGACCAGCACGTCGTGCGACGGGTCGCGCAGCTTCATCGAGATCGCGAAATACAGCCCCGCCGGTCCGGCACCCAGGCATACGATACGCATCGTCCTCTCCCTTTCGCTTGATTGCCGACCGCGCGGGTCAGAAGCTCTTTTCCAGCGTCATGCCGGCGGTGCGCGGCTGCGTGTAGTTCAGCCAGAAGCGGTTGAAATTGGTCTGATTGTTGTACCCGCCGCCGGTCACGCCACGGCTGTTGGTGACGTTCTGGACGAAGATGTTGGCGCGCCATCCCCGCCAGCGTGCGCCCAGATACAGGTCTCCCTGCGCATAGGCGGGATAGAACTGCCGCAGCGGCGCCTCCGCCGCGGTCGATACGAACTCGCCGCGCCGGTCGCCGATATAGCTGACCGACCCGCCCAGGATCGCGGTGGTGTCCTCGTCGATCGGCCATTCCTGATTGGCGCCGAAGCGCCCCGACCAGCGGCTGGAATAGGGCAGCCGGTCGCCCCTCGCGCCGTACACGGCGACCAGCGCGGAAAAGCCCTCGCGCAGCACCGCGTCGGTATAGGCGCCCCACAGCGTCAGGGTCAGTCCGCGCGCCGGCCGCGCCTCGAACGACGCCTCCGCCCCCCGGCTGCGCGCGCGGCTGGCATTGGCGTTGTAGTTGTTGGTGCCCGCCGGCACGACCTGCGTCACCTGCAGGTCCTTCCAGTCGATATAATAGACCGACAGGTCGTACGACAGCGCGCGATCCAGCACATTGCCCTTCGCGCCGATCTCGTAGTTCACCGTCTTGTCGGGCTTGTACTGGCAGGGGATCTCGACATCGTTGCACAGCGCGTTCGGCCCACCCGGACGGTAGCCGGAGGCGACGCGACCATAGACCATGTGGTCGTGCGTGATGCGGAAACGCGGCGTTACCAGGTAGGTAAAGGCGCTGCCCCGTGACGACGGGTTGCTTGCCACCCCTTCCGGCGGATCGAAGAAGGTGAACTGCTGATGTTGCAGCGTCTGCCGGTTCTCGCTGTACCGCCCACCGACCTGCACGTCGAACCGCTCGCTCAGCCGCACGGTCACGTCGGTGAACGCGGCATATTCGGTGAAGCGCAGCCGGTCGAGCGGCCAGACGATGGGGTAGCCGTAGATGGTGCCGTTCGCCGGATCGGTCGCGTCGGTGCGGATCGTATAGCGGGTATTCTCGCGCGTGTAGAAGGCGCCGACGATCCAGTCGATGCGCTCGCCGACCGGCATCGCCAGCCGCAATTCCTGCGTGAATTTCCGGGTGCTGTAGAACTGGTTCAGCACCGTCGCCATCGGATTGATCCCGACCGGATAGATCGACGGCAGCGCGGCGGTGAGGGCGGAGGCGGAGAAATCGACCGTGTCGTTGTTCTTGTTGTACGAATAGGAGGTCAGCGACGTCAGCTGCGATGCGCCGAGCGCGACGTTGACGATCGCGCTGTAGAGCTGATTGGTCGAGTTGCTGCGCCCGGTGTTGAACTGGTTGGTCTGTAGATAGCGCGAGCCCAGCCGCGTATCCACGTCGTTGGTGCCGAGGATGCGCCGGTCCTGGTACAGCGCGCCCAACTTGATCGAGACGCCGCTGGCTGGCCGCCACATTGCCGACAGGCGGCCGCCGGCCACCTCGCTGCGGTTCACCCCACGCCGGCCGGTGACGACATTGTCGATATAGCCGGGTTCGGTCCGCGTGAACGCGCTGGCGCGCACCGCCAGCGTGTCCGTCACCGGCAGGTTCACCGCGCCGCGAACATTATAGCCCGCCTCGCCCTCCGCCCCGCGGATCACGCTGACGCCAGCCGCCACCGCGCCGCTGACCCCCTCTGTCGAGGGATCGACCGTCACATATTTCACCAGCCCGCCGATGCTCGCGGCGCCGTACAGCGTGCCCTGCGGCCCGCGCAGCACCTCGATCCTCGCCAGTTCGCTGGGATCGATGTCGGGCGCACTGCCGAACAGCCCGGCCAGTCCCACCGACGAGCCATAGGGAATGTCGTCGATCGTATAGCCGACCACCGGGTTACCGGTCGCCGGCCCGGTCGTGACGCCACGGATCGCCAGGTTCGACCGGCTGTTCTGGAATTGCAGGTTCAGGCCCGGAACGCTGGAGAAGAAATCCTGCGCGCGCACCTGGTTCTGGTTGACCAGCGTGCTGGACGTGATGGCGGTGACCGGCACGGGCACGTCCTGCAACCGCTCCTCGCGCTTCTGCGCGGTGACGATGATGTCGTCGCTCGCTGGTTCGGCGACATTGGCGGCGGTGCCGGCCGGCGGCTGTTCCTGCGCCGCGACGGCGCCCGGCGCGGATGCAAGCGCCAGTGCCAGTAAGCTGGCGGCGCCGCGCGGGTTCGATCGTTTCATATCCTGCCCTCCCTGTGATGTTGCCAGGCACGGATCGCGCGCGGTACCGGAATGGCCGCCGCGCCGGGCCATAGGCGGTCCGGTTCGCGCACGTCTCCACCCCGCCCCCGGGGCCCGCCGCCATCGCTCTCCTTCGCGAAGCCGTGCTCCCCTGTCCCCGCCATCACCGCATTTCGGGAAGGGAATGGCCGGGGGAAACAGTTCGCCGGCCAAGTCGCCCCTTCCGTAACGTGTTACGGTGACGTCGGGGGCTTTCCCCGGATCCGAATGACAAGCATGATGATCCGGGACATGCGCGGACCTGATTGCGCGGCCGGTCGGCATCTTGGCAAAATCGGCCATGCCGGCGGACCGTACGGCACGGGCGCCCCGCACTGGCCCGCTATGCCAAGCGTGTGGCCGATCCTGCAATCACGCCTGCGCCCGCGCCGCGCATACCATCGCCCGATCTGCGTGCGGCCGGGACGGGCGCGACACGAATCGGAGGGGGAAACCATGGCGATCGGCGGAACGACGGTGCGGGCAACGGCGCTGGGTCTTGCACTCGCCCTCGCCGGTCCGGTGGCGGGGCAGGAGCCGAAGGAGGTTGGCATCGCGCCGGTCAAGGTCGGCGCGGGCCCCTATGTCTGGGACAGTGCCGAGCAGCATGACATCCGCATCGACATTCTCGCGCGCGGACTGGCGCAGGGCTATGCGCTCGCCTTCCTGCCGGACGGCGACGCGCTGATCGTCGAGCGGGGCGCGCGGCTGCGACGGCTGCGCGGGGCGACCGGTGCCAACCCGACGCTGTTGCCCCGGCCGATCGCGGGCGCCCCGACCTATGCTGGCACAGCCCATATCGATCCGGAGGACGTGCTCGGCATCCAGGATGTTGCGCTCCACCCCGATTTCGCGACCAACCACCTGCTCTATTACACGTACAACCGCCCCGCCGGTTACGACCCCGTCGCCAAGAGGTTATTCGTCACCACCGTGCTCGCGCGCGCGCGACTGAACGGCATGGCGCTGGAAGGCGCGGAGGACCTTGTGGTCGGAGAGACCGTGCACGGCGCCGGCGGCTCGCGCATCCTCTTCGGGCCGGGCGGCGCGCTCTATGTCTCGGTCGGCGCGCTCAGCACGGGCGACATCGCCTCGGCACAGCGCACCGACACCATCTATGGCAAGGTGCTGCGCCTGACGGCGGACGGCCGCGTGCCGCCCGACAACCCGTTCGTCGGCGTGAAGGGCTCTCGGCCGGAAATCTACACCTACGGCCATCGCGATCCGCTGGGGCTGGCGATCGATCCGCGCTCGGGCAGCATCGTCGCCTCCGAACACGGGCCGCAGGGGGGCGATGAGCTGAACATCCTGCTGGCTGGACGCAATTATGGCTGGCCGACCTCGACCTACGGCACCGACTATGCCGGATCGCCGCTGCCCGCCGTGCCGGTCGCGCCGGGGACACAGGGGCCGGCGATGATCTGGATGCCCGGCATCGCCCCCAACGGCATTGCCTTCTACACCGCCGACCGGATTCCGGCGTGGAAGAACACCCTGTTCATCGCCAGCGCGCGTCGCGGCGAGGTCAACGGCACCGGTGGGCTCGTCCGGGTGGTCTTCAACGGCGCGATGCAGGAAATCCGGCAGGAGACGCTGCTGGGGGATCTGCACCAGCGGTTCAAGGACGTGCGCCAGGGCCCGGACGGGCTGCTCTACGCGCTGACCGACGAACCCGACAGCGTCCTCCTCCGGATCAGTCCCGCTCCCGCCGGTCGGCCGGTCGGGGCGAAATGATCGGCCTCGCCACCATCCCACCCTGTCCGCCCGTTAGGAGCATATCACCATGATCGGATCGATCCTGAACATCTGGTGCGGCACGCCGTCCGCCCCGCCGACCACACTCGATCACCCGACGGGTCTGACCCGCGCCGGCCTGCTCCGCCTCGGTGCGGCGGGGCTGGTCGCGGCGGGCATCGGCCCGATCGCCGGCGAGGCGCTGGCCACCGGCCGCCGGCGGATCGCCCCGGTCCTCGAAATCGACCGGGTGTACGATGTCTGGCAGCAGCGGTTCAACGCGGCCGATCTAGCCGGCATCGTCGACCTCTATGTCGCCGACGTCACCTATATCAATCCGGAGGGAAAGGCTCTGCCCGGCATCGCCGGGGTCCGCGCCGATTTCGCCGCCGCCTTCGCCGCGAAGCCGCAGATCGACATCCATGATCGCCGCCACCTTCTCTATGGCGACATCGCGCTGACCACCAATCACTGGACGCTGCGACTGACGCAGCCCGACGGCTCGCCGCAACAGCTGACCGGCGGGGGTATCGAGGTGATGCGCCGCCAACGTGACGGCGGCTGGCGCTACATCATCGACGACGCCTCCCGCTCGGCCGTCTGACCGACGCGGCACGCGGCGTAACCCGCCGGGAACCGTTCGTAACTATCGGCGCAGCCGCCGGGGTGCCAACCGTCCCTGATTGAAATGGGGAGGGACACGCGATGAAGGGAACGATGCCGGGACAGTCCAACGATGCATGATCGCGGCCGGCGGCGATGGCTGGTGGCGGCCTGTGTGATCGCGATCGCGGCGGCGATGGTCACCGTCATGGGACTGCGCCATCGCGCGGCGCAGGCGGCGGTACTGCGCGCCGATCCGGACCGGATCCTCGCCGATGCCGACCTGCGGGCTACCGCGATCGCCGCCGGCCGGCCGGTGTTCGAGCACCACTGCGCCGTCTGCCATGGCAGCGCCGGCCGCGCCGATCCGCAGCGCGGCATCCCCGACCTGACCGATGACGAACATCTCTATGGCAGCGGCAAGGTATCGGAGATCGAGCAAATCGCCCGCTACGGCATCCGCGCGCACGACAAGCGCGGATGGACGCTCGCCTCGATGCCCGCCTATGCCAGCGCCGTTCCCTATGCCGCCGAGCCGCTGCCGCCCCAGACGCCGGCGCAGATCGAGGCGCTGACCCAGTATCTGCTGTCCTTCAGCGGTCGCGCCACCGATGCCGCCGCCGCCGCGCGCGGGCGGCGGCAGTTCGACACCGCCGGCTGTTGGGACTGCCATGGCCATAATGGCGAGGGCGACGATGCGGTGGGCGCGCCGACGCTGACCGACGACGTCTGGCTCTATGGCGGCAGCCACAATGCGATCCATCGTTCGATCGCGCGCGGCCGCGCCGGTTACAGCCCCGCCTTCGCCAGGCGCCTGTCTGCGGCCGAGCTGCGCGACGTTGCCGTCTATGTCGCTTCTCTCGCCCCTGCCCGGACCACGCCATGACTCCAGCCGATCCCGCCGCCCGCCCCTCGCTTTGGGACCCGGCCGCTGTCGTCCCGCGCCGCTCGCTGATCCTGTACGCGATCAGCGCGGTGCTGGGCCTGATAATCGCCGGCTATGGCCTGTTCACCGCACAGGGCACCCGCGTCGGCGGCATCGCGCCGGAGAATGCGGCGACCGTCAACGGCGCGCCCATCCTGCGCGCCGATCTGATCCAGCAGGTCGGCTCGCTCTATTCCATCTCGTTCGCGCAGGCGTCGGCGGCGCAACGCCGCAAGGCGCTGGACGACATGATCCGCGAGGAACTGCACGTCCAGCGCGGGATCGAGGTCGGCCTGCCCGCCGACGATATCGATGTGCGCGCCGCGCTGGTCGGGGCGACCGATGCGCAGGTCGCGCAGGATACGCTGACCGAACAGCCATCCGCCGCGGAACTGCGCGCCTGGTACGTCGCCCACCCCGACACCTATGCCGCGGAGGGGACGATGACGCTCCACGAATGGATCGTCCCCGGCGCCGCCGACGCGGCGCGCGCGGTCGCTGCACTGCGCGCCGGTACGCCCGCCGCGACGCTTGGCCTCAAGACATCGGGTAGGGTCGACGATGGCGAGGAATATTATTTCGCGGCGCGTATACACCTCGGCCCGGCCCTGTTCGCGATCGCCCGGCGGATGCGGGCGGGCGAAGTTTCGGAGCCCATCCACGCGGCGGACGGTTTCCACATCCTCGCGATGGTCGCCAATGCTCCCCCCGTGCCGACCCCATTCGCCGTGGCCCGCGACCAAGTGCTGCGCGACGTTCAGGCCGACAAGATCGCACGGCTCCAAGGCGCCAATGACCGCTTCCTCTACAAGCGGGCCGACATTAAGATCGCGCCGGACCTACGATGACCCGCCTCCTCCCGCTATTTCTCGCGCTGCTCGCCCTTGTCGGCGGTGCCACGCCGGCGGCCGCGCATACGCGCAGCGAATCGCATTCGACCTGGACGATCGACGGCCGCGCCGTCCGCCTCGCCTTCTCCGTCGCCGATCGCGAGGCGAAACGGATCACCAATGGCGAGCGGCCTGGCGATGCGCAGCTGATCGCCTATCTGGCACCGCGGCTGGGCGCGACGGCGGGCGGCAAGGTCTGCCCGCTCGTCGGCAAGCCGCGCGCGGTCGCCGCCGCCACCGGATTTCGCCGTGTCGAATTCCTCTACGACTGCCCGTCGGCGGAGCGGATCGTTTTGCACGATACCGCCTTCTTCGCGCTAGTGCCGACCCATGTGAACATGGCACAGATCCAGACGGCGAAAGGCGACTTCTCCGAAAACGTCCTTACCGCCGACGCCACCACGATCGACCTGGAAGGGACCGCCAGCGGCGGCCTCGACGGCGCCGGATTCCTCACCTTCGTGCGGATGGGCATCATGCACATCTTCACCGGCATCGACCATATGAGCTTCCTGCTCGGGCTGGTGCTGATCTCGCGCCGGTTCAAGGATCTCGCCTTCGTCATCACCGGCTTCACGCTGGGGCACAGCCTGACCCTGGCGCTGTCGGTCACCGGCCTGTTGCGCCCCCATGCGGAGTTCATCGACGCGCTGGTCGCGCTTACCATCGCGCTGATCGGGGTGGAGAATCTGGCGGTCCAGTCGGGCCGGATCGGATTACTCGCACTGTCCACCGCCGCTGCGCTGTTCGCGATGGCGGCGCTCCGGCTGCTCGGCATCGGCCTGTTGCCGGTGACGCTGCTCTTCGGGGCGGGGCTGTTCGCGTCCAATTACCTCATGATCTCAGGCCATATCCGTGATGCCGCGCGGCTCAGGCTGGTGGTGACGCTGGTGTTCGGGCTGATCCACGGATTCGGCTTCGCCGCCGACCTCCTCAGCGAGCAAATCCCCGCCGCGAAACTGGCCGAATTGCTCGTCGGCTTCAACCTGGGGGTTGAGATCGGCCAGCTTTCCGTCGTCAGCATCCTGACGCTGACCGTGATCGGCCTGCGTCGCCTGCGGCTGACCCTGCCGCGACCGATCGTCGTCGACCTGCTCGCCTCCGGTCTGGTGATGATCGGCATCTACTGGTTCATCGGCCGCAGCTTCGCCGCCGCCTGAACCGGCTGCCGAGCCCCCTTGGCCGAAACTGCAAACTATGGGGGTGGCGCGGCAATTCCGTACCGGCCCCGCCCTGCCGATGACCGTCGAACGCCATAGGACCGTGCCCGCACGACCTGGCGATAGAGGGGGCGCCGCCGGCCGAACCGGCCGGGCAGCGCGGCAGGAGACGGGACGTTGAACAAGCCGACGCGTGTCCAGGATTTCGCCGTCAAGGCGCATCGCTATGTGGGGCTGGCGCTCGCCCTGTTCCTCGTCATCATTGCCGGTACCGGCAGCATCATCGCCTGGTACGACGATCTGGAACGTAGCGTCAACGCGCCGCTGCGTGTCGTCACGCCCCAGCCGCGGGGATGGACGCTGCACGATGCGCTCGTGATCCGCGACCGGCTGGAGGCGCAGGATCCCCGGTCGCACCTCTTCTCCCTGCAGTTCCCGCAGCGTCCCGACGAATCGCTGTTCTCGCGGGTCATGCCGGCGATCGACCCCCGATCGAGCCAGCCCTTCGCGATCGATTACGACGAGGTGTTCGCCGACCCCTATACCGGGCAGCGACTGGGCCAGCGGCGGATCGGGCAGCCGTCGCTGAAGGGTTCGGGCGTCTTCTCCTTCGTCTATTATCTCCATTATGCCCTGCTGTTCCCGCTGGGCATCGGCATCCTGCTGATCGGCCTGCTCGGCATCGTCTGGCTGGCCGAGAATATCGTCGGACTGTACCTGACTCTGCCGCCCAGGCCGAAACCGAACCGGAGCGGCAAGAAGCCGCGCTCCTTCGTCCGGCGCTGGTCTACGTCGTGGAAGATCAGCCGGCCCGCCCCGCCCGCCCGACGGATGCTCGACCTGCATCGCGCGTCCGGGCTGTGGCTGTGGCCGCTGCTGATGGTCTTCGCGATCACCGGGTTCGCGCTCAATCTGGGCGGCATCTATGCCGGGATGGTCGACCTGTTCGCCGACTATGCGCATTATCAGGAACGCCCCCCGCGCGCACCGCTGGCTCAGCCCCTTATGGATCCGCCCGTCGACTGGTTCAGAGCGGCGGACCTCGGCCAGCGCTATTTCGCGTGGCAGGCCGGCGTGCAGGACTTCACCCTCGGCAAGCCGGCCGCGATCGAATATCGCCGCGACCTCGGCATCTACTTCTTCCTGATGCACACATCGCGCGACCTTGTGGATGCGCAGGGCAATCCGACCGAGACGGACTCGCCCGCAACGGCGGCGACCATCGCCATCGACGCCCGCGACGGGCATTTCATGGGCCTGCAATTGCCGACCGGCCAGCGCGCCGCCAATACCGTCACGAGCTGGCTGATGGCGCTCCACGTGACGGCGATCGGCGGACGGGCGTGGCAAGTGGCGGTATCGGTTTTCGGCCTACTGGTGGTCGCGCTCTCCGTCACCGGTCCGCTGCTCTGGTGGCACCGGCGAAAGGCCCGGAAAGGCGTTGTCCAGCGAATGCGGCAGTGATGCGGCGAGGCCTCGCCCCGGGGCCGAAGGATGGCGGCCAGATCGACGAGCCGGTGACATGGCGGCCAACGGAAACCTCTCGACTGAGCCTCACCCCGTCTCTGGTGCGGTCCTTGTGAGAAAACCGGCTCTCTATTCGCGCGCTCCATCGGGGTC
>NZ_BBJS01000059.1 GCF_000739895.2 Sphingomonas paucimobilis NBRC 13935
CAACTAATACACTCGTCATGGACAAGGCCGATGAAGCATAGCCGCTCAGAGATTGCGGTCCAGCGGCAACAGCGCGTAGGCGTGGCCGTAAAGCCAACCGAGCATAGCCGCTCAGAGATTGCGGTCCAGCGGCAACCTCCCCGTGCGAGAGGGCGGCGCATAATGTGTTCTTCGGATTGCTCCCGCGTACCGCCAAACAAAAAGGGCAGGCACTTCGCAGCGCCCGCCCCTTTCGTCATCCGGCAAAACCCGATCAGATATGGATCGGCTTGCCCTGCACCGCCATGGCGGCTTCCTTAAGCGCCTCGGCATGGGTCGGATGCGCGTGGCAGGTATAGGCGATGTCTTCCGACGTCGCGCCGAACTCCATCGCCTGTGCCGCCTGCGCGATCATCGTGCCAGCCAGGCTCGAGATGATCCACACGCCCAGCACGCGGTCCGTCTTGGCGTCGGCGATGACCTTCACGAAGCCGTCGGTGTCGCGGTTGGTCTTGGCGCGGCTGTTCGCCATGAAGGGGAACTTGCCGACCTTGACCTCGCCGCGCTCTTTGGCGGCCTCTTCCGACAGGCCGACACCGGCGATCTCGGGCATGGTGTAAACGACGCTGGGAATGACATCGTGGTTCACGATGCCGGTCTGGCCAGCAATATTCTCCGCGACCGCGACGCCCTCGTCCTCGGCCTTGTGCGCGAGCATCAGGCCCGGCGCGACGTCGCCGATCGCCCAGATGCCGTCGACATTGGTCGCGAAGTCATGGTCGATCTCGACCTGGCCACGGCCGTTCAGCTTCACGCCCGCCGCTTCGAGGTTGAGCCCATCGGTGTTGGGCTTGCGACCGATCGCGACCAGCACGGCATCGGCCGACAGCGCTTCCGTCACGCCGCCCGCCGCCGGCTCGACCGACACGGTTGCGCGGTCGCCCTCGATGGTGACGCCGGTCACTTTGGTCGAGGTCTTCAGCTCCATGCCCTGCTTCTTGAACAGCTTGGCCGATTCCTTGCGGACCTCGCCATCGAAGCCGGGGAGGATCTGGTCGAGATACTCGACCACCGTCACCTTGGCGCCCAGACGCCGCCAGACCGAGCCCAGCTCCAGCCCGATCACGCCGCCGCCGATGACGACCAGATGCTCCGGCACCTTGGGCAGCGCCAGCGCGCCGGTCGAGTCGACCACGACCTTCTGATCGATCTCCACACCCGGCAGCGGGGTCACGACCGATCCGGTCGCGATCACGATGTCACGCGCGGTGACGGTCTGGTCACCGACCTTGACCGTGCTCGAATCCTGGAACGCCGCCTTGCCCTTCAGCCAAGTGACCTTGTTCTTCTTGAAGAGATATTCGATGCCGCCGGTCAGCTCGCCGACCGCCTTGGCCTTTTCGGCATGCATCTGGTCGAGGTTGAGCTTGGCCCCCTCGATCTCGACGCCGAACTTGGCAAGCGCGCCGTGGCTCGCTTCCTCGAACAGCTCGGAGGCGTGCAGCAGCGCCTTGGACGGGATGCAGCCGACATTAAGGCAGGTGCCGCCCAGCGTCTCGCGCGCTTCGGCGCATGCGGTCTTCAGGCCCAGCTGCGCCGCGCGGATCGCCGCGACATAGCCGCCGGGGCCAGCGCCGATCACCAGGACGTCATAGTCATACTCAGCCATTTGTCTCTCCCGTTCCCCGGCGTTCGGGGTCCAGCCTGCGGGCGCACCCGCCTTCATACAGCAATAACGGACCCTCGCCGGTGCAAGGGTCCGTATAGGTCACAAACCGATCAGAGGTCGATCAGGATGCGGGTCGGGTCCTGGATCGCGTTCTTCAGCGCGACGAGGAAGGTCACCGCCTCGCGGCCGTCGATGATGCGATGGTCATAGGACAGCGCCAGGTACATCATCGGGCGGATGACGATCTGGCCGTCGACGACGACCGGACGCTCCTCGATACGGTGGAGGCCCAGCACTGCCGACTGGGGCGGGTTGATGATCGGGGTCGACATCAGCGAGCCGAAGACGCCGCCGTTGGAGATGGTGAAGGTGCCGCCCTTCATCTCTTCCATCTTCAGCGTGCCGTCCTTGGCGCGCTTGCCGAAGTCGCCGATCGTCTTTTCGATGCCCGCGACCGTCAGATCCTGCGCATCGCGGATGACCGGCACGACCAGTCCGTTCGGCGCCGAGACGGCGACCGAGATATCGGCATAGTCGTGATAGATGATCTCATCGCCCTCGATCGAGGCGTTGACCGAAGGAATGTCCTTCAGCGCCATCGTGGCGGCCTTCACGAAGAAGCCCATGAAGCCCAGGCGGACGCCGTGCTTCTTCTCGAACAGGTCCTTATACTTGGCGCGCGCCTCGATCACCGCGGTCATGTCGACGTCGTTGAACGTCGTCAGCATCGCGGCGGTGTTCTGCGCTTCCTTCAGGCGCTTGGCGATCGTCTGACGCAGGCGCGTCATCTTCACGCGCTCTTCCTTGCGCGCCGAACCGGCGGGGGCAGCGGCCGGAGCGGCGGCCAGAGCCGGTGCGCTCGACTTGTTGGCGGCGGCGGCGGCGACATCTTCCTTGGTGATGCGGCCGTCCTTGCCGGTGCCCTTGATCGTCGCGGGGTCGAGGCCATGCTCGAGCACCGCACGACGCACAGACGGCGACAGCGCGGCAGGCGAGTCGCTCGACTCGTCGGCGGCAGGCGCAGCAGCCGGGGCGGGAGCCGCCGCCGGAGCCTGGGTCACGGCCGGGGCCGCCGCTTCGGTCTTGGCCGGGGCCGAGCCACCGGCGTCGACGGTCGCGAGCAGCGCACCCACCTGCACCGTGTCGCCGACCTTCACGGCATGCTCACCCATGACACCCGCCACCGGCGAGGGCACTTCGACCGAGACCTTGTCGGTCTCCAGGCTCGCGATCGGCTCGTCGACCGCGACCGCGTCACCCGGCTGCTTCAGCCATTCGCCCAGGGTCGCTTCGGTGATCGATTCGCCCAGCGTCGGCACCACAACTTCAGTCGCCATTTCCATTTCCTCCGCCCGGCCTTGGGGCCGGGGCTCTTACGCGGGCGGGCAAAGCGCCCGCGCCAGATTTCATCCCTCCCCGGCTCCGCGAAGAGCCGGGGCATTCGTCAGTTTCAGTCCGCGGCGGCCGTGGTCGGCTTGGCGGTGGTGTTGCTGCCCTCGGCGCGCGTCCGGCGGATTTCGTCGCGGACATTGTGGCCCAGCGCATCGGCGACCAGCGCACCCTGCTCGGCGGTGTGGCGCTTCATCAGGCCGGTGGCGGGCGATGCCGCCGCCGCACGACCCGCATAGCGCGCCCGCTTCACCGACGCCCCGGCTTCGGCCAGCGCTTCCTCGATCAGCGGCTCGACGAAGAACCAGTAACCGTTGTTCTTCGGCTCTTCCTGCGCCCAGACCACGTCCTGCAGGTTCGGCATCCGCGCGATCCGCTTGGCGAGCGCGTCGCTCGGGAACGGATAGAGCTGCTCGACGCGCACGATCTGGGTCGTGGTGTCGCCCGCCGCGTCGCGTGCCTCGATCAGGTCATAGGCGACCTTGCCGGTGCACAGGACCAGACGCGTCGTCGCCTCGTCGGCAGCGCCGTTGGTGTCCGACAACAGGCGGCGGAAGTGGCTCTCGCCCTGGAAGTCCTCGGCCTTCGACACCGCCAGCTTGTGACGCAGCAGCGACTTGGGCGTGAAGACGATCAGCGGCTTGCGGAAGTTACGGTGCATCTGGCGGCGCAACAGGTGGAAATAGTTGGCCGGGGTGGTGCAGTTCGCAACCTGGATATTATCGTTGGCGCAGGACTGGAGGAAGCGCTCGGGACGTGCCGACGAGTGCTCCGGCCCCTGCCCTTCATAGCCATGCGGCAGCAGCATCACGAGGCCGTTGGCGCGGAGCCACTTGGATTCGCCCGACGTGATGAACTGGTCGATCATGATCTGCGCGCCGTTGACGAAGTCGCCGAACTGCGCCTCCCACAGCACCAAAGTCTTCGGATCGGCGAGCGCATAGCCATATTCGAAGCCCAGCACGCCATACTCAGACAGCGGGCTGTCCAGCACCTCGAAGCTGCCATGCTCGACGGTCTTGAGCGGCACGTACTTGTGCTCGTCGGTCTGGTCGACCCAGACCGCGTGACGCTGCGAGAAGGTGCCGCGACCCGAATCCTGGCCCGACAGGCGCACGCCGTATCCTTCCGACAGCAGCGAGCCGAAGGCCAAGGCCTCGCCGGTCGCCCAGTCGAAATTCTCGGACGTAGCGAACATCTGCCGCTTGGCATCGAGCACGCGGTTCAGCGTCTTGTGGACCTGCAAGCCTTCCGGAATCGTGGTCAGCGTGCGGCCGATCGCGTCGAACAGCTTCTTATCGAGGCCGGTCTCCACGTTGCGGCGGCCCTGATCGGTCTCCTTCGGTGCCGACAGGCCCGACCAGCGACCGGCGAACCAGTCGGCCTTGTTGGGCTTGTAGCTCGCGCCCGCCTCGAACTCGCCTTCGCAGCGCGTGATATACTGCTTGATGTTCTCGTCGACCCAGGCCTGATCGACCACGCCCTCGGCGACGAGGCGCTTCGCATAAGTCTCGGCGACACCGGGGTGCGAGCGGATCTTGTTGTACATCAGCGGCTGGGTGAAGCCCGGCTCGTCGCCCTCGTTATGACCGAAGCGGCGATAGCACCACATGTCGATCACGATGTCGCGGTGGAACTTCTGGCGGAACTCGATCGCCATCTTGGTGGCGAAGGTCACCGCCTCGGGATCGTCGCCATTGACGTGGAAGACCGGCGCCTGGACGCCCTTGGCCACATCCGACGGATAGGGCGAGGAGCGCGCGAACTGCGGGCTGGTGGTGAAGCCCACCTGGTTGTTGATGATGAAGTGGACGCAGCCGCCCGTGTTGTAGCCACGGATGCCGGAGAAGCCGAGGCACTCCCACACGATGCCCTGGCCCGCGAACGCCGCGTCGCCATGGATCAGCACCGGCACCGAGGCCGCGTGATCGGTCAGGTCGCCCGCGATCGTCTGGATCGCGCGGGTCTTGCCCAGCACGACCGGGTTCACCGCCTCGAGGTGCGAGGGGTTGGCGACCAGCGACATATGGACCTTGTGGCCGTCGAACTCGCGGTCGGTCGAGGTGCCGAGGTGGTACTTCACGTCGCCCGAACCGCCGATGTCATCGGGGTTGGCCGAACCACCGGCGAATTCGTGGAAGATCACGCGCAGCGGCTTGGCCATGACGTTGGCCAGCACGTTCAGACGGCCGCGATGCGCCATGCCGAACACGATCTCGCGCACTCCCATCTGGCCACCGTACTTGATGACCGATTCCAGCGCGGGGATCATCGACTCGCCGCCGTCCAGGCCGAAGCGCTTGGTGCCGACGTACTTCTTGCCGAGGAACTTTTCCCACTGCTCGGCCTCGATGACCTTGTTCAGGATGGCCTTCTTGCCATCGACGGTGAACTCGATCGCCTTGTCCTGGCCTTCCATCCGGTCCTGGAGGAAGCGGCGCTCCTCCACATCCGCGATGTGCATATATTCCAGGCCGACATTGCCGCAGTAATTCTTACGCAGCGTATCGACCAGCTCGCGAACGGTCGCCCATTCGAAGCCCATCGTGCCGCCCAGATAGACCTTGCGGTCGATATCGGCGTCGGTGAAGCCGTGATATTCGGTCTTCAGATCTTCCGGAAGCTCACGCAGGCCAGACAGACCGAGCGGGTCGAGATTGGCAGCAAGATGGCCGCGCACCCGGTAGGTGCGGATCAGCATCTGCGCGCGGATCGCGTCGCCCGCCGCCTTGACGATATCGGCGGTCGAGGGGGCTGCGGCCGCAGCGGCCGCCGGAGCGGGCTTGCCACCCTTGGCGGGCTTGGGGGCCGGTTCCATCTGGGTCGGATCGAGGCCCGCCGTCAGATCGTCGGTCGAGGTCAGCGGCCAGCGCTTGTTCTGCCAGCTCGGCGCGCCCACGCCCTGCTCCAGGCCGTCGAAAAAGCTGCGCCAGCCGGCATCGACCGACGACGAGTCAGCCTGATACTTGGCATAGAGCGCTTCGATGAAGGCGGGGCTGACGCCCGCCGCGATGTCGCTGAAATCCTGGCCTTCGTAGCCCATGAGACGCTTCCTCGACCGCCCGTCTTCTTCATGATCGCCACCCCGGCACATCCGCCTAGGGTCCGCAGCCGCGAGCGGCCCGCCTGCCGCCACGGACCCCGGCGGGTGTGCCGGGGTGACGCGATACGCCTTACTTGTTCAGCACCGACAACAGGGTCGAGCCGAGCTCCGACGGGCTGGCCGCGACCTTGATCCCGGCCGCTTCCATCGCCGCAATCTTGTCCTCGGCGCCGCCCTGGCCGCCCGACACGATCGCACCGGCATGGCCCATGCGACGGCCCGGAGGCGCGGTGCGGCCCGCGATGAATCCGGCCATCGGCTTCGAACGGCCGCGCTTGGCCTCGTCACGCAGGAACTGCGCGGCTTCTTCTTCGGCCGAGCCGCCGATCTCGCCGATCATGATGATCGACTGGGTTTCGTCGTCGGCCAGGAACAACTCCAGCACGTCGATGAAGTTGGTGCCGTTGACAGGGTCGCCGCCGATGCCGACCGCGGTCGTCTGACCCAGGCCCGCATTCGAGGTCTGGAACACCGCCTCATAGGTCAGGGTTCCCGAGCGCGACACGACGCCGACCGAGCCCTTCTTGAAGATCGAACCCGGCATGATGCCGATCTTGCACTCGCCCGGCGTCAGCACGCCCGGGCAGTTCGGACCGATCAGCCGCGACTTCGAACCCGACAGGGCGCGCTTCACCTTGACCATGTCGAGGACCGGAATGCCTTCCGTGATCGCCACGATCAGCGGGATTTCGGCGTCGATCGCTTCCAGGATCGAGTCGGCCGCGAAGGGCGGCGG
Organism: Sphingomonas paucimobilis NBRC 13935; assembly: GCF_000739895.2. Classification (GTDB taxonomy): domain Bacteria; phylum Pseudomonadota; class Alphaproteobacteria; order Sphingomonadales; family Sphingomonadaceae; genus Sphingomonas; species Sphingomonas paucimobilis. The sequence goes on from NZ_BBJS01000059.1 coordinate 6,877, forward strand.
CACGTAGATGACCGACGCGTCGGCGCCCGTCTTCGACTTGGCTTCGGCGACGGTGTTGAAGACCGGCAGGCCGATATGCTGGGTGCCGCCCTTGCCCGGCGTCACGCCGCCGACCATCTGCGTGCCGTACGCCAGCGCCTGCTGGGTGTGGAACGTGCCGGTTTCACCCGTCATGCCCTGGGTGATGACCTTGGTGTTCTTGTTGACGAGGATGCTCATTTTAGCTTCCAACTCCATTGCGTCCCCGCGGAGGCGGGGACCCAGTACTGGGCTCCCGCCTTCGCGGGAGCACACGATCGCTCAAAACAATGACTCGTACAGGTCGAGCCAATCCGGGTTCTTCTCTTCGATCAGTCGCAGCTTCCAGCCCCGGTTCCATTTCTTGAGTTGGCGTTCGCGAAGTCGCGCGCCGTCCAGTTCATCATGGGCTTCGTACCAGACCAGAAACCTGCAACCGTATTTCTTGGTGAACCCGTCGATCAGGGCGTTGCGGTGTTGATAGGCCCGCTTCGCAAGATCGCTGGTGACACCGATATATATCGTTCCATTCAGTCGGCTCGCCATGATGTAGACGTAGCCGGCTTTCGTCACCCCTCGCCCCCTTGTGCTCCCGCGAAGGCGGGAGCCCAGTATTGGGTCCCCGCCTTCGCGGGAACACAAGGGAGTTCAGGACGCAATCTTACGCCAGGCTCTCGTCGATGCCCTTGCAGGCCACGAGGAGTTCCTTGACCGCGTCGACCGAGACCTGAAGGTTCGCCTTCGCCTCGTCCGACAGCTTGACCTCGACGACCTTCTCAACGCCGCCGGCGCCGATCACGACGGGCACGCCGACATAGAGGTTGTCGATGCCATATTCACCCGACAGGTGGGCCGCCGCCGGCAGGATGCGCTTCTGGTCGTACAGATACGCCTCGGCCATCGCGATGCCGCTGGTCGCGGGCGCATAGAAAGCCGAGCCGGTCTTGAGCAGCGCGACGATCTCGCCGCCGCCGCCGCGCGTGCGCTTGACGATCTCCTCGACCTTTTCCTTGGTCGAGAAGCCCATCTCGATCAGGTCGCTGACCGGAATGCCGCTGACGGTCGAATATTCGAGGACCGGGACCATGGTGTCGCCGTGGCCGCCGAGCACGAAGGTGTTCACGTCCTTCACCGACACGCCGAACTCTTCGGCGAGGAAGTGGCTGAAGCGCGCCGAGTCGAGCACGCCCGCCATGCCGACGACCTTGTTCGCCGGGAGCCCCGAGAATTCGCGCAGCGCCCAGACCATCGCGTCGAGCGGGTTGGTGATGCAGATGACGAACGCGTCGGGGGCGTTGTTCTTGATGCCCTCACCGACCGCCTTCATCACCTTCAGGTTGATGCCGAGCAGGTCGTCACGGCTCATGCCGGGCTTGCGCGCGACACCGGCGGTGACGATGATAACATCGGCGCCCGCAATGTCGGCGTAATCGTTGGAACCCTTGATGTTCGCGTCGAAGCCTTCGACCGGGCCGCACTGCGACAGGTCGAGCGCCTTGCCCTGGGGCACGCCCTCGACAACGTCGAACAGGACGATGTCGCCCAGCCCCTTGAGCGCGGCGAGGTGCGCGAGCGTACCGCCGATATTACCGGCGCCGATCAGCGCGATCTTCTTGCGAGCCATTCCAATCCTACTCCGTAGTGGACGTACGTGATTGGTCACGCGGCCTACGCCTATTGCGGCGTCGGGGCAACCGTTAATCCACAGAGTTTAAGATTTTAAACGATAATAGTTCGCAAGTGCATTAAGCTCAGTTTAAGGGTTCGTCGGCGCCATGGCCCTGGGCCAGATACTCCTCCGAACGCATCTCTTCCAACCGGCTGATCGTGCGCTCGAACTCAAATCGCCCATCTCCCGTTTCATAGAGTTCGGCGGGCTGCGCATCGGCTGCGGCGAGCAGCTTGACCTTGTGCTCGTACAGCGCGTCGATCAGTTGAACGAAGCGCGCCGCCTCGTTGCGGTTCTCCGGCCCCAGCTTGGGGATGCCGACCAGGATGACGGTGTGAAAACGCCGCGCGACCGCCAGATAGTCCGCCGCCCCGCGCGCCTCGCCGCACAGCCGCTTGAACGAGAAGACCGCGACGCCCTTCAAAGCCTTGGGGACATGCAGCACGCGCCCGCCGACCTTCAGGTCTTCCGAGGGGACATGCGCGGCATCCTCGACGGGATAGTCGGTCAGGCGGAAGAACGCCGCCGACAGCGTCATCGTCGCCTTGGGCCCATTGGGCACCAGCCAGGTATCCAGCCGCCCCAGCCGGTCGCGCCGGTAATCGGTGGGACCGTTGAGCGCCAGCACGTCGAGCCGCTCCTCAATGAGCGCGATGAAGGGCAGGAAATGCTCGCGGTTGAGCCCGTTCTTGTAGAGGTCCTTAGGCGGCCGGTTGGAGGTGGTGACGATCGTCACCCCCTCCTCGATCAGCGCGGTGAACAGCCGCGACAGGATCATTGCGTCGGGGCTGTTGGTCACCATCATCTCGTCGAACGCAAGCAGCCGGGTTTCCTCGGCCAGTGCGGCAGCGACGGGGGCGATCGGGTCGCCGGCCTGCTTGGCGCGCTCGGTGGCGATCCGCGCGTGGACCTCCAGCATGAACTCGGCGAAATGGACGCGTCGCTTAGGCTCGACCGCAACATGGTCGAAGAACAGGTCCATCAGCATCGACTTGCCGCGCCCGACATCGCCCCAGAGATAGACGCCCTTGGGCGCGGGTGCGCCCTTGCCGGTCAGCCGGGCAAAAAGGCCGGTCTTGCGCGGGGTTTCCAGCTCGGTCGCGAGCTGCTCGAGTCGCGCGGCGGCGGCGGCCTGTTCGGGATCGGGGCGAAGTTCCTGGGCGTCGATCAGGCGGCGATAGGCATTGAGGATATCGGGCATGTTGGGGGCGATGTCTGCCCTACCCTCCCGGACGTCAACCCCATTCCTCCCCTGCAAGGGGAGGTGGCAGCCCGTAGGGCTGACGGAGGGGTGGCACCGCCCGGTTGGGAATACCGCCCCTCTACTATGCTGCGCATGGTCCCCCTCCCCAAGCACAGCTTGGGGAGGAATAAAAAAGGGGGCCGTTTCCGCCCCCTCTCCCATTCCATCGAACCAACCGAATCAGATGATCCGCTCGGCTTCCATCTTCTTGATCTCGGCGATCGCCTTGGCAGGGTTCAGACCCTTGGGGCAGACATTCGCGCAATTCATGATCGTGTGGCAGCGATACAGGCGGAAGGGATCCTCCAGTTCGTCCAGACGCTCACCGGTCATCTCGTCACGGCTGTCGGCCAGCCAGCGGTAAGCCTGGAGCAGGATCGCCGGGCCGAGGAACTTGTCGCTGTTCCACCAATAGCTGGGGCACGAGGTCGAGCAGCAGGCGCACAGGATACACTCATACAGGCCGTCGAGCTTGGCGCGGTCGTCGGGCGACTGGAGCCGCTCCTTGCCCGAGGGGGCGGGCGACACCGTCTGCAGCCACGGCTTGATCGAGGCGTACTGCGCGTAGAAATGGGTGAAGTCGGGGACCAGGTCCTTGACCACGTCCATATGCGGCAGTGGGGTGATGCGCACCTCGCCCTTCACATCCTCAATCGCGGTGGTGCAGGCCAGGCCGTTGCGGCCGTCGATGTTCATCGCGCACGACCCGCAAATGCCCTCGCGGCACGAACGGCGGAAGGTCAGCGAGCTGTCCTGCTCGGCCTTCATCTTGATGAGCGCGTCGAGCACCATCGGGCCGCATTCGTCCAGATCGATCTCGAACGTATCGTAGCGCGGGTTCTGACCCGAATCGGGGTCGTAGCGATAGACCTTGAACTTCTTCAGGCGCCCCGAGGTGGTCGCCTTGTGCGTTTCGCCCTTCTTGATGACGCTGTTCTTCGGCAGGGCAAATTCGGCCATGGTCACAAACCCGCTGGATGGGCCGACAGGCATGTCGGCAAAGGATCGCCCCCGCCGATACATGACAGGGGCGCTTGTCGCAAATGTCTTGACCGATTTATGCGCGGCCTCAGATCACATCAAGGACGAGACCCAGCTCGCGCGCCTCCTCGGCGTCGATATACCAATTGCTACGCGCCTTTTCGCGTAGCGTCTCGAACGTGACCTTCGAGCCGTTGACGATGGCGCGGAAGCCCTCCTCCTGAATGAGGACAGACTGTTCGATCTCATGCAGCTTGGCCTTGAGCACCACGGGCAGGTTGGTGAGCGGGCCCGAAAGGTCGATGCTGCCGCTCATCTGCCGCTCGTGCAGCATCAACCGGGTGCCGCGCGTCAGAAAGCGATGCTCGACGGGAAAGGCGGACATTAGGGTCGCGCCGGCCGAATAGACCGCGACCTTGCCCAGAAACAGCGTGTCGCGCCCGGTATAGTCACGCAACAGCCGGATCGAGTCGCCCATCGCTCGCGCCATCTCCGGGTCGCCGCCCAGCGTGGTGATCGACACGACCAGCGGCCCCTCGGCAGGCGCGGCGGCGAGCTGGTCCTTGAACCCGGCATACATCACCTCGTCCACCGTGCCGTAAAGCTGGATGTGCGGGCGGGCGAGCAGCGGATAGTTCACCGCGTTGTTGGGCTGGTCATGCATGGTGCATGCGAACCGGGGGTGCGGGATAAGGTTCCGGTTCGGGGGTTTGGGGCGTGGCCTTCGACTTCGCTCAGGCTGAACGGAATGAGGGAAATAGGCCTGATCATCCAACAGTCATTCAGGCTGAGCGACGTCGAAGGCCAAGCGCATCCCTATCCCAACTTCGCCTTCGCGTATTCCTGCGTCCCGCGCGTCACCACGTCATCCCCTTCGACGATCTCCGCGACCGGAATATCCGGCAACGCCTTGATCTCGGCATAGAGCGGGGCGAAGTCCGTCTCCAACGTGGTCTTGAGCAGATCCTCGTAACTGGGGATCACGAAATAATTCTGCTGGAAATCGTCGATCCGATATTCCGTCCGCATCACACGGGCGAGGTCGAAGCCGATCCGGTTAGGGCTCGAATCCTCCAGTGCGAAGCGGCTTTCCGAATAGCTCGACACGATCCCCGCGCCGTAAATGCGCAGGTCGCCATCCTCGCGGACCAGCCCGAACTCAACCGTGTACCAGTAAAGCCGCCCCAGATATTTGAGCGCATCCATCCCCAGCGCGCGCTGCCCACCGCGCCCATAGGCCGCGAGATAATCGGCGAAGACCGGATCGGCGAGCATCGGGACATGGCCGAACACGTCATGAAAGACGTCGGGCTCCTGGAGGTAATCTAGCTGGTCGGGCCGCCGGATGAAATTGCCCGCGACGAAGCGGCGATTGGCCATGTGATCGAAGAAGACATCGTCGGGCACCAGTCCGGGCACCGCCACGACCTGCCACCCCGTCAGCCGCATCAGTCGCTCGGACAATTCCTCGAAATCGGGAATGCCGGGGCGCGATAGCTTGAGCACGTCGAGACCGCGCAAATACGCCTCCGACGCCCGGCCCGGCAGCAACTGGGATTGGCGCGCGAACAGCCTATCCCAGGTCGCATGCTCCTCCGCCGTATAATGTTCCCACCCCTGCGGGATGGTCCAGTCGGCTCCGGCGCCTTCGGGCGGGGCGGCGAGAACATGGGTATCCTGTGCCATGAGCGGAGCCTATCATGATGATGGTGACAAATGAAACCATATCGTGGCGACGGCTGGGCCGGGTTGCAAGAGGGGTGGCAGCGGCGATGGCGCTGCTCTTCGCCTGTTATTTTGCGGCAGGGCTGACACTTGGCGCCATCCCTCGCCGGACCGTCGCAATGCCGGCCGCCGCCGGGCCGGACGCGGTCACCATCTATGTCGAGTCGAGCGCGATCCACACCGCGATCATCGTGCCCAAACAGGCGGCGGGGGTGGACTGGCGCGACTGGGCGCCGCCCCAGGATCTGCGCGATCCGCGCTATGCGGGCTTCCCCTTCCTTGCCATCGGCTGGGGCGAGGCGGGGTTTTTCCGCGAGACGCCGCATTGGCGCGATGTCCGGCCGGGGACGATCCTGCACGCCGCGCTGGGCAGCGACCGGACGCTGATCCATGTCGACCATCTGCCGCTCCCCCGCGCCAATGGCGATGATGTGCGCAGGATCCGCCTGTCGCCCGAGGCGTATCATCGACTGGTCGCTTTCATCCGGGCAAGCTGGCGGCGCGGGGGACCACATTCTCCCGGCTATGACGTGTATGACGCCTTTTACGAAGCGAATGGCCGCTATAGCGCCGTGCATACCTGCAATAGCTGGACCGGCGATGCGCTGGCGGCGGCGGGGGTGCGGATGGGATGGTGGACGCCCTTCCCCTGGACGGTAATGCATTGGCTGTGATCCCGCCGCCGTCCAAGGCGCTCTGGGCCGCCGAACTGCCCCGCGCATTGTGGATGGGCGCGACGTGGTGGCGGCACCGGGCAGAACTGGCCGCCGCGCCGCGTGGCGACGGGCGGACGGTGATGCTGCTGCCCGGCCTGTTCAACGGCGACGGGTCCAACATCCTGCTCCGCCGCTATCTGACCACCAAGGGTTATCGCACCCATGGCTGGGGGCTCGGTCGCAACCTCGGCGTGCGCAGTGTCGGGGCCCATGCCGAACATCTGATCGCCCGCATCGAAAAACTGGCGGAGCATGGCCCAGTCACGCTCGTCGGGGTCAGCCTGGGCGGGATCATGGCGCGGATGGTGGCGCAAGCGCGACCCGATCTGGTGGCGGGCGTCATCACCATCTCCTCGCCCTATGCCGGGCCGGCCCGCGCGACCAATGTCTGGCGCGTCTTCGAGCGGTTGACCGGCGAGCGGGTGGATGACCCGGCGGTCCTCGCGCGCTCGGCGGCGATCGCGGGGCCGCTCCCCTGCCCCTCGGCCGCGATCTGGAGCCGGAGCGACGGGCTGGTTGCCGGGATCATCTGCCGGGACGAGACGACTCCAGCGGTCGAAGTCCGCTCCAGCCATTTGTGGGTCCAGCACCGACCGCAGGTGCTGGCGGCGGTGGCGGCCATTCTCGCCGAATGGCCGTCCGTCAGCGATCAGTAACCGGCGCGATAGCCGTCATAGCCCTGCTGGCTGGGTTGGCCCTGTGGCCCTTGCTGGCACTGTTCGGGATGCTTGCGGCACTGCTTTTCATAGTCCCGCCGCTCGCGACCTTCGCGCGCTTCCTTCTTGCGCATCTTGCGACCGTAATTGCGATCGGCCTCGTCCTGGCTGGTCGTCGTCCAGTCGACCACCTGACCCGCTGCCTGGAACGGGGCCTTCACGACGCTGGCGACCGTCTTGACGCAGCCTCCGGTCGTGAGCGGCAGGGTCAGGACGGCGAGTTTCAGGACGAGGTTACGCATGGTCACGGGGTCTTTCAGCGGGCGCGCAGGAAAGCGTTGCGCGTTTCTACCCCGATTTGCGGGAAATCGGTGAAGAATCCGTCGATGCCCTGCCCCAGCGCGGCGCGAATTTCGCCCGCGACATCGCCATGCGCCTTGGGATCGGTCCCCCGGCGGAAGGCAGGCCGCACAAAATAATTTTCGGCGCGATAGGTCCAGGGATGGACGCGGAGCCCCGTCCGGTGGGCATCGGCGACCAGCGTCGTGGGCGCGTCGCCCTGCCACAGCATCGCCTTGTCCGGTCCGATCCCCCAGGCATAGGTCGCGACCTGCCTCATCCCTTCGGGCGTCATCATCGCGGCATAGGTCGGCGCGGCGCCATCCGCCGGACCGCCCTCGCCTGCCACGAGCTGGATCAGGCGGATGCCGGTTATCGTCTTCAAATGCTTGAGGTTGTTCACCTCGAACGACTGGATGAAGACGGGCGCGTCCGCCGTCGTCCAGCCCGCCTTGGTCAGCGCGGCGACCAGCGGGGCATCGGTGCCCTTGCCGATCGAGGCGAAATAGGTCGGGTGCTTGGTTTCGGGATAGATGGCGATGGCCCGCCCCAACTCCTTCGACCACTGCTTGGCAAGCGCGATGATCTCTTCCAGCGTGGGAATCTGGAACTGCCCGTCATAGGCGGTCGAGCGAAGCTGCGGCAGGCGTTCGCGGGCGCCCAGCGTCTTCAACTCGGCCAGCGTGAAATCCTCGGTGAACCAGCCGGTTTCGGTCTGGCCATCGATCGTCTTGGTCGTCTTGCGATCGGCGAATTCGGGATGCGAGGCGACATCGGTCGTCCCCGAAATCTCATTCTCATGCCGCGCGACGAGATGGCCGTCCTTGGTCGGCACCAGATCGGGCTCGATCACATCCGCGCCCTCACGGATCGCCAGATCATAGGCGGCGAGTGTGTGCTCTGGCCGCTCCCCGCTCGCGCCGCGATGCGCGATGACGATAGGCAAGGAAAGCGGTTTCGACAGATCGGCGGACATGGCCTCAGACTGCCCCAAGACCAGTGCGGCGGCAATGAGAGTGGTTCGCAACGGGAAACGTGCGGAAAGCATGGCGTTTGTTCATCCAATTGTAATCCCAAGGGGATGCCGCGATGCATTTCACAATCAATGGTCAATCCCATGACATCGAGGTCGATGTCCGCACCTCGCTGCTCGATCTGTGCCGCGAGCATCTCGGGCTGACCGGCTCGAAGAAAGGCTGCGATCATGGCCAGTGCGGCGCGTGCACGATGCTGGTCAACGGACGGCGGGTGAATAGCTGCCTGACGCTCGCCGTGATGCATCAGGATGACGAGATCACCACGATCGAGGGGTTGGGCCAGCCGGGCAACCTCCACCCGATGCAGGATGCGTTCGTCCGCCATGACGGTTTCCAGTGCGGCTATTGCACGCCGGGGCAGATCTGCTCGGCGGTCGGGATGCTCGACGAGGTGAAGAAGGGCTGGCCGAGTCATGTCACCGAAGACCTCAGCCAGGCTGAGCTGACCGTCGAGGAAATCTCCGAGCGGATGAGTGGCAATCTTTGCCGCTGCGCCGCCTATCCCAATATCGTCGACGCGATCCGTGAAGTGGCGGGGCAAGGCGACCGCAATCCCAATGAAGATGTCGGCCGGGAGGTTGCGGCATGAAGCTGTTCGACTATGCCCGCGCCGACTCGATCGGCACCGCCACCCGGGATGGCGCGGTGCCCGGCGCCCGCTTCATCGCCGGCGGCACCAATTTGCTCGACCTGATGAAGTTGCAGGTCGAGACGCCCGACACGCTGGTCGATATCAGCCGCCTGGACCTGGGCGAGATCGAGGAGCGCGAGGATGGCGGCCTGACGATCGGCGCACTGGTGCCCAATAGCGACCTCGCCGCCGATGCGCGCGTGATCGAGCGGTACCCGGTGCTGTCGCGTGCGCTGCTGGCCGGTGCGTCGGGGCAGTTGCGCAACAAGGCCTCCACGGGCGGCAATCTGCTCCAGCGGACGCGTTGCTATTATTTCTACGACCCTGCCACCCCCTGTAACAAGCGCGAGCCGGGCAGCGGCTGTTCGGCGATCGGCGGGGAGAACCGCATCCTCGCGATCCTCGGCACCTCGGACCAGTGCATCGCCACCCATCCCAGCGACATGGCCGTCGCGATGCGCGCGCTGGAGGCGGTCATCGTCACCCAGAAGCCCGATGGCGATCGCCGCCGCATCGCGATCGGCGAGTTCTACCGCCTGCCGGGTTCGACGCCGGAGATCGAGACGGCGCTGGAGCCGGGCGAACTCATCACCCATGTCGAACTGCCCCCCGCGCCCGAGGGGAACCAGACCTATCGCAAGGTGCGCGACCGGGCTTCTTACGCCTTCGCCCTGGTGTCGGTCGCCGGGATCGTCGCGGTCGAGGATGGCAGGATCGCCTCGGCGCGGCTGGCCTTCGGCGGGCTCGGCCCGATGCCGTGGCGCAACGAAGCGGTCGAGGCCACTTTGATCGGGCAGGAACCCACCGACGCGGCGTTCCACGCCGCCGCCGATGCGCTGCTGGCCGATGCCAAGGGCTATGGCTCGAACGACTTCAAGATTCCGCTGACGCGCCGCACGCTGATCGCGACGCTCCGTGAACTGACGCAGGAGGGCTGATCCCATGTTCGGATTCGGCAAGGACGACACGAACGCGCTGACCATGAATCAGCCGCACCCCGACAGCCTGCTCGATACGGGTGTGCAGGGGGTGATTTCCAAACCGCTCGATCGAGTGGACGGCCCCAAAAAGGTGACGGGCACCGCCACCTATGCGGCCGAATATGCCATCGAGAACTGCGCGCATGGCGTGCTGGTGAGCGCGACCAAGGGTCATGCCAAGGTCAAGTCGATCGACGCCGATGCGGTAAAGAGCATCCCCGGCGTGATCGACGTCATCACCGACTATGCCAGCTTCATCCGCAACCCGCAGCAGGGCGGCGAGACCGAAGCCCCGACGCAAGGGGTGCGCACCGTCGACTATTTCGGCGAGATCATCGCCATCGTCATCGCAGAGAGCTTCGAGGTCGCGCGCGACGCCGCGAAGCGGCTGAAGGTCGACTATGAGCCGCTCGACGGCAATTTCGACTATGAAGCGAACAAGGATCAGGCCGAGCCCGCCCCCGATGGACTGATCAAGGGCCATTACGACCAGGGCGATTTCGACAAGGCGTTCGAGAATGCCGCGGTCAAGATCGACGTCACCTACACCACCCCCAGCCAGAACTCGGCGGCGATGGAGCCCCATGCCTCGATCGCGGTATGGGAAGACGGCGCACTGACGCTGTACGGCGCGTACCAGATGCCAACCTCGGACGCGCAGCAGCTTGCCAAGTCATTGGGCGTGTCCCAGTCCAAGGTCCGGATCATCTCGCGCTATATCGGCGGCGGCTTCGGATCGAAGCTAGGCATCGCGCCCGAGAGTGTCGCCGCCGCCATCGCCGCCAAGCGGCTGAACCGTCCCGTCAAGGCGGTGATGCTGCGCCAGCAGGTGTTCGACGCCACCGTGCGGCGTTCCAACACCGAGCAGCGGATGCGGCTGGGTGCCGAAGCGGGGGGCCGGATCGTCGCACTGGGCCACGAGTCGATCACGTCGAACCTGCCGGACGAGGATTTCTTCGAGCCCGTCGGGATCGGCACGCATTTCCTCTATGCGGGCGAGAATCGGCGGATCAACCATGACGTGGTGCGGCTGAACTGGCTGCTCTCCGGCTCGATGCGTGCGCCGGGCGAGGCGGTGGGCATGGTCGGCATGGAATGCGCCATGGACGAACTCGCGGAGAAGATCGGCATGGACCCGATCGACCTGCGCAAGATCAACGATCCCGAACAGGACCCCGAACTCAAGGTCCCCTATTCCTCGCGCAACCTGACCCGCTCGCTGGAGGAAGGGGCCAAGCATTTCGGCTGGGACCAGCGCCAGAAGGCCGGGCAGCGGCGTGAGGGCGACTGGCTGATCGGCATGGGCGTCGCCGCCGCGTGCCGCTCCAACCAGTTGCAGCAGTCCGCTGCCAAGGTCGAACTCCATCCCGATGGCAGCGCCACCGTCTCCTCGGCGATGACCGATATCGGCACGGGCAGCTATACGATCATGGCGCAGATCGCCGCCGAGATCCTCGGCCTGCCGGTCGAGAAGGTGACGATGTCGTTGGGCGATACCAATGATCCCCCCGCCGCCGGCTCGGGCGGCTCCTGGGGCGCGGCATCGGCAGGCTCGGCCGTGTACCTCGCCGCCGAGCGGGTGCGCGAGAAGCTGGCCAAGGCGATGGGCGTCAAGCCGGAGAACCTCACGCTCAAGGACGGCATGGCGATCGGCGACAATCGCTCGGTGCCGCTGGCCGAGCTGGTCGGTAAGGATGGTCTGTCCGCGATCGGTGAGATCAAGCCCGGCCAACAGGAAAAGCAGTTCAACCAGGCCAGCTACGGCGCGCATTTCGCTGAGGTCGGCGTCAATGTCGTCACCGGCGAGGTACGGGTGCGGCGGATGCTGGGCGTGTTTGCCGCGGGGCGAGTGCTCAACGCCAAAACGGCGCGCTCGCAGTGCCTGGGCGGCATGACCTTCGGCATAGGCACCGCGCTGACCGAGGAACTGATCCACGACTCGCGCACCGGCAAGCTGGTGAATCACGACCTCGCCGAATATCATGTGCCGGTGAATGCCGACGTGCCCCAGCTCGAAGTCCATTTCCTCGATGAGCGGGACATCCACGCCAACCCGATCCACGCCAAGGGGATCGGCGAACTGGGCATTTCGGGCGCGGCCCCGGCGGTGGTCAACGCCATCTACAACGCCACCGGCGTCCGGGTGCGCGAGATGCCGATCACGCTCGACAAGCTGCTCGATCATCTCCCGGCGCTTTGATGAGCGATAATGACCGGGTTTTGGCCGCCGCGAGAGAATGGCGTGGCGAGCCGATGGCGATCGCAACGGTGGTGTCGACCTGGGGGTCGGCGCCGCGTCCGCGTGGCAGTCATATGCTGGTCCATGCCGATGGCCGCTTCGAGGGATCAGTATCGGGCGGCTGTGTGGAGAACGACATCCTCCACACCGCTGCCGAGGTCATTGGCGGCGCGCCGTTCCAGGTGAAGCGCTATGGCGTGGCGGATACTTCGGCTTGGGAAGTCGGGCTGCCTTGCGGCGGCGAGATCGCGGTGATGGTGCAGCCCGTATCGGCGGAGGGGTTCGACCCCGAACTGTTCGACCGGATTGCCGAGGCGCGGGAACGGGGGCGCTCGCTGACCGTCACCACCGACCTGAGCACCGGCAAGGCCGACCAGCGCCCCGTCGAGACGGGCGAGGTCTTCGCCAACCGCTACGACCCACCGCGCCGTTTGCTGATCATCGGCGCGGTGCAGATCGCGCAGAGCCTCGCCCAACTTGCCCAGACCCTGGGCATCGAGACGGTGGTGATCGACCCCCGCGCCCGCTTCCTCACGCCGGAGCGTTTTCCCGGAGTCACACTCGACGATCGCTGGCCCGATGAAGCGGTCGCCGCCTATTCCCCCGGCCCCGCTACGGCGGTGGTGACGCTGAGCCATGATACCAAGATCGACGACCCTGCCCTCGTCGCCGCACTTGCCCACCCCACCGCCTATGTCGGCGCGCTAGGCAGTCGGCGCAGCCATGCGGCGCGGCGGGAGCGTCTCGCCGCGATGGGCGTTTCCTTGTCAACGATCGACCGGATTGACGGCCCTGTCGGCCTGGACATCGGCGCGATCGGCCCCTCCGAGATCGCATTGTCGATCGCGGCGGCGATGATAGGAGCCTTTCATGATCGACGCTGAGGATGTGGTTCTGGTTCTGCTGGCGGCGGGACAATCGAGCCGCTTCGGGATGGAGAACAAGCTGGAGGCCGAGTTTCTCGGCAAGCCGGTGGGCTTTCACGTCACCACCGCGCTGGAGAGCATTCCCTTCGCCGACCGGATCGTGGTGACCGATGGATGCCAGCTCGACTTCGCCTCACGCGGCTATCGCGTGATCCACAATAACGACATCGCCAAGGGCATGTCTTTCTCGCTGCATCTCGGCGTACAGGAGGCGATCCCGTCTTCTCCCAAGGCCATTCTGATCGCACTCGCCGACATGCCGCGCGTGACGGCGGCGCATATCTATCGCCTGTTCGACGCCTTTGACGGCCCGGACGCGGTGGTGGTGTCGAGCAATGGCGAATATCCGACCCCGCCGGGCGTCTTCGGGTCGGGCCAGTTCGACGCTTTGCTGAAACTGGAGGGCGACGAAGGCGCTCGCAAGCTGGTGGCCGGCGGGCGTCATGTCGTGACCTCTCCCGCCGAGCTGATCGACATCGACACGCCCGAGGACCTGGAACGGCTACGCCAGCTCGTTCACGCCCCCGAACGGACCATCACTCGTGGCGTAGCGCATCGATCGGATTGAGCGCCGCCGCCCGCCGCGCGGGGAAATAGCCGAACACCACCCCGATCACCGCCGAAATGGCAAAGGCGATGATGTTGATCTGAAGATCGAAGGTCCAGGGGACCTGCATGATCGGCACCAGCGCCGCGATGATGAGTTGCGCCAGGATGAGCCCGACGATGCCGCCCAGGCACGACAGCACGACGGCCTCGACCAGGAACTGCATCAGCACCTCGCGCGCGACCGCGCCGATCGCCAGGCGGATGCCGATCTCGCGCGTCCGCTCGGTCACCGACACCAGCATGATGTTCATGATGCCGATGCCGCCGACGACCAGGCTGATCGCCGCCACCGCCGCGACGATCCGGGTCAGCATCGTCGTCGTGCTGGTCAGCGTGTCGCTGATCTGCTTGGTGTCAAAGATATTGAAGTCGTCATCCTTGCCGCCGGTGATGTGACGCCGTTCGCGCAGCAGGTCGGTCAGCGAGCTCTGCACCGCCGATGTCGAATAGGCCTGATCGACACCGACCAGCATCAGGCGAATGTCGCGGCTGCCGATGAAACGGCGCTGCACGGCCTTGATCGGCATCAGCACGACATCGTCCTGATCGCCGAACCCGCCCTGCCCGCGCGTCGTCAGCACGCCGATCACGTCGCAACTGATCGCGCCGATGCGGAAGCGCTTGCCGACCGCATCGGTGTTGGAGAACAGGTTCTTGCGGACGGTATTGCCGATGATGCACACCGCCTTGCCCGCCGCCTGCTCCGCCGGGGTCCAGGTACGGCCCGAGGCCAGCGGCCATGGCTGAACGGTGAAATAGGCGAGCGTCGTACCGGTCACGGTCGTCGACCAGTTGGCGCCCTCATAGATGGCGGTCGCGGTCGTCTGCGCTTGCGGGGCGACGGCCGTCACACCCGCAATCTGGTCGGCGATCGCCTCGACATCCTCGGGCTTGAAATCGGGCGGGCGCGGGCCGCCGCCGCCGCGTCCGAAGCCCTGGCCGGGCCGGACCTGCAGGATGTTGGTGCCCAGCGACGAAATCTGCTGCTGCACGGCGGCCGTGGTCGCCTTGCCCAGCGTCACCATGGTCACGACCGCGCCGACACCGATCACGATACCCAGCGTCGTCAGGAAAGAGCGCAACAAATGCCGTCGGATCGACCGGATCGCGAGGAGGAGCGTGGTGCCGAACATCAGTGGAGGTCCATGGCGGGAATCTCGCCCGGTCGGTGCTGCGCCTCGATCCGCTCGACCAGCCCATCCTTGAAATGGATGACGGTGCGCGCAAAGGCGGCCATGTCAGGCTCGTGCGTGACCATCAGCACGGTGATGCCGCTGTCCCGGTTGAGCCCGGTCAGTAACTCCATGATCTCCACCGAGCGCTCGGAATCGAGGTTGCCGGTCGGCTCGTCGGCGAGCAGCACGTCGGGGCTGGTGACGATGGCGCGGGCGATCGCCACACGCTGCTGCTGTCCGCCCGATAGCTCGGCGGGGGTATGGTCCCACCATTGGTCGAGCCCGACCTTCTCCAGCGCCGCCATGCCCAGTTCGCGCCGAGTCTTCTTGTCCTCGCCGCGATAGAGCAAGGGGAGTTCGACATTCTCCAGCGCGGTGGTGCGCGACAACAGGTTGAAGCCCTGGAACACGAAGCCCAGATAACGCCGCCGCAGCATTGCGCGCTGGTCGCGGTCCAGTGTCTCGACATGATGGCCACGGAACAGGAAGCTGCCGCCGCTCGGCACGTCGAGGCACCCCAGGATGTTCATCGTCGTCGACTTGCCCGAGCCCGAGGGCCCCATCACCGCAACGAAATCGCCCGCCGCAATGTCCAGATCGACACCCTTCAGCGCCTGGAACTGGGTCGCACCGCTGCCATAGGTCTTGGTGACGCCACGCAACTGGATGAGGGGGGCATCAGCGGCCACCGCCGCCCCCGCCACCCTGCTGGCCGCCCTGACGACGCGGGCCGCCGCCGCGCGGCGCGGCGCCCTCGCCACCCGCGAGTTGGCCGGTGATGACCTGCATGCCGGGTTTCAGCCCGCCCGACAGCACTTCGGTCACCGATCCGTCGGTATCGCCGGTGACGATCTGGATCGGCTGCGGCTTGCCGTCATTGCCCCGGACATAGACGGTCTGGGTCGCACCGCGCTGCACGGTCGCGGTGCGCGCGGCCCGGTCACGACGCGGTCGGAAGGTCAGCGAGCCTGCAATGCCGCCGCCACCCTGCCCGGCCCCATCCGAAGGCTTGAAACGCAAGGCCGCGTTGGGGATCAGCATGACGCCCTGCTTGTCCGAGGTGACGATATCGGCGGTCGCGGTCATGCCGGGGCGCAGTTGCAGGTCTGGGTTGGCCACCGTCAGGTCGGCGGCATAGCTGACCACCTGCCCCGCCGTCGACGTCGTGCTTGCAGTCGAGGAGGTGGACGAGGTCGCCGCGCTGACCGTCAGGTTCGATCCCAGATCGACGCGGGTGATCGTCGCGGGGAAGGTGCGGCCCGGAAAGGCATCGACGGTGAAATTGGCCTTTTGCCCGACCTTCACCTCGCCGACATCGGCCTCGTCGATCGCGACTTCCAGCTTCATCTTCGTCAGGTCTTCGGCGATGACGAACAGGGTCGGCGTGTTGAACGACGCCGCGACCGTCTGACCCGGATCGACCTGCCGCGCCAGTACCACACCCGACACGGGCGAGCGGATGATCGCACGCTGGCGCTGGGTCTGCGACTGGGCAAGCTGCGCGCGGGCAGCGGCGACATTGGCCTCGGCCACGCGGAGTGCGGCGACAGCGCGCTGCGCATCGGCGCGGCCGGCCTGAAGCTCGGTGGCCGAGGGCACACGGCCGTTCGACAGCTTATAGACCTGCTCCAGACGGGCGAGCTGCGCCTGTGCCTCGGCCACGGTGGCGCGCGCCTGCGCAACCTGTGCCTGATTGGCGTTGAGCGTCGCTTGCCCAGCGCGGATCTGGTCGTCGATCTGTTCGGGATCGATCAGCGCCAGCGCCTCGCCCGCCCGCACTCGGTCGTTCACATCGACCACGACCTTGGTGACCAGACCCGATAGCTGCGAGCCGACCGTCACCTGGCTGGTCGGCGCCAACTTGCCCGTGGCGGATACCGTCACGGTCAGGTTGCCACGCGTCACCGGCGCGGTCGCGAAGCCCGCCTCGTCCGAGCCGCCGAAACAGCTTTTGAGCAACAGTAGGAGTAGCACGACGCCGACCGCCACCACACCCCATTGCACCCATTTGCGCCAGCGCGGCTGGGGCTTCACGCCCAGGAAATCGTCGAGAGTCTGGTCGGCCATCAGCGGTTGTCCGGGGTTGGGGCCGCGAGCGGCGGAGCTTGCGGAATGGTATCGGCGTCCCACCCGCCGCCAAGCGCGGCGAACAGCGAGACCTGCGCGGTGGCGGCATCGGAGCGGGCCTGGACCAGCCCGTTCTGCGCGCTGAGCAGCGCGGCCTCCTGCTGCGACAGGGTGGTGAAATCGGTCAGCCCGGTGCGATACTGGCTGCGCGCCAGGATCGCCGAGTTGCGCGCGGCGTCGAGCTGGATGGCGAATTGCCGCTCGCGCTCGCGCGCGGTGTTGAGCGCGACGATCGCATTCTCGACATCCTCGAGCGCGAGCAGCACCGTGCCCTGATAGGCGGCATAATTCTGCTCGGCGACCGCGCGGGCACTGCGCACCTGGGACCGCAGCCGGCCACCGTTGAAGATCGCCTGGGTCAGCCCGGCGAACAGGCTGCCGGTGATCGCATCGCCCAGCGAGCCGAGGCTGGTCGCCGCCGTGTTGATATTCCCGGAGATGGCGAGCGCGGGATAGAGCGCCGCCTGCGCCACGCCAATCCGCGCGGTCGCGGCGGCCAGGTTGCGCTCGGCGGCGCGGACATCGGGACGACGGCGCAGGATATCGGCCGGGATGCCGACGCCGATGGCGGCGGGCCCGCGCGGGATCGGCCGCACCGCCGCCAGCCGCGACTTCAGCGCCCCCGGCGCTTGCGCGGTCAGCACGCCCAGCCGCGAGACGGCGGCATTATATTGCTGTTCGATCGACGGGATCGTCGCGGCGGTCTGCGCCCGCTGGCTGCGCGCCTGTTCCGCGTCGAGCGAGGAGACGAGGCCCGCCTGCACGCGGAAGCCCGCAATCTCCAAATTGTCATCCTGCAGCGCCAGGCTGGCGCGCGCATTAGCGAGCTGCGCCTGATAGGCGCGCGCAAGCATGTAATTGCGCGCCAGTTCGCTCTCGACGGTCAGCAGCGTCGCCGCATAGCTGAACCCGGCCCCCTCATAGGTGGCGCGGGTCGCCTCGACCGTGCGGCGGACTTCACCGAACAGGCCGACCTGATAGCTGGCGGACAGGCCCACGGTGAAGCTGTTGCTGCCGCCCCCGCCGGTGTCGACGACGGTGCCGTCGGGTAGCGTGAAACTTCGCCCGCCACCGCGCAGATTCTCGTTGCGCTGATAGCCGGTCGAACCCGACACGGTGGGCAGCAGCGCGGCGCGGCTCTGGATCAGGCTTTCGCGCGCCTGGCGCAGCCGGGCGATCGCCTGGGCGACATCGGTGTTCGCGACGACCGCCTGCTCGACCAGTTCGACCAGCAACGGATCGTCGAACGACCGCCACCACCGGGTCAGGTCCTGCGCCTGGGCATTGGCGGCAGGGACCGACCATTGATCGGGGACCCCCAGCTCCGAGGAGGCAGCGGGACGATAATCAGGACCAACCGTGCAACCGGCCAGAGCCGCCGGAGCCAGAAGAAGGACGCGGGTGCGAGGCTTCATGGGCGCGAACCTGCCCGCCGGTCGCGGTCGCGTCCAGCCCGATTGTGTCGCAATCTGTGGCAATGTGACGGAAACGTCAGGCGAACGACAGCCGGGACATTTCGGCTGTCGTTCGACTTACTCCAATTCCAGGATGACAGCGTCGACAGCCAGGCTGTCGCCGGTCTTCGCGGCGATCGCCTTGACGGTGCCCGACTTGGCGGCGCGCAGGATGTTTTCCATCTTCATCGCCTCGACCACCGCGAGCGGCTGACCGGCCTCCACCTTGTCTCCCTCACCCACGTCGAGGCGGACGAGCAGGCCCGGCATCGGCGCGATCAGGAATTTGGAGAGGTCGGGAGGCACCTTCTCGATCAGGTGCGTCGCATAAGGGGCGGCGCGGGCGGGAAGGACGCGGACCTGATGGCTGGCGCCGCGCGTCGTCAGGCGAAAGCCGGTGCGGGTCTTGGCGATGCGGACATGCAGCGTCTCACCCGCCTCATCCTCGACCGCGATCATCCGGTCACCGGGCGTATAGGCGATGGCGAGATCGAGCGCGGCGCCGTCGACGCTAAGACCATCGGTCGACACGTTGACCGCGTGATCCACGCCCCCGATCCGCACCGTCCAGTCGGCGGGTGGCTGCAGCCGGTGACCGAGTTGCCCATCGATCCGCCGCGCCCGATCCGCCTCGGCCGTCGCAGCAAAGGCGGCGATGGCGGCCAGGGTCCGGGTCAGGTCTTCGGAGGCAGGCGCGCCGTGGAAGCCTTCGGGATATTCCTCGGCGATGAAACCGGTCGACAATTCCCCCGAGCGGAAACGCGGATGCTGCATCAGAGCCGATACGAAGTCGATATTCGTCCCCGGCCCCACGATCTCGAACGCGTCGAGCGCGGCGATCTGCGCATCGATCGCCGCCTCGCGCGTCGGGGCCCAGGTGACGAGCTTGGCAATCATCGGGTCGTAGAACATGCTGACCTCGCCGCCCTCGGCGACGCCATCATCGACGCGGACGCGGACCGATTCATCGCAATGCTCGACGGGCGGGTTGTAGCGCACCAGCCGCCCGGTCGAGGGCAGGAAGCCGCGATAAGGGTCCTCGGCATAGACGCGGTTCTCGACCGCCCAACCGGTCAGCGTCACCTCGTCCTGGGTAAAGGCCAATTTCTCGCCCGCCGCCACGCGGATCATCTGCTCGACCAGATCAAGGCCGGTGACCTCCTCGGTCACGGGATGCTCGACCTGAAGCCGGGTGTTCATTTCCAGGAAGTAGAAGCTTTCCCCGCTCGGGTCCGCGCCGGAGACGATCAGCTCGACGGTGCCGGCCGAATAATAGCCGACCGCACGTGCCAGCGCGACCGCCTGCTCGCCCATGGCGCGACGCATCTCGGGCGTGACGAAGGGCGACGGGGCCTCCTCGACCACCTTCTGATGGCGGCGCTGGATCGAACATTCACGCTCGCCAAGATAGACGATGTTGCCATGCTGGTCGCCCAGCACCTGAATCTCGATATGGCGCGGGCTCTCGATGAACTTCTCGATGAAGACGCGGTCGTCGCCGAAGGACGCGAGGCCCTCGCGCTTGGTCGCCTCAAAGCCTTCGCGGACATCGGCTTCGGACCAGGCGAGCCGCATCCCCTTGCCGCCGCCACCTGCGGACGCCTTCATCATCACCGGGAAGCCGATGTCCGACGCGATGCGCACGGCTTCCTCGGTATCGGCGATCTCGCCCAGATAGCCGGGTACGACATTGACGCCGGCCGCCTTGGCGAGCTTCTTGGATTCGATCTTGTCGCCCATCGCGGCGATCGCGTTCGGCGGCGGGCCGATGAACGCCACGCCCGCCTCGGCACAGGCGAGCGCGAAGCTCTCCCGCTCGGACAGGAAGCCGTAACCGGGGTGGATCGCATCCGCCCCCGTTGCCTTGGCGGCGGCGAGGATCAGTTCGGCCTTGAGATAGCTCTCGGCGGCTGGGGCCGGCCCGAGACGCACCGATTCATCGGCCAGCCGGACATGCGGCGCCCCCGCATCGGCGTCCGAATAGACCGCCACCGTGGCGATGCCCATCGCACGCGCCGTGCGGATCACCCGGCACGCGATTTCCCCGCGATTGGCGATCAGGATTTTCTGGAACACGGGGATACCTCTCCTATTATGTCGTTGGTCCGTGTCGAATGCCATTCGGGTGGCGCACCACCCCTACTTCACCGCAACTGGGCTCCGGCTTTCGCCGGGGACAACCGGCGAAGCCTGTTTACTCCGCCGCTTCCAATTCCACCTTGCACTCCGCCGCCATGGGCGTGAGCCCCAGCCGGGCGAAGAGCGCTGCGTCCTTGTCGTCGCCCGCATTGCCCGCAGTCAGCAGCTTGTCGCCGGTGAAGATCGAGTTCGCGCCCGCCAGGAAGCACAAAGCCTGGGTGGCATCCGACATGCTCTCGCGCCCCGCCGACAGGCGGACCATCGAATGCGGCATGGTGATGCGCGCAACCGCGACGGTGCGGACGAATTCGATATCGTCGATCTTGGCCAGCGGCGTGTCGGCCAACATATCGCCCAATACCGTGCCCTTGACCGGCACCAGCGCGTTCACCGGCACGCTGCCCGGATGGACCGGCAGGGTGGCAAGCGCATGGATGAAGCCGACCCGGTCGCCGCGCGTCTCACCCATGCCGACAATACCGCCACAGCATACATTGATGCCGGCATCGCGGACATGCTCCAACGTCTCCAACCGCTCGCCGAAGCTGCGCGTGGTGATGACGTCGCCATAACGCTCGGGCGACGTGTCGATATTGTGATTGTAATAGTCCAGCCCCGCCTCGGCGAGCGTCTGCGCCTGTGCATCGGTCAGCATGCCCAGCGTCATGCAGGTTTCCATGCCCATGGCGCGCACGCCCTTCACCATCTCCACGATGGCGGGCATGTCGCGATCCTTGGGGTTGCGCCAGGCCGCGCCCATGCAGAAGCGCGTCGAGCCGTGATCCTTGGCCTGCGCCGCCGCCTGCAGCACGGCGCGCGGGTCCATCAGCTTGGTCGCCTTCAGCCCGGTATCGGCATGGGTCGACTGGCTGCAATAGCCGCAATCCTCGGGGCAGCCGCCCGTCTTGATCGACAACAGCGTCGACAGCTGAACCTGATCGGCGGCGTGATGCGCGCGGTGCACCTCGGCCGCGCGGAACAACAGCTCGGTGAAGGGCAGGTCGAACAGCGCGGCGATCTCGGCGCGGGTCCAGTCGGTGCGCGGGGTCGCCTCGGAGCTCAGCGCGGGTGTCGTCGTCATCACGTGTCGTCCTGTCATTCGCCCGCCTCGGGCGGCATATTATGGCCCAGCAGCCTCAGCACATCCTCGGCCGCTTTCACAAGATTGGTGCCGGGACCGAAAATCGCCTGTACCCCGGCATCGTAGAGTGCCTGATAGTCCTGTGCGGGAATAACGCCACCCGCGATGACCTTGATATCCGCGCGGCCCGCCTCGCGCAGATGGCCGATCAGCTCGGGGATCAGCGTCTTGTGGCCCGCGGCAAGGCTCGAGGCACCGACGACATCGACGTTGCGGGTCAACGCCACTTGCGCGGCTTCCTCGGGCGTCTGGAAGAGCGGTCCCGGCACCACCTCGAACCCCAGATCGCCGAACATCGAGGAGACGAGGTTCGCGCCCCGGTCATGTCCGTCCTGACCCATCTTGGCGACGAACAGCCGGGGACGGCGGCCCAGGCGACGTTCGACCGCCTCGACGCCCCGGATCAGACGCGCCCAGCGTTCGTCCTCGGCATAGGCTCCGCCATAGACGCCCGCTACCGGGCTGGGCTGCGTGCCATAACGGCCGAACACATCCTCCAGCGCGGCGGAAATCTCGCCCAAAGTCGCCCGTGCCCGCGCCGCTTCCACCGCCAGCGCGAGGAGATTGCCCTTGCCGTGTGCGCCATCGCGCAGCGCATCAAGTGCAGCCCGGCACGCCGCTTCGTCGCGTGCCGCCTGCACCGCTGCGATCCGCGCCACCTGGCCCGCCCGCACCGCATGATTGTCGATATCGAGGATCTCCACCGGCGCCTCATCGGCCAGCCGGTATTTGTTGACCCCGACGATCACATCCTCGCCCCGGTCGACCTTGGCGGCGCGCGCGGCGGCGGCTTCCTCGATCATCGCCTTGGGCCAGCCCGCCGCGACCGCCTTGACCATGCCGCCCTCGGCCTCGATCCGCTCGATCAGCTCCCAGGCGCCATCGACCAAACTCTGGGTCAGGCTCTCGACATAATAAGAGCCACCCAAGGGATCGACGACCTTGGTCATCCCCGTCTCTTCCTGCAGCACAATCTGCGTGTTGCGCGCGATCCGGGCGGAGAAGTCGGTGGGCAGCGCGATCGCCTCGTCCAGCGCATTGGTGTGGAGCGATTGCGTCCCGCCCAGCATCGCCGCCATCGCCTCGATCGTGGTGCGGATGACGTTGTTATAGGGGTCCTGCTCGGTCAGCGACACGCCCGAGGTCTGGCAATGGGTGCGCAGCATCTTGGAGCGCTCGTCCTTCGCGCCCAGTTGGGTCATCGCCCGGTGCCACAGCACGCGCGCGGCACGCAGCTTGGCGACCTCCATGAAGAAATTCATGCCGATCGCGAAGAAGAAGGACAGGCGCCCGGCAAATTTGTCGATGTCGAGGCCCGACGCCACGCCGTATTTCACATATTCCATGCCGTCGGCGATGGTGAAGGCCAGTTCCTGGAGCTGCGTCGCCCCGGCCTCCTGCATGTGATAGCCGCTGATCGAGATGCTGTTGAACTTAGGCATCTCGGCGCTGGTATAGGCGAAGATGTCCGAGATGATCCGCATGCTCGGTTCGGGCGGGTAGATATAGGTGTTGCGGACCATGAACTCCTTGAGGATGTCGTTCTGGATGGTCCCTTCCAGCTTCGAGCGGTGAACCCCCTGTTCCTCGGCCGCGACGATGAAGAAGGCGAGTACCGGGATCACCGCGCCGTTCATCGTCATGCTGACCGACATGGCATCGAGCGGAATGCCGTCGAACAGAATCTTCATATCCTCGACCGTGTCGATCGCGACGCCCGCCTTGCCGACATCGCCGGTCACGCGCGGGTGGTCGCTGTCATAGCCCCGGTGGGTGGCGAGGTCGAAGGCGACCGACAATCCCTTCTGCCCCGCCGCCAGATTGCGCCGGTAGAAGGCGTTCGACTCCTCAGCGGTGGAGAAGCCCGCATATTGCCGGATCGTCCAGGGGCGGCCCGCATACATGGTCGCGCGTACGCCGCGCGTGAACGGCGCGAAGCCCGGCAGGCCGGGGTCGGTCGTTACATCGTCAGCGGTATAGAGCGGCTTGACCGTGATCCCCTCGGGCGTCTGCCAGTCGAGATCACGCCCCTTTACCTCTTTCGCGGCAAGCGACTCCCAATCGGCCATGTCAGGGCGTTCGGCCATCGGCCACTCCTCATCCAATCGTTACGCGCGATACTTATTTTGTTTCACTAGAGCGAAATCATCATACGCGCGCAAGTCTCTGGCTGCTAGCGCCCGAGGAAACGCGGCGGGCGCTTCTCGAAAAAGGCCCGACCGCCTTCCTCGCCGTCCTGCGTCGCGCGGGCGGTACGCTGGTCCTCCGCCTCGCGAGCCAATGCGGTGGCATAATCGCTCTCGAAGCCGGCCTGAAGCGCACGCCGCATCAGGCCCAGCGCCACGCTCGGCCCCGCCGCCAGTCGCTCGGCCAGCGCGAAGGCTTGTGCGTCCAACGCATCGTCCGCGACGACCTTGTGGATCAGGCCCCAGTCGAGCGCCTTGGCCGCCGCCACCCGCTCGCCCAGCAGCATCATTTCCGCGGCACGGGCACGGCCGATCAGACGCGGCAACATCCAGCTCGCGCCGCCATCGGGGACCAGCCCAATATTGACGAAGGCATGGAGGAAATAAGCGGTTTCGCTCGTCACGCAGAAATCCGCAGCCAGCGCCAGGCTGCACCCGATTCCCGCCGCCGCGCCGCGCACCGCGCTGACGACGGGAATGGGCAGTTCGGCCAGCGCCAGCATCGCCGGATTGTAATGCTCGACCAGCGCGCGGTGCACCGTCTCCGGTCCGACATCGCTTCCCGAAATATCCGCGCCGGAGCAGAAGGCCCGCCCCTCACCGGCCAGCAGCACCGCTCGGGCGTCGCCGCGCTGGTCGAGCGCCTCGCGAATGGCATCGAACAGTGCTGGCGGCGCCGCATTGAGCCGCTCGGGCCGGTTGAGCGTCAGGACCAGCACATCGCCCCGGCGCTCGGTCCGCAACATCGCTTCGCTCAATGGTCGTCTCCCGGTGTTTCCATCAACTCGACCAGCACGCCGCCCATGTCGCGCGGGTGCAGGAATATGACGGGCGTGCCGTGCGCGCCGATCCGGGGGGCGCCGAGCAACGTCGCGCCCTTGGCCTGCAGCTCCGCCACGGCGGCGGGCATATCGGCGACCTCGAAGCAGAGATGATGCTGCCCGCCCGCCGGGTTCTTCTTCAAGAAGTTGGCGATGGGCGAGGTTTCGTCGAGTGGCTGGATCAACTCGATCTGGGTGTTGGGCGCATCGATGAAGCACACCCGCACGCCCTGTGGCGGCAGATCGAAGGGCTCACCGATCGCGTCCGCGCCGAGCAGGTAGCGATAGGTTTCGATCGTCTTCTCGATGGAAGGCGTCGCGATGCCGATATGGTTGAGGCGGCCGAGGGTCATATGTTCCAATCCTGTCCTGCCCCATCCTGGCTCGTGATGGATTTCAGCATGTCTGCATCTTGCTTTCGCCGACGACGGTGTAGCCCTTGGGACCGCGCCGCCATAAGTCGTGGAACGTCGCGCTGCCCGAATAGTCGACGGTGAAGTCCCGGTCGCGATTCACCTTGCCGATCTTGCCCGTCACATCGGTCGATCCGCCAGCACCCTGATCGCTATAATATATGGGCACGGTGGCAATCGTTCGCGGCGCGCTCTGTGTCAGCTCGGTCAGGGTCGCGCTGTTGCAGCTATAACCTTGGCCGGTATAGCCCGCCTCGGCATAGATCACCGGCGCCGCGCCGAACTTGTCCGACACCGACCAGTCGGGCGCTGCGCCGAAACCGTTGCCGGCGACCGCCTTCGGGAAGCGCCCTGCGACATTGAAGCCATCGCCCTCCGGCCTGAGATAATAAACGCCGAGCGAACCGGCACAGGCGTGGCAGGCATCGGCCTGGGTCGAAGAGGTGATCAGCACCGCCTTGCCGTCCTGCCAAAGCAATCGTTCGGCCTTGACTGTCATCCCGTCCTTGTCAGTGATCGGACTGGCCTGGCCGAAAACCGCGCGAAAACCCCGGTCGAGTTGCTGCGCCGCCGGCAGCGCGGCCACGCCCGTGGGTTGTGCCACGGGCGCTGGCGTGGCGGCATTGGCCATGGCTTCGTCCTGCGACGACCGGTTGGCAACGGGTGCGGGCTGACAGGCAGCGAGCATTGCCAGCATGGCAACGCTCGCCGCCCGGCGGGTATCAGAGCGGCAGGTTGTCATGCTTCTTCCAGGGGTTCGCCAGGTCCTTGTTGCGCAGCTTGCGCAGGCCCAGCGCGATCCGGCGGCGGGTCGAGTGCGGCTGGATCACCTCATCGACAAAGCCCTTCGACGCTGCGACGAACGGATTGGCGAAGCGCGCCTCATATTCCGCCGTCCGCTCGCCGATCTCCTCGGGCGTCTTGCCCCGGAAGATGATCTCGACCGCGCCCTTGGCACCCATCACCGCGATCTCGGCGGTCGGCCAGGCATAGTTGAGGTCGCCGCGCAGATGCTTGGACGCCATCACGTCATAGGCACCACCATAGGCCTTGCGGGTGATGACGGTGATCTTGGGCACCGTCGCCTCGGCATAGGCGAAGAGCAGTTTGGCGCCATGCTTGATGATGCCATTATGCTCCTGCGCGGTGCCGGGCAGGAAGCCGGGCACGTCGACAAAGGTCACGATCGGTATCTCGAATGCATCGCAGAAGCGCACGAAACGCGCCGCCTTGCGACTGGCGTTGATGTCGAGAACACCCGCCAACACCATCGGCTGGTTGGCGACGAAGCCGACCGTGCGCCCCTCGATCCGGCCAAAGCCGGTGATGATGTTGCCACCGTGGGCGGGCTGCACCTCGAAGAAATCACCCTCGTCGACCACCTTGGTCAGGAGTTCGTGCATGTCATAGGGCTGGTTGGCGCTGGCCGGGATCAGCGTGTCGAGGCTGTCCTCCTGTCTGTCCCAGGCATCGGCGGTCGGCCGCTCGGGCACACCCTCACGATTGTTGGCGGGCAGGAAGTCGATGAAGTCCCGCGCGGCGAGCAGCGCCTCGATATCATCATCGAACGCCACATCGGCGACGCCGGTCTTGGTCGTGTGCGTCACCGCGCCGCCCAGTGCTTCCTGGGTGACGACCTCGTTGGTCACCGTCTTGACCACATCGGGGCCGGTGACGAACATATAGCTCGAATCCTTCACCATGAAGATGAAGTCGGTCATTGCGGGGCTATAGACCGCCCCGCCCGCACACGGCCCCATGATGAGCGAAAGCTGCGGCACCACACCGCTCGCCAGCACATTGCGCTGGAACACCTCGGCATAGCCGCCGAGCGAGGCCACGCCCTCCTGGATGCGTGCGCCGCCCGAATCGTTCAGGCCAATGACCGGCGCACCGACCTTCATCGCCATGTCCATGATCTTGCAGATCTTCTGCGCATGACGTTCGGACAGCGAGCCGCCGAAGACGGTGAAATCCTGGCTGAAGACAAAGACCAGGCGGCCGTTGATCGTGCCCGATCCGGTAACGACACCATCGCCCGGCACCACCTGCTCGGTCATCCCGAAATCGACGCAGTTATGCTCGACGAACATGTCGAGCTCCTCGAAACTGCCCTCGTCGAGCAGCACGTCCAGCCGCTCGCGCGCGGTCAGCTTGCCCTTGGCATGTTGCGCGGCGACACGCTTCTCACCACCACCTGCGCGCGCGGCAGCGCGGCGGCGTTCCAACTCGACCATCGTCGATGCCATGACCTCTCCTTAAGTCTTTGCGCCGGCTTATGCCCGAGAGGCCGGGGGAATGGCAAATGCTGTGCGCAGGCGGCGGGAGACCGGGAGAGGGTTTGGCGTTCAGATATCCAGCGCCCAGCCGTCGCGGCCCTTGGGATCGAAGGGGCCATTGGGCACGAAGCGTTCCTTGCCCGCGCGCAGGCGAAGGACGCTCCAGTCGCCACGCCGGTCGACGGTCTCCAGCGCACAGCCACAGGCCTCATAGGCCGCGACGACATCGGCGCGCTGGGTTTCCAACAGGCCCGCCAGCACCATGGTCGCCTCCGGCCCGGCAATCGCGGCCAGTTCGGGTGCCATCGAGATCAGCGGTCCGGCCAGGATATTAGCGATGACGAGGTCATAGGGCGAGGCCGCCATGATTGGATCGGCCAGCGCGCCATCGGCGACGATCAGCGCGACGCCATCCACACCGTTGATCACGGCATTGTCGGCGGTCACGTCGATGGCGATCGGATCGATATCGGTCGCCACCACCATCGCCTCGGACCAGAGATGCCGCACCGCAAAGGCGAGCAGCCCCGTGCCGGTGCCCACATCGATCGCATTGGTCACCGTCTCGCCCGCCATCGCGTCGAGCATGGCGAGGCAGCCGCTGGTCGTCTCATGATGTCCGGTGCCGAAGGCGCGGCCCGCCGGGATATGGAAACCCCGCTTGCCCTCGGGCACCGTCTCGTCGCCGGTGTGGACGAAGAAGCGCCCGACCGACAACGGCTCCAGCCCGGCCTGGCTCATCGTCACCCAGTCCTGCGCAGGCACATGCTCGACCGTGGCGGGATGGTCGCCGGCGCTCGGCACCAGCGCACGGATCGCGTCGATGGTCGTGGCATCCGGCTCCACCTCGAAATAGGCGTCGAGCCGCCAATGCTCGCGATCGTCCTCCACCTCTTCGGTGGTCATGATCACCGCCTCGATCGCCAGGTCGTCGGCCGCGTCGATCGCCTCCGCCTCGTCGCGGGTGCAGGGCAGGGTCAGCTTCCAACTGTCAGCGGACATAGCTGGCTCCATTGATGTCGAGGACGGCGCCGGTCATCGAGGGGGGTGCATCGGTGCACAGGAAACGGACGGTCGCGGCAACCTCTTCCGGCGATGCGACGCGGCCGAGTGGAATGTCGGCGAGCAGCTTGTCCCCGCCCCGGCTGGCCAGATAATCGTCCGCCATGCCGGTCATGGTGAAGCCGGGGCAGACGGCGAAGGCGAGGATGCCCTGCGCGGCATAGCCCCGTGCGATGGTCTTGGTCATCGCGACCATGCCCCCCTTGGAGGCGGCATAATGCCAGTGCGCGGGACTATCGCCGCGATAGGCGGCGCGGCTGGCGATGTTGACGATGCGGCCACCGACGCCGCGTTCCTGCCAGTGCAGCACGGCCAGCCGGCACAGTTCGGCCGAGGCGGTCAGGTTGACCTGCATGGTCCGCGCCCAATTGGCGGACCAGTCATCGGCCTCCAGCGGGCTGGGCTCGAAGATGCCGGCATTGTTGACCAATATATCGATCACGCCGCCCGCCCGATCGAGCGCTTCGGCCCAGAGCCGGGCGGCGGCGTCCGGCTGCGCCAGGTCGGCGGCGATGCCGCTGTGCGTGGCGTGCCCCAGCACGGTCGTGTCGGCGAGCGTGCCCAGCGCCGTCGCGATGGCGGCGCCGATGCCCCGGCTGCTGCCCGTTACCAATATCGTCGTCATGGCGCCCGCCGTGCCGGTCGATCGCCGGCCCGTCAACCGGGGCGCGCGGCCCCAGCCCTCCGGTCAGGCGGCGACGCGGGCGACGAACTGGCTGGCGCTGGTCTTCAGGTCACCCAATTGCGTGTCGAGACTTTCGAAGCCGCGCCCGACCTGATCGATCTCCTGCGCGACATTCTCGGTATCGACGCGGATGGCGGCGATGGTGTGCGACATCGAATCGGCGGCCAGCGCGGTTTCGTCGACGGCGGCGGTGATCGCGGTCACCGTCTGCGCCTGCGCTTCCATCGCGTGGCGGATGCGCTCGGCGGAAACCTGCACCTCATGCACCGTCGCCTTGATCGAGGCATTGGTCTCGACCGTGGATTTGGTCGCGGCCTGGATCGCGGCGATCTTGGTCGCGATATCGTCGGTGGCGCGTGCGGTCTGGCTGGCAAGGCTCTTCACCTCCTGTGCGACCACGGCAAAGCCGCGACCGGCATCGCCGGCGCGTGCCGCCTCGATCGTGGCGTTGAGCGCCAGCAAATTGGTCTGGCCGGCAATGTCGCGAATCAGGCCCAGGATCGATTCGATCGACTTGGCATGATCGGACAGCATCTCGGACATGCCGACCGCCTGGCCCGCCTGTTCGGCGGCACGGTTGGCGACGTCGGCGGCCTGGTCGACCTCGGCGCGGGCATCCTCGATCGCGCGGATCAGGCCGGCGGCGGTCTGCGCCGCCTCGCGCATGGCGACCGCCGATTGTTCGGCGGCGGCGGCGACCTCGCTCGACTTGCCGAGCATACCGCGCGTCGACAGCGAGGCATCCTGCGCCTGCCGACGCAGATCGCGGCCCTCGACCGTGGCGTTTTCGACGACGGTGGCGATGCCGTTGCGGAAATCGCCGGCCAGCCGCTCGCGTTCGCGCTCGGCGGTCCAGCGCTCATAGCCGCTGAACAGTTCGACGGTCAGCTCGGTCTCCATCCCGAACAGCCGCATCAGCGTGTCGATCAGTGCCGAACGGTGAGGATCCTCAGCCGGAATGACCTCCAACAGAACGCGCAGTGCCGCCCGGTCGCTGGCACAGGACATGGCCAGCACGTCCATCGGCGGTACGTCCGCGGCATAAGCGGCGGCCACCGAACGCCCCAGCGACTCGACCCACTCGCGCCCCGCCAGATGGCAGAAACGGTTGCGCAGATAGGCGCGGCCCGCGGTACGCTGCCGTTCTCGGTCGAGCGGCGACCATTCGGGCTGATGCGGATTGGCGGCGCGCCAATGCTGCCAATAGGCTTCGATCACCTCGTCCGCGCGCGGTTCGATCAGTGGCCATAGTTCGGCCGAGATCCGAATGAGCGATCCGTCCCCGCCGTCAAAGGCGCGAATCCGGGCGTCGAGATCGATCTCGGCGGTGATGATCGTGGACGATGGCAGGTCGGACTTCAAATTGGGGCTCCCCGATTCAGGCACACCGGAACTGGACGCCCGCGACTCTGGCGCGACAAGCGTTAAGGGCGCGTTAGCCGCGTTGGGATCGCACAAAGGCTTTGACCGCCCTGGCGCCGGGCGCGTCGCAAAATCGCCTCGCGGCTTGCATCCTGTCGGCGTCTTCACCATAGGCGTATCCGCAAACCAGCCCGACCTTAGACTGTTCGAGGATCTGCCCTTGGCCGCCCGCAACACCGCACGCCCGCTCTCCCCGCATCTCCAGATCTGGAAATGGGGCCCCAACATGCTGGTCTCCATCCTGCACCGCGCCACCGGCACGGGCATGGCGACCGTGGGTGCGGCGCTTCTCGTCTGGTTCCTCGCGGCGATCGCCGGGGGCCCGGAAAGCTATGCGACCTTCCGCGACGTCTTCACCGTCCAGTCGGGCCGTCTCAACATCATCGGCTATGTCGTCGGCATCGGCCTGACCGCCTGCCTGTTCCAGCATCTGGCCAACGGCATCCGCCACCTGTTCATGGATGTCGGCGCGGGCTTCGAGCTGAAGTCGAACAAGCGTCAGGCGCAAGCCACCATCGTCTTCGCCGTCGTGATGACGGTGGCCTTCTGGCTCTATCTGGGGATCAAGTGATGCGTTCCGGAACCGCGATCGGCCGCGTGCGCGGCCTGGGCTCGGCCAAGTCGGGCACCCATCATTGGCTCAACCAGCGCCTGACGGCGGGGTCGAACTTCCTGCTGGTCGTCTGGCTGCTGATCTCGATCCTGCGCCAGCCGTCCTATGACTATGCCGCGATGCGGCTGTGGCTGGCCAATCCCTGGGCCGCCATCCCGATGGTGATGCTGGTCGCCTCGATCTTCTATCATATGCGCCTCGGCCTGCAGGTCGTGATCGAGGATTATGAGCAGGACCAGAACCGGGTCGCGCTGCTCGTCGTCATGAACCTGTTCGTCTTCACGATCGCCGCCGTCGCCATCTTCTCGATCCTCAAGATCGCCTTCGGAGCCGCTGCATAATGTCCGCTGCCGCCTACAAGATCATCGACCATACCTATGACGCCGTCGTCGTGGGTGCGGGCGGCTCGGGCCTGCGCGCCACCATGGGCATCGCCGAGGCGGGTCTGAAGACCGCCTGCATCACCAAGGTGTTCCCGACGCGCAGCCACACCGTCGCCGCGCAGGGCGGCATCGCTGCGTCGCTGGGCAACATGGGTCCCGACCACTGGACCTGGCACATGTACGACACCGTCAAGGGGTCGGACTGGCTGGGCGACCAGGACGCGATCGAATATCTGTGTCGCGAGGCGCCCGCCGCCGTGTACGAGCTGGAGCACGCCGGCGTGCCGTTCAGCCGCACCGAAGAGGGCAAGATCTATCAGCGCCCGTTCGGCGGCATGATGCAGAATATGGGCGAAGGCCCCCCTGCGCAGCGCACCTGCGCCGCCGCCGACCGTACCGGCCACGCCATGCTGCACGCGCTGTACCAGCAGTCGCTGAAGTATGACGCCGACTTCTTCATCGAATATTTCGCGCTCGACCTGATCATGGACGAGCAGGGCAATTGCCGCGGCGTGATCGCTTTGTGCATGGAAGACGGCTCGATCCACCGGTTCCGCGCGCACAATGTCGTGCTGGCGACCGGCGGCTATGGCCGCTGCTATTTCTCGGCCACCTCGGCGCACACCTGCACGGGTGACGGCGGCGGCATGGTGCTGCGCGCAGGGCTCCCGCTCCAGGACATGGAGTTCGTGCAGTTCCACCCGACCGGCATCTACGGCGCGGGCGTCCTCATCACCGAGGGTGCGCGTGGTGAAGGCGGCTATCTGACCAACTCCGAGGGCGAGCGCTTCATGGAGCGTTACGCGCCGTCGGCGAAGGACCTCGCCAGCCGCGACGTCGTGTCGCGTTCGATGGCGATGGAGATTCGCGAAGGGCGCGGCGTCGGCAAGGAGGGGGATCATATCTACCTCCACCTCGACCATATCGACCCGAAGGTGCTGGCCGAGCGCCTGCCCGGCATCACCGAGACCGGCAAGATCTTTGCCGGTGTCGACCTGACCCGCCAGCCGCTGCCCGTCACGCCGACCGTCCACTATAATATGGGCGGTATTCCGACCAACTATCACGGCGAGGTCGTCCGACTGAAGGACGGCAACCCGGACTCGGTCGTCCCCGGCCTGTTTGCGGTCGGCGAAGCGGCCTGCGTGTCGGTGCACGGTGCGAACCGTCTGGGCTCCAACTCGCTGATCGACCTCGTCGTGTTCGGCCGCGCGACCGGCCTGCGCATCAAGGACACGCTGAAGCCCGGCACGCCGCACGCGCCGCTGCCTGCCGGTTCGGAAGAGCTGGCGCTCAGCCGTCTGGATCACTTCCGCAATGCCGCCGGTGGCTCGACCACCGCGCAGGTCCGCAGCGAGATGCAGAAGACGATGCAGCGCCACTGCGCCGTGTTCCGCACCGACGAGCTGCTGACCGAAGGCCGCCAGATGATCCGCGCCACCTATAACCGGATGAAGGACATCGGCATCAAGGATCGCTCGCTGATCTGGAACACCGATCTGGTCGAGACGCTGGAGTTGGACAATCTGATCAGCCAGGCGGTCGTGACGATGGAATCGGCGCTGAACCGCAAGGAAAGCCGCGGCGCGCACGTGAACGAGGACTTCCCCGATCGCGACGACGCCAACTGGATGAAGCACACCGTCGCGACCTTCGACGGCTGGGGCGGCCAGGGCGGCGGGGTCGAAATCGACTATCGCCCGGTGCATGATTACACGCTGACCGACGATATCGAGTATATCAAGCCGAAGAAGCGGGTTTACTGAGAACCGGTTTCCAATTTGGAAAAAGGGGGCTGGCGAGCGATCGCCGGCCCCTTCCTTTATCCTCCCCGGCACCGGGAGGGGGCAGCGCGGAGCGCTGACGAAGGGGGGCTTCCACATAGGACGTCCCTCGCGGAACGCCCCCTCCACCAGCTTCGCTGGTCCCCCTCCCCGTGCCGGGGAGGATGGGAACTGTAATCATTTCGGCAGCGCAGCGGAACGCCAGCGGCGGGGATGGGTTCACTCGGCATGTCCGCATCCGCTATGCTTTCGCCCATGTCGGCCGACCTGCCCCCACCCCCGCCCCGCCTGTCTCCCACCGACAGCCTGTTCCTCGACTTCGACGGCACGCTGGTCGACCTCGCCGACAATCCCGAAGGGGTGCATGTCAGCACCGAACTCGCCGACCGGCTGGATGCGCTGGCCGCGCATATGCCCGGCCGCCTCGCCATCGTCAGCGGCCGCTCGATCGCGCAGCTCGATGCGCTGTTCGGTCCGCAGGCCGAGCATTTCACGCTGGCCGGCAGCCACGGCGCGGAGCGCCGCAGCCCCGAGGACGGCCATAGCCAGCCCGAAAAACCCGAGCATCTCGCCACCGCCACCGACGAAATGCGCGCGGTGGCGCAAGAGAATGATCTGTATTTTGAGACCAAGAGCTTCGGCGCCGGCCTCCACTATCGCCGCAATCCGGATGCCGAACCGCTCGCCCTGCGCGAGGCCGCCGCGATCGCCGAGCGCCATGGCCTGACCCTTCAACCCGGCAAGATGATGGTCGAGGTCCGCCTGCCCGGCGACAAGGGCCAGGCGATCGAGGCGCTGATGGAAAGCCCCGCCATGCAGGGCACCGTGCCCATCTTCTTCGGCGACGACGTGACCGACGAGGACGGCTTCGCCGCCGCCGCCGCGCTGGGCGGGGCGGGCGTGCTGGTCGGCCCGATGCGTCAGACCGCCGCCCGTTACCGCCTGCCCGATGTCGCCGCCGTTCATGAATGGCTCGCCCAAGCGCTGGAGAATGCAGAATAATGCAACAGGATCTGAACCTCTGGCCGATCGGCAATTGCCAAGTCTCGGCGCTGATCGACTCGACCGGGCGGTTCGTCTGGGGCTGCGTGCCGCGTGTCGATGGCGACCCGGCCTTCTGTGCGCTGCTGGGCGATGGCGAGCCGGAGACGGGATATTGGTCGATCGATCTGGAGGACCGGGTCTCGACCACGCAAGGTTACTTACGCAACACCCCCATCCTCGTCACCACGCATATGGACGACCGGGGCAACGGCATCGAGATCACCGATTTCTGCCCCCGCTTCTCGCGCGAGGGGCGCGTCTATCGCCCGACCAGCTATGTGCGGATCGTCCGGCCGATCGGCTCCCCGCGTATCCGCATCGCGCTTCGCGTCGCGACCGACTGGGGCAGCCCGACCGAACGGACCCAGGGGTCGAACCATATCCGTTATCTGATGACGCAGCAGACGCTGCGGCTGACCACCGACGCGCCGGTCGGCCATATCACGGCCGAACAATGGTTCCGGCTCGAACGGCCCATCCATATGTTCCTCGGCCCGGACGAGAGCTTCGCCGGCGTGCTGAGCGAGGCCAGTCGCGCCATGCTGGAGCGCACGACGCATGAATGGCATCACTGGGTGCGCGGGCTCGCCACGCCGGTCGAGTGGCAGGCCGTCGTCATCCGCGCCGCGATCACGCTGAAGCTCTGCCAGCATGAGGAAACCGGCGCGATCGTCGCGGCGCTGACCACCTCGCTGCCCGAACATGCCGATTCGGGGCGCAATTGGGACTATCGCTACTGCTGGATTCGCGACGCCTATTATACGGTACAGGCGCTCAACCGACTGGGTGCGCTGGATGTGCTGGAGGGGTATCTCGAATATCTCCGCAACATCGTCGATGCGGCCAAGGGCGGACATATCCAGCCCCTCTATGGTGTCGGCGGCGAAGCGACCCTGGTCGAGCGCGTCGAGGAAAAACTGCCCGGCTACCGCGCCATGGGGCCGGTTCGCGTCGGCAACCAGGCCTATGAGCAGATCCAGCATGACGCGTACGGCCAGATCGTGCTGTCCGACGTGCAGGCCTTTTTCGACACCCGCCTGTTCCGCATGTCGGGTGTCGAGGATTTCCACTCGCTCGAACGCGTCGGCGAGCGCGCCTGGGCCAAGTACGACCAGCCCGATGCGGGTCTCTGGGAATTGCGCACCAAGAGCCATGTCCACACCTATTCCGCCGCCATGTGCTGGGCGGCGTGCGACCGGCTGGCCAATGCCGCGCAGGCGCTGGGTCTGGAGGAGCGGCGTGCCTTCTGGCAGGAGCGCGCCGACCTGATGCGCGAGACGATCGAGCAGGCCGCGTGGCGCCCCGAAACGCAGCGCATGTCGGCGACCTTCGGCGGCGATGACCTCGACGCCAGCATCATCCAGTTGCTCGATCTGCGCTTCCTGTCGCCCGACGATCCCCGCTTCCGCTCGACGCTTGACGCGGTCGAAAAGGGCCTGCGCCGGGGCAGCCATATGCTGCGCTATGCGACCGAGGATGACTTCGGCCTTCCGCATACCGCCTTCAATGTCTGCACTTTTTGGCTGATCGAAGCGTTATATGTCACCGGGCGTCATGCCGACGCCCGCGCGCTGTTCGAGGAGATGGTGGCGCGCTGCACCCCCGCCGGGCTTCTGTCCGAGGATATCGACCCGAATACGGGTGAGCTGTGGGGGAATTATCCGCAAACCTATTCGCTGGTCGGCCTGATCAACTGCGCCGTCCTGCTGAGTAAACCATGGAGTGCCGTGCGATGAGTCGCCTGATCGTCATCTCGAACCGGGTCCAGCCGCCCACCTCCGGGCCGGGCGGAAATCAGGGCGGGCTGGCGGTCGCACTTCTGGCGGCCCTACGCGACCAAGGCGGCATCTGGTTCGGCTGGTCGGGGGAGACCACCGAGGAATTCACCGGCCATATCAACTTCCAGCAGGGCGGCGGCGTCACCACCGCGACCATCGACCTGGAAGAGCAGGATATCGACGAATATTATAACGGTTACGCCAACCGGACGCTGTGGCCGCTCTTCCACTATCGCATCGACCTGACCGAGTTTGAGCGCGATTTCGACTCCGGCTATGCTCGTGTTAATGATCGCTTCGCGGAGACGGTCCAGCCGCTGATCGAACCCGACGATCTGGTCTGGGTCCACGACTATCACCTGATCCCGCTGGGCCGCGATCTGCGTAAGCGGGGGTTCAAGAACCGGATCGGCTTCTTCCTCCACATCCCCTGGCCGCCGGTCCGGCTGCTGATGTCGCTGCCCAGCCATCGCAAGCTGGTCGAGTCGCTCTTCGCCTATGACGTGGTCGGCTTTCATACCGAGGACTGGCTCGACAGCTTCCGTGACTATGTGACCAAGGAATTGGGCGGCACGCTCGGCGAGAATGGCGCGGTGACGTGGAACGGCCGCACGATCCAGGCGATCCGCGCGCCGATCGGCATCGAGACCAAGGAATTCGAGGAAGCCGCGAGCGGCCATGACGCCCGCTTCGCACGCGAACGCATGTATATGTCTGCGACGGGCCGTAGCCTGATCGTCGGCGTCGACCGGCTGGATTATTCCAAAGGGCTGACCGAGCGTTTCCTGGGCTATGAGCGCTTCCTGGCGTCCAATCCGGAGCGACGGGGCCTCGTCTATATGCTCCAGATCGCACCGCCCAGCCGCGAGAAGGTGAACACCTATCAGGAGATCCGCGCCAATCTCGATTCGCTGTCGGGGCGGATCAATGGCGAATATGCCGATATCGACTGGGTGCCGATCCGCTACGTCAACAAGGGGTTTCCGCGACCCGTGCTGGCGGGAATCTATCGCGCGGCACGGATCGGATTGGTCACGCCGCTTCGCGACGGGATGAACCTGGTCGCCAAGGAATATGTCGCGGCGCAGGACCCGGAGGACCCCGGCGTACTGATCCTGTCGCGCTTTGCGGGCGCGGCCGAGCAGTTGAAGGACGCGGTCCTCATCAACCCGTACAGTGCCGAGGAAATGTCCGACGCGATCGTCCAGGCGCTGACCATGCCACGCGACGAGCGCATCCGGCGCTGGGAAAGCCTGATCGACAATGTCCGGCGTGAGGATGTCTTCTGGTGGTGCGAGCTGTTTCTGGCGGCGCTGCGCGGGGACGGGGTGAACGCCGAAGCCAAGGCGATCGAGGCGGCGGCTTCCTA
>NZ_BBJS01000058.1 GCF_000739895.2 Sphingomonas paucimobilis NBRC 13935
GGGTCGGCGCCACGGCACCGCGACCACGCCAGCCGGGTGCGGCGCCGGGCACCGGCCCGCGCCAGCCACCCCGGCCCCATCCCCGCCACTGATCACGGATCGCACCCCCGCGCCACGCATCGCGCCGGCCCTGCCAATAGGCGCGCTGCCCGTCATTCCAGGGATAGGCGCGGCGGTAGCGGTCGTAGACATAGATGCCCGTGCCTGGATAATAAAAATTGTCGTACCAGCCATAATAGGACGGCGCATAGCCATAGCCGCCGCCATAATAGCCGGGCGCATATCCGCCGCCATAGCCGGCCCCCACCGACACACCGCTATAGCCATAGCCATCGGTGCAGCCGCCGAGCGCCAGCAAACCGGCCGCCATCAATGCGGCCCAACCCGTCTTGCCAAGGACCATCATGCCTCTCCACGCCCCTGGGCAAATTCTGGCGGGTGCGGCAGGGGTCCGTCATCCACGTCGATCAGCGGTCAACCCACCGTAGTGACGTCAGTTCCTAAGCGTCAAAGGCTGCACCCGTGCTGAACCGCGGTCCGACGAGGATCGGCCCAAAGGGGATTGGCAAAGCCCGCCAAGCAAGGCTAACCTGAAGTACCGTTCATCATGGGCGGGTTGTGACAGGGCGGCGCATGACCGGGACCAATCCGGCACGACCGTCCAGAGCGTACCGTTTGCGCACGCGATCGAAGGTGGAGGGACAAGACGAATGGCGATGACGGAGAACACCGTACCCCCCGGCGAGGCGCCGGAGCCATTCCAGGAAGAGGTCCATGATCCCCGTCGCCGCGACTTCATCAACATCGCGGCCGTATCCTTTGCCGGGGTGGGCGCGCTGGCGATCGTCCTGCCGCTGATCAACCAGATGAACCCCTCGGCCGATGTGCTGGCCCAGTCGACGACCGAGATCGACCTGTCCAAGATCGCGCCGGGCCAAGCGATCAAGGCCAGCTTCCGCAAGCAGCCGCTGTTCGTCCGCAACCTGACCCCCAAGGAAATCGCCGAGGCCGACGCGGTGCCGCTGTCCGAGCTGCGCGATCCCCAGACGCTGGCGGAACGGACCAAGCCGGGCAAGAAGAACTGGCTGATCACGCTGGGCGTCTGCACCCATCTGGGCTGCGTGCCGCTGGGCGCGGGCGAAGGCGAGAATAAGGGCCCTTATGGCGGCTATTTCTGCCCCTGCCACGGCTCGGCCTATGACACCGCCGCGCGGATCCGGAAGGGCCCGGCGCCGCTGAACCTGTTCGTGCCCGATTACAAATTCGACAGCGACACGACCGTCACGGTCGGCGCGGCCGCTTAAAGGGGACCCGAGAGATGAGCTTTCCCTGGGCCAAGCATTATGAACCCAAGCAGCCGGTCATGCGCTGGCTGGACGAGAAGCTGCCGCTGCCGCGCCTCGTCTACAATGCGGTGGGCGCCGGCTATCCGGTGCCGCGCAACCTGAATTATTTCTGGAATTTCGGCGTGCTGGCGGGGGCAGCCCTCGCCATCCAGATCATCACCGGCGTCGTGCTGGCGATGCATTATGCGGCCAATGCGGGCGTCGCCTTCGACTCGGTCGAAAGCATCATGCGCGACGTCAATGCCGGCTGGTTCCTGCGCTATGCCCACGCCAACGGCGCGTCGATGTTCTTCATCGTCGTCTACACCCACATCTTCCGCGGCCTCTATTACGGATCGTACAAGGCCCCGCGTGAGATGGTGTGGCTACTTGGCGTCGTCATCTTCCTCCTCATGATGGCGACTGCCTTCATGGGCTATGTCCTTCCCTGGGGGCAGATGAGCTTCTGGGGGGCGCAGGTCATCACCGGCTTCTTCTCGGCGATCCCGGTGGTCGGCGACACCATCCGCATCTGGCTGCTGGGCGGTTTCGCGCCGGACAATGCCGCGCTCAACCGCTTCTTCTCGCTCCACTATCTGCTGCCCTTCGTGATCGCGGGCGTCATCATCCTGCACATCTGGGCGCTGCACATTCCGGGTTCCAACAACCCAACCGGCGTGGACGTGAAGGGCGAGCAGGATACAGTGCCGTTCCACCCCTATTACACCGCCAAGGACGCGGTGGGGCTGGGTGTGTTCCTGCTGGTCTTCGCCAGCCTGCTGTTCTTCTTCCCCAATTATCTGGGCCATCCGGACAATTACATTCCGGCCAACCCGCTCTCGACGCCCGCGCATATCGTGCCCGAATGGTATTTCTGGCCCTTCTACGCGATCCTGCGCGCCTTCACTGCCGACTTCATCCTGCCCGCCAAGCTGTGGGGCGTGCTGGCGATGTTCGGGTCGATCCTGCTACTGTTCTTCCTCCCCTGGCTGGACAGCTCGCCGGTGCGCTCGAACAATTTCCGGCCCAAGGCGCGGGTGGCCTTCTGGGTGCTGGTGGTCGACGTGCTGCTGCTCGGCTGGTGCGGAGGCTCGCCCGCGACGCCCTTCTTCATCATCCTCAGCCAGATCACGGCGGCCTATTATTTCCTCCACTTCCTGGTGATTCTGCCCTGGATCGCCCGGACGGAGCGGCCCGCACCGCTGCCCAACTCGATCACCGAGGCGGTGCTGGCCAAACATGGCGGCACGGCCCCCACCAAGTCGGCCCTAACCCCTTCGGCCTCGGCCTGACGCGAACCGAGAGAGGATAAAAGAACATGGTTCGTGGCATCGCATTCCTGGTCGGGGCGGCCTTCACCTTCGTTCTCGCCATCGCGCTGTGGGGCAGCATCTCGGGACTCATCTCCGAGCCGCCCATCCCCACCGCCGAGGAGGAGTTCCACCTTCACCCCAAGGAGGCGCATCTGGCTTCGGACGGCGTATTCGGTCGTTTCGACCGTCGCCAGCTCCAGCGCGGCTTCCAAGTCTATAAGGAGGTGTGCGCGGCCTGCCACTCGCTGCGGCTGGTGGCGTTCCGCGACCTCGCCGATCTCGGCTATAATGAGGCCGAGGTGAAGGCGATCGCCAATCAGTGGGCGATCGAGCAGCCGTCGATCAACCCGGAGACGGGCGAGGCGACGACGCGCAAGAACATGCCCGCCGACCGCTTCCCCTCGCCCTTCGCCAACGAGGTCGCGGCGCGCGCGGCGAACAACAACGCGCTGCCGCCCGATCTGTCGCTGATCACCAAGGCGCGGCATGAGGGCACCAACTATGTCTATTCGCTGGTCGGGCCCGATGCCTATCGCAACCAGCCGGCCGAGCTGCTGCGCAAGTTCCCCGACGCCAAGACGCCGACGGGTCTGCACTACAATCCCTATTTCGCGAACCTCAACATCGCGATGCCGCCACCCATCACCCAGGACGGCCAGGTGCAATATGCCGACGGCACGCTCGCAACCCGCGACCAGATGGCCAAGGACGTCGCCGCCTTCCTGACCTGGACCGCCGAGCCCAAGCTGGAATCGCGCCATGCCGCCGGGATCGGGGCGTTCATCTTCATCCTGATCTTCTGCTTCCTGGCCTGGGGCGCGTATCAGAATGTCTGGCGCGACGTGAAGCATTGAGACGGGACTATTTGATGTGAGAGCCTGGGGCGGTTTCCGATGCGGGAGCCGCCCTTTTTATTGGAGCTGCAATCTCCGTTCCGGCTAAGCGAAGCCGAAGCCCAAGCGCTGCCCTTTTCCCATATCCATCTTGGAAGCGGTTTCCCTTGGCCTTCGACTTCGCTCAGGCTGAACGGAGCGGGAGCGTTGGGGCTTCCCCCCCCTTTACCCCCGAAGCCGTCCGGCCCATGACGTCCCACATGAACGCCAATGACGATCTGAAAGCCCTGATCCGGACGATCCCGGACTTCCCCAAGCCCGGCATCCAGTTCCGCGACATCACCACCCTGCTGCTCGACCCCAGCGGAGTGGCGCGCACGGTGGAGCGGATGGTCACCGCCACGCGGGGGCCCGTCGATCTGGTTGCCGGGATCGAGGCGCGGGGTTTCCTCTTCGCCGCCGCGCTGGCCGTGCCGCTGAACGCTGGCGTGCTGCTGATCCGCAAGGACGGCAAGCTGCCCGGCACCACCATCGCCGAGGATTATGCGCTGGAATATGGCCAGGACCGCATCGCCATCCATGAGGATGCGCTGGTCCCCGGCGCGCGCGTCCTGCTGGTCGATGACCTGATCGCAACCGGCGGCACCGCGCGGGCTGCCGTCCGGCTGATCCGGAAAGCGGGTGGCCTGGTCGAGCAGGCGCAGTTCCTGGTCGACCTGCCCGATCTGGGCGGGGCGGATGCGCTACGCGGCGACGAGATCGCGGTCGACGCGCTGGTCTCCTTTCCCGGTCACTGATGCGGCTCGCACTCTACGAGCCCGATATCGCGGGCAATGTCGGCACGCTGATCCGCACCGCCGCCTGTTTCGGCATCGCGGTCGACCTGATCGAGCCGATGGGCTTTCCCTATTCCGACCGGGCGCTGGCCCGCTCGGCGATGGACTATGTCGATCGGGCCGAAGTCGTGCGCCATGCCGACTGGACGGCGTTTCAGGCGGCGGCGCGCGGCCGAATCGTGCTCGCGACGACCTTGGGCGCATTGCCCCTGCCCGATATGCGGTTCCGCCCTGACGACGTCATCCTGCTCGGCTCCGAAGGGGCGGGCGTGCCATCGGCGGTGCATGACGCCGCCGATATCCGCGTGCGTGTGCCCATGCGCGCTGGCGTACGTTCGCTCAACGTCGCGATAACCGGCGGAATTCTAATGGCGGAAGCGCGCCGCCAGACGGGTTGGGATCAGATCACGCCTTGACCCTCTGCACCACCCCAGCCCAGAAGCCGAACGCCATGAACAGCCGTACCCCCGACATCGCGCTCGACGCCGAGCAGGACGCCGCCCGCCTCTGGTTCGAAACCCTGCGCGACCGGATCTGCGCGGAGTTCGAGGCGATCGAGCGCGAGGCCGGGTCGGACGCGACCTTCACCTATACGGCCTGGGACCGGGCCGATCCCAGTGGCGAGCCCGGTGGCGGTGGCGTGCGCGGCGTGATGAAGGGCCGCGTGTTCGAAAAGGTCGGGGTCAATGTCTCGACCGTCGGTGGCACGTTCGAGGGGCCTTTCGCCAAGACGATTCACGGCGCGGGCGACGATCCCCGCTTCGTCGCGACCGGCATCAGCCTGGTCGCACATATGGCCAATCCGCATGTTCCAGCGGTTCATATGAACACCCGCTTCCTGACCACGACCAAGCGCTGGTTCGGCGGCGGTGCGGACCTGAATCCGCCGTTGCCGATCGAAGAGGACACCGCCGATTTCCACGCCCGGTTGAAGGCCGCCTGCGACGCGCATAACCCGGAGTATCATCCCCGGTTCAAGGCCTGGGCGGACGATTATTTCTACATTCCGCACCGTCAGGTGCATCGCGGCGTCGGCGGCATCTTCTACGACCATCTGGAGGGGGATTTTACGGGCAACTTCGCCTTCACCCGCGATGTCGGCGAGGCGTTCCTGGACGTCTTCCCGCGCATCGTCCGGCGGCGCATGGGGCTGCCTTTTACCGAGGCCGATCGCGCCGCGATGCTGGCGTGGCGCGGTCGCTATGCCGAGTTCAACCTGGTCTATGATCGTGGCACGCTGTTCGGGCTCAAGACCGGCGGCAATATCGACGCGATCCTGATGAGCCTGCCGCCACTCGCGACCTGGGAATAAGCGGCCATGGCGCTGATCCCCGTCGATCCGGCCGAGATCGCGACGATCGTCACGACGCTGGAGATGCGCGAGCGTCCCCGGCCCCGGCCAATGCCGCCTTCGCCCCTGTCGCTGTCCGCCTGGAAGATGCCGGACCTGGCCAAATATCGGACGCTGTTCCGGCGCGTCGGCGCGCCCTGGCTATGGTTCTCGCGGCTGGTAATGGACGATGCCACGCTGGCCGCGATCGTCCACGACCCTGCGGTCGCCGTCTTCGCGGTGGTCGACCGGGCGGGGATCGAGGTCGGCATGCTCGAACTCGACCATCGGCAGCCGGGCGCTTGCGAGATCAGCTATTTCGGACTGATCCCGGAACTGGCGGGGCAAGGCCATGGCGGCTGGCTGATAGCGCAGGCGCTGATGCGCGCCTGGACCACGCAGGTCGATCGGGTCTGGGTCCATACCTGTACGCTGGACCACCCCGCCGCCCTCAACTTCTATCGCAAACAGGGTTTCGAAGCGGTGTCGCGCGCGATCGAGACCTTTCCCGACCCGCGCGACTTGGGCATTCTGCCCGAAGAGGCCGCACCTCAGATCCCCCGGCTGACCAACCGGCGATAGGCCGCGATCGCGATCAGCACCTGGGCGATGCCGGCGGCCATCGCCACCGCCGCCGCCCCGGCGTGGAGCAAGGCGATCATGATGGGCCCACCGTCATTCGCCTGTGCCCACTCGACGAGCAACAGGAAGGGCTGGGCCGCGATCATGCCGCCCAGCGAAGTACAGGACGCCAGAGCCGCCATCGGCAGACCGACGCCGCGTGTCAGCACCAGCGAGCGTGCGATGGCTGCCAAAGCCGGCATGCGCCGCTCGGCGAACAGCACCGGGCCGACCAGCATCAATCGCCCGGCGACGTACAGGCCCGGCAGGATATAGAGCAGCATCCCCGCCCCGACCGGCAGCGCGATCAGGATCATCGCGAGCAGGAATCGCGGTGCCACCCGCAAGGCGAGTTTGAGCGCCTGCCCCACGCTGAACCGTCCACCGCTCAAGCACAGCGCGAACAAGGCCGC
Organism: Sphingomonas paucimobilis NBRC 13935; assembly: GCF_000739895.2. GTDB lineage: Bacteria > Pseudomonadota > Alphaproteobacteria > Sphingomonadales > Sphingomonadaceae > Sphingomonas > Sphingomonas paucimobilis. The sequence continues at coordinate 6,672 of NZ_BBJS01000058.1, forward strand.
CGAGCCGATCATGCCCAGTGCATAGGCCGCGAAATACCAGCTGCCATAATGGCCCGCCCAGGTTCCGACCGAATCGAACCACGCCATGGCGCGCGCCGTCGCCTCCGCCCGCGCATCGCCAGAGGTGGGTTCGGCGGGCATGGGCGGTTCCGGAACCAGCAGCCCCAGCGCCAGCGGCGGCCAGAACAGGAATGGCGCGCCCAGTCGGATCAACAGATCGCGGTCCCGGCGGAACAGACTCCACGCGTCCCGCAAGGTCGCAACAACATCCAATCCCATCACAATGTCGGCGAACCGTCCTCCGTCACCTCAGCAGCCTCGACCACCGGCACACCCGCCGCCGCGACATAGAGCCGCGCGATGAAGACATAGGCCAGGGTCATGAACCCCGCGCTGACGATCGATCCGACAAGGCTCGCCAGGCCGATCACCAGCGCCTGATGCCCGCTGCCCAGGATCAGGCGGAAGGCGATGGCGGTGACGCCCTGTGCCGCCGCAGTCGTGACGAAGACGAGGATCACGAACAAAATCGTCACGCCGATCAGCCGCCACGTCATGCCCCTGGTCAGCGTGATCGAGCGGCGGATGGCGCCCAGCCCGCGACGCTCGTTGAGCACCACCGCATAGGTCAGCATCAACCGCGCCATGACCCAGAAGGCCAGGATGAAGGCGGTCAGGCCGTACAGGATCACGAATAGCCCGGCTCCAGGGGGCATCGGAGGCATCAGCGCCGGATTGCCCTGCGCCGCGATCGCCCGGGCAAAGTCGAAGCCCGACACACCGAGCACGACCACGGGCACGAGCACCACCAGGGCAAAGACGAGGCCAAGCACGACCGCGACGCCGAGCAGCGGGAGCAGCCGGCGCAGACCGGCCCGCGACGCCTCCGCCGAGGTCGTCGCCGGATGCGTCGCCAGCGCCATGATCGCCAGTTGCGCCCAGATGCCGAGCCCGATCGCCACCAGGGTGACCAGCAATCCGGTCACGCTCGCGCCGGCGGACATATTGGCCATGGTCGTCTGGGGAACCAGCAGCAGTTGCAATATCACGGGCAGAACGAAACCGATCGCGGCAAAGGGCGCGAGCATTCCGGTCCTGCCCGCCAGCACTTGCTGGGTGCTGTCCCACACCGATCCGATTCTGACCGTCATCCTGGCCTCCCTGCCGCACGCGATCGCGCCTCCGCGATCAAACCCCATGCGGTGCCTAGCCGATCGCCCCGCGCAACGCCATCGCCGCCGCTTGCATCCCCGGGGCGCGAGGCGCAGATAGCCGCCATCGTGACCCAAGACCCTGTCATCCCCGATATCGAATGGCGCATCAGCCCCGGCCAGACCCCCTATGACCAGGCGCTGACCGAGATGGAGGCGCGCGCCGCCGCAGTGGCGGCCGGCGAGGCACGCGAGCTGGTATGGCTGCTCGAACATCCGCCGGTCTATACCGCGGGGACCAGCGCCGATCCGGTCGAGCTGGTCGATCCGCGTTTCCCCGTGTTCCAGACCGGGCGCGGCGGCAAATATACCTATCACGGCCCGGGTCAGCGCACCGGCTATCTGATCCTCGACCTGAACAAGCGGGGGCGCGACGTCCGCCATTTCGTCCACAGCCTGGAGGATTGGTTGATCGCCGCGCTCGCCCGGCTGGGCGTCCATGCCTTTCAGGCGGAGGGCCGCGTCGGCATCTGGACGCGCGATGGCGGCCCGGAGGCCAAGATCGGCGCGATCGGCGTGCGCGTGCGCCGCTGGGTCACGTTGCACGGCTTTGCGATCAACATCGCGCCCGACCTGTCCCATTTCGGTGGGATCGTGCCATGCGGCCTACCCGAATTCCCCGTGACCAGCCTTTTCGCGTTAAACGGCGTCAAGTCGTTGGAAACCTTTGACGAGGCGCTGGCGTTCACCTTTCCGGCCTTTCTCAACAACCTCCATCCGGTCCGACAAAACGAGGCTTGAGGACCGGGCGGTATCCGATTAATGTCCACCCCGATTTGGGTATTAGGGCCAGCAAGCCGTTCCAAATCCTAAATATCAAGGGAGCTTCCAATGCGTGCAATCATCTCCAAGGTCCTGATGGGCTCGGTCATCGCCGGCGCGGCGCTCGCGGTTTCGGCTTGCGGCTCGAAGACCGAGAACACCACCGACGCCAACATGGTCACCGACATGAACGCGACCGAAGGCATGGACACCACCACCGACAACATGACCGCTGTCGACGGCGCCATGAACGGTGGCATGATGGCCAACGACACCATGGGCAACGACATGATGATGTCGAACGACACCATGATGACCAACACGTCGAACGCGATGTAATCATCGTCGGGGTCATTCCCACGATGAAGGAAAGGGCCGTCCGGGCGACCGGGCGGCCCTTTTTCATTGCGGCTGGTCTTTGGGCGATATCCTGCATCGACGTCGCCCATCGCCTCCATGTCGGCCCGTTCCGACGGCGGTTCTGCCCGTACCGATCTCGTTACTTTTCAGGAACGAAGCGGCGGCCATGGAATGTAGAATGTGTTACGATTTTCATTGGGTCGCACCCGAAAAAGCGTTATGTTTCGGGACGCTTTCGAAGCCCTACGGGGGAAGGATCACATAGAGATGAAGGTGGTGCGTACCGCGCTGGCGGCCGGCGTGGCGTTTTGGGGGATGGGTGCCGCCGCACCCGCATCGGCGCAGTTTTTCCTGCAACCCTATAATTTCCAGGGCAAGCCCGTCCGGGGCGACGAACCCGGCATCGGCCAGCCGCTGCCCGGCGCGACGCCGGCGGAATTGCGCGCGGGCGTGCTCTGGAACATGCGCTCGGCGCTGAACGTCGCGGCCCTGCAATGCCAGTTCGAACCGATGCTGGCCTCGGTCATCAACTATAACGCGATCCTGAAGGATCATGATTCCGAATTGAAGGGCGCGTTCGACACCCTCGCCGCCTATTTCAAGCGGACCAGCAAGACGCCGCGCGAAGGCCAGATGGCGCTCGACCAATACGGCACGCGCACCTATTCCAGCTTCTCGTCGGTCGCCGGTCAGCTCGGCTTCTGCTCGACGGCCGGGTCGATCGCGCATCAGGCGGTATTCACCCCGCGCGGCCATCTGGGCGAACTGGCGGTCGATCGGATGCAGGAACTGCGCAACAGCCTGGTGCCTTATGGCGAGCAGCGTTTCCCGCGCTATGTCGGCCGCGAGCAGCGGTTCAACGTGACGATGCCGCGCCTGGATACGCTGTGCTGGAACAAGAAAGCCGAATGGGTGCCCAAGAAGTGCGGCGCGCAGAACTGGCCGCCCGCCGGCCCGGCCGGCGCGACCAGCATCGCGGCACGTTGAGCCCAAATCCTCCCCGGTACGGGGAGGTGGCAGCGCGGATGCGCTGACACGGGGGGCTTCCGCTAGGGACCTCTGTATGGAACGCCCCCTCCACCACCGCTTCGCGGTGCCTCCCCGTACCGGGGAGGATAATGCCCCCCTCCCCTTTTCGCGCGGAATTTGCTAGGCGCCGCGCCATGCTCAATCTGAATGGCATCACCGTGCGCCTAGGCGGCCGCACGATCCTCGACGGCGCATCCGCCGCGCTTCCCCCCGGCAGCCGGGTCGGCCTGATCGGTCGTAACGGTGCGGGCAAGTCGACGCTCGTCCGCGTGATCGCGGGCCAGCTCGAGGCCGATGACGGCGCGTGCGAAATGCCGAAAGGCGCGCGCCTCGGCTATATCGCGCAGGAAGCCCCCGACGGCACCGCCACCCCCTTCGACACGGTGCTGGCCGCCGATGTCGAACGCGCCGAGTTGATGGAGCGCAGCGAGACCGAGAGCGATCCGGAAAAGCTGGGCGACATTTACGAGCGGCTGATCGCGATCGACGCCTATACCGCCCCCGCCCGCGCCTCCAGCATCCTCCAGGGCTTGGGCTTTGACGAGGCGATGCAGGCGCGGCCGCTGTCCAGCTATTCGGGCGGGTGGAAGATGCGCGTGGCCCTCGCCGCCTTGCTCTTTTCCGCACCGGACGTGCTGCTGCTCGACGAGCCCTCGAACCACCTCGACCTCGAAGCGGTGATGTGGCTGGAGGATTTCCTCAAATCCTATCGCGCGACGATCCTGCTGGTCAGCCACGAGCGCGACTTTCTGAACAATGTCGTCGACCACATCCTGCACCTGCAGAATGGCAAGGTGACGCTCTACCCCGGCGGCTATGATTCGTTCGAGCGCCAGCGTGCCGAGCGGATGGCGCAATTGGCCGCCGCCAAGGCGAATCAGGAGGCGCAGCGCGCCAAGCTGCAGGACTATATCGCGCGCAACTCGGCCCGCGCCTCGACCGCCAAGCAGGCGCAGAGCCGTGCCAAGATGCTGTCGAAGATGCAGCCGATCGCGGAGATGGCGAACGACCCGTCGCTGTCCTTCGACTTCCCCGATCCCGACCAGCTGCGCCCGCCGCTGATCACGCTGGATCTGGCGAGCGTCGGTTACTCGGACACGCCGATCCTGAAGCGGCTGAACCTGCGCATCGACCCGGACGACCGGATCGCGCTCTTGGGCCGCAACGGCAACGGCAAGACCACCCTCGCCCGCCTGCTCGCCGCGCAACTGACGCCGATGGAAGGCGACATGAACGCGTCCGGCAAGATGCGCGTCGGCTACTTCACCCAATATCAGGTCGAGGAACTCGACACCGACGACACCCCGCTCGAGCATATGACGCGGATCATGCGCGGCGCGACCCCGGCGGCGGTGCGTGCGCAGCTCGGCCGGTTCGGCTTTTCGGGCGACAAGGCGACGACCAAGGTCGGCAAGCTGTCGGGCGGCGAGCGTGCCCGCCTGGCGCTAGCGCTGATCACCCGCGACGCGCCGCATATGCTGATCCTCGACGAACCGACGAACCACCTCGACGTCGATGCGCGCGAGGCGCTGGTCCAGGCCCTCAACATGTACAAGGGCACGGTCGTGCTGGTCAGCCATGACCGCCACATGCTGGAGATGACCGCCGACCGGCTGGTGCTGGTCGACAACGGCACCGCGAAGGAGTTCGACGGGTCGCTGGACGATTACATCGCCTTCGTCCTCAAGGGCGATGCGGGCCAGGGCGATGGTGCCTCCAAGGCGGACCGGGCGGCGAGCAAGAAGGCCTCGGCGGAGCAGCGCGAGCGCTTCAACGCGATGAAGAAGACGCTGCGCGGTATCGAGGACGAGATGGCCAAGCTGACTCGCGAACGCGATGCGCTGGACAAGGCGATGAACGACCCGGCGGCGGCCGAACCGCGCCATGCAAAACTGTCGATGGGCGAGCTGAACAAGCGCCGTGCCGAGGTGGTCGACAAGCTGGCCGATGCGGAAATGCGCTGGATGGAAGCGGGCGAGGCGATGGAGGCGGCGTAAACCGTCTCCGCCGTTCGCGCAGAGCGAAGTTGAAGTGCGGTGAGGTTCTCCCGTCGGCTTCGACTTCGCTCAGCCTGAACGGAGGTTGGGTACGCGCCCGCCTCTATGATCCTTTCGACCCCGGCAAAGGCCGGGGGCTAGGTGCCACCAAGCCGGTGGCGCGCCACTCGCGGCGCGGGAGGCAAAAGCACCCACCCTCGACATCGCCCAGCAACTGGACCCCGGCTTTCGCCGGGGTGGTCCAGATAGTTAGGCTCCGGCCTCTTCCGAACCTTCGGCGGTGTGATCACCCTGCGCCGGATTCTCGATCCACGCCTCGACCTCACCGGTCAGCTTCAGGGTCAGCGGGCGGCCATGGCGGTCGACCTTCTTGCCCAGCGCGACGCGGATCCAGCCTTCGGAAATGCAATATTCCTCGACGTCACGGCGCTCGGTACCCTTGAAGCGGATGCCCACCCCCCGCGATAGGAGGTCCTGGTCGAAATAGGGGCTGTCCGGGTTGGTGGACAGGCGATCGGGAACGGTATCGGTCATGCTCCGGGCCTTAACGCCGACTCGGGGGCGCTGCCAAGCAGCAAGCCTTAGAAAAAGCGGCGTCGGGATCGCTCCCGACGCCGCCATGGGCCTTAGTTACAGACCTGAACCGGCACGTTGCGGCCCCAATAGGGGTCCCAGCGCCAGTCGTTCCAGCAGCGCGGCGCATAGCTGCGATACTGATAGACCACCGGCGGGGGCGGCGGCGCATAATAGGGATCATAGCCACGGTCGTAATAATAGCCGCGATCGACATAGCGCGGGCGGTTGCTGCTCGCGATCGCCGCGCCCACGCCCAGACCGACGATCCCGCCCAGCAGCGCGCCGGCCACCGCATCGCCGCCGCGATCACGATGGTAATAGCCGCCGCCACCCCAGCCGCGGCCCCAACGCTGCGCCTCGGCCGGCGCCGCGGCGGTCAGCGCGGTCGCACCCAGCGCCAGGCCCAGCCCCAATTTCTTGAACATCCCGTTCATCTCGAACCTCCAATACAGATACGCCCGGTCCGCTGTTTGCAAAACGCGCATAATGCGTCCGTGTTGCCTTTCCTGCCACGACAGGGCTGAATGGCGTTGGAATATGGCGTTTAGTTGCGGTTCAGGAGAGCGGAGCGGATATGGCCTATTGGCTGCTGAAATCAGAGCCGGACAGCTATGGCTGGGACGATCTGGTCCGCGACGGCGCGACCGAATGGGATGGCGTGCGCAACGCCGCCGCCGCCAAGCATCTGCGGGCGATGCAGCCGGGCGACTCGGCGCTGTTCTATCATAGCGGCAAGGACAAGGCGGCGGTCGGCATCGCGACCATCACCCGCGCGGCCCAGGCGGATGGCGAGGACGGCCGCTGGGTATCCGTCGCCGTGGCACCCGACCGGCCGCTTCCCCAACCCGTCCCGCTGGCGGCGATGAAGGCCGAGGCCAAGCTCGCCGACCTGCCAATGCTGCGCCAGTCGCGGCTTTCGGTATCGCCGGTCGGGGACACCGAATGGGCGATATTGATGACAATGGCCGGCCTATGATTCCCGCCAGCGCTGGGAGGAAGGTCTGGGGTCAGCCCGAGCTATAGGCGTATTCCGCCGCCTCACGGACCTGCTCCGCGCTGGGCCGCACACCCGTATAAAGGACGAACTGCTCCAGCGCCTGGATGGTGGCGACCTCGGTGCCGGTGATGATTCGCTTGCCCAGCCCCTTGGCAGTGGTCAGGAATCGGGTTTCGGGCGGATATTGCACCACGTCAAAAGCGATCTCGGCTGCCGCGATCATCGCCTCCGGAAAGGCGAGATCGGCCTCATTGCCGCCGGTCATGCCGATCGGCGTGATGTTGATCAGCATGGCCGCCCCCTCGACCGGCTCGCTCGCCCAGTCGAAACCATAAAGCGCGGCCAGCGGCCGCCCGACCGCCTCGTTCCGCGCGACGATGGTGCCGCGCGTGAATCCCGAATCGCGCAAGGCCGCCGCCACCGCCTTGGCCATGCCGCCCGAGCCGCGCAGCATAAACGGCGTGGCAGGGTCGATATCGGCGATCAGTTCGACCACGGCGGCATAATCGGTGTTGTAGCCGGTCAGTCGCCCGTCATCATTGACGATGGTGTTGACGCTGTCGATCGCCACCGCCGATCCCGCCAGCCCGTCGAGCATCGGGATCACCGCCTCCTTGAACGGCATCGAGATCGCACAGCCGCGAACACCCAGCGCGCGGATGCCGCCGATCGCAGCGGCCAGGTCGGTCGTGCTGAACGACTTGTAGACATAATCGAGCCCGGTCAGCTCGTAGAGCCGGTTGTGGAACCGCGATCCGAAATTGCCGGGCCGCGCCGACAGCGACATGCACAGCCGCGTGTCGCGACCGATGGGGGGTTTGGTGGTCATGGCGGTGATTTAGCGGAGCGGGGGGGCGGGCGCATCCCCTTAGCTTACTAAGGAATTCCCTTGGCCTTCGACTGCGCTCAGGCTGAACGGAGCGAGAAGAGGATGTCAGGCTGAGCGAAGTCGAAGCCCACGCCCCCTTACCGCAACAAACGCGGATCGATCACCACATGCCGGATATGCTGGCGGTTCCACGTATAGGTCACATGCACCAGTCCGTCGCGGGTCTGCACCACCGCCGGATAGGCATAGCCATCGGGCATCGGCTTGCTCTCCAGCGTCAGGGCGTTGCGCCACCGCACGCCATCGTCCGACAGCCCGATATTGAGCGGCCAGCGCGGCCCGTCGCCGGGCGTATCGGGCGCATGGGCGCTATGATTATAGACGACCAATTGCCGCCCATCGGCCAGCGTCACCGCATCGGTGCCGGCGTTGGGATTGGGCAGGTCGATCGCCGCGATCGGCGACCAGGTGACGCCCTTGTCGCGCGACCAGCTTTGCGCCAGCGCCCCCTGCCGCGTGCGCGCGACCAGTTCGAGCCGGCCGTCGCGATGGAACAGGATGCTGGGCTGAATCGCCTCGATATGCATCGGGCTGGCGATGCGCGGGCCGACCGTCCAGCTCTTGCCCTTGTCGGTGCTGCGTTCGATGCGCAGCGACCAGATATTGGCCTCGGCCGTCCCTTCCTCGCGGCTGGAGGGGGAGAGCCAGGCGCCATCGGGGGCGATGACGGGCTTGTTCTTGATCGGGCCCAGCACGCCATCGGGCAGTCGTTCGGGCCGGGTCCAGTGGCGTCCGCCATCGCTGGAGCGGATCACCGTGCCCCACCATTGGCGCGGATTGGGGCCGACCTTGTAGTAGAGGTGGAGCGGCTCGCCCGGCGGCTGGAACAGCACGGGGTTCCAGGTCGGATAGCGCCGGCCATCGGCACTGATCCCGTCCGCGACCGGTACCGGGGCATCCCAGCCCTTGGTCCCGCGCCGCGCGAACCAGATGCGGACATCGGGGCGGCTTTCGCCCGACCCCGCGAACCAGGCGGCGGCCAAAGTGCCATCGGGGAGTTCGGCGATGGTGGAGGCATGCGCCTGCGGATAGGGGGCGTTGGCGTCGATGAATTCGGACAGCAGGATCGGCGAGCGGGTCTCGGCCGCGAGGGCAGGTGCTGTGCCGAATATCGTCGGAGTCATGGCCAAGGCCAACAGCGCCGCGATCCTCATATCGGTTTCATCCCTTTTACCCATCGATGGTGAAAGGCCGATAGGCGGGAATGCGGCGAAACGGAATGAGGGTTTGAGATGGGTTTTCCCCAGCCCTTACGTCCACCCCGCCCCGTTCAGCCTGAGCGAAGTCGAAGGCCACGCCTGCGCATTTGCCGCTAGGGCAATTTGGCAGAGCGTTTCCCTTGGCCTTCGACTTCGCTCAAGCTGAACGGAGGGTGGGTCTGAACAAGAGAGATGATGACGTCGGCATCCCCCAAAGAAAAAGGGCCGGACGTTTCCGTCCGGCCCCTTGTCCCTTACGCCGCCTTCGAGCGAGCCGCGCGCTTGCGCTCGTTCGGGTCGAGGTAGCGCTTGCGCAGACGGATCGACTTCGGGGTCACTTCGACCATCTCGTCGTCGTCGATATAGGCGATCGCCTGTTCCAGCGTCATCTTCTTCGGCGGGGTAAGGCGGATGGCATCGTCCTTGCCGCCCGACGCACGGAAGTTGGTCAGCTGCTTCGCCTTCATCGGATTGACCTCGAGGTCATCCGTCTTGGCGTTCTCGCCGATGATCATGCCTTCGTACAGCGCCTCGCCGTGACCGACGAACAGGATGCCGCGCTCTTCGAGCGGACCCAGGGCATAGCCCTGCGCTTCGCCGGCGCCGTTCGAGATCAGGACGCCGTTCTTGCGGCCTTCGATCTTGCCCTTGTGCGGGCCGTAACGCTCGAACAGGCGGTTCATGATGCCGGTGCCGCGCGTGTCCGACAGGAACTCGCCGTGGTAGCCGATCATGCCGCGCGACGGCGCGGAGAAGGTGATGCGGGTCTTGCCGCCGCCCGAGGGACGCATGTCCGTCATCTCGGCCTTGCGCAGGTTCATCTTCTCGACGACCGTGCCCGAATATTCCTCGTCCACGTCGATGATGACGGTTTCGTACGGCTCGGTCTTCTTGCCGTCCTCGTCCTCACCGAACAGCACGCGCGGGCGGCTGATGCCCAGCTCGAAACCTTCGCGGCGCATCGTCTCGATCAGAACGCCCAGCTGGAGTTCGCCGCGACCGGCAACCTCGAAGCTGTCGCGATCGTCGCTCTCGGTGACCTTCACCGCAACGTTCGACTCCGCTTCGCGCATCAGGCGGTCGCGGATCATGCGGCTGGTGACCTTGGTGCCCTCACGGCCCGCCATCGGCGAGTCGTTCACCGCGAAACGCATCGACAGCGTCGGCGGATCGATCGGCTGCGCCTTCAGCGGCTCGCTGACCGAGGTGTCGGCGATGGTGTTCGCGACGGTCGCGACCGCCAGACCCGCCAGCGAGATGATGTCGCCCGCCTTGGCTTCCTCGACCGGCACGCGGTCCAGACCACGGAACGACAGGATCTTCGACGCGCGGCCGGTTTCGATGACATTGCCATCGGCGTCGAGCGCGTGGATCGCCTGGTTCAGCTTGACCGTGCCCGAATTGACGCGGCCGGTCAGAATACGACCGAGGAAGTTGTCGCGGTCGAGCAGCGTCACCAGGAAGGTGAAGGGCACGTCCTCGACCTCGACCTTGGGGGCGGGCACATGGTTCACGATCGTCTCGAACATCGGGATCAGCGTGCCTTCGCGCGCGTCCATGTCGGTCGAGGCATAGCCGTTGCGACCCGAGGCATAGAGGACGGGGAAGTCGAGCTGCTCGTCATTCGCGTCGAGCGAGACGAACAGGTCGAACACTTCGTCCAGCACTTCCTGGATACGCGCGTCGGCACGGTCGACCTTGTTGACGACGACGATGGGCTTCAGGCCCAGCGCCAGCGCCTTGCCGGTCACGAACTTCGTCTGCGGCATCGCGCCTTCCGACGAGTCGACCAGCAGGACGACGCCGTCGACCATCGACAGGATGCGCTCCACCTCGCCGCCGAAGTCGGCGTGGCCGGGGGTGTCGACGATGTTGATGCGGATCGACTCGTCGCTGCCCGGGGGAGTCCAGTCGACCGAGGTCGGCTTGGCGAGAATCGTGATCCCGCGCTCCTTTTCCAGGTCGTTGGAGTCCATCGCGCGCTCTTCGACGCGCTGGTTGTCACGGAAGGTGCCCGACTGGCGGAACAGCTGATCGACCAGGGTCGTCTTGCCATGGTCGACGTGCGCGATGATCGCCACGTTGCGGAGGCTCATGCAGGTTTCTCTTGTTCGGAGGGTATGTCGGCGCGCGCCATAGCCGAAAAGCGCGCAAAGCGAAAGGGCAGCGCAGATTTTGCACCGCGCAAAGGCAAAAGGCGTGTGAAACGTCTCGTCGCCCACCTTGTTCCTCCCCTTTAAGGGGAGATGGCGCGCGGAGCGCGACGGAGGGGTGTCACCCTCTCGATAGCGGCACCCCTCCACCAGCTTCGCTGGTCCCCCTCCCCTTGCAGGGGAGGAATTTATTTCGCCCTAGGCACGACCTTCAACGTCCAGTCGGTGTCGGGTCGCAGGAAACGTTGCGCCACGGCCTGGATATCGGCCGGACCGATCGAGACGAAATCCTCGGCCAGCCGCTTCGTCGCCTCGATCCGCTGCGGATCATAGGCCGCGCCGCCCAGTCGCTGCATCCAGAACTGGTTGCCCGACGACATGCGCAGCAGCCGCTGCGCCATGGGCCGCTTGATGCGTTGCAGCTCGTCAATATCGATCGGCTTGGCAGCGAGGTCGGCGGCGATCGCACGGGCGGTCGCGAAGAACAGGTCGACCTTGTCGGGCGCGACATTGCCGATCGCGATCATCCGGCCGCCGCTGGGCAGACCGATCGGCCATTGGCTGGCGACCTGCGGGCTATAGCTCGCCCCTGCTTCGGAGCGCAGCCGGTCGAACAGCCGATCGGAAAAGACCTGCGCCAGCACGTCCAGCCGGTTGCGGATACGATCGTCGGCCGAGCCGCCGCCGGTCGGCCAGGCGATCACGGCCGAGGCCTGGTCCGCCGGGCCGCCATGGGTGCGCACCACCGGGGTCGCGACATGGGCGGGGAAGCGGATCGGCGGCACCGGACCGGTATCCCCTTTCCGCGCCGGGATCGCGCCCAGGCTGGCGGCGACCGCCTTGATCGCGTCATCGGCCTTCACATCGCCGAAGATCGAGACCTCGATCGGCCCGGAGGCGAGCAGCGGGGCCCAGAGCGCCTTGAACGATTCGGGCGTCGTCGCCTCGACCACCGCGCGCGGCGGCGTGCCCCAGCGGGGATCGCCGTCGCGCAGCAACCGCTCCAGATCGCGGCCCAGCACGCCATCGGGCGAGGAATCGAAACCCTCATAGCCCGCCAGCATCGCCGCCTTGGCCCGGTTGATCGGTGCGGCGTCCCAGCGCGGCGCAATCAGCTTGGCGGCGATCAGCTTGAGATTGTCGGCATAATCATCGGGCGAGCTGAGCGCGTTGAAGGCGAAGGCATCGTCGTCGATGTCGAAGTCCATGCCCATGCGCCGCCCGGCAGTCAGCCGGTCGAGATCACCCTGGTCGAACTTGCCGATACCGCCCGCGACCAGCGCCATGTCGGCGGCCCAAGCCGGGCTTTCGCGATTGGCGGGCAAGGCGTCATAGCCCCGCCCGAACCGCACGCGTAAGTAGACGCGGCCCGTCTCACCGTCATTGGCGAGCAGGAGCAGGCGTGCGCCATTGGCGAACACGGCCTTCTCCACCCCCAGTTCGGGGAAGCGCTCGCGGCTGACGACCTTGCCGGGGGCACCCAGCTTGGGCAGTTGCGCAAAGCTGATATTGCCCTGCCGCCGACGCTGCTCGGCCAGCGGACGGACATCGGCCTTCAGTGCGGCGGTCAGCTGCGCCACCGCATCGGGCTGCGGCGTACGGGTGTTGACCAGCGCGCGGGTCGCGGTGCCCTGGAAAATCTTGCGGGTCGAGGCCAGCACCGTCTCCGGCGTGAACATCTTCGCCGCCACCGCCTGTTTCAGGATCTCATAGCTGGTGTCGGGCGCGGTCACCGTCTCGCGAATGTCGAGCGCGCCGACCATGTCGTCGGCCTGTTTGGCGCCGGCTTCGACGCGCGCGGTTTCGACCTGGGTGCGCATGATCGCGTCATAATCGGCGAGTTCGCGGTCGATCTCGGCTTGGGTCGGCGGGGTGGCCATCGCGTCGGCGATGACCGCGCGTACGTCCTTCAACGCGGCTTCCCAATTGTCACCGATCGGCATGACATTGACCGTCGTCATGTTCGCCGAGCGCGAGACGTCGTCGAGCGACACGGCGGCCTGGAGGAAACTGCCCCCGGCGCGCGCGCGATTCTCCAATCGCCGGCTGATCAGCCGTGCGGCGACCATGTCGACCATGCGCTTCTGATTGAAGATCGCGGTGTCGCTCTGATATTTCCACGGTCGCAGCACCGCCATCGCGACCATCGGCGGCATGGACGGCTCGACCAGCGCGCCGACGGCCGGCGCATCGGCCTTGGGCGTGCCGAAATCGGGATCGGGCGGACTGGTGCCGACGCCCTTCCAGTCGCCGAAATTCTTGGCGACCAGCTTGGCGAGCAGCAGCGGGTCGAGATCCCCCGAGATGATCACCACCGCGCGTTCGGGACGGTACCAGCGATCGTGAAAGGCGCGCACGCTCTCGGGCGTCGCGGCCTCCAGCGTGGCGAGCTGGCCGATCGGCGAGCGTTCGGCGAGTGGTTGGCCGGCGAAGAAGGTCTCCCGCACCTTGTCCGAATAGCGCACCTGGGGACCCGGCTGTTCGCGACGTTCGGCCAGCACCACCGGGCGTTCGGCATTCAGCGCCTGCGTGGTCAGCGACGGCGCGGCCATCATGCCGGCCAGGATCTTCAGGCTATCGTCCAGCCCGCCCTCGGTCGCGCCGGGGAGATCGAGCTGATAGACGGTCTGGGTCGGCGTGGTCGAGGCGTTGGAGTCCGACCCGAAGGTCGCGCCTAGCCGCTGCCAGATCCGCTTCGCCTCGCCATCGGGGACATATTGCGACCCGCGAAACGACAGATGCTCGATCAGATGGGCGAAGCCGCGCTCCGAATCGCGCTCGTTTAGTGAACCGGCATCGATCCGCACCCGCACCGCCACCTGCCCCGGCGGCACGCCATTACGCCGCACCGCATAGCGCAGGCCGTTGGGCAGGGTGCCAAACTTCCACGCCTTGTCCTGGGGAAGGTCCGAATCCTTGTAGAGCCAGGCCGACTGGTCGACGCCTGGGATGGGCGGCAGCGGCGCCAGCGGATCACGCGTCGCCTCGCCTTGCGGCGCGGTGGCCACGGTCGCGGGGACCGGCATCCCCTGCGGAACGGAGCGATTGTCGGTCGGGGCCGGCCGGGGAGCCTGACCGATGACCGGAAGCGCCAGCCCGAGAAGGACCGGCAGGGCAAGAGCGCGCATCGCGCGGGACGGAAACGCCATTCCCCCTCTTATCGCGGCCGGCGGCGGATCGCCAGCCGCCCCACAATCGCCATGGTCGGCCCGCGCGAAGCCGGTCGGACGCCATGATTTCGACCCACAATGCGCTTAGTCCGAATGATGCTGGCGTTGCGGCCCAGGGGCGAAAAGCCCCGGACGCGAAGGGCCAGACCGGGGATGTGCGGAGCGTTATGACCAAGTCGATGAATGCCGGTGTCCAGCGTCCTGCGCCGGGCACAATATGGCACAAATCGGGCGAGCCCCTGGGGGCCGCCTCGAACACCGCCTCCCCCCGCCCCGATTTGTCGCTGGTTCCCGCGCCCCGCCGCGAATCGCATGATACACGCCCCGCCGCTGCGATAGGCCTTCGCCATGGCGCGCAGCGGCTGGCCGATCGGCTGATCGGCTCCTTTTCGTTGGTTTCGACCGGACCGGTGCTCGACGTGCGCGCATTCGACTGGACCGCGACGCTGCGCCGTCACTGGGGAAGCGTCCACGACGAAGCGCTGGCGATCGTGGCGGACGATGGCGAGACACCCCTCTGGCATCAGGGCTCGGGTGTAGCGGATGCGCTGCCCCGCTGCCCCGAGACCATGGCCTTGCTGCATCAGATTCCGGGACTTGAGTCGGCGGCCTTTGTGATCCTGCCCGCCGCGACCCATCGCCCGATGCGGCGCGGACCGACCAAGGCGCTGATCACCTGCGACCTCGGGCTTCGCGTGCCGCGTTGTGGTGATGTCCGGATGCGCATCCATGACCGGATCGTCCGCTGGGCGGAAGGTGAGACACTGATGTTCGACGACAGCTTTGCGCATGAAGCCTGGAACGAGGCGAATGGCCCGCGACTCGTCCTTCGCATCCGCTTCGCCCGTCCCTTGCGCGGGCCGGGATCCTGGCTGGCGCGGGCGATTCTTCATATTCTTCGTCGTCGACGCGGGCCTGAAATTCAGGCGTGACATCAAGACCCTGGAATATTGACCCAGATTAAATTTTTATCGAACGGTTCGCTGCCAGCGGCGCGTTAACTTTCCGGCAACCCGACAGGGACAAAGGCCCAAATCATTCTATTGCCTCGGGTTTTCTGTCATGGATTTGTCATGTTCCTGAAGAGTGTCGCTGCGCGCCTGATCGCGCCTGTGCTCATCTCGATGGTTCTGTTGGGCATTTTGTCGGCCGTCACCCTGCGGATCGAGACCCGGGTCGCCGGCGCCAATGCGACCGCCACCGATGCCGAAACGGCGATGTTCCAGCTCGCCGAATTACGCTCGGTCAGCCGTTCGCTGCAACGCGACGCGCTCAACCTGTCGACCGAGGACGATCCCGACGAACGCCAGGTGATCCTGAACAAGTTCCACAAACGACTGAAGATCTTTGGCGACGAACTCACGGCCCTGGCCGAGGATTATACCGGCCATGTTGCGACGCCCGACTATCTCAACTCGCAGGCCCAGGTGCGCGAGGAACTGGCGATCGTCGGGCGGCTGGCCAATGCCGGCGATCGCGCCGGCGCCATGGCGCATTTCCGCCAGCGGGTGCGGCCGGCCGAACGGCTCGCCTCCAAGATCGCCGACGCCAAGATCGACAGCCTGAACGGCGAGGTCGCGACGCTCCATGCGCGCGCCGAGGATATTGCCGAACGGGGCCGTTGGATCCTGATCGGCGCGACCGTGCTGCTCGCCATCACCGGGCTGGCCACTGGGCTCTTCATGGCGTTGCGCACGGTCGTGCGCCCGCTCCACGAATTGCGCGCCGCGATGGGATCGCTGGCCGAGGGACAGACCGATGCCGTCATCCCGCACGGCGCACGCGACGACGAAGTGGGCGAGATGGCCCGCTCCATGGCCGCGTTCCGCGATCAGTTGGCACAGGCGGAACAGGCCAAGGCGGCGCAGACGACGCTGATCGTCGACAGCATCGGCCGGGGCCTCTCCTCGCTGGCACAGGGCAACCTGACCGCGCGAATCGACGCACCGCTCGACGAGCCCTTTGCCCGGTTGAAGGCCGATTTCAACGGCGCGATGGAGGCGCTGGAGGCAGCGTTGGCTCTGGTCGCGGACGCGGCGGGCGGCATTCGCGCCGGATCGATGGACATCCGCCAGGCCTCAGACGACCTGTCGCAGCGGACCGAACAACAGGCGGCCAGCCTGGAGGAAACCGCGGCGGCGGTCGAGGAGATCACCGCTACCGTCTGCGATGCCGCCAGCGGCACGGCGGAGGCGGCGCGCGCGGTCGAACGGACCCGGAACGATGCGCGCGACGGCGGTGCAGTGGTCGACCGCGCCCGCACGGCGATGGGCGGGATCGAGCAGGCCTCGACCGAAATCGCCGAGATCATCGGCGTGATCGACGGGATCGCGTTCCAGACCAATCTCCTGGCCCTCAATGCCGGGGTGGAAGCGGCGCGCGCGGGCGATGCAGGCAAGGGCTTTGCCGTCGTCGCCTCCGAGGTCCGCGCGCTCGCCCAGCGGTCGGCCGAGGCGGCGCACAACGTCAAGGCGCGGATTCTCGCCAGTTCCGATCAGGTCCGTGCCGGGGTGGCACTGGTCGGCGAAACCGGGGACGCGCTCGACCGGATCAACCAGGGCATGGCGCAGATCGGCGCCCTGATGACCGGAATTGCCGATGATACCGCGCGCCAGGCCAATGGCATGGGCCATATCAACACCGCCCTGTTGGAGATGGACGGCGTCACTCAGCAAAATGCCGCGATGGTCGAACAGGCGACCGCCGCCGCGCGCAACCTGGCGCAGGAAGCCGAGCAACTGAACGACGCCGTGTCGCGCTTCCGGTTGACCGCCCCGACATCGGCCCCGACGTCCGTCATGGCATCGCGCACCGCATCCGCGAGCCCGGTCCACGACGTCCGGCGGCGCGCGGCCAATGATGGCGGGTGGTCGGCCTTTTGACCGCCATCCGCATCATGGCTTGTCCCCGCGAAACGCAACCTTTCTCCTCCCGCGCTTGATCCCTGCCGCCGCCCGCGCCACATGGGACCCATGCTGATCGAGACCGAACCGACGCCCAACCCGGCGACGCTGAAATTCCTGCCCGGCCGCAAGGTCATGGACAGCGGCACCCGCGACTTCGCCTCGCCCGAGGAAGCCGCCGCCAGCCCGCTGGCCGAGGCGATCTTCAATCTGGGCGATGTGACGGGCGTGTTCTTCGGCCGCGACTTCGTGTCGGTCACGATCGCGCCGGGTGTCGACTGGTCGGATGTGAAGCCCGATGTGCTGGGCATCCTGCTCGATCACTTCTCGGCGCAGATGCCGCTGTTCAAGCAGGGTGCGGCCGATTTCGCGGTTCCGGCCGAGGAAGAAACCTTCGCCGACAATCCCGAGGATGCCGACATCGTCGCACAGATCCGCGAGTTGATCGACACGCGGGTGCGCCCCGCCGTCGCCAATGACGGCGGCGACATCGTTTATCGTGGCTTCGACAAGGGCAAGGTCTATCTGAAAATGCAGGGCGCCTGTGCCGGCTGCCCCTCCTCGACCGCGACGCTGAAGAACGGCATCGAGCAGTTGCTGCGCCATTATGTCCCCGAAGTGACCGAAGTCAGGGCCGTTTGATGAACCCGATCGACCACGCCAGCCTCGATCGGCTGTTCCGCGAGGGCCGCACCTTCAACCATTATCTCGACACGCCTGTCGGCGAGGACGAGATCCACGTGCTGTGGGACCTGATGAAGATGGGTCCGACCTCGACCAACCAGATGCCAGCGCGGCTCGTCTGGTGTTTGAGCCAGGACGCCAAGGACAAGCTCGCTGATTGCGCGACGGGCAGCAATGCGGAGAAGATCCGCGCCGCGCCCGCCGCCGTCGTCATCGGCATGGACGTCAATTTCCACGAAAACCTGCCGCAGCTCTTCCCGCATGTCGATGCCAAGAGCTGGTTCGACGGCAATACCGAGCTGCGCGAAGCCTCGGCGTTCCGCAACAGCTCGCTTCAGGGGGCCTATCTGATCCTCGCGGCGCGGGCGCTGGGCCTCGACACGGGGGCCATGTCAGGCTTCGACCAGGGTGCGGTGGACAAGGCGTTCTTCGCCGATCAGCCGGGCGTGCGATCCAACTTCATCGCGACCCTCGGCTATGGCGATCGGAGCACGCTGCACCCGCGCAATCCGCGCCTGGCGTTCGAACAGGCCAACCGGATCGTCTGAGCCGAACTTGCGCACACTGGTCATCGACACCGCCACCGCCGCCTGTTCGGTCGCCCTTCTCGACGGCGATCGGGTGATCGCGCGTGCCCATGACGTGGTCGGGCGCGGCCATGCCGAAAAGCTGGTGCCGATGATCGCCGACCTGCCAGACGGCGGCCGAGCGGAGCGTATCCTGGTCGATTGCGGCCCCGGGAGCTTCACCGGCATTCGTGTCGGCATCGCGGCCGCGCGCGGGTTGGCGTTCGGATGGGGGATCGGAGCCTCGGGCTATAGCTCGCTGGCGCTGGTCGCCGCCGCCGCCTTCGCCACGCGCGACGTCGATGCCGTGTCGGTCGTGCTGGAGGGCGGGCATGGCGAGGTCTTCGTCCAGGCCTTTGCCCGCGACCTGACGCCGCTCAGCGCCTTTGCCTCGATGAAGCCCGAGGCCGCACTGGCGACGCTCGAAGGCCGTGTGGCGGTAGGCAATGGCGTTCGCTGGCTGAGCGCGATCGCTCCCGACTTGCCGGTGGTCGAAGCCCTGCCCAATGCGGCCGAGGCCTGGCGCCTGCCCCCGGCGCTGACCGATATGGCCCCGCGCCCGGTCTATGGGCGCGCGCCCGACGCCAAGCTGCCCGGCGGCATCACCCCGCCCGAGGCGACCGCCGCCTGATGGCGAGCCTCAGCCTTTCGTTGCGCCCCGGCGACGCCCGCGATGCCGGGGCGGTGGAGGCGGTGATGGCCGCCGCCTTCGACCCGCAATGGGGAGAGGCCTGGACGCGCGCCCAATTGCTGGGCGTGATGGCGCTGCCCGGCATTCACCTGTTGCTGGCGGAGATGGGGGACGAGGCCGCCGGCTTCGCGCTGGTCCGCTCGGTGATGGATGAGGCCGAGCTGCTGTTGCTGGGCGTCGCGCCCGAGCATCGACGCAGCCGCATCGGCAGCGCGTTAATCGAACAGGTGGTGCGCGACTGCGCCGCCACCGGGGTGGTCACCCTGCATCTGGAGGTGCGATCGAACAATCCCGCCATCCTCTTCTACACCCGCCACGGCTTCACCAAGTGCGGCGAACGGCGCAATTATTATCGCGGCGCCGATGAGCGTCAGTATGACGCGCACACCTATCGCCGCGCTATCGCCTGATCCGATCACTGTTTCCGGGTTATTGCGAGTCGCTATCCTCTTTTCGCAACAAGCCTTTGCGCGTAGAGAGGGGGCAGCCCGAGGAGTTTGAATATCATGGCCCGCAAAATCGATCTCGAAGCGCTGTGCGCACAAAAGGGACTGCGCATCACCGAACAGCGCCGCGTGATCGCCCGCGTCCTGTCGGAGGCGGAGGACCATCCGGACGTGGAAAAGGTCTATGAGCGCGCTGCCAAGATCGATCCGGGCATCTCGATCGCGACCGTCTACCGCACGGTCCGCCTATTCGAGGAAGCGGGCATCCTCGACCGCCATGATTTCGGCGATGGGCGCGCACGCTACGAACCCTCGCCCGAGGCGCATCACGACCATCTGATCGATGTCGAGACCGGCCGAGTGATCGAGTTCGTCGACCCCGAACTGGAACAGCTCCAAAAGGCGATCGCCGAGAAGCTGGGATTCCGCCTGGTCGATCACCGCATGGAACTCTACGGCGTCAGCCTCGACCGCAAGGGGTGAGCGCCGTCGCGGCCCCTGTCGACGCCGATCATAAGGGCGGCCTGCGCGCAGCGGGTCGCCTTTGTCATATCGTCGGGGCATTGCTGATCGCCTTGATCCTGCACGGGATATGGCGAGGGCTGGGCCGTGCCTCGCCCTGGCCGCCCCGCTTCCTGCGCCGGGTGGCGGTGATCCTGGGTGCGGATATCCGCGTGATCGGCACGCCCGTGCGCCGCAACGTGATGATCGCCGCCAACCACCTGAGCTGGTTCGACATTCTCCTGCTGGCGGGAACGGCGAACGCCCGTTTCGTCGCCAAGGCCGAGGTTGCCGGCCTGCCGTTGATCGGCTGGCTGGCCGGGCTAAACCGGACCTTGTTCGTCGAGCGCGCCGATCGGCTGGGCGTTGCCGATCAGGTGGTGGCGATCCGCGGCGCGCTGGCGGATGGACAGCCGCTGGCGGTCTTTCCGGAGGGGACGACGGGCGACGACCTCACCCTCCTGCCCTTCAAGCCCGCGCTGTTCGCCGCACTGGTGCCGCCGATAGCGGGCATCCAAGTCCAGCCGGTGCGGATCGACTATGGCGCGGCGGCGAGTGACCTCGCCTGGCTGGGCACAGATCCGGGTGACGCCCATGCCAAGCGCGTGCTGCGCCGGGCCGGACGGTTCACCGTGACGCTCCATTATCTGGAGCCCTTCGACCCGGCCGATTACCCCGATCGCAAGGCGCTGGCGGCCGAAGCACGTCGCCGGATCGCAGGCGGATAGACTCCATTTGCTGGGCGAAGAGCCAAGTCTGGCGACCACTCGGGATTTGCGATAAGGGGCGCGGATGCCCGCATCTCCCAAGACCTTTCACGTCAAGTCCTTCGGCTGTCAGATGAACGTCTATGACGGCGAGCGCATGGCCGAGTTGATGGCCGCGCAAGGCCTGTCCGCGACCGACGACGCCAGCGCCGCCGATCTGGTGGTGCTCAACACCTGCCACATTCGCGAAAAGGCGACCGAGAAGGTCTATTCGGATATTGGCCGCCTGCGCAAGGACGCCGGCGAGCAGGGTCGCAAGCCCATGATCGCGGTCGCCGGCTGCGTCGCCCAGGCCGAAGGCGCGGAGATCGTCCGCCGCGCCAAGGTCGATGTGGTGGTGGGCCCGCAAGCCTATCACAATCTGCCCGAGCTGGTCGCCAAGGCGGTAGCAGGCGAGGCCGCGCTCGACACGGACATGCCGGTCGAGTCGAAATTCGCCCATCTGCCCGGCCGCCGCAAGGTCGGCCCCTCGGCCTTCCTGACCGTGCAGGAGGGATGCGACAAATTCTGCACCTATTGCGTGGTGCCCTATACGCGCGGGGCGGAGGTCAGCCGCTCCTTCTCGGCGATCGTCGACGAGGCCAAGGCGCTGGTGGATGCGGGCGCACGCGAGATCACGCTGCTGGGCCAGAACGTCAATGCGTGGAACGATGCCGACGATCGCGGCCTGCACGGCCTAATCCGCGAGCTGGACCGGATTTCGGGCCTTCACCGCATCCGCTATACGACCAGCCATCCCAACGACATGACGCAAGGTCTGATCGACGCGCACCGCGATGTCGAAAGCCTGATGCCGTTCCTCCATCTGCCCGTCCAGTCGGGCAGCGACCGCATCCTGAAGGCGATGAACCGCCAGCATACGCGCGACAGCTATATGCGCGTGATCGACCGCGTCCGCGCGGCGCGCCCCGATATCGCGCTGTCGGGCGACTTCATCGTCGGCTTCCCCGGCGAAACCGAGGAGGAGTTCGCCGACACGCTGAGCCTGGTCGATGCGATGGGCCATGCCCAGGCGTTCAGCTTCAAATACTCCCCCCGCCCCGGCACGCCTGCGGCCACCATGGCGGATCAGCTTCCGGCCGAGGTGATGGACGACCGGCTCCAGCGTTTGCAAGCCGCGCTCAACCGCGACCAGCATGCGTTCAACGCCGCCAGCGTCGGCCGCACCTGCACCGTCCTGATCGAGCGGCGCGGCAAGCTGCCCGGCCAGATGCTCGGCAAGTCGCCCTGGCTCCAGTCGGTCCACCTGATCGGCGACCATCAAATTGGCGACCTGATCGAGGTGGAACTGGTCGCAGCAGGCCCCAATTCGCTGACCGGGCAGGCGAAGGTGCGCGAAGCGGCGTAACGCCCCCCCCCCCGTTCAGGCTGAGCGAAGTCGAAGCCCACGCCCTATCGTCACGATCGGAAGCCATTGGGTTGGCCCGAGGCGGAAAAGCCAAACGCGCCGCCGGATACGCCATCTCCGCGCCTCCGCGTCTCCGCGCGCAAAAACCTTGTCCCCGTCACACCTATGTCACGCAATTTCGCTGGCGTTCCGTGCCGGGCCATCCCATCTTGGCCGAAACACAGACGGTGAAAGGACCGCATGAGCCGCAAGCCCCTCCCCGCCCAGGCCGGTGAACGTAGCCGGGCGGAAATCAGCTTCGACAAACCGCAAGTGCTGGCGCAGCTGTTCGGCCAATATGACCGCAATCTGGTCGCGTTGGAAAATCGATTGGGCGTCTACATCACCGCACGCGGCAACCGGGTGGGGCTGGAGGGAACCGCCGAGCAGGTGGCGCTGGCGCGCGACGTGCTGAATGATCTCTATGCCCGTATCCAGCGCGGCGAGGAGGTCGATACCGGTCTGGTCGACGCCGCGATCGCGATGGCCTCCGAGCCGACGCTCGACGGCATCCTCAGCGCTGAACGCACCTCCGCGCCGCCGATCATGATCCGGACGCGCAAAAAGACGATCGTGCCGCGCACCCCCGCCCAGGCGCATTATATGAAGCAGCTCGTGTCGAACGACATGATCTTCGCGCTCGGCCCGGCGGGTACCGGCAAGACCTATGTCGCGGTGGCGCAGGCGGTGGCGCAACTCATCACCGGATCGGTCCAGCGGCTGATCCTGTCGCGCCCGGCGGTCGAGGCGGGCGAGCGGCTGGGCTTCCTGCCCGGCGACATGAAGGAGAAGGTCGATCCCTATCTCCGCCCGCTCTACGACGCGCTCTATGACTGCCTGCCCGCCGAGCAGGTCGAGCGTCGGATCGCCAGCGGCGAGATCGAGATCGCGCCGATCGCCTTCATGCGCGGCAGGACGCTGGCCGACGCCTTCGTCATCCTCGACGAAGCCCAGAACACCACGCCCGCGCAGATGAAGATGTTCCTGACCCGCTTCGGCCAGAACAGCCGGATGGTGATCTGCGGCGATCCCAATCAGGTCGACTTGCCCGGCGGCGTCGCGGCCTCCGGCCTCGCCGATGCGGTCCGTCGCCTGGAAGGCGTGGAGGGCATCGCGATGAGCCGCTTCACCGCCGCCGACGTCGTCCGCCACCCGATCGTCGGCCGGATCGTTGATGCCTATGAAGGGCCCAACGCCTGATTGGTCCTTTCGATGGCGTAACGCCGGAACTGTTGATAGGGGGCGGCGATTTCACACTCGTCCGCCCAGCCAACCCTGAAAGGCTCCGATGATCGAGATTGCGCTGATCCACGAAGAGCCTTGGTCCGGCGACGAGGATAGCTGGGAGGCGATCGCCACCCGCGCCGCGCGCGCCGCGATCGAACGCACGCCGCATGGCCCCTTGCTGACCACGCCCGCGTCGATCGAAATCTCGGTCCGGCTGACCAGCGATGACGAGGTGCATGCGCTCAACCGCCAGTATCGGCAGAAGGACAAGCCGACCAACGTCCTCTCCTTCCCGATGGTGCAGCCCGATCTGATCGAAACGGTGACGCAGAATTCGGACGATGGCGAGGTGCTGCTGGGCGATATCGTATTGGCCCATGGCGTCTGTATCGCGGAAGCGGCCGACCGTGGAATTTCGCCCGAAACGCATGCGACTCATCTTCTGGTGCATGGCGTGCTGCATCTGCTAGGCTATGATCATATGCAGGATGACGAGGCCGAAGCGATGGAAGCGATCGAACGCGACGCGCTGGCCAGCCTTGGCATCGCCGACCCTTATCTAGTGCGCGAGGACTGACACCCCCCGATGGCCGACGGCCCCAGTAGCAGCACCGGCAACGGTGACTCCAACGAAAATGGTATATGGCGCGGGCTGAAAAGCCTGATCTTCGGGGAGGATCAGGAAGAATCGCTGCGCGATCAGCTCGAAGAGGCGATCGATCGGCATGAGGGCGATCCCGGCCCCGATGCCAAGGGCGATCTGACCCCGCTCGAGCGGCAGATGGTCCGCAATCTCCTCCATTTCGGCGAGCGTGATGCCGGGGATGTGGGTGTCCCCCGCGCCGACATCATCGCGGTGGAAGAGCGGACCACCTTCGACCATCTCGTCCAGATTTTCGCGGAAGCCGGGCATAGCCGCCTGCCCGTCTATCGAGAGACGCTCGATTCGATCATCGGCATGGTCCATATCAAGGACGTGTTCAACATCCTGGCCACCGGCGCGGAGCATCCTGCGACCATCGTCGGGTTGATCCGCGATCCGCTCTATGTGCCGATGTCGCGCGGCGCGCTCGATCTGCTCGCCGACATGCGCCAGAAGCGGGTGCATCTGGCGGTGGTGCTCGACGAATACTCCGGCACCGAGGGCCTCGTCACCATCGAGGATCTGATCGAGGAGATCGTCGGCGAAATCGAGGATGAGCATGACGAGGCGCCGCAGGCGATGCTCGTCCCGCTCGACGGCGGTGCCTGGGACGCCGATGCGCGTGTCGGGCTGGAAGAAGTCGGCCGCGCGGTCGACCCCGCGCTGGAAGAGGCCGAGGATGATGTCGACACGCTGGGCGGTCTCACCGCCGTGCTGGCGGGACAGGTGCCGCCGGTCGGGACCTGCATCGACCATCCCAGCGGCTGGCGGATCGAGGTGACCAAGGCGGACGAGCGACGCATCCATCGTCTGCGTCTGCATCCGGCGGTGGCGACGGCGGAAGAATAGGGCCCTCAGCCTTCGACTGCGCTCGGGCCGAACGGAGGTTGGCATGCTTGCCCTTCCCCCTCGCTCCGTTTCGCCTGAGCGACGTCGAAGGCCATGCTTTACCCTTCGTCCGGCCCCCCGAAGCCACCCACCCCGAAAATCACTCAATCGATCACAGACCGCATTTTAATACGTTATCGCGATCGAACCCTCTCCCCTATGGTCCGTTCAACAGGCCAGAATGCTGCAAGGGAGAGTTCCGATGGCAGATATCAAGAATCGTCTGACGACGACGGCCGGCGCACCGGTCGGTGACAACCAGAATTCGATCACCATCGGTCCGCGCGGGCCGCTGCTGCTCCAGGATTACCAGCTCATCGAGAAGCTGGCCCACCAGAATCGCGAGCGTATCCCCGAGCGTGTCGTCCATGCCAAGGGCTGGGGCGCGTTCGGCACGTTGACCGTCACCTCGACCGAGGTGACCCAATACACCAACGCCAAGTTGTTCAACGAGGTCGGCAAGAAGACCGATCTGCTGCTCCGCTTCTCGACCGTCGCGGGCGAGCAGGGCGCGGCCGATGCCGAGCGCGACGTGCGCGGCTTCTCGTTCAAATTCTATACCGAGGACGGCAACTGGGATCTGGTCGGCAACAATACGCCGATCTTCTTCGTGCGGGACCCGTATAAGTTTCCGGACTTCATTCGTACCCAGAAGCGCCATCCGCGCACCAATCTGCGTTCGCCGACCGCGATGTGGGATTTCTGGTCGTTGAGCCCGGAGTCGGTGCATCAGGTCACCATCCTGTTCTCCGACCGCGGCCTGCCCGTCGGCCCGCAATATATGAACGGCTATGGCAGCCACACCTTCTCGTTCTGGAACGATGCGGGTGAGCGTTACTGGTGCAAGTTTCACTTCAAGACCCAGCAGGGCCACAAGCACTACACCAATGAGGAAGCTGCCGAAGTCATCGGCAAGAGCCGCGAATCCTATCAGGAGGAGCTGTACGGCGCGATCCATGAGGGCCGCTTCCCGAAATGGACGATGTACGTCCAGGTGATGACCCAGGAACAGGCCAAGCACACCAGCTACAACCCGTTCGACCTGACCAAGGTGTGGCCGCATAGCGAGTTTCCGCTGATCGAGGTCGGTGAGATCGAGCTGAACAAGAACCCGGAAAACTATTTCGCGCAGGTCGAGCAGGCCGCCTTTTCGCCGTCGAACGTGGTGAAGGGTATCGGCTTCTCACCTGACAAGATGCTCCAGGGCCGGATCTTCTCCTATGCGGATGCCCATCGCTATCGCCTGGGCGCGCATTACGAGGCGTTGCCGGTCAACCAGCCCAAGGCGCCGGTCGCACATTATCACAAGGATGGCCTGCTCCGCTTCTTCGCGGACAATGGCAATCCAGACGCCTATTACGAGCCCAACAGCTTCGACGGTCCGGCGCAGGACCCGAGCTACAACGAGCCGCCGATGGAAGTCGAAGGCATCGCCAAGCGTTGGGAACAGCCGGTCGGCGACGATGACTTCGTCCAGCCGCGCGCGCTGTGGACCATGTTCTCGGACGAGCAGAAGGGCCGTCTGTATCACAATCTGGCGGCGGCGATGCACGGCATCCCCGACTTCATCATCGAGCGCCAGCTCGGCCATTTCGCCAAGGTCGATCCGGCCTATGCGCAAGGCGTCCGCGATGCGCTCGCCACGCTCGACAAGAGCGAGGAGGACCGTGAGACCCACAAGGACGTGGATCGCATGGCCATGACCGAGCCGCACAAGAACACCGAAGCTGAAGCTCCCAAGTTCGAGGGCGCGAAATAACTCCCTGACCTTCGCGCCTTCGACGGCCGCCGGTGCGCTCCCTAAACACCGGCGGCCAACCCTTTTCGCGCACGATGACGGTCAGGTCCTCGTGCGCAACCCCTTCCCCCCGCGCGCCGCCATGCGTATCTCAGGACCATGCGCAAACACGTCCTGATCCTGCTCGGCATCATCATTCTGATCGGCATTGCCGTCGTCACCTGGCTGGCCTGGCCCGATACCGCGCGGCTGAGCGTCGATCAGGTCGCGGGCAAGCAGCCCATGATCAGCGCGCCGCGCGAACAGGTCATCCCGACCGTCAACATCGCCAAGCCGGTCGGCTGGGCCCAGGGGGCCAAGCCCCAGGTGGCGGCCGGACTGGCAATCCAGCCCTTTGCCACCGGCCTCGATCATCCCCGTTGGCTGTACCAACTGCCCAATGGCGATGTGCTGGTCGCCGAGACCAATTCGCCGCCACGTCCCGCCGCCGGGATCACGCAGCGGGTGATGAACTTCTTCCTGGGTCGCGCCGGGGCGGCGGTGCCTTCGGCCAACCGAATCACGCTGCTGCGCGACACCAATGGCGACGGCGTGGCCGATAGGAAGACCGCCTTCATGACCGGGCTCAATTCGCCCTTCGGCATGGTGCTGTTCGACGGTTATCTGTACATCGCCGATAACGATGCGCTGGTCCGCGTGCCCTATCGCGAGGGCGAGACGCAGATGACGGCCAAGCCCGAAAAGGTCGTGCCGCTGGCGCCGGCGGGCAATCACTGGGCGCGCAACGTCATCGCCGCCGAGGATGGCAAGACGCTCTATGTCTCGGTCGGTTCGGCCAGCAATATCGCCGAAAACGGGATGGCCGCCGAAAAGAATCGCGCCGCCATCCTGCAGGTGTGGCCGAAGGACAAATATTGGCGCATCTATGCCGCCGGCCTGCGCAATCCGGTCGGCATGGCGCTGAACCCGATCAACAACCGGCTATGGACGGTGGTGAACGAGCGTGACATGCTCGGCTCGGACCTGGCGCCCGATTATCTGACCCAGATCGAGTTGGGCGATCACTTCGGCTGGCCCTGGTATTATTGGGGCGGCTATCCCGACGATCGGGTCGAGCCCGCGAACCCCGCACTCCAGCAATATGTGAAGCGCCCCGATTATGCGCTGGGCCCGCATGTCGCCGCGCTGGGCCTGACCTTCTCGCAGGGCGCCAAGCTGGGCGACCGTTATGCGCGCGGCGCGTTCATCGGCGAACATGGTTCGTGGAACCGCAAGCCGGCCTCGGGCTACAAGGTCGCGTTCGTGCCGTTCGGCGCCAATGGCTTCCCGGTGCCTGGTGCCAAGCCGATCGACGTGGTCAGCGGCTTTCTCGACGCCAAGGGCGAGGCGCAGGGCCGGCCGGTCGGCGTGATCGTCGACAAGGCGGGCGGGCTTCTGGTCGCCGACGATGTCGGCAATGTCGTGTGGCGGGTCAGCGCGGCGAAATGACCTTGCGGGACGGGAGCCGGCGACGGCTCCCGTCCGACAACGATCAGGCCGGTTTCACCCGCAGCAGGGCCAGGCCAAAGCCCATGAAGATGGCGCCCGTCACGCGGTTGAACGCGCGCTTGACCGCCGGCCTGTTGAGGTAACGCGACAGCGAACGCCCGCCGAGCGCATAGATGGCGTACCAGAAGGCCTCGATGACCGCGAAAGTGCCGACAAGGATCGCGAACTGAAGCACCTGCGCTCTGGCCGGATTGATGAATTGCGGCAGGAATGCCACGGCGAACAGGATCAGCTTGGGATTGCTGATACCGATGAGAAAACCGCCCCGGAACACGGCTGTCCTCGACATGCTCGGCATGATCACGCCTTCGCTGACATCGATCGGGGCACTGTCCGCCCGCCATGCCTTGACGCCCAGGAACAACAGATAGGCGACACCCGCATAGCGGATCACCTCGAACGCTCCCGGGAGTGCCAGGAGCAGCGTCGTCAGGCCGGCGGCGGACGCGGCCAATACGAGCACCACGGCGGACAGGCACCCCGCCATGGCCGCAACGCTGCGCTTCAGCCCGAGATCGACCGAGCGGGTCATGATGTGAAGCATGTTGGGGCCCGGCGTGCCCGACAGAAGAAATACGGCTCCGACAAAGAGCCACCAAGTGTGCAGCGCCATCGATGCTCCCTTTTGCCGCCTGCGGTGTTACGGAATTGTTCTAAGAGCCGTAGGCCAGGACGGCAAATGGCCGGCACGACCTCACCAGCAGCGACATCCTCCGTCAGCGCAATTCGCGCCCCCTCCCTTAGCAGCAGGAGGATGAAGAACCGTTTTACTTCAAAAGCTTCGGCGCCTCCGAGCGGATCACCGCCTCGATCTGCCCGGAAAAGAGCGACAGGAACGCCGGCAGGTGGACCACGGCATGGACCTTGTCCTCGAACACGGTCGCCTGCGCCGCGACCGACTGTCCCATCGCGCCGACGGTGAAGTGCATCGTGTCGCCGTCCCAGCGATGCTCGACCGTGGCGCCGCCGGGGATCAGCCGGCCGATCTTGCCGACTCCACCGTCCAGGCGTTCGCGCACCGCCGCCTTGCCGAGCTTGTGCGGGATATCGAGGGAAATCGGGGCGCTCATGCGGTCATCTCCGTGGCAAAGAGCATCGCGTCGTCGGCAAAGGCCTTGAACTCCAGCGCATTGCCGCTGGGGTCGCGGAAGAACATCGTCGCCTGCTCGCCCGGCTGCCCCTTGAACCGGACATAGGGCGCGATGCCAAAGGATATGCCCGCCGCCTCCACCTGCGCGGCCAATGCCTCCCAGTCGGCCATGGTCAGTACGACACCGAAATGCGGCACCGGCACCTGATGGCCATCAACCGCATTCTCGACCGTGACCGGCTCGGCCGCCGGGTCGAGATGGGCAACGATCTGATGCCCGAACAGGTCGAAGTCGATCCAATGATCGCTGGACCGCCCTTCGGCACAGCCGAGGACCCGGCCGTAGAAATGCCGAGCGGCCGCCAGATCATGGACCGGGAAGGCGAGATGGAAGGGGCGAAGGGTCATATAGGAAAGCTAGGGTGACGGGGGCCGTTTTGCCACCCTTTCCTCCCCAAGGGGCTTCATCATCTGGCACACCTCATCGCACGCTTTCCGACCATGCTTCGGGCGCCCCTCACGGGGAGGATCGCGTCATCCGCATTGCTCCTGTCATGAGCACGCGCCATAGCCTGTCGCCGTGACCCGCTATCCCGCCCTTATCGCGCTGCTTGCCGGTGCCGTCGCCGCCTGTGGCTTTGCCCCGCTCGACCTTTGGCCGCTGTTGCTGGCCGGGTTGATCGTCCTGCTGGCGCTTGTCCATGACGCGTCCACCATGCGCGGCGCGCTATGGCGTGGATGGGCATTCGGGGTCGGGCATTTCACGATCAACAACAACTGGTTCCAGCACGCCTTCGACTTCCAGGACAAGATGCCCCCCGTGCTGGGCTATTTCGCCGCGGTCGGGCTGGCACTGTATCTGGCGATCTTCCCGATGGCGGCGGCGGGTGTGGCGTGGCGGTTTCGCGGGCGGCGGCCGGATGCGGCCTATGTCCTGATCTTCGGCGCCGCGTGGATCGCGACCGAATACTTACGCGCGCGGCTCTTCACCGGCTATGCCTGGGACCCGCTGTCGGTCGCGTGGCTGCCCGTCATCGGCGTCGCACGGATGAGCGCGTTCGTCGGCACCTATGCGCTGTCGGGGCTGACCGTCGTGCTGGCGGGCGCGATCTGGCTGGGCTTGCGGCGGCGCTGGCATTTGGCGGTGGTGATGGTGCCCGCGACCGGAGTCGCCGCGCTGTCCGCCCCCCTCACCCGTGCGCCAGGACCGGCGGCCGACGCGCCGCTGGTCCGCGTCGTGCAGCCCAATATCGGCCAGGACCAGCGCGGCGAGAGTGACGGCCCGCTCCTCCTGCGCACGCTGACCGGCCTGTCGGGTCGGTCGGGTCCGCGTCCGCGCCTGGTCGTCTGGCCCGAGGGCGTGGTGCGCGACATGATCGAGGATGGCTATCCCGACTGGGCCTATTTCGGGTTCAACTATGCCCCGCCCGCCTGGACGCGCCGCCAGATCGCCAATGTGCTGGGTCCGCGCGATGCCGCGCTGGTCGGCGGCACCGCGCTCAACTTCTCGTCCGATCGGCGGCGGGTAACGAGCGCCACCAACAGCGTCTTCGCGATCAACCCGCGCGCGCAGATCATCGGTCGCTATGACAAGGCACATCTGGTGCCCTATGGCGAATATCTGCCCATGCCCTGGCTGCTCAAGCCGCTGGGGCTGGCGCGGCTCGTGCCCGGCGACATGGACTTCAGCGCGGGCCCCGGCCCCCGCAATCTGCGCCTTCCCGTTTTCGGGCAAGTGGGGGTGCAGATCTGCTATGAGATCATCTTCTCGGGCCAGGTGGTCGATGAGGCGCATCGCCCCCGCTTGCTCTTCAACCCGTCCAACGATGCCTGGTTCGGTCGCTGGGGTCCGCCGCAGCATCTGGCGCAGGCGCGGATGCGCGCGATCGAGGAAGGGCTGCCCATCATCCGTTCCACGCCCAACGGCATTTCGGCCATCATCGCCGCGGACGGGCGGCTGCTCGCGACGGTCCCGCATCTGACCGCCGGGGCGGCCGAAGCCCCCCTGCCCGCCGCGCTGCCGCCGACGGTCTTCTCGCGGCTCGGCAACATGCTGGCGCTGGCCGTCGCCATGGCGCTGGCCGCGATCGGCGTTGCCATAAGGCGCCGCGCCCGCTAGGAGAGATATAAAGCTATCTTTATATCCTTATGAGGACGGGAATGCGGAACTCGTACATCTTTACCTCGGAATCGGTTTCCGAAGGTCACCCCGACAAAGTCGCCGACCAGATCAGCGACGCGATCGTCGACCTGTTCCTGTCCAAGGACTCCGAAGCGCGCATCGCGTGCGAAACGCTGACCACCACCAACAAGGTCGTGCTGGCCGGTGAAATCCGCTGCAAGGGCGTGTTCGAGAACGACCAGTGGGCCGAGGGCGCGCTGGAAGAGATCGAGAAGACCGTGCGCGATACCGTGAAGCGGATCGGTTATGAACAGTCGGGCTTCCACTGGGAGAATTTCGACTTCTCGAACAACCTGCACGCCCAGTCGGCGCACATCGCGATGGGCGTGGACGAGAGCGGCAACAAGGACGAAGGCGCCGGCGACCAGGGCATCATGTTCGGTTATGCGACCGACGAGACGCCCGGCCTGATGCCCGCCACCCTCTATTACAGCCACAAGATCCTGGAAAAGATGGCGGCCGACCGCCACTCCGGCGCGGCCCCCTTCCTGGAGCCGGACGCCAAGAGCCAGGTCACGCTGCAATATGAGAACGGCGTGCCTGTCCGCGCGACCGCGATCGTCGTGTCGACCCAGCACTCGGCAGACCTGTCGAACGAAGCGGGCCAGGCCAAGCTTCGCGATTATGTGAAGTCGGTCCTGACCGACATCCTGCCCGAGGGCTGGCTGCCCGACGACAAGCAGATCTACGTCAACCCGACCGGCCTGTTCGAAATCGGTGGCCCGGACGGTGACGCTGGCCTGACCGGCCGCAAGATCATCGTCGACACCTATGGTGGTGCGGCTCCGCATGGCGGCGGTGCGTTCAGCGGCAAGGACCCGACCAAGGTCGACCGTTCGGCCGCCTATGTCGCGCGCTATCTCGCCAAGAACGTCGTCGCCGCAGGTCTGGCCAAGCGCTGCACCATCCAGCTCTCCTACGCGATCGGCGTCGCCGAGCCGCTGTCGGTCTATGTCGACCTGCACGGCACCGGCCAGGTCGAGGAAGCCAAGCTGGAGGCGGCGCTGCCGAAGCTCGTCCGCCTGACGCCGAAGGGCATTCGCGAGCATCTGAAGCTGAACGCGCCGATCTATTCCAAGACCGCCGCTTATGGTCACTTCGGCCGCGAAGCCGAAGGCGCGCTATTCACCTGGGAAAAGACCGACCTGGTCGACCAGATCAAGGGCGCCGTCGCCTGATCCTGTCGGACCGGTAAGCACAAACGCCCGTGCGGGGAGTCCCCTCGCACGGGCGTTTTTTATGCCCGCTCGTCTCACCTAGGATCGGGGGCGAGGATACAGGGATGGCGGAACCGATTTGGGTGAATGATCGCGGCCAGGTTCTCCCTTGGGCGATACCGGCCGCGGCTATCCTGCGCTGGACGGCTTTCGCAGGCTGGCGGCGATCATCGTCTATTACCATGTCATCGGCCTTGCGGCCCATTTCCAGAACCTGGCTGGGCTATGGGCATCTGGCCGTCGTCCTGTTCTTCACACTCAGCGGCTTCCTATTGTATCTTACCTATCACGACCGGTTTCGGCGGGGCCTGTCGGCCGGCGCGTTCCTGACCCTGCGGCTTACCCTCGCGCCTCCCCCTGCACCTGGCCATGCGCCAGCAGCGTGAACAGCCCCGCGCCGCCGACCAGATTGCCGAGGATCGCCGGGATCAAGAGCCCGAAGAACGCCCGCGCCGCATCGACCTTGCCGGTGAACAGTAGCAGGAAGGTTTCGTCTGCACCGACGATCGAGTGGCTGAATCCGGCGATGGCGATGACATAGGTGATCGCCAGGATGATCCAGAAGGCCTGGGTCCGGCCATTGGGCAAGATCCAGGCAACCACCGCGATCAGAAAGCCGGCCGGTATCGCGTTGACGAAGGTTTCCCACCCGCCCAGCGCGAGAATCCGCTCCGAAACGGCCAGCATCGATTCGCGGATTTCGGCATTGCCCAGCGCCCCGCCCGCGACCATGCCGGCGGCGAGCGCGGTGCCGATCAGATTGGCGAGCAGCACGATACCCCACAGCCGCAACGTCCGCCGCAACGCCCAGCCCGAGGGTTTGGTCACCAGCGGCAGCATCGCCGTGATCGTGCTTTCGGTGAAGAGCTGCATCCGCCCCAGGATCACGACGAGGAAACCGACCGGATAGCCGAGCGCCGCGACCAGATTCCGCCACGGCGCATCGGGCAGGCCGGCATGAAGCGCGCCCTCGGCGATCAGTGACGAATGGATCGCGATCCCCGCCGCCAGCCCCGACCAGAACAGCGCGCCGGCCGGCCGATCCAGTTCCGCCTCCCCCGCCTCGCGCACCGCGCGGTGCAGTTCCTTGGCATCGGCGGCCTTTTGCGCCTCGCCCTCCTGCCCTTCATTTTGCGATTTGTCGTGTTCAGCCATTGCACGCCAACGAGCGGACACACCCTTGGCTCCCACCCCCTGCCCAGGCTAAGGGCCCGGCGATGAACGATCCGACGACGATCCGCCGCCTCTATGGCCGGCGACAGGGCCATAAGCTGCGCCAGGGCCAGGCCGCCTTGGTCGAAGACATGCTGCCGACGCTCAGCGTGCCCGAGGACGGGCCGCTCGATGCGATGCGGCTCTTCGGCGACGAGCGTCCGCTTCAGGTCGAAATCGGCTTTGGCGCGGGCGAGCATCTGGCGGGACAGGCCGAGGCGACACCGGGCACCGGCTTCATCGGCTGTGAACCGTTTCTGAACGGCGTTGTCGGGGCACTCGGCCATATCCGCGACCGCGAATTGACCAATGTCCGCCTGCACATGGGCGACGCGCTGGAGGTGATCGAGCGGCTGCCCGATGCCAGCTTGACCCGCGTCTATCTGCTCCACCCCGATCCCTGGCCCAAGGCCCGCCATGCCAAGCGGCGGATGATGAACCATGGCCCGCTCGACACGATCGCGCGCAAGCTGAAGTCGGGCGGCGAGTTCCGGCTGGGCACCGACGACCCGACCTATTGCCACTGGTCGATGATGATCATGAACGCGCGCCAGGATTTCGTCTGGCAGGCCCGCACCCCCGCCGATTTCCTCACCCGCCCCGCCGGTTGGCCGGAAACCCGCTATGAGCGCAAGGCGCGCCGTCAGGGGCATGAGGTGTGGTATTTCCGGTATATCCGGCAGTGACCGACTGATATCGGCTCAAGGACGACACTCCATCCGGACGGGCGCCATGGGCGTGGTGCCGCCCAGATTGCGTCGTGCCATTTCCGCCAGGATGACGTCGCGATCGTCTTGGTCGGACGTTTCCTGGACGAGGGCGAAGGCCTCCAACAATGTTGCGTCGTCCATATATTCGATCAGATCGGGGTCGAGCATCGGGTTCACCGCGAATCCTCCCAGCCTATTTTATCAACCTATAACAAGCGGCTCGCGCTCGGGTTGCCAAAGGCGGTCGCGTGGACCTAATCGCAGGCGCGACGGGATTGAGGGCAAGACGATGGTCGACGATAGCTGGGGCGTCACGCCGCCGCGTGGCGGACTGCGCATCCGCACCAATGACAGCCTGGAGGAACGCGCCGCCGCGCGCGCCAAGGCTAGGCAGGAGCGCGAAGGCCAGCGCTCTGCGATCATGGCCGACCGGATGGAGGCACGCGCCGCCAACCGGCTGCGCGAGACGGCGGCACGCGAGGCCGAACGGGCGGCGCGCCGCGACGCCGAAACGGCCGCCGCCGCACGCGATCCCCATGCCGCCGCCGCCAAGCGCCACCGCACCTCCGGCCGCAAGGATGTGGTGCGCGAACAACGCGACACGCGTGGTTATACGACCCTGGTCGATGAGGGGCGGATACGCGAACTCGCCAAACGCGGTGCCTCGCTTGCCGGGCTGGCCAGCGCATTCGGCATATCGCAGCAGGAGATCGAGACGATCCTCGCCGCCACCGACGCGGAATAACCGCTGCGGGACAGGATCGGGGTGCCCCGCGCCATATCCCCCCTTGTCGCGACGCGACGGGCACGCCACCATTTGGCCACCATGCCGACCTTGCCCGCCGTCACCACCATCGCCCAGACGATCCAATTGTCGCTTGCCCCGGTCTTCATGCTGGCGGCGATCGGGCAGTTGCTCAACGTGCTCGCCGGGCGACTGGCGCGCGTGATCGACCGCGCCCGGGCGCTCGAGCTGATGATCCACAAGATCGACCACGGCCCCGACCTGATGCGTCACAAATGGGAGTTGCGGCTGCTCGATCGGCGCATGTCGATCATCAATGCGGCGCTGTTGATGGCGGTGTCGAGCGCGGTGATGGCGTGCATCGTCATCGCGGTGCTGTTCATCGCCAATATCGGCAAATATCATTTCGGTACTTGGATCGCGATCGCCTTCATCCTGTCGGTCAGCCTGTTGATTCTCTGCCTGGTCGCTTTCACCGTGGAGGTGCGGATTTCGCTGCGTGCCATTCATGTCCGCAAGGAAATCCTGGATTGAGCGCGTCGCTTCGTGAGCGCCGCGCCCTGCAGGCGGTGGTTGCCATCGCCTGTCTGGTGCCACTATCGATCGGAGGGATCAGCGTCGTGCTGGGTCCGCGCTGGCTGGGCCATCCGCCGATCGTGCCCACCGATCTGGACAGCCAGTTCCGCTATGTCTCCGGCATTTTCCTGGGGCTGGGCCTCGCCTTCGTCACATGCATCCCGGCGATCGAACGCAAGGGCGCGCGGTTCCACCTATTGGGTCTGCTGGTCGTGGCGGGAGGGCTGGCACGTCTCACCTCTTGGATGGTGGAGGGCGCGCCCTCCACGGGACATCAGTTCGGACTGGTGATGGAACTGGGTGTCGTCCCGCTTCTTATGCTGTGGCAGATGCGGGTCGCCCGGCTTTCGCGCTGACGCCAGGAGCAGATGATGGATATGTCCGACACGGTCCTTGGGGCCGCCAGCGTCTGCCACCCGGCGGATAAGGGCATGGCGAGCGCATGAAAGCCGTCCGCCTGATCGCCAAGACCCTTGCACTTCTCGTCATCCTGATCGGGCTCGCCGCCACGATCGTCCCGCATTATCTCGACCGTCTCTATTATGAAGGGCCCGAAAGCGGCCATTATGACGGCGAGCGCTTCTTCAACCCCGACGGCGATGCCGACACGCTCCGCATACCGCGTGCCGGTGGGCGAGGCGGTTTTCTCTGGCGGCAATTGACCGGCG
This sequence comes from Sphingomonas paucimobilis NBRC 13935, assembly GCF_000739895.2. GTDB lineage: Bacteria > Pseudomonadota > Alphaproteobacteria > Sphingomonadales > Sphingomonadaceae > Sphingomonas > Sphingomonas paucimobilis. The sequence goes on from NZ_BBJS01000058.1 coordinate 43,404, forward strand.
ATGACGGGCGGCCGGCCTGGCCGGACCATGTCGCGGTCCACCCCTCGCGTCCGGCGGCGCGCGTAACGGGCGATGCCATGGTCGCGACCTGGATCGGCCATGCTACGGTGCTGGTGCAGACCCAAGGCCTCAACATCCTGACCGACCCCATCTATGCCGAGCGGGCGGGACCGTTCGGCTTCGGTCCCAAGCGGGTCGCGCAACCGGGCGTGGCGTTCGACGACCTGCCCAAGATCGACCTCGTGCTGATCAGCCATAATCATTATGATCACCTCGATCAGGCGACGCTGAAGAAGCTCTGGCAGCGCGACAGGCCGCTGATCGTCACCAGCCTGGGTAATGACAGCGTGATCGGTCAGGTGGGCGTGCCCGCCACCGCGCTTGATTGGGGACGCGAACGGGTGATCCGGCCGGGCGTGTCGGTGGTCGTCACGCGCAACCATCATTGGGGTAGCCGCTGGTTCGCCGATCGCAACCGGGCACTCTGGTCGAGTTTCGTGGTCAAGCTGCCCGGCGGCAACATCTTCTTCGCGGGCGACACCGGCATGGGCGATGGCCGCTGGCCCGCCGAGGCGGCTAGGCTGGGGCCCGTCCGCCTGGCGCTGCTGCCGATCGGCGCGTTCCGCTTCGTCCCCGGCCAGATGGCGGCGGGCAGCCATATCGGGCCACCGCAAGCCGTGCAGATCTTCGAGCGGCTGGGCGCTTCAACCGCGATCCCCATTCATTGGGGAACGTTCCGTCTCTCCTATGAGGCCTATGACACGCCGCCCAAGCTGCTCGATGCGGCGATGCGCGGTTCGAAGGCACGAGCAGGTGCGCGGTTCGCGGCGATAAAATTGGGCCAGCCCGTATCGATCGGTCCTGTAATGGCGCGGCCAGTATCGGGGCAAACCGACGATGCCACGATGCGTCACTGCCTTGACACGCCGCAGGTCCGCCGACTTCGGTAATAACATTCAACACCTTCTCAGTGCTGTCATGCAACATCCGAAAGGGATGATATTTCGGATGAAACTGTTTTATGACATCGAAGACTCACCATACTGAGTCACAGTATAAATCCCGCGCCAGAAGGATTCTAGTTGAGGGAGAAAAATCATGACGACATACGCATTCAGCGAAGAAAAGGCGCAGGCTGTCCTCGATATTTTCGAGAAGCATGACGAACTGCTGACCCAGCGCAGCCAGGACATGGAGGGTGTCGACCTCGCCGCCAGCGGTGAGCTTTCTGTTCGTTCCGAATGTATCAGCGTCGCCGTGCAAAACCATCAGATCTGCCTCAAGCTGCCGCTCGGCTTTGGCAGCATTTGCCTACCCATTCCGACGCCCTTTCCCGATGGCACCGCTGCCCAAGCCTGTCTCGACATTTGCACGACCTGGAAAATTCCCACCGGCGTCAAGATCACCATTTCGATCGCCGGCCATGTCGTCCTGACCAAGGTCATTGGCAAATGCTGATGTGAGTAGGGGCCGGCCCCACCGGGCCGGCTCATCTTGAATCTGTGGATTTCCATGGGGTGACGAAACGGGAACAGATACCCATATTCGCTTCCATGGCGATCCAGATCCGCACCACCCTCGACGAGCCCGAAACCGGGGTCAGCTTCATCCCCCACCGCCCGTCGCGCCCCGAAAAGGCCGAAGGGGGCAAGCGGTTCGAACTGGTGACGGATTACACCGCCAGCGGCGACCAGCCCGCCGCGATCCGCGAACTGACCGCCGCCGCGCGTGCGGGCGACAAGGATCAGGTGCTTCTCGGCGTCACCGGCTCAGGCAAGACCTTCACCATGGCCAAGGTGATCGAGGAATTGCAGCGCCCTGCCCTCATCCTCGCGCCCAACAAGATTCTGGCGGCGCAGTTGTACGGGGAGTTCAAGAACTTCTTCCCGAACAACGCGGTCGAATATTTCGTCAGCTATTACGACTATTACCAGCCCGAGGCCTATGTGCCCCGGTCGGACACGTACATCGAGAAGGAAAGCTCGATCAATGAGTCGATCGACCGGATGCGCCACTCGGCGACACGTGCGCTGCTGGAGCGCGACGACGTGATCATCGTCGCCTCGGTGTCGTGCCTCTATGGTATCGGTTCGGTCGAGACCTATTCAGCGATGATCTTCGACCTAAAAAAGGGCCAGAGCGTCGATCAGCGCGAGATCATCCGCAAGCTCGTTGCACTCCAATATAAGCGCAACGACGCCGCCTTCATGCGCGGCAATTTCCGGGTGAAGGGCGACAATCTCGAAATCTTCCCGTCGCACTATGAGGACTCCGCCTGGCGCGTGTCCTTCTTCGGCGACGAGATCGAGGAGATCGTCGAGTTCGATCCGCTGACCGGCAAGAAGGTCGCGCATCTCAACTCGGTGCGCATCTACGCCAACAGCCATTATGTGACCCCCGGCCCGACGATGAAGCAGGCGGTCGAGGCGATCAAATTCGAGCTGACCGAGCGTCTGAAAGAGCTGGAGGCCGAAGGGAAATTGCTGGAACGCCAGCGGCTGGAGCAGCGGACCAATTTCGATCTGGAGATGATCGCGGCGACCGGCAGCTGCAACGGGATCGAGAATTACAGCCGCTTCCTGACCGGCCGCCTGCCCGGCGAGCCGCCACCCACCTTGTTCGAGTATTTACCCGAAAACGCGGTGCTGTTCGTCGACGAGAGCCATGTGACCATCGGCCAGATCAACGGCATGTCGCGTGGCGACCATCGGCGCAAGATCACGCTGGCCGAGTACGGCTTCCGTCTGCCCTCCGCGATCGACAACCGGCCGCTGCGGTTCAACGAATGGGACGCGATGCGCCCGCAGACGGTCAGCGTCTCGGCCACGCCCGGCAATTGGGAGATGGAGCAGACCGGCGGCGTCTTCGTCGAACAGGTCATCCGCCCCACCGGACTGATCGACCCGCCGGTCGAGATCAAGCCGGTCGAGGAGCAGGTGCAGGACCTGATCATCGAGGCGCGCAAGACGACCGAACTCGGCTATCGCACCCTTGTCACCACGCTGACCAAGCGGATGGCGGAGGACCTGACCGAATATATGCACGAGGCGGGGATCAAGGTCCGCTACATGCACTCCGACGTCGAGACGCTGGAGCGTATCGAGCTGATCCGCGACTTGCGGCTGGGCGTCTATGACGTGCTGATCGGCATCAACCTGCTGCGCGAGGGGTTGGACATTCCCGAGTGCGGGCTGGTCGCGATCCTCGACGCCGACAAGGAGGGGTTCCTGCGCTCGGAGACGTCGCTGATCCAGACGATCGGGCGCGCGGCGCGCAACGTCGATGGCCGCGTGATCCTCTACGCCGACCGGATCACCGGGTCGATGGAACGGGCGATGTCGGAGACGTCACGGCGTCGCGAGAAGCAGATGGCCTATAACACCGAGCATGGCATCACGCCCCAGACGATCCGCCGCCAGATCGGCGACATCATCGCGCATGTGGCGTCGGGCGATCAGGTGACGGTACCGATCGACGAGGACCGTCCGCACATGGTCGGCCATAATCTGCGCGCCTATATCGAGGAACTCGAGAAGAAGATGCGCAAGGCCGCCGCGGACCTCGAATTCGAGGAAGCGGGCCGGTTGCGCGACGAGATTCGGCAATTGGAGAATGAGGAACTCGGCCTGCCCGTCCATGAGCAGAAGGCGCCGATCATGGGCCGCTCGAACGAGGGCAAGCCGGGTACGCGCAAGACGCGATTCGGGAAGAGCAAGAAGTTCGCGAGCGGGCGCAAGGCGAACTGACGCCGGTCTGTCATTGCGAGCGGAGCGAAGCAATCCAGGGCCACGGGTCCAGACGCTTTGGATTGCCGCGTCGCTTCGCTCCTCGCAATGACGTGTTATCCCAGGTCAAGATTCTCCGTCGTTACGCCATAATAGCCCGCGACCCGGTCGGCATAGGCTTGGTCGAACACTGGCGCATTGTTCGCCCAGCTCGGGCCGCCCTCCAGCAGGCGGCGATCGACGGTGATGACATATTGGTCGTTCACCGGATCGAACTGCAACAGGCTGAACGGCACCGGATAGAAGCTTTTGCCCATGCCCAGAAAGCCCCCCAGCGCCAGCACCGCATGAGTGGCACGCCCCGAGCGCTTGTGGACCATGAAGGCATGGACGCTACCGATCGAGTCGCCGTCCCGACTTTCCAGCTTCAACGTTCCGGAAACATTGGACTGGACGAGGATCAGGGTGGGGGTGTCGTGATCAGCCATAATTAACCTCCGTTTAGACGGATGAACCCGTTACCCTGAGCCCAGGTTCCGATGCCCGCCGCCCCGGCACGGCCCGTCGCAGCACGGGGTTGAGCACGGCACGCCGCTCGCCCATAGGCTGGGCGCGATGCGTCGCCTGTCCTTTGCCCCGCTTGCCTCGACCCTGATCCTGGCCGCCGCCCTGTCGGGCTGTATCCCCGCCACCACGCCGCCCCAGGCGCCGCCGCCGGTGCAGCAACCCCCGCGCCCCGCGCCCGAGCCGCGCCCCGTACTGGGGGCGGACTGGCGCGATTGGCCGCTGACGCCGGGCGACTGGCGCTATCAGCGGACGGGGCAAGGCTCGACATCGACCTTCGGCGTGGCGGGTGCGCCCCGCCTCATCCTCTCCTGCGACCTGCGCAATCGGACCGTCCGCCTGAACCGCCCCGGATCGGTCGCCGGCGCCTGGACGATCCGCACGTCGAGCACGGTGCGCAACGTCGCCGCGCAAGCAGGCGCATCAGGCGCTGAACTGGTGCTGGCCGGCAACGACCGGTTGCTGGATGCCATGGCCTTTAGCCGCGGCCGCTTCACGATCGAGCAGGCCGGACAGCCGCCACTGATCATCCCGGCCTATGCCGAGGTCGGGCGGGTGATCGAGGATTGCCGGGGATGAACCCGCCTGATCCGGCGGGCGCAAGATAGTCGGGCAAACCCCATCGCATTACAAGACTTGTTTATCGCGATCGGACTATACACATTGCCTTTGCGTCCTTGATCGGGCGCGTTGGCTATCCACTAGCGAAAGGAGGTGATCCGATGTCTCATGGTTCAGCAATGGGGTCGGTTCAGTTCGTTCGGGGGACTGGCTTCTGACATTGATGGATGCGGCCGGGGGGTATCCTCCCCCAAACAACGGTCGTGTCTGGATGTCGTGAGGCCCACATGGTCTCCCGGGCTGGAGCTCTCCGGCCGCTGACCATGTTTAGGGGTTGCCGGGTCGTCGCGATGACGCCTCGGCAGCCTCTTTTCATTTGGGGGAAGCACCCCCTACCTTTCCCCATCCTCCGTTCAGCCTGAGCGCAGTCGAAGGCCACGGGAATCCCTATCCGCTATCGCATCATCCACGCCGGACGGTACGTGGCCTTCGACTCCGCTCAGGCTGAACGGCCGTTGGAAGGACCCACGCATCACGTATTATTCCAGTAACACACTTGAACCGTGAGGCCTTCCCCTCCACACTATCGCTCAAGGCATTTGGAGACTTTGAGCATGGCCACGACCGCCGAGACCGCGACCGAGGAAAAGGGGCTGACGCTGACGCCGCCCGATCCCGTGCCGACGGTGGCGCCCGCCAAGGCCGCCGGGCTCGTCCCCGTCGACGACAAGGTCCGCACCCAGTTGGAGGAAAAGGTCGACGGCTTCGTCGCCGAACTGGTGGCGCAGGACGTCAACAGCCCCGAATTCGGCCGTCGTGTCGATGCGATCACCGCCATGGGGCAGAAGGAAATCCGCGAGGCGGCCAGCCAGTCCAACCGCTTCCTCGATCGCCCGGTCAAGGCGATGGACGGCGAAACCGGCGTCGGCAAGGACCTGACCGAGCTGCGCCGCGTCGTCGAAAGCCTCGACCCCGGCAAGCAGGGCAATCTGTCCGCGCCGCGCAAGCTGCTCGGCATCCTGCCCTTCGGCAACAAAATGCGCGACTATTTCGACGGCTATCGCTCGTCGCAGACGCATATCGCCGCGATCCTCAAGAGCCTGTCCTCGGGCCGCGAGGAACTGTTGATGGACAATGCCGCGATCGACACCGAACGCGCCAATCTCTGGTCCGCCATGGGCCGGCTGGAGCAGATGATCCATCTGTCCAAGACGATGGACGCGCGGCTGGAGGACAAGGCCAATGAGCTGGATCATACCGATCCGGCCAAAGCCAAGGCGATCCGCGAGACCGCGCTGTTCTACACCCGCCAGCGGACCCAGGACCTGCTGACCCAGATGGCGGTGACCGTGCAGGGCTATCTGGCGCTCGACCTGGTCAAGAAGAACAATGTCGAGCTGGTGAAGGGCGTCGACCGCGCCTCGACCACCACCGTCTCGGCGCTGCGCACCGCCGTCACCGTGGCGCAGGCACTGGCCAACCAGAAGCTGGTGCTCGACCAGATCACCGCGCTCAACTCGACCACCGCCAACATCATCGATTCGACCGGCAAGCTGCTGCGCAGCCAGACCGCGCAGATCCACGAGCAGGCGGCGGCCTCGACCATTCCGCTGGAGACGCTGCAACGCGCCTTCCAGAACATCTATGACACGATGGATGCGATCGACAGCTTCAAGCTGAAGGCGCTCGATTCGATGAAGACCACGGTCAACACGCTGGGCCAGGAGGTCGAGAAGTCGAAGGGCTATATCGCCCGCGCCGAAGGGGCGGCCAATCCGCAGTTGACCGGCGGATCGTCCGCCTCGTCCTTCAAGCTGGAGGCATTGTAATCCCGTGACCACGCCCCGCTCGAACGAGGTCGATGCCCAGATCGAGCGTGCGCGCGAAGTGATGGCGCGCATCTCACAGGATTATCGGGGGACGGCCCAGGCCACCGTCAAGCGCGTCCGACGCCAGGCGCGCTCGGCGGTGCGCCGCGTGATCCTGATCGCCATCGCCAACGCCGCCATCCTGATCGCGGCGATGGTGACCGGCCTGATCCTGCCCGGCGGGATCGGCATTTTCGGCGCGCTGGCGGCGATGATGCTGATGCTGGCGGTGACGCTGATGATCGCGCTGGCCCCCGCCCCGCGCGCGCCCAGCCCCGCCAAGCTGGCCCAGGTCGATATCAAGGCGCTCCCCGCGCAGACCGAACGCTGGCTGGAGGCGCAGCGCCCCCGCCTGCCCGCCCCGGCCGTCAATCTGGTCGACCGGATCGGCCAGCGGCTGGAAACCCTGTCGCCGCAGCTTGCCGCCGTCGACAACGACACGGTCGAGGCGATGGAGGTCCGCCGCCTGATCGGCGAGCAGCTCCCCGCCTTCCTCCGCGACTATGAGCGCGTGCCCGAGCCGCTACGCCGGGTCGAGCGCAATGGGCGGACGCCCGACGCGCAGCTGGTCGATGGCCTGAAGCTGATCGAGCAGGAGATCGGCGACATGACCCAGCGGCTGGCCCAAGCCGATCTCGACAGCCTGTCGACGCGGGGGCGCTATCTGGAAATGAAATATCGCGAGGAAAAGGCGGAATGAGCGTGAAGGCGGCGGTATGATGCCGGAGGACAAGCCGTCGTGCTTCCAGGAGCCGGCAACGGCCAAGTCCTGAGGGTTGGCCCTTGGCCTTCGACTTCGCTCAGGCTGAACGGAGTTTGGGAGCCAAGCCATATTACCCGCCGCCGTTCAGCCTGAGCGAAGTCGAAGGCCACGCCCCTCCCCCCTCAGGTGTCGAACAATCCGTCCTGCGACCCGACCGGAGGATTGAGGCCCAGATGCTTCCATCCGCCCGGGTTCAAGATTCGCCCCCGCGCCGTCCGCGCCAGCAGGCCGAGCTGGATGAGATAGGGCTCGATCACCTCCTCGATCGTGTCGCGCGGTTCGGACAGGCCAGCGGCGAGCGTCTCCACCCCGACCGGGCCGCCGCGATAGACATCGGCGATCATGGTCAGATAGCGCCGGTCCATCGCATCCAGCCCCAGCGAGTCGACCTCCAGCCGGTTGAGCGCCTGGTCGGCGGCGGCGGCATGGACGATCTCATGCCCCGCCACGCTGGCGAAGTCGCGAACCCGGCGCAGCAGCCGCCCGGCGATACGCGGCGTGCCGCGGGAACGCCGCGCGACCTCGATCGCGCCATCCTCGGCGATCGGCAGGTCGAGCAGCCGCGCGGCACGCGTCACCACGCGGGTCAATTCCTCGACCGTATAGAATTGCAACCGCACCGGAATGCCGAAACGATCGCGCAGCGGCGTGGTCAGCAACCCCTGCCGCGTCGTCGCTCCAACAAGCGTGAAGCGCGGCAAATCGATCCGCACCGACCGCGCCGAGGGGCCTTCCCCGATCATCAGGTCGAGGACACGGTCCTCCATCGCCGGATAGAGCACTTCCTCGACCGCCGGTTGCAGGCGGTGAATCTCGTCGATGAACAGGACGTCGCCATCCTCAAGATTGGTCAGCAGCGCGGCGAGGTCTCCCGACTTGGCGATGACCGGGCCCGAGGTCGCGCGGAAGCCCACCCCCATTTCGCGCGCAATGATCTGCGCCAACGTGGTCTTGCCCAGCCCCGGCGGCCCGAAGAACAGCACATGGTCCAACGCATCGCCACGCCCTTTCGCGGCCTGAATGAAGACACGGAGGTTGTCGCGCGCCGCATGCTGGCCGACAAACTCGTCCAGGCTCTTCGGACGAAGCGCAGCATCGACATCCTCGGGACGGCGGCTGGCGGACAAGAGGCGATCCTGATCGGTCATAGCGCGCGCCCTAGCGGCTGCGCCGGGCGACTGTCGAGCATCAGGATCGGGGAAGCATCAGCGAACATTGCACGAACATAGCAGCCGATGCACCGCAGGGACAGCCATGCTCCGAGCGAAGCTGATCCGGGTGGCGGACTCGCGTACAGAATCGCGCTAAATGGGGGATATGCCGCACGATCTCTTCCTGGCCACCCAGATACCGCCCGCGCTCGAACTGGCGCTTGCCGACCACTACACGCTCTATCGCGATACACCGCCCGCCACCACCCGTGCCATGGTCGGCGGCGGCATGATGACGGTCGATCGTAACCTGCTCGACCGACTCCCGGAGTTGGAAATCATTGCGGTCCACGGCGTCGGCCATGACGGCATCGACCGGGAGGCCGTGGCGGCGCGCGGCATTCGCATCGCGATCACCCCGGACGTGCTGACCGAGGATGTCGCGGACCAGGCGATCGCGCTGTGGCTGGCGGTCGACCGGCGGATCGCGGCGAACGACCGGGCGATGCGGATGGGCAACTGGACCGTGCCGCTGGGCCGGCGCGCCAGCGGGCGGCGGATCGGCCTGTTCGGGCTGGGCCGGATCGGCCAGGCGATCGCCCGGCGCGCGGAGCCCTTTGGCGGCGAGATCCTCTACACCGCACGTTCGGCCAAGCCGGTCGCGTGGCACTTCGTGCCCGACCTGGCCACGCTGGCGGAGGAGAGCGACGTGCTGATCCTCGCCGCGCCGGGCGGACCTGAGACGAAGGGCGTGGTGGATGCGGCGGTGCTGGACCGGCTGGGTCCTGACGGGGTGCTGGTCAACATCGCGCGCGGCAGCCTGGTCGACGAAGAGGCGCTGATCGCCGCGCTGGACGCCCACCGGATCGCCGGCGCGGGGTTGGACGTGTTCGCCGACGAGCCCGATGTGCCCTATGCGCTGCGCCGGATGAACCATGTAGTGCTCTCCCCCCATCAGGGCAGCGCGACGCGGGAGGGGCGAGCGGCGATGGCGGACATGGTGGTCGCCAATCTGGAGGCGCATTTCGCCGGGCAGGAGGTACCGGGGTTGCTGGGTTAGGGTTTCCTTTGGGCTTCGACTTCGCTCAGCCTGAACGGAGATTTGTAAGCTACCCACAGCCGCTCAGGCTGAGCAAAGTCGAAGCCCACGCCCCACCACCGCTATTTCGCCGCCTTCCGGAGCGCCAACCGCACCAGCGCGTCCAGGGAAGCACTGGCCCCCAATTCCTCTTCCGCCGAGGCCACCGCCGCGCTGGCCTCGGCTGGGCGGAAGCCCAGGTTGAGCAGCGCCGATACCGCATCCGCACCCGCTCCGACCGTCGCCGCCGCACCGCCACCCGATCCGGGGGCCAGCACGATGCCGCCGACCTTGTCCTTCAACTCCATGACGATCCGCTGCGCGAGTTTCGGCCCGACGCCGTTCGCGCGCGCGACCATCGCCTTGTCGCCGCTGGCGATCGCCCGCATCAGGTCGGCGGGTTCGAGCGCCGACAGGATCGCCAGCGCCACCCGCGACCCCACGCCCTGCACGCCGGTCAACAGCCGGAACCAGTCGCGCTCATCGGCGCTGGCAAAGCCGACCAGCCGGATCGAATCCTCCGACACCAGCATCTCGGTATGCAGCATCGCCGCCTCGCCCACCGAACCGATGACGGACAAGGTGCGCGCCGACGCACCGACCAGATAGCCCACACCGCCGACATCGATAACCGCATGGTCGATGCCGGTGGAGTCCAAACGTCCCTTGAGATGCGCGATCATGCGGCCGGATTAGAACAAAACGGGGGTTTCGTCACGTCTTTCGGTGGAACGGAAAATGGATCACGCGACGCCGCGAAGCGGGATAATTTTGTTCGCGCGGAGACGCGGAGGCGCGGAGATGTTGCCTTGCCGGACGACATGCGGGCTTTGCCGACGGTTGAGATCAGAGGGCCGCTGACGCGGCGAGTGGCACACCTCCGCGTCTCCGCGCCTCCTCGTGAACCATGTCTTCTAAATGGCCGAAGCCCGTCGCTGCATCGCCCGCGCGCTGGCAAGATGATGCGCATGGGTGATCGCCACCGCCAGCGCGTCGGCCGCGTCGGGGCCGGTGAGCTTCACACCGGGGAGCAGATGACCGACCATCGCCTGCACCTGCTTCTTGTCCGCGCCGCCGGTGCCGACGGTCGCCTTCTTGACGATGCTGGGATGATATTCGCCGACGATCAGTCCCGCTTGCGCCGCAGCGAGCAGGACGATGCCGCGCGCCTGGCCCAGTTTCAGCGTTGATTGCGCGTTGCTGTTGCCCAGTACCTCTTCCACCGCCGCGCCGTCCGGCTGTTGCTGGCGGATCACGTCGTAGAGCGCGGCGTGCAGGTTCGCCAGCCGCCGGGGCAGCGGCATCGACGGCTCGGTCTTGATCTGGCCGTTGGCGACATGGCGCAGCCGGTTACCTTCCGCCGCGATCACCCCCCAGCCGGTGGTGCCGAGACCGGGGTCGAGGCCAAGGATGATGGCGGGGGGTGGGGTCATCTTCTGCCTTGCGAGGGGTAATCTATGGTTCCTACCCCTCACCACCGGGCTTTGCCCGGCGGTCCCCTCCCCAAGCCATACTTGGGGAGGAATGGGATCAGGCCAGCTTTTCCATCACTTCGTCGGAGACTTCGTAATTGCCCCAGACGGTCTGGACGTCATCGTCATCGTCCAGCGTGTCGATCAGCTTGAACAGCGTCGCCGCCGCCGCCTCATCGACTGCAACCATGGTCTGCGGCCGCCAGGCGAGCTTGGCGCCTTCCGCCTCGCCCAGCACGGGCTCCAGCGCCTTGGCGACTTCGTGCAGATCGGCCTGCGCCGTCCAGATCTCGTGGCCGTCCTCCGACGAAGTGACGTCTTCGGCACCCGCTTCCAGCGCGGCCTCGAACACCTTCTCGGCGTCGCCCGCGCTGGCGGGATAGTTGATCAGGCCCATCCGGTCGAAGCCATGGCTGACCGAACCGGCGGTGCCCAGATTGCCGCCATTCTTCGACACCGCGGTGCGCACGTTTGTCGCGGTGCGGTTGCGATTGTCGGTCAGCGCCTCGATGATCAGGCTGACGCCGCCGGGGCCGAAACCCTCGTAACGGATTTCCTCGTAATTCTCCCCGTCGCCGCGCGAGGCCTTGTCGATCGCGCGCGCGATATTGTCCTTGGGCATCGAGGCCGCCTTGGCCGCGTTGACGGCGGCGCGCAGACGCGGGTTCATGTCCGGGTCGGGCGTGCCCATCTTGGCCGCGACGGTGATTTCGCGGGAAAGCTTGGAAAATGCCGCCGAGCGCTTCTTATCCTGCGCGCCCTTGCGGTGCATGATGTTCTTGAATTTGCTGTGGCCTGCCATCGGTGCCTCTTGAGATGATCGGGCTCTTTACGACCGCGCAAGGGCCTTTGCCAACCCGTCGATCTTCGCCTCCAGCGAGTCGAGCCGTTCAATAACCGCGATATCGAGTTTGTGATGCAGGCGCAGGATGTCGATCTCGGCGCGCAAATTGGTGCGATAGTCGAGGCTGGCGGCCAATCTATCCTTCGCCGCCTGCCGGTTCTGGCTCATCATGATGACCGGCGCCTGGACCGCCGCCAGCGTCGAGAGCATCAGGTTGAGGAAGATGTACGGATAGGGATCGAAGACCAGCCCGAAATGGCTGAGCACATCCGAATTGAGTAGCATCCATCCCAGCAGCACCACCGAAAATGCGATGATGAAACCCCAACTGCCGCCGACCGCCGCCACCCGATCGGCCAGTTTTTCGCCCAACGTCGCGGTCTCGTCCGCGACATCGGCGGCGTCGCGTGTACTGATGCTGCCCGATTCGATATCGGTCAGAACCTGGCGTTCCTCCTCGTCCAGTTCGGCAAAGGGCTTGCCCAGCGCGCGGCGGGCGGTTTCGGCGGCGGTCGACAGGGCCATGGGCAAGGGGCTCCGCTGGGAATCAAATGCCTTGCTCCTTGGGGCGTTGATCGGCCAAACGCCAGAGTCATGACGGTACGCGTGGATATGGGAACCGACGAGCGAGGCTCGTCGGTGCCGATCGATCTTGAGGAGCTTCTGGCGACCCGCCTGCTCGTGCAGGGCAATTCGGGGTCGGGAAAGTCGCATCTGCTGCGCCGCCTGCTGGAAAAGTCGGCGGGCCAGGTGCAGCAGGTGGTGATCGATCCCGAGGGCGATTTCGTCACCTTGTCCAAGGCCTATGGCCATGTCGTGATCGAAGCCGGCGACTATGCCGAACGCGAGGTCGGGCGGTTCGGCGCGCGGATTCGTGAACATCGCGCCTCGGTGGTGTTGAGCCTGGAAGGACTGGAGATCGAGGGGCAGATGCGCTGCGCCGCGACCTTCCTCAACGCCCTGTTCGATGCGCCGCGTGAGCATTGGTATCCCGCGCTGGTGGTCGTGGACGAGGCACAGCTCTTCGCCCCCACCACCGGCGGCGAGGTGTCGGAGGAGGTGCGCCGCGCCTCGCTGTCCGCCATGACCAACCTCATGTGTCGCGGGCGCAAACGCGGCCTGGCGGGCGTGATCGCGACCCAGCGACTCGCCAAGCTCGCCAAGAACGTCGCGGCGGAGGCCTCCAATTTCCTGATGGGTCGCACCTTCCTCGACATCGACATGGCGCGCGCCGCCGATCTGCTCGGCATGGAGCGGCGGCAGGCCGACTCGATCCGCGATCTGGCGCGCGGTACCTTCCTGGCGCTGGGGCCTGCCGTCTCGCGGCGGCCGATCACGGTGAAGATCGGCGCGGTGGAGACCTCGGCCCGGTCGGGCAGCCCCAAGCTGACCCCCCTGCCCGACGCGCCGCCGCCGGACCTGCAGGAACTGCTCTTCGCGCCCGTCGAGGAAGCCCCCACCCTGCCGATGACCTTCGACCCGCGCCCGCGCCGGGTCCCCGCCGAGGAACTGATGGCCGATCTCGGCCGCCCGCCGCTGCCCACGACCGCCGCGCCGGCCGCGCCCGAGATGGACGAGGCCGAGGTCGAGGCGATCTACGAACAGGTACTGCGCGCGATCGTCGAGGACCCCGAATCGACCTTCCGCCCCGCCTCGGTGCTGTTCCAGGATTTCCAGGTGCGCTGCCGGATGGCGGGGCTGGCCCGGCCGCCGCTCGACCTGAACGGCTTCGCCCGGCGGCTGTCCTGCGCACGGGCGGGGATTTTCGACGTCAACGATCCCGACTGGCAGGAGGCGCTGGCGCTGGCCGGAATGCTGCCCGACGACATGCTCGGCGCGTTCCTGCTGGTGGCGAGGGCCGCGCGCGAGGGCCTGCCCTGCCCGCCGGATACCAAGATCGCCGAGACCTATGGCACCAGCTCTTTGGGCCGGGTGAAGCGGCTGATCGCCTATATCGAGAGCCGCGACCTGTTCGTGTGCCGCACCGACCTGACGGGGAAGCGATCGATCACGATTCCGCGGCTGGGCTGGACGACCCAGGCGGCGGAGATGGGTTGAGGGGCTTCCCTTGGCCTTCGACTTCGCTTGAGGGGAACGGAGGTTGAAGTGAAGAAACCGCAAACTTACGCTTCGGCACTCCGCCCGATGATCAGGGCTTTGGGGCAGCGGCTTTGATCATCGGCCGTGGTATCCAGATCGTGCATGACAACCCTTCGACCAATGGTCCGCCATCCGGCATCCGGACGCGCTTGAAACAGCCGCCGAGCGGAAATTCCCGACTCAGCCAGCGTCCCTCCGGCTGATCTTGCTCGTAGGATTGAATCTTATGCCGTTCCAGAAAGGCCCATAGCTTGTCGGCCGCCGCACCGGAGCAGATATATTTGTGGCTGCTGTCCGTTTCGGTAACGTAATTTGCCTCGATCGCTTCGTTCAGACAAGCTTCCATGAGGACCGGCATCTGCTCCGGGAAAGGCTCGTCGGTTATTGCGGCAAGCAGGGCGAGGACAAAGATCAGCATGATGGACCGAAGTCATGCCCGGTCAGGGTGTGACCGGCAAGCGCCAACATGGCGGCGCTATTCTCTCCAAAGTCCAAGAACGGCTCATCGACAAACGCCTATGCAAGCCCCCCCGTTAAGCCTGAGCGAAGTCGAAGGCCACCCCCCACCGCCGGCTACAAACAAAAAGGGCGACGGAGCCCTCGCCCCGCCGCCCTTCGCATATCCGAACCCGAAAGCGGGATCAGATCATGCCCAGCGCCTTCATATACACTTCGAGGATGGCTTCCTCTTCCTGATATTCCTCCCGCTTCTTCTTGCGGATGGCCATGATCTTCTTGATCGCCTTGGGATCATACCCACGCGCCTTGGCTTCGGCGAATACATCCTTGATGTCGTCCGAAATGCCCTTCTTCTCTTCTTCCAGCCGCTCGGCCCGCTCGATCAGCAGGCGCAGTTCGTCGGCCGTGACATTGCCGCTGCTGTCGAAATTCTCGTCCGCCATCATCTTAACCTTTTGAAATCCTGTATGCCCCGAAGAGCCCGACCGGATCGCCGCCCCGATGCCCATCGCCTGGGGCGGCGGGCCGTCTGGCGCGAATGTCGGGATCGGCGGCGGGTCTAGGCGGTTCCGGGCCAGCGCTCAAGCCGGCTGTTCACGCATTCTTCTTCACGCTTTCGGCCATGCGCGCCAGTTGCTCCGAGGTCGCCTCGGCCTGGTGCTCGGCCTTCCACTGATCATATGGCATGCCGTAGATCGCTTCGCGCGCGGTCGCCTTGTCGACGCCCGCCGCCTCGCCCACCCAGTCGGACAGGCAGTTGCGGCAAAAGCCCGCCAGCCCCATCAGGTCGACATTCTGCGCATCGGTCCGGTGGCGCAGGTGCAGGACCAGTCGGCGGAACGCCGCCGCCGCGGCCTGATCATCGATTGCATTCAACGCATCCACCGCATCGGCCATATTCGTCGCTCCTAGGTTGATCGTAACGCATTAGGCTTTAGGACACAGGCCGAAAAGAAGCAGGATGTGAACATGATCAAGGCTCTCCCCCCTCGTTCGCGCAAAGTCCGCGTCCTGGCCACGCTCGGCCCCGCGAGCAGCGATCCCGAAATGATCGCCACCCTGTTTCAGGCAGGTGCCGACGCCTTCCGCATCAATATGAGCCATGGCGACCAGCAGTCGAAGATCCCGCTGATCCAGGCGATTCGCGCGCTGGAGGAACGGTTCGACCGCCCGACCACGATCCTGGCCGATCTTCAGGGCCCGAAGCTGCGCGTCGGCAAGTTCGCCGAGGGCAAGGTCATGCTGGAGACCGGCAGCACCTTCATCCTTGATCGCGACCCCACGCCGGGCGACGCGACCCGTGTAGAGTTGCCCCACAAGGAAATCTTCGCCGCGATCGAGCCGGGCGCGCGCCTGCTGCTCGACGATGGCAAGCTCGTCCTGCGCGTGGCTTTCCATGATGAGGAGAAGATCACGACGCTGGTCGAGGTCGGCGGCGCGCTGTCGAACAACAAGGGGCTGAACGTCCCCGACGTGGTGCTGCCCATGGCCGCGCTGACCGAGAAGGACCGGTCGGACCTCAATTTCGCGGTCGAGCAGGGCGTGGACTGGATCGCGCTCTCCTTCGTGCAGCGGCCCGAGGATTTGATGGAGGCGCGCGGCCTGATCAAGGGGCGCGCCGCGCTCCTCGCCAAGATCGAGAAGCCGCAGGCGATCGACCGGCTAGAGGAGATCGTCGAGCAGTGCGATGGCGTGATGGTCGCGCGCGGCGACCTGGGTGTCGAATTGCCGCCCCAGGCGGTGCCGCCACTCCAGAAGCGCATCGTCGAGGTCTCGCGCCGCATGGGCCGCCCGGTCGTCGTCGCGACCCAGATGCTCGAATCGATGATCCAGAGCCCCTCGCCCACCCGCGCCGAAGTGTCGGACGTGGCGACCGCCATTTACGACGGCGCCGACGCGATCATGCTGTCGGCCGAGTCGGCGGCAGGCGCCTGGCCGGTCGAATCGGTCGCGATGATGAACGCGATCGGCGTGTCGGTGGAAAACGACCCCGGTCACGGCGAGCGTGTCCACTTCACCGCCATGACCCCCGACCCGACGACCGCTGACGCGCTGGCCGAGGCGGCGGCGCGGATCACCAACACGGTCTCGGCCAAGGCGATCATCTGCTTCACCACCAGCGGCTCGACCGCCCGCCGCGTCGCGCGTGAGCGCCCCTCGGTGCCGATCCTGGTCCTGACCCCGCAGCTCGAAACGGCACGCCGCCTGGGCCTGCTCTGGGGCTGTCACGCGGTGCACACCCGCGACGTCGAATCCTTCGAGGAGATGGTCGCCAAGTCCAAGCGCATGGCGCTGCGCCACGGCATCGCCGAGGCGGGCAACCAGGTCGTGCTGATGGCCGGCGTCCCCTTCCGCACGCCGGGATCGACCAACGTGCTGCACGTCACTCGGATCATGGGCGACGAACTGGCGAATTACGGGGACGGGGTCGAGGTGTAAGCCCGGCCGCCTTATGGCCTGAACGATAAGGGGGCGGCGGGGCATCATTCCGTCGCCCTTTTCTTTGGGTCGACGCCGGATACACCGGACAAGAAAAAAGCCAGCGCCGTAGCGCTGGCCTTATCTGGTGCAGACATGACTGCTTGTTAGCCGCCAGTACCGCAATCTCTGAGGATTGGAAATTTGCCCAATCGACGACTGCGGTCAAGCCCGGTCGCCTCCAATTCGGATCGATCTTGCGTTCCGTTCCAAGCCCTTTTTTCCATAGACAAAGGGGTCCATCATCGGGGGAAACAGGATGGACGGGGGAGCTATGGACTGGCGGCTTGGACTGGATCTCGGCGCGAACTCATTGGGTTGGGCGGCCTTGCGGCTGGATCGCGCGGGCGATCCCATCGGCATCCTCGCCATGGGGTCCCGCATCTTCAGCGATGGGCGCGATCCCAAGTCCGGGGCCTCGCTGGCGGTCGATCGGCGTGCTGCGCGGGCCATGCGACGGCGGCGTGACCGGTTCAAACAGCGTCAGGCCGCGCTCCTCAAATATCTGATCCGCGATGGCCTGTTTCCGGCGGATCAGGCCGATCGACAGAGGCTGGCGGATGAAGACCCCTATGCCCTGCGCGCCCGCGCGCTCGACGAGGAATTGTCGCTGTTCGAAATCGGCCGGGCGCTGTTCCACCTCAATCAGCGGCGCGGCTTTCAGTCCAACCGCAAGGCGGATCGCGGCCAGGATGACGAAGCGGGCAAGATCGCGGTCGGTGTGGACCGACTGAATCAGCAGATGGAGGAGCAGGGCGCCCGCACGCTGGGCGAGTTCCTGCATCAGCGCCGCCGAGCCGCCACCGATGCCAATCACATCCCTTCGGTCCGTACACGCCTGCGCCCTGAAACCGGCGAGGGGGCGAAGGGCGATGGCTATGACTTCTACCCCTCGCGCGCGCTGATCGCCGAGGAGTTCGAGGAGATTTGGGCCGCGCAGGCACCGCATTACCCCGACACGCTGACGCAGCAGGTCCACGACCGGCTGTACGAGATCATCTTCCACCAGCGTCCGCTCCGCGCGCCGCAGGTCGGGCAATGTACGCTGGTCGCCGGCGAGACGCGCCTGCCCAAGGCGCATCCGCTGTTCCAGAAGCGCCGTCTGCTCGAGGAGATCAACGCGCTGATGATCGTCCGGCCCGGCGAGATCGCCCAGCGCCTGACGCCCGAGGAGCGCGACACGCTCTATCTGAAGCTGAAGGACAAGCGCACCGTCAGCTTCGCCACGCTGCGCAAGACGCTGAAGCTCGACAGCGCCGCGCGGTTCAACAAGGAAAGCGAGAACCGCACCGAGTTGAAGGGCGACGAGGTGGCGGCCGAGCTGGGTGCCAAGACGCGTCTCGGCACCCGCTGGCAGCATCTGTCGGGCGACCAGCAATGGGAGGTCGTCCACCGATTGATGGCGCTCGAAAGCCAGGCGGACGAAGCCGCGTTTCGCGACTGGATCAGCCAGACCTATGACCTGTTGCCCGAACAGGCCGCGGCGGTGCTGGGCGCGCGATTGCCACAGGGCCATGGCCGCTTCGGACCGACCGCCACCACGACGCTGATCGACTCGCTGCTCCACGACCGGACCGAGGATGGCCGGGTGGTCGTCTATAGCGAGGCGGTGCAGCGCTCGGGACTGGGTCATCACAGCGATCTGCGGCACGACCGCGATGACGAGGACGTCACCGAGCTCCCCTATTATGGCGTCGCCCTGGAACGCCATATCATGCCCGGCACCGCCGAGCCGACCGATCCGGAAGAGATGCGGATCGGCCGCCTGACCAACCCGACCGTCCATATCGGGCTGAATCAACTGCGCCACGTCGTGAACCGACTGATTCGCGCCTATGGCCCGCCCAAGGAGATCGCGATCGAACTCGCCCGCGAATTGAAGCTGAGCGAGGACGAGAAGAAGAAGCGCAATAGCGAGAATCGCGACAACCGGCTGGCCGCCGAGGGGCGCTCGAAGAAGCTGGAGGAAATCCGCCAGCGCGATACCGGCGCCAACCGTGCGCTGCTGAAATTGTGGGAAGAACTCAATCCCGGCAACGTCCTCGACCGGCGCTGCATCTATACCGGCGAGCAGATTTCGATCGACATGCTGTTTTCCGACCGGGTCGAGGTGGATCACATCCTGCCCTTCGCCCAGACGCTGGACGATTCGAACGGCAACAAGCTGCTCTGCCTGCGCGAGGCCAATCGCGAGAAGCGCCGCCGGTCGCCCTATGAGGCCTGGGGACATACCGACCGCTGGCCCGACATCGCCGAGCGTGCCTCTCGCCTGCCCAAGCCCAAGCGCTGGCGGTTCGAGCCCGATGCGATGCAGCGCTTTGCGACGGAAGACGGCTTCCTGGCGCGGCACTTGGTCGACACGCAATATCTCGGCCGATTGGCGCGCGAATATCTGTCCTGGCTCTATCCCGGGCGTGGCGAGGGATCGGGCCATGTCTGGGTTTCACCCGGTCGGCTCACGGAAATGGTCCGGCGCAAACTGGGGCTGAACGACCTGCTGCCCGACCATAATTTCGGCGGCGGCGCGGACCAGCCCAAGAACCGGCTCGACCACCGCCATCACGCGATCGACGCGCTGGTCGTCGCGATCGTCGATCGGGGGATGCTGCAGGCCATCGCCCGCGCTTCGGGCCAGGACGGTAGCGAGGGGCGCGAGCGCATCCATATTCCCGCTCCCTGGGACGGCTTTCGCGACGATCTGCGCGTGGCGGTCAACGGGATCATCGTGTCGCACCGTCCCGACCATGGCACCGTGGCCAAGGCGGGATTGGCGCGCGGCCGCGACCAGACCGCCGGCCGCCTTCACAACGACACCGCCTATGGCCTGACCGGCGAGACCGACGCCAAGGGCAACAGCATCGTCGTGCGCCGCATACCGCTATCGGCGATCAAGAAACCCGCCGACATCGCGCGGGTCCGCGATCCGCTGCTACGCAACGCGCTGGCCGAGTTCACCAAGGGATTGGACGGCAAGGCGTTCGAGGCACGGATCGGGCGGTTTCACGAATTGGGGCCGCTTCTCTATCGCGGCATCCGCCGGGTCCGCGTGGTCGAAACGCTGACCGTCATCCCGATCCGCGATGCCGAGGGCCGGGCCTATAAGGGCTATAAGGGTGACAGCAATTACCGTTACGATGTCTGGGAAATGCCGGACGGCAAATGGCGATGTCAGGTCGTGTCGATGTTCGACGCGCATCAGTCGACCGAACAGGCACGGCCGCATCCCGCCGCCCGCAAGATTCTCAGTCTGCAGCGCAACGACATACTCGCGATCGAACGGACCGAAGGGGATCGTGAACTGGTTCGCGTCGTCAAATTTTCCGAAAAGCAATTCGCCGTCGCGCCCCCGCATGAAGGCGGCTCACTTAAGACTCGCGACGGCAATGCCGATGATCCGTTTCGCTATCTTTATCCCTCCCCCAACACGCTGAAAGGCTGGCGCGCACGCCAAGTCCGGATCGACGAACTGGGCCGCGTGCTCGACCCCGGCTTCCCCGCCCGCAAGTCCGTACGGCGCACCCGCCCCCGCGCCGCGCCGGTCGACTGACGAGGGACGCCGCCGCGATGGGTTTGGAACGGATCGTCGATATCGCCACCGACAACCGGCATCTGTCCGCCCATCGCGGCTTCCTGATCGTCTCGGAGGAGCGGGTCGAGGTCGGCCGGGTGCCGCTCGACGATGTCGGCGCGGTCATCGTCCATGCGCACGGCGTCACCTGGTCGACCAATCTGATCGTCGCACTGGCCGAGCGCGGTGCGGTGATGCTGTTGTGCGGAAGCAACCACAGCCCGGCCGCCATCTGCCTGCCGATCGACGGTCATCATGCGCAGAACGGCCGGATGCGCGCACAATGGGAGGCCGGGCGTCCGCTGTCCAAACAGCTCTGGCGTGCGCTGGTGGTGGCCAAGATCCGCTGGCAGGGCGCGGTGCTGGCCGCCAATGGCCACTCCGCCACCGCCTTCGATCATCTGGCGCGCAAGGTCGGATCGGGCGACCCCGAGAATATCGAGGCGCAGGCGGCGCGCCGGTACTGGCCGACCCTGATGGGCGAGGCTTTCCGGCGCGACCGCGATGCGCAAGGCGCCAATGCGCTCCTGAACTATGGCTATGCGGTGATGCGCGCCGCCTGCGCCCGTGCGGTCGTGGCGGCGGGGCTGCACCCGTCGATCGGCGTCCATCACGCGCATCGCGGCAATCCCTTCGCGCTGGCCGACGATGTGATCGAGCCGTTCCGCGCGCTGGTCGATGCCCTGACCATCCGGCTGATCGCGCACGACATCACCGGCGTCACGTCCGAGGCCAAGCGCGCCTATGCCGGCCTAATCGCGGTCGACCTGATGCTGGACGACGGTATCACCACCGTCTGGCTCGCCATCCAGCGGACCGCGCAGACCCTGGCACGCAGCTTCCAGAGCGGTCGCGCCACCGACCTGATCCTGCCCGCGCCCCCCCTCCGCGCTGGAACTGGCCGCCCTGGACGGATTGATCGGGCGATGAGCCCGCGTCTCGCCACCACGCCCATCCCCGCGAGCGGCGCGGCACAACTGTCGGGATATCGGCTGATGTGGATTTTCGTGATGTTCGACCTGCCCGTCACCACCAAGTCCGAGTCGCGCGCCGCCACCAAATTCCGCCAATATCTGCTCGACGAAGGGTTCGAAAAGAGCCAGTTCTCGGTCTATGCCCGTTTCTGCAGCGGCAAGGAGCAGATGGAAGCTTATCTACGCCGGATCGAGGCGAACCTGCCCGACAAGGGCGAGATCCACATATTGAGCTTCACCGACCGCCAATATGAGAATATCATCCGCTTCGCCGGCCAATCCCGCCGGCAACCGCGCAAAAACCCCGACCAACTGGCCCTGTTCTGATGCTTCGCGACCGTTTTGACTATGCCGGATGGTGGATTTCGTCGTTGCAGATCAACGCGATACCCCACCATCCAGCATAGCCGCTCAGAGATTGCGGTCCAGCGGCAACACCCTGCGTCCCCGCTTGATGACCGGACCGAGCATAGCCGCTCAGAGATTGCGGTCCAGCGGCAACTGTCGCCGAATTCCACCTTGGCAACACCGGAGCATAGCCGCTCAGAGATTGCGGTCCAGCGGCAACGGCGCGCCCCGGCCATCGCTTGCGCGCGCTAGCATAGCCGCTCAGAGATTGCGGTCCAGCGGCAACGCGCGATCGGGTCGCCATCGGGGCCGCAAGAGCATAGCCGCTCAGAGATTGCGGTCCAGCGGCAACTACCGCCGCTTTTGACTCTGCATCTGGGATAGCATAGCCGCTCAGAGATTGCGGTCCAGCGGCAACTATGCGGATTGGCTTACGGACGCGCGGAGGAGCATAGCCGCTCAGAGATTGCGGTCCAGCGGCAACTACGCGCCTTATATGAACGCGAACAGGAACAGCATAGCCGCTCAGAGATTGCGGTCCAGCGGCAACTGATCGACGAACGCGAACATCTGGAGGGCCAGCAT
>NZ_BBJS01000057.1 GCF_000739895.2 Sphingomonas paucimobilis NBRC 13935
GTGTCCCCGGTCGTGAGTAAAGGCTGATCTCGCCAACGGGGACACCCCTCCGTCAGGCCGTGGCCTGACACCTCCCCTTGCAGGGGAGGAATGGAATGACTGCCGATCGGACCTCATCATCCCACCAGCGCGTCGATCGCCTCGGCCATGGCGATATCGCGGGCCGACAGGCCGCCCGCGTCATGGGTGGTCAGCACGATATCCACCCGGTTCCACACATTGGACCATTCGGGATGATGGTCGGCCTTCTCGGCGAGCAGCGCGACGCGCGTCATGAAGCCGAATGCCTCGTTGAAGTCGGCGAAGACGAACCGGCGGCTGATCGCGTCGCGCGCTTCGTCCCAATCCCAGTCGGGCAGATCGTCCAGCGCCTCGTTCCGATCCAGCTCGCTCAGCCGCTCCACCATGTGCGTCCCCTTGCTTATCTTGTTCTTTGGTCGGCCACAGCGGTATGACGACGGGCATGAGCGGGCAAGTCGCGATCGGTGAAGCGCCGGATATCGAAGCGATCGAACGGATCGCGCGGGCGGCGATGGCGCGCCTGCCGGCGGCGTTCGCCGCGCATCTGGGCGACATCGTGCTGATCGTCGAGGACTATGCGGATGACGAGACGCTGGCGGCGCTGGGCATCGAGCATCCGCTTGATCTGACCGGCCTGTATCACGGCCGCCCGGTGGGCGAGAAAAGCAGCATGGATTCAGGGACCCTGCCCGATCGCATCCATCTCTATCGCCGCGCGATCCTGGACGAATGGATCGAGACGGGGGTGCGGCTCGACGATCTGGTCGCGCATGTGATGATCCATGAGATCGGCCATCATTTCGGCCTGTCGGACGACGATATGCACGCGCTCGAAGACGCGGTGGACGGCCCGGCGGCGTGATCCTGTCCCTGACCCAGGTCGCCTGCGCGCGGGGCGGCCGGCTGTTGTTCGCGAGGCTTTCGCTGGATCTCGCGCCCGGTGGCGCGGTGATCGTCACCGGGCCCAATGGCATCGGCAAGTCCAGCCTGTTGCGGCTCGCCGCCGGCTTGCTCGCGCCGTTCGAAGGCGCGGTGATGCGGTCCGCGCCGGCGGCATTGATGACCGAAGATCTGGCGCTGGATGCCGAGCGAACGTTGGCCGACGCGCTGATCTTCTGGGCGCGGATCGATGGACGCGGGGCGGTACGGGACCGGGTGGCGGAGGCGCTCGACACGGTCGGGCTGGCGGCGCTGGCAACGATTCCCGTGCGGCTGTTGTCGACCGGGCAACGCCGCCGTGCGGCGCTGGCACGTGTGTTGGCGTCGCAGGCCCCGCTCTGGCTGCTCGACGAGCCGGGCAATGGGCTGGATCGGGCCGGGCTGGT
Source organism: Sphingomonas paucimobilis NBRC 13935 (assembly GCF_000739895.2). GTDB lineage: Bacteria > Pseudomonadota > Alphaproteobacteria > Sphingomonadales > Sphingomonadaceae > Sphingomonas > Sphingomonas paucimobilis. Next base: position 1,347 of record NZ_BBJS01000057.1, read on the forward strand.
GATGCTGGAGCAGGTGATCGCGCGGCATCGGGCGGGCGGCGGCGCGGTGTTGCTGACCACGCATCAGCCGCTGGATGTAGCGGAGGCCGGCACCCTTGCGCTCGACCAATGGGTGCCGGCATGAGCATGGCTTGGGCGCTGATCGCGCGCGATGTCCGGCGCGGCTATGCGGGCGGCGGTGCGGCCTTGGTCTGCGGCTTTTTCCTGCTGGCGGTGATTCTGTTTCCCTTTGCGATCGGACCCGATCGGGCCTTGCTCGCGCGGATCGGCGCGGGGGCGATCTGGGTCGCGGCGCTGTTGGCGGCGTTGTTGCCGGTCGATCGGCTGGTCGCGCCCGATTGCGAGTCGGGCTGGTTCGATCAGGTCGTGGTGCGCGGGGTGTCGCTGCCGCTCGTCATGCTGTTGCGGATCGTCGCGCATTGGCTGGCCTTTGCGCCGCCGCTGATGCTGGCGGCGATGGTCGCAGGCGGTTTGTTCGGGCTGGATGGCGCCGCGTTGGTGAGGGTCGAGACCGGATTGCTGCTCGGTACGCCGGGGCTCGCCGCGCTGGCGGTGGCGACGGGGGCGCTGACGGCGGGCTTGCGCGGTGCGGGAGCGGTGGCGGGGTTGCTGCTGTTACCGCTCGCCCTGCCGCTGCTGATCTTCGGGGCTAGCGATGACGGCATGGGCGGGGCCAAGCTGCTCGCCGCCGTGTCGCTGTTGCTGGTCGCGGGTGCGCCCTGGCTGGCGGCGGCGGCGATCCGGTCGGTGCGCGACTGAGCCATGGCCGAAGACAGTCCATCGCGCGCGCGGATCGCGCAGGCCTTTGACGCGGCGGCGGCCTATGACGCCTATGCGGTGGTGCAGCGCCAAGTGGCCGCGTGGCTAGCCGAACGAATCGTCGCGGTCGCCCCGCCGAGGCCCCGCGTGCTGGAGGTCGGGTGCGGCACAGGCTTCCTGACACAGGCGGCATGGCCCCGGCTTGATCGCCCCGAATGGTTGATGACCGATATCGCACCCGAGATGCTGGCCCGGGGCAGGGCGCAGATGCCGGATCTGTGTGCGCGGGTGATGGATGGCGAGCGCCCCGATCTGGCGGGCGAGGCGCCGTTCGACCTGATCGTCAGCAGCCTGGCGGTGCAGTGGTTTTCCGATCTGGAGGGCGGCCTGCAGCGGCTGGCGGCGCTGCTCGCCCCTGGCGGGCGGATGCTGGTGACGACTCTGGCGCAAGGGACATTCGCCGGCTGGCATGCCGCGCATCGGGCGGAGGGATATGAGGCGGGGAGTCACGCCTATCCAACGGTCGAGGCGCTCGCGGCCATGGCGTTGCCGGGGCTTGGGGTCGCCACGCGACGCTTCGAGCAGCGGCACGAGACGGCGGCGGACTTCATGCGCGCACTACGGGCGATCGGGGCGGGGACACCGCGTGTTGGGCACCGCCCGATCCCGCCGGGCGCGATGCGGCGGATCGCGAAGCGCTTTGAGGTAGGCGGGGCGGTGGCGACCTATGAGGTCGCGTTGATGGACATTCCCAACCCCGTTCAGCCTGAGCGAAGTCGAAGGCCACGCGCGACGCGAGAGGCGGGGCGTGTGCTTCGATTTCGCTCAGCACGAACGGAGGTTGGAGGTAAGTAGGCTTGGGTTGGCGTTTATCGGCTCCACCGCGCCCAGATGGCCGTGGGCAGGATCAGCCCGCGTGCTTCCTCGCGCACACCGAGTTCGCCGCATTCGACCTTGCCCGGCAGGTCGCCCATCACTTGGCGGAGCATCTCGCCGATCGCCAGCGCCGACATGCGCACCGCATAGACGGTCAGGAACAGGAAGCGCGAATTCGCGTCGAGCAGCTTGCGGCAATCGGCGATCAGGCCGGGCAGATCCTCTTCCAGCCGCCAGACCTCGCCCTCCGGCCCTCGGCCATATTTGGGCGGGTCGAGCAGGATGCCGTCATAGCGCCGTCCGCGCCGCCCCTCGCGCGCGACGAATTTGGCCGCGTCGTCGATGATCCAGCGCACCGGCGCATCGCCCAGCCCCGACAGCATCGCATTGCCGCGCGCCGCTTCGACCGATTTCTTGGAGGCATCGACATGGACCATCTTCGCGCCCGCGCTTGCCATCGCCAGTGTGCCGACGCCGGTATAGCCGAACAGGTTCATGCATTCGGGCGACTCCAGGTCGGCGACCTGCTCGCGCATCCAGCTCCACACCGGCGCCATGTCGGGGAAGAAGCCCAGATGGCGGAAGGGCGTGTTTTGCGCGGTGAAGCGGACCTCGTTCCATTTCAGCGGCCAGCCGTCGCGCGGCACCGGCTCGTTGAAATTCCAGCGGCCGCCGCCATCCTCGTCCGACCCGGGCACGAACTCCGCCGCCGCGCGCCAGTCGGTGGTGGCGGGCGCCCACATCGCCTGCGGCTCGGGGCGGATGAAGCGGAACCGGCCATAGCGTTCCAGCTTGCGGCCATGGCCTGAGTCCACCAGCCCGTAATCCGCCCAGGGCTCCCCAATCATCGTTTCGAGTGTCATGCGCACCCCGTTAGCGCAAAGACCGCCCGTCGATATAGGCCGTAACCGCTTCGAACGTGGCGGGCAGCGTCTCGAACCGCTCCTCGCGCTCGAACAGGTCGCCGACGCGGCGCGGCAGCGGCGGGCGAACCCCGGTCGCGCGCTCGACCGCATCGGTGAACTTGGCCGGATGCGCGGTGGCCAGCGTCACCACCGGCACATCGGTTTCCGCCGCCCGCGCGGCGGACAGGGCGATGGCGGTGTGGGGGTCGAGGATCTGGCCGGTATGGTCCGCCGCCCAGCGCATCGCACGGCTCATGTCATCGGCGTCGACGCGCGCGCTGGCGAAGAGCGGGGCGATCGCCTGGCTCTGCGCATTGGTCAGCCGCATCGCGCCCGTTCCCTCGAACCCCTTCATCTGCGCCGCCAGCGCCGCGCCGTCGCGGCCATTGGCGTCGAACAACAGCCGCTCGAAATTGGAGCTGACCTGAATGTCCATCGACGGCGTCGCGGTCGCCTGCACCTGCCCCTTGGAGTAATCGCCCGAGGACAAAGCGCGGTGGAGGATGTCGTTGACGTTGGTCGCGACGATCAGCCGCTCGACGGGAAGCCCCATGCGCGCGGCGACATAGCCCGCGAAGACGTCCCCGAAATTGCCGGTCGGGACCGAGAAGGCGACGGCCTTCCCCGGCGCGCCCAGCCGGACGGCGGCGTAGAAATAATAGACGACCTGCGCCATCAACCGCGCCCAGTTGATCGAGTTGACCGCCGACAGGGTATGGCGATCGGCAAAGGCGCGGTCGTTGAACATCGCCTTCACCAGCGCTTGTGCGTCGTCGAAATTCCCCTCGATCGCGATGTTATGGACGTTGGGGGCGAGCACCGTGGTCATCTGGCGGCGCTGGATATCGGTCACGCGGCCGGCCGGGTGCAGCATGAAGATGTCGATATTGGCGCGCCCCGCCACCGCGTCGATCGCCGCCGATCCGGTATCGCCGCTGGTCGCACCGACGATGGTCAGGCGCGTCTCGGTACCGCGCAGGAAGCGTTCGAACAGCAACCCCAGCATCTGCAGCGCCACGTCCTTGAAGGCGAGGGTGGGGCCATGAAACAGCTCCAGCAGCCACTGGTCATGGTCGAGCTGGACGAGCGGCGTGACAGCGGCATGCGAGAAGCGGCCATAGGCGGCGTCGCACAGCTCCTGAAGTTCCTCCGGCGTCAGGCTGTCGCCGACGAAGGGCGTCATGATCTTCGCGGCGGTCTGCGCATAGGACAGGCCCGCCAGCGCTTCGATCTCCTCCGGTGTCAGGCTCGGCCAAGCTTCGGGGACATAGAGCCCGCCATCGCTGGCGAGACCGGCCAGGGTCGCGCCCCGGAAATCGAGGACGGGGGCGGAGCCACGGGTACTGATATAGCGCATGATGCGCCGGGGCTTAACGGCGTGTGTGTTTTACCACAACCATTCGATTGCGCCGAACGACCGCCAAAGCATAGATAATTGCGGCAATGGCGGCGAACAGGAACCATTGGACCGCATAAGCAAGGTGGTTGTTGGGCACCGCGTCGATATCGGGGCTGGGGTTCGCCTCCAGCCCGGCGGCGGGCGTGTCGGCGACCAGCATCATGGCTTGCGGCCGATGATCGAAGGCCGACTGGATCAGCGAGCGGCTGTCCGGCGCATGGGCGACATAGCCGGTCACGCGCCCGCCGGGCCAACGGGTTTCGGCGCGCGGGTCATGCGTAGTGCCCAACTGCACCTGCGTCGATCCCTGCGGTACCGAGCAGGTGGCGATCAGCCGGAACCCCGCTGCCCCTGCGCCCGCGCGTCGGATCGTCACGGGCGGGCGGCAATCGGCCTCCGCGCGGCGGAAGAGCAGGCTCTCGTCGGGAAACAGTGGGAAGGCGATCACCGGCCGTGCAGGGTTGGCTGCCAGTTGCGCCAGATATGCCTCCTTTTGCGGCAACCGGTCGAGCAACTGCCACAGCCCCAGCGCGATCATACCCGCGACCGCCAATAGGACGATCAGGGTCGGGAGGATCGGCACCCGCTTCATGCGTCGCCGTCCTGCTCGGGTTCGGGCTGGGTCACGGCGCCCTCGCGCGCTTCGTTGCGATACTCTGCCGCCATCAGCGCGCCCTTGGCGATGCGCAGGGAATAGACGACCGTGACGGCGGTCAGCGGCAGCCAGATCAGCATATGGAGCCAGAGCGGCGGATGCAGCGTCAATTCGACGACGATCGCCGCGATGGTGATGATCGTACCCAGGATCAGCGTCAGAAACGCCGCCGGACCGTCCCCGACATTGAAGCGGGTAAAGTCCAGCCCGCACGCCGTACAGCGATCGGCGAAGGTCACCACCTGTTTCGAAAAGAGCGGCCCGGCAAACAAATGGGGCTGGCCGCAACGCGGACACAGCCCCTGAAATGCGGCCTCGGCGATGGTCGGAGGCGTCGGCTCAGCCACTATGAACCGGCGCGCCCCAGCCACCCCAGACATAGATGGTAACGAACAGGAACAGCCACACCACGTCGACGAAATGCCAGTACCAGGCGGCGGCCTCGAATCCGAAATGCTGGCGGGGCGTGAAATCGCCGCGATAGGCGCGGATCAGGCAGACGATCAGGAAGATGGTGCCGACGATGACGTGGAAGCCGTGGAACCCGGTCGCCATGAAGAAGGAGGCGCCATAGTTGATCCCCTTAAAGGGGAAGGGCGCATGGATATATTCGTACGCCTGGATCGAGCTGAAGATCAGGCCCAGCACGATGGTGAGCCACAGCCCCTTCAGCACCCCGTCGCGGTCGCCGACGCCCAATGCACCCCATAGCCCGCGCTTCTCGCCGCCGCGCTGGTTGTGGATCAGCGCATGGTGCGCCCAGGTGACGGTGGTGCCGCTGGTCAGCAGGATCAGCGTGTTGAGCAGCGGCAGCTTGAAGGCGTCGATCACCTCCAGCCCCTTGGGCGGCCAGGTCGCGGCGATGGCGGCGGCGCCCTCGGTGGCGCGCTCCACCTGCCCGTCGACAAAGCTCATCGCGGTGGGGAACAGCGCGAAGTCGAAAAAGGCCCAGAACCAGCCGACGAAGAACATCACTTCGGAGGCGATGAACAGGATCATGCCATAACGGAAATGAAGCTGCACGACCGGCGTATGGTCGCCATTATGCGCCTCGCGCACCACGTCCGCCCACCAACTGCCCATGCAGAACAGCACCGCGGCGAGCCCCGCCAGGAAAGCCCAGCCCCCGCCGGGCACGCTGTGCATCCACATGATCGCGCCCGAGGCCATCAGCAGCGCCGACATCGAACTGGCCAGCGGCCAGGGGCTCGGCGGCAGGATGTGATAGTCGTGGTTCTTCGCGCCAGCCATGATCCCGTCCCTATGTCCGTATATTTTGGCGGGAGGCTAACCCGCTTTCTTCCCCGAATCCACCGGGTAAAATGTGTAGGACAGGGTGATGGTCTCGATGTCGCGCGCGTCCGGGTCGTTCAGGATTTTGGGATCGACGAAGAAAATCACCGGCATCCGCACCGTCTCACCGGGTTTGAGCGTCTGCTGGGTGAAGCAGAAACACTGGATCTTGGTGAAATAGCGCCCGGCCTGGTCGGGGGTGACGTTGAAGGTCGCGGTGCCGGTGATCGGCACCTTGGCATTGTTGGTCGCGGTGAAGAACACCATGTCGCGCGCGCCGATATCGACGGTTTCGTGCGGGTTCTCGGGCTTGAAGGTCCAGGCGAGGCGGGAAGAGACATTGGCGTCGAAATCGACGCGGATCTGGCGGTGGACGCTGCCCGGGGCTTCCGACCCGCGCTGCGTCGTCCCCTGATAGCCGGTCACCTGGCAGAACATGCGGTAGAGCGGCACGCTGGCCCAGGCGAGCCCGGTCATGAAGACCACGCCGAACAGCGCGAACACCAGGGTCCGGGTCTGGCGGGTCAGGCGCATCAATGCATTCCCGACCGAATCTTCGACAGGGTGATGAAGAAGATCAGCACCACGAGAAAGCCGAGCAGCAGCGCCATCACCGTGGCGCGGGCGCGCTGTTTGGCGCGAATCCGATTCGAATCGTCAGGCGTCATGCCCAACGATCCACCACCAGCGCGCCAAAGAGAAGGAAAAGATAGAGAATCGAATATTTGAACAGCCGCTTCTCGGGCTTCATCGCGTCATCGGGCTGGGTATGCCGGAACGCGACGATGGCGGCGTAGAGACCGAACAGCGCGGTCCCGGCGGTCGCAATGATGCCATAGATCGGCCCCGTCAGCCCCAGCGGCCAAGGCGCGACGGCAGCAATGGCCATCGGAATGGTGTAGAGCCCGATCTGCGCCCGCGTCACCCGCTCACCCGCGACGACGGGCAACATCGGCACGCCCGCATTGGCGTAATCGGTCTTCACGAACAGCGCGAGCGCCCAGAAATGCGGCGGCGTCCACAGAAAGACCAGGCTGAAGAGCAGGAAGGGCAGTAGCGCGATCTCACCGGTCGCCGCCGCCCAACCGATCAGCGGCGGAAACGCGCCGGCCGCGCCGCCAATGACGATATTCTGCGGCGTCCGGCGCTTCAGCCAGACGGTATAGACCAGCACATAGAAGAGGATCGAGACGGTCAGGATGCCCGCAGCGACATAATTGACCGCCAGCCCCATCAACAGGACCGAGAAACAGGCCAGCCCGACCCCGAAATGCAGCGCCGATTCGCGGCTCATCCGGCCAGCGGGCAAGGGCCGCTTGGCGGTACGGCGCATCAGCGCATCGAGATCCGCCTCATACCATTGGTTGAGCGCGCCGGCCGCCCCTGCACCCAATGCGATGCATAGGATGGCGGTGAAGCCGATCACCGGATCGATCCCGACCGGCGCCGCCAGCATTCCGCATAGCCCGGTGAACACGACCAACGTCATCACGCGTGGTTTGGTGAGGGCGAGGAAGTCGCGCCAATCGGCGGGAACGAACACGGAGGAGGGAATGCTGGACATGGGCACCCCGCATATAGGCCGCGCGGGCAGGGCGGGCAAATCGGGCCGATTGTCCTCCCCCGCAACGGAAACGGTAGAGGGGTGTCACCGCCGATGGGGACACCCCTCCGTCAGACCTTCGGTCTGCCACCTCCCCTCATAGGAGAGGAACGGCCTAGGCTCAGCCCTTCAGCGTCGCCATGTCGATGACGAAGCGATACTTCACATCGCTCTTCTGCATCCGGTCATAGGCGGTGTTGACCTCGTCCATCGCGATCATCTCGATATCGGCGGTCAGGCCATGCTGGTGGCAGAAGTCGAGCATCTCCTGAGTCTCGGCGATACCGCCGATGAGCGAGCCGGCCAGCGCGCGGCGGCGGAAGACGAGGTTGCCGACCGAGGGCGACGGATGGGGCGAGTCGGGCACGCCGACCAGCGTCATCGTCCCGTCGCGCTTCAGCAGCATCAGGAACGCGTCGAGATTGTGCGGCGCGGCCACCGTGTTCAGGATGAAGTCGAAGCTGTTCGCATGTTCCGCCATCTGATCGGCGTCCTTCGACACGATCAAATCCTTGGCGCCCAGCCGCTTGGCATCCTCGGCCTTGTTGGGTGAGGTCGAGAAGACATAGACCTCGGCCCCCATCGCGGCGGCGATCTTCACGCCCATATGGCCGAGGCCACCCAGGCCGACGATGCCGACCTTCTGGCCCGGCCCGACCTTCCAATGGCGCAGCGGCGAATAGGTGGTGATGCCCGCGCACAGCAGCGGCGCGACGGCGGCCAGATCGCCCTCGTCATGGTTGATCTTCAGGACGAAGCCTTCCTTGACCACGATATGGTCGGAATAGCCGCCGAAGGTGTGGCCACCCAGCACGGGGTCGGGGCCGTTATAGGTGCCGACGAAACCGGTCTTCTCGCAATATTGCTCCTCGCCGTCATGGCAGGAGGGGCAGTGGCCGCAGCTGTCGACCATGCAGCCGACGCCGACCAGATCACCGACTTGGTATTTGGTCACGGCATCGCCGACCGCAGTCACGCGCCCGACAATCTCATGGCCGGGAACGCACGGATACAGCGTGCCCTGCCACTCGCCGCGCGCGGTGTGGAGGTCGGAGTGGCAGACGCCGCAATAGAGGATGTCGATCGCAACATCGTCGGCCTGCGGGTCGCGGCGCTCGAACGAATAGGGCGCGAGCGGGGTCTCGGCCGACTGGGCGGCATAGCCCTTGGCGGGAGTGGGCATGGAAGCTCCTCTGGGAAATCGATAACACGACCGAACGATCGCGGCGCCCATATGGGTTCCGAAGAGCCTCATGCCAGACAATAGTCAGGCAAAGTTTTTCCGATCGGCAGTGATCGGAGAATTGCTGAAGAATAATATGTTGTATCGTTACTTAATGCTGATTTACGCAACCCGGGCAAAGCCGTTGCGGGTCTTGCAAAGACCCTCAAAGGGCTGCGCTCGCTCTGCGCAGGAGCGCCGATATTATCCCATGAACCCCTGATTCCAGGTCGAGGAGTCATAATTGCCGATATTGGGGAGTACGGTTCGCAGGCCGCCCGAATCGATGCCGAACCAGCTGGCCAGCGTCGCGGCATATTGGTCGACCGACATGGTGGGGATCAGTCGGCCCGAGCCGACATCGTCGCTGGTGTTGACGCCGACGATCGGCGTCTTGCCATAGAAACGCTGCCCGCGCACCGCGCCGCCGACGACGAAGTGCATGCCGCCCCAGCCATGATCGGCGCCACCGTCATTGGACTGCAGCGTCCGGCCGAAATCGGAGGCGGTGAAGCTGGTCACCTGGTTGGCGACGCCCAGCGCGGCGGTGGTATCGTAAAAGGCCTTCATCGCCGCCGACACCTTGGACAACAGGCCCGGATGCTGCGCGACCAGATTGTCATGCAGGTCGAACCCGCCCATCGAGACGAAGAAGACCTGCCGCTTCAACCCCAAGGTCTGGCTGACCGAGATCATCCGCGCGACCATCTTCAACTGATCGGCCAGATTGTTGTTCGCGGGGAAGAGCGGGAAATTGGCGGCCGGTGCGCCGGCCAGCGCGCCGCTGAGCTGGGCCTGGACCTCGAAGGCGCGCTTGGAGATGCGGGCATGTTCGGTCGCCATCGCAAAGCTCGATTCGGCGGTCATCACCGAGCGCAGCGCGTCGAGCGCGGAGGAGGAGCCGTAGAGCGTCTTGCTGTTGTTCAACAGCGCGACCGGTCCACCGGTCCCCACGGCATATTGGATCGCGGTCCGTCCGCTCAGGTAGATGGCGTTGCCGCTGGTGTTGATGCAGGTCAGTGCGGCGGTGCCGTTGCCGTTCTGGAACACGTCGCCGATTCGCCCGCCCCAGCCGCTGGTCGCGCCTTCGGGGTTGGAGGCCTGGAAGAAGCTCTGCTGGTCGTTGTGGCTGAACAGCTTCGGGGGTAGGCGGACGGTGCGGTTGTTATACTGGGTCTTGGTGGTCGGCTCGACCAGCGTGCCGACGTTCAGCGCCACCGCCATCTTGCCGGCCGCGAAGAGCTGGCTCATCTCCGGCATGGCGGGGGACAGGGCATAGGCGCGGCCGCCGGGCAGCGCCACGGCGGGGTTGAGGACGCTCCCTGCCAGAGCCTCGCGCTGATAGGCGATATTGGGGCGCGCGGTGCGATAGGCGGCGAAGCTGGTCTCGTCATAGGGGACCAGCGTGTTGGCGTAATCATTGCCGCCATAGAGGAACACGCAGACCAGCGCCTTATAGTCCGAGGCGGTGGCGGCCGCCGCCTCGCCGATCGCGGCGAGGCTGGAGACGAAGGGGGTGGCGGTGCCGGCCAAGCCGAGCAGCGCACTGCGCTTGAGGAAGGCGCGCCGGGATTGATCGTGCATCATGCTCATCACCGCAGGTTCAGATAATCGGGGGAGGCCATGGTCAGCAGGATTGCGATGCCGACCCGGTTGATCGGGCCGCCGGTCGCGGTCGCCGACACGCTGTCGACCGCGGTGCGGATCGCGGCTTGGGTCGCGCTGGACAATTGTCCGGCGGCGAGGACCAGGTTGATCTCGTCGACCAGCGCCTTGCTGTCGGCGGCGAGCGTCAGGATGTTGGTATAGTCCGCTTTCACATCGGCGACGCCGTTGGCGATCACACCGTACATGAAGTTCACATAGCCGATCACCGTCTGTTCGTTGGTGATCTGAAACTCAGGCGCGACGAGGCCGCTGGTCGCCAGGCTGGTGCCGGCCGGGGTATAGCCGGGGCGGTAGAAGTTGAAGACCGAGGGGCTGCGTCCCTTGGTCTGGCTGAGCCGGGTGGCGGCATTGGTGTCGCCGATCGCCCAGGCGTTGGACGGCGAGGTGGCGCCAAAGGCACGCGCCCAGCCGGTGAAGCGGATGACCGGTTCGCGCAGCTTGCCCACCGCGCCGCTGGCGGGCAGCGTCCGGGCCTCGCTGTCGAGCAGGATGGCGCGGATCACCGCCTTCATATCGCCGCGCACGCCCTGGCCATTGTCAGCGAATTTGGTGGCGACGCGGTTGATATAGGCGGGCGAGGGGTTGCTGGTCACCAGCCGCTGGATCAACTGCTTCGAGACGAAGGGCGGCACATTGGGGTGCGCGAAGATCGCGTCGAGCGCGGCGTTGATCGCAGCCATGCCGCCGCCGGTGACGGTCGTCCCCAGGAAGCTGGAAGCGCCAGTCTCGTTCATGCCGGCATTGACCACCAGCGGCTGGCGATAGCGCGGCGGCAAATCCTCGGTGCCGGTCAGGACCAGGCCGGTAAAGACCCGCGCCAGCCCCGACACATCGGCCTGGCCATAGGTTTCGATCGGCTGGCCGCCGCTCATCTTCAGCGAGCCGTCCATGTTGAGCTGGTACAGGCCGATGGTGAACAGCTGCATCAGCTCGCGCGCGTAATTCTCGTCGGGTTGGGTGCCGGTCGTCGGGTTCGCCTTGCGGTTCTGGAAATAGGTGAGGAAGCTGGCCATCGCGAAGCTGGTCGTCACCGCGCCCATCAGCTCGCGATAATTGCCGAACGCATTGTCGAGCAGGATGTCGACATAGGCCGCGATCGAGAAGGAGCGCCACGAATTGGTGACGCCATCGATCCCGATGACGAAGATGTCGAGCAGCGCCATGCCGATCCGCTGACGCAACTGATCGGGCTCGACGATGATCTGCCGCCACAAAGTCGGGTCCAGCCCGTCGAGCCGGAAGCGGTTGGCCTCCTGGGTATGGCCCTGGGCGACCAGCCAGTCATAATGGCTGGTGGCGCGCGCCATGGCGAACTGGTCGGTCAGCCAGCCGTCATAGCCGCGCGAGACGACCGCATCGATCATGCTGCGGGTCGCGCCCATCGTGGTCTGCGCCAGGAAACGGCTGGCCTCGGTCGCGGTGGGCGGCGGCGTGACGACCACGACGGGAGTCGAGGGGGTGGTGTTGCCCGCCGGCGTCGCCGTCGACGTACCGCCGCCACCCCCGCCACAGGCCGCCAGTGCCAGCAACGGCAGGACCGCACCGCCCGTGGCCAGGCCTTTGCCTGCTCTGTCGATCGTCTGTCCGTCCGTATCGCCGGACGCCGCCGATAGCGGCTCCGCGACTTGTTCGTCCCACCCCGTCATCGCACGTCCGTTCCGTTACGGCCGCAATCTTTGCAAACCGCCGGTAAAATGCCGCGAGCGTGGCTAATGAAAGATGAAAAGGTTCCTCTGTTCGTCGTGCCAGATCATCATTTGGCCGAATCGGCCATATCATTATCGATCCGTAACAAAAAGGGCTCCGGAGCCATGCTCCGAAGCCCGAAAAATAGAGGTCTGGCGGCGCGATCAGTGGATGCGCGGCAGCGTTTCGAACTGGTGATAGGGCGGCGGGCTGGACAGCGTCCATTCCAGCGTCGTTGCGCCATCCCCCCAGGGATTGTCGCCCGCCGGCTTGCCCGCGACCAGCGACCAGACCAGGTTGACGAAAAAGATCACCATGCCGGCCGCCATGATCTCATAACCATGGGTGGCGACCGCGTTCCAGGTCGCATAGGCGTCCGGATAGTCGGGATAGCGACGCGGCATGCCCTGCAGGCCCAGGAAGTGCATCGGGAAGAACAGCAGGTTCACGCCGACGAAGAACACCCAGAAGTGCAGCTGGCCGAGGAACTCGTTGTACATCTTCCCCGACATCTTGGGGAACCAGTAATAGAAGCCGGCGAACAGCGCGAACACCGCGCCCAGCGACAGGACATAGTGGAAGTGCGCCACGACATAATAGGTGTCGTGCATATAGTCGTCGATGCCGCCGTTCGCGAGCACCACGCCCGTCACGCCGCCGACGGTGAACATGAAGATGAAGCCGATCGCCCAGACCATCGGCGTCTTGAAGCTCATCGAGCCGCCCCACATGGTCGCGATCCACGAGAAGATCTTGATGCCGGTGGGCACCGCGATGATCATCGTCGCGGCGGTGAAGTACATCTTGGTGTTCACGCTCAGGCCGGTGGCGAACATGTGGTGCGCCCACACGACGAAGCCGACCACGCCGATCGCGACCATGGCATAGGCCATGCCCAGATAGCCGAAGACGGGCTTGCGGCTGAAGGTCGCGATGATCTGGCTGACGATGCCGAAGCCCGGCAAGATCATGATGTACACTTCGGGATGGCCGAAGAACCAGAAGAGATGCTGGTACAGGATCGGATCGCCGCCCCCGGCGGGATCGAAGAAGGTCGTGCCGAAATTACGATCGGTCAGCAGCATGGTGATCGCGGCGGCCAGAACCGGCAGCGAGAGCAGCAGCAGGAAAGCGGTGACCAGCACCGACCAGACGAACAGCGGCATCTTGTGCAGCGTCATGCCCGGCGCGCGCATATTGAAGATGGTGGTGATGAAGTTGATCGCCCCCAGGATCGACGACGCACCCGCCAGGTGGAGCGACAGGATCGCCATGTCGACGCTCGGCCCCGGCTCGCCAAAGGTCGATAGCGGGGCATAGGCGGTCCAGCCCACGCCCGCGCCCGACCCGAAAAAGGGTGAGGCGAGTAGCAGCGTGAAGGCCGGGATCAGCAGCCAGAAGGACACGTTGTTCATGCGCGGGAAGGCCATGTCGGGTGCGCCGATCATGATCGGCACGAACCAGTTGCCGAACCCACCGATCATCGCGGGCATAACCATGAAGAACACCATGATCAGCCCGTGCGCGGTGATGAGCACGTTCCACAGGTGCAGCGACTGGTCGAGGCTCTGCGCCCCGCCATGCAGCATCCCCGCCCAGATACCCAGATACTGGATGCCGGGCTCGCGCAGCTCGGCGCGCATCAGGCCGGAGATCGCGCCGCCGATGATCCCCGCGACGATCGCGAAGATCAGATAGAGGGTGCCGATGTCCTTGTGGTTGGTCGACAGGAACCAGCGCGCGAAGAAGCCGGGCTTATGATCGGCGTCATGATGCGCGTGGTGGTGATCCTCATGACCGACGAAAGCCGATCCGGGGTGAAGTGCGGTGTCGGTCATGGCTTATTGTCCAGCGTTGCCGGGGCCGGCCGGATTGCCGGTGGCGCCCTGCGCGGAAGTGGGGGACTGGGCGGGGGTGGCCATATTGTCGGCCGGCCCCGTCACCGCCTCGGCGGCGTTGGCCTGCGCAGCCTCAACGGCCGAACCTTCGGCACCCGGCTGCGGAATGACGGAGGAAGAGGGCGCGGCCGAACCCGGCATCTTGCCGCCCTTGGCCGCGACCCAGGCGGCGAATTGCGCCGGGGGCACCGCCTGTACCGCGATCGGCATGAAGGCATGGCGCGCGCCGCACAGTTCCGAACACTGGCCGAAATAGAGACCCGGCTTGTCGATGGTGAAGCTCGTCTCGTTCAACCGGCCGGGCACCGCGTCCAGCTTCATCCAGAAGGCCGGGATCGCCCAGCTATGGATGACGTCGTTGGAGGTGGTGATGAGGCGGATCGGAACGCCGACGGGCAGGACGATGCGATTGTCCACCGCCAGCAGGCGCGGACCGTCGGCATCGGTGCGCGCGCGCTCACCGGGGGACACCTGATCCTTTTCCTTCAGCATGTTGGCGGTGATCTCGATCCCGCCATGATCCGGATATTGATAGGTCCAATACCATTGGTTGCCGATCGCCTTCAGCGTCACCGCCCCGGCGGGCGCGGGCTTGAACTGCGCCTGGAGCAGCCCGATCGAGGGGATGGCGATCAGAACGAGGACGACCACCGGCCCCAGCGTCCACAGCACCTCGATCAGCGTATTGTGGCTGGTCTTGGACGGCACCGGATTGGCGGCGCGGCGATAGCGGAAGGCGACCCAGGCGAGCAGTACCAGCACGAGAATGCAGATCGCGGTGATGACCGGCAGCAGGACGCCATTGTGCATCCAGTGCGCGAATTCACCGTTCTTCGTCACCTGCGGTTGAAGCCCGATGCGGCCGTCGATCGGCAGGCCGACATTGGGATCGATCGTCGTCGCCGGCGCACCGTCCTGCGCCAGCAGCGGGCTGGTCGGGGCCGCCGTGGCAGGTGCGGCGGCGCTGGTCGGTGCGGTGTTGGAGACGCCGGCCCCTTCGGCGGCGGCTTGCGGTGCGGCGGCGGCCGGGGCAGGGGGCGCGGCCGGAGTCGCGAAGGCGACGCCCGACAGCGCGGCGCATCCCAGACCTGCGGCGATCGCCAGCGCCTTCATGCGTTTGGGCATCCTCATCCTCCGGGGTCCGGACATGCGCTTGACCTCGCTCATCCCGCTCTCGTCTCCCATCTCCCTCGCCTGTCCATCGGTCGTCCGACGGTCCTCATGCGGGGCGTCATGTCGTTTTTGTTAGGCGGACTATAGCACGGGACCGCGCCCCCTCAAGCCATAGCTGTCGCAAGCGCGATTGCGCCGCGCCGAGCGCGATCCTATGAGGCCGGGTCATCCCATATGACCTGCCGGAGTTGCCCCGCATGACCGATGACGACGTCCTCGCCGAGTTCCGCGCCGCCGAGGCGCTGCTCGAAGGGCATTTCATCCTGTCCTCGGGCCTGCGCAGCCCACGCTATCTGCAATGTGCGCGCGTCCTGATGGACCCGGCGCGCGCCGCCCGGCTGTGCGAGGCGGTGGCCGCGAAAATCCCGGCGGAGATCAAGGCACAGATCAGCGCGGTCGTCGCCCCCGCCATGGGCGGCGTGATCGTCGGCCATGAAATGGCGCGTGCGCTGGGCGTGCCGGGCATGTTCCTGGAGCGGCCCGAGGGAACCTTCCACCTGCGCCGCGGCTTCCGCCTTGATGCAGGTCAGAAAGTGCTGATGATGGAAGACGTGGTCACGACCGGCCTGTCCAGCCGCGAGGCGATCGCCGCCATCGCGCGCGAAGGGGGCGAGACGATCGCGGCGGCCTCGCTGGTCGACCGGTCTAACGGCGCCGCCGATCTGGGCGTGCCCTTCTTCCCGCTGATCCGCCTCGACGTGCCGAGCTACAGCCCCGACGATCTGCCCCCCGAACTGGCGGCTACGCCTGCGATCAAGCCGGGGAGCCGCGCGGCGGCATGACCCATCACCTGCGGCTGGGGGTCAATATCGACCATGTCGCGACCGTGCGGAACGCGCGCGGGGCGGGCTATCCCGATCCGGTCAAGGCGGCGCTGGTGGCGGCGGAAGCTGGTGCGGACGGCATCACCGCCCATCTGCGCGAGGATCGGCGGCACATCACCGATGACGACATCGCGCGGCTGTCGGCGGAGCTGACCGTGCCGCTCAACCTGGAGATGGCGGCGACGCAGGAGATGCTGGCCATCGCGCTGAAGCATCGTCCCCATGCCGCCTGCATCGTTCCCGAAAAGCGTGAGGAGCGGACAACCGAAGGCGGCCTCGACGCCGCCGGGCAGCGCCAATGGCTCAGCCCCATGGTGGCCAAACTGGGCGAGGCGGGTATCCGCGTCTCGCTGTTCATCGAACCCGATCCGCGCCAGATCGAGGCGGCGCTGCACCTGGGCGTGCCGGTGGTTGAGCTGCATACCGGCCGTTATGCCGAACTGGATGGCGAAGCACGTACCGAGGAACTGCGCCGCCTGTCCGACGCGGCCGCACTCGCCGCCAAGAACGGGATCGAGGTCCATGCCGGCCACGGCCTGACCTATGACAATGTCGCGCCCATCGCCGCGATCCCGCAGGTGCGAGAGTTGAACATCGGGCATTTCCTGATCGCGGATGCGGTGTTTGTCGGCTTGCCCGAAGTGGTGCGTCGGATGCGCGCTGCGATGGACCTGGCGCGGTGATTCCTCCCGGGCACGGGGGGGGGGTGTGGGAGCTTTGGCTTGCCCCCGGCAAGCCAAGATTGCGCCAGGGGCACAATCTTGCTCCCGCACCGCAGGCTGGTGGAGGGGGAGCACCCCAAATGGCTCGCGTGGTGGAGAGCCCCCTCCACCACCGCTCTGCGGTGCGCAAGCCAAAGCTCACGCCCCCCCTCCCCGTGCCGGGGAGGACCGCATGATCATCGGCCTCGGCTCCGACCTCTGCAATATCGAGCGGATTCAGGCGGCGCTCGACCGGCATGGCGGCCGGTTTGAGGCGCGCTGCTTCACCGATATCGAACGGGCCAAGGCCGCCAAGCGCCCCTTCACCCGCGCCGGCACCTATGCCAAGCGCTTCGCCGCCAAGGAGGCCTTTTCCAAGGCGGTCGGCACCGGCTTCGCGCAGGGCGTGTTCATGCGTGACATCGGCGTCGTCAACAAACCGGGCGGCGCGCCGACCCTGGCGCTGACCGGTGGCGCGCGCGAACGACTTGACGCGATCACCCCGGCGGGCCACGTCGCCCATATCCACTTGACCATGACCGACGATCACCCCTGGGCGCAGGCCTTTGTCGTGATCGAGGCATTACCGGAAGTTTCCGCATGAAGGACGCGGTGTTGGACACGAACCAGGGCTCGCCCGCCAATCCATCGGGAGGCGATCAGCCGGTCAACGCCGCGCCACCGCCCCGGAATCCGACGGCCAAGAAAAAGGGCACCGACTGGTGGGCCGAGGTCAAGGGGCTGTTCTGGCTGTTGCTGATCGTGCTGGGCTTCCATAGCTTCATCGCCAAGCCCTTCTACATCCCGTCGGAATCGATGCTGCCGGGTCTGCGTGTCGGCGACCGGCTGGTCGTGTCCAAATTCGCCTATGGCTGGTCGTTCGTATCGCCGACCATCCCCAATCCGGTGGCGATCTTCAAATCGGTGGTGCTGCGCCAGCCCGAGGATAGCTGGAGCCTGCAACTGCCCTTCATCCATGGCCGGCTGTTCGGCTCGCTGCCCACGCGCGGCGATGTGGTGATCGTCACGCCGCCGGGCACGCATAACGACTATATCAAGCGGGTGATCGGCCTGCCTGGCGACCGGCTGGAAGTGCGCGACGGCACCGTCATCCTGAACGGCAAGCCCGTCCAGCGCGGGCCGCTCCATTATGTCGATATCCCGATCGACACCAACAGCCCCTGCAAGGCGTCCGATTATGGCGAGCAGGCGCGGGTGCGCACGGCCAGCGGGCAATGGGTCTGCCACTTGCCGATCGTGACCGAGACGCTTCCCAACCATCGCCGTTACGACACGGTGGAGCTGGGCTGGAGCCCGGGCGACAATTATGGTCCGATCACCATTCCGGCGAACCATGTCTTCCTGATGGGCGACAATCGCGACCGCTCGGCGGACAGCCGCTTCTCGCTGGCCGAACTGGGGCTGGGTGGCCCGGTGCCCTATGAGAATATCGGCGGGCGGGCCGAGTTCGTGACGTTCAGCCTGGACGGCGATGCCACGCTCAACCCGCTGACCTGGTGGGGATCGCTGCGCTCGGGGCGCGCGGGCACGTCGCTTCACCCTGCGACCGTGAACTGATCCGATGGCCGACCCCGCGCCGCTGACGGACCGTCCCGCCCCCCTGGAGATGCGCGACGGTTTCGCCCGGCGCGAGCTGACCCGTGCGGCGATCTGGCTGGGGCTTGCCGCCGCGATGGCGGTGGCGGTGCTGCTGGTTCAACCCTTGCTGGTCATCTTTGCCGGACTGGTCTTCGCCACCTTGCTCGATGGCGGGGTGCGGCTGCTTGGCCGGGTGCTGCCGATCGGGCGGGGTTGGCGGTTGCTGATCGTGGTGCTGGCGGTGACGGTCTTTCTGCTCGGCACCTTCTACCTGACCGGGGTCGAGGTTACGCAACAGGTGACGCAGCTCCGCTCGACGCTGGAGACCCAGGCGAGTCGGGTGGCCGACTGGCTGGCCGAGCAGGGGCTGATGCCCAAGACCTCGGATATCAACGGGCTGTTGAAACAGTCGATGGGCTCGATCGGCCGGTTGACCTCCTGGGTCGGCACCGCTGTCGGCGCGGTGACCTCTCTATTCATGATCCTGATCATCGGCCTGTTCCTGGCGATGGACCCGGACGGCTATGCGCGCGGGCTGCAATGGATGGTGCCGCGTTCGGCGCGCGACGAATTCGCCGTCACCCAGGAACGGGTCATGACTACCCTGCGCAAGCTGCTCGCCGGGCGTTTGCTGGGCATGGCGTTCGAAGGGGTGCTGACCGGTATTGCACTGATGATCGGCGGCGTGCCGATGGCGCTGCTGCTCGGCATCATCGCCGGTATCCTGGCCTTCATCCCCAATATCGGGGCGATTATCACCGGCGTGCTGATGGTCGCGGTGGGCTTTTCGGCGGGCACCGATGCGGGCTTCTGGGCGATCGGCACCTATCTGGTTGTGCAGACCTTTGACGGTTATGTCGTGGTGCCGATGGTCGCCAAGCGCACCGTCGATCTGCCGCCCGCGCTGACCCTGTCGACTCAGATCATGGCGAGCGCGCTGTTCGGCATCATGGGGCTGGCGCTGGCCGACCCGATGACCGCGATGATCAAATCGGCGTTACAGCGCCGGTCGGAGCGCCAGGCGGCGGAAGAGGGCATGGCCGACGCCGAGTGACTGCGGCGCCGTGCGACGGCGTGCCGCGACGACCGAGTCGAACAGCGCCAGATAGCGTTCGGCCGAATCGACGCCCGGCTGTGGCACCGGCGCCGGGCGCGGCGTCGCCGGATCGAGCCAGTGGCTCAGCGCCGCAACCAGCGCCTCGCCATCGTCGCGCGCGACGATGCTGCCCAGTGCCGGATCGGTGACGATCTCCGAGACCGCCGGGCTCGAATCGGTGGTGACGACGGGCGTTCCCACCGCCAGCGCCTCGCGCAGCACGCCGGGCACGCCTTCATAATCGGAGGGCAGCGCCAGGACATGCGCGGCGGCCATGGCGGCGGGCGCATTGGCGCTATGGCCCGGCATCGACACCCGGTGGCTGAGCCCCAAGGCCGCGATCTGCGCGGACAACGCCGGGCGCAGGCTGCCCTCACCCAGCAAGGTCAGTCCGACATCCTCGGGTAGATGGGCCATCGCCGCGATCAGCCGGTCCCAGCGCTTCTGCGGCTCCAACCGGCCGACGCCCAGGATCCGGCGCTCGGCCAGCAAGGGCTGGTCGGGGACGCCGCCGGGCAGCGCGGCCGGCGGGTTGGGAATGACCGCGACCGACATCCCCGTCGCCTCCTGCGCCGCCCGCGCGGTGGCGGGCGTCATCGCGACCAGCGTATCCAGGAACAGGCCGTGCAGCGCCAGCCATTGCCGCTGGCCCCAGGCCAGCCAGGCGGAATGATCGCCGCGATCGACCGCGTTGGACATTTTGGCGACGATCGGGGGACAGCGATCCGCGAGCCGCAGCCGGGCATAGGCCGCCATGCTGGTATAATGATTGCCGGGGCAGAACAGGATATCGGGCCGAGTCTGTTCGATCAGCAGCGGCAACGCGGCCGCCAGGCCGACGTAATGATCATGGCCCAGCGTCACGATCTCCACCCCGCGCGGCACCATGTCGCGAAACTGCCCGGCATCGCGGCCCAGCACCAGCGTCACCCGCCGTCCCCGGTCCAGCCAGCCCTGCAGCAACCGGCCGAGCGCGGCTTCCACGCCGCCGGACATGGTCTGGGCATAGGTCAGGATGTGACTGGCTGGCATTGGCTCCGCCTTGCTCGGATGGGGTCGGGATGGGAGGGTGACCGGGAAAATAATCACACCTTGTCGCGCAATTATGTCAGGCTCAGCCCTATCGAGGACACAATCACCGGACACAGCGACGACGTATTCAGGTGTGAGAAAGCTGGTTTGAGGTTTGCGGATGCCCCCGGCATTCGTCGCCGAGGATTGCCTATAACGTGCAGAATGAACGGAATGATCCCATGACCCCTGAGCAGGCGATGCCCGCCGCGTCGGCTGCGCCGGTCGCGACCGACATGGCCGCGCTCGAGCCGTTGAAGACGGTCAAGCGCCGCTGGCCCGCCATTATCGGCGGGTTGCTGACGCTGGCCATGGTCGTCGGACTGGGCCGCGAACTGCTGGGGCGCGGGCTGGTGGGGCTCAGCCATTCGGTGCCGTCCAACCCGCTTTTCTATGTCGTGTTCGTCGCGCTCTACATGTCGCTGCCGATCGGCGACTATATCATCTTCCGCCGGCTATGGGGCATTCCCATCAGCGGTCTGGCCGCGCTGATCCGCAAGCGGATCGCCAATGAGGTGGCGTTCAGCTATTCGGGCGAGGCCTATTTCTATGCCTGGGCGCGCGCGCATGCGAAGATGGTCGCGGCGCCCTTTGGCGCGATCAAGGATGTCGGCATCCTGTCCGCGATCGCCGGCAACGCCATCACCCTCCTCATGATCGCGCTGGCGCTGCCCTTCGGCCGCGAGCTGTTGACTGCCGACCAATTGCGGCTGGTCTGGGGGTCGATCGCGATCGTCATGGCGACCTCGCTGCCCTTCCTGGTCTTTTCGCGGCGGGTCTTCTCGCTGGACCGGGGCACCTTGTGGTGGGTGTTCATCGTCCACTGCCTGCGGCTGGCGGCCGGTTCGGTGCTGATCGCGCTGGCCTGGCATTTCGGCATGCCCGAGGTGTCGCTGGGCATGTGGTTGTTCCTGTCGGCGGCGCGGCTGCTCGTCTCACGTTTGCCATTGGTGCCCAACAAGGACCTTCTTTTCGCCAATTTCGCGATCCTGTTGATCGGGCAGGATCAGGAATTGAGCGAATTGATCGCCTTCACTGCGGCGCTGACCCTGTTGGTCCATGTCGTGTTGATCGCGCTGTTCGGTTTGATGGAATTGGTGCGGAGGATAAGAGCGTGAGCCGCGCAATCGCGAAATGGATGACCGCCACCGGGCTGGCGGCGGTGACGTTGACCGCCATGGCCGTGCCGCAGGCGGTGGGCGCGCAGGTGCTGGGCAGCGATGCCGCCGCCTGCACCGGTGGCGGCGGCCCCGCCATCCTGGCCCGGATCGAAGGACTGAAGGATCGCAAGGGCAATCTGAAGCTGGAACTCTATCCCGCCAATCAGGAGGATTTCCTGCAGGACGACGGCATCCTGATCCGTGCGGGCAAGACGTTCCGCCGCGTGCAGGTACCGACCCCGGCGGGCGGCGGGCCGATCGCGATGTGTATCCGCGTGCCGCATCCCGGCCGCTATGCGCTGCTGTTCACGCATGACCGCGACGGCAAGAACAAGTTCAATTTCTGGAGCGACGGTGCGGGCTTCCCGGCCAACACCAAGCTGGGCCGGCGCAAGCCGCCGCTCGAATCGGCGCTGATCGACGTGCCGAACGGTGTGGCGAATGTCACAATTCGCGCGCAATATCTGCGCGGGCTGGGCGGCTTCGGCCCGGTGGATTGAGGAAGCCGATGCGCATCGTCGACGTCAACGAATTCTACTCGCCCACTGGCGGGGGTGTGCGGACCTATATCGACCGCAAGATGGCGATCCTGGCCGAGATGGGCCATGAGCTGATCGTCCTCGCCCCCGGCACCGAGGATCGGGTAGAGGAGCGGCCGGGCGGCGGCAAGATCATCTATATCAAGGCGCCGCGCCTGATCCTGGACACCAATTACGGCATGTTCTGGGACAGCGCACCGGTGTGCCGCCTGCTCGACGAGCTCGATCCAGACATCGTCGAAGTGTCTTCACCCGCCAAGCCCGCCTGGTTCGTCGCCGGCTGGCAGGGGCGGGCGAAGAAGGTCTTCTTCATGCACAACGACAATGTCGGCACTTATCCGGTCCGCTGGCTGGACGGCATCGTCGCGCAGGAACGGGTGGAGGACTGGTTCAGCTGGTACAGCCGCTACATGAACCGCTTCCTCGACCATTATGATCTGGTGCTGTCGAACGGCCCGGCGCTGGTCAAGCGTCTGGGCAAGCGCGGCGTGCGGGTGGACGAGGGGATTCCGCTGGGTATCGAGCGGCATTTCTTCTCACCCGACCACCGCGACGAACGGTTGCGCGCGGCACTGCTCGCCCAGTGCGCTCTGCCGGAGGACGCGCATCTGCTGCTGGGCCTGGGCCGCCACCATCCCGAAAAGCGCTGGCCGATGGTCATCGACGCGGTCGAGCGCGTGGCCTCGACCCGGCCGATCGGCCTGATCCTGATCGGCGGCGGGGTCGCCAGCCGCACGCTGGAGAAGCGGATCGCGGGGAGTCCCCATATTCGCCTGTTCCGCCCGGTCTATGACCGCCCCCGTCTGGCGCGGATCATGGCGAGTTGCGACGCGCTGGTCCATGGCTGCGAGACCGAGACCTTCGGGCTGGTGGCGTCGGAGGCGCTGGCCTCGGGCCTGCCGCTGGTGGTGCCCGATTATGGCGGGTGCGCCGAGGTGGCCAATCCCCTGTTCGCCGAGACCTTCCGCGCGCGCGACGGTGCGGCCTGTGCCGAGGCGATCGAGCGGTTGCTGTCGCGCGACCAGCGCGTCCTGCGCAACGCCGCGCGGGTGGCGGCGGGCAAGGTCTTCAGCGACCGCGACCATGCCGAGGCGCTGATAGCGCGCTATCAGCTGTTGCTGGATGGCCAGGCGGGCGAGCGGGTGGCGGCCTGATTCCCTACCGTTCGCGCTGAGCGACGTCGAAGCGCACGCCCTGCGCTCGCGGATGGAGATCCTCTTGGCCTTTGACGTCGCTCAGGCTGAACGGGGCTTGGGACTCGGTTACGCCGCCAGTAAATCCGCATAGCGCGACGGCCGGTGCGTCTTGGCCAGCCGCGCATAGGTCTTGTCGATGCTGTCGAGCAGCGCGGGCACGCCATTGTCGCCCGGATGCACCGCGACGCGGGCGACCGGGGTCGGGCGCAGGCCGTGGCGTAGCACGGCGGCGGCGGCCAGCGAACTGAGCTGGCGTCCCCGCGACCGGCTGGCCCAGGTGATGACGGGGCCGCGCGCGATGACCTTGCCGTCGGCGGGGGTCCAGACGCGGAAATGATCCTCGGCCAGGCCGAACCCCGCATCGCCCAGCGCGGCGCGCGCATCGTCCGAATAGAGCCAGGCCGGCGCGATGAAGCCGGTCGCGCGGCGGCCGATGATATCCTCGATCAGCGCGGTGCCGCGCGTCATCCGGCGCAGCGCCTCGGCACGATCCAGACCGACGAACTCGCCTTCGCCCGCCGTCATATGCTTGGCCTTCAGCGCGATGCGCGGATCGCTATGGGCCATGTCGTCCTTGTGCGACCAGCCATGGACGAACATCTCGATCCCCATATCGGCCCAGTCGCGCAACCGCGTGGCGAAGGGGGTGCCCGCGGCGATGGGGGCGCTGTTCCAATGGTCGGGGATGACCAGCATGGCGAGGCGCGGACCGCCCAGATGCCCGGACAGCCGATCGAACAGCGCGTCGACCGCGCCCTCGAACCGGGGGGACACGTCATGGATCGAGGCGAGAAGGCGTTTCATGGCGTCTTCCTTACACTTTGCCGGTGATGCTGCCCAATGGAAGATGTCCGGGGCCGTGATCGACCCGCCGGATCAGTGGGGCACGCGGATCAGGCGAAAGCGGGTTCCGGGCACCCGCCAGCCCGGATTCCTCGCCGCCCGCGCCAGCGCCGCGTCCAGCCGCGCATCGCCGGCCGACCAGGGCCCTTCGCCCCCGACCAGCACCCAGTCGGCGGCGATTCGCGGCCGGGTCTGCGCGACGAGATGGAGCCGCTGCTCCGCCTGCGCATCGAGCAGCGCGCGGCTGCGGAAATAAAAGGGGCCGGTGGCGAAATCGGGATGCGGCATCCGCCCCGTTACCGCCAGCATCTGTGGTGCGAGCGTGGCGACCGGGCCGGTGACGCCCATCCGGTCCATCATCGCGGCGGCGCGGCGCCCCTCGGCCAGCGCGGTGGGCAGGCTCATGCCTTCGTCACGGCCGATCAGGGTGATGAGCGTCGGTGCCAATCCGACGATCGCGAGCAGCGCCAGGGCGATTCGCCAGCGCGGCGAGGGCGGTTCCCGGTGCCAGAGCAGCGCCAGCGCGACGAACAGCGGCGGCAGGAAGGGCAGCCAATATTGCCGCCATGTCGGAAAGGGCAGCATCGCGCCGATCGCCCCGCCGATCATCAACAGGACCAGCAACCTGGGTGGCCGCGCCCGCGCCACCACGAGGAGCCCGACCAGCGCGGGGCCGAGCGCCAGGAATTTGAGCGAATCGAGCGCCTTCGCCGCCCAGCTCAGCTTCCACGGGCGGGCGGCATAATATTCGGCCGGGGCTTGCGAGGGGAAACGCAGGACCCCGAACAGGAAGCCTTCGGGCGCGGCGGCGAACAGCGCGGCCATGAGCGCGAGCACGGGCAGGGTGCCGATCATCACCCAGATGGGGCGGTGACGGCGATGGAACAGCGCCCATAATCCATAAGCGATGGCGGGCAGGGCATAGGAGATTTTGGCGGCGGCGGCGGCGGCGAGCAGCAATCCGGTCAGCGCGGCGCTTCCCCGACTGGCGCCCTGGCCTTCGCCCCGCGCCACCCCGATCAGCGCCGCCGCCAGCAGCGCGGCGGGGAGCGCGTCGTTGCGGGCCGTGCCGACCGCGAACAACAGGATGTCGCAGGTGGAAAAGAGCCATGCCGCCAGCGTCGCCGCGCGCCGATCAGCGCCCCATAACCGCGCGGCCCGGTACACGCCCGCAATGGCGACGAGCCCCAGCAGCGCATTGACCAGCCGCAAGGCCGGCCAGGCCCAGCGCCCCGCGACCCAGGCAATGGGTGCGAACAGCAGCGGCTGGAGCGGCGTCTGCAGATAGGCATAGTCGCGATAGGGGATCAGCCCCGCCCCGCTGAGCGTCGCGGCGGCGACATATTGGCTTTCGTCATGGTCGACCGGCCGGGCGATCGCCAACAGGCATAGCAGGACCGCGAGTAGCCCCGCCATCACCCATGCGCGCCGCCGATCCGACCGCGCAGTCGCGCTCACGCCCGCGTCGCGGTGACGAAATAATCGAGCGCGGTCGAATCGCTGACCATGAAGCCCTTGGTCGGAGAGAAGCTGAGCCCCCGCACGTCGCGCACCGTCAATCCGACATCGGTCAGCAGCGCGGTCAGCTCGTCGGGCGTCAGGAATTTGGACCAGTCATGCGTCCCCTTGGGGATCGTACCCGTCCCCTCGGCCAGCGTGATCAGCGCCAGCCTGGACAAGGGCGTGCGGTTGGGCGTCGACAGGATCATCAGCCCGCCGGGCGCCAGCGCATCGGCCAGTCCGCGTACGAATCGCGCCGGATCGGCGACATGCTCGATCACCTCCAGCGAGGTGACGAGGTCGAACGTCTCGCCCGCCAATCCCTCGACGCTCCCTGCGCGGTAATGAATTTCCAGCCCCGATTGCGCCGCATGGGCGGCGGCGACCGCGACATTTTCCGGCGCGGCGTCGAGCCCCGTCACCTCGGCGCCCAGTCGGGCGAGCGGCTCGCACAGCAACCCCGCGCCGCAGCCGACGTCGAGCGCGCGCTTGCCTTTCAGCGGGGTGAAACCCTGTCCATCGGCATCCCAATGCAGGTCGATCTGCTCGCGGATATAGCGCAGCCGGGGTGGATTAAGTCGGTGCAGCATCGCGCTCGACCCCTTGGGGTCCCACCAATCGGAGGCCATCTTTCCGAAATGTGCGGCTTCGGCCCCGATAATGGTAGAATCGTTCAAATGGCTTGCGTTCGTCATGGGGGCTACCTATCAGGACCGCCGTTTTACCCCAAGGAGATTGGCAAAAACCGCATGGCCCGTATCGTGATGAAGTTCGGCGGCACCTCGATGGCCGGAATCGAGCGCATCCGCAACGTGGCGGCGCGGGTCAAACGCGAGGTTGAGGCGGGCCATCAGGTCGCGGTCGTCGTCTCCGCGATGGCGGGGGAGACCGACCGGCTGGTCGGTTTCTGCCGCGAGGCCTCGTCGCTTTACGATCCCCAGGAATATGACGTCGTCGTCTCGGCGGGCGAACAGATCACCAGCGGCTTGCTGGCGATCACGCTCCAGGCGATGGGCGTCCCCGCCCGGTCTTGGCTGGGCTGGCAGCTGCCGATCCATACCGACACCGCGTTCGCGAAAGCGCGGATCGGCGAGATCGACACGACCGCGCTCGACGAAAGCCTGGCCAGCGGCGTGGTCGCGGTGATCCCCGGATTCCAGGGCGTGGCCGAGGGCAACCGGGTCACCACGCTGGGGCGCGGCGGTTCGGACACCAGCGCGGTCGCGGTCGCGGCGGCGATGAAGGCGGAGCGGTGCGACATCTATACTGATGTCGACGGCGTCTACACCACCGACCCGCGCATCGTGCCCCGTGCGCGCAAGCTGTCGAAGGTCACCTATGAAGAGATGCTGGAACTCGCCAGCGTCGGCGCCAAGGTGCTCCAGACCCGCTCGGTGGGTCTGGCGATGAAGGAACAGGTGCGCGTGCGGGTGCTCAGCTCGTTCGACGACGCACGGGACGAAGACGGACATCGCGGCACGTTGATCGTGGGCGAAGAGGAAATCGACGATATGGAACGCCAGCTCATCACCGGCATCGCGCATGACAAGAACGAAGCCAAGATCACCCTGACCGCCGTGCCGGATCGCCCGGGCGCGGTCGGCTCGATCTTCGCGCCGCTGGCCGATGCGGGGATCAATGTGGACATGATCGTCCAGAACATCGCGCATTCGACCGGCTCGACCGACGTGACCTTCACGGTGCCGTCGGCGGACCTCGCCCGCAGCCTCGACGTGCTGGAAAAGGCGAGCGGCGAGATCGGGTATGGCAACCTCGTCCATGACACGCGGGTCGCCAAGATCTCGGTCGTGGGTGTGGGCATGCGCAGCCATGCGGGCGTGGCGTCGACCATGTTCCAGACGCTGGGCGCGCGCGGGATTAATATCCTCGCCATCACCACCTCGGAGATCAAGGTCAGCGTGCTAATCGAAGAGGATTATACCGAGCTGGCGGTGCGTGTCCTGCACACCGCTTACGGGCTGGACGCCGAAGCGGCGTAATCCCTCAATTCCTCCCCAAGCGTGCTTGGGGAGGAATGCGCTCCCATCTTGCCGTCCGCGCGCCGCCACGGCATGGAGCGGCGATGACCGACACCCTTACCACCACCACCGGCGAACAGCGTCTCGCCACCCGCATGGCGCGCGGCGCGGAATTTCTGGGCGCCGACATGGCGATCATGGCGGGTGCCATGTCCTGGGTGTCGGAGCGCAACCTTGTCTCCGCCATGTCCAATGCAGGCGGCTTCGGCGTGATCGCGTGCGGCGCGATGACGCCCGAACTGCTCGACACCGAGATCGCCGCAACCAAGGCGATGACGAGCCGCCCGTTCGGCGTGAACCTCATCACCATGCACCCGCAGCTGTTCGACCTGATCGCGGTATGCGGCCGCCATCAGGTCGGCCATGTCGTGCTCGCCGGGGGCCTGCCCCCCAAGGGCGCGCTGGAGGCGATCAAGGAAACCGGGGCCAAGGTCATATGCTTTGCGCCTGCGCTGTCCCTCGCCAAGAAGCTGATCCGCTCGGGCGTCGACGCGCTGGTGATCGAGGGGATGGAAGCGGGCGGCCATATCGGCCCGGTCTCGACGAGCGTGCTGGCGCAGGAAATGCTGCCCGAGATCGCCGACCAGGTGCCGGTCTTTGTCGCGGGCGGTATCGGCCGGGGCGAGGCGATCGCCGGCTATCTCGACATGGGGGCGGCGGGCGTCCAGCTCGGCACGCGCTTCGTCTGCGCGACCGAATCGATCGCGCACGCCAATTTCAAGAAGGCGTTCATCCGCGCTTCGGCCCGTGATGCGGTGGCGAGCGTGCAGATCGACCCGCGCCTGCCGGTCATCCCGGTCCGCGCGCTTAAGAATGCCGGCGGCGAGCTGTTCACCGCCAAGCAGCGCGAAGTGGCCCAGTCGCTGGACGAGGGCAAGGTCGCGATGGCCGAGGCACAGCTCCAGATCGAGCATTATTGGGCCGGCGCGCTGCGCCGTGCGGTGATCGAGGGCGATGTCGAGCATGGCTCGGTCATGGCGGGCCAGTCGGTCGGCATGGTGACCAAGGAAGAGCCGATCGCCGACATCCTGGCGCAGTTGATGGCCGAAGCCGCCGCCGCGCTGACCGCGCGCCACGCCGGATAAGCCCGGCCGGGCCTCAACTTACCCCCAACTCGGCCAACGTCCTGACTTTCCTCGGACGAAGCCCACGCTTCGTCGCATGGCTTACCCGCTATTAACCTCGAATCGGCATGACGAGCGTCGAAGGGCGGGGGACAGGATTTGCCGAGGATCGGGGTTATGGGAAACAAGCGTATCTGGGCCGGTGTTGCGGTCGGCCTTTCACTGGCGGGCTGTGCCGCGCGCGAAACCGCCAAGGTCGCGCCGCCGCCGGTGATGGTGCCCGCCGCGCCGCAGGTGGTGCGCGCGCCGCTGCCGCCCGGTGCCACCCCGGGGATGATGATCCCCGCCAAGCTGCCCGACGGCAATTACGCCACCCCCAACCGCGCGCTGACCAGCGCAGCGACCGTCTGGCATTTGCGCTCGGCGCTCAACGTCGCGGCGCTGGCCTGTCGCGGTGCCGATGAGGGGCTGATCGTCACCCGCTACAACACGATGCTGACCACGCAGAAGATCGCGCTGGCGGCGGCGGAAAAGCGCTATTCGGCGGAATATCAGTCGCAGGGCGGCGATTGGCGCGATCGTTATGACGACGCCATGACCCGGCTCTACAATTTCTTCTCGATCACGCCCGTCCGCAAGACCTTCTGCGCCGCCGCCGACCAGGTTTTGGCCGATATTAGCAGTGCGTCGTCGAGCGATTTTGATACGGCGGCGCCCAAGCGGCTGGACCAGTTGAACGAGCCGTTCCTTGCTTTTTTCCGTGCCTATGATGCGTGGCGGTCGGGGACGATGGTGCCGGTTCAGTCGCTTTCCGCACCGCTGGCCGTGGCGACCACCGCGCAGCCCGGCGTCGCGCCAGCGACCCCGCCACGTGTGCTGTCGAGCCAGCCGGTTCCCGCCGCCAAACCCTATGCGCCGCCGGTCATCAATCCACCCAGCCTGTCGGTGAACCCGTCCGCGCTGCAATAGGCAGCCCGGTCAGTCGACGATCCAGAACAGCGATTCGACCGGTCGGCCCAGGGCTCGCGCCAGCTTGAGCGCGAGCAGGGTCGATGGCTGGAAGACGCCGTTTTCCACCGTGTTGATCGTCTTGCGGCTGACCCCGATCGCTTCGGCGAGGCCGCCCTGGGTCAGCCCCGCCGCCTCGCGCGCGGCCTTCAGATCGTTGCCCAGCGTCTCGTTCATCGGCTAGCGCGCAGTTCCAGGGTCGAAAATGCGATCAGTGCCGCCATCAGCCCGGCAGTGATGACGATCCGGCCCGCCGCTATGGTGTCGAGGGGCAAGAGTGATCCGACGATGATGGTCGCGGCCGCCGCAGCGAGCATGGCCCAGAAACCCGCCGCCAGACTTGACCGGCGATGGTCGCATGTCGTTTCGTCGTTCATCAGCTGGGATACGGGCCCGCATCGGTTCCAGCGGAACGGCAGAGCGGTGAGATTGAGCGCGGTCAGTGCGATCATGACGAACCACGGCGCCAATCGCGCAGCGCCGTCGCTGTGTCCTCGAATCGCGAGGATGGCTGATGCCAGAAGCGTCGCCGCCAGCAGGTACCCGATGATGGCCCGCGCTCGGCTCTTGCGTTCGGCCTTCTCGACAAGACCCATGATGTGCCTCCTGTAACCTATAGGTATCATGTAACCCGTAGGTAACAGCGCCGCAAGTGCCTTTCTTCCCCTGGGCGGATGGGTTAACGGGCACTCACCATGACGGTGACGGACGACGACCAGCCAAAGGGCGGCCGCTTCGAGGGGCACGAGCATCGCTTCGCGGTGCGCGTCTATTTCGAGGATACCGACCTGTCGGGCGTGGTCTATCACGCCAATTATCTGCGTTATATGGAGCGCGCCCGCTCCGACATGCTGCGCGTCGCCGGGATCGACCAGCGCGCCGCGCATGAGGCGGGCGAGGGCGCCTATGCCGTCACCGATATCGCCATCCGCTATGCGGCCTCGGCGCGGCTCGACGACGACCTGATCGTGACTTCGAAGCTGATCGAGGTCAGTGCGGTTCGCGTCGTCATTCATCAGACAGTCAGGTGCGGCACGGTCAAGCTGACCGATGCCAGGGTTACCGTCGCCTGGGTCGGCCCGAACGGCCGCCCGCGTCGGCAACCCGCCGACTGGATCGCCATCTACCAACGCCTTGTCTGGCAGGGGGACACCGAACACCCATGAATCCCGTCTTCAACATGGATGCCGCCACATTGTCGCCCGTCGCGCTGTTCCTTCAGGCCGATTGGGTGGTGAAGTTCGTGATGATCGGGCTGTTGCTCGCCAGCATCTGGACCTGGACGATCATCGTCGCCTTCTCGCGCAAGCTGGCGCGCACGAAGAAGGGCATGACCCGGTTCGAGCGCGATTTCTGGAAGGCGGAGGATATCGACGCCTTTCACCGGATGGAGCAGGACAATGAACTGCCCAGCGCGCGGGTCTTCTCGGCCGGGGTACAGGAATGGCGGCGGTCGACCGCGGGCGGGCATATCGATCGTGACGGCACGCGTGAGCGTCTCGCCACCGCGATGGGCTCGGCCGTGGCGGGCGAGATCGACAAATTGTCGGACCGTTTGAACGTGCTGGCGACCGTCGGCTCGGTCGCGCCGTTCGTCGGCCTGTTCGGCACCGTCTGGGGCATCATGCGCAGCTTCACGGGCATCGCGCAGGCGCAGAATTCGTCGCTAGCTGTCGTCGCGCCGGGGATCGCCGAGGCGCTGTTCGCCACTGCCATCGGCCTGTTCGCCGCCATCCCGGCGGTCATCGCCTATAACCGGTTCAGCCACGGGGTGAACAAGGTGGAGGCGTCGCTCAACCGGTTCGCCGACGGTTTCCACACCACGCTCAGCCGCCAGCTCGATCAGGCGCGTTGAGAGGGGACGGGCGATGGCCATGAACCTTCCCTCCCGCTCCGGCCGGGGCCGCCGTGCGCCGATGGCG
Organism: Sphingomonas paucimobilis NBRC 13935; assembly: GCF_000739895.2. Classification (GTDB taxonomy): domain Bacteria; phylum Pseudomonadota; class Alphaproteobacteria; order Sphingomonadales; family Sphingomonadaceae; genus Sphingomonas; species Sphingomonas paucimobilis. The sequence goes on from NZ_BBJS01000057.1 coordinate 33,046, forward strand.
GAGATCAACGTCACGCCGCTGGTCGACGTGATGCTGGTGCTGCTGATCATCTTCATGGTGACGGCGCCATTGCTGACCACGGGCGTGCCGGTTAACCTGCCCGATAGCCGCGCCAAGGCGCTGGAGCAGGAGCAGAAGCCCGAGCAGATCTCGATCGATGAGCAGGGGCGGCTGTTCCTGAACGAGGATGAGATCAGCGACGCCGATCTGCCCGCCAAGCTGGATGCGATCGCCGCGCGCAAGGACCCGGACGGGCAGGTGCCGCAAATCTATCTACGCGCCGACCGGGCGCTCGATTACGGCCGGGTGATGCGGGTGATGGGCGAGCTGAACCGCGCCGGGCTGAACCGCGTGTCGCTGGTTACCGTCGAGGGCGGCGCGGCTGAGGGAGCGGGCGCGCGCTGATGGAGCGTGGGGAACGGACCGGGCTGGCGATCGCGGTCGCAGGACATATCGTCCTGTTCGGCCTGTTGTCGGTCGGCTTTCTGGCGACGCCGAACCCGGAAAAGCTGAAGGTCACGCCGATCGACATCTCGCTGGTCAAGGATGTCGGGCTGGAGGCCGAATCGCCCACCCCCAACCAGCAACCCGCCCAGTCGATCGCTCCGGAAGAAGGCGCGCCCGAGGATGCGGCCCCGCCCGAGCCGGTGGAGGCCGAACCCGAGCCGCAGCCGGCCCCTCCGCCGCCCGCGCCGGAACCGCGCCCCCAGCCCAAGCCGCAACCGCAACCCAAGCCTCAGCCGGCGCCCAAACCCGAACCGCGCCCCGAGCCGAAGCCACAGCCGCGACCCAAGCCGGCGGAGCGGCCGCAACCCAAACCGAAGCCGCAACCGGCCAAGCCCGCCCCCGCCAGACCGGCCCCGGCCAAGCCAGCGCCGGCGAAACCCGCGCCGGCGGCGAAGCCGGCTCCGGCCGCGTCCAAGCCCAGCCAATCGGCCGCCAAGCCTTCCGCATCCCGGCCGACCACGCCCGCGCGTGGACAGGGCAACAGCGCGACCGCCACCGCTGCCAAGCCGCGCGGATCGCGGCTCGGCAATGATTTCCTCAAGGGCCTGTCGCCCGATCCGTCGCCGTCCAAGTCGGAAGCGGCGCCCGCGACGAAGATCGGTGCGCAGCAACTGGCCAACATCGCCTCGGCGATCCTGCGCCAGGTGCAGCCCTGCGCCAATCGCCAGGTGACGCCGGGCCCCGGTGCTGAGCGGATCCGCGTGACGATGAACCTGAAGCTCAATCGCGACGGCAGCCTGGCGGCCGCCCCGCGCGTCGTCGGCCATAGCGGCGTCGATGGCGAGAATGATCGCTATGTCGACCGGGTCGACGATCTGGCGATCGCCACTTTCAAGGGCTGCTCGCCGCTGCGCGGGTTACCGGCGGAACTCTATGACGTGCCCGGCGGCTGGAGCAACTTCACGCTGCGCTATAAGCTGCCGGGATGAGGGTGATGCGCCGATCCCTTGCCGCGTCCATCGGTTTGATCCTGGGACTGATGCCGACCGCGCCTGTGGCGGCGCAGGACGGGACCATGCCACCGGCACGGCCGGCGGATGCCGCGCAGCAAATACAAATCGCCCGTTCGATCCTGCACCAGGTCCAGCCCTGCGCGAACCGACAGGTCAATCCCGGCCCCGGTGCCAATCGCATCTGGGTCCAGATGAAGCTGCACCTGGCCCGCGACGGCAGCCTGGCCGAAATCCCGCAGATCGTGGGGCATGGCGGTGTCGATGGTGACAATGAACGCTATGTGGGTCAGATCGATGCCGCCGCGATGGCGTCGTTCGAACACTGCACGCCGCTGCACGGGCTGCCGGCGGAACTTTATGATGGGCCCGGCGGCTGGAGCCACATCATGATGCGCTACAAACTACCGGGTTGAGGATGATGCTAATGCCCCGTTCCCTGCTGACTCTTCCGCTCACGCTGATGCTGGCGGCCAGTGCGCTGTCCGCGCAGGACGTGCCGGCGCCCGCGCCCCAGGCCGAGCCTGGGCAGGCCCCGGCCCCGGCCGGGCAGCAACCGGCTGTCGCCCCTGCCAATGGCCAGGAAGGGCTGGTCGTCGATGTCGAGGGCGGCATTTCTGCGCCGATGCCGATCGCCATTCCCGCCATGCCGACCAATGCCGTCGTGCAGACGGCGGCGGGGACCACCGATGTGGTGGGGCAGCAGCTGTCGCAGATCATCGCCAATGACCTGCGCAATTCAGGGCTGTTCACGCCGATCCCGCCGGCGCAGCTGCGCACCGTGTCCTTTCCCGAAGTGACCGCGCCCGCCTTCGACTATTGGAACGGCACCGGCGCGCAGGCGCTGGTCCAGGGCTATGTCCGCGCCAATGGCGACGGCACGCTGACCGTCGGTTGCTATCTCTATGACGTGCTGGCCAAGAGCGAACTGGCGCGGCAAGGCTTTGTGGTGCAGCCCGCCGAATGGCGCCGCGCCGCGCACAAATGCGCCGACAGCATCTATACCAAGCTGACCGGTGAAGGGCCCTATTTCGATAGCCGGATCGTCTATGTCTCGGAAACCGGCCCCAAGGCGCGGCGGATCAAGCGGCTGGCGATCATGGACCAGGACGGTGCCAATCACCGCTTCCTGACCAACGGTCAGTCGATCGTGCTGACCCCGCGTTTCGCGCCGAACCAGCAGTCGATCGTCTATATGTCCTATGTCGACAAGCGGCCGGCCATCTATGTCTATGACATCGGCAGCGGCCGCCAGCGGCTGGTGGTGCAGAATGCCGCGACGACCTTCGCGCCGCGCTTTTCGCCCGATGGCCGCTGGATCCTCTTCTCGATGGCGCAGGGCGGCAACACCGATATCTACCGCGTCTCGGCGCAAGGGGGCACGCCGCAGCGGCTGACCAACTCGCCCGGCATCGATACCGGCGGCAGCTATTCGCCCGACGGCTCCAAGATCGTGTTCGAAAGCGACCGCTCGGGCGGACAGCAGATTTACGTGATGAACGCCGATGGCTCGAACCAGCAGCGGATCAGCTTTGGCGGCGGGCGCTATGCGACCCCGGTGTGGAGCCCGCGCGGCGACCTGATCGCCTTCACCAAGCTGGGCGGGGCGTTTCGCATCGGCATCATGAACCCGTCGGGTGGGGCTGAGAAGCTGTTGACCAATAGCTGGCAGGACGAAGGGCCGAGCTGGTCGCCCAATGGCCGCGTCATCACCTTCCAGCGCACGACGCAAGGATCGTCGGGCAAGGCCGATGTGTGGATGGTCGACCTGACCGGCGTCAACGAACGGCGTATTCCGACCCCGCTCGACGGGTCGGATCCCGCCTGGGGGCCGCTGCGGCCCTGACGACGTTGGGAGCGGGTTTCGGGGGCGAAACGAATCCAGAGGGAGTGATAGTCCAGTGACCAAGATCAAGACCACGCTTGTCGTCGCCACCATGGCGCTCGCGATCGCCGGCTGTGCCAAGAAGCGCCCCGCCGTCCTGCCGCCGGCCCCGGTCGACCAGAATGCGGGCGTCGACCCCAATGCGGGTCAGGCGACGCCGACCGATGGCGCGATCGTCCCGGGTTCGGACGCCGATTTCAAGCGCTCGGTGACCTCGAACACGATCCATTTCGGGCTCGACCAATATGATATCGATCCCGAATCGCGCGCGATCCTGGACAGCCAGGCGGGGTGGCTGATGCGCTATCCCAATGTCCGCATCACGATCGAGGGGCATTGCGACGAACGCGGCACGCGCGAATATAACCTCGCGCTGGGCGATCGCCGCGCCAACGCCGCCAAGAATTATCTCGCCGCGCGCGGCGTGTCGGCGGACCGGATGACGGTCATCAGCTATGGCAAGGAACGCCCGATCGCACTGGGTTCGGACGAAGCCAGCTATGCGCAGAATCGTCGCGCGGTGACGGTCGTTCTGGGGTGATGAAAGGCCCGGCCCATTTGGGGCCGGGCGTTTTGGCAGGCGCTGGGCGAGGGGGAAGCGTGCGCTTCGGCTTCGCTCAGCGTGAACGGCGTGTGGGGGGCGTGGCTTCCGGCCATGCGGGCGACTGACCGCGTTTCAACCTAACCCCGTTCAGCCTGAGCGAAGTCGAAGGCCACGCGACTCCGCCCTGCCTTCACCCCCCTAAACGCGCTGTTTAACAGTTTGGCCAAGCGCAACCCACCACGTTTGATCTGTTCGCGTTCGACCGGCGCCATCGCCTCGATCGCCGCTTCGTCCATATGCATGTGTGCCGGCGTCGGCCGGCACGCATCGCCGCCCATCGCGGCGGCATAGGCCCGCTTGGCGATCGCCCAATTCTCGCGGCTCCAGGCCATCACGCCGCCCGCCGCCTCGCGCCGCTGCTCGGCAACCGGATAGCGCCGGACGATCGCCGGCGGCGTCGAGATGGCGCGCTCGGCCAGCAGCCCGTCCCATACCGAATGCAGGTTGAGACGCGGCGTCGCATAGATGCCGTAATCGACATGGGTGTCGTTGCCGCCCTTGTCGCCCTTGTCCCCGGCGTGAAGCGGCTGGTGCAGGTCGCCGACGAAATGGACGAGGAAGGCCAGGGCCATCACCCGGTCCTTCTGGCTGGCGCGCTTGTCCTTCAGGATCGCGAGCTGGCGCGGAATCTGCGCCGACACGCAATCGCCCGTGTCGCAGGCCGGCGGCAGGCGGAAGGGCTGGCAGATGTCCACATTCTGATAATGCCAGCTATAGGCATAGCCGAAGCGCGACTTGCCGGCCTCGTCCTTCAGCGGCTTGACGCAATCCGGCCAGACGCTGGCTTCCTCGATGGTGCGGACGGGGCAGGTGGGGGTGTCGAGCTTCGCTTGCGCGCGCAGGATCTGGCGAATCTCCGCACGCGCATGCGGGGTGATATTGGCCCAGGCGATCGCCGCGACGGTCTCATGACCATATTCCCAATAGGCGGCGGCGGGCGAGGCGAAGAGGGACGCCGCGATCATCGCGACGAACAGGCGCAAGTGCTTCATGACGCGCGTTTTATCCCTCGTCGGCGTAGATCGCTACCCTGTGTTCGCCACCGCTCGTCGCACGGCCGCGATACATGCCCGCCGTGGTCATGCTCCAGGCGATGCTGCCATCCGGCGCGGCGACGATGGTGCCACCGGTGCCGCCCAGGTCGCGTACCTCGGCCAGCACTGCGTCGGCGGCCTGCTGGATGCTGTCGCCGGTGAAGCGACGGCGCGCGGCGATCTCATGCCCGACGCCGACGCGGATGAAGACCTCGCCCGAGCCGGTGCAGGACACCGCACAGGCGCGATCGTCGGCATAGGTGCCGGCGCCGATCAGCGGCGAATCGCCGATCCGGCCCCAGCGCTTGCCCGTGACGCCCCCGGTCGAGGTGGCGGCGGCGACATGGCCCTGCATGTCGCAGGCGACGGCACCGACCGTGCCATATTTCATATCGCTGTCGAAGGCGTCGGCACCCCGCGACAGGAGCTCGTCGAGCTGGCGACGGCGTTCGTCGGTGTGGAACCAGGCAGGGTCGACCTGCTCCAGCCCCTGTTCAATCGCGAAGCGATCCGCGCCCGCGCCGGCGAGCAGGACATGTGGACTGGCGGTCATCACCGCGCGCGCCAGCGACACCGGATGGCGGGTGCGCGTTACACCCGCGACCGAACCGGCGCGGCGGTCGCGACCGTCCATGATCGCGGCATCGAGTTCGTTGGTTCCTTCCCGCGTGAAGCAGGCGCCGCGCCCGGCATTGAAATGCGGATCGTCCTCCAGCACGCGGACCGCGGCCTCGACCGCGTCGAGCGCCTCGCCGCCACCGGCCAGCACCGCCGCCCCGGCCTTTAGCGCCGCGTCCAGCCCGGCGCGTGCGCCGGCGTCCTGCTCAGTGGTCAGGACGTCGCGCGTAATCCGGCCCGCGCCGCCATGGATGACCAGCGACCAGGATGCGGACATGGGTGTACTCCAGGAAAGACAAGGAAAGTCCCGCGCCCCCTATCAGATCGCCCGCTTGCTGCCATCCCCCGGCCGCAACCCGATCAGGGGGCGCAGCCAACGCACCCGGCGGCCGACCAGATAGAAGAGCCAGCATCCCGCCACCGTCGCGATTATCAGGATCAGCGCATCGAACGCCAGCGGCCATCCCGCGCCCTGCAAGGCGAGCGCGACCAGGATGATGATGGTCTGGTGGATCAGATAGAAGGGGAACACCGCCTCCGTCAGCGTCCGGCGCCAGACATGGTCGCGGTTCCAGAAACGCTCGGCGATCCCGATCAGTGCGACGACCGCCATCCATCCCTGCACCGCGCGCGCGCCGGCGAAGATGTTACCCAATCCCGCTGGCGCACCCGCCAGCCCGGGCCAGCGCAGCTCCAGCCCCGCCGCGACGCCATAGCTGAGGAGTGCAATAATCCCGGCGACGATCCAGCCCCGGCGGAAACTGTCCAGCACCCGCTCCGACCCCGCCATGCCGAAGCCGAACAGCAGCGCCGGGAAATAGAGGAGATGCGCCAGCCCGTCGTCGATCAGGCCATGGGTTTCGCTCTCGCCGGGAAACCAATGGATATCGACCAGCATCAGCCAGCCGACGGGCAGGATCACGCCCCCCCAACCGCCGAAGATCCGGTCGAACAGCCTTTGCGCCGCGCGCGCCCAGGGGTGGCCGACCGCCAGCATCAGCGCGATCGCCATGGTATAGGCCCAGAGGTAACCGACGAACCACAGGTGATTCCAGGCCGGCGTCGGCACCACGCCGCCGATTCGCCGGAAGCTCAGCCAATCGCGCGTCCAGAAGGTCCAATAGGACCCCGGATAGCCATATTTGCTGACCAGCTCGGCCCAGATCTGTGGCGGCACCAGCACGGCGATCCCGAACGCCAGCGGCACGAGCAGTCGGATGCTGCGCCCGCGCACGAAACTGAGGATCGACGGGTGCCGCACCGCCAGCGCGCGGGTGGCATAGCCCGACACGACGAACAGCAGCATCAGCCGCCACGGATTGCTCGCCAGCATCGGGATCGCGACCCAGGGCAGGCTGGCCAACTGCACGTGGAAGCCCCAGGGCACGAACACCATGCCGATATGGTACAGGATCAGGATGGCGAAGGCGCCGATGCGCAGCCAGTCGAGACCATAATGGCGGGGGATGGGGGCGGCGGCGGTCATTCTGGGGGTCTGGTACAGCACTGACTTTGAACCGCAACGCCGCGCGCGTATATAGGGGTCCATGTCCATTCGTCCCTGGCGAGATATCGTCCGCCGCCAAAGCCGTCAGATCATGGTGGGCAACGTGCCCGTGGGCGGCGACGCCCCCGTCACCGTGCAGACCATGACCAACACGCCGACCAGCGATCCGGTCGCTACGATCGACCAGATTCGCCGGTGCGAAGAGGCGGGCGCGGACATCATCCGCGTCTCCTGCCCCGACACCGATTCGACGGCGGCGCTGGCCAAGATCACCAAGGCGGCACGCGTGCCGATCGTCGCGGACATCCATTTCCACTATAAGCGTGCGCTGGAGGCGGCCGATGCGGGCGCGGCCTGTCTGCGCATCAATCCGGGCAATATCGGTTCGTCCGAGCGCGTCGCCGAAGTGGTCCGCGCCGCCAAGGCCAATGGTTGCGCCATCCGCATCGGCGTGAATGCCGGTAGCCTCGAGAAGGACCTGCTCGAAAAATATGGCGAGCCCTGTCCCGAGGCGCTGGTGGAAAGCGCGCTCGACCATATCAAGCTGCTCCAGGACCATGACTTCCACGAGTATAAGGTCGCGGTGAAGGCGTCCGACGTGTTCCTGGCGGTCGCTGCCTATCAGGGGCTGGCCGAGGCGACCGATTGCCCGCTGCATCTGGGCATTACCGAGGCGGGTGGGCTGATCGGCGGGACGGTCAAGTCCTCGATCGGCATCGGCTCGCTGCTATGGTTCGGGATCGGTGACACGATCCGCGTTTCCCTGTCGGCCGAGCCTGAAGAGGAGGTGCGCGTCGGCTTCGAGATCCTGAAGGCGCTGGGCATCCGCAATCGCGGCGTGCGCGTCGTGTCCTGCCCGTCCTGCGCGCGGCAGGGTTTCGACGTGATCCGCACCGTCCAGGTACTGGAGGAGCGGCTCCAGCACATCCGCACGCCCATGTCGTTGTCGGTGCTGGGCTGCGTCGTCAACGGCCCCGGCGAGGCGCGCGAGACCGATATCGGCGTGACCGGCGGCGGCAATGGCAAGCACATGGTCTATCTGTCGGGCCTGACCGACCACACGGTCGAGGATGCCGACATGGTCGACCATATCGTCAAGCTGGTCGAGGCCAAGGCCGCCGAGCTGGAAGCCGCCGACGTGGCGAAGGCGGCGATCGCGGCGGAGTAACCCGTCCTCCCTGGCCACCCCCGCTTGCGGGGGCGGAATGGGTCGTTACGATGATGGTATGACCGTCATCCCTATTGCCGCTGCGCTGATCGAAGACGGGGCGGGCCATGTGCTGCTCGTCCGCAAGGCGGACACCCGGTTCTTCATGCAAGCGGGCGGCAAGATCGAGCCCGGCGAGGAGCCCGCCGCCGCGCTGGTTCGCGAACTGCACGAAGAGATCGGGCTGATCGTCGCCGAGGCGGATTTGCAACCGCTGGGACGATTCGCCGCGCCCGCCGCGAACGAAGCGGGTGCCCGCGTCGATGCGCATGTCTTTCACCTTCGCACCGACCACCAGCTCGCGCCCGCCGCCGAAATCGCCGAGGCGTTGTGGGTCGATCCGGCGCAGGCCCATGCGCTCCCGCTTGCTCCCCTGACCCGCGACTATATCCTTCCCCTATGGCTGGATGGGATGGGAGAGCGGGCGTGATGTCCATACGGGCTGTCCTTCTGAGCATCGCGCTGACGGCTTCTGGTTGCACGACGCCCTCGACAGGCAAGCCCTTACTGACCAAGCGGACTTTCCGGCAGATCGCCAGGACATGCGGCGTCACCATGACGGAATTCAAGGTCGCGCATAGCGGCCTGCCCTATGTCCGGTTCCTTTACCGGGATGTAGCACAGGAAAGCGATGTCAGGGCCGCACCCAGCGTCGAATGCGTCGGCGCGGCGCTCACATCCTATCGCTACGAATATTTCGGCCCGGACGCCGACCCGCCAAGTCCCGAATGATCACAGTCGCAAGCCGAGCCGGACGCCCGCTCCCGCATCGGGGGCGCCGCGGCTGACCCCGGCACTGCCCTGCACCCCCAGTGACAGACGCTGGGACAGTGCGGTGTCGAGGCCGGCACCGATTTCCTGCCGATCGGCGGCTTGGTCGCTGGCGCGGGAGGCGTAGTTGTACGAGACGTTGACCTCGCTCGCCTTGCCGACACGCAGCGCCACGCCGCCCCGTGCGCTGGTGACGTCGCGCAGACGATAGGCATCGGGCTGCCCGACAAAACTGTGGCCGACCGACACGAAGGGCGTGACCTTGCCCGGGACGGCGGCTTCGCCCAGGACCGTATAGTCCGTCTTGCCCGTCCCAAGGCCCCGCGCGGCCGAGGCGGTGGGCAGCTTGGCGCTGCCCGTCACCGCCAGCGCCAGATGGTGCGGACGCGGTTCGGTCAGCTGGACCGAGGCGCCGACCACCGCGTCGCCCAGCCCGCTGCGCCGCACCCGCGTCGCGGGGCGGGTGGGATCGACGAAGATCGGCAGGCCCAGCGGACCGCCGGGGGGCGCGACGACATTGCCCGGCGCATCGACCTGTACCACCGGCAGCGCGGCGAAGACGCTGACCCGCTTGTGCTTGGCGCGCAGCGAGGCGGTGGAACTGGCGGTGCTGATCTTCTGTCCGGTGCCATAGCGACCGCTGCTATAGTCCGCGCCGACCGAGGCGGTGACTTGCGCGTGGGCGGGATGCGCCGCCATCAGCGCCATCGTCAAACCCGTCGCGACCAGGACCGTCTTCATACCCTTTGCCCCTTGATAGTGTCTGGATGGCAAACGGATGCGGGTTCGGCTTTCATCCCTGCCGGCCTGCGGGGAAGTCCGGGACGCTGGGCAAGATGTTGTTCGGGCGAAGTTCTTTTTGTCGCCTGTCGCCACCGGCCGTGGGGCAAGGCGGGCGTGCTATCCACCGCGCCCCTCGCCTTTGGCGCGTGGCCCCGGTAACGGCGGGGGCATGAGCGCGCGCACCTCTCCCGTCATCGCCTTTGCCGTCGCGGCGGCGGGGATCGCCATCTACTCGGTGATGGATACGCTGATGAAGCGGCTGTCGATCGACAGCGGCGCCTATAGCGCGGTGCTGTGGCGGTCCTGGGTCGGAGTGGCGATCATGGCACTGCTCTTCCTGGCCAAGGGCGGTCGTTGGCCGGGGCGGCATGCGCTGACGCTCCACATCGCGCGCGGGGCGACCGGCGGGATTTCGGTCGTGCTGTTCTTCTGGGGACTGGCGCGGGTGCCGATGGCGCAGAGCGTGGCGCTGACCTTCCTGTCGCCGCTGATGGCGCTGTTCCTCGCCGCGCTGACGCTGGGCGAGCGCATCCGGCGCGCGGCGATCCTCGGCTCGCTGATCGCGGGCGGTGGCGTGCTGGTGATCGCGGCGGGCGAGGTGCAGGCGCAGGCTTCGACCCAGGTCGTGCTGGGGTCGCTGGCGATCATCGTGGCCTCGGTCCTCTATGCGGTCAGCCTCGTCCTGCTGCGGCGGCAGGCGCAGGCGGCGGGGCCGACCGAGGTCGCGCTGTTCACCATGTTGGTCATTGCCGTGCTGATGACGCCCGCGGCCCCCTTTGTCGCGAACTGGCCGGCGGCGGGGCAATGGCCCGCGATCGTGATCGCCGCTGCTTTGGGGAGCGTGTCCGCGCTGCTGCTCGCCTGGGCCTATGCGCGGGCGGAGGCACAGGTGCTGGCGCCGGTCGAATATACCGCGTTCGTGTGGGCGGCCTGTCTGGGCTATGTGGTGTTCGGCGAGCATGTCTCGCTGTTCACCCTGGTCGGGGCCGCGCTGATCATCGCCGGCTGTATCGTCGCGGTGCGGCGGCCGGGGCCGGGTCCCCAGAGTGAGGCAGGATTATGACGACCGCCATCCGACCCGCTACACCCGGCGATGTCGCGACCATTTTGGGCTTCGTCCGCGAGTTAGCCGCCTTCGAGCGCGAGCCCGATGCGGTCGCGGCGACCGAGCCGATGCTGGCCGAGGCGCTGTTCGGCGCCCATCGGGCGGCCGAGGCGGTGATCGCCGAGCGGGACGGCGTGGCGGTTGGCTTTGCGCTGTTCTTCCGCAACTTCTCGACCTGGACGGGGCGGCCGGGCCTGTATCTGGAGGATCTGTACGTCACGCCGGCGGCGCGCGGCGGCGGGGTGGGCAAGGCGCTGCTGATCCATCTGGCGGGCATCGCGCGGGACCGGGGTTGGGCGCGGTTCGAATGGTCGGTGCTCGACTGGAACACGCCCGCCGTCGAATTCTACCGTGCGATGGGGGCGCAGGCGATGGACGAGTGGACCGTGCAGCGGGTGTCCGGTGCGGCATTGGAGAAGCTAGCGGGGCGGTAGGTTTCCCTTCGCTCCGTTCAAACGGAGCGAAGTCGAAAGCCACGGAGAGACCGTTCCTCACGTGCCGGGATTGCCGTCCCCCTTCCGCTTTCAGAATCCTTCCCGCCATAGAAAAACGCCCCGGTGCATGGGGGCACCGGGGCGTTTTCCTGAAATCGAAAGCTAAAAGCTTATTCGCGGCCGGGCACGTCGTGGTCGTGCGGCTCTTCACCCTTGGCCTTGGCGTCCTCGTAGCGCTCGATCGCCTCGACGACGATGCGACGCGCTTCGTCCCGGTCGCCCCAGGTGCCGATGCGCACCCACTTCTTCTTCTCCAGGTCCTTATAATGGGTGAAGAAGTGCTCGATCTGCTGGAACACGATCTCGGGCAGATCGTCGCGGCCGCCGACGTTCGAGTAGTACGGGAAGGTCGAGTCGACCGGCACGCAGACCAGCTTCTCGTCGCCGCCGGCTTCGTCTTCCAGGTTCAGCACGGCGATCGGACGCGCGCGCACGACGCAGCCCGGGATGAACGGCGTGCGCGACACGACCAGCGCGTCGAGCGGATCGCCATCGGGGCTCAGCGTGTGCGGCACGAAGCCGTAATTCGCGGGGTAACGCATCGGCGTGTGGAGAATGCGGTCGACGAACAAGGCGCCCGACGCCTTGTCGAACTCATACTTCACCGGCTCGCCACCGGTCGGCACCTCGATCACGACGTTGATGTCGTCGGGCGGGCTCTTGCCGACGGGAATGAGATCGATACGCATCGGTCAGTCTTTCTTTGCCAATGACCGGAAGATTCCTTCCGGTGGAAAAACAATGGCGGGCGCGATAGCGCAACCCGCCATGGCCTGTCGATAGATGTCGGTGAAGACGCGCTCAGCGCGCCTTCAGCAGACGATCCAGCCCGGTTTCGCCGGTGCCGACCTTTTCCAGACGTGGATAACGCGGCCCGCCGGTATAGGCCAGGGTCACGTCGCGGAAGCGATCCTGGTTCTTTATCACCAACTTGACCGGATGCGCCGAATCCTTGGCGGCGATGATCGCCGCCTTCAGCCGGTCGCCCGAATAGGCCTCGCCATTGACCGCCTGGATCTGGGTGCCGACATCGATGCCTGCCTTGAACGCCGGACTGTCCCAAATCGAGCTGGTCACCTCGCCGCTGTTCGACACGATCATGCCCAGCGAATAGCTGACATTCGTGCTGTTCTTTTCGCCCTGCTTGAAGGTCGGGGTCGGCTGGTCGGTATAGACCAGCTTGTAGCCGTTCATAGCGAAGCCCTGGATCGGGGCGGGCTGGCCCGTCTCGGTGATGCGGCGGTGCAGGAAATCGGCCCAGTCATAGGGGACGATCTTGTTCAGCGTGGCGGCGACATCGTCGAACGTATAGGTCACCTCACCCCAGTCGCCGTTGCGGATGCCGAAAAACGCCTTGGCGAAATCGTCGATCGACTTGGTCCCGCCCGACTTCTGGCGGAGCATCGCGTCGACCTCCATCCAGACCATCAGGCCTTCGTTGTAATAGTCCTCCGACCGCTGCCAGCTCGTCCAGCCCTTGGGCTTGCGCGACGAGATGATGGGATCGTTGGTCGTGTCGACCAGGTTGCGCCACTGGCGCGCGGGCGCGGTGTCGTAGATCGCCAGGATCGAGGCATACTGGTCCAGCGTGTCCTGCTTGGACACCATGCCCGAACGCGCCTGGAGCACATAGCCCCAGAACTGCGTCTGGCCTTCATAGACCCACAGCAGCGAGTCGCGCATCGGCGAGCGGAAATCGGGAGTCCACAGGTCGGCCCCGCGCCGGAACTTGCCGTCCCAGCTATGGGTGAATTCGTGCGGCAGCAGGTTGCGGCGACCCGGCCCCGAATCCCATTCGGTGAAATAGCCCGGCGTCACGCCATTTTCGGACGAGCGATGATGCTCCAGCCCGATACCGCCCAGTTGGTCGGTGATCGACAGCAGGAACTCATAATGGTCGAAATGATGCGAGCCGAAGGCCTTTTCGGCCTGTTCGACCAGACGGGTATGCGCCGCGATCTGTTCCGGCTTGGCCGCCAGTTCGCCGGGATTGTCGGCGAAGACGTTCAGCTTCACATTGGGGGTCAGGGGGAAGACCTTGCCGTACTTGCCCGCCAGGATCGGCGAGTCGACCAGGATCTCGTAATTGGTCGTGTCATAGGTGTAGGTCGAACCCGACACCTGCGCCGGCACCGCCCCCGCCGCGGTCCAGCCGGTGGGGAAGGTCGCGGTCATCTGGATCGGGATCTGGCGGGTATAATAGCCCGCCGGATACAGGCTGACCGAATTGGGCTGCAGCGAGATCATGGTCGGGGTGACGGCGATGCGGCCCTGATCGGGCTTGGTCGCCGACAGGAACTGGAACTCGACGTCCAGCGCCTGTGCGCCGGCCGGCACGTCGATATGGAAGGCGAAGACATCGACTGGATCGCGCGTCCAGGGCAGGACCTGGCCGTTCGCCTTGATGACGAGGCCGGCGAGCTTCTCGATCTCGCCGCGGGGGCTATGCGCGCCAGGCAGCCATTTCGGGAATAGCAGCGCCATCGGTCCCGCCTTGGCGACGGGGATCGTCTCCTTCACGCGGAAGATGCCGCGATCGGTGTCGGTCGCGTCGACCACCAGCTTGATCGTACCCGGATAGGGGGTGTCGACCGCATCGGGGATGGTGTTGACGAACGGCGCCTGCGCCACCGGTGCCGAATTGCCGGCGGGAACCTGGGCCATGGCGGGGAAGGCGGTGGTGGCGAGCAGCGACGCGACGAGCAGGGAACGATAGGGCAGGCGGATCATGAAAAGCCTTTTGCGGCGGGAGGAGATGGCGGCAGGTTAGGCACCCGATAGGCCAGTCGTCCAGACCCTTTTGCCCGGCCGGCCGCGCAGGCTTCAGCTATTGCCCAACACATTGACCGTAAAGGCGATGACGCCCAGGTTGAACAGAAAGGCCGCCAGGCACTGCCCCGTCACCACCCGCCGCATCCGGCGCGCGGCGATGGCGACATCGGACGTTTGGAAGGTCATGCCCAGCGTCACCGAGAAATAGAGGAAATCCCAGTAATCGGGCTCGGCGGTGTCGGGGAATTGCAGGCCGCCGGCGTCGCCCTTCTCGCCGGCACTGTAGAAGAGATGCGCATAGTGCAGCGCATAGACGATATTGGAGAACAGCCAGGCGAGGATCAGCGTGGTGACGACCAGCGCGATGGTGACGGTGCTGCTCCGCCCGCGCAACTCGCCGCCGACCGCGACGAGGATGACGAACAGCACCACCCCGCAAAAGACGAGCAGCACGGCGCGATTGGCATCGTTGCGCGCGGCGCGAGCGCGCATCCGCGCGGCCTGTCCCTGACGCAGCAGGGGCACCAGCGAGATGAGGAAGAGAAAGGCGGCCAGATCGAACCCTGCCAATATCCCGCGTGTCAATCCCAGCGGCGGGACGAGCACGACGCCCGCGCCGACCAGGATCAGGGCGAAGGCTATGAATCGCGGCGGTGCGATTCGTTCGCCGATACGGGTCTGCAGGCGTTGCCAGCGGGATAGGGTCATATCGGGAGGATTATGCCGTAACAGGTGGATCTGACCATCCTGCCGATGGGATCAAGGCATGCGGCTGCAGGACGTGGTCTTCGTCATGGGGTGGGACCCCGCCCGACCTACCCAAAAGCGGGCGACACGAAATCCGAAGCCGTTGCAGCGTTCCCAGATCATGGTCGCCGCTGTGGCTTTGGGGTTCGCCTCGGGCGTGGCGCCACGCACCCAGATCACGCCCTCCATCCGCACCCGGTCGGCGGTTTCACCGAAGACGCGCTGCGGCGAGAAGAAATTTTCCCCCGCATGGATGCTCCACAACCGCGCAGCCGCCGCGCCTTGCGTAGCCGGTGTTTCCCCTGGCCAGGAAAAGTCGAGTTTTTCGAGGAAGAGATAAGTGAGCGAGCGGGCGAAATCCTCGCCGCGCGGATTGGCGAACCAAGGCGTGTCATAAGCGTTATAGGCCTCCGCCGCTGCGGCGCGATCGCCCGCCAGCACCGTGCATTTGCCGAGCTGCATGATGTCGTTCCCGGCACGTTCTGCGTTCAGCAACGCGCATGTGGGCATCGTGGCTAGCGCCGTGGCCGCCATCCGCTTGGCAAAGGGCCATGCCAGGGAATCATCGCCGCATCCGTCCGCCGTCGCGTGCCGGATCTTACCGTTATCGTCCACCATTTCGACCCGCGTGCCCCAGCCGTGCAGGCATATCACATGTTGTTTGGTGGGGCGTTGCACCAGCGCCCGGTCGAAATAGCCGCTCGCGCCTTGCAGGTCACGCCATAGCGAAAGCGGCACGATCGCGTTCATCACCGACACGGCACCCTCGCCTTCGCGTGGCTTGGGTGCGCGCCATTCGATACGAGGCTCTTGGGCGGGGGCTCGCGTCACGGTGACGAGACCGACATCATGGCCATAGCCGTCGATGAAGAAGGCGCGCATCATTTCCGTCTTCTGCCGGGCATAGTCCTCGACCGGCGGCGCATCATATCTTGCGCGTTGATCCCGTTCGACCTGAACCGCGCGGCGTTGCTGTTCCACATCGGCATGATCCGGCGGCACCACCGCCGCCGGGGCGTCTTGCGCCGGGCTGGGCAGGACAGGAGCGGCCATCAGGACGAGCGACAGCATGAACATGACCGAATGCTAGGCGCTTAGCCCCGACCGTCCAATGGAGTCTTCATGCTCTATCACGAATGTTGTTGGGCTATATCAAGGCCCGGCTGTACCGGACATGGCAGGATGACCGCCATGACATGGAAGACCTTCGGCTATGGTCGGGAGCAGGTGGCATGAGCGACGCCCCCCATTCCGCCGCACTGATCATCATCGACATGATCAACGACCTCGATTTCGAAGGCGGCGAGCAGCTCCGCGCGCCGGCCGAGGCGGCGGCGCGGCGGATCGTCGCTCTGCGGGACCGCGCCGATGCGGCCGAAGTGCCCGTCATCTACGTCAACGACAATTTCGGCCATTGGCATTCCGAACGCGCCTCGATCGTGGAGCATTGCGATCGCGAGGACAGCCCCGGTCGCGCGTTGATCGCCGCGCTGCGACCGCGCGACCGCGACTATTTCGTGGTGAAGCCGCAATTTTCGGGCTTCTACGCGACCAATCTGCCGGTGCTGCTGCCGCAACTGGGTGTCAGCCGGGTGATCCTGACTGGGGTGGCCGCCGATATCTGCGTGCTGTTTACGGCCGCCGATGCGCATATGCGCGAGTACGACCTGTGGGTGCCGGGCGATACGGTGGCGAGCGAGAGCGACGACCACCGGCAATGGGCATTGGAGATCATGCGGCACAGCATGTGCGCGGAAACCCGTCCCACCCCGGAACTGGCACTGGAGGATTGGCTGTCGGCCGAGCATTGATCGCACTCTAGCGCGCAGGGCTTCGCTTCCCTAGATACCGCCACCTCTATGGCACGGATCGAAACCCCCAAGCGCGTGCGCGGCACGCAGGACATCTTCGGCGACGAGCAGCGCCGCTTTGCGGAGGTGCTGCGGACGTTCGAGCAGGTCCACGAACTTTACGCCTTCCAGCGGCTCGACCTGCCGGTATTCGAGGATACGCAGGTCTTCGCCCGCTCGATCGGCGAGACGACCGATGTCGTGTCGAAGGAGATGTACACCTTCCCCGATCGCGGCGGCGACATGCTGACCCTGCGGCCGGAGTTCACGGCGGGGATCGCCCGCGCGTACCTGACCGAAGGGTGGCAGCAATATGCGCCGCTTAAGCTCGTCACCTCGGGCCCGGTGTTCCGCTACGAGCGCCCGCAAAAGGGCCGCTATCGCCAGTTCCACCAGATCGACGCCGAAATCCTGGGCGCGGCCGAACCGGCGGCGGATGTCGAGCTGCTGGTCATGGCCGACCAGCTGCTGCACGAACTGGGCATCGCCGAGGGCGTGACGCTGCAGCTCAACACGTTGGGCGATGCCGAGACCCGCGATGCCTGGCGCGACGCGCTGGTCGCGCATTTCGAGGCGCACCGCGACCAGCTGTCCGAGGACAGCCTGGTGCGGCTGGAGAAGAATCCGCTGCGCATCCTCGATTCCAAGGACCCGCGCGACCGGCCGATCGCCGATGCCGCGCCCGATATCGACGCCTATCTGACGCCCGAGGCGCGCGCCTTCTTCGAGGCGGTGACGGCGGGGCTGGACGCGGCGGGCGTGGCCTGGACGCGCAATGCGCGGCTGGTGCGCGGGCTCGATTATTATCGCCACACCGCCTTCGAGTTCGTGACCGACCGGCTGGGTGCGCAAGGGACCGTGCTGGCCGGCGGCCGCTATGACGGGCTGATCGAGTCGCTGGGCGGTCCCGCCACGCCGGGCGTGGGCTGGGCGGCGGGGGTCGAGCGGCTGGCAATGCTGCTGGACGAGCCGGCCAAGCCGGTCATCGACGCGGTCGTCGTGCCGATGGGCGCGGCGGCGGAACTGCGCGCGACCGGCCTCGTCGCCGAGCTGCGCCGGGCGGGCGTCGCCACGGACATGGCGTTCCGGGGCAATATGAAGCGCCGCATGGCCAAGGCGAACGACCAGGGGGCAAGCTACGCGCTGATCCTCGGCGACGATGAACTTGCGAACGGCCAGGTGCAGGTGAAGGCGCTGGCGACCGGCGAGCAGGCCACGGTGCCGCTGGAATCGGTATCGCAGAGCATCTTCGACCTCCTTTTCGGGGATGCGGTCGCGACTGAGCATGGCGCCCAGCTTCCCTCGTTGGCGCAGCGCCTGACCACCGCATGAAGACCATCTCCGCCGAACGCATCGCGCAGATCGAGGCGCGACGCGACGAATTGCAGGCGATGATGGCGACTGGCGACCTGCCGTCGGACCGCTTCGTCGCGGTGTCGAAGGAATATGCCGAGCTGGAGCCGGTCGCCAACGCCGCCGCCGAAGTGCGCCGGTTGCGGCAGGAGGCCGATAGCCTGACCTTCATGACGCAGGACGGCGATGATGAGCTGCGCGAATTGGCGGCGGAGGAACTCCACGCCAACCGCACCGCGCTGGCGGCGGCGGACCGGCATCTGGCGCTGGCGCTGCTTCCCCGCGACGCTGCCGACGAGCGTGCCGCCATGCTCGAAATCCGCGCCGGCACCGGCGGCGACGAGGCCGCCTTGTTCGCGGGCGACCTGTTCCGCATGTATCAGCGCTATGCCGAACGGCAGGGCTGGCGGGTCGAGGTGATCTCGGCCTCCATCCCCGACACCGGCGGCTACAAGGAAGTCGTCGCCTCGGTCGCGGGCGCGGGCGTGTTCGCCAAACTGAAGTTCGAATCCGGCGTCCACCGGGTGCAGCGCGTACCCGTCACCGAATCGGGCGGGCGCATCCACACCTCGGCGGCGACTGTCGCGGTACTGCCCGAAGCGGAGGAGGTCGACCTCCAGATCGACGACAAGGATCTGCGCATCGACATCTATCGCTCGTCGGGCGCGGGCGGGCAGCACGTCAACACGACCGACTCGGCGATCCGCATCACGCACATCCCGACTGGCCTCGTCGTGATCCAGCAGGACGAGCGCTCGCAGCACAAGAACCGCGCCAAGGCGATGAAGGTGCTCCGGACCCGGTTGTACGAGGCCGAACGCGAGCGACTGGCGGCGGAGCGGGCGGGGACGCGCCGCTCGATGGTCGGCTCGGGTGACCGGTCGGAGCGGATTCGGACGTACAACTTCCCGCAAGGCCGGGTGACCGACCACCGGATCAACCTGACCCTCCACCGCCTGCCCGAAATCCTGGAAGGCGAGCTGGATGAACTGATCGGCGCGCTGCTGGCGGAGGATGAGGCCGAACGGCTCGCCGCGCTCGATGGGTGAGGGGGGCTCCCCCTCAACTCTGACACGCGCCACCCCGGCCTTCGCCGGGGCGGTAGGAATGACATAGTGGATGCCCGCACCGCACTGGCGCAAGCCGCTTCGCGTTTCGCCTTCTCGCCCACCGCGCGGCTCGATGCCGAGCTGCTGTTCGCCCACGCCTTGGGGATCGAGCGTAATGCGCTGCTGCTCGACCTCACCCGCACCGTGCCCGATGGCTTCTGGCCGCTGGTCGAACGCCGCGAGGCACAGGAGCCCGTCGCCTATATCACCGGCACACGCGGTTTCTGGACGTTGGACCTGATGGTCGGCCCCGGCGCGCTGGTGCCACGCGTGGATAGTGAAACGCTGATTGCCGCCGCGCTTCAGCATTTCGGTGGCCGCCGGCCCGCCACCTTGCTCGACCTCGGCACGGGGCCCGGCACGTTGCTGCTCGCCCTGCTCGACGAGTGGCGGGAAACGAAAGGGCTCGGCGTCGATCGCTCGGCCGAGGCACTGGGCTATGCGCGCGCCAATGCGGCGGCGTGCGGCCTGGCCGACCGGGCACGGTTCGTACTCGGCGACTGGGCGGCGGCGCTGACCGGCCCGTTCGACTGCATCGTCACCAATCCGCCCTATATCGGCACCGGCGAAAGCCTGTCGCACGAGGTGCACGGGTTCGAGCCGGCCTCTGCGCTGTTCGCCGGCGAAGACGGCCTCGACGATTATCGCAAGCTCGCCCCCGAACTGCGGCGCTTGGTAGCGCCCGGCGGCGCCTGCGTCGTCGAGATCGGGCATGAACAGGCCCCCGCCGTCACCGGCCTGCTGGAAGCGCAGGGTCTTCGTGTCGCGCTTCACCGCGATCTCGGCGGGCGGCCGCGTGCCCTGCTGGCGCATTGAACAATTGCGGTGACCCCCCATATTTCGCTTGTAGGACCCGGCCCCGACCCGCTACAGCGCGTACAGGGGCTCGCGAACATCGACACCTTACACCTGGGTTTCAGGGGTGGTTGATGTCGGGCCGATGCCCGTACCCTTCGTCATGCAGTCGCTGCTGTCCGGCGGCCGTGGCAAGCGCCTCACGGGGCGCGAGAGCTTCGCATCGCGCGACACGCGCGCGGTGCCGGGAAAAGTGGACCTTGTTGGTTTGACGACTAAGGACGAACAGCTTGATCAATAATCGGCAGGCCGGCCGCCGTCGCGGTCGTGGTGGCGGCAATAATGGTGGGCAGCGTCCGGGTGGGAACCCTGGTCGCCCCGACAATGGCAATCGCATCGACAACCGCGCGCGCGGCAACGCCAACCAGCTGTACGAAAAGTACAAGAATCTGGCGGCCGAGGCGCAGCGCCAGGGCGACCGCGTCAACACCGAATATTATTGGCAGTTCGCCGATCACTATTTCCGAGTGTTGAGCGAAAGCCGCTCGCGCTTCGAGGAACAGAATCAGCGTCGCCAGCGCGAGGAATCGCGCGACGATCAATATGACGACGGCTTCGACAACGACGCCGAGGATTATGGCGACGAGGGCGATCCCATCCGCCCCGGCGAACAGCAGGGCGAGGCGGAACCGCGTCGCGAGCGCCAGCCGCGTGAGACGTATCAGCGCGACAATCAGCCGCGCGACGAGCGCCCGCGTCGCGACCGCGACGATCGTCCGCGTCGGGAACCCCGCGAGGATCGCCGCCCCGTCCGTGCCGAACAGCCGGTCGTGGCCGAAGCGGCCGAAGAGGTGCAGGCTCCGGTGACCGCCGAGGCCGCTCCCGCCCCCCAGGCCGAGCAGGAAGCGCCCCGCCGTCGCGGTCGTCCGCGCCGCGAGCGCCCCGCCGAGGCGCAGGATGCGGGCGAGACGACCGGCTTCGACGCCGACCGCCTGCCGCCCTCGCTCGGCGTCGCGCCCGAGGCGGATGCGGCTCCGGAGGAAAAGCCCCGCCGTCGTCGTGTTCGCGCGGCCGCCCCGGTGGAGCCGGAGGCGGCGGCGGGCTGATCGCCCCCGACGCTTCGGATCGATAAGGGACCGGCCTCCGCCATGATGCGGGGGCCGGTTTTTTAGGGACGCCGGTCGACATCCTCGTCATGCCCGGTCCCCGAGCTCAGAAACACAAGCCCCATCAGTGCGCCGGTCAGCATCACCGTGCCGCCAATGCCGCCGATCACCCCCAGCATCGTCACGCCGTTGAGCGGACCGTAAATTTCGGCCAGCGCGATCATCGCCCCCGCCACGGCAATGGCGGCGGCCAGCGTCATCCAGGCCATGATGGTGCGGAACCGCGCCCAGGCAAAGGCCGCTTGTTCGGGATCGTCGAGGCCGGAGGGCGGCGGTTGCATGGCCCGACTATGGGTGCCGCCACGCGGTGCGGCAACCCTGGGCGTCAGGCGTTCGCGCGACCGGGGCGACGGCTCAGCCGCGTCCAGACCCCGGCGACGATCGCATTGATCTCCAATCGGATCGGGTGGCGCAGCACATAGACCACTGCCAGCCAGGCCAGCACGCCCATCACCGCCGCGCCGCTGAGCAGCACCAGCCCCACCGCCTCGGGCGCGGCGACCCAGCGATAGATGGCGAGCAGCGGCGCCACGGTCGCCAGCGTCGCGATCAGGCTCTGCGCATAGACGATCACCATACCCCGCCAGGCAAAGCCGGTCAGCCGCCGAATCAGGCCGACATAGAGCAGGAACCAGATCGCCCCATAAGCGATGCGCGACGCGGCCGCCGTCTCCAGCCCCGCCATCGCGCCCAACAGCAACAGGCCGATCGAGGCGGTGGTATCGAGCATGTTGAGCACGACCAGCCGTCGGATCCTGCCGAGCAGGATGGGCAGTTCGACATGCAGCGGCAGCGCGGCGAAGAATATCTGCCCGATCGCAATCCAGGCAAGCAGCGGGGCGACCCCGGCCCAGCGCGGACCATAGAGCATCAGCACGATCGGCGTCGCGGCGGCGGCCAGGAACGCCATAGCGGGCCAGGTCGCCGCGCTATAGGCCGCGACCACCCGCTGATAGGGGGCGGCCAGATCGGCGCCGGTATCGCGCAGCCGGGCAAAGGCGGGGTAGAAGACGCCGTCGACCGCGCCGCTGACCAGCATCTGCAACTGCGCCGCCAGGCTGGAGGCGCGGCTGAACAGGCCAACGGCGGTCAGCGTCAGCACGCGACCGATGACCAGATCGGGGCTGCGCGTGCCGATCGCGCCGCTGATATGGAGGAGCGAGCTGTTCGATCCGAAGCGGAGGATCGGCCCTACGCCTTTGAGGCGCGGGGGGAAGGGCGGTCGGATGCCCGAACGCCACTGGCCGATCAGCGCGCGCGCGACCTGCTGCGCGACGGACGCCCAGGCGAGGGCAAAGGCCGAATAGCCGGCCCAGGCCAACCCCAGCGAGAAGGCGGCATTGACGATCGCCGCACCTACATTGACCAGAAACAGCGAATAATAGTCCATCCGCCGCTGGAGCATCGCGCTCGGCACAATCCCGAACGGCACGACCAGATAGGAGCCGGCGATGATGAGCAGCAACGGCGTCAGCCGGACATTGTCGTAGAACCACGCCACCGGCCAGGCGAGCACGAAGATCAGCAACCCGATCCCGAGGGCAAAGATCAGCGAGACCGAGAAACAGGTCTCGACCTGCGCCTCGGTCAGGTTGCGCTCGCCCGCCACGAACCGGCTGATGCCGAAATCCTGAAGCACCGACACCAGCATCGCCGCCGACAGCGCGATCGAATAAAGCCCCATTTCGGGCGGCGTCAGGAAGAAGCGCGAGATCAGCACGCTGACCACGAACTGGATCGAAAAGGCGATATATTGCGACCCGATCGACCAGAGCGCCGCGCCGCGGATCGACGATCCGCTCATCCCTGGGCCAGGGCTTTGGCCAGGCGCATTGCTGCGACCGGCTTGCCGCTGCGCGCCAGACGCGCGACCGCGCGCCACAGGCCCGGCACGCGCGCACGGCGATCCTGCTTCGTGTCGCGGACATGCTGGGCGATCAACGGCAGGCCATCGCCCGCCAGCGATTCGGGATGGTAGAGAATGCCGCGCGTCACCTCGGCGCGCACCGCTTTGGCGACGCCGGTACGACCAAAGGCCGCGTCCAGTTCATCGACCGGGGGCAGTTGCGTCCAATGCTCGGACGGATCGGGGCGTCCCGCGACCCGCTCGGCGCGCGCCAGACGGGCGACCGCCGCGCCATAATGCTGCGCCAGGACATGGCGATGCGACACCTGGGTGGTCGAATAGCGATAGAGCATCAGCCGTTCGGGCAGATTGGCCATGCGCGTCCGCTCATCCAGCCGCAGCCAAAGGTCATAATCCTCGCAATGGCGATAGGCGGCGCGATAGCCGCCCACCATCGTGACCAGCGAACGGCGCATCATGACCGAGGGGTGGCATAACAAAGGTCCGGCTTCGAGTGCGGCCTGGACGGCATCCGCCTCGACGGGATGATCGATCGTCCAGTCGGGGCGTGGCTCACCGGTTTCGGTGATCCCGATCACCCGCGTCCCCACCACCCCATGATCGGGATGTGCGTCGAGAAACGCCACCTGCCGGGCAAAGCGCTCGGCCAGCGCAATGTCATCCCCATCCATACGCGCGATATACTCGCCACGCGCCTCAGCGATCATCAGATTGAGGCTGGGGATCAGACCGCGATTGGGCTGATGGACCGCCCGAATGCGCGGATCGCGCTCGGCAAAGGAATCGATGATCGCGCGGGAATCATCGGTCGACCCATCATTGACGATCAGGAGCTCGAAATCGCCGAAGCTCTGCGCCAGCATGCTGTCCAACGCGGCCGCCAGATAGGGGCCATTGTTATAAACGCTCAAGGCGACGGTGATGCGGGGCGACGTCATGCTCGTATCACCGGACTCCTAAAAGCGATGGGCTAAACAGGCTCTTAAAGGCTGTGCGACAAAGCGCCTAATCCCGAATGGCTCAAAGGTTCCGCGCAGGCGAAAGGCTATCCGGTCCGCTAAGCAACTGAAAAATAGTGGGAATGCAGTTTTTTACGATTTCATGGCAATTTTTGTGTTGACCCGAATCGGGGTGGG
>NZ_BBJS01000056.1 GCF_000739895.2 Sphingomonas paucimobilis NBRC 13935
ATCCGTATCGAGGGGATCGACCATGTTCCCCCGGTCGCGCTCCCCCGCGCCCCCGGCGTCGCGCGTCCCACCGCCACCCCGCAGCAGAAACTGGAGCGTCGCGCCCGCCGTGCCGCCGCCGCGCGTGGGCTGGACGAGGCGGTGACGTGGAGCTTCATCAGCGAGGCACAGGCCGCGCCCTTCGGTGGCGGTGCCTTCACGCTCGCCAACCCGATCAGCGAGGATCTGAAGGTCATGCGGCCTTCGCTCCTGCCCGGCCTGCTCGCCGCGACCGAGCGCAATATCAAGCGCGGCGCGACCAGCGTCCGCCTGTTCGAGATCGGCCGCCGTTATCTGGCGGAGGCCGAGCGGCCGACCTTGGGCGTGGTGCTGGCGGGCGACAAGACGCCCCGCAACTGGCGCTCGGGCAAGGCGCAAGGCTTCGACGCCTATGACGCCAAGGCCGAGGCGATCGCGCTGCTCGCCCAGGCCGGTGCGCCGGTGGATAATTTGCAGGTGATGGGCGAGGCGGGCGACGCCTGGCATCCCGGCCAGTCGGGCACGCTGCGCTTGGGGCCGAAGACGGTGCTGGCGGCGTTCGGCATGGTCCACCCCTCGGTTCTCAAGGCGTTCGACCTGGACGGCGCGGTCGCGGCGGTGGAACTCTATCTCGACGCGATTCCGCCCAAGCGCGCGACCGGCTTCATGCGGCCCGCCTACAGCCCGCCCGCGCTCCAGTCGGTAAAGCGCGACTTCGCCTTCCTGGTGCCCGCCGAGCTGCCCGCCGATTCGCTGATCCGCGCGGTACGCGGGGCGGACAAGGCCGCGATCACCGCCGCGCGCGTCTTCGATGTGTTCGCCGGACAGGGCGTGCCCGAGGGCCACAAGTCGGTGGCGGTCGAGGTTCTGCTGCAACCGTCGCAGAAGAGCTTCACCGACGAGGAACTCAAGGCCATCGCCGACAAGATCGTCGCGGCGGCCGCCAAGCAGGGAGCACAACTCCGTGGCTAATGAAGAAAACTGGGTCCGTATCGCCAATGACCATCTGGCGGCGGCGATCAATCCGTTCGGCGCGGAGCTGTCCTCGCTCAAGGATGCCGAGGGTCGCGAGTTGATGACCAACGCGGACCCGGCTTTCTGGACCGGCCGCGCGCCGCTGCTCTTCCCCGTCATCGGCGTGACCCGCGACGGCATCCGCCTGAACGGAAAGCATTATCCAATGGCCAAGCACGGCTTTGCCCGCCACTCGATGTTCGAGCTGGTGACGCACGAGCCGACCCGCGCGGTCTTTTCGCTGGGTGATAGCGAGGAAACGCGGACCTCCTATCCTTTCGCCTTCCGGCTGGAGGTGGAGTTCCGGCTGGAGGATGCGACGCTTTTGGTGGAAGTCCGCGTGCTCAACCGGGGCGAGGTGACGATGCCCGCCAGCTTCGGCTTCCACCCCGCCTTCGCCTGGCCCCTTCCCTATGGGCGTCCCCGTGCCGAGCATCGCATCGTCTTCGAAAAGGAAGAACCCGCCCGGCTGCGCGAGATCGCGCCCGACGGCCTCATCGCCAAGGCGTTGCGCGACAGCCCGCTCGATGGTCGCGTGCTGCATCTGGCGGATGATCTGTTCACCCATGACGCGCTGGTCTGGGACCCGGTCGAGAGCCGCCACGTCACCTATGGCGCGGACGGCGCGCCGCAGTTGCGGATCGCTTTCCCAGACACCGACAAGCTGGGCATCTGGACCAAGCCCGGTGCCGCCTATGTCTGTGTCGAACCCTGGCACGGCATCGCCGACCCGGAAGGATTCGACGGCGAGTTCGTCGACAAGCCGGGCGTCTTCCTCGTGCCCGTGGGCGGCGAGAAGGTCATGCAGATGACGGTCACGCTGGCGGGGTAGATACGCTGCTCCGTCATTGCGAGCGGAGCGAAGCAATCCAGAACGTCCGGGCTTGCGGCCCTGAATTGCTTCGCTCCGCTCGCAATGACGGGCATCTTATTTCCTGCGACAGAGCGGAGCGGACCCGCTATGGCGATCCGCAATCCCCTCGCCGTTCGGCTGACGGGGCGGGCATATCGATGCCGCTAAACCCTTTGCTATCCAGAGCTGCCCATGACTTCCCCCCGCCGTACCTTCGCGATCATCTCGCACCCTGACGCCGGTAAGACGACGCTGACCGAAAAGCTGTTGTACTTCGGCGGCGCGATCCATCTGGCGGGTGAGGTCAAGGCGCGGGGACAGAACCGGCGCGCGCGGTCGGACTGGATGAAGATCGAGCAGCAGCGTGGCATCTCGGTCACCTCCTCGGTGATGACCTTCGAGAAGGACGGCGTGACCTTCAACCTGCTCGATACGCCGGGCCACGAGGACTTTTCGGAGGACACGTACCGCACCCTGACCGCCGTCGACTCGGCGGTGATGGTGATCGACGCGGCGCGCGGTATCGAGGCGCAGACGCGGAAATTGTTCGAGGTGTGCCGCCTGCGTTCGGTGCCGATCATCACCTTCGTCAACAAGGTCGATCGCGAAGGCCGTCCGCCCTTCGAACTGCTCGACGAGATCGCCGATATCCTGGCGCTCGACGTGGCGCCGATGAGCTGGCCGGTCGGCATGGGCGGGCTGTTCGAAGGCGTGCTCGACCTGACCACCGGCAAGGTCAGCCGTCCCGAGGGCGACAGCCGCGCCTTTCACGGCAAGGTGGACGATTCGCCGACCCTGCCCGCCGAGGTTGCCGAAGAGGTGGAACTGGCGCAGGCGGGCTATGCGGCGTTCGATGCGGAAGCCTATCGCAACGGCGACCTGACGCCGGTCTATTTCGGGTCGGCGCTGAAGGATTTCGGCGTCGCCGAGCTGATCGACGCGCTCAGCCGCCATGCGCCGCCACCGCGCCCGCAACCGGCCGAACCTGCGCCCGTCGCGCCGGACAATAAGGAAGTCACCGGCTTCGTGTTCAAGGTGCAGGCGAACATGGACCCGCAGCATCGCGACCGGATCGCGTTCATGCGGCTCTGCTCGGGCACCTTCAAGCGCGGCATGAAGCTGACCCCGACGGGCCATGGCAAGCCGATCGCGGTCCATTCGCCGATCCTGTTCTTCGCGCAGAATCGCGAAGTCGCGGATGAGGCGTTTCCGGGCGACATCATCGGCATCCCCAATCATGGCACGCTGCGCGTCGGCGATACGCTGTCGGAGCGGGCCGATGTCCGCTTCACCGGTCTGCCCAATTTCGCGCCCGAAATCCTGCGCCGCGTCGCGCTCAAGGACCCGACCAAGACCAAGCAGCTCCGCAAGGCACTGGACGACATGGCCGAGGAAGGGGTGACTCAGGTCTTCTATCCCGAGATCGGCTCGAACTGGATCATCGGTGTCGTCGGGCAGCTCCAGCTCGACGTGCTGCTGTCGCGGCTCGATGCGGAATATAAGGTCGCGGCCGGGCTGGAGCCCGCGCCGTTCGACACCGCGCGCTGGATCACCGCGGAGGACCCTGCCGATCTGAAGGCGTTCATGGACCTGAACCGCTCGGCCATGGCCAAGGACCGCGACGACAATCCCGTCTTCCTCGCCAAGAGCGCGTGGGAAGTCGGCTATGTCGCCGATCGCTACCCTAAGGTCCGCTTCCTCGCGACGCGTGAACGCTGAGGCGGAACCTGGAAGCCGTTTCGCGGCTTCAACGGTGTATGAACGAACAGGGACAATCGATGGACCGCACCGCGATCGAAGCGACCTTTGAGGCCAATGAGAAGCTGATTCGCCGCCGCGCGCTGAAGGCCGGGGCCAAGGCGTTGACCATCGGTACCGAAAGTCTGGCCGAGACGATCGATGCGATCGGCGATGCATACGGCCTGACCGGGGCGCAGCGCCGCCAGTTGGAGCCTGCCGCCTCGATCGAAGCGCAGGAGATCGTCGGCAAGCTGAAGGGCTTTGTCGGCCCGGCGGCGATCCTGGGCGATCTGCGCGGGGGATCGGGAATCCTGTCGCAGGCCCGGGCTGCAGGCAAACTTGCCAAGACCGCGCGCCGGATCGGCAAGGGCGGCCTTGCCGCCGGCCGGGTCGCGGCGCGGGGTGGCCGTGCCGCACGTGCGGTGCCTTGGGCGGCGCTGGGCGTGGCGGCCTGGGGCGTGGGCAATGGCGGCTGGTTCTGGTGGCGCGCGCATGCGTATAATCGGGCGTGCCGGGACCTGCTGCTGGCGGAGCAGGGTGGAGTGGTCGTTACGGGGTAAGCGTCTCGGCGTGGCCTTCGACTTTGCTCAGGCCGAACGGCGGTTGATTTGCTTGGCCATTAATCCCTCGCTTCGTTCAGCCTGAGCGAAGTCGAAGGCCACGCCTAAACCCCTATCGCGCCTCGGCCCGATCATCCCAGGCCAGCGCCTCCGCCAGCGAATCGCGGATGCTGCGCAGCATCGTCGCAGGATCGTCCTTGGCCCGGGCCTCGGTCTCCAGCAATTGCTGCACACCGCGGACGGTATAGCCCTGTTGGTTAAGCAGCCGGTCGAGCCGCCGGATCAACATCAGGTCGTCGGGCCGATAATAACGGCGATTGCCTGCCCGCTGGACGGGGCGAAGTTGCGGAAAGCGGCTTTCCCAATAGCGCAGGACATGCTGCGCCACGCCGGTCTCGCGCGAAACCTCGCCGATGGTGCGCAGCGCACCATCGGCCTTGCCGCCGTCCAGGGGGCGTTCTGGTCTATCCTGCCGCGACAATACGATCGCGCATCATTTGGCTGGCGCGGAAGGTCAGGACGCGGCGCGGTGCGATCGGCACCTCCACCCCGGTCTTGGGATTGCGGCCGACCCGCTCGCCCTTGTCGCGCAGCACGAACGTGCCGAAGCCGGAAATCTTGACGTTCTCACCCCGCGACAGCGCGTCACACATCTCGACCAGAATCTGCTCGACGACTTGCGCCGAATCGGATCGGGACAGCCCGACCTCCTGATGGAGCGATTCTGCCAGATCGGCGCGGGTCAGTGTTCCTGGATTGGTCATCGGCATCCCCCCAATGGTACTCAATGACCGCCTATCACAGCCGATAATATGACCGAAAGGGATTTATCTCGGTCAAGAACAAGTGAATGTTTAGAAGCGTATCACCGCTGCACCCCAGGTGAAGCCGCCGCCCATGGCTTCGAGCACGATCAGATCGTTCTGACGGATACGGCCGTCACGCACGGCGGTGTCCAGAGCCAGCGGCACCGACGCGGCCGAAGTGTTGGCATGCTGGTCGACCGTGACGATCACCTTGCCCGCCGGCAGATCGAGCTTGCGCGCGGTCGCGTCGAGGATGCGGGCATTGGCCTGGTGCGGCACGACCCAGTCGACATCGGCGGCCGACAGCCCGGCCAGACCCAGCGCCTCCTCCATCACCTGTGCCAGATTGACGACGGCGTGGCGGAAGACCTCACGACCCTTCATCCGCAGCTTGCCGACGGTGCCGGTGCTCGAGGGCCCGCCATCGACATAGAGCAGCCCGTTATGGCGGCCATCGGCATGGAGCTTGGTCGCAAGGATACCGCGCCCGCCCTCATCGTCGCTTTCACGCGCTTCCAAAACCATCGCACCGGCACCGTCGCCGAACAGGACGCAGGTGGTGCGGTCTTCCCAATCAAGGATGCGGCTGAAGGTCTCCGCTCCGATCACCAGCGCGCGCCGCTGCACGCCGCTGCGCAACATCGCATCGGCGACCTGCACGGCATAGAGAAAGCCCGAACAGACGGCGGCCACATCGAAGGCGACGCAGTCGTTGATGCCGAGCATCGCCTGCACCTTCGTCGCGGTAGCGGGGAAGGTCTGGTCGGGGGTGGCAGTCGCCAGTACGATCAGGTCGATATCCTGCGCCGACAGGCCGGCGGCGGCGATCGCGGCCTTGGCGGCGTCGGCGGCCAGCGTCGCGGTCGTCTCTTCGGGGCCGGCGATATGGCGGAAGCGGATGCCGGTACGCTCGACGATCCACTCGTCCGAGGTGTCGACCTCCTGCGCCAGTTCGTCGTTCGACACCCGCCGGGTTGGAAGCGCCGAGCCCGTGCCGGTGACGATCGAACGAATCATGCCGCTGCCTCGAAGTTCAGGAGATCCTCGGCGATACGCCGGGTCAGGTCGGCGCGCACCATCTTGGCCGCATTGCCGATCGCGGTGGCGACGCCCAGTTCGTTGGCGCTGCCATGGCTTTTCACCACCAACCCGTTCAGGCCCAGGAAGACCGCGCCATTATGGTTGTTGGGATCCAGATGATCGCGCAGCAATTCGGTCGCGGGGCGCGAGATCAGGAAGCCGATCTTCGACCGGGTCGAGGAGCGAAAGGCGCGCTTCAGCAGATCACCGACGAAGCGCGCGGTGCCCTCGGCGGTCTTGAGCGCGATATTGCCCGCAAAGCCGTCGCACACGATCACATCGACCTCACCGCGGGCGAGCTGGTTGCCCTCGATGAAGCCGGTGAAGTTCAGAGGCAAATGGCTCTGCCCGCGCAGGACCGCGGCGGCATCGCGAATCTCGTCGGTGCCCTTCTGGTCCTCTGACCCGATATTGAGCAGCGCGACACGCGGATTGTCGAGCTCAAGCAGCGTGCGGGCATAGGCGGCGCCCATCACCGCGAACTGTACGAGGTTGCGCGCGTCGCACTCGGTATTGGCGCCCAGGTCGAGCATGACGACGTCATTGTCGCCCAGCGTCGGCAATGGCGCAGCGAGCGCCGGCCGGTCGATGCCCGGCAGCGTGCGCAAACTCAGCTTGGCCATCGCCATCAGCGCGCCGGTATTGCCCGACGAGACCGCGGCGGCGGCGCGACCGCGTTTCACCAGATCGATGGCGATGCCCATCGAGGTCGTTCGCGCGCGACGGATCGCCTGACTCGGCTTTTCGCTCGAGCCGACGATCTCGGGCGCGTGGACGATCTCGGACGCGGCGGACAGATTGGGATGGACCTTCAGCCCATCCGCGATCTGCGATTCGTCGCCGACCAGGAAGAAGCGCATGCCCTCGAAGCGGCGTCGCGCTCTGGCGACACCGGCGAGCATCACGGCCAGCCCGTCGTCGCCGCC
Source organism: Sphingomonas paucimobilis NBRC 13935 (assembly GCF_000739895.2). GTDB lineage: Bacteria > Pseudomonadota > Alphaproteobacteria > Sphingomonadales > Sphingomonadaceae > Sphingomonas > Sphingomonas paucimobilis. Next base: position 6,998 of record NZ_BBJS01000056.1, read on the forward strand.
CATCGCATCGACGGCGATCCAGGCGTTATCGGCCATGCGTGTCCTCTAACGGTCGTTCAGGTGAAGGTAGAGGGATCAGCCCTCGACCGACACGACCTCACGGCCGTTATAATGGCCGCACGCGGTGCACAGATTGTGCGGGCGCTTCAGCTCGCCGCAGTTCGGGCATTCCTGGAACGCCGCGATGGTCAGCGAATCGTGGCCACGGCGCATGCCGCGCTTGGAGGGCGAAGTCTTTCTCTTGGGGACGGCCATTGCGGCACCTTATCAAATTCGAACAAGGAATGGACGCAACCACTGTCAGCACCCATAGCGCGCCCGGATCGAGGGACCCGGCCGCGTGAGCACCCAGCCGGACGCATCGCGAAGCCCCGCGCCTATAGCGAGTTTTGCCGATGTTGCAAGCATTGGCGGGGGGTGGCACTCCCGGTCATCGTCCTATTGCCGGAGAATCCGCCGCTTATGGTCCTGCCCGTTACGCTCAGCATCGCCGCAGCGGCGGCATTGGTCAATTTATGGCTCGCCCTGCGAATCGTCACCGGGCGGGTGCGGGGCAAGATCCTGATCGGCGATGGTGGCGATTCGCGACTCGCCGCCGGCATGCGGGCCCAGGCCAATTTCGTGGAATATGCGCCCTTCGTCCTGGTGCTGATGGCGCTGATCGAACTGGCGGGTGGCACGCCCTTCTGGCTGTGGGTGCTGGGCGGCATGTTCATCGTCGCGCGGATCGGCCATGGTTGGGGCATGATGCGGCCGGCGCCCAATATCGGCCGCGCGGGCGGCGCGATCGGAACCTGGGTGATCCTGGCGCTGTTGGCGGGATGGGCGATCGGGATCGTCTATACCGACCGGCTGGCCTCCGCCCCCGTCACCACCACGATAAGGATCGACCAGCGATGATTCGTTTTCCCTTGATCGGCCTGGCCGCCCTGACGCTGACGGCGGCCGCGCCCGACCCGATCTCGCCCGCGCGGCTGTCGGCCGATGTGAAGACGCTGGCCTCCGACGCGTTCGAGGGCCGCGCCCCGGGTACGCCCGGCGAGACGAAGACGGTCGACTGGCTGGTCGCGCAGTTCAAGGCGATGGGGCTGCAACCCGGCGGGCCGGACGGGCAATGGACGCAAGCCGTGCCGCTGATCCGCACCCAGATCGGGCAGGGCCGGATGAAGGCGGGGGCAATGCCGCTGGTGCAGGGGCAGGGCGTCTATGTCTCGACCGTGCGGCCGGTCGATCGGGTGGCGATCAAGGACGCCCCGATGGTCTTTGTCGGCTACGGCGTCCATGCGCCCGAGCGCGGCTGGGACGATTTCAAGGGCGTCGACCTGAAGGGCAAGATCGCCGTCTTTCTGGTCAACGATCCCGATTTCGAGGCGGTCGCGGGCGACGATGCCAAGGGCAAGTTCGGCGACCGGCGCATGACCTATTATGGCCGCTGGACCTATAAGTTCGAGGAAGCCGCGCGGCAGGGGGCGGTGGGTGCCCTTATCGTCCATGATACGCCCGGCGCGGGCTATGGCTGGGCGACGGTGACGGCACCGGCGGGCGAGAATTACGACATCGTGCGCAGCGATCCGGCCTCGCGGGTGCTACTGCAGGGTTGGCTGTCGGGCGAAGCGGCGACGAAGCTCTTCGCCGCCGCCGGGCTGGATTTGGCGGCTCAGCGCAAGGCCGCGCGGCGGGCCGATTTCCGTCCCGTCGCGTTGAAGGGCCAGGGTTTCTCCGCCGATCTGCCGGTGACGACGCTGCGCGCCGAAAGCCGCAACTTGCTCGCCAAGCTGCCCGGCAGGACGCATCCCGATGAGGTGGTGATGTTCGGCGCGCATTGGGACGCCTATGGCAAGGGTGCGCCGGATTCGCAGGGCCGTACGATCCGGCCGGGCGCGAATGACGATGCGCTGGGCGTGGCGGGCGTGCTGGAACTGGCGCGCGCGTTCAAGGCGGCACCGCCGACCGACCGCAGCCTGGTCTTCGCGCTGTGGACGGGTGAGGAGCGCGGGCTACTGGGGTCGGAGACCTATGCGGTGAAGCCGGTCTATCCTTTGGCCAAGACGGTTGCGAACCTGACGCTCGACATCCTCCAGACGGCGGGCCCGGCCAGGGACGTGATGCTGGTCGGCGATGGGCAGAATGATCTGGAGGATCGCCTGCGTAGTGCGGCCGCCGCGCAAGGGCGGACCGTCACGCCGGAGGCTTTGCCGGAACGCGGGCTGTTCTATCGCGCGGATCATTTCTCGGTCGCGCGGCGGGGGGTGCCCACGCTGCTGCTGATGGCGATCAGCGGTGCGCCCGACCTCGTTGCTGGCGGGCGACCGGCGGGCCAGGCGTGGCTGGACGCCTATATGCGCTGCTATCACCAGACTTGCGATGCCTGGGATGCGAACTGGGATTTGCGCGGCGCGGCGGCGGATGTCGGGCTGCTGTACCGAATCGGGCGCGATCTGGCCGATGGGCGGGACTGGCCCGAGTGGCGGGCCGGCTCGGAGTTCAAGGCGATTCGGGCGGAGACGGCGGGCGGGCGGCGGTAAGCGTTATCCCTTGGCCTTCGACTGCGCGCAGGCTGAACGGGGGTTTTGGGGCAAGACCCATTTCCGACATCCGTTCAGCCTGAGCCCTTTGGCTGGCTGGCAAGCCAGCCGCTCAGGATAAACTTCGGCGCATGGCGCCGAAGTCGAAGGCCACGCGAAACCTTCACCCCAGACCCAGAACCCGGTCCGCCACGAACGCATTGCTCTGTCGTTCATGCCCGAAGGTGCTGGGCTGGCCATGCCCGGGAATGAACGCCGTCTCATTCCCCAGCGGCCAGAGCTTCTCGACGATCGAGCGGATCAGCGTATCATGATCCCCGCCGGGCAGGTCCGATCGCCCGACCGATCCCTGGAACAGCACGTCGCCGACCAACGCGAAATGCGACGGCGCATGATGGAAGATCACATGCCCGCGCGTATGCCCCGGCGTCTCATAGACATCGAGCGTCAGTTCGCCGATCGTCACCCTATCGCCTTCGGATAGCCAGCGGGTCGGCTCCAGCACTTGCGCGGGGATGCCGTAAGCCTGCCCATCCTCGTCCAGCCGCGCGAGCCAGAAGCGATCCTCCTCCTGCGGTCCCTCGACCGGCACCCTCAGCGCGTCGGACAGCGCCTTGGCCCCGCCGGCATGGTCGATATGGCCATGGGTGAGGAGAATCTTCTCCACCGTCACGCCGGTCTTGGTGATCGCGTCCTGGATGCGGGGCAGGTCGCCGCCGGGATCGACCACGGCGGCCTTCATCGTCGCGGTGCACCAGACGATCGAGCAATTCTGCTGAAGCGGGGTGACGGGGACGATCGCGGCGCGCAGCGGGGGTGTCGGAACAGGGTCGGTCATGGTCCCGAGATAGGGGCTGGCACGGTCGGGGCCAATCGATACTTGCATGCGCAGGGGCGGGCCGTGCATGGATCGTCCTTCATGTTGCGCCTCGATGCCCCTTTCGTGCTGCTCGACGACGCCCGTGACGGGGGAGCGGCGGCGCGGCTCTATACCGCACCGGTCGGGATCGTGGCCGCCTATACCCCACAGGAGGTGGTGCCGGCGCTGGAACGGCTGCGCCAGGCGCGACGCGACGGGCTGCATGCGGCGGGGCTGATCGCCTATGAAGCCGGCGCGGCGCTGGAGCCGAATGTGCCCGCCGCCGCGATTGACGGTCCGTTGCTCTGGTTCGGGCTATTCCAGGATTATCGGACGCTGGCGGTGGACGCGATGCTGCCCGATCCCGCCGGCGCCTGGATCGGCGCGCTCCAGTCCGAACTGGATGAGGCACGCCATGCCGCGCAATTCGCCGAGGTGAAGGCGCTGATCGCGGCGGGCGATCTCTATCAGGTCAATCTCAGCTTTCGGGCGACCGCCAAGGTCGCGGGCGACCCGCTGGCGCTCTATGCCGGCCTGCGCGCCCGGTCGCGGGCCGGTTGGGGTGCGGTGGTGGCGACCGGCGAAACGACGATCCTGTCGCTGTCGCCGGAGATGTTCTTCGCGCTCGATGCCGGCCGGCTGACCGCCAAGCCGATGAAGGGCACCGCGCGGCGCGAAGGTGATGCCGCCGCCGATGCGCGGGCCGCGCAGGACCTGCGTGACGATCCCAAGCAGCGCGCCGAAAATCTGATGATCGTCGATCTGATGCGCAACGACCTGTCGCGTGTCGCGCGGCCCGGCAGCGTCGCGGTGCCCTTGCTGTTCGCGGTCGAGCCCTATCCGACGGTGCATCAGATGGTGTCGACCGTCACCGCCGATCTGGCCGAGGGGCGGGATGCGGTCGATGTGCTGGCGGCGCTCTTCCCCTGCGGATCGATCACCGGCGCACCCAAGATTCGCGCGATGCAGGCGATCGCCGATATCGAGGATTCGGCGCGGGGCCTCTATACCGGCGCGATCGGGCGGCTGGATGCCGATGGCGATGCGATGTTCAACGTCGCGATCCGCACACTCACCTGGCCCAGGGGGAGCGATCATGTGACGCTGGGCATCGGCTCTGGCATCGTCGCCGACTCGGTGGCGGCCGACGAATGGGACGAGTGCCTGGCCAAGGCTGCGTTCCTGACCAGCGGACAACGCGATTTCGACCTGATCGAGACCATGGCCTTCGATCCGCTGGAGGGTATCCAGCATCTGGAGGCCCATCTGGCGCGGATGAAGGCGAGTGCGCTGGCGCTGGGTTTCACCTTCAACCGTCATGATGCGCGCAACGAGTTGCAGGCGGCGACCTTCCGCCTGCGCGACGCCCGGCGCATCCGGCTGTTGCTCGCGCGGAGCGGGGCGGTGGTGGTCGAGGTGGGTCCGCGCCCCGCGCCTTTCGAGTCGACCGTCGCGGTGCGCGTCGTGCCTTTGCCGGTGTCGCAAGACGATCTGCGTCTGCGCCACAAGACCAGCGCGCGCGGCTTTTACGATGCGGCGCGGGCAGCGGCGGGAACACCGGAAGTCCTGTTCGAAACGCCTGACGGCTATCTGACCGAGGGCAGCTATACCAACCTCTTCGTCGCGCGCGGCGACAAGCTGGTGACTCCGCCGCTGGCCGAAGGGCTGCTGCCCGGTATCCTGCGCAGCCATCTGATCGAGACGGGGCGGGCGGTAGAAGGACGGCTGACCCGCGATGATCTTCGCGAAGGATTCTTGCTTGGCAATGCGCTTCGCGGATTGTTTCGTGCGGAGATGGTTGCGGATTGAGGGCTGGGCGCGCTAAGGCGCCCCCGCATTTTCCTGTCGAAAAGGTTCCGTTCCATGCAGCCCTCCGCCGCGCTCGGCCGTATCAGCCCATCCCCCACGCTCGCCATCACCAGCCGCGTGATGGAGCTGAAGCGTGCCGGTGTCGACGTGATCGGACTGGGCGCGGGTGAGCCCGATTTCGACACGCCGGACTTCGTCAAAGAGGCCGCGATCCAGGCGATCCGCGACGGCAAGACCAAATACACCAATGTCGACGGCACGCCCGAGCTGAAGGCCGCGATCGCGGCCAAGTTCGCGCGCGACAACGGCCTGACCTACACGGCCGATCAGATCAGCGTGAATGTCGGCGGCAAGCACACGCTGTTCAACGCGATGGTCGCGACGATCGATGCAGGGGACGAGGTGGTCATCCCGGCACCCTATTGGGTCAGCTATCCCGATGTCGTCCAGTTCGCGGGCGGCGTACCGGTGATCGTCAAGGCCGGGCCGGAACAGGGCTACAAGCTGACCCCCGAGGCGCTGGATGCGGCGATCACGCCCAAGACCAAGTGGGTCATCCTGAACTCGCCGTCCAACCCGACGGGCGCGGGCTATACCGCCGACGAGCTGAAGGCGCTGGGCGAGGTGATCCTCAAGCACCCGCATGTCTGGGTCTTCGCCGACGATATGTACGAGCATATCGTCTATGACGGCTTCCGCTTCGCCACCATCGCGCAGGTCTGCCCCGAGCTGTACGAGCGCACGCTGACGGTGAATGGCTGTTCCAAGGCCTATGCGATGACCGGCTGGCGGATCGGCTATGCGGGCGGCGCGCCCTGGCTGATCAAGGCGATCGCCAAGCTGCAGTCGCAGTCGACCTCCAACCCCTGTTCGGTGGCGCAGGCGGCGGCGACCGCCGCGCTGACCGGCGACCAGAGCTTTCTGGCCGAGCGTAATCAGGCGTTCCAGGCGCGGCGCGACATGGTGGTGTCGATGCTCAACGAGATCGAGGGCATGACCTGCCCGACGCCGGAGGGGGCCTTCTATGTCTATCCGTCCTTCGCGCCGCTGATCGGCAAGACCACGCCTTCGGGCCGGCTGATCGACAGCGACGAGGCGTTTGTCGGCTATCTGCTCGACGATGCGAAGGTGGCGGCGGTGCAGGGCGCGGCCTTCGGTCTCTCGCCCGCGATGCGAATCAGCTATGCGACCTCCGACGCGCTGCTGCGCGAGGCGTGCACCCGCATCCAGACGGCCTGCGCCGCGCTGAAATAATTCGCCGCCTCTTGCGGTGCGAAAGCCAGTCGATTCGGGCAACTGCCTGGAACGGCTGGCTTTTTCATAAGCGTGTGTGCGCTGCGGCAATGTGGCTTAACTGTGGCATGAACGACACGATCACGTGCCGTTAATGCTGTGTTTCTATAAACGCCATTGTCGGAACGGCGCTGATCGACCAGATGGCATCCGTAACGATCGCCGGCCCATCCGGGCGGTGACCCGCAACGACAGGTGAAGACAAATGCGTGCCCTCCTCAAGTCCAGCTTCGTATGGCAATTCGCCGGCGGATTTGCGCTTGGCGCCCTGGGTCTCGTCGTCCTTCATCCGGCGGAAGCGCCCAGCCGTTATGCGTCGGCTCCAGTCGAGGCGGTTCGCTAAGAGCGATTGCCTTGGCCTTCGACTTCGCTCAGGCTGAACGGAGTGAGGGACCAAGCCTTTTCTAACAGCCGAAGGGCTCAGGATAAGCTTCGGCGCATGGCGGCGAAGTCGAAGCCCACACAACGCGCTGGCCCCTAGCTGAACCGCGAAATCCACCCCATATTCGGGTGATGCGCACCCCCCTCTGCATCGCCCTTGCCGCGACCGCCTTCGGAGCGATCGCGCTGTCTTCTCTTCCTGCCAAGGCCGAACGTGCCGTGCCGCTGCCCAAGGCGGCGCTCGACGTGCCCGCCACCGGCCGGTCTCAGGTCGCTGTGCTGGCCGGCGGCTGTTTCTGGGGCATGGAGGCGGTGTTCGAGCGGGTGAAGGGCGTGCGCTCGGTCACGGCGGGCTATGCTGGCGGTCGTCGTGAAGACGCGAACTATGCCGCCGTCTCGACCGAACGCACCCGCCATGCCGAAGCGGTGCGAATCGTCTATGACCCCGCCAAAGTCTCCTATGCGACGCTGCTGCGCGTCTATTTCGCGATCGCGCATGACCCGACCCAGGTCGGCGGGCAGGGTCCCGACCGGGGCCCGAGCTATCGTTCAGCCATTTTCGCCCAGTCGCCCGAACAGGCCGATGTCGCGCGCCACTATATCGCGCAACTGACCCAGGCCCATGCCTTCGCCAAGCCGATCACGACCCGGATCGAACAGGGGGGCTTCTTCCCGGCCGAGGCGGATCATCAGAATTTCTACGACCGCAATCCCGGCCATCCCTATATCGTGCGCTGGGACAAGCCGAAGGTCGCCGGCTTCCGCGCCGGTTTCCCCGATCTGGCGCGGGCCGGCTGAGCGTCAGGCGGCGACGGGAAAGCGCAGCATACGGTCACGCACCGGGACGAGCGCCTCGGCGGCGCGGCCGACCGCCTGGATCAAGGCAGGGTGATCGACATCCAGGCCGCCGGTGAGCGCGCCGAAGGCGGGCAGGATCAGCTTCTGGGCTGTCCCGACGAAACAGCGCCGCGCGACCATCTTGCCGCGCACGCGCAGCCGCAGCTTGGGATGGAAATGTCCGGAAAGTTCGGGCCGAGTCTCCGCCGGATCGGCCTCGTGCCGCAGGACCAGTCCATCGACCAACGCCTCCTCCGTCACTGCCCCACCACACCGATCGCGCAGCACGGGATCGTGATTTCCGGTGATCCAGGTCCAACGGGTCGCCCCCGTCAGCGCGAGCAGCATTTCACGCGCCTGGGGTAAAAGACGGTCGCACCCTTCCGCATCGTGGAAACTGTCGCCCAGGCACCAGACTTCGCGTGCCTTGGTCCGCGCAACCGCCTGGGTCAGTTCGGTCAGCGTGGCCAGCGAATCATAAGGGGGCAGCATCTGCCCGCCGCCAGCATACCAGCTGGCCTTTTCCAGATGCAGGTCGGCGACCAGCAAAGCCTGTCGCGCGGGCCAGAACAACGCGCCTTCGGGCAGGGCCGTAAAATCCTGACCGCCGAACGAAAAGGGAACCATTTTCCGTCCATGCGCTTGACGCTGCGCAATATCAAGCGTTTGCGGAGCGTTTGGGAAAGCCCTTGCTTCCCGGGCAAAGAGGCGTAAAGCGCGCCGTCCTTTTGGCACAGGGGGTTCCGGCGGACATGACGGCGATCACGACCGACATTACGGGCAACCAGAATGAAGTGGCCGAGGGCCATGCCACGCGTCATCCCGCACTCGCCGCGCTGACGGTGGGTGCGATCGGCGTGGTGTTCGGCGATATCGGCACCAGCCCGCTCTACGCCTTTCGCGAGGCGCTGTCGCAATCGGCGGCGGACGGTATCGACCCGAGCGAAATTCTGGGCGTGCTCAGCCTAGCCCTGTGGACGCTCTTTCTGGTCGTCACCGTCAAATATGTCATCTTCCTGATGCGCGCCGACAATCAGGGCGAGGGCGGGGTGCTGGCGCTGGCGGCGCTGGCGCGGCGCTCGCTCGGCATCCGCTCGCGCCTTGCGCTCATTCTGGGTGCGGCGGGGGCGTCGCTCTTCTATGGCGATGCGATCATCACGCCCGCGCTGTCGGTCCTCTCGGCAATGGAGGGGCTGCGCACCATTCCCTCGGCCGCGACCGTCTTCGACGAGGGGGTGATTCGACTGTGTACGATCGTCATCCTGATCGGGCTGTTCCTGCTGCAATCGCGCGGCACGGCGCAGGTGTCGAAGCTGTTCGGGCCGATCTGTATCCTGTGGTTCTTCGTCATCGGCGGGCTGGGCATCTGGCATATCGCCGACGAACCCTCGATCGCGCGAGTCGTCTGGCCGGGCTATGGCATCAGCTTCCTGGCCAGCCACGGCGTGGTCGGGCTGTTCGTGCTGGGTGCGGTGTTCCTGACCGTGACCGGGGCGGAAGCGCTGACCGCCGATATGGGCCATTTCGGGCGGCTGCCGATTCGGATCGGCTGGTTCTCGCTGGTCCTGCCGGCGCTCATGCTCAACTATCTGGGGCAGGGGGCGTTCGCGCTGGCCTCATTGGAACGTGCGGCGGCGAGCGGGCAGACCTTTACCAATCAGGACTGGTTCTTCCTGATGGCGCCCGAGTCGTTCCGGCCCGCGCTGATCGTATTGGCCGGCCTTGCTACCGTCATCGCGGCGCAGGCGGTGATCACCGGCGCCTTTTCGCTGACCCAGCAGGCGATCCAGCTCGGCTTCCTGCCGCGGCTGCGGGTGCGCCAGACCTCGGCCGATTTCCAGGGGCAGATCTATCTGCCCGCGATCAACTGGCTGCTGTTGTTCGGCGTGCTGGTGCTGGTCATCCAGTTCAAGACGTCCTCGGCCATGGCGGCGGCGTACGGCATCGCGGTGACCGGCACGATGGTCGTGACCACCTGTCTGGCCTATCTGGTCGTCCGCCACCGCTGGGGCTGGTCGCGCGCACTGGCGCTGGCTGCCATCCTGCCCTTCCTGGCGCTCGACCTGATCTTCTTCGGGGCCAATATCCTGCGCGTGATCGAGGGGGGCTGGGTGCCGCTGCTCGTCGGGGCGGGCGTCGGGCTGATCATCTATACCTGGGTGCGCGGGCGCAGCATCGTCTCGGCCTTCGAGAAGCGACAGGCGATTCCGCTGGCCGATCTCGCCGCCGCGCTCGCCAAGCGCCCGCCCGAGCGGGTGCCGGGCACCGCCGTCTTCCTGACCGCCAACCCCGCCTCGGCGCCGGGCGCGTTGCTCCACAATCTGAAGCACAACAAGGTACTGCACGCGCAGAATCTGGTCGTGACGATCCGCACCGCCGACCGCCCGGTCGTGCCTAGCGAATGCCGCGCGCATGTCGAACGGCTGGACGATAACTTCGCGACCGTCGTGCTGACCTATGGCTTCATGGAAACGCCCGACGTGCCGCGCGACCTGCCCCGCGATCTGGGTGTCGAGCAGCGGCAGATGGGCCTCGATCCGATGAAGACCAGCTTCTTCATCGGCCGCAACACGCTCAAGCCCGAGGCGGAAAAGGGCATGCCGCTCTGGCAGGACCGGCTGTTCATGTTCCTGCAGCGCAATGCCAGCGATCCCACCGACTTCCTGCGGATTCCGCCGGGCAAGGTGCTGGAACTGGGCGAGCAGGTGACGGTGTAAATTCTCCTCGGTACCGGGAGGGGGGTTACCGCAGAGCGGTGGTGGAGGGGGTTCGCCGCAAGGGACGTCCTATGGGGAAGCCCCCCTCTGTCAGTGCTTCGCCCTGCCACCCCCCGTGCCGGGGAGGATTTTAGAGCGTCACCTTGGGCGGCTTGGCGGCCTCGACCGCGACCAGCACCATCTTCTCCCAGATCGCGGGATCGCCCGCATCGGCCATCGCCTGATCGGGTTCGCGCAGGGTGCGCAACACCGCCAGCGCGTCGGTCATATGCTCGCGCCAGTGATCGTCGACCAGCTTGGCGGCCGACTCCGAATCGCCCCCCGCATTGGCGCTGAGCCGTTGGCCACACAGCACGCGCGCGATGCGCTCGGCGGCGGGGGTGTGGGCAATATCCATGGCAACCTCTCCTGATGCGCGGTGATCGTTACGGAGGTAACGTACCAGGAGAGGGTTGGGGTTCAGAACGGAAAAGGCCGCCCATCGCATTTGCGAGGGACGGCCTTTATAGAGCATCAGCCCTGAGCGCCGCGACCTGCGCCGCCGCCGCCACCGGGACGGCCCGCACCGCCGCCACGGCCGCGACCACCGCCGCCGGAGCCGCTCCGGCGACGCGGCTGGCGCCCCTGCGGTGCCCGTGCGTCGGTCGCACGCGGATGATGGGTCGCGCGCGGACGCGCCGGATCACGCGGACGGTCGACGCGCGGCGCGGGATCGGCACCGATCGCCTTGACGCGCTGCGACTTGATCGTTTCGGCGCGCTTCACGAAATCGGCCGGCAGTGGCACGACGGTGATCTTCTGCCGCGTCAGCTTCTCGATATCCTTCAGATACGGACGCTCATCCTCGGCGCAGAAGGCGATGGCCAGACCCGAGCGACCGGCCCGCGCGGTGCGGCCGATGCGGTGGACATATTGCTCCGCGACATTGGGCAGCTCGAAGTTAAAGACGTGGCTGACGCCCGGAATGTCGATGCCGCGCGCGGCGATGTCGGTCGCCACCAGCACGCGGGTCTGGCCCGACCGGAACTCGCCCAGCGCCCGCTCGCGCTGGCCCTGGCTCTTGTTGCCGTGGATCGCATTGGCGGCGATGCCGTTGCCCGCCAGCAGCTTTACGACGCGGTCGGCGCCATGCTTGGTGCGGGTGAAGACCAGCGCCAGCTCGATCGCGGGATCGGCGAGCAGGATGGTCAAAAGCGCCTGCTTCTCCTGCTGCGTCACGAAGGTCACCGACTGTTCGACGCGCTCGGCGGTGGTCGAGACGGGCGTGACCGAGACGGTCGCGGGATTGTCGAGGAACTTGTCGGCCAGGTCGCGGATCGCGGCGGGCATGGTCGCCGAGAAGAACAGCGTCTGACGCTTGCGCGGAATCATCTTCACGATGCGGCGCAGCGCGTGGATGAAGCCCAGGTCGAGCATCTGGTCGGCTTCGTCGAGCACCAGGATCTCGATCATCGACAGGTTCAGGAAGCCCTGCTCGACCAGATCGATCAGCCGGCCGGGCGTCGCGACCAGGATGTCGACGCCGCGCGACAGGTCCTGCCGGTTCTTGTTGATGCTGGTGCCGCCAAAGACGGTCGCGACCGCCAGCTTGGAAAATTTGGCATAGCCCTTCGCATTGTCGGCGATCTGGCTGGCCAGTTCGCGAGTCGGGGCGAGGACGAGCATCCGGCAATGGGTCGGCAGGACGCGCTTGTTCGCCTCGACCAGACGCTGGATCGAAGGGAGGACGAAAGCGGCGGTCTTGCCGGTGCCGGTCTGCGCGATGCCGAGCAGATCGCGGCCTTCCAGCAGCGTCGGGATCGAGTCGCGCTGGATCGGGGTGGGTTCGGAATAGCCTTTGGCTTCGAGCGCGCGGACGAGCGGCTCGGCGAGGCCGAGTTCGGAAAAGGACATGGGAATACTTTCTGACATGGCGCGCGAGTCACGAAGGGCCGCGGGCGCGGCGCCGGGGTTGATGACACCCCGCGTGACAAGGGAAGCCTGAAGACAGGGTCGGGGCGGAGCCGGGACCAGATGGTCCGTTCACGCTGCGAGTGGACGCCTCGACGAGCGGGCATGTGCGCTGGCCATTGCCAAAAGTCAAGTTTCGGGCAGGATCACCGCCCCAATGCGTGACAAGCGCGGACGGATGGTTACATCCGATACCAGTTAGCGAAGAGGAGTCCTGCATGAAACTCGCCAGTCTGAAACAAGGTCGCGACGGCAAGCTGGTGGTCGTGTCGAGCGATCTGGCCTGGTACGCCGATGCCGGACATATCGCGCCCACCCTGCAGGCCGCGCTCGATGATTGGGACCGCACCGCACCCGCGCTCGCCAATCTGGCGACCGATCTGGACCATGAAGCGATCCCACGTGCGCGCTTCCACGAGCATGACGCCGCCTCGCCGTTGCCACGCGCCTATCAATGGGCCGATGGCTCGGCCTATGTGAACCATGTCGCGCTGGTGCGGCAGGCACGCGGCGCGGACCTGCCCGAGAGCTTTTGGCACGATCCGTTAATGTATCAGGGCGGATCGGATGGGTTCCTGGGGCCGCGCGACGCCATTCCGCTGGCGGATGAGAGCTGGGGCTGCGACTTGGAGGGCGAGGTTGTCGTCGTCACGGGCGATGTGCCGCTGGGGGCGAGCCGCGACGAGGCGCTGGCGGCGATCCGGCTGGTCGGGCTGACCAACGATGTGTCGCTGCGCGGGTTGATCCCGGGCGAACTGGCCAAGGGGTTCGGCTTTTTCCAGTCCAAGCCGGCCTCGGCCTTCTCGCCGGTGTTCGTGACGCCCGAATCGCTGGGCGACTGGTGGCAGGACGGCAAGCTGCGCCGGGTGCTCAAGGTTGATCTGAACGGTAAGCCCTTCGGCCGCGCCGATGCGGGCGAGGACATGACCTTCGACTTCGGGACGCTGGTCGCGCACGCCGCCAAGACTCGCGCGCTGGGGGCGGGGACGATCATCGGCTCTGGCACCGTGTCCAACCGCGATACGGATGGCGGCCCTGGCAAGCCCGTCGCCGAGGGCGGCGTCGGCTATAGCTGCATCGCCGAGGTGCGGATGATCGAGACGATCCGCGGCGGCGCGCCCGTCACCCCGTTCCTGAAGAAGGGCGATACGGTGCGCATCTGGATGGAGGATGACCGCCATCATTCCATCTTCGGCGCGATCGAGCAGACGGTCGAGTAAGCGTAATTCCTCCCC
>NZ_BBJS01000055.1 GCF_000739895.2 Sphingomonas paucimobilis NBRC 13935
AAAGCACTGGGAGTGGCCAAGTGAAGACGCTGGTATGGGTCGAGCATGACGGCGGGTCCGTCAAGGATGCCACGCTGGCGACCGTCACGGCGGCGGCCAAGCTGGGCGAGGTGCACCTGATCGTCGCGGGGCAGGGCGTGGGCGACGTGGCGCAGGCCGCCGCCAAGATAGCGGGCGTCGGCAAGGTCCATGTCGCCGACGATGCGGCCTATGCCAATGCGCTGGCGGAAAACGTCGCGCCGCTGATCGCCGAGCTGATGGGCCATCACGACGCGTTCCTGGCGCCGTCGACCACCACCGGCAAGAACATCGCCCCGCGTGTCGCGGCCCTCATCGACGTGATGCAGATCAGCGACATATTGTCGGTCGAGGGACCGGACAGCTTCACCCGGCCGATCTATGCGGGCAACGCGATCGCCACCGTGAAGACCAGCGACACCAAGCTGGTCCTGACCGTCCGCACCACCGCCTTCGAGAAGGCGGCGGCCGAGGGTGGTTCGGGCACCATCGAGGCGGTCGCCGCCACCGGCGACGCCGCCAAGTCCCGCTTCGTCGGCGCGGAAAAGGCCGAGAATGCCCGGCCCGAACTCACCAGCGCCAAGATCATCGTCTCGGGCGGTCGTGCGCTGGGGTCGGAAGAGCAGTTCCACGCGCTGATCGACCCGCTCGCCGACAAGCTGGGCGCCGCCGTTGGTGCCTCCCGCGCGGCGGTTGATGCGGGCTATGCCCCCAACGACTATCAGGTCGGGCAGACCGGCAAGATCGTCGCTCCGGAAGTCTATGTCGCGGTTGGCATCTCGGGCGCGATTCAGCATCTGGCGGGGATGAAGGACTCCAAGGTCATCGTCGCGATCAACAAGGATGAGGACGCCCCCATCTTCCAGGTCGCCGATATCGGCCTGGTCGGCGACCTGTTCACCGTCGTGCCGGAGTTGACCGACAAGGTCTAAGGCTCGTTCGCGCAGAGGCGCGGAGGACGCAGAGAAGATTCCGTCTCCTCCGCGATCTTTGCGCATCCGCGCGAACCAAAAATCCTCCCCGGCACGGGGAGGTGGCAGCGCGCAGCGCTGACGGAGGGGGGCTTCCACACAGGGTATCCCTTGCGGCACGCTCCCTCCACCGCCGCTTCGCGGCGGTCCCCCTCCCCGTGCCGGGGAGGAATAGGAACTTCCCTTTCCTGCCCACCCGCGCGACAGTCGCGAGCATGATCGGCCGTCATCTTCGCATCACCGGGCGCGTGCAGGGCGTCGGGTATCGTTACTGGTTCCTTGGCCACGCCGAGGCTCTGGGGCTGACCGGCTGGGTGCGCAATCGCGCGGACGGTTCGGTAGAGGCGGTTGTCCAGGGGGCCGACGATGCGGTGGTGCAGATCATCGCCGAGGCGGGATCGGGGCCACCCAACGCCCGAGTCGATCAAGTAGAAGCCACCGAGCAGCCGATCGACACCACCCTCACCCGCTTCGAGCAGCGACTGACATGCTGATCGCGCTCCTGCTCGCCCAGGCGGCCGATCCAGCCATCACGCGCCGAATCGAATCGGTCCTCGCCCGTGCGCCGATCGTCGACGGGCATAACGACCTCCCCTGGGAGCTACGCGACACCGACGTCCCGCCCGAGTCCCCCTCACTTGCCACCGACACCACCACCCTGCCCTATCCGCTCCAGACCGACCTTCTGCGGCTGAGACGCGGCGGTGTTGGCGGGCAATTCTGGTCGGTGTGGATTCCCGCCGACGTCACCGGCCCGCGCGCGGTAGAGATGACTCTGGAGCAGATCGACCGCGTCCATCGGCTGGTCGCCGCGCATCCCGACCGACTCGCCATGGCCCGAACCGCCGATGATGTTCGCCGGATCGTGCGCTCCGGCAGGGTCGCCTCGCTGATCGGGGTCGAGGGCGGGCATCAGATCGACGGGCGGCTGTCGATGCTGCGCCAGTATAGGGCGCTGGGCGCCGCCTATCTGACGCTGACCCATGGCCGCAGCCTGGCCTGGGCCGACTCCTCGACCGACGCTCCCATCGCGAACGGCCTCAGCCCCTTTGGCCGCGCCGTCGTCGCCGAGATGAACCGCATCGGCATGATGATCGATGTCGCGCATGTCTCCGATACGACGATGGCGGCGGCGCTGGATACCAGTCGGGCACCAGTCATCGCCTCGCACTCCGACGCGCGAGCGCTGGCGGATGCGCCGCGCAACATTCCCGATGCGCTGCTCCGCCGGATCGGGGCGGCGGGGGGCGTCGTGATGGTGAATGTCTATCCCGCCTTCCTGTCGAGCGACTGGCGGGCCTGGGATTCGAAGCGCACGGCCTATGCGAAATTGGTCGGGGTGGCAGCCAATGTCTATGGCCCACGCAGTCCTGCACCGCTGATCGCCTGGGATGTGGCAAACCCCGCCCCGCGCGTGACGCCGGCAATGGTCGCCGACCATATCGAGCATATCGCGCAAGTGGCCGGGCGCGGCGCGGTGGGCTTTGGCGGCGATTATGACGGGATCAACGGCACCGGCCCGGAGGGGATGGCGGGCGTCGACGGCTATCCGCTGGTGCTGGCCGAACTCGTCCGGCGCGGGTGGAGCGATGCGGACCTCGCAAACCTCACCAACGGCAATATCCTGCGCGTGATGGCGAAGGTCGAAGCCGTCGCGAAACGCCTCAGTGCGACAGCACCGGACGATTCGATCGATCCGCTGGCACGCTGACCTCCCCGCGCGCCACCCGCATTGCGATCAGCCAGATGGCAAAGCCGCCCAGCGCCAGCCCACAGCCGACATAGCCGGTCGAGGTCCAGCCGAGCCCGTTGGCGATCGCCAGACCGCCCGCCCAGGGGCCGATGGCATTGGCCGTGTTGAACGCCGAATGGTTGAGCGCGGCGGCCAGCCCCTGCCCCTCACCCGCCACGTCCATGAGCCGCGTCTGGAGCACGGTGCCCAGCGCCCCGCCCAAGCCGATGGCAAAGACATTAGGCAGGATCGTCCACATGCTCCCGGCCGCCAGCGGATAGAGTGCCAGCATCGCCGCCGACCAGAGCAGCAGGCCCCCGGCAGTCGGCATCAATGCCCGGTCGGCAAAGCGCGGCACGACGATATTGCCGATCGTCATGCCCAGCCCGAACACGGCCAGGACCAGCGGGATCAGATGCTCGGACACGCCGGTCACCTCGGTCAGCGTCGCGGCGAGATAGGTGTAGACCGCGAACATGCCGCCAAAGCCGATCGCGCCGATCGCCAGCGTCAGCCAGACCTGCCCCCGGCTCAGGGCCGCCAGCTCGCGTCGGACGCTGGCACCCTCATCGGGCCGGTCATGCGGTGCGGCGATCGCGACCAGGGTCGTGGTCAGCAACGCCAGCCCCGCAACCACGCCGAACACCCAACGCCAGTTGAGCCACTGGCCCAGCATCTGCGCCAACGGCACGCCGATCACGGTCGCCACCGTCAACCCGAGCATGACCCGCCCGACCGCAACCGTCCGGCGCTCATCGGGGACCAGCGAGGCGGCGACCAAGGCCGCGATCCCGAAATAGGCGCCGTGCGGCAGGCCGCTCAGGAAACGGAATACCAGCATCCAGTGATAGTTGGGGGCCATCGCCGACAATCCGTTGCCCAGCGCGAACATCAGCATTAGCGCGATCAGCAGCGTCCGCCGCGCCAGCTTGGCCGACAGCACCGCCAGCATCGGCGCGCCCACCACGACGCCCAGCGCATAGGCGCTGATGACATGCCCCGCGGTCGGCGCATCGATGCCCAGCCCGCGCGCGAGATCGGGCTCCAGGCTCATCGCGGCGAATTCGGTCGTGCCGATCGCAAAGCCACCAACGGCCAGCGCGGCATGAACGACGCCCGGGGAAAATGTCTTGGCCACAGATAGTCCTTTCGGACATAATATGTTGCACCGCAGCACCGATCGCAACCATCCGCGCCTATTGATTCCTCAAGACAATATTGCGGTTGCCGCCGCTGTTTCAAATTGACCCTCAGAATCCCGTTGAATCCGGGCTCGCCCCCCATCAGACCGGATGGGTCGGCGAGGGGGAGCAAGCCGGATGGACGGGATCATCGGGGGGATCGATGTCGTCGTGCGCGAACTGTCGTTGTTCGCGGCGGCCGGGTTGCTGATCGGCGGGCTCGACGATCTGCTCGTCGACCTATTCTATCTGGTGCGACGTCTTGGCCGGGGCCGCACGCCGCCGATTCGCAGTGATGCTCTGCCGTGTCCCACCCAGACCGGACGGATGATCGTCTTCATCCCGGCGTGGGACGAGTCGGCGGTCATCGGCGAGATGCTGTCGGCCGCGCTCGGGCGGATCGATCATGCCGATTACCGCCTCTATGTCGGGCTCTACCCCAACGACTCCGCAACCATCGCCGCCGCCGCCGAAGTGGCCGAGCGCGATGACCGGGTGAGGCTGGTCATCGGATCAAAGGCGGGGCCGACGACCAAGGCGGACTGCCTGAATACCCTGTGGCATGCATTGGCCCGTGACCGGGCGGCGGAGGGATTCGCGGTGAAGGCGATCGTGCTCCACGATGCCGAGGATGTGGTGCATCCCGCCGAACTGACCGTCTTCGATTCGCTGATCGAGGGGCGTGCGGTGGTGCAGATCCCCGTGCTGCCGCTAGTCGTGCCGGGATCGCGGCTGGTGTCGGGCCATTACGCCGACGAATTTGCCGAGAGTCACCACAAGCAGCTGGTCGTCCGCACCTGGATCGGGGCGGGGATGCCGCTGGCGGGGACCGGCTGCGCGATCGCGCCCACCATGCTGGCGGCGATCGCGGCGGCGCGAGGCGGCGACCCGTTCGATGCGACCAGCCTGACCGAGGATTACGAATTACGCCGAGTTCGGAATAACTCGTCTTATGCTGAGTCTCAAATTAGCCAGACTGTTCCGAAGGAGGTGCGGTCAATAGCGCTGCCGCTGAGTATACCACTCGGCATAACGATTTCGTGGGCCTACGCTTGACTGGCGGCCTTGAGTAGAATTCGGGTTGGCTCACTTGCAATTTGCTTCACCGCCGGGCTTTACCCCGCCACCTCTCCTGCTCGTCTGTCATTCTTGGGCTGGTAACGCCGTACACGACGCTCGTGCTTCCATTCGCCAAACCGGCGAAATGTCCCGTTCTGCATGTGTAGGTAAGGGGGGATTAAGTACGGGCGCGCATGCACTACTAGTGCGCTAGTCTTGATGATCATCAACCAGGATCAGGTGTGCCGCTGCTACCATAAGGAAGGGGACATTGTGAGCCTCAAGCTGCAATCAGCGGTTTGGACCGCTTGCCGCCGCAGAGTAGGCGCACACAGTGAAGGTAGCGCACATCATCATGGCGGCGATGCGCGAGAAATGGTCGGGCGTTAGCGCGCTGATTGCAAGGAACACCAGGCCTGCCGCGGCGTGCTTCCATTGCGAACTTAGTTGGGCGACGAGGTGGCCGCCATTTTGGCGGTTCGCCGGGTCTAAGCCGGCTTGAGCGTAAGCAGGGGGGCTCAACAGCCCTCGTACCCGTCTTTCTTCTACGTCAGCCTGCCAAACACGCAGTCGATCGGTGAGAAAGGCCGAGAATGCATCCGCTTCCTGCGTCAGCTCGATGATGAAACGAACCTGCGGCATCACCGTCTCAACCCCCGCCACTGCGGAGGCGAACGCGTCGTGCCTCCCTTCTGCCTTTGCCAGTTCCACCCACATCAGCAGCGCTTCTAGGTCTGCAAATGTGCTCGCGGTGGGGCTCACCTGCATGACATCGAATGCGTCTAGACCCAGTCGTTCACGAAGGACGGAGGCTCGAAGCGGCACCCCCTTCAGAATCGCCCAGACGAGACTCCGGAACAACGCGGCGGTGCCCGGCACCACCTCATCCATTTGGTCAATGACGCCGCCCGGATGATCGCGGGGGACGTGTATGCCCTTCTCGTACTCTTTGAAGAGTGGGTGTTGGGCGGGCCGATTGGTTGGCCGAGAACCCGTTCTGCCGATGCGCGACATCGAGTGCCAGTATGTCACTGTCACCCTGATCTTCACTTTGTCGATCGGATCCTGTCGTCGACCGTCGACCACCACGCCTCCCACAAAACGATAAATCTATTTTGCCAGTGTATTCTCGAGCCCGAATTACGCAACTGGTCGTGATCACGGGCTGAGGAGGTACTCTGGTGACCGACTTCGAAGATGCCGAATCGCTGACCCCAGATCGGGCTGAGGTACGCAACACTATGCTCGCGGCCTTCGGACCTGTGCTGAAAGGCAGCGAACTCGTCCGCGCGCTGGGATTCGACAGCATAGAGGCACTTCGCCAAGCTAGACGGCAAAAGCGCGTCGGCGTGCCAGTCTTCTTGGCGCCCGCGCGCAGAGGCCTGTTCGCCTATACCTGCGACGTGGCTGACTGGCTGCACGACCTTCGCACCCGAGCGAAAGGAGGCGAGCCATGACCTGACGACCAACCTTCACCCACCGAGAATGCAGCGAGCCCCAAAGCGCTCCAACGCCTGGGGCTCGTGAAGATACTCTCTCAACCGAGATCTAATCTTCGGCATTTTGATTTCTTTGTCAATCGCGGACGGCGCTCCGGTGCCGCCCATCGATGCACCGTGCCGGGAAAACACATTATGTCCCCTTACTCGCGAATCGACAGTAACAAGAATGGCTTCGAGTCGGCGGTCCGTCTCATGAAAAGCCTTGCCGCCATCGATGCGTCAACACCCCCGCCGCTGCCTATTACGTCCGAGCCGTTCCTCCGCCGCTTTCTGAACGCAACCCGATGCTCAGGCTCGCTCCTCGATATCAGGCCGGCCGTGAACCGCTTCGCGCTATGGCTCGGCGAGGACCCTGCGGCCGTGCTCGCGGCCGACGCCGACACGCTGGACCGATATCGCGTAGACGTCCTCGGTCTGCCTGCCGACGTAGCGCACGTTGCTGACTATCGCACGCGGGCCATTGGCAATCTAGCCCGGTTGCTGCTGTACCTCCAGTATCAAGGCCTCCGCCCGTCATTCGGCTGGGGCGGCGAGGATGCGGATCTCTGCATCCGCTTCCATACCGCGTTGCTCGCCCACGGCCTGACTCGTTTTAACGCGAACAGGCATGGCCTGCATGGCGCACATCTTATCATCTGGGCTCGCCTTCATGGCATCAAGCCGACGGAGTTGGGTGAGGATACGATCACCCGCTTTGCCACTCATCGCTGTCACTGCGGACTCGTCAACGCTAGCAGAATTATCAACCCGAACCTGCGGCAGATGCGGCGCAGGGCGGCGGTCCGCCTCCTAAGGTTCATGGACGGTGCCGATCCCCTCGTGGTGGACCGCGCCGTCGTCCGTGCGGATCGGGCGCTGCGCAAGCCTGCCGCCGAGAGCGTCGCCGCCTACCGCAATTGGCTCATCAGGCATCGCGGCCTAGCGACGTCGACGGTCGAGACGTACATGAACGAACTCCTCGAATGGCAGGCCGTGCTCGGCGAGGATGCCGGCATGTACACCGCGGCCCGAGTTCGTGCCTTGGCCAGGCAACGGTTGGAGGGCCGATCCCCGACTGTGCAGAGCCGCTTCATCACGGTGATCAGGAGTTACCTACGGTTCAGGGCGGGACGAGGCGATTGTGCACCGACACTCGCCGACGCCTTGATCTCGCGGCCCACCTACAGCCTGGGCACCGTGCCGCGCAGCCTTCCCTTCGAGACGCTCAGGGCGGTGATCGCCGGGTGCGACCCGGACAGCGCTGCAGGAATCCGCGACAGGGCGGTGCTAACCTTACTTCTCGAGACCGGCATGCGGGGCATCGAGGTGGCCAGGCTCCGACTCCAGGACCTTGATTGGGAGCGGGCCGTGATCACCGTAAGGGGCAAGGGAGGTCGAGCCTCGATTATGCCGCTGACGCAGGACAGCGGCGACGCCATCTTGGATTGGCTTGCGCGGGCGCGGCCAGCGACCGAC
Organism: Sphingomonas paucimobilis NBRC 13935; assembly: GCF_000739895.2. Lineage (GTDB taxonomy): Bacteria > Pseudomonadota > Alphaproteobacteria > Sphingomonadales > Sphingomonadaceae > Sphingomonas > Sphingomonas paucimobilis. The sequence continues at coordinate 7,919 of NZ_BBJS01000055.1, forward strand.
GATGAGGCGCTGTTCGTGCGCATAAGGACCCCGTGCGTCGGGATCAGACCCCAGGGCGGGGTCGCCGACATCGTGTGTCGCGCATTGGCGAGAGCCGGACACATTCGCGTGGGAGGTTCGCACCTGTTCCGGCACAGCCTGGCAAGGAAACTCCTGAAGGAGGGCGTCGGATTGCCGGCGATCGCTGGCGTGCTCCGTCACCAGACCTTAGACACCGCCATGATCTACGCCAAGGTGGATGAGGCCGGCCTTAAAAGCGTCGCCCGTCCCTGGCCGGGAGCAGGGCGATGATCGCCGCCGTAGAGCGCTACCTCGAACTGCGCGCGGAGCTCGGCTATCAGGATAGCGACCTCAGGCGTGGGTTGCGGAGGTTTGCCGCGTTCGCCGCGGCGCGGGGAGCCGTCCACCTGCGCAACGAGGACGTCCTGGCCTGGATCGAGCCCATGGGGAGCGCCCATGTCCGGCGACGATGTGTTGACTGGGTCGGCAACCTGGGTGCGTTCCTGCGCGCCGAAGACGACACCCACGAGGCCCTGCCGCCACGCTACTCCTCCAGGCTGGGGTGTCGCGACCGCCTCATACCTTTCGTGTACAGCGTGGAGGAAATCCTCAGCGTGATGGAGGGATTCGCCTCGCTAGGTCTGTCGCATCCCTATGATGCGCTCACCTATCGCGTCATCATCGGGCTGATCGCGGCGACAGGCATGAGGGTAAGCGAGGCGCTCAACCTCCGCCTCACCGATGTTGATGGGACCAAGCTCTTCATCCGGCAGACCAAATTTAACAAGGATCGGCTACTCGTGGTGGACGAAACCACGATCCGTGCACTCGACGGGTATCTGGCCCTCAGGCCACGGGGGTTGAACGCGCCCAAGCTGTTCGTGATCTGGACGAACCGCACGCCCAGCCGGTTCCTGGTAGAGCAGGTATTTCGCCGGTGTACCAACCATCTCGGGATGAAAGGCAGAGACGGGAGCGGGCCGCCTCGCATCCACGACCTGCGGCACACCTTCGCGATCAACTCGCTGGCGGAGTGCGCCCACGACGAGGAGCGCGTCGCCAACCACATCGTGGCGCTGAGCACCTATCTCGGCCATGTAAGCGTCAGGGACACATACTGGTACCTTCGCCTCTTACCCGAGACCAAGCTCGCCATCGTTAATGCCATGGAGGAGATGCGTCATGCGCAACCGCACGCCAAGTGACGTGCCGACGCTCGTGTCGGGGTATCTCGACCAGCACCTTGTCCGCGACCGCGGACTGAGTCCGAGGACACAAGAGGTCTATGCGGACTCCCTGCTTCTCTTCCTACGATACACGTGCGAGGCGAAGGGCATGGTAGCCGACCGCCTACACTTCGCCGACTTGGACCCCGAAACCGTGCTCGCGTTCCTAGCCCATCTTGAGGAGCAGCGCGGCAACACAACACGCTCGCGCAATCTTCGCCTGTCTGCGCTTAAATCATTCTTCAACTATGCGGCGTTCAAGAACCCGGTGCTCCTCGATCAAGTCTCGAGGCTTAAGCTGATCCCGGGCAAGCGGTACAGCAAGGGCGTGATCTCCTACCTGACACTTGAGGAGGTGACGGCGATCTTAGACGCCCCCGATCCCCACACGCGCTTCGGATTACGGGATCGGGCCATGCTCCTTATCACCTACGCGTACGGCCTACGCGTGTCGGAGGCGCTGCAGCTTGGAACCGGCGACCTGTGGCTCGGGCGAAGCCCCAACATGACCATCCTAGGCAAAGGCGGCAAACGGGACCAGATGCCGCTCTTGCCCGGGCATGTCGATGTACTCAGGGCATGGCTCGACGCAAGGCCGACGACCTCGTCGCAAAACGTGTTCGTCAACAGAGGCGGTGGACGGTTGACTCGCGATGGCTTCGCATATGTCCTGAGCAGGTACGCTGGCATCGCCGCGCGCATGGTGCCCTCAATCGCGCGGAAGCGCGTAACCCCGCATGTCCTCCGGCACTCCTGCGCCATGGCCATCCTGAAGGCGACTAAGGACCCACGGAAGGCGGCACGTCAGCTTCGCCATGTGGGATTTCAGAGCATCGAGACGTACCTACACGCTGATCCGGAGGAGAAGCTGGAGACCATGACAGCCCACGCCGGACTGGGCATTAGGCCGGGCAGGTTTGATCAGCGGGCGCCTGGGATACTAGAACAGCTGCACTTGGCACGGAAGCGCAAAGCATCGTGATAGGATGGATGGCCCGCGCAATAATTTCCAAAGGGGCGTATGAGTGGGCCGCCGCCTTAGTACGGATCAGGAGGCCGAGTTGACGGCCAGCTGGGGCGGCGGGGGTTGGAGATTGAAGCGATCGACCATCGAGCGTTTCCTCGACGATCCTCAGCTTCTCAGGCGTACTCCAGTGACGGCGACGACCGCCGTCGGTGACGATCTTGGACCTGGACATAAGCCTATTCTCAGGGGATAGTCCCAAGTCTTCTTCTTAGGCTCAAATTCGTCCGGTCAAAACGGGGGCCAGCTCACGCGAATACGCGCGACCACAGGATCAACACGGGTAAAACAAGGAGCAGCAGGAACCAGAGAGCAAACATCCGGCTGCGCTGCCATGAGGTGAGAATGTCCGCAATTGAGCGGAAGCCGCCCTACCCTTCCGTCACGACGACCCAATCCCGGCCATTCACGCGCCGCTTTCGGCGGCCCGACACCTGCCGTTCGTTCATGTTATCGGATCGACCGCTTGAATTGGGGCCAGCATCATCGCGGAGCGACGGAGATTGCGAGCGTTTTTTCCCAGCAGCTGTCGGCACATTGAAATGAATAGCTGCCCTTTGGTGAAGGGATCTATCTCGCGTCACTTAGATGGCTTGCCTCGCCCAGCTCCCTTTCGGGCTTTAAGGCACTTCGGCATGCAGATACGCGCCGTCGAAGTCGCCGACCCTCCGCAGCGCCGCCAGGTCCGGCAAGGTGACCCGCCGGGCTTCGATCGCGACCAACCCATCCGCCCGAAGCTGCTTCAGGGTTCGATTAACGTGCACCGACGTAAGGCCGAGCGCGTCGGCCAGTTGCTCCTGGGTGACAGGCAGTTCGTAGCTGGGCGCGTCCCCGCGTGTGCCGCCGAGACGCACGGCCAGTTCGCACAACAGGTGCGCCAGCCGCTCGCGCGCTGACTGCCGGCCCAGTGACAGCGCCCATTCGCTCAGAACCGCATTCTCGACGATTGTGAACCAGGTGAACGCGCGGGCGATCGCGGGACGCTCGGCCGCGAGCGCTTGCACGCGCTCGCGCGGGAGCCCGATCGCAGCTCCCGCTGTCAGCGTCCTCACGCCAAAATTCACCTGAGGAAGCATGAAGGAGTCAAGATTGCACACGTCGCCGGGCACCACGAGCCCGGTAATCTGGCGGGCGCCATCTCGCGTCATCTTGTAACGGCACGCCCAGCCCTCGGTGACGACGAATATGGCGTCCGTGCGAACACCTTCGGACACCAGGCTGGCACCGCCCTTGAACTGACGTGGCGCTGTGGCGATTTCGACGAGTGCCTGCCGATCCTCGGCTGATAACAGCCGCGTCCTGACGAACGCCGTGCCTTGCAGGGCCGAACGGTGGCCATCGTTGGTCATGCCAGCACCTGCCTGTGTTCGCTCGAGACCCTGAGTTCGAAGAGCTTGGACGGTCCGGTCGGCGCGATCAGCAGGCCGTCGATGGACGCCATCAGTCGCTTGGCGAGACCGAGCCCCATTCCGCTACCGTCTGGCGCGGATGACTTCGGGAACGGCAGACCATCATCGTCGACGGTCACCATCACGTCGCCCTGAGCGCTGCGGCCAACTGTCACCGTGATGTGTCCGGAGGTGCCTTCCTCAAAGGCGTGCTTCATCGCATTCGTCATAAGCTCGTTGACGACCAGCGTGAGCGGGTTCAACCGCTCGGCGGGCAAGCGGCCCACAGGCTGTTCGACCCGGAACGTCACGAGGATCGAGCGCGCCTCAGCATGGGAGTGCAGCGCTTCGCACAGCTGGCCTAGCGCGGCCTCCAAGCTTGGTAACCCTCCGTTCAACATCGCAGCCCGCGCACTGGCGAGCACTGCGACCCGCTGGGCGGCGTCGCTCAACGCGGCGCGCGCCTCCTCGCTATGCACGCGACGGCTCTGCAGCGACAGCAAGCTCACGATCAGCTGCAGATCGTTGCTGCACCGGTGGTGCGTCTCTCGCAACAGCAGGTCACCGGTCGTTGCCGGCAGCCGGGGATCAGCCATCGCCGACCTCACTGCGTTCGGCCTTCGCTGGCGTCCTGCGTCGGTGCGGCAACGCGTCCCAGATACGCTTCAGCAAGCTGATAATGGGCGCGAACCGCACGTGGATCGCACGCCCGTTGCGCTTGCTCCAGCTCGGCTTCGGCGCGCCGATAATAGTAGGTCTGCTCGTCCGTCATGATCCGTGGCTCGCCTGAACGCTGATGTGTCCGGATTTTCTATGTAATCGCGGGGAGCGGCCACCCTCTGTTGGACGCGCCACATTCAGGATTGCGAAAGGTTAGGCGCCGCGCCGGTATTCAGCCCGAGTGCTCCTTTGCCCGGAGCCATGCTTCCCGGCACGTCGAGACTGGCGATTGTGCGGTACGCCACAAAAGCCGCGCCCAGGGGATCGTAAGCGGCGACATCGCTCCTATATCTGCCACATCGCTCGCCGACGATCAGGGCGCGAGCGGCTGAAGGACCATCGCGCTTTCGCCCCGAGCTACGGAGCGTGCGCGTGTCGCAACCCGCCGAACGTTACACGACGAACATCCTGCTCGACGCCCTGTCGGGCGACGATCTGGCGCTGCTCAAGCCGCATCTGAGGCGCGAGCAGCTGCACCGGGAACAGGTGCTGGTCGCGCTCGGCAAGCCAATCGAGACGGTCTGGTTTCCCGAAGGTGGCGTGACCTCGGTCGTGATGATGACAGCCGATCATGGCCGGACGGAAGTGGGCATCTTCGGGCGCGATGGCTTCGCTGGGGTGCCGCTTCTACTGGGCGCGGATACCTCGCCGCATGAGATCTTCGTCCAGGTGAATGGACATAGCGGTCTGAGGATCGAGGCGGCTGAGTTTCTGGCGGTGATGGATCGAAGCGCCACCCTGCGAACGATACTGCTGCGCTATGTCCAGACCTTCCTCGTCCAGACGGCCCAGAGCGCGGTGTCCAACGCGCATCAGCGCATCGAAGCACGGCTCGCGCGATGGCTGCTGATGTGCCACGACCGGCATGACAGCGACGAGATCCCGCTGACTCACGAATTCATGGCGATGATGATTGCCGCCGAGCGCTCCGGCGTGACGGTATCGCTGCACGTGCTGGAGGGCGCCGGCATGATCCGATCGACGCGCGGCCGCGTTCGCATTCTGGATCGGCACAAGCTCGAAGAACTGGCTGGCGATGGCTACGGGCAGCCTGAGGCCGAGTACCGGAAGCTGATCGGTCCGTTCGGCAAGGATGGCCCTAGATCGGCGCCGAGTTCCTGAACACGCCGAGCATGGCCGCGTTGTCAAAGAGCTTGGTCAGCACAATGGCCGAAGCACTACGAGGCTGACACTCCGTCGGGCTGCCGGTGATGAAGATGGCAGGGATGTCCCCAAGCTCGCACTGGATCGACGCGACAGCTGCTGGGCAGGTTCCTTCCTGCAGGCGTGCGTCGGACAGGATGATGTCAAGCCGTCGCTCACGCGCCGCCTCGACTGTCTGGCGCCCTATCGCGGCGACTTCTATCGACGTGGCCCCCGCATCCTCGGCCAGCCCCGCCAAGTGCTCCGCAATAATCCATTCGTCTTCGATAATAAGAACATAGCACATTGCGGAACGCCTACTCTCGAACCCTCCTCAACGGGCGCGCGCCCTTGGGCGGACCCGCCGAGCCTTCCCTTCGTCGAATTCAGGGGGTTCATGTCGCCTTAGGATCCATGCCTGTCTCTGCGGCACCGACCGGCTGCTGCTCGCCTAAGTCAGGGGCGACCGATCGCGGATGAAGGGCGGTAGGTATCGGCAAACTCGGCCATCGACCTGAACGACAGAACGTAGGGCACTAGCCGCCGGGCAGCCAGCGGTCGCGAGGACCCAACTTCCGGACATTGCAGCTACCACGAGCGCCTCTCAGAAGCGGACGTTCGTTCAGCTAGAGTCGAATTCGATCACGCTTGCACATATCCTGAATGGCAGAGGTAGTTTGCGCATTAGGCGGGCTGGAAGCGTTCAAGGATGCGCTTGTCGCCAGGTCGCGCGCCATGGTCGGCAGCGCGACGGTCAGCACCGTGCCGTCGAGCTGCTGCATGAACAGCGCGGAAGCTACGACGAGCGCGATCACGCGGTAGCCACGGGTATGCACCGGCTCTTCGGAACGGGGAGCGCCGCTGGTCACGGCCTCGACACCGGGGGCCAGGCCAAACTTCTCAAAGGCATCGCGTTCCATTCGTCATGAGATGGCTAGAAAGCGATCTGCGCACGACCGAGCAGGGTTTGGCCATGATCCGGGACCGGTCGCCCGGCGACCGGGTTGGCGACCGACCAATCGATCGCATTGAGCTGCAGGCGCACGAAGTTGTTCAGATACCAGTTCACCCCCAGCGTCAGGGCAGTACCGCGTCCTGCGGTCGGATTGTCGCTGTAATCCAGTTCCTCGTAGCGGGTGGCGAGCTCGACGGCGCCGCTACCGCCGGAGGTGAAGGGGCGAAGCACGCGAGGCCGACTCCACACGCCGCCCCGCGTCAGATAGGGCGGGGTTTCGCCGGTCAGGAACCAACCGCCCTGCACCGCCCAGGCCGTCTGCTTGGTCGAGGCCCCCGCGACATTGCGCAGCGTCCGCGCGCCGTATTCGGCATAGGCCCAGAATTGCTTGTGGAGGGTTCCGAGTTCGAACCCGTATCCATCACCCGACGCAGCGTTCGGGAAGGATCCCGCCGCGATGCGCAGATTGTCGTTGAAGAAGCCGCCCACCGCGATGCTGCGAGTGGGGCGGCTGGCGTCCGCAGCGATGCTCTCATTAAAGCCCCACACGCCCAGATGGACCAGCCAGTCCGCCGTCTTTACCGGGTTCCAGTGCGCGCGGGCGGCAATCGTCAGGCCGTCGCTCTGGGTGCCGGGGTTGCTTATGTCGTCGCCCGAGACCTGAACGCCGACATGCCAGCCATCGCCGTACACGCGTGCCGCGGCGCCCAATCCGAAGAAGCCGCGAACGGGGATGATGCCTTGCCCGACGAAGTTCCGCTCCATGAAGGGAACCGAGATCGTTCCGCTCGATCCGTCCAGTCCGCGATCGTTCAGCCGGTTGCCCAGTGCGAATTCCGCCTGCTGCCCCATGAACCGGGTGGTCCAGGCGACATAGGCCGATTTGATGGCCGGATCATTGTCGGCAAAATCCCCCTCGAGCAGATACGAGAGATGCTTGCCGATCGCGCCCTCGAATCCGATCCGCAATGATCGGGCCTGGGTCGCGACGATATTGCGCACAGGCAAGGCGCTGCCCGTCGTACCCGCCCAGTCAACCAGGATACGTCCGCGCGGCCTGAAAGAGAATTTCCCGTCGGCGCTGGTGAATTCGGGCGTACCCTTTGACCAGTCGACGTGCACCTCATCCTTGCGCGCCTGCTCGATCCTGGCAAGCCGGGCTTCCAGCGAAGGGGGATGCGACTCGGACGGAAGCGCTTGGCCTAGCGGGAGAGGGTCTCGTCGCGGTGCGACGGTCAACCTGGCGGAATTTGCGGGCAAGGCAGGTGGCGGCGGTGCAGCTGCCTGCCCTTCGACGGCAGCCAAACGCGCCTCCAGCCGTGCGATCTGCGCCTGCTGCTGCTCGACCAGCCGGGTCAGCCTGCCGATATCGTCCTGTCCCGTCTCTTCGGCTGCGACGGGCATGGCGGTGCACAGGCCCATGGCAAGCATGGCTCCTCGATACATGATGGCATCCTTTCCTGGGGTGGGCGTGCGGATCGCGGCCGCCGCCTCATCTTGGGTCACCGCACCCGCCCGTCCGGGTCGCGGCGACCGGTACGCCCTTAGTTGGCCTCGCGCCTGATCAGGCGCGATCCGATGATCAGCGCTAGCAGTGACAGCAGGGCGGCGGCAGCGCACCATGCGCCAGGGATCGCTTTGTCGCCCGTTGCCCCGATCAGCGCGGTGCTGATCGCCGGGGTGAAGCCACCGAAGATCGCAGTCGCCAGGCTATAGGCCAGACTGAAACCGACGGTACGGACATGCGCCGGAATGACCTCAGTCAGATAGACGATGAACGCGCCATTATAGGTGGCGTAGATGGCGGCGAGCAGCAGCTCGACCGTCAGCAGCCGTCCGAAGCTGGGCGCGGCGACCAGCCAGCTCATCAGCGGATAGGCAAGCAACGCGCCGAGGACCGTCGCGGTGATCAGTAGCGGTCGACGTCCTATCCGATCGGACAATGCACCCATGACCGGAAGCAACACGAAGTTGGTCACGCCCACGCATGCGGTGACGAACAGCGCCGAACCCGGCGTCAGCGACAGGACCTTGTTGCCGAAGGTCGGGGTATAGGCGGTGATCATGTAGAAGAAGACGGTCGTCATCACGGCCATCAGCGCACCTTGGAGCACGACACCCCAATTGCCGCCGATGGTCCGGATGATCTGCGATAGCTGGGGATGCTCCTTGCGCTGCAGGAAGACTTCGGTCTCTTCCATGTGACGGCGGATGACGAACAGGAACGGGATCATCACGCAACCGATGATAAACGGAATGCGCCAGCCCCAGGCCTGCATCGTGACGGGATCGAGACTGCTCGACACGACGAGCCCGATCAGCGCGGCGAAGACCACCGCCGCCTGTTGGCTGGCCGACTGCCACGAACAGAAAAAGCCCTTCTTGTCGGGCGGTGCGATCTCGTTGAGGTAGACCGACACGCCGCCAACCTCGACGCCCGCCGACAGGCCTTGCACCAGCCGACCGAGCAGGATGATGACCGGCGCCGCGACACCGATCTGGGCATATGTCGGCGTGGCGGCAATCGCGAGCGTACCGAACGCCATCAGGCCGAGCGTCAGCAGCAATCCCTGCCGCCGCCCATGCTTGTCGATATAGGCCCCCAGCACCAGCGCACCGACCGGGCGCATCAGGAAGCCCGCGCCGAAGGTCATCAGGGTGAGCATCAGCGACGCGAAATCACTCCCCGTCGGAAAGAACGCCTTAGAGATGTAGGTGGCGTAATAACCGAATACCATGAAGTCGAACATCTCTAGGAAGTTGCCGCTGGCGACGATGAAGATCGACTTGAATGCCGACTTGCGGCGTGCATCGGAAACGGAGGCCACTGCGGGAGCAGCGGCCGGAGTAGCGATTGCCTGCGTCATGGCTTGGCCTTTTGGAATGCGGGTTCCAGTCCGCTTTCGCGGATCATCGGACGGGCTTTGGCCGAGGCAAGATAGGCGATCAGCGCCTTGGCCTCGGTTTGATGCGGGGAATAGGCGACGACGCCCGCGGAGAAAGGCGTGACCTTCTGGAGCGAAGCGGGAAGCAGACCAACGATGCGGATGCCCTGGACCGGTTTCAATTCGCTCAATTGCTGAAAGCCGATCTCGGCCTGGCCTTGCGCAACGATACGACCGACAGGCGTGGCGGGGATCATCCGCCCCTTGGGACGAACCTGATCGGCGATGCCCAGCTTATCGAGCATCGTCGACTGGATATAGACGCCCGACGCGCTGTCGGACCAGGCGACCGACTTGGCATGGATCAGCGTGTCGCGGACCGCGTCCGGTGTGCTGATGTTCGGAACTGGCGCGCCCGCCTTCACGGCGACCGCGATCTTGGACAGGCCGAGATCGGTCACCGTGCCGGCAGTCACGGTGCCGGCATGGGCCAGCTTGTCGAGGCCACTGCGCGCCAGGATAACGACGTCCGCATCCTCATGTCGAGCAAGCCGGGCGGGGATCGCCTGCGGCGTGTCGCCCATCGACGGCCCATGTTCGGTAATGATATGGACGCCCGTTTCGCGCTCGTACTGCTTGGCGAGCGCAGCGAACGCCGTGGTGAAGCCGCCCGAGGTCACGACGTGAAGCTCATGTACCGCGGCTGGCCTGGTATCCCGCGCGAAGGACGGACCGGTCAGCGTCGCAAGGCTTAGCAGTAGCGCCGTTCGGAGGGCTAAGGGTCGTACGCAGTATGGCGCAACCCCTACCCTGGGCGCAAATCTCTCAAATCTCATCGAAACACCTCTCGTCCGCCCCGCTTTGACGCGGGTTCTCTGTTCGGGGGAGGCTTGAGCCGCCACGCCTTGCGCGCCAATAAGCATCACTGGTGGCCATCCGATCAAATGCAATGATCGGTACGTCTTATGCGTTAGGCGCATAATTAGGAGAGTAGCGTGCGCCTGTTCCGTCATCTGTACGTTCAGATGCTGCTGGGTATCATGGCGGGGACGGCGATCGGATATCTCGCCCCCGCCTTCGGGCGCGACCTCGGACCTTTAGGGATCGCCTTCGTCAAGGCGATGCGGATGATGGTGCCGCCGGTCCTGTTCTGCACCGTCGTTGAGGGGATCGTCCGGCACGGGGCCGCGCGTGACACCGGCACGACGGTGCTTCGCAGTCTGATCGTCTTCCTGGGCATAACAATTGTGGCGCTGGGCATGGGACTGGCCGTGACGCTGGTCATGCAGCCCGGTCGCGGACTCCCCCTTCCACCTTATGGCGATGCCGCTGGCGAGTTGCAGCGCCAACTCGCGGGGAAGCACGTCACCGGCCCAGGTGATTTCCTAGTTCGGATGGTCCCCGATACGCTATTTTCTGCGTTCACCGCAGGCGATGTCCTGCCGGTGCTGTTCGTCGCGGGGCTTGTCGGCTTCGGGCTGCTGCGTATCGGCGAGGTCGGCGCGCCGATCGTGCGCGGGATAGAGGCGCTGACGCGGTTGCAGTTCGCGATCTTCGGCTTCCTGATCCGCGCCGCCCCGGTCGGGGCGTTCGGTGCCATCGCCTATACCGTCGGCACCTATGGCATCGGCTTCATCGGTTCGCTCGGCCTCTTGTTGGCCACGCTCGCGACGGCATGCGGTGGACTGATCGTCGCCCTCATCCTCGCCGTGCGGATTGCGACGGGACTGAGCGGCGGCACGTTGCTGCGCACCTTCCGCGACGAAATTCTGATCGTCCTCGGCACATCATCGACCGAGGTCGTTCTGCCCCGCCTGATCGAGAAACTGGAGGGGCTGGGCTGTCCCCGCAGTATCGTCGGGCTAACCATACCGCTCGGCTATTCCCTCAACCTGGCGGGTACGGCCGTCTATCTGATCGTCGCGACCCTGTTTCTGGGCGAGGCGCTGAACGTCGCCCTCTCGCCCGAGCGCATCCTGGTCTATCTGAGTGTCATGCTGATCACGTCGAAGGCTGCGGCAGGGGTGACCGGCAGTGGCTTTTCGGCGCTGCTGCTTACCCTGTCGCTCCTTCCCGACATACCGGTCGGGGCCGCCGCGATGTTGATCGCGATCGACCGCTTCCTGTCCGAAATTCGGGCCCTGACGAGCGGAACGGCCAACGTCGCGGCGTCGCTCCTCGTTACCCGGTGGAGCGGCAGGCGGCTATCCATTGCCCCAGGCAGCGGCGAGCAACGCCATTAACCTCGAAGCCGTCGGCGACAATGGCGCCGCGGCGCGCCGCAATACGCCGATCGTCCTCACCACTTCCGCCCCCTTCAGAGGCCGCCACACGAGATCACGCGCATCGGGCCCCTGACAGGCAAGTTGCGGCAGCACCGACTGCCCCAGCCCAGCCTGCACAAGTGCGAGCGCGGACGTCAGACGCGTCACCTCATAGAACCAGCGTAAATCGATGCCGGCACGCGCCAGTCCGGCATCGAGCGTCGTTCGATTCCCACTGCCCATGTGAACCGTTACGAGCCGCAAATCGCTCAGGTCGGACCAACTGGGGTCGGGCAGATCCGCAAGCGGATCGTCGCGGCGGCAAACCAGCCCATAGGGATCGTCCGTCAAAGGCTCGAAGCTAAGGTCGCCATCGGATGTCACCAGCAATGTGATGCCGAATTCCGCCTCACCGGTCCGAACCGCTTCGGCGCATTCGGTGGCGGATAGATCGAGTACCCGGACACGTACATTGCGATACTCGCGTCCGAATAGTTCGAGCACCTCTGGCAAGAAACGAACGGTCGCACTCGGGATACTGGCTATCGTCAGTCGGCCAGCTTGCCTTTCGCCCAACGCCATCAGGCCAAGAAGCGACGTGTCGAGTTCCTCAAGCAAGCGACGCAATAACGGGACGACCTCCTCCCCGGCTGGGGTCAGCCTCACATTACGGGTCGTACGTTCCAGCAACGCCGTGCCGACCGTCAGCTCCAGCTTCTGGATACGACGGCTGATCGCGGGCTGAGATAGATTCAGCTGATCCGCTGCGCGCTGAAAGCTTTTCCCATCGGCGATCGCAATGATGGCCCGCAGATCGAGTATTTCGCAGTTCAGAGGAACCATGACCTGTCCGTCAGCTGAAATTGGCAAAATCGCAAGGTGAGAATCATCCCGTGGCCTCACGACCGCAAACATCGTCCCAAATCGAGCTGGGAACCGAGATCAGTCGGTAAAGGAATACAAAAAGGGGTCGAGCATGCCGCACCGCCTGAACGGACGTCAGCTTGTCCGCGATCGCTGCTCGAAAGCGGTCATTCCGCTTCCCACCAGCGGCGGGCGTTCGAGCTTCCTGCCCTCACCGCTGAACGAACGGCAGCTTACCCCGGTGGGTCGCCTGAAAGCGGACAGGCCGCTTCCCACCAATAGCGGACATTTCATTGCGATGGATGGCGGTGTGCCGAGGGGGCTAGCGATGGCTCTCGGCGAACCCTTCATTACCGCAACCATGGAAGGTGCCCGCCAAAGGCCAGAAGTCCTGCGTTGAATTAGGTCAACCTAGATTAATCTGCGGATATGTTCGTCCGGCACTCTGTTTGATGGCGATGCCAACATACTCCATCGAAATACGTGATGACCGGCCGGAGCAACCCGATGCTTTCGAAGCGCCTGACTTTGAACATGCGCTTGCGATACTAGCCCGAGTCGCTGGAGAAAGCCTGATTGGTCAGAGCCTAGGAAAGGCTGGCGATCCACTTTTCTGGAACTTTGACTTGATGGATGAGCGAGGTTTGATTCTGTACTCCCTTTCGATTCAGGGTTTTCAATCAGCGGCAATGGGACGGCTCCGTTAAGGTGCTCGGAAGCGGCCGTTCCGCTCCCACCAACAGCGTTCCCCAAAGCGGTCAGCCCCCTTACCCAATCGATAGCGGCTATTTCATTGCGATGGATGGCGGTGTGCCGAGGGGGCTAGCGATGGCTCTCGACGAACCCTTCGTTACCGCAATACCCGTTTTTCATCCAAAGCGGACAGGCCGCTTACGCCCAATTGCGGCCATTCCAAGCTGGCGAGCGCGCGCCCTAGAAATGGCCGATTAACGAATCTCAGGTCTGGAGCTGGGACGCGAGGTTATTTGCCCCTCACGCGGAGTCGGCTGCCGACCCTAACCAGACGCTCAGCACTCAACTATAGCTCTCTGGGTGCGGAAGGTCAGCTATTCCGGCTGATCCCAACCGTCGGGCCACTCATTCCCCAATATGGTTGAAACAACATCGGCATGCTGTGTGAAAAGCTCCACGCGCACCAAAAGCTCCATATTCCGTATTCACGCTTCGAGAGTTATGGGACATTAGTAGGCAGACGGCGGCGTGGGGCTTATGGATCTAGAAGCGAAAAAAGAGCTGTTTGCAACTGGACAAGTTTTCGGCTTTCCCGTGGACCTTCCAGCCGTCCTTTCACAATTGCAGCAAGACATGCGGGACGATTGGTATAGTGATGCATTAGCGTATGCGGATATTTTCTCTGACCAGATTTACATCGCAGATGTTATTTTGGGCGCACTAAACACTTGGGGTGGAGTTTACATCGGCGACAAGAGGGTCTTGAGGCCGATTCCTAAGAAGCATTTCTCAGAGAGATACTCTCTCGAAACAGATTTTTTTGATCGATTCGTTTATCAAGCCATTTGTTCATTTTTGCTCCCAGAGCTCGATCACGTACTATCGCACCGGGTCTTGAGCTATCGTTTCAATCGAGACGGCGGAGATGAGAAATACTTATTCCGCAATAAGATCAACAAGTGGCTTGATTATGAGGGGCTAACCTACCGGTTTGTAGGAAATAAAGGCGCTCTTGCGGTCACAGATATCAGTAATTTCTTTGAGAATGTATCCTCATCTCATGTTATAGAATCGATAAATTCTGCAATAGACAGGGTTCATGCGCCTGGGGTTAAAAAAGGCCAGATGCGCGCCGCAGCACGTCTACTTGCGACGCTCTTTAATCGCTGGACGCTAACGGGCCATTTCGGCCTACCGCAAAACAGAGACTGCTCTTCATTTCTCTCCAATGTACTTCTAAGTTCAGTTGACTTCGAAATGCAATATAGGGGATTTGACTATTACAGATATGTCGACGATATTCGAATCGTATGTACAGATGAGCACGAAGCGCGCAAATCGCTGCAGGTCTTGATTTCGCTCCTCCGAGAAGTTGGAATGAATATTAATGCCACTAAAACCGCCGTCTTGAAGCATGATAGCGGTAGTGCATCGATCGACAAGTTTTTTCCTTCACAAAATCAGTTGGTCTTAGCGATAGCAAGCATGTGGAAGTCTCGCAGTCGGCGAGTTTTTATAAGATCTGTTGAATATGTTGTGCAAATTCTGCGTGAATGTCTCTCTGAAGGCGAAACGCAATCGAGGACATTTAGATTTGCCGTGAACCGATTGAGCCAGTTGGTCGAAGCAGGCCTGTTCGAAGTAGATAGTGATGACGGTGTTAAGCTGTTGCAGTACGCCTTAAACTCTCTAAATGAAGATGCTGTTTCCTCCGATCAGATATGCAAACTCATCGACGCGCTTCATCCAGAAGATGACTTTCTGGATAAAATTTCTAGTTTTCTGCAAAATCGCAAGTTATGTATTCACGACTGGCAAAACCATAAATTATGGCTACTGCTTGCGGGAAGGCGTTTTGATTCTGAGGAACTTCGGTCGCTAGCCCACGAAATTCTCCATAAGGATCCGACCACCGGCGAAGCCTCAGCGGTTATGATTTGGCTTCAGTCCATCAACTTTTTGGACCCCATTGAGGCTATTTTAGACAAGTTTAACAAAAGTTGGCCGTATCAAAATCAGCGTTACTTCCTAATCGCCGCTTCTGGTCTTTCCGCGAGTAAGCACAAGGCCTTACATGGCAGCGTTCTAGATAAAGTTTTGGGAACGTCCCGTCGCTCAAAGAAAGCCTATCGCGAAGATGGTGTAGCGCTTGCCAAGCGCGAGCGACCAAGTTTTGCGGCCCTTTATGAAGATATTAAGGAGTACCCTTGACTTTCGCCACGTTCACGTTCGTCCGAAATTTCTCAGATGAGAAAAAATCTCGCTTTTTCATCACAGATCGTAACGGGTTTCGTGAAGTGCCGGCTGCTGAGGTTTTGGCTCACAGCGGATTGCTGATCTGCCATGACTTCTGGATGATCGCGCGAGATTTATATTTATTATGCGGAAATATTCCTAAAAGCATAGTTGATTTGGATGATTTAAATATCATCGCCTCTCGCGATCCAGACGTTAGGCGTAGGAGAGAAAAATTCGACATTGTTGATCGCATGTCGAATTTTTTTTCACGTGGCGAAAATGTGCTGCGACCGTATAAAAAAATGCTGTACCAAGAGGTTGAAGTTGAAGCTTCAGTGCAGAAGGATTTTCACGAGCTTCTTTTAGAGTATTATATTGAGCTTTGTCGGCGAGCCATTCTTAACGGAGAGCGCGACAGATTTTTTGATGTTGAAGTGCCATGCGCAAACTTGTGCGCTGAAATATCAAGTAAAGGCTTGCGAATTAATAGTGAGCGTGTGTCTAATAATAGACAATTGATAGCACACGATTACTACCAGTCCATTGTAAAAATATCTGATGAATTTGATATTCCTCTCGAGGTCCCTTCTGAAGGGGATCATGCGCGATATGCGCAACGGCTCAATGTGGACCTAGAGGAATACAGCCTCGATTTTGCGATGAGTTATCTTCCGCAAATGAAGGCGTATTCAGATTTGGTAAAACGCGTGAGAGACCTCTCACTCGCGCGCGACGTTCTTAATGGCATGCCATTAAGAAGCGGGCGAGTATTTCCAATTGTCGATACCCAAGGATCCCGAACATCACGAATTGCTGTCCGCTCACCCTTCTTGCAAAGCCTTCCCAGACGTTACCGTGACGTGATCTGCCCCGACCAAGGCAAATCGCTTTGTTATGTCGATTTTGACCAATTTGAAGTTGGGATCATGGCAGCACTTTCCAATGATCCAATCCTTCATGCTCTCTTCGCAGAAGAGGATATGTACGAGAGTTTTCGTATTGCAAAGCTTGGAGGGCAAGGTGCCAGAAGTGGAGCAAAGATCCTATTTCTGGCGTATGCATATGGCATGAAAAAACATGATTTACCAATCATCGGCACTAAATTTGGATTTGAACGAGCCGTTGTCAGGGATGCTTTCAGGTCGTTTGGCGTGTACGAAAAATGGAAAAATTCACGTATAGAAGAATTCGAAGAGGTGGGATACGTCTCCACTAGTCTTGGCAATCGCTTTTATTATCAGGGATCGAAGCCGACACGCAAGGAAAAACTGTCTGCTGTAAGCCAGATAGTTCAGGGCGAAGGCTCTCTCATATTTAAGAAAACTCTTCTCAAAGTTGACGAAAACGACGATGTGGAAATGTTGCTTCCGATGCATGACGCTCTTCTTTTTCAGCACAGCGACCCTGCTACTCCAGAGCTTGTAGTGAATGCCTTTAAGGAAACGATGACGCAGCATTTTGGTGGTGCAGTGCAGGGCAAGGCTTCGATTGAATCATTCTCTGGCGAAAAATAAAGATTATCATACATCTGAAGCGGCGGCTCTCGCCGCGTGACGATCCAAACCCGACTGTCGCGAAGGTCCCAGACCCAGCGTAATCTGAACGTCCGCTTCAAAGCGTGCTATTTCCGCCGTCAAGCGGCTCGGATGGGCGTAAAGCGGCCTGTTGATCGCGCCATGGGAAATGTCCGCTTGCCACCCATCGACAGACGCTTGAGGCCCCTGCCCCGCCTACTGAACCAAAGTCTGCTTTCCGCGATCGGTACCTGACAGCGGACATACTGCTCGCAAAACGGCGTGGGCTCCGAAAGGCTCGGGTAGCACTACTTGCCCCTGCCTCGCCGTCACCATGCGCGCCATTCTGCGCGACGGCACCTCGTTCAAGGTCTCAGATGCGGTAGACTCATCTTGCCAGCTGTGATGCGCTCCAGCTGACCCGATAGGGATGTCCTGCGAGGGAGCGCAAGGGACGGACGATCTGCGAAGATTACAAGATAGGCTGCTAAGCCCGCTTTCTGTCAATTCAACGTCTGGCCTTGTGAAACCTGATATAGCACCACCGACCCACAAGTCGGCGAAAGCAGAAACATTTTTGGGACCTTCAAGGGACAACCGCCAAGCGATCACAAACTTCAGATCCTCATCCTAAAGGCTAGTAGCTGCGCGCACTCTTCGCGGCTTTCTCATCGCCTTTCGGCGCTCGTGGCGATTATCGGTCGGCACCCTTGCGTGCTCTGCAGTCAACACAGAACAAGTCTTTTTCATCACATTGACGATAGCCATACCCCCCTCACCATACGCCGCCGTCATTAGTATCGCTATAGCTGGCTCAAGAGATACCTCTTGTGATGCACAAAACTCGTTGAGAATATCCGTAGCGTGTGCGAGCAATTGAATGGTAGAAACTGCCGCATTATCTTTTATTGGCATAGTGTTCCCTCCAAATACTTAGAGGCGGCCCGACGTAAGCCGGGCGTTGGAAACCCTGCGCTAGGACAAGGCGCTGCCGCCTTTGGGCAAGCCTTGGACATGCGCGACAGCCGCCCGGCCAAATGACTTGACCGGACCTAGCGACTGTCGAGGTTTCCATGCCTCACGGATGGGATTGACCATGCCGCGTCAGCTGCGTTGCAGAGCGCAAGCCGGTTCGCAAGGGGCAATGCCCAAGATACGAGGCGCTACCCCCTATGCAGTACGATCACCAGTGCGCACCGTCCGAGCGCTCTGCGCCGCTGGCTGCCGAAGCAACGTGAGCAGACACGCATTGCAAGAAATCGAAAGAGTTTGGGTGACGTCAGTAACCCGATAAGCCACAAATTATGCAGAGCCAAAAGCCAGCAAAGGCAAGGAACTTGTTGGGTCTATTAATCGATCTGCACATAACGGCTTAGTTTGCATAATATGAACTGGGCCTGCGCATCGCCGAGCTGGGCGGCGAAGGGCTGTTCGCGCGGGTCGCGGACGGGACGCGCGGCGGCGTCGTGGCGGTGCGGGCCTTCTTCCCCGCCGATCTGGTATCCGCCGTGCGACAAAAGGCGCGGTGGATGACGGGCATCGCGCTGATCGGATGGGATCGCACCGGCTGGGCACGACCGATGGCGCTGGGCGACCATTGGTGGCGACTGCGGGATCGGCGCGGGCCGCTCGCCATGCTGGTGCTTGCGGCGGCCTATCTGGGGCTGTTTGCCGATGCGACCGCGATTTTCGTGCGGTGGATCGTCGATGTGCCGATCCCACCAATCCCATCGGCTCTGTTGTGGCTGTTCGCGGTCAACACGATGCTGCTCTGGTGGCGACTGGTGATGCGGATGGTCTTTACCGGGCGCGCTTATGGCTGGCGCGAGGCGCTATGGTCTTTGCCGCGCTTCGTCATCGGCAATTTTGTCGCGCTGGCGGCCGCCCCGCGCGCGCTGATCCGCTATGTCTTCGTGCTGCGCGGCCGACCGGCGGTGTGGGACAAGACGCGGCATCATTTCCCGGACCTGTCGACCCAGCCATGAGCGGACGGCCGATCCGGTTCCTGGGCGGCGTGATCGGCCTATGGACGCTCGGGCGGATCGCGTTCCTTCTGCCAGTCGGGACCGCACCGGCATCGGTCGCGAAGGTGTTGAAAAGCCCAAGGCCGAAGCTGTCCGTCGCGCCATTGGCCGCCCCCATCACCATGCGCGGCATTGCGATGCCCTCACCGCCCGCTGCCATGGCATCACCGCCGATAGCTCCAAAGTCTGTGCCGCTTGCCCGGGCACCATTGCAACCGGTGTCGACTGCCAACCCGCCCGACGCATCGCCATCGCTCCCGTTCTGGCCCGATCCCCTATTGGCCCTGCCCGATCCGCCCATCGCACCCGCGCGGTGGAGCGGCAGCGCCTGGGCGATCCTGCGCCAAGGGAGCAGCGCGCTGCTGCCCGGGGGACAATTGGGCGGAACGCAGGCCGGGATACGTATCCTGCGCCGGATCGACCGCGACGGGAGGCTGTCGGCCAGCTTGCGCCTGTCCGCGCCGCTGGAGGGCGTGGGGCGCGAAATGGCGGTCGGGATCGACTGGCGCCCCTCGGCCCGCCTGGCCATCCGGCTGCTGGTCGAGCAACGCATTGCCCTGGATGAGGGGCAAGGTGGCCCGGCCGTGCTGGCCGTCTCGGGATTCGGGCCGCGATCCGTTGCACCCGGCATCTCCCTCACCGGCTATGCGCAAGCGGGGGCCGTCGGGCGTACCGCCATCGAGCCCTTTGCCGATGGCGCGATGCGCGCGACCACGGCCCTTGCCCAAGACGTGGATCTGGGACTGGGTCTGTGGGGCGGTGCCCAGCGGGGGGCACAGCGCCTCGACATCGGGCCGACACTGGGTATCGCGCTGCCGGTGGCCGGACGGCGGCTGCGGCTATCGCTAGACTGGCGACAGCGGGTGGCGGGGCAGGCCGCGCCGGGGTCGGGGCCCGCCCTGTCGATCGGCGGTGATTTCTAGGCGGATCGCACTGGTCGGCCCCGCGCACGCGGCTATAACACCGGTCGTGGATCTGTATCTTCCCATCGCCAACCTGTCGGTCAATGCGCTCGTCATCATCGCACTGGGTGCGGGCGTCGGGCTGTTGTCGGGCATGTTCGGGGTGGGTGGTGGTTTCCTGACGACGCCGCTGTTGATCGTCTATGGCATCCCGCCGACCGTCGCCGCCGCCTCGGCCGCCAGCCAGGTGACCGGCGCCAGCGTGTCGGGCGTGTTCGCGCATTGGCAGCGGGGCGGGGTCGATGTGAAGATGGGCGGCGTGCTGGTCGCGGGCGGCATCGTCGGGTCGTTCATCGGCGCCTGGATCTTCCGTCTGCTGCAGGCGAGCGGTCAGATCGATACGGTGATCGCGATCATCTATGTGCTGATGCTCGGCTGGATCGGATTGGTGATGGCGCGCGAGGCGCTGGCCGCGATCATCGCGGCGCGACGCGGCGTGGCGCAAAGAGCCGCGCGGCGGCGGCACCACCCGGTGGTGGCGGCGCTGCCCTTTCGCACCCGCTTCTACGCCTCGGGCATCTATATCTCGCCGTTGGCGCCGCTGTTGCTGGGGATGTTCACCGGCATCCTGACGATCCTGCTCGGCATCGGCGGCGGATTCGTGCTGGTGCCCGCAATGATCTATATCCTGGGCATGGCGACGCGGGTGGTGCTGGGCACCTCGCTGTTCCAGACCTTGTTCGTGACGGCGGCGGCGACGATGGTCCATGCCACCACCACCAAGGCGGTGGACATCGTCCTGGCCGGACTGCTGCTCATCGGATCGGTGACCGGGGCGCAGCTGGGCGCGAAGTTCGCGACGAACGTCAAACCTGAATATCTGCGCCTGGCGCTCGCCGTCATCGTGCTGCTGGTGGGCCTGCGCATCCTGCTCGGCCTGGTCTGGCGGCCCGAGGAAATCTTCACGGTCCAGCTGTCGTGAGGATATTCGCGGTCGCCCTTACCCTGTTGTCGCCGCTGTTGATGGCGCAGGCCAAGCCGGTGCTGGTCCCCGACGTGTCGCAACGGGATATCCAGATCGCCTACAGCTTCACCGGCGCCGAACTGTTGCTGTTCGGTGCGATCCTTTATCCCGGCGGCCGCCCGCCGCGCGATGACAAGCGGACCGATATCGTCGTGGTGGTCAAGGGCCCGACCCAGTCGATCCTGATCCGCGAGAAGGAGAAGATCGCCGGCCTGTGGGTCAATGCCGGGCGGCTGCGCTATCAATCCGCACCGTCCTTCTACGCGATTGCCTCGTCACGGCCGGTTACCCAAATCGTCGACGATCGCACCCGCGCCATCTACGAACTCGGGCTCGACAGTCTGCAGCTTTCCCCCGCTTCCAACGCGCCGGCCGATGTCCAGGCACGGTTCCAGGCCGGGCTGGTCGACCAGCGCCGCCGCGCGGGTCTCTATGTCGAGTCCCCCAACGCGGTCGAGATCACCGATGACGTGCTGTACCGCGCCCGGGTCACCATCCCGGCGCGCGTGCCGGTGGGACGCTTCACCGCCGAGACCTTCCTGATCCGCGACGGCCGCGTTCTGGCGGCGGCGGTGCGCGATATCGACATCCGCAAATCGGGGTTCGAACGCTTCGTCGCGCGCGCCGCCGATCGCGCCGCCATCCCCTATGGCCTGACGGCGGTGGCGCTGTCTGTGCTGCTCGGCTGGGCGGCGGGGTGGATCGCGCGGCGGGTGTAACGGCAGCATATCCTTAAGTTTTCCCGTCTATCGCGGGGGTCAGACAACCCTGACCGTCACGGCCCCGATCCATGTCCTATCCCCTGCCCGTCTTTCCGGACACCCTGGCTTCGTCGCACGATACGCCCGTGATCGGGTGGCTGCTGGCGGTGGGCGGCTCGACGGGGCGCATCGTCCTCGACCGCGAGGCGGTGGCGGCGCTCGCCGGTCAGGACGATCCGGTGCTGGCGGCGGCGGGGCAGGTGGCGATGCCAGTGAAGATCCGGCGCGCGGATCGCTGGATCATCGGCACGATCCGTACCCTGTCGCTCGACCCGTCGAGCGACCCTTCCGCGATACAGACCGAGATCGAGCTGGTCGGCGAAGGCCTGCGCGAGGCGGAAACCGGCGCGCTCCACGGCTTTCGGCGCGGTGTGACCTCCTATCCGCTGCCCGGCGCGACGGTGCATGCGATCACCAATGCCGAACTGGCTGCCATCCATGATCGCCCGACCAGCACCAGCATCAGGATCGGCACCGTCTATCCGGCGCGCAGCGTACCCGCGACGCTCACAGTCGATGCGCTGCTCGGCCGGCATTTCGCGCTGGTCGGCTCGACCGGCACGGGCAAGTCGACCGCGACCGCGCTGATCCTCCACCGCATCTGCGAACTGGCACCGCGCGGCCATGTCGTGATGATCGACCCGCACGGCGAATATGCGACCGCCTTCCGCGCCATCGGCGAGGTGCATGACGTCGGCAATCTGCGCATGCCCTATTGGCTGATGACCTTTGACGAGCATTGCGAGATGCTGTTGTCGGCGAACCACGACGATCGCCAGATCGAGGTCGACATTCTGGCCAAATGCCTGCTCGCCGCCCGCCTGCGCAGCCGGGCCGCCGCCGAGGTGCCGCGAGTCACGGTCGACACGCCCATTCCCTATCTGCTGTCCGACCTGACCAGCGCGCTGAGCCAGGAGATGGGCAAGCTGGAGCGCGCCGGCGACACCGCCCCCTATCTGCGGATCAAGGCCAAGGTCGACGAGATCAAGGGCGATCCCCGCTATGCCTTCATGTTCTCCGGCATGCTGGTCGGCGATACCATGGCCGCGTTCCTGAGCCGCATCCTGCGCATGCCGGGCGACGGGCGGCCGATATCGATCATCGACGTGTCGGGCGTCCCTTCCGAGGTGACGAGCGTCGTCGTCGCGGTGCTGGCGCGGCTGATCTTCGACCAGGCGATCTGGTCGCGACCCGAAGAGCGCCGCCCGGTGCTGATGGTGTGCGAGGAAGCGCATCGCTATATTCCGGCCCGCGCCGAACAAAGCTCGGCCGTCGGCCGAATCCTGTCGCGCATCGCCAAGGAAGGGCGCAAATATGGCGTCTCGCTGGGTCTCGTCACCCAGCGTCCGTCCGACCTGGCCGAGGGCGTGCTGTCGCAATGCGGCACCATCATCGCCATGCGGCTGAACAATGATCGCGACCAGGCCATGGTGCGCTCGGCCATGCCGGAGGGCGGGCGCGGGCTGCTCGACACCATGTCGGCGCTGCGCAATCGCGAGGCGATCCTATGCGGTGAGGGCGTGACCTTTCCGGTCCGGGCCAGCTTCGACAATCTCGAGGACGGCAAACGCCCCGCCTCCGCCGACATGCCGATCACCGCGCTCTGGGCGGACCGGTCACCGGGCGAAGGATCGCTGGCCGAGACCGTGGCACGCTGGCGTTCGGGCGGACGCTAACCCGTCCCCGTCATTGCCATTCAAACGGCCCGAAGGGCGCCTCAGCGCCCCGGCTTCACCGCGAGCAATTGCTGCACCTCGCGGCGGAACGCGCGCAGCTTCGCGCCCGACAGGACCGCGACGCTCGACAGCTTCAAGCTGCGCGGATTGACGGTGACGCCGTTCTTCCACACTTCCCAGTGAAGGTGCGGGCCGGTCGACATGCCGGTCGAGCCGACATAACCGATCACCTGCCCCTGCTTCACCCGCGTGCCCGAGCGGACGGCGAAGCGGCTCATATGCCCATAGCCGCTGGCGATGCCGCCGCCATGCACCAGCTTGACGAAATTTCCATAGCCGCCCGAACGGCCGGCGAACTGGACGACGCCGTCCATGATCGCATGGATGGGCGTGCCATAGCGGGCGCCGATATCGGTGCCCTTATGCATCCGCATGAAGCCCAGGATCGGGTGCATCCGCTTGCCATAGGAGGAGGTGATCCGGCCCGCGACCGGCATGCTCATCCCGCCCTGCCGCTCGCTCTGGCCGTTGACGTCATACCACTCGCCGTCATCCTCGCCGGGCGCCCGCGCCAGCTGCACCTTACGGCCGCCACGGTTCAGCCCGGCATAGAGCAGCCGGCCGAGCCGCGTCTCGCCGGTCGCCGCGCGTTCGCGCTCGATGATCAGGTCGAAACTGTCCGCGCGCTTGACGTCGCGCCCGACCGACAGCCGGCTGGCCAGCGCCTTGATATAGCTTTCGACCACCTTGGCGGGCGCCCCGGCGGCGCGCGCCGACCGGTACAGGCTCGACCCCGCCAGCCCTTGCAGGCGCAGCGGGGTGCGGTCGATCGCGATCGGCTGCTGGGTCATGGTGAACCCCGTGCCGGCGCGGTTCAGCGTCACCGCCAGATCAAACCGCGCGCGCAGCTTCAACTGTTCCAGTGGCCGCGCCACCATCCGGCTGGGCCGCCGGCCGAGCGTCAGCGCGACGCGTGTGCCCGAAGCGATGTCGCCGCCACCGGCCGCCTGTTCGACCAGATCGGCGGCGGTCTTCGCCTGAACCTTGGCGACGCCGGCGCGCTGCAGCACCCGGGCCAGCCGATCACCGGCACCGATGGTGGCGGACAGCTCCATCATCGGCCGCTCGGGCGCCTCGGCCAGATGCACGACCATCTCGTTGGCGGCCATGCGCCGCCCCGTATCGGCACCCAACGCCAGCGGTGCGATCGCCTGGGCCCGGGCATTGTTGCGTACTTCCCCGCTCAGGGGAGCGGGCGAGGCGCCGATGATCGGGCGATGCAGGCCGGGCGCCAGCGCCAAGGTCGTCGCGCACAGCGTGGCGCAGGTGGCCAGCCCCCGCCACCAATCCCGGCTGCCGATCCGCGCGCCCAGATCGGGCACCCAGTCGATCTCTCGCGCGACCTGACGCCATGTCGCGAACCGCCCCGTCGGCACCACCGGCCGAAGGGCACCGCCAAGCGGGCGCGCGGCGGTACCGCCGGAGATATGCAAAGCGTCGTCGGTAGCCAAGAACATGCGGAAAATCGGTGCGTCCGTGAATGTCTTCGATCAGCGTCGCCGATTCCCCCCGGCGCACGCCATGCTGGGTGAAAGCGCAAGGGGTCAAAGTCAAACCGTGCGGGCCTTTCCAGCCGCCCTGCTGCGACGGGGCGTGGCCGCATCGGGCCGAATCCCGCCATTGGCCAGCCGTCTTGCTTCAGGCCGTTGCAACGGCCCGCGCGAAGCCCAATGTAAGGGATATGACCAGCCGCGTATCGGGCAATGTGACGGCCGTTCTCGGGCCGACGAACACCGGCAAGACGCACCTCGCGATCGAGCGGATGTGCGCGCATTCGAGCGGCATCATCGGCTTCCCGCTCCGCCTGCTGGCCCGCGAAGTCTATGACCGCGTCGTCGCGCTCAAGGGCGCGGACACGGTCGCGCTGGTGACCGGCGAGGAAAAGATCGTCCCGCCCGACGCACGCTGGTTCCTGTGCACCGCCGAATCCATGCCCGACCGCGACGTCGCCTTCGTGGCGCTCGACGAGGCGCAACTGGGCGCCGATCTGGAGCGGGGTCATGTCTTTACCGATCGGTTGCTGCATGCGCGGGGCCGGGACGAGACGATGATCCTCGGCTCCGAAGCACTGAAGCCCATGATCCGCGCCTTGGTCCCCGACGCGGAGATCGTCGCGCGGCCGCGCTTTTCCACTCTGACCTATGCGGGCGCCAAGAAGATCAGCCGGCTGCCCAAGCGCTCGGCGATCGTCGCCTTCTCGGCCGAGGAGGTTTACGCGGTCGCCGAAATGCTGCGCCGTCTGCGCGGAGGCGCTGCAGTGGTGATGGGCGCGCTTTCCCCGCGCACCCGCAACGCACAGGTCGAGATGTTCCAAGCGGGCGAGGTCGACTATCTCGTCGCCACCGATGCGATCGGCATGGGGCTCAACATGGATGTCGCGCATGTCGCCTTTGCCGGGCTGCACAAATTCGACGGGCGTCGCCGCCGCCGCCTGACCGTCGCGGAGATGGCGCAGATCGCCGGCCGCGCGGGGCGCCACCACCGTGACGGCACCTTCGGCGCGCTCGCGGAGGAAGGGCCCGAGGCCTTCCTGCCCGAGGAAGTGCTGGCGATCGAGGAGCATCGCTTCCCCCGGCTCGACCATCTTTATTGGCGCGATGGCGATCCCGACCTGTCGAGCATCGACGCACTGATCGCCAGCCTGGAGCGCAAGCCCGAACCCGGCGTATTGCGCGCCGCGCCGCTCGCCACCGATCTCCAGGTATTGAAGCGCCTGGCAGACGAGCCCTGGGTCCGCGACCGGGTACAGCGCCCCGCCATGGTCGCGCGGCTCTGGGCGGCGTGCGGCATTCCCGATTTCCGCAAAGTGGGGATCGATCCGCATGCGCGGTTCGCATCGCGCGTCTTCGGCCATCTGTCCGAGGGGCTGGGCCATGTGCCCCATCAATGGTTCGCCGACGAGATCGCGCGGCTGGACAGCATGGCGGGCGATGTCGAGACGCTGGCGGGTCGCCTGTCGGCGATCCGCAGCTGGGCCTATATCGCGCAGCGCGCCGACTGGCTGGCCGACCCCAAACATTGGGCCGAGCGGACCCGCGAGATCGAGGAGCGGCTGTCCGACGGACTCCATGCCAGCCTGACCCAGCGGTTCGTCGACAAGCGCACCACTGCGCTGATCCGTCGCATCGGCGCGGATGCCGGTGCCCTGCCCGTCACGATCGGGCCGGAGGGCGAGGTGCTGGTCGAGGATCATGCCATTGGCCGGCTGGAGGGATTCCGCTTCACCGTCGAGGCGGGCGCGCGCGCCAATGACAAGCGGCTGCTGCTCGCGGCGGCCGAAAAGCGGCTGGGCACCGAACGCGCGCGCCGGGCCGACGCGCTGATCGCGGCGGAGCATGACGCGATCGCCTTGGTCGAGGATCGACTGGTCTGGGAGGGGCATGGTATCGCCCGGCTGGTCGCGGGGCCTTCGCTGGGGCGGCCGGTGGTGCGGCTGGAGCGCGACCTCGATTGCCTGACGCCGCCGTTGCGCGAAAAGGTGAAGGCGCGGCTCGATGGTTGGATGGCGCGGTCGCTGGATCGGCAGGTACCCGCCCTTGTCCGCCTCGCGCAATTGGCGCGGGAGGCCAAGGCGTCGCCCGCGCTACGTGCCATCGCCGCCGCGCTGGAGGATGCCGGCGGGATCGTGCCGCGTCAGCCGTTGCGGCTGATGATCGACGCGCTGTCGCCCGACGAGCGGCGGCGGTTGCGCGGGCTGGGGATCACCATCGGGACGCTCGACATCTTCGACCCCCGGCTGCTCAAGCCCGGTCCTGCCGGCTGGCGCCGCACGCTGATGGCGCTGTGGGGGCAGAGCCCCGAACTGGCGCGGGTCGGCGCGACCACGCTGCGCCGCGATGAGCCGGGGCGGACCGTGGCGTCGGGCTTTCGTCCGCTCGGCGAACAGGCGGTGCGGATCGATCTGGTCGAGCGGATCGCGCGCGCCACCCATGATGCGCGAACGGGACGCGGCCCCTTTGCCCCCGACGTGGCCCTCGCCACCTCGATCGGGTTGGAGCCCGCGACGCTCGACCGGCTGATGGGCGATCTGGGCTTTCGCAAGGTCAAGCCGGCTGGCGAGGACGATGCGGTGCGCTGGATCTGGCGCGGTCGACCGCCCGCCCGCCCGGCGCCGCGGGTCGAGGCGCGTCCCGGCAACGCCTTCGCCGCGCTCGCCGATTGGGGACGAACGCCGTGACCATAACTTACGCTACCACCCCGGCGGAGGCCGGGGTCCAGTGGCCGTGACGGTCATGCTGCGCCACCGGGCCATTTTGCGCCTGGACCCCGGCCTCCGCCGGGGTGGAACTATTATGAGTTTTTCACACCGAAAGGACCGCCTGCCCCTATGACCACCCGCGCCCCCGCCGCCCTCGAGTCGATGCGGCTCGACCGTTTCCTCTGGTGGGCGCGGATCGCCAAGTCGCGGGAGACGGCACAGGCGATGGCATGTGACGGGCATTTCCGGATGGACGGCCGCGCGATCGATCGCGCCCATGCACCGGTGCGGATCGGCAGCATCCTGACCTTCGCGCAGCATGGCCAGGTGCGTGTCCTGCGCGTCGAATCGCTGCCTGTGCGGCGCGGTCCGCCGGCCGAGGGGCGTGCCTGTTACTGCGATCTGGTCACTTCCCGGGTTTCAAGCGTTGACGGATCGCCGCACGCGGCATAGCAGCACGCGTTCGTACCTTGGGAGTTGTCATGACCTACGTCGTCACCGATGCCTGCATTCGCTGCAAGTATATGGACTGTGTCGAGGTGTGTCCCGTCGACTGCTTCTATGAGGGCGAGAATATGCTCGTCATCAACCCGTCCGAGTGCATCGACTGCGGCGTGTGCGAGCCGGAATGCCCGGCCGAGGCGATCCTGCCCGACACCGAGAGCGGGCTGGAACAGTGGCTGGAGCTGAACACCACCTTCTCCGCCCAGTGGCCCAACGTCACCCGCAAGCTGGACCAGACGCCACCCGACGCCGACGCGATGAAGGGCGTGGAGAACAAGTACGAACAGTTCTTCAGCCCGGAACCCGGCAAGGGCGACTGATCCCGCCGGCCGAGGGGCCGATCGACCACAGGGCTTTTGGCCATGCCGGCGCACGGTGTGGCGAATGGTTCCGATGTTCGCGGATATGCTGGTAATTTTGTTGCGACCATGCTATATGGTTCCGCGACGGGCTTAGCTGTTTTTGCGACCGCCCGCCTTGATGTGTTCGACCCTTCCTTCCCGAGGCCGATGAGAACAGTGGACCCATTTCCGCTCGTCCGGCGCTCGTGCGAAGGCCTTTGATCCGGAAAGGCCCCCAATGGCTGCCAAGGCGCTCCACTTCGACGTCGGTGACTATGTCGTGTACCCCAAGCATGGCGTGGGCCGCGTTATCGAGCTGCAAAAGCAGGAAATCGCAGGGATGCAGCTCGAACTCTATGTGCTGCGGTTTGAAAAGGAGCGCATGACGCTCCGCGTTCCTACCAACAAGGCCGAGTCGGTCGGCATGCGCAAACTGTCCTCGGACAAGACCATGCGCGAGGCGATGGAAACGCTGAAGGGCAAGCCCAAGGTCAAGCGCACCATGTGGTCGCGCCGCGCGCAGGAATATGAAGCCAAGATCAATTCGGGCGACCTGGTGTCGATCGCCGAAGTGGTCCGCGACCTGTTCCGTGCCGACGACCAACCCGAGCAGAGCTATTCCGAGCGGCAGATCTTCGAAGCGGCGACCAGCCGCCTCGCCCGCGAACTCGCCGCGATGGAAGAGGTGGACGAACAGCGCGCCCAGGAAAAGATCTTGGAAATCCTGCGCGCCGCCGCCGCCATCTACAACAAGGAAAAGCCGGCGGCCTGACGCCGTCCGGTTTTGCCGAGACGAACAAGGGGCGGCTCCCATGTGGAGCCGCCCCTTTTCATTTGCGTAGAGCCTTCATCCATGTGTATTGTATTCGCAATACACAGGAGGTCGCTCATGAAGCCGTTGATCGTTCTTCCCTCGCTGCTCGCCATCGTCGCGCTCGCGATCCCCACCGCCGCCTGCTCCTTCGAAAGCGACGCCCAAGGGCAGGAGATCGCGCCCCAGGGCTCGGGCGACGTGCGCAGCTATGCCGTGCGCGGTTTCACAGCGGTCGAGGCGACGGGCAGCGACTCGGTCGATGTCCATACCGGGCGTGATTTCTCGGTACGCGCGAACGGCGCGGCCAAGGACCTCGACCAGCTGCGTATTGCGCGCGATGGCGACAAGCTGGTGATCGGGCTGAAGAAGGGCGTGCATTGGGGCAACCGCAAGAACGTTCGCGTGTCCGTCACGCTGCCACGCCTGACCGGCGCGGGCGTCGGCGGATCGGGTCGGGTGACGGTCGACCGGGTCGAGGGGCCGCAATTCCGCGCTGGCGTGGCGGGATCGGGCGATCTGGTCATCGGCGCGATGCGGGTCGGCCACGCCGATCTCGGTGTGGCGGGATCGGGATCGATCACCGCGAGCGGATCGGCCGATACGCTGAAGGTCGGCGTGGCGGGCTCAGGCAATATCCAGGGCGCAGGGCTTCGCGCGCGGCAGGCCAAGGTCGGCATCACCGGATCGGGCGACGTAAAGGTGCAGGTCGATGGTCCCGCCCAGGTCGGCCTGACCGGATCGGGAAGCGCGGATCTGGGGCCCAATTCGGTCTGCACCGTCGGCAAGACCGGTTCGGGCAGCGCCCGTTGCGGACGCTATGCCCATGGCGGCTGACCGCGCTTGCCGTTCCCCGGCAATGACGCGACGATAAGACCATGCTTACCCGCTCTTTGTCCGCCGCTTTGCTCTGCGCCCTCTTGAGCGGCACCGCCGGCGCGGCCGAGCGGCGGATCGACCTGAGCAGCTTCGAGGCGTTGCGGGTCGAGGGGGCGTTCATCGTTCATCTCACCATCGCCCCCTCGCCACGTGGGGTCATGACCGGTGATCCGGCGGCGTTGCGTCAGACCGAGGCGGCGATCAGCGGACGCACCCTGGTCGTGCGCACGGTCCGCGACGGAGCGCCGCGTCGCGAAGGGAGCGGGCCGGTGGAACTGACCATCGCCGCCCCGCCACTGTCCGGGATCACGGTGATCAGCGGGGCGCTGGTGACGGCGCAGGCGGTGCGCGGGACTACGATCACCCTGGCGATCAACGGGCCGGGCGAGATCCGGATCGACCGCGCCGATGGCGAACAACTAACCGCGACCTCGCTTGGCGCGACCAAGCTGACCATTGCCGGCGGCCGGGTGGGCAAGGCACGCCTTACCGCCAACGGCCCGGGCGTGACGGCGGCGGCAGGACTGGATACGGGCGAGGTGACCATCGCACTCGACGGTGCGGGGGATATCAGCGCCCACGCCCGCTACGGCGCGACCATCACCAATAATGGTTTGGGCCGGATCACGGTCGAGGGATCGCCCAAATGCCGCATCCTCCAGCAGGGTAGCGGGCAAATCCGCTGTGGTGTCCGGTAAAATAGCGGATTCGCGATATCCCCCCATAGGAGGTATCCTTGGTGGCGATGCCGGTGTTCCCTCACGAACGGCGACACCCTCCGTCAGGCCTGCGGCCTGCCACCTCCGCTTACAGGGGAGGATAAGGGAAATGCCGATTACCCCGCCTTATGATTGCACCCGCCGCATGAGAAACGAGTCGATCGCGGCAAAGGCATTGGCGCGCACCGGATCGGCCTCGCGCAGGATTTCATGCGCGCAGCCTTGGCCGAAGGCGACCAGCTCGGCCCGTGGCAAGCGGGCCGCCACTCGCCCGGTGGCGCGCGCGTCAACCAGACGATCGACCTGCGCTACCAGCATCAGCACCGGCGTCTCGACCTGCGCCAGACGGGAATCGTCGCGCAGTGCCGCGGTCGCGCGAAACGCCTCCGCCACCCAATGCCAGCTGGGCGACCCCAGACACAGATCGGGCCATTGCCGCCGGAACGCCTGCTGATCGGCGAAGCGCGCCAGATCATGGGTCAGCCTCTTCTGCCGCGCCGACGCGGCGGCAGGGGTCTCCAGCCTTTGCCAGGCGGGGCGTAAGGGATCGCCCCGGCGCACCTGCCACCGCGCGAACCGGCTGCCCGCCCATTGTCCGATCGGCGAGCGTAACGCGAGCATCGGCGCGACAAGGATTGCCGCGTGTGGGGCGATCCGCCCCGCCGCCAGCGCGGCCAGCGTCACGAACCCGCCCATCGATTGGCCGAGCACGACATGCGGCCCCTCCCCTTCGGCGATCCAGTCGGCATGAAAGGCGGCGAGATCGTCGATCAGCCGGTCGAACCGATCGATATGGCCGGTATGATCCTGCGCCAGCCGCCCCGAACCGCCCTGCCCGCGCCAGTCGAACGCGCTGACATCCCATCCCTGGCCCCGGAAATGGTCGATCGCATCGCCATATTTCTCGATCATGTCGGCGCGTCCGGTCTGGAACAGCAACCGGCCACGCCGCACCGTACCCGCTACGCGTGGCCGATCATAACGCCGATGCGTCCAGCCATCGGGGGCGACCCAGGGCGATAGCCAGGGGGCGAGCGGCAAATCGGCGGGCCAGGATCGGGAAATGGCCATACGCATCCTCTGCATCGGGCAAAGCGAACGCCGTTCCCTTCCAAATTCACGGGCTTCCATCAAGCCATGGACCAAAAGGCCTTTGAAACGCGTTCATCCGCCAGCAATCTTTTGTCACAACATCGGGGACGGCGATGGTCGGGCGCGCCTTTGCGAAGATATTGGGCTGGCTATTAGCGCTGCTGGGCGGTTTTTTTGCGGTGGCCGGCGCCTATCTCGCGCTGTTGGGCGGCTCGCCTTATTATGTCCTGACCGGTCTGGCGATGATCCTGTCCGGCGCACTGATCGGGCGTGGCGATCCGCGCGGGCGCTGGCTTTATGTCGCGATCTGGGTCGCGACCCTGGTCTGGGCGATCTGGGAAGTGGGGTTCGACTGGCTTCAACTGGTGCCACGCGTGGTGGCGCCGACGGTGCTGCTGATCCTCGTCGCGCTGCCCTGGATCAGCCGGGCGATGTACACGCCCAAGACCCGGTCGCGGGCGGTGCCGGCCGCGCTGGGCATCATCGCCTTGCTGTTGGCCATGCCCATGGTTCGGCCCCGCGCGGCCGAGGCTCAGGACCCCTCGCTACCGATCGCAGCACAAGCCCCGGTGGGCGACTGGACCGACTATGGCGGTACCCTGTCGGGCCAGCGTTACTCCGCCCTGTCGCAGATCACGCCCGACAATGTGAAGAAGCTGGAACTCGCCTGGACCCAGCGGACCGGCGACCTGCCCGACCGCGCCGAGTCGGTCGAGCACAAGCGCGAATATCATTCCGAGGCGACCCCGATCCAGATCGGCGACACGCTCTATACCTGCACCCCGCATTCGATCGTTCAGGCGATCGACGCGACGACGGGGCGGACCAAGTGGAGCTGGAAGGATCAGGCCAGCCGCCAGGGCAACAGCTATCTCGTCTGTCGTGGGGTCGCCTTCTATCAGGCACCGGCCGGCACGCCCTGCCCGCGCCGCATCTTCGCACCGACCTTCGATGCGCGGATGATGGCGCTGGATGCCGATACCGGACAGCCCTGCCCCGGCTTCGGCACGAACGGCGCGATCGACCTGCGGCAGAATATGGGCGTGTCGGGCCCCGCCGACCAGATCAGCACCTCGCCCCCCGTCGTCGCCAATGGCCGGCTGATCGTCGGCGAGCGGATCGTCGACAACGTCAACCGCAACATCCCCAGCGGGGTGGTGCGTGCCTATGATCCGATCACGGGGGCGGGCATCTGGGCCTGGGATGTCGGCCGCTCGCAAGACGCGATTCCACCGCTGCCGGCGGGCGAGACCTATACGCGCGGCACACCCAATGTCTGGGGCGCGATGACCGCCGATCCGGCCAACGGCCTCGTCTATCTGGGCACGGGCAATGCCTCGCCCGATTATTGGATCGGCTGGCGGCGGCCGTTCGACGACCGGTTCGGCTCGGCGATCGTCGCGCTGGAGATCGCCACGGGCAAGCTGCGCTGGGTGCGCCAGTTGGTCCACCGCGACATGTGGGACATGGATATCCCGATCGGCCCCTCGCTGTTCGACTATCGCGCGCCGGGTGGCGGGACGATCCCGGCGCTGATCCAGACGACCAAGATGGGCCAGGTCTATTTCCTGAACCGCCTCACTGGCGCCCCCATCACCCCGA
This sequence comes from Sphingomonas paucimobilis NBRC 13935, assembly GCF_000739895.2. Lineage (GTDB taxonomy): Bacteria > Pseudomonadota > Alphaproteobacteria > Sphingomonadales > Sphingomonadaceae > Sphingomonas > Sphingomonas paucimobilis. The sequence goes on from NZ_BBJS01000055.1 coordinate 41,426, forward strand.
TCGTCGAGCGGCCCGCGCGGCAGGACGGCGCGACGCCGGGGGTCAAGGTTTCCCCAACCCAGCCATGGTCGGTCGGCCTACCTTCCTTCACCCCGCCCGCGCCGACCGAGAAATCGACCTGGGGCGCGACGCCGATCGACCAGCTCTTCTGCCGGATCGACATCCGCCGTGCGCAGGGGACGGGCATCTATCAACCAACCGGGCTGAAGCCGATCATCGGCCACCCCGCGTTCGATGGCGTTACGGACTGGGGTGGCGCCGCGGTCGATCCGGTACGGCAGGTCTTCACGGTCAATACGATGGAGATGCCGTTCAAGATCTGGCTGATGCGCCGCGACGATCCGCGCGTGAAATCCTATATGGAAAAGAAGAAGGGCGGCGAGAATGCGCGCGAGCCCAATCTCCAGACCCAGTATAACACGCCCTATGTCGCGGTCGTCGCCGCCTGGATCGGCGTGTTCGGCGCGCCGTGCAACGCACCGCCCTGGGGCCATCTGACGGCGGTCGACCTCAACACCAAGAAGGTGGTGTGGCGAAAGATTCTGGGCACCGCGCGCGATACCGGATTGTTCGGCAGCCATGTGGGTGTACCGATCAAGACGGGCGTGCCCAATCTAGGCGGCTCGATCATCACCGCCTCGGGACTGGTGTTCATCGGGGCGACGACCGATCAGTATCTGCGCGCCTATGATCTGAAGAGCGGAAAGGTGCTGTGGAAGGCGCGCCTGCCGGCGGGCGCGCAAGCGACGCCGATGACCTATCGCGGGCGGGATGGGCGGCAATATGTCGTCATCACCGCCGGGGGGCATGGCGCGCTGGGAACGCGTTATGGGGATTATACCATGGCGTTCGCCTTGCCCAAGGGGGTTTAGGGCTTCCCTTGGCTCTCGACTTCGCTCAGGCTGAACGGCGGTTGTAAGGGATCCATCTCAACGCTCCGTTCAGGCTGAGCGCAGTCGAAGCCCACGCCCCCGGCCTGCGTCAAAAGATCGACCACTCCAGGATCGCGGGTTCCTTCGCGGTCACCATCATGCGCAGCAACCGCGCCTTGCCCGGATGGCGCAGAGTAATGGGCGAACCGCTCACCCCCGTCTCCGCCGCGACCTCGCGCCAGGTTCGGCCGTCCAGCGACGCCTCGATCCGTAAATCCTGCGGCTGGATCACGAAGGCCGGGCGAATCCGGCTCTCGCGCACATCCCGCACCGCGCCCAGATCGGCGGTGAGAACCGGCGGTTGCCCCGCCCCGGGCCGCCAGACGGTTGCATAATTGTCATCCGCCGCCAGCGCCGCCGCGCCCTTCCCCGTCCAGTGCAGGCCGCGCGTGCGATGCGCCGCAAAGGCCGGGATCACCGGATCATGGCTGGGTACAACCTTTTCCAACGTACCGTCCGCCTTCACGGTCAACGGGTCGACCGACACCTGCCGCAACACCCGCTCACTCCCCATCACGAACGGTAGGGCCTGGCGGTGATAGAGTATGTAGGACCGCCCCTTGTCCGCGAAGACCGCATGATGACCGGGGCTGATGATCTGCTTGACCGCATCGGTTTCCAGCACCGGGCTGTTCGCCGCCTCGGTAAACGGCCCCATCGGCGAGGAACCGACCGCATAGCGAACCTTGTAGGTGTCCTTGGTCGTGTTGCCGTCGCTGTACATCAGCAGATAGCGCCCCTTCTCCTTCACCATGAAGGGGCCCTCGAAATAGTTGGCCGGGGTCACGTCCTTCGGCTCACCGTCGAAGTGAACCATGTCGGGCTTGAGCTTCACGACGAAGCAATGCCCGTTGACCCAGTTCAGCCCCGATCCCCAATAGAGATAGGCCTGGCCGTCGGTGTCGATGAACGCCTCGGCGTCGATCATGTGATATTGCGGGGCGAAGTCGCGCGCGATCAGTGGCTTGCCGCCATTGGCATCGGCCCAGGGCCCCGCCGGGGAGGGCGCGGAGCCGACCCACACCTCGCTGCCGACCGAGACATACATATACCAGCGGCCGTTCGCCGCCTTGACGACCGAGGGTGCCCAAACCTTCGAGTCTCCGGAGGTCGGGCTGGTCGCGGCCTGTTTGGTCGGCCAGTTGGGCTGCGAGAAGGTCCAGTCGCGGCCATTGTCCGAGGTCCAGAGACCCAGACGGTCATCCCCCCACGGATCGACCGTGGCGAAGATATACCAACGCCCCCCATCGCGCACGATGGAGGGGTCGGCGAAATAGCCCGGGAGCAGCGGATTGCCCGCCCCCGGACTGTTCCACATCATGTCGCGCCGGGGCGCGGCCGACCCCGCCGCCCCGGCAAGGAGAACGGCGGCGAGCAGCGCCCCGACGCGGGTCTTCATCAGCGCAGGTCCAGCATCACGACCGACTTGGCCGGGATCTGCACGGTCAGCGTGCCACCCGACAGCGTCGCCCCCTGGAAGGGCTGCGGCGCAATCTGGTTGGGCGCATCGAACGTGTTGTGCGCGTCCATCGTGGCACCGGTCAGGATACGGCCCGACACCTGACCTGCCGTCACCCCGTCCAGCTTGACCGAAACGGTCGCCGGCTGGTTGGGATCGACATTGGTCAGGCCGACATGGACGACGCCCGCCTTGTCCCGCACCGCCGAAGCGCTGACCGCCTTCATGGTCCACTGGTCCTTATTGTACCAGCGCGACTGGACATCGACCGGCAGGACGGTCGCGTCCTGATAGTCCTTGTACATGTCGAACACCCAATAGGTGGGCGTCTTCACCATGCGCGCACCATCGACCAGAATCATCGCCTGAAGGACATTGATCATCTGGGCGATGTTCGCACCGCGCACGCGGTCGGCATGGCGGGCGAAGATGTCGAGGTTCAGGCTGGCGACCATCGCGTCGCGAAGCGAGTTCTGCTGGAACAGGAAGCCCGGATTGGTGCCGGGTTCGACATCATACCAGGTGCCCCATTCGTCGACGAGCAGCGCGACCCGCTTGTTGGGGTCGTACTTGTCCATGATCGCCGAGTGACGGGTGAGGAGTTCCTCCATCTTCAGCGTCTTGGAGAGCGTCCGCGCCCAGGCTTCCTCGTCGAAACCCGTGGCCGCGCCCTTGCGCGACCAGTCGCCGGGGATGGTATAATAATGGACGCCGATACCGTCGAACGCGCCGCCGGCCTCGCGCATCATCACTTCGGTCCAGTTGTAATCGTCGCTGTTCGCGCCGCTGGCGATCTTCATCAGGCGCTCGCCGGCGGGCACCTTCAGGAAGGTCGAATAGCGCCGCGTCACATCGGCCGCATATTCGGGGCGCATATTGCCGCCACAGCCCCACAGCTCGTTGCCGATGCCGAACATGGCCAGCTTCCACGGCTTGTCGCGGCCGTTCTTGCGCCGCTCCTCGGCATAGGTCGATTTGGACGGGAAGGTCATATATTCGACCCACTCGGCCATTTCGGACGGCGCGGACGAGCCGACATTGCCCGAGACATAGGCCTCGGCACCGACCAGTTCGGTATAGTTCATGAATTCGTTGGTGCCGAAGCTGTTGTCCTCGGTCACGCCGCCCCAGTTGGTGTTGACCTTGGTCAGGCGCTTGGCCTGCGGGCCAACGCCTTCACGCCAGTGATATTCATCGGCGAAGCAACCGCCCGGCCAGCGGATCACCGGCACGCGAATCGCCTTCAGCGCGTCGATGACGTCGCGGCGATAGCCGTTGATGTTCGGGATCTTGCTGCCCTTGCCCACCCAGATGCCCGGATAGATGCCGGTACCCAGATGCTCGGCGAACTGGCCGAAGATGTGGCGGTTATAGACGGGACCCGGACGGTCGCCATGCACCGCGACCGTATCGCCATTGGTCGCGGGCGCGGTCTGCGCCGTCGCGGTTCCGGCGAACAGCGTGGCGGCGGCCGCCGCGATCAGAAATTTGGTTGCCCTTTTCATGGATTCTCCTCTGCCTGTTGCGGCATGATGGCTTATTGTCCGAGTAAAGAATAGCCCTATTGCGGTTCGGTCGCGCGAGCGGGCTTCGCTTTGTCGGGGGTTGTCCCTTCCCCGGTGAAGGGCTCCAGGCGGAAAGCGATGCGCGTCGGCTCCAGCCTGGTCCGATATTTCATATGCGGCTGGCCAACATGGCTCCAGGTGGTGTCGCCGCCGACACCCCATTGAGCGGCATCGACGATCAGCGTCGTCTCGCCATGCGGCACGATATCGGTCGATTTCCAGGTACCGGGCGCGCGGCGATACAGATCGGTATAGGGGAAGGCCAAGGCCTGCATCATCAGGGGCTTGTCCGCACGAACCCGCAGCCCTGCCCCCTGGCCCGACAGCTCCATCCAGCGGACATCGACCTTGTTGCCGGTATCCTGCGGTCGCATGTAATCGTGATTCTGCTCGGCGATCGCCCCGCGCCACAAGCCGATCGCGGCCGAACTCTTGCGGTCGACATAGCTTTCATGCGGACCCCGGCCATACCATTCGACCGTCTTCATGGCGGTGGGCATGGTATACCACAGGCCGATGCGAACCGGGGGCGGCAGGTCGGTCTTGAGCGGCACGAACTGCCCGTCGACATCGACCGCGCCATTGCCCGCCATTTCATACCGGGTGACGAAGCGCGCCGCGCCCGCGCCCATTTCATGATCGACCGTCACGCTCTGGTCGGGACCGACCGAAATGCGGCGCACCTGATAGCGGCCGTTCATCGTGAACCACGGCCCCTGCTGCGCCACCGTGCCATTGGCAGTGTCGTTATCGGTTTCGGCGCGGACGAAATTGGGCTGGCCGCCCTTGGCCAGCAGACGCCCACCCGCGGTATAGCGCTCGACCAGCCCGGTCTTGCGATCGATGACCAGTTCGGCGCCATTTGCCGACAAGGTGACGTTGTCGGCGCTATCGACGACCGCGACCTTGCCCTTGGCCGCACTGGGCAGGGCCGGTGCGTCGCTGAGCGCGAATTGCTCCCAGCCGATGACAGAGTTCGCCGGCACCGCGCGGATCGTGCCTTCCTTGGCATGGGCGCGGACGGTCAGGAGATATTCCGCCCCCGGCTCGCGCGTGAATTTGGGCGTAAGCGCCACCGTCTGCACCTGCCCGGCGGCGGTGGTCAGGGAGGGTAAAGCGCCGGACGCGACTGCGACGCCGTTCTTCTCCACGACCCAGTCGAAAGTGAAACCCGACAGATCGATAAAGTCATGACGGTTGTGCACAGTCAGCCTACCCGTCTTCGGATCATAACTATCGAAGCGGATCGGCGACTGGACCTTCTGCACCTCGTAAAGCTGCGGATTGGGCGTCCGGTCGGGTTGATTCAGCCCGTCGCCAAACTCGATATCGCCGCCCGGATTGGGGCCATATTCGCCGCCATCGCCCCAATAACGTCGTCCGTCCTTGGTATAGCGATACATGGACTGGTCGACCCAATCCCAGATGAAGCCGCCCTGCAGCTTGCGATGGGCGTAGATGGTGTCCCAATAATCCTTGAAATTGCCGCCCGAATTGCCCTGCATATGGGCATATTCGCACTGGATCATCGGCTGGGTGCGCGTCGGGTCTTCGGCCCAGTCGACCATCTTCTCGATGTCGTCATACATGGGCGCATAGATGTCGACATAACTATTGGGCTGGTGGCTCCAGTCGAGCGTGCCCCAGCCGAGATAGGAGATCAGCCGCGCCGGATCCCGCCGCCGGATCGCCGCCGCCGCTTTCTCAAAGTTCGGCCCGATCCCCGCCTCGTTGCCCAGTGACCAGAAGATGATCGAGGGATGGTTCTTGTCCCGCTCGACCATGTTCATCACGCGAGAGACGTGCGCGCTTTCCCAGGCTGGGTCGAAGCCGATCTGATATTTGGCCCGCTCGGCGGCGTGGCGGTTGCCCTGCTCCATATAGGCGTGGCTCTCGATATTGGCCTCGTCCATCAGGTAGAAGCCGTACTCGTCCGCCAGCGCCAGGAAGCGCGGGTCGTTGGGATAGTGCGAGGTGCGGATCGCGTTGAAGTTGTTGCGCTTCATCAGCTCCAGGTCGCGTCGCATCGACTCTTCGGAGATGACGTGGAAGGTGACGGGGTCATGCTCGTGCCGGTTGACGCCGCGGATCATGATGCGGCGGCCATTGACCATGACCTGTCCGTCCTTGATCTCGACGGTGCGGAAGCCGATGCGCTGTGGCGTGGCCTGTACCACTTGGCCATTCGCATCGACCAGTTCGACCAGCAACGTATAGAGATGGGGCGTCTCCGCCGACCAAGCGCGCACGCCCGGCACCGTCGCGTCAAGCTTAGCCGAGGTCACGCCCTTGGCCAGCGCGACCTCGCGCGTCACCACCGCCCGCTCGCCATCGAGCAAGGTCATCCGCGCTGTCATCGCCTGGGGTAAAGCCGGCAGTGTCAGTTCGGTCGACAACGTGCCGTCGCGATAGGCCTTGTCGAGCCCGGCATGGACGAACAGGTCATCGATCCGCGCTTGGGGTACGGCGCGCAGATAGACCGAGCGTTCGATCCCCGAGACGCGCCAGAAATCCTGATCTTCCAGATAGCTGCCGTCCGACCAGCGATGGACGCGGATCGCCACGACATTGCGGCCGGGCTTCAGAAACCGCGTGATGTCGAACTCGGACGGCAGCTTGGAGTCCTCGGCGTACCCGACCTCCTGCCCGTTGATCCACACCCGGTACGCCGATCCCGCCGCACCGATGTGAAGGATCACATCCTGGCCGCGCCACCCGTCAGGCAGATCGAAGTCGCGGCGATAGGAACCGGTCTCATTGTCGTCATGCGGGACGAGCGGACGATTGGCGGGAAAGGGATAGGTGATGTTGTTGTATTTGGGCTGGCCATAGCCCTCGGCCTGCCACATCGCGGGGACCGGAATCGTCTTCCACTTCGACACGTCGTAATCGGGTCGCTCGAACCCCTTGGGCGCGCCATCGACCGAGGGCGAGAAGGCGAAGGACCAGGGGCCGTCCAGGCTGATATAGCGGCTGGACCGCGACCGATCGCCGGCCAGCGCCAGCGCGCGGCTTTCATAGGGAAAGGCGGTGGCGGTCGCAGGCCGGGTGCCACGGGCGTTGATCGCGGGATTTTCCCATTCCGGGCGGCTGGGATCGACCTGGACCGCTGCGACGCGCGGGCCCGAATCCTGCGCGGAAGCCGCCGCCGCCAGCCCGATCGCGGCCGCACCGGTCATCCATTGCCACTTCATCGCCCATCCCCTTATCCTGTCCACGATCCTGCACGAGACCGCCGATCTTTTGTCTGATTTATAGGCAGATGAATTTTCCGTCACAAGGGCAAATTAACGCGAGAGGGCCGGCCTCGGCTTGGCGAATGACAGGCCATTCCATCATGTTCGGCGGATTGACGGCGCGATCCGACCTGCGATTATAGTCTGACGTTTGGCGACGCCCAAGCGCGCTTGGCAGGGAGAAGGATGGATGGGGCGCAATCGGACTTCCGCCGGGATCGGCCGTCATTGGCGCACACTGACCGCCATCGCGGGGCTGACCCTGGGCGGCGCGGCGGTGGCGCAGGCTCCGGTCGCCCAGCCCTCTGCTCCCGTCGAGCGGCCGGTACCGGTGACCCTGCGACCGGCGATCGATCGCCCCGCGACCGTCTTCGAAGGATGGGGCACCGCGCTCGCCTGGTTCGCGCATGTCACCGGCGGCTGGCCCGAGGCGGAGCGGACGCGGCTGGCGGATCTCTTCTATGGCGCCGACGGCCTGGGCTGGACGATCGCCCGCTACAATATCGGCGGGGGCAATGCCGCCGACACGCCGCCTTATATGAAGGTCGGGCGCGCCGTGCCCGGTTTCTGGCGGCAGCCGGCGGGGGTGAGCGGCAAGGACTGGTGGCGCGCCGACAATCCCCGGCATTGGGACTGGAGCCAGGACGCCAACCAGCGCTGGTGGCTGGATGCGATCACCAAGCGGGTGAAGCAGCCGATCTTCGAGGCCTTCTCCAACTCGCCCCCCTGGTTCATGACGGTCAGCGGTCGGGTATCGGGGGCGGAAAAGGGCACCGACGACAATCTGCGCCCCGGCCAGGAAAAGGCCTTTGCCGATTATCTGGTCCGGGTCACCGACGAGTTGCAGCGGCGGCATCGCATCACCTTCCGCACCCTGTCGCCGGTCAACGAGCCCAACACCGATTACTGGTTCGCCGCCAACACGCAGGAGGGCGCGCATTGGTCCCCCGCCCGCCAGGCGCAGATGATCGACGCCACCGCCGCCGCGCTCAAGGCCGCGCGGCTCGCGACGGTGATCGCCGCACCGGATGAAACCGCCTCCCACCTGTTCGTCGAGGACTGGGCCGCCTATCCGCCGGCCACGCGCGGGGCAATCGGGCAGTTGAACGTCCATAGCTATGGCACCGTCCACCAGACGGCGGTGCGCGACATCGCTCGCGCCTCGGGCATCCGGCTGTGGATGAGCGAGAATGATACGCCGCTGTCCAAGGATCCGGAGGATTTCACCGGCATGGCGACGCCGCTGGCCTTTGCCGAGCATGTGGTCGGTGATCTCAAGCGGCTGGAGCCCGCCGCCTGGGTCTTCTGGCAGGCGGTCGAGGATCTGAGCGCACGCGGCGGCCAGAAGGGTTCCAACTGGGGCATCGTCAAGGCCGATCTGCAAGGCGCGGTGGACAAGCCCCATGCGATCCATGTCACCGGCAAATATTGGGCGATAGCGCAGTTCAGCCGGTACATCCGCCCGGGCGATCGGCTGGTGCCTGTGGATGACATGGACACGGTAGGGGCATTGTCGCCCGATGGACGGCGGCTGGTGCTCGTGCACGTCAATCCGGGCCTGTCACCGCGACCGCTGAGCGTCGCGGTGCCGGGGCCTTGGCGACGGCAGATGATCGTGACCGATGCCATGCACAAGGCGGCGGTGATGGCGGGCGAGGTCGCACCGCCGCAGTCGATCGTGACGTTGATTCTGACGCGGTGAGGGTCGTGGCCTTCGACTTCGCTCAGGCTGAACGGCGTTTGGGGGAACTCGGGCTTATACCAACCTCCGTTCAGCCTGAGCGCAGTCGAAGGCCAAGGGAAACCTTATTCAAACCGCTAAATTGCCGGTTCGAGTCCTGCCGGGCCCACCATCTTCACATCCCCGCATCCGGATCGGTCAGCCCGATCATCCGCCGCCCCGCCCGCCGCGCAAAGTTCAGCGTCGCCTTTTTCCGCACATGCGCCGGGAGCGGCACGCTATGCGCCTCGCGCACGATCGCGGCGTCGTAGCGATCGGCGACGATGATCCCGGTCCGCTCAGGGAGAAAAGCCGCGCTTTCCAGCGGCGACCAGTCGAACCCCGCCGGCACCGCCCAGTAGAAGCGGTCGCAATGCGCCAGATAATCGGGCCATTTGCCGTCGCCGAGCATATCGGCGCGCGACACCTTGATCTCCACCACCACGATATTCCCCCGCGCATCCAGCGCCATCAGGTCGGCGCGGCGGCCGCCTTCCAACGGGACTTCGGGAATGGTGATCAGATCGTGGCGGAGCAGCATCCGCGTGACGCCGCGCGCGACATCGGCGGCGCAAAGCGGAGAGCTGGGGTCCTCGACACACGAAGCGGGCGGCATGTCCAACATGCCACCCGCTTAGAACATTTGACGAACAAACGCAAAGCCCCGCCAATAGCGGGACCGATGCCATCAGCGATAGAAGATGTGATTGCCGATCGCAGCGACCTTCTGCACGCGCACGCCCGGGCGATTGCCGGGCGTGTTGAAGAACAGCGCCTTGCCGGCCGGACCGTCCCACGCTTCAGCCAAGGCGACCTTCGCCACCGCGACGGCGGTACGATAGGCGCTGCGCGACGGGCTGACCGAGGGAATCTGGCCGTGGCGAACGAAACTGAACTGGCCACGCTGCTTGATGACGTCGCACACGCCGGTCGGGAAACGGCCCGATTTGGTGCGGTTCAGGATCACCTGGGCGACGGCCAGCTGGCCGGTGAGCGGTTCGCCCTGGGATTCGAAATAGATCGCACCGGCCAGACAGCGAAGCTCTTCGCTCGACGCGATGTCGTCCTGGGCGGCCACGGCATCGGCCAGCGATTCATACTCGCCGTCCTCATCCGATTCAAAAGCCTGAGGCGTTTCGGAAACCTGGGAAAAATTGGGAAGCGCGGACATGGTGGCCCGGGCGCTCTGGGGAACCATCGCCAGATCGGCGGCGTTGATTCCGGAAACAGCCATCATGGTGGCTGGGACAGCACCGCTGGCGGTATTGGTCGCCAAGCTCGGGGTGCTGGTGGCGAGAAGACCCGCCAAAGAAAGAGCCATGGCCGCAGACGCCGCGACTCGCTTGAAAACCGTCATCCATACAAACAGACATGCGGTTGGATCACGGACCCGAGCATTGCCGGAAAGGCGCTCGTCCGGGCTTCCCCCCGACTGCGTAACCGATCGGATCGCACCCGATAAGCACAACGCGAATTTAAGACGGGGCGCTCGTGGCCGATCCGGCCGCGTTCGTCAATGTTGCAGGATCGTTTCAGCGGCGAAGCGTTCTGCCGCAGCGCCATCCAGTTCGATCACCCATAGATCGGGATCGCGTGCGCGGCGCCGCTGCCAATAGCCTAAAATATCGTTTGCAGGGGTCGAATCGATCAGCACGGTTCGGCCGTCCAGACCGAGACCCCGCTCCAGCACACGCTCGCGCCGATCGGCATCGATCACGATCACCAGGATGCCGCCACCCTGCGGATCGCCCTTAGCCAGCACCATGCCCATGCCGCCGCTATCGTTCATCCGGCGCAACAACGCGGTGACCAGCATGCCGCTGGGAAGACGGCCGTCCATGGCGTCAGGCGGTCCGATAACCGGGCAGCCCGGCCAGCGCGATCTGCGAGCGCATGAAGGTGCCGGTGCCGCGCGCGACTTCCTCGCCGCTCGCATCGATCAACCGCGCATCGGCGACGAACACCCGCCGCCGCCCGCTGACCCAGCGCCCCTCCGCCACCACCGCGCCCGCCTTCATCGGGCGGGTGAGCAGCAGGTTGAACTGGGTGGTCAGGAGGAAGCGATCGGTGACCAGGCTGTTGCAGGCATAGAAGGCTGCATCGTCGAGCATCTTGAAATAGCTCGTACCGTGCGCGGCACTGGCGGCATGATAATGGCGTTCGTCGACTTGGAAACGGATGCGTGCGACGCCCGTCTCGGGAATTTCCAGCGTCGAGTCGAACAGCCGGTTGATCGGCGCCTCGGCATACAGCGCCTCGAGGGCCCGGAAATGCGCCGCCTCGCCTTCAGGCCGCGTCACGCGCCTCGTCCTGGGTCAGCAAGGCCCAGATCGCGTCGGGCGAACCGGCGCCGCGCAGCTTGGTGACAAAGCCCTTGTCGCGCAGCCGCCGCGATACCCGCGCCAGTGCCTTCAAATGCGCCGAGCCGGCATCGGCGGGCGAGAACATCGCAAAGACCAGATCGACCGGCATGTCGTCGACCGCCTGGAAATCGACCGGTTGGGCCAGACGCACGAAGACACCGACGATCTGCTTCAACCCCGGCACCTTGCCGTGCGGGATGGCGATGCCGCCGCCGAAACCGGTCGAACCCAGCTTCTCGCGCTCGATCAGGACATCGGCCAGGGTCTTGGCGTCCTGCTCCGCCACGCGAGCCGCCGCCGAAGCGATGGTCTGGAACAGCAATTTCTTGTTGGCCGCCGAAACGCCGGCCAGCACCGTATCGTGGCGCAACAGGTCGCTGAAATCATTCATGCTCGTTATCCGATGCGCCCCCGCGCAAGCCGCGCCAATAGCGGCCTGCGCGGAAGAACGATAGGGCTTATACTTCCGAAGCGCCCCGTTGTGGTTCAACCCACCCGATGGTTCCGTCGCCCCGGCGATAGACCATGTTGTACGAGCCGGTGCCCGAATTCTTGAACAATAGCGCTGCGGTATTGCGCAGATCGAGCATCATCACCGCATCCGACACGCTGGCATCGGGAATATCGACGCGGGTTTCGGCAATGATCAGCGGTGCATCGCCCGCCTCGTCTTCATCAATCTGCTCGGCGAACAGGGTATAGCCCGCATCATAGGCGCCCGCCTCGGCCAGTTCGATCGCCTGGCCCGCATTGCGGTCCTTAAGGCGGCGGGAATAACGGCGGAGCTGCTTTTCGATCTTGGTGGCAGCACCGTCGAAGGAAAGATGCGCATCCTGCGCATCATGGCGGCCCTTCAGGACGAGGCCCCGGGTCACGTGCATCACGATATCGCATTTGAAACCGATATCGTGCGGACCCTTGCCGAAGGTCACCTCGGACGAGATGGCGCGGGCGAAATATTTCTCGGCGATACCCTGAAGCCGGTCCGTCACATGGGTCCGCAGTGCGTCGCCCGTTTCGACCTGATGACCAGAAATCCGGATATCCATCACTTTCTCCTCAACTACTCGACTGGGACGGTCCTTTTGGCCTGTCCCGTGGCGTCAACCGGACGCCTCGGCCCCCCAAATCGGATCGGCGATCCCCTTTAGAAACGCGGCATGCGCGGCAAGTTCCGCATCGCTGGGGCGGAAAACCCGTGGCGGGCGCACGATTGCAGGCGCGCGCGTGACGGTGATCGTCTGCGTCCCCTGCCCTGCATCATCGGCGAGCAGACCCAGGCCGATCTGCCGCCCGCCCATCAGCTCGACATAGACCTGGGCCAGGAGCTGCGCGTCGAGAAGCGCGCCGTGGAGCACGCGGTGCGAGCGATCGATGCCATAGCGCGAGCAGAGCGCATCGAGCGTGTGCTTGGCACCCGGATGCTTGCTGCGCGCGATCGCCAGCGTGTCGACCATCCGCGTCTTTTCGCAGACATGCGGAAAGCCCAGCGCGCCCAGCTCGCCATTGATGAAGCCGAAGTCGAAGGTCGCATTATGCGCGATCAGCGGCGCGTCGCCGATGAAATCCAGAAACTCGGCCACGCCCTCGGCAAAGACCGGCTTGTCCTTCAGAAACGCGTCGGACAGCCCGTGCACGGCCTGGGCCTCGGCGGGCATCGACCGTTCGGGGTTGAAATAGGCGTGATAGGTGCGCCCGGTCTCGACCCGGTTGACCAGTTCGACACAGCCGATTTCGACCAGCCGGTCGCCTTCCGAAAATTTGAACCCTGTCGTTTCGGTGTCGAAAACGATCTCTCTCATAAGAGGACTATCGGCCTTCGCTGCCCCGCATGCAAGCGATCAGCCGCTGAACCGCCGCCTTTGTTTCGTCCAAGGGAATATCGGTCGCGATGACATGATCGGCGCAGGCGCGCTTTTCGGCATCGGGCAGCTGACGCCTTAGAATCGCGGCAAATTTCTCCCGCGTCATGCCCGGCCTTGCCAACACCCGCGCCTCCTGCACGGCGGGTTCTGCTGATACCACCAACACTTTATCCACAGCCTTATACCCGCCCGTCTCGAACAATAAGGGCACGTCGACAACGACCAGGGGAGAGTCGGCATGCGAGTCGAGGAAGGCGGCGCGTTCCGCCTGGACGGCCGGATGAATGATTCTCTCCAGCCGCCGCATCGCCGCATCATCGCCCAGCACCGCCTGACCCAGCGCGGCGCGATTCACCCCCGCAGGGCCGGTGGTGCCGGGAAAGGCCGATTCGATCGCGGACACCAGCCGCCCGCCCGATCCCTGCAGCTGATGCACACAGGCATCGGCATCGAACACCGGCACGCCTTCGTCGCGAAACATCTGCGCGACGGTCGATTTGCCCATGCCGATCGAGCCGGTGAGCCCCAGCACGATCATCCGAGCAGGATGCTCCGTAATTCCTCGTCACGGTCGCGCGGCGGCTCGGCGCCGAAGAACAGTTCGAACGCCACCGCCGCCTGGCCGATCAGCATCTCCAGCCCGTCGATCGTGTCGAGATCGCGCGCCCGTGCCGCCGCCAGCAACCCGGTTTCCAGCGGGGCATAGACGATGTCATAGACCAGTGCGTCCTCCGGCAAGGCGGACAGGTCGAGGTCGAGCGGCGGCTGGCCGGTCATGCCCAGGCTGGTCGCGTTGACCACCAGCGCCGAGGGCGGAACCGCCGCCCCGATCGGCAAGGCCTGGCCCTTCAGCTTGAAGGAGGAGAGCAGGGCTGCGCCCTTGAGCACATTGCGGTTGAACACAGTGACCGGGCCGACGCTCATCCGCGACAGCGCGAACAGGATGGCGCGCGCCGCACCCCCTGCCCCGATCACCGTCACCGGCTGGCCCGCCAGATCGAGCCCGCTGAGCGGGGCATAGAAGCCCGCCGCATCGGTGTTGGTACCGACCAGTGCGCCATCCTCGGCGCGGATCACGGTGTTGATCGCGCCGATCGTCGCGCGGACGTCGCCACGATCCTCGACATGCGCCAGCGCCTCCACCTTGTGCGGCACGGTGATGTTGCAGCCACGCCAGTTCGGGTCCGCCTTACGCTCGGCGAAATAGGCGGCAAGCCCCTCGGGCGTGACGTGGACGGCGCGGTAATCGACATCGAGGCCGAGCGCTTTGGCCCAGAAATTGTGGATGAGCGGCGATTTGGAATGGCTGATCGGGTCGCCAATCACCTCGGCATAAGGGAGGGGTGCATAGGGCTTGGTCATGATAATTCCTGTCAGGCGGGCATCCAGCCGCGCTCGCGCAAATAGCCCAATATGGGGAGCAGCGGCATGCCGAGAATGGTGAAATGGCTCCCCTCGATCCGCGAGAAGAGCTGGACGCCCGGACCCTCGATCCGGAAACAGCCGACGCAGCCCGATAGGGCGGGCCATTCCTTTGCCAGATAGGAATCGATGAACGCCGGCGAGAGCGGCCGGACATGGAGTTTCGCCCGCTCGACATGCCGCCAGACGGGGCGGCCATGCTCGGCGATGACGGCGGCGCTCCACAATTCGTGGCTCCCGCCGCTCATCCGGGTCAGATGATCGGCCGCCTGTTCGCGGCTTTCGGGCTTGTCGAGCAGCGTGCCGTCGGCGAGCGCCACGATCGAATCCGATCCCAGCACCGGTACCGGCCCGGCACCCGCCGACACCTTCACCGCCTTCATCTCGGCCAGCGCGTCGGACAGGTCGCGGGGCGAGGCGCCCGCCATCGCCGCCTTGACGCCGGCTTCATCGACCCGCGCGGGCAGGGCTTCATAGGCCACGCCGGCGGCGTCGAGCATCGCCCGACGCGAGGCGCTTTGCGAGGCGAGGATGATCATGGGTCGGACCTTCTTTGATTGACGAGCGAGATGATCGCCGCCGCCGTTTCCTCGATCGAGCGGCGGGTGACGTCGATCACCGGCCAGTCATTGTCGGCGAACATCCGCCGCGCATAGGTGAGTTCGCGGTTCACCGCCTCCTGCTCGACATAATCGGTGTCGGGCGCCTGGTTGAGCGAGAGCAGGCGGTTGCGCCGGATCGCGATCAGCCGATCGGCGCTGGTGGTCAGCCCGACGACCAGCGGCTTTTTCAAGCTGAACAGGAACGGGGGCGGGGGGCTTTCGACGACGATGGGGATGTTGGCGGTCTTGTACCCGCGATTGGCGAGATAGATGGAGGTCGGCGTCTTGGACGAACGGCTGACCCCGGCCAGCACGATATCGGCCTCTTCCCATTCCTCCCAGGCGATGCCGTCATCATGCGCGATGGTGAACTGGATCGCATCGACCCGCGCGAAATAGGCGGCGTCGAGCACGTGTTGGCGACCGGGGCGCATCTTGGCCTGGACGCCGAGCAGCCCCGACAGCGCGGCATTGACCGGGTCGAGCGGCGCCACCGTCGGCAGGCCCAGCGCATGGCAGCGGCTCTCCAGCACCCGCCGGGTCGTCGGGTTGACCAGCGTGTAGATCACCAGCCCCGGATTCTGCGCGATCTCCTGAAGGATCCGCTCCAAATGGCTTTCGGTGCGGACCATCGGCCAGAAATGCCGGACGGTTTCCACATCGTCATATTGGGCCAGCGCCGCCTTGGCGATGTTCTCCAGCGTCTCGCCCGTGGAATCGGACAAAAGGTGGAGGTGGAGCCGTGTCGTCATCGGCAACGGAATGACTCTGTGGATAACATGGGAAGAATCGGTAGCGTAACTCGGCAGGCCGGCCAAGCGGGGGGAGGCGCGTGGATAACCGATGATTCGTCCACAATGAATCTCACAGGCCCGATTCTTTTCCACAGTCTGTGAGTTACGGGGGTCATGAATCCGAATCCCGTTGAATCGGCGATTCCCCATGAGTCAACGTGTTGGCATATCGGGGAGAGCCGCATAATCCCGACAACCAACGTGCCAACCACTTCAACAACTCATCTTTAGAATCTTCTTAGATAGAAGAAGGGGGGTCCCCTGACCGACGTTTCGATTCGAAAACCCCTGCTTGCCGTGCTGAACGGAGAGCGGCAGGCGACACCGCCCATGTGGCTCATGCGACAGGCCGGACGCTATCTGCCGGAGTATCGCGAACTCCGGGCACAGAAGGGCGGCTTCCTGGCCTTAGCCACCGATCCGGACGCGGCGGCCGAGGTGACGGTACAGCCGATCCGCCGGTTCGGTTTCGACGGCGCGATCCTGTTCTCCGACATCCTCATGGTTCCCTGGGCGCTGGGTCAGGATCTGAGCTTCGGGGCGGGGGAGGGGCCGCGTCTGGCGCCTGCGCTGGTCGATCATGCGCTGAATGCCCTTCAGCGGGCCCCTGAGCGGCTCGATCCCGTTTATGCGACCGTGGCGCGGGTGAAGGCGCAATTGCCCTCCCAGACCAGCTTTCTGGGCTTTGCGGGCTCTCCCTGGACGGTCGCCACCTATATGGTCGCCGGCCAGGGATCGAAGGACCAGGGCGAGACGCGGCGCTTCGCCTATGCCGATCCCGAAGGTTTCGGGGCGATCATCGAGGCGATCGTTGAGATGACCATCGACTATCTCGCCGGGCAGGTGGCGAACGGGGTCGAGGCGGTGCAGTTGTTCGACAGCTGGGCCGGTTCGCTGAGCCCCGCGCAATTCGAACGCTGGGTGATCGCCCCCAATGCCGCGATCGTGGAGGGTTTTCGCGCGCGCTGTCCCGGCGTGCCGGTGATCGGCTTCCCCAAGGGCGCTGGCGGCAAGCTGCCCGCTTATGCGCGCGAGACGGGGGTGGACGCGGTTGGGCTCGACGAGACGGTCGATCCGGTCTGGGCCGACACCCATCTGCCCAAGGATCTGCCGGTGCAGGGCAATCTCGATCCCTTGGCGCTCATCGCAGGCGGCGAGGCGCTGGACAGTGCGGTGGATCGTATCCTCGCGGCCTTCACCGCGCGTCCCCATATCTTCAACCTGGGCCATGGCATCCTGCCCGACACGCCGATCGCGCATGTCGAGCATCTGATCGCCCGCGTACGGAGGCATGCATGATCGGATTGCTGGGGGCCGCCTATGAATGGGTTAAGGCGGCGCATATCATCTTCGTGATCTTCTGGATGGCGGGGCTGTTCATGATGCCACGCTATCTGGTCTATCATCAGGAGGCGCTGGTCGCGGGCGATGCCACGGATGCCGCGCGCTGGGTCGAGCGCGAGGGCAAGCTGCGGAGCATCATCCTGACGCCGGCGATGATCGCGGTATGGGTATTGGGGCTGTTGCTGGCCGCCTCGCTTGGGTTGTTTTCGGGTGTGCCGGGGCTGGGCTGGCTTCACGCCAAGTTGTTCTTCGTGCTGCTGCTCAGCGGCTATCATGGCTGGATGGTCGGCTATTCGAAGAAGCTGGCGCGCGGTGAGACCAAATTGACCGGCAAGCAGCTGCGCATGATCAACGAAGTCCCCGCATTGGCCGCGACGATCATCGTCGTGCTGGTGGTGATCAAACCCTTCTGATCCTGCATCGGGGACGCGACGGCTGGTCGCGTCTCCATTCCCCATTGACTTGGGGCACCCCGAATCCTAACTCGGGGCTCGTACGGCGCGGTCCTCGCGTCGGGTACGCTTCCTTATCGACAGCCTCGTTTCGCCGCGATCCTCGCCGACCGACGCCCTCCGACCATCCGGACCGATCATGCATCTGAAAGACCTGAAGAAGAAAACCCCCGCCGACCTCGTCCAGCTGGCCGAGGAATTGGGGGTCGAGAGCGCGTCGACGCTGCGCAAGCAGGACCTGTTGTTCGCCATCCTGAAGGAGCAGGCGGAGCAGGGCGACCAGATCATGGGTCTCGGCACGATCGAGGTGCTGCCCGACGGCTTCGGCTTCCTGCGTTCGCCGGAAGCGAATTATCTCGCCGGACCGGACGACATCTATGTTTCGCCCAACCAGGTCCGCAAGCACGGCCTGCGCACCGGCGATACGGTGGAAGGCGAGATCCGCGCGCCCAAGGACGGCGAGCGCTATTTCGCGCTGACCAAGCTTACATCCGTCAATTTCGACGATCCCGAGGCGGTCCGTCACCGCGTCAATTTCGACAACCTCACCCCGCTCTACCCCGAGCAGAAGCTGATTCTCGACCCGGCCGACCCGACCCAGAAGGACAAGTCGGCGCGCGTCATCGACATCGTCTCGCCCCAGGGCAAGGGCCAGCGTACGCTGATCGTCGCGCCGCCGCGCGTGGGTAAGACGGTGATGTTGCAAAACATCGCCAAGGCGATCACCGACAACCACCCCGAAGTCTTCCTGATCGTCCTCCTCATCGACGAGCGTCCGGAAGAAGTCACCGACATGCAGCGCTCGGTGCGCGGCGAGGTCGTGTCGTCGACCTTCGACGAACCGGCGCAGCGCCACGTCCAGGTCGCCGAGATGGTGATCGAAAAGGCCAAGCGCCTGGTCGAGCATAAGAAGGATGTCGTCATCCTGCTCGACTCGATCACCCGCCTCGGCCGCGCCTACAACACCGTGGTCCCGTCCTCGGGCAAGGTGCTGACCGGCGGTGTCGACGCCAATGCGCTCCAGCGGCCGAAGCGCTTCTTCGGTGCGGCGCGCAACATCGAGGAGGGCGGTTCGCTCTCGATCATCGCCACCGCGCTGATCGACACGGGCAGCCGCATGGACGAAGTCATCTTCGAAGAATTCAAGGGCACCGGCAACTCGGAAATCGTCCTCGACCGCAAGGTGGCCGACAAGCGCATCTTCCCGGCGATGGATGTCGGCAAGTCCGGCACCCGCAAGGAGGAGCTGCTGGTCGAGAAGGACAAGCTGTCCAAGATGTGGGTGCTGCGCCGCATCCTCATGCAGATGGGCACGATCGACTCGATGGAGTTCCTGCTCGACAAGATGAAGAACTCGAAGACCAACGAGGATTTCTTCGACTCGATGAATCAGTAAGGCCAGGGGGAACCAGTAAGAGCAGGGGGCCTCGCCCCCCGCCGCGATAGCGATATCGGGCCATTATGGGTTCGCCGGCGGGAAATAGGCCCGCTTGCGAACCCATTCTCGTTTTGGGGCGTTTGCGCTCGCGATCCCACCCCCTTTCGGGATCGTGCCGGTCCAAGCACGGCACGGCCGCGTCGTTGCTTATCAGGCGACGCGGCCAAACGGGGCCCGCATCCTGTTCACCCTAAACCCCGTTCAGCCTGAGCGAAGTCGAAGGCCAAGGGAATCCGTGGCAGAGAGTGGGGCGTGCGCTTCGACTTCGCTCAGCGCGAACGGAGGTGGGGTTGGGGCCCGGGCCCTTACGGACGAGTACGACCGCCGCCGCCACCCGTGCCCGGCGCACCGGCGCCGGCACCCGGTGCACCGACCGCGCCGATATTGCCGAACAGATCTTGGAAGAAGCCGCGCGAGCGGCCCAGCGTCGGCGTCGTCTTGCCATAGGGCGAGATGTCGGCGACCTGATCGACGCCGGAACGGCGGATCGCGGTGACGTTGCCGGCCGGATCGAAGCTGATCTGCAGCGTGATCTGCGACACCGGGTGCGGCAGGTTGAAGCCCAGATTGCGGCTGTCGCGCGCCACATAATACCAGTCGCCGCCATTGAACTGGCTGGTGATGGTCGGCGTGCCCAAGGTCTGGAGCACCGACTGGCGGTTGTCGACGCCCGGTTGGATCGCGTTGACGAGATCGGTGTCGACGACATATCCCTGATGCGAGCGCAGCGGCGTGCAGGCGGCGGCAGCCATGGCCAGGCCCAGCCCGAGAACGGCAAGCCGGGTGGAAGAAACGCTCATCATCATCTCCGGGCCACATGGGGCCGCACAGGCAGGCAAACAGGCGATCGATCGGCTCGACCGTCGCCCCCTCGATATGCCAAGGGAAAGGCGCATACAAGCGTCAGCGCGGTGGACGGCTGCGCGAAGAGGGAGGGGCGGATGGCCGAAAGCTGGCTGAAGCGGATGACGGCACGCTATTTCGGGCGAGATGGCGACGCCGTGCTGCCGCTCTACAATGCCGTGGTGTTGCGCGCGCGCCAGCCGCACTGGTATCTGGACGGTGCGGTGCCCGACACGGTCGATGGCCGGTTCGACATGATCGCGGCGGTCCTGTCGCTGGTGCTGATCCGGCTGGAGGCGAATTCAGAGGGTGCTAAGACGGCCGCACGGCTGACCGAGCGGTTCGTCACCGATATGGATGGGCAGTTGCGCGAGCTGGGGATTGGCGACATCGTCGTCGGCAAGCATATCGGCCGGATGATGGCGATGCTGGGCGGTCGCCTGACCGCCTATCGCGAGGCGCTGGTGGCCGAGGAACCCGCGCTGCTGGATGCCGCGCTGCTGCGCAACCTGTATCGCGGCGTGGCGCCAGCCGAACCCGATGCGGTCGGTCATGTCCGTCGGGCGTTGACCGCGTTGCACGAACAGCTGGCGGCGATACCGCTGGCCCGATTGATGACTGGAGAATTGCCGTGACCCCCGAATGGAGCCGCCCCGAAAAGATCGACACGATCGGCGAGCGTGAAAAACCGGTCGCAATCGAGGCGGATGCGGTCGAACGTGCGGCGCTGGCCGAGCGCTTCGGCCTGCTGTCGATCGATCGGCTCCAGGCCGATCTGATCGTGCGCCGCGACGCGGCCGGCATCCTGGTGACCGGCAAAGTGCGCAGTGCGGTGGTTCAGCCCTGCTCGGTCACGGGTGAACCCGTCCCCGCGGCGATCGACGAGCCGGTGGCGTTGCGCTTCGTCGAACCGGCGGCGCACGGCGCGGATGACGAGATCGAACTGTCCGGCGATACGCTCGACACGATCGAGATCGAGGGCGGCGCGATCGACCTGGGCGAGGCGGCGGCGGAAACCATGGCGCTGGCGCTCGATCCCTTTCCGCGCAGCCCGAATGCGGCGGCGGCATTGAAGAAAGCCGGCGTCATTAGCGAGGAGGAAGCGGGGCCCTTCGGCGCGCTCGCCGGGCTGAAGGCCAAGCTGGAAGGGAAGGGGTGAGTTATCCACGCCTTTGAGAGTATTATCCACAGGTTCGATACGGTATTAAAAACCTGATAAATAAGGATAATCTATTGATCTGAAGGTTGTGACGTGCGAATATTTGGATCGCAACTCACCACCTTTTCCCCACGACCTTATCAACAGCCTGGACAGCGTTTTCGCCATTAGATTGAACAGAGTTATCGACACCTGTTCGTCATAGGAAATGCCTTCAGGATCGGCTCGTGCCGGCCGTTCTCAGCGATCAAGACTGTGGAAAAGTCAGGGTGTGTCGGGACCCAGAGTCGGGTCCAGGTCGCGCGGGCGGATGAAGGCCACCAGGGTCGCGCTGTTCGATTTTGCCTCTGCCCAGCGATCGATGGGCAGTGTCATCTGCGCCACCGTGGCGGTGGGATATTTATCCTCCACCCGTTCGCGCAACTCGCCGTCCATCGTCAGATCGAGCGTCAAATCCTCCAGACCCGGATTATGCCCGACCATCAGCACATGCTCCGCATCATCGGGCAGGGTCTGGACCAGATCGAGCAGGCTGACGCCCGAGGCGAGGTACATCGCCTTGTCCCACACCGGCTCCAGCCGACGCCCATAGCCGCCCCACACCTCGTCCAGCGTTTCGATGACTCGTATGGCGGGGGAGGCGAGGATATGATCGAACCGCATGTCGAGCGATTTGAGCTGACGGCCGATCATCGCGGCGGCGCGACGCCCCTTGGCATTGAGCGGGCGATCGAAATCCCGGGCCACGGGATCATCCCAACTCGATTTGGCGTGGCGAAGCAGCGTCAGCGTCTTCATCGGTCCGGAGTCTCCGTCGCGGCGGCTGGCAGATGTGGGTTCGATCCATGCCCGATTGCGGCGTCCGAGGAAAGCCGCGCCGCAACCCGTGTGACCGCTTCGTCAAGCGTCACCCGCGCAATCGCAACGCCGGGGGGGAAGGCGTCGAGCAGCCGCGAGGGCATGGCGGCCGACAGCAGCACGAACGCGCCGCGATCATCGGCGCGCCGGATCAATCGGCCAAAGGCCTGGGCCAGGCGCGCACGGACGATGCGATCGTCATAGGCACTGCCGCCTCCCGCCAGCTTGCGTGCGGCATGCAGCACGGTTGGCTTGGGCCAGGGCACGCCCTCCATCACCACCAACCGCAGCGAGGAGCCGGGGACGTCGACACCGTCACGCAACGCATCAGTGCCAAGCAGCGAGGCGGACGGATCGTCACGGAAGATATCCACCAGCGTGCCGGTATCGATTGGATCGACATGCTGGGCGTGCAGCGCCAGTCCGTCGCGTGCCAGCCGGTCGGCGATCCGGCCATGCACGCCGCGCAACCGCCGAATCGCGGTGAACAGCCCGAGCGTCCCGCCCTTGGCCGCGCCGATCAGCCGCGCATAGGCATTGGCGAGTTGGGGAATGTCGCCGCGCTTCACATTGGTGACGATTAGAACTTCAGCTCGCTCGGGATAGTCGAAGGGGCTGGGGGCGACAAAATGGGCGGGGCCGCGTGCCAGATGCGGGGCGCCGGTGCGGGCCTCCGCTATGTCCCAGTCGCCACCGGCGCGCAAGGTGGCCGAGGTGACCAGCGCACCATGCGCGGGCTTCAGGACGATCTCGGCGAAAGGCCGAGTGGGGTCGAGCCAATGGCGATGCAGCCCGATATCGTACTCGCGCCCCTCGACACGGTCGACCGCGAGCCAGTCGACAAAATCGGGATCGACCGGCCCGCCAATCCGCGCGAGCAGCGACAGCCAGGCGCCCACCGTCTCCGCGCGCCAGCCGAGCGAGGCGATGGCGCCTTCCACCCGCGCGCGGGCCGGGCCGTCGAGCCAGTCGGGGGCTTCGTGCAGCACCGCCTCCAGCCGCTGGCCCAGCGTGACCAGCGGACGGAGCAGCGCGTCGAGCGCATGGGCGGCGGGGCCGGCGGCGTCGATCAACTCGGGCGAGGGATCGGCGAGTTCGGTCTCCAGGCCATAGCCCGCGTCACCCGGTTGCTCAGCGCGGGCAAAGGCGAGGCCGCGCACCGCCGCGAGCAACGTCTCGATCGGACCGAAGGGCTGCCCCTCCGCCAATCGGCCGAGCCAGCCTTCGCTCGCCAGCGCGTGCGCGGCCTGCACCGCATCGCCGATTGCGCGGTTGCCGCCCTCGTCATAGCTGGCGACATCGGACAATCGCGCGGCAAGCCCCCGGCGGCGTCCCCGCGATCCGGCTTCGGGGCCGAGAATCCAGCGGCGCAGCTCGATCGTCTCCGCACCGGTCAGTGCGGTCGCGAACATCGAGTCCGCTGCATCGAACAGATGATGGCCTTCGTCGAACACGTAACGGGTCGGCCGCGTTTGCGTCTCGCGTCCGCGCGCGGCGTTGACCATGACCAGCGCATGGTTGGCGATGACGATATCCGCCTGCACGGAAGCCCGCGCGGCGCGTTCGATGAAGCATTTCCGGTAATGGGGGCATCCCGCATAGACGCACTCGCCCCGCCGGTCGGTCAGCGCCGCCGAGCCATTCCGGCGGAACAGCGTCGTCAGCCAGCCGGGGAGGTCACCCCCGACCATATCGCCATCGCTGCTATAGGCGGCCCAGCGCGCGACCAGCTGCGCCAGCACCGCGGCGCGTCCAGCGAACCCACCTTGTAGCGCGTCCTCCAGATTGAGCAGGCATAGATAATTCTCGCGCCCCTTGCGGGTGACGACCCGTTCCTTGCGCAGCACTGCGTCGGGGAAGATGCGCGCGGTCTCACCGCTCAACTGGCGTTGTAGCGCCTTGGTATAGGTCGAAATCCACACCGCTCCCCCGGCGCGCTCGGCCCACAGGCTGGCGGGGGCGAGATAGCCCAGGGTTTTGCCGATGCCGGTGCCAGCTTCGGCGAGCACCATATTGGGGGTGTCGCGCACCGCACGCGGCGCGAAGGCGGCGGTGATGGCGGCGGCATAGGCGCGCTGGCCGGGGCGTTCCTCCGCACCCTCGCCAGTCAGATGACGCAGGCGATCCTCGGCATCGGCGGGCGGCAGGTCGATGGTGCGCGGGGCGGGGCGGGGGGCGTCCTCCTCCCATTCGGGCAGCGCGCTGAACAGCCAGCGCTCATTGCGTTCGGGGCGGGTCAGGCGCGGACCGATCAGCGGTGCCCAGGGCCAACGCAGCCGCGCCAGACTTTGCGCGGCAGTCCAAGCACCCTCCCGTTCGGGCCAAGCGCCTTCCGGGGTGGCAAGCAAGGTCTCGGTCGCATGCAGGAGGAAGGCGGCAACATCCGCATCGCTCTGGGGCGGCTGCAACCCACAGGCGCGGGCGAGGCCGTGGGGCGTGGGAACGGCAAACCGCGCAGGACGCAGAAAGGCAAACAGTTCGAGAATGTCGAGGCCCGACAATTCGGCATAGCCCAGCCGCTGTCCGATCAGCGGCGCGTTGAGCAGGATGACTGGGGTTTCCGATGCCAGCCCGATCGCCTCGCCCCGTGATACGGCACGAGTCTGCCCCTGGGTCGAAATCCACACACCGCTATGGCTGGCATGGAGGGCGGGGTGGGGCAGCGCAGTCACGCTTTGGATATCGGGGAGTGGGAACAGGATGGCAACGGGGCCGGTGGAATTTGCGCCGGTTCGCGTCCGTTATTTCTCTTCGCCGTTGCGATGGACCGACGGAAGGTTGGCGCCACCATGTTCCACGTGGAACAAGTCTGTCAGCTCGGGCCACCCGTTCGACCACCATACGAGTCAAAATGCATTTGTGCATCTCGGCATGACTTGCCAGAGGACATGGCATGACAGACGAACTCCGCTCCACCGCTCTCGAGTCCAAGGCCTGGCCCTATGAGGAAGCTCGCAAGCTCCTCAAACGCTATCCCGACGGCAAGCCGGGCGGCGAGGCGATCCTGTTCGAAACCGGTTACGGCCCTTCCGGTCTGCCGCATATCGGCACCTTCAACGAAGTGCTGCGCACCACCATGGTCCGCAACGCCTTCCACGCACTGTCGGATCAGAAGACCCGGCTGATCGCCTTTTCCGACGATATGGACGGGCTGCGCAAGGTGCCGGACAATGTGCCGAACCAAGAAATGCTACGCGCGCATCTCGGCAAGCCGCTGACCCAGGTGCCCGATCCGTTCGAGAAGTTCGACAGCTTCGCCGCGCATAACAACGCGCTGCTGCGCCAGTTTCTCGACCGCTATGGCTTTGATTACGAGTTCGCGTCCTCGACCGACTATTATACCTCCGGCCGGTTCGATGATGCACTGCGACTGGTGCTCAACCATTTTCAGGGCATCCAGGATGTGATGCTCCCCACCCTGCGGGCCGAGCGCCGCGCCACCTATTCGCCCGTCCTGCCGATCAGCCCCAAGTCGGGGATCGTGCTCCAAGTGCCGGTCGAGGTGATCGATGCCGACGCCGGCCTCATCGCCTTCGAGGATGAGGGCGAGCGGATTGTCCAGTCGGCGCTGGGTGGCCTGTCCAAGCTGCAATGGAAGGTCGACTGGGCGATGCGCTGGGTCGCGCTGGGCGTCGATTACGAGATGGCGGGCAAGGACCTGATCGACTCGGTCACCCAGTCGTCGAAGATCGCGCGCGTCCTCGGCGGCCGTCCCCCCGAGGGCTTCAACTACGAGATGTTCCTCGACGAACATGGCGAGAAGATCTCCAAGTCCAAGGGCAATGGCCTGAGCCTCGACCAATGGCTGACCTATGGGCCGGAGGAGAGTCTGGCCTTCTTCGCCTATCGCGAGCCGAAAAAGGCTAAGCAGCTGCACATGGGTGTCATCCCACGCGCGGTGGACGAATATTGGCAGTTCCGTACCAACTACCCGAACCAGTCGCTCAAGGAGCAGCTGGGCAATCCGGTGCATCATATCCATGACGGTAAGCTGCCCCAGGGCGAGCTACCGGTGACCTTCGGCCTGCTGCTCAACCTGGTCGGGGTGATGGGCGAGGCGAGCAAGGAGCAGGTCTGGGGCTATCTCGCCAATTATGTGCCCGAGGCATCGGCCGAGAAATATCCGGAGCTGGACCGGCTGATCGACCATGCACTGGCCTATGCCCGCGATTTTGTCGCACCCACGCTCCAGCGCCGCGCGCCCGAGTCGCATGAGGCGGAGGCGTTGCGTCAGCTCGATGCGCAACTTGGCCAGCTTCCGGCGGGGGCGAG
Source organism: Sphingomonas paucimobilis NBRC 13935 (assembly GCF_000739895.2). GTDB lineage: Bacteria > Pseudomonadota > Alphaproteobacteria > Sphingomonadales > Sphingomonadaceae > Sphingomonas > Sphingomonas paucimobilis. The sequence goes on from NZ_BBJS01000055.1 coordinate 67,750, forward strand.
TGCCGAGGACATTCAGAATATCGTTTATGAGATCGGCAAGACCGACGCCTTCCCGTCGCTGCGCGACTGGTTCAAGGCGCTGTACGAGACGCTGCTGGGATCGGCGCAAGGACCACGCATGGGCAGCTTCATCGCGCTGTACGGTGTGGATAACAGTCGCAAACTGATTGCCGAGGCACTGGCCAAGGCGTTGTAATCGGGAAGGGGGGGAGCAGTAGCTCCCCCCCTTTTTCATATCAGCGGAGATGTTCCGCGAAGAACGCCATGGTGCGTTCGTCCGCCAGCTTGGCCGACTCATCCGACCGGCGCTGACCGAATTCGGTCGCAAAGCCATGATCCTCGCCGGGATAGTCGTACAGCGTGACCTTGGGGTGATCGTCCAGCCCCTCATGCATCCGCTTCTGCGCATCCTTGTCGACGAAATGATCCTCCTCCGGAATGTGGAGCAGCACCGGCTTGGCGATGGCATGTTTCTCATCCAGCAGGCCGTCGATGCCGACGCCATAATAGCCGACACTGGCATCCACATCGGTCCGCGCGGCGGTCATGAAGGCCAGACGTCCGCCCAGGCAATAGCCGACCACGCCGACCTTGAAGTCTGCGCCATGCTCGTCGCGGATCGCCTGGATCGTCGCCTCGATATCGCGGATGCCGCCGTCCTGGTCGAACTGTCCCATCAGGTCGAGCGCCTGCTGCATTTCGTGGGGAACGTCCGGATCCAGCTCGATGCCGGGGGCGATCTTGTGGAAAAGATCGGGGGCGACGGCCAGATAGCCCGCCTCGGCCAGCGTGTCGCATTTGCGGCGGATGCCGGCGTTGATCCCGAAAATCTCCTGGATCACGATGATCGCGGCGGTCGGCTGACCCTCCGGCTCGGCATAATAGGCGTTGAACTGGCCTTCGCCGTGTCCGGCGGCGATGGTCTTGGTCCCGGTCATATCCATTGATCTCCTGCTGTCGGACGCACCGAAACATTGTGCGGTGATGGTCGACATGACCATAACGCCCTATGCCTCGCTTGGTCGCGTGATGGAGAATGGCGCATGAAAGTGAATGTGGAAATCGACTGCACGCCCGAGGAAGCGCGTCGCGCCATGGGCCTGCCCGATCTGACGCCGATCCATGAACGCTATGTCCAGATGATGCTCGACACGATGGAGTCGGGGGTGAAGCCCGAAATGGTCGAGGCGATGATGCGCAACTGGGTGCCGATGGGCGAGGCGAGCATGGCGATGTGGCGCCGCATGTTCGAGGGGCAGAAGGGCTGAGCATGGCCGACACGATCTTCGCCGTATCCAGCGGACAGCCGCCGGCGGCGATCGCGGTGATCCGGGTCAGTGGACCCCAAGCCTTTGCGGCGACCGAGCGGCTGGCGGGGAGGCTGCCCAAGCCCCGTAGGGCGGGATTGCGACGGCTGCGCGACGCGGCGGGCGAGACGCTTGATTCGGCGCTGGTCCTGTCTTTTCCCGGACCGGCGACCGCGACCGGCGAGGATCTGGTCGAGCTGCATTGTCATGGTGGGCGGGCCGTCGTCGCGGCGGTGGAGGGGGCCTTGGCCGCACAGCCGGGGGTGCGCCACGCCGAACCGGGGGAGTTCACTCGCCGCGCGCTCACCCATGGTCGAATCGATTTGGCGGAGGCCGAGGGGTTGGCCGATCTTCTCGAAGCGCAGACCGAGCGGCAGCGGCGGGCGGCGATCGGTGCGGTCGAGGGACAGGTGAGCCAGGCGCTGCGGGGCTGGATGGATCGCACCGCTACCCTGTCCGCAGCGATCGAAGCCATGCTCGATTTTGCCGAGGAGGACGATGTTCCACTCGATGCGGCGGCGCTCGCGGGCATTCGGGGCGAGATGGATGGGCTGGCCCAAGCGATGCTGGAGGTGGTCGATCGGCCGCCGGTCGATCGCCTGCATGACGGTATCCGCGTCGTGCTGGCAGGGCCGCCCAATAGCGGCAAGTCGACGCTGCTCAACCTGCTGACCGAGCGCGAGGCCGCGATTGTCTCGCCTATCGCCGGCACCACCCGCGATCGGATCGAGGCGAGCGTGCTGCGCGGCGGCATCGCCTATGTGCTGACCGATACGGCGGGGCTGGCGGAAGACACGGACGACGTGATCGAGGCGATCGGCATCACCCGCGCGCAAGAGGCGATCGACCAGGCGGACATCCTATTGTGGCTGGCCGACACGCCGCCCCCACGCGAGGATGCGCTCTGGCTGCATTCGCGGGCGGATGTGCCGGGCCGGGAGGGGCTGCCAGCGGGGCGGCAACTGGCCGTACGCCGCGATGATGGCGCATCGATCGCGGCCCTATGGCATGCCGTGGCGGAGAGGGCGGCGTCGCTGCTTCCGCGGGAAGATGCGGTCGGTTTCAAACGGCATCAACAGGATCAGTGTCGGTTGGCGGCCCAGGCCTTGCTGGCCGCCCCCAAGGCGGATGCCTTGCTGATGGCGGAAGAACTGCGAGTGGCACGACAGGCGCTTGCCGGCCTGCTTGGTGTCAGTGCGACGGAGACGATGCTGGACGCGCTCTTTGGCCGCTTCTGCCTCGGCAAATGATTGTTCCACGTGGAACGTTAACCATCGATCGCTTTGACGCTGCGCCGCCATTCCGGTAGGGCGAGAGCATGTTTGATGTCGTAGTGATCGGTGGTGGTCACGCGGGAACCGAGGCCGCTGCGGCGGCTGCGCGCCGGGGTGCGCACACGGCCCTTTTGTCCTTCGATCGTCATGGCCTGGGCGCCATGTCCTGCAATCCGGCGATCGGCGGATTGGGGAAGGGGCATATCGTCCGCGAGGTCGACGCCTTTGACGGGCTGATCGGTCGCGCGGCGGATGAGGGTGCGATCCATTACCGGATGCTCAACCGGAGCAAGGGCACGGCGGTGCAGGGGCCGCGCGTCCAGGCCGATCGTCGCCGTTATGCCGGGGCGATCCAGGCGATTCTGGCGGCGCAACCGAAGCTGACCATCGTCGAAGGCGAGGCGGAAGCGCTGGTACTCGATGGTGACCGGGTGGCGGGCGTGCAGCTGGCCGATGGCACGACCTTGGCGGCGCGAGCGGTCGTGCTCGCCACCGGGACCTTCCTGGGCGGGCGGCTGTTCCGGGGCGAGGAGCGGCATCTCGGCGGGCGGATCGGCGAGCGGGCCGCGACTCGTATGGCCGAGCAGTTGCGGGCCCTGGGCCTGCCGATGGCACGGATGAAGACCGGCACGCCGCCGCGTCTCGATGGCCGGACCATCGACTGGGCGAAGCTCGATGAGCAGCCTTCCGATAGCGATCCCTGGACCATGTCGCCGATGACCGCGGCGCGGCCCTTGCCGCAAATCGCCTGCGCGATCACCCGGACGACCGAGGAAACGCATGCAATCATTGCGGCGGCTTTCCATCGCTCGCCGCTGTTCACGGGTGCGATCGAGGCCAATGGCCCGCGCTACTGCCCGTCGATCGAGGACAAGATCAAGCGCTTCGCCGATCGCGACAGCCATCAGATTTTCCTGGAGCCCGAGGGGCTGGACGATCCACTGGTCTATCCCAATGGCCTGTCGACCTCGCTGCCGACCGATGTGCAAGAGGCGATGATCGCCTCTATGCCGGGGCTGGAGCGCGCGGTGATCACGCTACCCGGCTATGCGGTCGAATATGATCATATCGACCCGCGTGCGCTTGATGCGCGGCTGGCCCTGGGGGCGCTGGCGGGCGTGTTCTGTGCGGGCCAGATCAACGGTACAACCGGCTATGAGGAAGCGGCGGGGCAAGGGCTGATTGCCGGGCTCAATGCCGCTGCCCATGCCTGCGATTGGGCGCCGGTCATCCTTGACCGGGCATCGAGCTATCTGGGCGTGATGATCGACGATCTTGTCCTGCAAGGCGTCACCGAGCCCTATCGGATGCTGACGGCGCGCGCGGAGTATCGCCTGTCGCTGCGCGCCGACAATGCCGAGAGCCGATTGGGGGGGATCGCGGAGGCGGCGGGATGTCTCTCGCCCGAACGATTGGCGCATCGTCAGCGGCGGCTGGAGCAGCGGACGGTCTTGCGTGATCGGCTCGCCACCGTTCGGACCGCCTCCGATCTGGCGCGCAGCGGGGCGGCGATCGCTCAGGATGGTGCGCGTCGCACCGCCTATGAATGGCTGCGCTTCGATGGCGTCACGCTGGCGCATGTCGTGCCGGATGCCGCGGATGGCCTGGACCCGGCGGTCGTCGCCGAGACGCTCGAGGATGCCCGCTACGCGCCTTATGTCGAGCGGCAGGCGGAGGAGGTCGCTCGGCTGCGCGCCGATGAGCAGATCCTGCTGCCCATATCGCTCGACTATGCGGCGATCCCCGGACTGTCGCAGGAGATGATCGACCGGCTCAGCCTGGCCCGGCCGGCGACGCTGGCTGCGGCCTCGCGTATCCGGGGCATCACCCCCGCCGCTTTGTCGGCGGTTCTCCTTCACGCACGAAAGATGGCGGCATGACCGAAGAGCAAGCGCGCGACTGGGCGGTCCAGCGCTTCGGCGAGGACGCCGCTGCGAAGATCGACTGGTTCCTCAATCTGGTGATCGTCGAGAATGACCAGCAGAATCTGATCGCGCCTTCGACCATCGCCACGATCTGGGCGCGCCACGCGCTCGATTCGCTGCAACTGATCCCATTGGCCGATCGCGCCGATGGTCAGTGGATCGATATCGGCACCGGCGGCGGCTTTCCCGGCATGGTGGTCGCTCTGGCCTGGCCGGGGCAGGTCGCCTTGGTCGAACCGCGCAAGCGTCGCGCCGAATTCCTGCGCGACTGTGCCGAGACGCTCGGCGTCGCCGACCGGGTCACGGTCCATGCGTCCAAGATCGAGTCCGTGCAGGCCAAGGCCGATATTATTTCTGCTCGCGCGGTGGCGACAGTCGAAAATCTTTTGCGCGCGGCGGCCCATTGCGGCAAACAGGAAACGCGGTGGCTGCTGCCGCGCGGCCGCCTCGACGAGCGCGAACTAAAGACCCTAAGCCGGCAATGGCGCTTCGTGTTTCACGTGGAACATAGCATCACATCGACAGACTCGTCGATCGTGATCCTCGACCGAGTAGGGGCCCGATGATCTGCGTTGCGATCGCGAACCAGAAGGGCGGGGTGGGCAAGACCACCAGCGCCATCAATCTTGCCACGGCGCTGGCGGCCACGGGGCTGCAGGTGTTGCTGATCGACCTCGATCCGCAGGGCAACGCCTCGACCGGCCTGGGCATTCCCAACAGCCAGCGCGTCTTCTCCAGCTATCACGTCCTGCTGGGCGAGGCGCGGATCGATGACGCGGTGGTGCATACGCAGGTGCCGCGCCTGGACATCGTTCCCGCCACGGTCGACCTGTCGGGTGCCGAGCTGGAACTGGTGGATTTCGAGGATCGCACGCACCGGCTGGACCATGCGATGCGACGGTCGCAGGGGCGGTGGGATATCGTGCTGATCGATTGCCCGCCCTCGCTGGGGCTGCTGACGATCAACGCGATGGTGGCGTCCGATTCGCTGTTCGTGCCGCTGCAATGCGAGTTCTTCGCGCTGGAGGGGCTGTCGCAGCTGCTGACCACGGTCGAGCGGATTCGCGCGCGGTTCAATCCGGGGCTGGCGATTCTGGGCGTGGCTTTGACGATGTACGACCGGCGCAACCGGCTGACCGATCAGGTGTCGGCGGATGTGCGCGCGGTTTTGGGAGGTGTGGTGTTCGATACGGTGATTCCGCGCAACGTCCGGCTGTCCGAGGCGCCCAGCCACGGCCTGCCGGCGCTGATCTATGACCATCGTTGCGTGGGGAGCCAGGCCTATATCGCGCTGGCCCGTGAGCTGATCGCGCGTCTGCCGCTGACCACCCAGCCGGGCGCGGCGGCGGCATGAGCGCGGAGACGACGGCCAAACGTCCGCGTCCCGGTCTGGGGCGTGGCCTGGGAGCATTGCTTGGCGATATGGCGCGTGAGGCGCCGATCCGGCCGGGGGACCAGCCGGCGATTGGTGGCGTACGGATGCTGCCCGTGGGTGCGATGTCGCCGCACCCCGATCAGCCGCGCCGCCATTTCGAGGAAGCCGCGCTCGACGAACTGGCCGCCTCGATCGCGGCGCGCGGGCTGATCCAGCCAATCGTCGTCCGCCCGCATGGCAAGGATTATCAGATCGTCGCCGGCGAGCGCCGCTGGCGTGCCGCCCAGCGTGCGCGACTGCATGAGGTGCCGGTCGTCGTCCGCGAGTTCGACGATGCCCAGACGCTCGAAGTCGCGCTGATCGAGAATATCCAGCGCCAAGACCTCAATGCGATCGAAGAGGCCCAGGCTTATCAGCGGCTGGCGGGCGAATTCGGCCATACGCAGGAGGCGCTGGCTAAGATCGTCCACAAGTCGCGCAGCCATGTCGCCAATCTTCTGCGCCTGCTCGAACTGCCCGATACGGTGCAGGCGCAGGTGGTCAGCGGGGCGCTGTCGATGGGCCATGCCCGCGCGCTGCTGGGCGCCGATCAGGTCGAATCGCTCGCCGATCAGGTGATCGCACGGGGCCTGAGCGTTCGTGAGACCGAAAAGCTGACGCGCGAAGCCAAGGGCGGCGGTCGCAAGACCGGTGAGGCATCGGATAAGCCCAGTGGTCCGAAGGGTAATGGCCAGGATGCCGCCGATGCCGATATCGCCGCGCTGGAGAGCCAGTTGGCAGACCTGCTTGGCCTATCGGTGCGGATTTCGCATGGCGAGAAGGGGGGCACGCTGACCCTCAGCTATTCGACGCTCGATCAGCTCGACATGGTGTGCCAGCGGCTGACCGGCGAGGGGATTTGAAGGGGATACGATTTCCCCAACGATAGGGGATATCGGCGCCTTCGCCGCGACATCCGGCAATTCGCGTTCGAATTTTAGAGGAGAAGGCCGCGCCTCTCCTCTATTGTCCGGCCTGCACCCGATCGATCCAGTCCGTCGCGGCGTTGCGAAGCGCGGTTCGGGTTTTCCCCGAGGCCAGCAGGAAGGGCAGGCCGAATAGCGCCGGGACGAAGCTTGCCAGCACCAGCCAGGCGATGAGGGCAGCCCCCGCTATTCCGCCGGCCATCCGCAATTGCTCCACGGTGCCGGCATCGAGCGTCAAGGTACGGGGCCCCTTGGCGTCATAGAAGCGCCGGGTCGTCCAGACCGAGCCGCCGTCGAAGCGGATCTTCTCGGGCCACCATGCCCGCCCCGGATCGGTGCGGGCCGAAGGGAGGTTCGGAGGAGCGCGTTTTCCGACGCGTGGTGCGGGAACCTTGCCCGCCTGGGTATCGATCACCTCCAGCCGCCGACCCCGCTCGACGACGCGAAAGCGGGTAGGGGGCATATCGGTCATCGGGCCGGTGATCCCCGCCGGGCGCGCCACCGGTCGGCGCTCTGGCCCCAGGCATCGACGCGGAAGCTCTCGAGCGGAGCGGGAAGGCTCACCGGTCCCTCATTCACCGAGCCCAGCCGCTGCGCCAGCCTGATCGAGCCCGTATTTTCCGGGTCGATGGTGTGGATAACATGGTCCCAGCCCAGCCCATCGACCGCATAGTCCATCGCCGCGACCGCCGCCTCATAGGCATAGCCGCGGCCCGCAAACTCGCGCGCCACGCCCCAGCCGACCTCGCGCCCGGGCCAACCTTCGGGTTGCCAGGGTCCGATCCGGCCGACCCAGCGCCCGGTATCGCGCTCGATCACCGAAAACATGGCGAAGCCACGCACGCTCCATGCGCCGACCATGGTGCAGAGATAGCGCCACGCCAGCCCACGTGCCTGCACTCCGCCCAGGAAGCGCATCGTCTCTTCCTCGGCATGGAAAGCGGCCCACGCCTCGAAATCCTCCGCCGAGGGGACCCGTAGGATCAGCCGCTCGGTCTGGAGGACGGGCGATGTCACCCGAACCGGCCCTTGAGTGCCAGCATGGCGAGGGCCGCCTTGGCCGCCTCGCCGCCCTTGTTCTTCTCGTCCGGCTTGGCGCGGGTCAGGGCCTGCGCCTCATTCTCGGTGGTGATGATGCCGTTGCCGATGGGCAGGCCGTCCATGGTCAGCGCCATCAGGCCGCGTGCGCTTTCGTTGGAGACGATCTCGAAATGATAGGTCTCGCCGCGGATCACCACGCCGATCGCGACAAAGGCGTCGTAACGGCCGGTGTCCGCCGCCATCGCGACCGCGCCGGGGATTTCCAGCGCGCCGGGGACGGTGATCGTCTCATGGCTGTGGCCCGCTTCCTCGATCGCGGCGCGCGCGCCCGACAGGAGCAGGTCATTCAGATGGTCGTAGAACCGTGCCTCGACGATCAACACATGCGCCATCAGGCCTCTCCCTCGCTATTATCGATACGACGTTCGCCGACGATCGACAGGCCATAGCCATCGAGTCCGATCAGCGTGTGATGGGTGTTGGTCAGCAGCACCATGTCCTGCACGCCCATTTCGGCGAGGATCATCGCGCCGACGCCGTAATCGCGCAGTTCCTCCATATCGATCTGCACTTCCTCGCCGGCCTTCAGCCGGACGGCGGTGGTGAAGGCATCGGAACGCGGACGATTGATGACGACGATTACGCCCGATCCTTCGCGTGCGATCATCTGCATCGACTTGGCGAGCAGATGGCCGCGCGGCCCGGCCTCGCCGAACATGTCCGCAAAAGGTGTCATGGCGTGCATCCGCACCAGCACCGGCTTGTCGGTGTCGAGCTTGCCCTTGACCAAGGCGACCTGCTCGGTGCCCGTCGCCTTGTTGCGATAGGCGCGCGCGGTCCAGGTGCCGCCCCATTCGCTCTCGAACGTCGCTTCCGACTGCAATTCGACCAGATGGTCGTAGCGGCGGCGATAGGCGATCAGGTCGCGGATCGTGCCGATCTTGAGGTTGTGGAGCTGCGCGAAGGAGACGAGGTCGTCCATCCGCGCCATCGTGCCATCCTCGTTCATGATCTCGCAGATCACGCCCGATGGATTGAGCCCGGCGAGCCGCGCGACATCGACCGCCGCCTCGGTATGGCCGGCACGCACCAGCACGCCGCCGTCGCGCGCGACCAGCGGGAAGACATGGCCCGGCGTCACCAGCGAATCGGGACCCTGCACCGAATCAATCGCCACCGCGATGGTCCGCGCCCGGTCGGCGGCGGAGATTCCGGTGGTGACGCCCTCGCGCGCCTCGATCGAGATGGTGAAGGCGGTTTCGTGCCGTGTTCCGTTCTTCGGGCTCATCAGCGGCAGGCCGAGCGCATCGACCCGCTCGCGCGTCATGGCCAGGCAGATCAGCCCGCGCCCGTACCGCGCCATGAAATTGACCTTTTCGGGTGTCGCCATCTGCGCGGGGATGACGAGGTCGCCCTCATTCTCCCGGTCTTCGTCATCGACCAGGATGAACATGCGGCCGTTGCGGGCCTCGTCGATGATCTCTTCGGGGCTGGAGAGGAAACCACGCCGCAGACCGGCCAAAGCGTCGGGATTAGCGGCCACGATAATGCTCCATGCGTTGCAGGTAACGGGCAAGCACGTCGATCTCGATATTGACGCGCTGGCCTTGGATGATTCCGCCCAGCGTGGTGACGGCGGCGGTGTGCGGGATGATGTTCAGGCCGATGACCGTGCCTTCGGGGCCGTCCTCGACGCTGTTCACGGTCAGCGAGACGCCGTCGACCGTCACCGACCCCTTGGTCGCCATGAAGGGGGCGAGGTCCGCGGGGACGGTCACGAACACGCGGTGCGATCCGCCTTCCTCGGTGACCGACACGACCTGGCCGACGCCGTCGACATGGCCGGTGACGATATGTCCGCCCAGCTCGTCGCCCAGTTTCATCGCACGTTCGAGATTGAGCGGGCGGCCCTGATGCCATTGGTCGGCGGTGCGGCTGATCGTTTCGGCCGAGACATCGACCGCGAACCAGTCGGGGCCTTTCTCGACGACGGTCAGGCAGACGCCTGAACAGGCGATCGATGCGCCCAGATCGATACTGGCCGTATCATAGGCGGTGGCGATGACGACTCGCGTGTCGCCGCGCGCCTCGACGGCGGTGACGGAGCCGATGTCGGTGACGATCCCGGTAAACATATCAGGCGCGTTCGTAGACCTCCATCCGGTCGATGCCAAGCATCCGCGAATCGCGGAGTCGCCAGCGGCCATGCGCATCGGCCAAGGCGGCCAGCCCGATATCCCCCAGCGCTGCGCGACCCTCCCCGATCAGGATCGGCGCGCGGTAGAGGAGCAGTCGGTCGACCAGATCGGCGGCGAGAAAGGCGGAGGCGGTCTGCGCGCCGCCCTCGACCATCAGCCGGTCGACGCCCGCCAGATGGGTGATGGCGTGGGGGGAGGAGATCGTCTCCCAACCCGGTTCGGACGTGCGGGAGAGCAGGATGCGGCGGGGACTGCGTGTTTCGAGGCCGGGCAGGCGGACGTCGAGCCTGGGCGAGTCCGCTTGCAATGTGCCGCGCCCGACCAGGATCGCCTCATGCCGGCTGCGTTCGAGATGGGTATGTGCCCGCGCCTGGGGGCCGGTGATCCAGCGGCTTGTTCCATCGGGTCGCGCGATCCGGCCATCGAGCGACGTGGCGAGCTTGAGCGTGACGAAGGGGCGTTCCTTCGCGCGGCGGGTGAGGAAGCCAGCGATCATCGCCCGTGCCTCCGATTCGCATATGCCGGTGGTGACGGCAATTCCGGCGGCACGCGCACGGTCAAAGCCCTGGCCGTTGGTACGCGGATCGGGGTCGCCCATGGCCGCGACGATGTGCGCGACGCCGGCGGCGATCAACAGATCGGTACAGGCCGGTCCGCGAGTCGAGACATGGGCGCAGGGTTCGAGGGTGACATAGGCGGTGGCGCCGCAGGCCGACTCGCCGGCTTCGGCCAGCGCCATCGCCTCGGCATGGGGGCGGCCGCCCGGCTGGGTCCAGCCGCGTCCGATCACGCGGCCATCGCGGACCAAGATACAACCGACATTGGGGTTCGGTGCGGTGCGTCCGATACCACGACCCGCCAGTGCCAGCGCGGCCCCCATCCAGCGATGGTCGGTCAGATGCCCCACTTGTTCAGCGCGTCGTCGACCTTCTTGAACTCGGCCTGGCGTTGTTCCTTGGCGGCCTTTTCCTCGGCAAGCCGCTGCTTTTTCTTCACATAGTCGATCTTTTGCTGCGCCAGGATTTCTGCATCGGTGCGGTCGGCGGGCCATTGTTCGACATAGATGATGTTGGGCTTGTACGGCACCGGCACGTAATCGTCGCGGGCGAAGGCATAGATGAAGAAGCCGGTGATCCCGACCGCAACCATCAGGAAGACGAGTTCGACGGGATGCCGCTGCGACAGAAAGAAGCGCAGGTCGCGATAAGCGCGGACGGGCGAGAAGCGGCCGAAAAACGACATGATGGGAAGATAGGCGCGCGCCGCCTGGGATGCCAGTGAGGATTCCTATTCCCCGACAGGAGAGGGGCAGGTCGCAGGCGGCCCCCTTCACCACCGTTTCGCCACCCCTTCTCGTGCCGGGGAGGAGGCACGAAAAAGGGCGGCCGCATTGGCGACCGCCCTTCCTGTTCCGTGAAGGAAGAAGTCAGCGGATTACGCGACGGTCTTCATCTTCTCGGCGGCGACCGCGAAGCGGTTGCTGATCGGCTGGGCGATCTCGCCGGCGAGCTTCATGATCGTCTCGGTCGAGCGCGAGGTTTCGGCGACCATCGAGTCGAAGCTCGAACGGGCGAAATCCGACTGCAGCTTCATGAACTCGGTCGGCGACTTGACCGACGACAGCGTCTGCAGCGTCTGGGTCGCGGTTTCGAACGAACGCTTGGCATAGTCCGCCGCGCCCTGGCCCAGCGTCTGAGCGCCCTTGGCGGCGATCTTCGACGACTCGACGACCGCTTCCAGATTGTCCTTGTTGAAGGCGACCATGTCTTCGAACAGCTTGCTGCTCTTTTCCATCGCGGCCTGGGTGCGCTGCTGCGCTTCGCCGAACATCGCCTGGGTCTTGGCGGCGGTGTCCTGGGCGGCGTTTTCGATGGTGCTCGTGGCTTCCATGATGATTTCCTTGGGCTTGGGTTCCGCCGGAACCGCGGCGGTCGGGGAAGAAATCTTCGGGGCCGCACGCGGCTTGGGGGCCGGGGCCGCCGGGGCGGGTTCGGGTGCCTTGGCGGCCGGCGAGGGAGTGACCGCTTCCGGAGCCGTCGCGACCTTGTCCTCGGGAATGACCACCGGCGGAACCGCCGCGGTCAGCGGCAGCGTCGCCTCGGGCGACTTATTTTCGGCGACCGGGGTCTTGGCGACGGGGGCCGCCACCGGGGGCTTGGGATCGGAGGGAAGGCCGGGGAGCGGCTTGGCGGCTACCGGCTTGGCAACGCGCCGCGTCTTGGCCGCCGACTTCGCGGCGGGGGTGACCTGCTTGTTCTTGTCCACCAGCTCTCTCCCGATTTGCTGCGCTGCACAATAGCGATTCGAACCGAAGTTATCAACAGCTTTGTGCAGTGCAGCAAACGATTTTAGCGCTGCTTGACGTAACGTCCGGGCGCGTCGTCCAGGGCGGGTAGGGCCCCTTCGCCAGGAATGCGGGCATCGGCTGCGGGGACGGTTCGGTCGTCCCGATCGCGCAGCCATTTCGACCAGTCCGGCCACCAGCTACCCTTGGTCTCGGTCGCGCCCTGGACGAATTCGGCCAGAGTCGAGGTCGGCGCGTCATTGGTCCAATATTGATATTTGCCCGCTGCCGGCGGGTTCACCACGCCCGCAATATGCCCCGATCCCGCCAGCACGAAGCGCAAGGGGCCGGCAAAGGCATGGGTGATCTTCCACACGCTTTCGGGCGGCGCGATATGATCCTCGCGCCCGGCCTGGACATAGGCGGGCGTCGTTACCCGGGTCAGGTCGAGCGCGACGCCGCCGACCGACATCGCGCCAGGCTGCATCAGCAGATTGTCACGGTAGAGATCGGTCAGATAGCTGAGATGCCATTTGGCGGGCAGGTTGGTGACGTCGCCATTCCAGTGGAGCAGGTCGAACGGCACATAATCGCGCCCCAGCAGATAGTTGTTGGTGACGTAATTCCAGATCAGGTCACGCCCGCGCAGCAGGTTGAAGGTCGCCGCCAGATAACGCCCGTCCAGGAACCCCTCGGGCGAGAGCGTACCGATCAGCTTCAACTGCTCGTCATCGACGAAGTGCAGCAGCTCGCCGGCGTGCGCGAAATCGACCTGCGCGGTGAAGAAGGTGGCGCTGGCGACCTTTTCCGCCTCCTGCCGCGCCGACAGATAGGCGAGCGTCGCGGCCAGCGTCGTGCCCGCCACGCAATAGCCCACGGTGTGCACCGAATCGACCGCCAGCAGATCGCGCACCGTGTCGATCGCATCGACCTGCGCGGTGACGTAATCGTCCCAGATCACGTCTTTCATCGTCGCGTCGGCGGACTTCCACGACACCATGAAGACGCTGAACCCCTGATCGACCAGCCATTTGATCAGACTTTTCTCGGGCGAAAGGTCGAGGATGTAGAAGCGGTTGATCCAGGGCGGAAAGATCAGGACCGGCACCGCCGCCACCTGTTCGGTGGACGGCGTGTAATGGATCAGTTCGTAGAGCGGGGTGCGCTTCACCACCTTGCCTGGCGTCGCGGCCAGGTTGCGGCCGACCTCGAACGCGGTCGAGTCGCTGTGCGTCAACTGCCCACGCCCCAGATCGGCGAGCATGTTCTGAAGGCCTTTGAGCAGATTCTCGCCGCGCGTCTCGACGATCTTGTCGAGCACCTCCGGGTTGGTCGCGGGGAAGTTGGTCGGGCTCATCGCATCGACGAATGCGCGCGCGGCGAAGCGGATCTGTTCCTTCTGCTTGGGGTCGACACCCTCCAGCGCATCGACGCCGCGCAGCATATGGTCGGAGATCACCTGATAGCTTTGCCGAATCCAGTCGAAGAGCGGCGATTGCCATTGTTCGGCCTTGAAGCGGCGATCGGGCTTAGGGGCGACGCTGGGCTCGGCGGCGGGGTCGATGAAGCGCTGCCACAGCGCCATCGAATCGGACCAGAAGTCACGGACCCGCGTCATCGTGGCGGGGTCGTTGATCCCCGGCACCACCGGCACGCCCTCCGGCGGTGGGGTGAGGGCGGCCTCCATCATCATCTGCTGTGCCCGGCCCATGACCCAGGTCCAGTGCTGCAACTCTTCCAATGTGGGCAAGGCAGGGGCAGTCGCGGGGCGGGCCGTCATCGCATCCTCTCGTTCGTATAACCCCGTCTTAGCGTCAGGATATTGCGCCGTCATGTCGGGTCGCGTTGTTGAACGAAAGACGCTAAGCTCCGGGTCCCAAATCGTTACACAGAGGGACCCATGTCCGAAGAGTTCTACCGCATCAAGCGTCTGCCGCCCTATGTCATCGCCGAAGTCAACGCGATGCGGGCGGCGGCGCGCGCGGGCGGCGAGGACATTATCGACCTGGGCATGGGCAATCCCGACTTGCCGCCCCCCGACCATGTGCTCGATAAGCTGGTCGAGGTGGCCAAGAAGCCCGATGCGCATGGCTATTCCCAGTCCAAGGGGATTCCCGGCCTCCGCCGCGCCCAGGCGAACTATTATGGCCGTCGCTTCGGCGTCGATCTCGATCCCGAGACCGAGGTGGTCGTCACCATGGGGTCGAAGGAGGGCCTCGCCAGCCTCGCCACCGCGATCACCGCGCCGGGCGACGTGATCCTCGCGCCCAACCCTTCTTATCCGATCCACACCTTCGGCTTCATCATCGCCGGCGCGACGATTCGCGCGGTGCCGACGACGCCCGACGAGGCCTATTTCGAGAGCCTGGAACGCGCGATGCACTTCACCGTGCCGCGCCCCTCGGTGCTGGTGGTCAACTATCCGTCCAACCCGACCGCCGAGACGGTGGATCTCGCCTTTTACGAGCGACTCGTCGCCTTCGCGAAGAAGCACGAGCTGTGGGTGCTGAGCGATCTCGCCTATTCCGAGCTTTATTATGACGGCAATCCGACCCCTTCGATCCTGCAGGTGAAGGGGGGCAAGGACGTCGCGGTCGAGTTCACCTCGCTGTCCAAGACCTATTCGATGGCGGGCTGGCGGATCGGCTTCGCGGTCGGCAACAAGAAGCTGATCGCGGCGATGACGCGGGTGAAGTCCTATCTGGATTATGGTGCCTTCACGCCGATCCAGGCGGCGGCCTGTGCCGCGCTCAATGGGCCGCAGGATATCGTCGAGAAGAACCGGCGGCTTTATCACAAGCGCCGCGACGTGCTGGTCGAGAGCTTCGGCCGGGCGGGATGGGATATCCCGAGCCCGCGCGCGTCGATGTTCGCCTGGGCGCCTTTGCCCCCGGCGCTGGCGCATCTCGGCAGCCTGGAATTCTCCAAGCAGCTCCTGACCGAGGCGAAGGTCGCGGTCGCGCCGGGCGTGGGTTACGGCGAGAATGGCGAGGGCTTCGTCCGCATCGCGCTGGTCGAGAACGAACAGCGGCTTCGCCAGGCGGCGCGCAACATCAAGCGTTACCTCCAGTCGATGGGCGTCAACACGCCGGGATCGGCCAAGGCGATGTGATGGGATGGGCGAGGGGCCAAGGCCCTTCGCCCGTTCAGGCCGCGCGGGCGGTGGCGGCGTGATGTTGGCGCTTGACCGCGTACATGGCTTCGTCCGCGCGGTGGATCAGCGCATCCAGCCCGTCCGCCACCGAGCCCGACGCCAGGCCGATGCTCAAGGTCGGGCAGGGCGTGCTGTCGACCATCGCACCGACGGCGCGGTCGAAGCGTTCGGAGAGTTGCGTCAGGATCGCCTCCGCCTCGGCGCGGCCTATCCCGGGCAGGACGCAGAGAAACTCGTCGCCGCCGATCCGCACGACCAGCCCGCGTTGGCCGATGGTGTGCTGGGCAAGGTCGACCACGAGCCGCAGGATGGTGTCGCCGGCGGCATGGCCCTGCCCGTCGTTCAACGCCTTGAAATGGTCGATATCGATCAGCAGCAGCACCGCCTCGCCGCGAAGCTCATGCTCGACCTTGCTCAGCCCGTTGCGATTGAGCGCGCCGGTCAGTCCGTCGCGGCACGCCTGTTCGCGCAGGATACCCTGGGTCCGCTCGGCATCGAGCAACAACAGCGAGAAATGCGACAGGGACACCAGGATGATGGCGATGCCGACCATCCAGTCGGCGGACATCTGCATCGCCATTTCCCAGGACGGCAGCGTCAGCGATGCGAGCAGGAAGGTGGTTCGCAACAGGAACAGCGGCACGGTGGCGGCGAACAGGGCCGTCATGATCCAGGCGGTCAGCAGTTTTTCGCGGCGCGCAATGCCGAAGGCGAGCCAGGCGACGGCGAAATGGCACAGCATCCGTGTCATGCCCAGCGCGGCGATCGACCATCGGACATCCTCGGTATCGAACAGCATCAGCGCGATGATCATGGCGACCATCAGGGCGATCGCGATGACGATGCCGCGCGCCAGCCGGCGGCCGCCAAAGACCGCGACGCTGTGCACGCACAGGATCAACCCGATCACCAAGGCGAAATTGAGCAGCCGTTCGAGAAACGCGACATTGGAGCCGTCGAACATCAGGGTCAGGGCGTTGGTGATGCCGATCAGCAGCTTGCCCGCGCCCCACCAGCGCGCCCATCCGCCGCGATCCTGGCTGGTCAACCCGGGGATGAAATGGATCGCGCCCGCCAGCAGGCTGCCGACGGCGGCCACGATCTGAAGGCTGACGATATCCAGGGCGACCATTCTCATCTCATCGGGTACGGCCACGCCGTAGACAAGGGGTGACCCTAACCCGGCACGGGTTAGAGAATGGTTTCGGTCCGGCCCTTGCGCCTTGATCCGGGCCGCCCCCACCCGCTACGGCGGAGGCAATCCCGCTAATGGGCCGCAGCCAGCCTCTTTGGGGCAGCCGCCATGGCCGACGGAGTGAAGAGTGAGCAACGAACTCGAACAAATGCGTGAGCCTCTGCTCGCCGCCATCGCCGACGCGCCCGCGCTGGACGCGCTGGAGACGATCCGTGTCGACGCGCTGGGCAAGCAGGGGCGGATCACGCAACTGCTCAAGACGCTGGGCAAGATGAGCCCCGAGGAGCGTCAGGTCGAAGGGCCGAAGATCCATGGTCTGCGCGAGGCGGTGACCGAGGCGCTCGGCATCCGCAAGGCGGCGCTGGAGCAGGCGGCGCTCGACGCACGGCTGGCGTCCGAACGACTCGACATGACCCTACCGGTCGACGCCGGCAGCTTCGGCACCGTCCACCCGGTCAGCCAGGTGATGGACGAACTGGCGGAGATCTTCGCCGATCTGGGCTTTGCAGTCGCGACGGGGCCGGAGGTCGAGACCGACTGGCACAATTTCACCGCGCTCAATATTCCCGAGACGCATCCGGCCCGCGCGATGCACGACACCTTCTATCTGGCGGGAGTCGAGGCCGGTGGCGACGAGCGCACCGTGCGCCGCGTGCTGCGCACCCACACCTCGCCGGTGCAGATCCGCACCATGCTGGACCAGAAGCCGCCGATCCGCATCATCGCGCCGGGCCGCACCTATCGCTCCGACTCGGATGCGACGCACACGCCGATGTTCCATCAGGTCGAGGGGCTGGTGATCGACAAGGGCATCACGCTCGGCCATCTGAAATGGACGCTGGAGACCTTCCTCAAGGCCTTTTTTGAGCGCGACGACATCGTGCTGCGTCTGCGCCCCAGCTATTTCCCCTTCACCGAACCCTCGGCCGAGGTCGATGTCGGCTACACGATCGAGAAGGGCAAGCGCGTCATCGGCGGCTCGGGTGGCGGCTGGATGGAGGTGCTCGGCTCCGGCATGGTCCACCCGAAGGTCATCGAGGCGTGCGGGCTTGATCCGAACGAGTGGCAGGGTTTCGCCTTCGGCTGCGGCATCGACCGGCTCGCCATGCTGAAATACGGGATGGACGATCTGCGCGCCTTCTTCGACGGCGATATCCGCTGGTTGAAGCATTACGGGTTCGCGAGCCTCGACGTACCCACGCTGTCGGGAGGAGTCGGCGCATGAAGTTCACCCTAAGCTGGCTGAAGAGCCATCTGGACACCGATGCCGACCTCGACACCATCGTCGAGGGGCTGACCCGTATCGGCCTGGAGGTCGAGGGCGTGCATAATCCGGGTGAGGCGCTTGAGCCTTTCCGCGTCGCGCGCATCCTGTCGGCCGAGCGGCATCCGCAGGCGGATAAGCTGCAGGTCCTGTCGGTCGATGCCGGTAACGGCCCGATGCAGGTCGTGTGCGGCGCGCCCAATGCCCGCGCCGGGCTGGTCGGCGTGTTCGGCGCGCCGGGGGCCTATGTCCCCGGCCTCGACGTGACGCTGAAGGTCGCCGCCATTCGCGGCATCGAGTCGAACGGCATGATGTGCTCGGCGCGCGAGTTGCAGATCGGCGAGGGCCATGACGGCATCATCGAACTGCCCGAGGATGCGGTGGTGGGTACGTCCTTCCCCGATTATGCAGGGCTCAACGATCCGGTCATCGACGTGTCGATCACGCCCAACCGCCAGGACTGTATGGGCGTCCACGGCATCGCACGCGACCTCGCCGCCGCCGGGCTCGGCACGCTGATCGCGCCGACCGTGCCCGAGGTTGCGGGCGAAGGCCCCGGCCCCGATGTGCGGATCGAGGATGCGGAGGGCTGCCCCGCCTTCTACGCGCAAGAGGTGTCGGGCCTGACCAATGGCGACGCGCCCGAATGGATGCGCCAGCGGCTGACCGCGATCGGGCAGAAGCCGATTTCGGCGCTGGTCGACATCACCAATTACATGACGGTCGATCTCGGTCGCCCGCTGCACGTCTATGACAAGGCCAAGCTGTCGGGCGGTCTGGTCGCGCGGCATGCCAAGGACGGCGAGACGGTCGAGGCGCTCAACGGCAAGACCTACACGCTGTCCGAGGGCATGACCGTCATCGCCGACGACGTCGCCGTGCACGATATCGGCGGGATCATGGGCGGCGAGCATTCGGGCGTGTCGGAGACGACCACCGACGTCATCATCGAATGCGCCTATTTCGCGCCCGAGGCGATCGCGCGCACCGGCCAGAAGCTGGGCCTGACCTCCGACGCGCGGCAGCGGTTCGAGCGCGGTGTGGACCCGGCCTTTCTCGACGACGGCCTCGCCATCGCGACCTTCCTCGTCCAGCATATCTGCGGCGGCAAGGCGAGCAGCGTGACGCGGGCGGGCGAGCCGCCGGTGGTGGCCAAGACCATCGCCTATGACCCGAAGCTCGCCGAGACGCTCGGTGGCCTCGCCGTCGAACCGGCGCGGCAGAAGGCGATCCTGGAGTCGCTGGGCTTCACCGTCACTGCCGATTGGCAGGTCACCGCGCCGAGCTGGCGTCGCGACGTGGACGGCCCCG
>NZ_BBJS01000054.1 GCF_000739895.2 Sphingomonas paucimobilis NBRC 13935
ACAGGGGAGGAGATTTCAGCCCGTCATTGCGAGCGAAGCGACGCAATCCAGGGCCGCACGTCCAGACGCTCTAGATGGCCGCGTCGCTTCGCTCCTCGCCACGACGGGACTTACCCCGCCAGCGCCTTCTTCAGCAGGTCGTTCACCACCGCCGGGTTCGCCTTGCCGCCCATCGCCTTCATCGTCTGGCCGACGAAGAAGCCGAACAGCGCTTCCTTGCCCGCGCGATACTGGCCCAGCTGGTTGGGGTTCTTCTCCAGAACCTCGGCGATCACCGCCTCGATCGCTCCGGTGTCGCTGGTCTGCTTGAGGCCGCGCTCCTCGACGATCTTCGACGGACCATCGCCCGTCTCCAGCATGATCTCGAACACCTGCTTGGAAAGGCTCCCCGACAGCGTGCCGTCGGCGACCAGCGCCAGCAGTTCGGCCGCCTGGGCCGGGCTGACCGGGCTCTCGGTGATATCCTTGCCCAGCCGGTTGAGCGCGCCAAACAGCTCGGCCGCGACCCAGTTCGCCGCCTGCGCGGGCTTGGCGCTGGTGCCCTCCAGAGCCTCCAGCAGCGCGTCGAACCAGCGCGCCGTCTCGACCTCGGCGGTCAGCACGCCCGCATTATAAGCGGTCAGGCCCAGCGCCTCATAGCGACGACGCTTGGCGTCGGGCAGTTCGGGCAGGCTGGCGCGGCATTCCTCGACGAACGCGTCGGTCAGCTCCAGCGGCAGCAGGTCGGGATCGGGGAAGTAGCGGTAATCATGCGCATCCTCCTTCGACCGCATCGAGCGCGTGGTGCCGCTCTCGACGTTGAACAGGCGGGTTTCCTGGACGATCTTGCCGCCATCCTCCAGCACCGCGACCTGGCGCTTGGCCTCATATTCGATCGCGGCCATCACGAAGCGGACCGAGTTGACGTTCTTCGTCTCGGTACGCGTGCCGAACTCGTCGCCGACTTTACGGACCGATACGTTCACGTCGGCGCGCATCGAGCCTTCTTCCATATTGCCGTCGCAAGACCCGACATAGCGCAGGATGGCGCGTAGCTTGCGTAAGTAAGCCCCTGCTTCGGCGGGCGAGCGCATGTCGGGGCGGCTGACGATCTCCATCAGCGCCACGCCCGAGCGGTTGAGATCGACATAGGAGCGCGTCGGATGCTGATCGTGCATCAGCTTGCCCGCATCCTGCTCGACATGGATACGCTCGACACCGATCGACTTGGTCGGGCCGTCGGGGTTCTTCTCGTCCAGGCTGATCTCGATCGCGCCCTCGCCCACCAGGGGGTGGTAGAGCTGGCTGATCTGATAGCCCTGGGGCAGATCGGCGTAGAAGTAATTCTTCCGGTCGAAGCGCGACCATTTGTTGATCTGCGCGTCGATCGCCATGCCGGTGCGCACCGCCTGGCGGATGCACTCCATATTGGGCACAGGGAGCATCCCCGGCATCGCGGCGTCGACCAGCGAGACCTGGGTGTTGGGCTCCGCGCCGAACGCGGTCGCCGCGCCGGAGAACAGCTTGGCGTTGGAGGTGACCTGGGCATGGACTTCCAGGCCGATCACGACCTCCCATTCTCCGCTCGCGCCCTGGATGCGATATTCGCTCATGTTCGATCTCGATGATGAAGATAGTTGATCGCCGTCAGGACGGCGTTGCTGCCCAGCAGGGCGACGATCCAGCAGGTCGACAGGATGCGCAGGACCGACGTCTCGAAACCGAGATGCCGCGCCTCCCGCAACCCAATATAGGCCGCGCCCGCGCCCAGCACGAGGAACAGGATGCCCAGCCGCACCTCGCCGCGCAGGATCACGCTATTGCCCACGCACAGGCACAGGATGAACCCCGCCACGCCCAGGAAGAACCGCGCCAGCGTGTGATGGTCGAAGGGCTGGCTTTCCATATGGCTGAGCGACACGCCGACATAGGCGCTGAGGATCGCCCCGAACGCGACGTTCAGGGCGCCCTGTGCTTCCCGCAACACCGCGATGTTGCGGGCCGTGAAGGCGCGGTCGCTTACCACCAGGCCTGCGGACGGGCGGTGAAGCCCGCGCGCTGTTCGATGGCGAGCCCGGCGTTCAGCACCCCCTGCTCGTCCAGTGGCTTGCCGATGATCTGGAGGCCGAGCGGCAGCCCGTCCTTGTCCAGCCCGCCCGGCACCGACATGGCGGGCAGCCCCGCCAGCGAGGCGGGCACCGTGAACACGTCGTTGAGATACATGGCCAGCGGATCGGCCTGCTTCTCGCCCAGCGCGAACGCCGCCGACGGCGCGGTCGGGGTGAGGAGCACGTCACATTCACCGAACGCCCGCTCGAAATCGCGCGCGATCAGCGTGCGGACCTTCTGTGCCTGGGTGTAATAGGCGTCATAGAAGCCCGCCGACAGCACATAGGTCCCGATCAGGATACGGCGCTTGACCTCGTCACCGAAGCCAGCGGCGCGGGTCGCGGCATACATGTCCTGAAGACCGGCGCCTTCGGGCAACTCGCGCAGGCCGTAGCGCACGCCGTCATAGCGGGCGAGGTTGGACGACGCCTCGGCCGGCGCGATGATGTAATAGGCCGGAAGCGCATACTTCGTGTGCGGCAGCGAGACCTCGACGATCTCTGCGCCTGCATCACGCATCCACGCGATGCCCTGCTGCCACAGCGCCTCGATCTCGGCGGGCATGCCGTCGACGCGGTATTCCTTCGGCACACCGACGCGTCTGCCCTTCAGGTCCGCCGACAGCGCGGCTTCCCAGTTCGGTACGTCGAGCTTCAGCGAAGTGGCATCCTTGGCATCGAAGCCCGCCATCGCTTCCAGCATGATCGCGCAGTCGCGCACGTCGCGCGCCATCGGCCCCGCCTGGTCGAGCGAGGAAGCGAAGGCGATCGTGCCCCAGCGCGAACAGCGGCCATAGGTCGGCTTGATGCCCGAAATACCGGTAAAGGCGGCGGGCTGGCGGATCGAGCCGCCAGTGTCGGTGCCCGTCGCGCCCGGAGCAAGGCCAGCCGACACCGCCGTCGACGACCCGCCCGACGAACCGCCGGGGGCGAGCGGGGCGGTGTCGTTCGGGCGACGCCAGGGCGAGACGACATTGCCGAACGCGCTGGTCTCGTTGGACGAGCCCATGGCGAACTGGTCGAGGTTCAGCTTGCCGAGCATGCCCGCGCCCGCGTTCCACAGATTCTGCGAAACCGTCGATTCGTAGGGCGGCACGAAGCCTTCGAGGATCTTGCTGGCGGCGGTGGTCGCGACGCCCTTGGTCGCGAACAGGTCCTTCATGCCGATCGGCACGCCCGCCAGCGGCTTGAGGGTTTCACCCGCCGCGCGCGCCGCGTCGGCCGCATCGGCGGCGGCGAGCGCGTGCTCCGGGGTTTCGACCAGAAAGGCGTTGAGCGCCCGCGCGCCCGCGACCTTGGCGTTGAAAGCTTCGGCGACTTCGCGCGCCTTGAACTGGCCGTCGCGCACGCCGTCGCGGATGGCGGCGATGCCGAGTGTGGTCAGGTCGGTCATTATTCGATCACCTTGGGCACCGTGAAGAAGCCATGTTCGGCCTGCGGCGCATTCTGCATGAGGAGGTCGCGGATGCCGCCGTCATTGACGACGTCGTCGCGCAGGCGAAGCTGGTTGGGGATCACCGCCGTCATCGGCTCGACGCCTTGGGTATCGACCTCACCTAGCTGCTCGATCCAGCCCAGGATATTGCCGAGTTCGGGGGCGAGGCGCGTCGCGTCCTCCTCGGTGATCGCGATGCGGGCGAGGCTCGCGATCTTCTTCACGGTTGCGGTATCTACGGACATGGATTTGCGGCTAGCATCGCCGCGCGGCTTCGCGCAACGCTTTTGCCATGTCGGCGATTGCAATGGGGGCAAGCGGGGCGTCGGGATATGCAGTTGCGGCGGGGCGTCTCCTGCTGCAGTGCACAACGGAGTGATGATGTGGCGCGCAAATTCCTGTATGTCGTGGCGGCGCTCATCGTGCTGACCATCGCGGCGGCCTTTGCCTATCGGTTGTTCGGCAACCAGCTTCTCCGCTGGTCGACGGTCCCGTCCGAGTCGTTTCAGGCGCAGGCGGCAACGGCGGCGGACGCGTATAAGGATCGCAAGATGTGGCTGGCGCGGCCCGACATGCCGGGCAATCCAGCTCTGTGGGTCCCGACCGGCTATGAGCCGGGCAAGCCGGGCAAGCCGGGCGGCGGCGCGGCGGTCTTCTTCATCCACCCGACCTCCTATATCAGCAAGGCGCATTGGAACGCCCCGCTCGACGATCCCGAGACCAATGGTCGCGCCGAGCTGTTCCTGCGCGGACAGGCGAGCGCCTTCAACGGATCGGGCGATATCTGGGCGCCGCGCTATCGCCAGGCCACCTTCGGCGCGTTCCTGACCAGCATGGCGGACGCCGAACGCGCGCTGGACTTGGCCTACCGGGATGTCGATGCCGCCTTCACGGCGTTCCTGGCGCAGGTCGATCCCAACCGCCCCTTGATCCTCGCGGGGCATAGCCAGGGCGCACTGCACCTGTCGCGCCTGTTGACCGACCGGGTGGCCAAGACGCCCGCGCTCCAGCGGCGGATCGTTGCGGCCTATATCGTCGGCTGGCCGATCTCGATGACCGCCGACCTGCCCGCCATGGGATTGCCCGCCTGTGAGCGCGCCGACCAGACGGGTTGCGTGCTTAGCTGGCAGAGTTTCGGTGAGCCCGCCGACCCGTCGCTGATCCTCGACGTCTTCGACCAGACCAACGGCTATACCGGCGCGCCCCGCAAGGATACGGCGATGCTGTGCACCAATCCGCTGACCGGCACGCCGGGCGTCGCTGCGCCCGCCACCGCCAATCTCGGCACGCTCTACCCCTCCGCCGATCTCCAGACCGCCGCCATCGTCGCGACGCGAGTGCCCGCCAAATGCGACGGACGCGGTATCTTGACCATCGGCGAGGGGCCAAGCGTCGGCCCCTATGTCCTGCCCGGCAACAATTACCACGTATACGACTATAGCCTGTTCTGGGCGAATGTCCGCGCCGATGCGGATCGCCGTTTGAAAGCCTTTCGATGAGCCTGATCACCACCGACCGTAGCGCGTTTCGCGATGCCCTGCCCTCTGGCGGACGACTGATCGGGCTGGATGTCGGCACCAAGACGATCGGCACCGCACTGTGTGACGCCGGGTGGAGCTTCGCCAGCCCGGCCACGCTCGTTCGCCGCACCAAGTTCACCAAGGACAAGGAAGCCCTGATCGCGATGATCGCGCAGCAGGGCGTCAAGGGTCTCGTCATCGGCCTGCCGCTCAATCTCGACGGCAGCGAAAGCCCGCGCTCGCAATCGACCCGCGCCTTTGCCCGCAACTGCGCCGACCTTGGCCCCATATTGCTCTGGGACGAGCGCTGGTCGACCGTCGCCGTCGAGCGCACGATGATCGAGCAGGATATGAGCCGCGCCAAACGCGCCGAGCGGATCGACAACCTTGCCGCCGCGCATATCCTGCAAGCCGCGATCGATGCCCTGGTGATGGCCTGATCGCCGCCGCTGCTCGACCGACGGCAAATCGACCATCATTGTATAATATGTAATATATTGGTCTTCTTCCGGTCGCCCCTTTGTCACGCTGCGTCCCTACCGGCTCCCCTCCATTCCAACACCCGTGGGGGGCCATTAAATGCAATCGTTTTCATTAGTGTTTCGTGCGGCTTTGCTGCTGGGGTCCGCGACGCTCGCCATGCCTGCCCTGGCGCAGCAATCGGCCACCGATCCACGCCCCAGCGAGGAGAGCACCAATCGCGACCAGATCGTCGTGACGGCGACGCGTACCACCCGCTCCTCGGTCGAGCTGGGTGCGGCGGAAATCCAGAAGGTGCTGCCCGGCGCCAACCCGGTGAAGGCGATCCAGACCCTGCCGGGCGTGCAGTTCGAAACCGCCGATCCCTGGGGCAATAACGAGCAGAACATCTCGCTGTTCGTCCATGGTTTCAACCAGAACCAGCTCGGCTTCACCATGGACGGCGTGCCGCTGGGCGACCAGTCCTATGGCAATTACAACGGCCTGACGCCGCAGCGCGCAGTGATCAGCGAGAATGTCGCGCGCGTCCGCCTGACCGCCGGCGCCGCCGATCTCGGCACCGCCTCGGCCAGCAATCTGGGCGGCGGAATCGAGACCTATTCGAGCGATCCGGCCGCAACCATGGGCGTCCGCTTCGCCCAGACGCTGGGCAGCTATGACGCGAGCCGCACCTATCTGCGCATCGACAGCGGCGAAGTCGAGGGCCTGGGCGGCACCAATAGCGGCTATCTCTCGGTCGTCCGGCAAAAGGCTCGCGCCTGGGAATTCAACGCCCGCCAGGGCGGGTGGCAGGGCAATGCCAAGTTCGTCCACAAGGGCGAGAACGGCACGTTGACCGGCTATTTCAACATTTCCGACAAGGCCGAACCCAATCAGGATTCGGTCGCGCACAATGCCGGCGGCCTGGAGCCCTATTATCGCTCGCTGCTCTATCCGAACTGGCAGGCCGCCCTCGCCTATGTCGACGCCAATGGCGCGCCGCCGGCGAACAACCCCAACAACTATATGAACTATTTCGGCGACGCGCAGCGCACCGACTATCTGGGCTATATCAAGTACGAGCATCGCTTCGGCGATGCGCTGACCTGGTCGAACCAGGTCTATTATCATCATGACGAGGGTCAGGGGCAGATCACGGGCCCGATCGCGGCCGCCGGCCTGCCGGGCCTGTTCCGCATCTATTATCCGGGCCAGAATCTGAAGCAGGTGTTCGGCGGATCGGGCTATGCGCTGCGCACCACCGAATATGGCATCGACCGTAAAGGTCTGATCTCGACGCTCGCCATCCATGCGGGCGATCACGAAATCGAGTTGGGCGGTTGGTACGAGCATAATCGCAACACCATCTTCCGCCGCTGGTATGCCGCGCCGATCGACAACCCGCCCTCGCCCTATGAATGGGCCGATCCCGCCAAGCGCCGCCTGACTCAATATGCCGCGATCACGAAATACGACCTGATCCAGACGCATGTGCAGGATCGCTGGCACGTCACGCCGACGGTCACGGTCGAGGCCGGGTTCAAATCCAGCCTGCAATTCGCCGATGGCCGCGTGCCGACCCAGCCGCTGCCCGGCGCTTTGCCCGGCACCTCGACCGGCTATCCCGAAGGGCGGCTGAACACCAAGAAATGGTTCCTGCCGGCGGTGGGCGCGATCTGGGACATCACCGCCGACGACCAGCTGTTCGGCCATATCCAGAAGAATGTCCGCCAGTTCCAGGCCTCGGTCGCGGCCGGCCTGTCCCCCTTCGCGGTCGGCAGCCAGCAGGCCTTCGACCAGATCAAGGCCAATACCTCACCCGAAACCTCCTGGACCTATGAGGCGGGCCTGCGTTCGCGCCATGCGCTCGACCTCGGCCCGCTGACCGCGATCGAAGGACAGATCAGCGCCTATCATGTCGATTTCGACAACCGCCTGCTTCAGATCAGCGCGACGCCGGTCATCGCCTCGGTCATCGGCGGCGTGTCGATCCTTCAGAATGTCGGCCGCGTGCGGACCAACGGCGTCGATGCCGCCGCGACGCTGCGCTTCGGCCCGCATCTGTCGATCTACAACGCGCTGTCCTACAACAGCTCGAAATATCGCGACAATTATGTCAGCGGGACCAACACCATCCTGACGGCGGGCAAATATGTGCCCAACACCGCCAAATGGCTGAACAAGACGGTCGTCACGATCAATGACGGTCCGTTCGAGATTCAGGCGATCGGCGACTATGTCGGCCCGCGCTTCGCCACCTACACCAACGATCAGTCGATCGGCGGGCGCTATCTGCTCAATCTCCAGGCCGGCTACAACCTGCCCGCGATTGCCGGCCTGCCCGTCAAGGACCTGAAGCTGTCGGTCAACGTCACCAACGTGACCAACCGCAAGGGGATTTACGAACTGGTCGTCGGCGCCGCCGCCAAGACCTGGAACAGCTATGCGCAGCCGCCGCGGATGGGCTTCATCACGCTGTCGGGCGCGTTCTGACGAACGCCGCGTGCCGGATCGGGAAGCCCAGCGCTCCCGGTCCGGCGCATCGGCTTGCCGCATGGCAAGAGGTGCGGCAGACCGACAGGCGATGACCCCGGATCGCCGCTCCAGCCCGTCGCCACGCCGCCTCTTGCCCGGCATGCCGTCCATCATCACGGGCGTGATGCTGGCGATCGTCATCGTCTCGCTAGTGGCGGCCATGTCCTGGGCGATGCGATTGCGCGGGCCGTGGTATGACGAATTCTATACGCTCTATGTCACGCGGCCCGACATTCCCCTCTCTCATGCGTTCGATCGCTGGCTGGCCGACAACCATCCGCCGCTCTTCTATGCGCTGGTCCGCGCGACCGCCAAGCTGGGATCGACGGTCGAGGAGCGGCGGGTCGTCAACCTGATCCTGTTCGCGGGGACCGCCATCCAGCTCGCTTGGTGGCTGATCCCGCAGGGGCTGCGTCGGACCGGCTGGGTCTTCGCGATCGCACTGGCCAGCGCGTGGCCGGCGATCGATCGGGCGACGGAGTTGCGTTCCAATTATCTCGCCTTTGCGGCCGCAGCGGTGGCCGCGGCCGCGCTGATCGGTTTCGATCGGGGGCACCGCGCGCATCGCCGGGCGGAATGGGTGATGCTGACGCTGGCGCTGCTCGTCGCGCTCAACGTGCACCTCGCGACGAGCATGATCGTCGGCGGGCTGGTCGCCGCGATGGTATTGCGGCGCTTGGTCGCGCGCGACTGGCAGGCGGCATCCCGCTTGTTGGGCGCCGCGACGCTGGCGGCGATCCCGATGCTGCTCCACCTCGGCCTGTCCTTCGGACGGATCGAGGCCAATACGCGCAGTTTCTGGATTCAGGGCAGTTTCAACAGCGCGCGCTGGGCTATCCAGACCGAGATCGTGCGCAACCTGTCCGCCAACCCGCCGATCACGATCCTGGCGGGAATCGGTTTCGGGATGCTGGCCTATCGCAGTTGGCGTGACCGCCGACTGGTGGCGCATGCCGATCTGGCGGGGACATTGGCGCTCGGATTGGTGCTGGGCTGTGCGGCGATGATCGCCATCCATTTGTGGCGCCCCTTCATCATCGACCGTTATCTGGTAGCACTGCATCCGGCCTTGGCGATGATCCTCGCGCTGGGTGCGGCGGCGCTGCTCGATCGCGTGCGGCCGTGGTTCGCCGTGGCCCTGGCCGCGCTGATGACCTTTTCGGCCGTGACCGCGATCCATCTCAATCTGGGCCGCACCTTGGCGCGGCCGAGTTGGTACGGCACCGGCCAAGCGATCGCCACCATCCGGCGAAACTGCCCCACCACGAGTGCCCATGTCGACCTGAACGGCAACCGCCCCGTCCTGATCTCCCCGCCGAGCGAGAACCAGGCGGTCCTTCCCTTCGCCTATCGCATGGTCGCGGCGCATTTCGGCTTTCCGCTCGCGGCCGCCGGGGATCGCACCATGCCCCGCGACTGCCCGACGCTCTTCTGGACCGAGCATGTCGCGGGCGAGTCGGTGACTACGGAAGGTCTCGTGTCCCCGCTGCGGGCCGCTGGCTTTCCGATCGGCCGTGCCCAATTGATGCGGATCGGCGATGGGCATGTGCTGGTAACCTGGCCGACCGGCTAACCGCCCCGCCTGCCGAACCGCCCTTGCCGAACGCCGTCCCGGCCGCTACCCGGCGGCTTTAATGCAGACCTCGGATCATCGCCCCGGCACGCTCATTCAGGGTGGCGCCGTTTTTCCGCACCGGCATCTGACCGGTATCGACGGCCTTCAACCGCATGAGATCATGTTCCTGCTCGACGAGGCGGAACATTGGCTCGATCGTGGCGCGACCGACACGCCGGACACGCGGCTGGCGGGCCTCACCCAGATCAACGCGTTCTTCGAGAACTCGACCCGGACTTTGCTGTCCTTCGAGATCGCGGGGAAACGCCTGGGCGCCGATGTGGTCAACATGCATGCTGCCCAGTCGAGCGTGAAGAAGGGCGAGACGCTGATCGACACGGCGATGACGCTGAACGCGATGCGCGCTGATGTGATCGTGATCCGCCACATGGCGAGCGGCGCGGTACGCCTGATCGCCGACAAGGTCGACTGCCCGGTGCTGAACGCGGGCGACGGGCGGCATGAGCATCCGACGCAAGCGCTGCTCGACATGCTGACCATCCGCCGCCGCCGGGGCAGCGTGGCGGGGCAGAAGGTCGTGATCTGCGGCGACATCCTGCACAGCCGCGTCGCGCGCTCGGACATTCTCGCCCTCACCGCGCTCGCCGCCGAGGTGCGGGTGTGTGCCCCTTCGACGCTGATGCCCAAGGGGATCGAGCGCATGTTCGTCACCCCCTTCACCGATTTTGACGAAGCGATCGAGGATGCCGATGTCGTCATGATGCTGCGCGTCCAGAACGAGCGGATGGCGGGCGGCTATATCCCCTCCACCCGCGAATATCGGATGCGCTACGGCCTGACCGCCGAGCGGCTCAAGCGCGCCAAGCCCGGTGCGCTGGTCATGCATCCCGGCCCGATGAACCGAGGCGTCGAGATCGACTCGGAGGTGGCGGACGGCCCGCAATCGGCGATCACTGAACAGGTGGCAATGGGCGTCGCTGTGCGCATGGCATGCCTGGACGTGCTGACCCGTCGGGCCCGCAAGCTGGAGGGCTGGGCATGAGCGTCACCGCCTTCACCAATGCCACGCTGATCTGCCCGGTCGGCGGTGAGATCAAGGGCCAGACCCTGCTGGTCGAGAACGGCGTCATCACCGGCACCGGCGACGCTCCCGAGGGTGCGACCGTCATCGACTGTGGCGGCAAGACGCTGGCGCCGGGCATCGTCGATCTCGGTGTGTTCAAGGTCGACCACGCCGCCTTCCGCGCCGGGGGTATCGTTCGGATCGGGTTGATGCCCGACCAGTCGCCGGTGCTCGACGATCCGGGCGTCGTCCAGCGTGCCGCGCTGATCGGTCGGCCGGACCTGTGGATCCACCCGATCGCGGCGGCCACCCGCTCGCTGGCGGGGACCGATCTGGCCGAGATGGCGGTCTGCGTCTCGGCAGGCGCGAAGGCGGTCGGCACCGGGCGCGGCTGGATCGCCGATTCGGGGGTGATGCACCGCGTGCTCGCTTATGCCGGCGATCTGGGCCTCACCGTCATAGCCCATGCCGAGGACGGTGGCCTCGCCGCCGATGGGGTCGCGACTGAGGGCGAGACGGCAAGCCGTCTGGGCCTGCCCTCCGCTCCCGCCATTGCCGAGTCGCTCGCCATCGCGCGCGACCTGATGCTGGCGGAGGAGACGGGCGCGAAGCTCCATATCCGACAGGTGACGACGGCGGCGGGCTTCGACCTGATCCGCGCGGCCAAGCGTCGGGGGGTGAAGGTGACCTGCGGGATCACGCCCGCGCATCTCCATCTTTCCGATATCGCGGTCACCGATTTCCGGACCTTCGCCCGCTTCTCTCCCCCTCTCCGGGACGAGAGCGACCGGCAAGCGGCTTTGGCCGCGGTCGCGGACGGGACGGTCGATGTCATCGGCTCCGGCCACGACCCGCACGGGCCCGAGGCCAAGCGCCTGCCCTTCGTCGATGCCGAAGCGGGCATGGCTGGCGCGGAAACGCTGCTGCCGCTCGCGCTGATGCTGGTGCGCGACGAGCGGATCACCCTGTCCCAACTGTTCGCGCTGCTGGCGAGCAATCCGGCCAAGGTGCTGGGTCTCGACACGGGCACGCTGGAGCCAGGCAAGCCCGCCGACCTGATGCTGTTCGATGCCGACACGCCATGGATGGTGTCGGGCGACGCCTTCGCCTCGGCTGGGAATACGCCGTTCGATGGCTTCCCGGTTCAGGGCCGCGCAAAGCGCTTATGGAAGGGCGGTCGGGAGATTTTATACCCCTTTACTTCCCAGCAAACGCCGCCCCCACGCTTCAATTAAAAAGGCCTCCCCAAGACATCTTGGGGAGGCCCTTTTACTTAGCCGCGACGCGGACCGCGCGGGCCGCCCTGCGTCGGGCGCGGCGAATAGCGGCGCGGGCCGCCGGGACCGCCGGCCGGACGACCGCCCATCGGACGACCACCGCCCGGCCCACCGCGACGCGGGCCGCCATTCGATGCGCCACCGGCGGGGGGGCCATCGGCCTGCTCGATCGCGATATCGTCCTCGGCATGATCCGCCTCGGTCCGCTTCAGCGCGGCGACGAAGCGCGACGCCAGCGCGGTCGGCACCTCGAACAGCGTCTCGTTCGGCTGGATGCGGATCGCGCCGATCTCGTTGCGGGTGATGTGCCCGCGACGGCAGATCAGCGGCAGCAGCCAGCGCGGATCGGCATTCTGGCGGCGGCCGACGCTCATCCGGAACCAGACGGTGTCGTCGAAGCCCTCGCGACGCTCCCGCGGCGGCGGTGCATCGCCCTCGACCAGTTCCTCGGCCTGGGGCAGCGCGGCGCGGTGCGCGCGGACCAAAGCGGCGGCGATGTCCTCGGCCGACTTCTCGGCGAGCAGGCGCGTCGCCAGTTCGCGATCGGCCTCGTCCACCTCGACGGGGGCGAGCAATGCGGTCAGCAACCGCTCGCGATCCTGTTCGCGAATTTCCTCCAGCGTCGGCGCACGACGCCATTCGGCATCGATTCGCGCACCGCGCAGCATCCCCTCGACGCGGCGACGGCGCGGATAGGGGACGATCAGGATCGCGGTACCCTTGCGGCCCGCGCGACCGGTGCGGCCCGAGCGGTGCTGGAGCGCTTCGGCATCGCGCGGGATTTCGACATGGATGACGAGCGTCAGTCCCGGCAAGTCGATCCCGCGCGCCGCGACGTCGGTCGCGACGCAGACACGGGCGCGGCCGTCACGCAGCGCTTGCAGCGCATGGTTACGCTCATTCTGCGAATGCTCACCCGACAGCGCCACGGCCGAGAAGCCGCGCTCGACCAGACTGGCGTGCAGGTGGCGGACATTGTCGCGGGTCGCGCAGAACAGGATCGCAACCTCGGCCTCGTGCAGGCGCAGCAGGTTGACCACCGCCGCCTCGATATCGGCGGGGGCGACCGTCACCACCTGATAGGCGATGTCGGCATGGCCCTTATCCTCGCTGATCGTCTCGATCCGCTTGGCATTGGTCTGGTAGCGCTTGGCGAGCTGCACGATCGGGCGCGGCATGGTCGCCGAGAACAGGAGCGTGCGGCGCTCGGTCGGCGTCGCATCGAGAATCTGTTCCAGATCCTCGCGGAAACCCATGTCGAGCATCTCGTCCGCCTCGTCGAGCACGACGAACTTCAGCGACGACAGGTCGAGCGCACCGCGCTCGAGGTGATCGCGCAGACGACCCGGCGTGCCGACGACGATATGCGCGCCGTGGTTGAGCGCGCGACGCTCACGCGAGGCGTCCATGCCGCCGACACAGGTGGCGATGCGCGCGCGGGCGCCGGCATAGAGCCATTCGAGCTCACGGCTGACCTGCAGCGCCAGTTCGCGGGTCGGGGCGATGACCAGCGCCATCGGCGCGCCGGCCGGGGGCAGATGATCCGCGCCCTGAAGCAGCTCGCTCGCCATAGCGAGGCCGAAGGCGACGGTCTTACCCGAACCGGTCTGGGCGGAGACGATCAGGTCGCGGCCCTGCGCATCATCCTCGATGACGGCGGCCTGGACGGGGGTCGGCGCGGCATAGCCACGCGCGGAAAGGGCTGCCGACAGGACCGGCGGCAAAGCAGAAAAAGGCATGGGGACTCCAACAGAAAAAGGAGCGCGTACCGCCGAACCAAGGGACCCATCCCACTCGGTTGGCGGATACACCCATGCGGCACGGGTGAATGTGTAGCGTTCCGTGAAAGCGTGGGCCTATACACGATGTCGGGAAAAACTCAAGCCATCGCCGCCGGCGCTTGCGGCGAAGCGATGGGCCCGTCATGGAGCCGCGCCATGTCCCCATGCGTTGATCCCCGATGAGTGTCGCCTTTCGCCGCGAATCCGATGAGGAGCATCTCGAACCCAAATTCGAGCTGCCGATCCCGCCCGGCCCCAATCTGGTCACGCCGCGCGGGGCCGAGCTGACCCGCGCCAAGGTCGCCGAGGTCGAGGCGGCTCTGGCGGCTGCAACCGAGGAAGAAGATCGAACGCGGCTCCAGCGCGAATTGCGCTATTGGAACACCCGCGCCGCCACCGCCGAACTGGCGCCCGCCCCGGCGGAGGATGAGGTGGGGATCGGCAGCGTGGTGACGATCCGTCTCAACGGCCAGACGAAGGCGCTGACCATCGTCGGCCATGACGAGGCCGATCCGTCGCAGGACCGCATCGCCTATGCCGCGCCATTGGCGCGCGCGCTGATGGGCGCGATGGCCGGGGAAATGGTCGCGTTCGGCGGGAAGGCCGATGCCGTGGAGATTCTGGACGTCTCACAGCCCACCTGATCGTCCTCGATATTCTTGCCAATCCCCCCTAAAGCCCGCCCATGCAATCCTATGACGCGATCATCCTCGGCGCGGGCGCGGCGGGGCTCATGGCGGCGGCGACCGCCGGACAGCGGGGACGGCGCGTCCTGGTCGTCGATCATGCCGACGCGCCGGGGAAGAAGATCCTGATTTCCGGCGGCGGGCGGTGCAATTTCACTAATATCGGCACCGCACCCGATCACTTCCTGTCGGCCAATCCGCATTTCGCCAAGTCGGCGCTGGGCCGTTACACGGCTGCCGACTTTCTGGCGCTGGTCGAGGCGTATGGTATCGCCTGGCATGAGAAGACGCTGGGGCAGCTCTTCTGCGACGGCTCGGCCAAGCAGATCGTCGGCATGCTGCTCGACGAGTGCGACCGCGCGGCGCGTTCGGGTGGGCAGGTCGATATCGCGCTCGGCGCTCCCTTGGACGAGGTCGCGCATGACGGCACCGCGTTCCGCATCACCCGGCGCGGCGAGGCGGCTACCGCCCCCTGCCTGATCGTCGCGACCGGCGGCCCGAGCATCCCCAAAATGGGGGCGACCGGCTATGCCTATGACCTCGCACGCCAGTTCGGCCTGAAGGTGGTCGAGCCGCGCCCGGCCTTGGTTCCGCTGACGCTGGGCGGTGAGGAAACGCTGTTCCGTTCGCTCTCCGGCGTGGCCTCCGAGGTGGTCGCGCGCGCGGGCAAGACCCGGTTTCGCGAGGCGGCGCTGTTCACCCATCGCGGGCTGTCGGGCCCGGCGATCCTGCAAGTATCGTCCTATTGGCGGCATGGCGAGGCGATCGGGATCGATTTCACCCCCGACGCCGCGTCCGACTGGCTGATCGCCGCCAAGCACGCACAACCACGCCTTTCCCCGCGCCGCGCGCTGGGTCAGCATCTGCCCGACCGACTGGCCGAGACGCTGGCGGAGCGACTGGCCCTGCCCGCCGAACTCGGGGCCGCGACCGACAAGCTGCTGGCGGCGGCGCAGGCGCGCCTCGCCGACTGGTCCTTCCACCCCAATGGCAGCGAGGGCTATGCCAAGGCCGAAGTGACGGTCGGCGGCGTATCGACCGCCGGCCTGTCCTCCCGCACGATGGAGGCCAAGACGGTGCCGGGCCTATATTTCGTCGGCGAGGCGGTGGATGTCACCGGCTGGCTCGGCGGCTATAATTTCCAATGGGCCTGGGCGAGCGGCCGCGCGGCGGGCGAAGCCGTCTAGAAGGTCACAGCGCGGCGAGGCCGATTCCCGGCCGTGCCCAATGCACCACCTGGTCCCCGGCCCGCTGACGCACGAAGCAGGCGCCGCCGGCTTTGCGATAACGCTCGCACAACGTATCCGCCTGCGACCGGGTCAACCCGCCGACCGACAGGCGGTACAGATCGCCCTCGGGTCGGCGCAACGTCGCGCTCGACGGAGCATAGCCCGACAGGCCGGCAAATTGGCGGGTCAGCAGCGCCCAAGCCTTTTGCGCACCCGCTTCATTGGCGAAGGCACCGATCTGGACATTCCAGTCGCCCTGTGGCGCCACCGCCCGGCGTTCCTCGACCCGGCGCAGCAGGGCGGGCGTCGTGACCAGGGCAGGCGCCATCCGCGCCACCCGCGACGTCTCGCTCGCCATCATCGGCAGCGGCTGCACCACCGCCTGTCGCGCGGCAAAGACGATCGCGGGGGCCTGCGCCACCGAAGCCGGGTTCTGCGGGAAGGCCGGCTCGGTCGATGGGGCGACGGGTTCCTCGGCCGGCTGCGAACCGACCACCGCCACCGGCGGCGCGGCGTTCAGGGCCAGCGTCAGCGGCTGCCCCGTATCCACCGCCCGCCGCACGCCCAACAGCCCCGCTACCTGATCGGCCGGGCTGGTGGCGCTGGTGAAGGCCGCCCATTCCTGCATCCGCTGCTCGACATCGGCCGGCGCCATGTCTGCCGACGCCGCCATGCGCGCCATGTCCCATTGCCCCGCCAGTGCCAGCGCCAGCGCCAGATTCTGCCGCGTCTTGGGGCTGGCCTCCGGCTCGCGCGCCGCGGCGGAGAGGATCTTCACGCCCTCGCCCGTTCCGCCGGCCAGTGCCATGGCCAGGCCGAGGTCCGTCGCCGGGATATGATCCGCATGACGGCCGAGCACCGCCCGTGCGGCCTCTCCATCACCACCGGCGATCAGCGCCAGCGACAGATTGAGCGCGGCACGTCCGTCCGTGGGGTCGAGTTCCAATGTCTCGGCAAAGGCCTGTCGCGCAGAGGCGAAACGCCCGGCCTGAAGGTAGCTCTGCCCCAGAAGCGCGCGATAATCCGCCCGATGCGGTTCGGCCGCCACCAGTCGCTCGGCGAACGCGACCGCGCCGGCACCGTCGCGCTGCGTCAGGATACGCCGGGTCTGCTGGGCGAGCGCGGCGGTGCCCCGATCCCTCCCCGCCGCACCGATACCGTCCAGAGACCCGGCCGCGCGGCGATCGACGGCGGCGCAGCCGGTCAGCGCGCCACCCAGCATCAGGGCGCTGACGCTACAGGTGATAAGAGTGCGGATCGTCGTCATGGTCTCACCGGGTTCGAGCGTGGTGGGAAGGAATGCCATGCACGCGCAGCGACACGGCAAAGCGGCGCTTTCCCGGTCGCGATGCCCGCGGCAGATATGGCGGATGGTGCATGGCCCTTTCCCCGATCGCCAACCACGCTAGCCGAGGCCTTCTAAGGAAAAGTTAAGTCGTCTGGGGCATAGCCGTCCGGCTTTACCATGACCCGTCGCCGGGGCATGGATGGGCCGGTAACCTGTTGAGGGATGAAGGATGATGCGCAGCTTCCCACGGATGGGCACAGGGCTGATCGCGCTGGCGGCATGTCTGGTCGCGGTGCCGGCGCTGGCCGATGTGAAGGCCGGCGTCGATGCCTGGGCACAGGGCGATTATCGCAAGGCGGTGGAGGAATGGCGTCCCGCCGCGATCGCCGGCGATGCCGATGCGCAGTTCAACCTGGGCCAGGCCTATAAGCTGGGGCGCGGCGTGCCGCTCGATCCGACGCTCGCCGAAAGCTGGTTCCGCAAGGCCGCTAATCAGGGGCATCTTCAGGCGGCCGACAATTATGGCCTGGCGCTGTTTCAGTCGGGCAAGCGCGCCGAGGCCTTGCCCTGGTTGGAAAAGTCGGTGACGCGCGGCGAGCCGCGCGCGCAGCTCGTGCTGGGCACCATGTTGTTCAACGGCGACGGCGTCACCCGCGACTATCCGCGTGCCTATGCGCTGATGACCCTGGCCTCGCAGAACGGGCTGAAGGCGGCGTCGGAGACGCTGGCGCAGATGGACCAATATATCACCCCGGCCGATCGGCAGAAGGGCACCCAGCTCGCGCAGCAATATGCCGCGCGCGCCGCGACGATGCCTGCGCCGGCCGCCCTGCCCCCCGGTCAGCCCCGGCGGATCGTCGACAATCGCGGCTCGATGGCAGCCCCATCGGGGCCGGTCCAGTCGGTGCCGGTGCCCGCTTCACGCCCCGCCACGGCGGGCGCCAGCTATACCGCACCGAGCGAAGAGCGCCCGGCCGCCGCGCCGCCACGCCCGGCCACCCCGGCGCGCGTCGCCGCCAAGCCGCAGCCCAAGGCCAAGCCACAGGCTCCGACCAGCGGCCCCTGGCGGATTCAGCTCGGCGCATTCCGGGATCGTAGCAATGCCAGCACCCTGTGGCAGAAGGTGCGCGGACGCCTGGGTGGTGCGCAGCCCTTCTATGTCGCGGCGGGCGGCGTCACCCGACTCCAGGCCGGCGGCTATGCCAATCGCGCCGAGGCCCAGTCGGCCTGTTCGCGCTCAGGCCAACCCTGCGTGGTGGTCGCGCCCTGAGCTCATGCCTCCCATGCTGTGCTTGCGGAACCAGGCGCAGCATGGTGGAGGAGCATCGCCATCGGCGATGGCGGGTGACTTCATACGGCCAGTTACACCTCCGTCAGGCCTTCGACCTGCCTCTTTCCGGGAGATCGGTGCAAAACCCGCCCCACCATCCCGGCGAAGGCCGGGATCCAGTTGGGTGGACGCCGGTAAGCCGCTCCTATCGTTACGCAACTGGCCCCCGGCCTTCGCCGGGGTGAAGCGCATTCAAGCCGTTACCCAGTCGGTCCGGGCAATGCCCTGGGCATAAAGAAGCGCCGTCAGGTCGTTATAATCCACCCGCGCCGCCGCGGCGCCCGCGACGATCGGCTTGGCCCGGTACGCCACGCCCAGCCCAGCGCGGCGGATCATCGCCAAGTCGTTGGCGCCATCACCCACCGCCAGACTGGCCGAGGCATCGAGCCCCAGATCGGCCAGCGCTTCGACCAGTGTCTTCTCCTTGGTATCCGATCCGACAATGGGCTTGCGCACCGTGCCGGTCAGCTTGCCGTGCGCGATCTCCAGATAATTGGCGATGGCGCGGTCGAAGCCGATCTCGGCAGCGACCGGCTCGGCGAAGCGGGTGAAGCCACCCGACACCAAGATCGCGCAACCGCCACGCGCCTTCATCGTGCGGATAAGCGTCCGCGCACCCGCCATCAGCGTCACCCGCTCGGCCAGACACTGCTCGATGACGCTTTCGTCGAGCCCCTCGAGCAGCGCAACCCGCGCATCGAGCGCGGCGGCGAAGTCCAGTTCGCCGCGCATCGCGCGTTCGGTCACTTCGGCGACCTGCTCCTTGATCCCGGCATAGTCGGCCAGTTCGTCGATGCACTCGACGGTGATCATGGTCGAATCCATATCGGCGACTAGCAACCGCTTCTCGCGCCCTTCGCTGGGCTGGACGACGACATCGGTGGCATCGAACTGCCCCTCCAGCGCCGCGCGCGCCGCCAGCGGATCGCCGTCAAAGTCGAGATCGACGGCCCAGCCACGATCGATCCAGCGCGTTGCGCCCACCGTGAGGCCGGCGCTTGCCAGTTTCGTCGCGGCGGCCGTCAAATCCGCATCGGCCAGCCGGCCCGTGGCTGCTATCAGCGTTGCCGTGAACATCAAGGCTCCCTCTTTCCCGTCCGCTTTGCCGAAGGTCGCGCTCATCGCAGGGCCGACCGCCAGCGGCAAGTCCGCATTGGCGCTCGATCTGGCCAAGGCCACTGGCGGCACGATCATCAATGCCGATTCGGCGCAGGTGTATCGCGACCTGTCGATCCTCACCGCCCGCCCCTCGCCCGAAGAAGTAACACAGGCGCCGCACCGGCTGTTCGGCCATGTCGATGCGGCGGACACCGGTTACTCGGCGGCGCGCTGGGCGGCGGAAGCACGCGCCGCGATCGAGGACAGCGTGGCGGCGGGGTCGCTGCCGATCCTGGTTGGCGGCACCGGCCTTTATATGCGCACCCTGCTCGACGGCATCGCGCCGGTGCCCGACATCGACCCGGCGATCCGCGCCGAGGTCCGCGCGCTGCCGGTTGCCGAGGCGCATGCCGCCCTCTCCCGCAAAGATCCGCAGGCGGCCGCCCGGCTCAACGCCGCCGACACCACCCGTGTCGCCCGCGCTTTGGAGGTGGTTCGCTCGACC
Source organism: Sphingomonas paucimobilis NBRC 13935 (assembly GCF_000739895.2). Lineage (GTDB taxonomy): Bacteria > Pseudomonadota > Alphaproteobacteria > Sphingomonadales > Sphingomonadaceae > Sphingomonas > Sphingomonas paucimobilis. The sequence continues at coordinate 19,870 of NZ_BBJS01000054.1, forward strand.
GGCCGCCCCCTGCACCAATGGCAGGCGCATAAAGAAGGCGGGATCGGCGAGCGCATCGCGCTGTCCGCTGTCATCCTCTTGCCCGACCGCGACTGGCTGAACGCGCGGATCGACACGCGCTTCGGCGAGATGCTGGACGAAGGACTGGACGAAGCCGCCACACTTCTGGCCCGCCCCGACCTGCCCGCCGACGCCCCGATCCGCCGTGCGATCGGCGTTCCCGAAGCGGCGGCGCTGCTGGAAGGTCGGATGACCCGCGCCGAGGCCGAGGCCGCCGGGGCGCTCGCCACAAGACGTTACGCCAAAAGGCAATATACCTGGTTCCGCCATCAGCCGGGCCCCGGCTGGACCGCGATTTCCGACATCGACGCCGATGTGCGCCGCAGCACAATCGAAACATTATTGCGCAATTGACGGTTGACGCGCACTTTTTAAACCGGTAGCCGCGCCTTTCCCGACAAGCCCCGACACAGGGGCACGGACGCAGAAGGACGAAGACGATGACCGAGAAAAGCGGAGCCGATATCCTGGTCGAGGCGCTGTGCGATCTCGGCGTGGAGGTCGTCTTCGGCTATCCGGGTGGTGCGGTGCTGCCGATCTATGACGCCATGTTCCGGTCGAAGCGCATCCGCCACATTCTCGTCCGCCACGAACAGGCGGCGACTCATGCGGCGGAAGGCTATGCCCGCTCGACCGGCAAGCCCGGCGTGGTGCTCGTCACCTCCGGCCCCGGCGCGACCAACGCGGTCACCGGCATCACCGACGCGCTGCTCGATTCGATTCCGATGGTGGTCATCACCGGCCAGGTGCCGACCGCGCTGATCGGCACCGACGCGTTCCAGGAAGCCGATACGGTCGGCATCACGCGCCATTGCTCCAAGCATAATTATCTGGTGAAGGACCCCGCGCGTCTGGGCGAGGTGGTGCATGAGGCGTTCCACATCGCGACCTCGGGCCGCCCCGGCCCGGTCGTGATCGACATCCCGAAGGACGTGCAGGTCGCCACCGCCCGCTATCAGAAGCCCGGTCCGATCCGTCACAAGACCTATCGCCCGCAGGTGAAGGCCGACCAAGCCCAAATCGAGCAGCTGGTCGACATGCTGGCGGCCGCCGAACGCCCGATCCTCTATACCGGCGGCGGCATCATCAATTCGGGTCCGGCCGCGTCGCAGCTGCTGCGTGAACTGGCCCGCATCACCGGCGCGCCCGTCACCTCGACCCTGATGGGCTTGGGCGCCTTCCCGGCCAGCGACCCGCAATGGCTGGGCATGCTGGGCATGCACGGCACCTATGAAGCCAATATGGCGATGAACCAGGCCGACCTCGTGGTCGCGCTGGGCAGCCGCTTCGACGACCGCGTGACCGGACGGCTGGACGCGTTCAGTCCCAACAGCCGCAAGGTCCATGTCGATATCGACCGGTCGAGCGTGAACAAGAATGTCCGCGTCGACCTGGCCATCATCGCCGATGTCGGCCACGCGCTGGAGGATGCGGTGCGCATCTGGAAGTCGCGCCAGCATCCCAAGCCCGACACCACCGAGTGGCAGCGCCGCATTGCGGGCTGGCGCGCGGTCGGCTGCCTCTCCTTCCCCGAGGCGGGCGACGCGATCATGCCGCAGCGCGCGATCCGTGCGCTGTACGACGCGACCAAGGCGCGCCAGCCGATCATCACCACCGAGGTGGGCCAGCACCAGATGTGGGCCGCGCAGCATTTCGGCTTCGAAAAGCCCAACAAGTGGCTAACGAGTGGTGGCCTCGGCACCATGGGTTACGGCCTGCCCGCCGCGATCGGTGCGCAACTCGGCAATCCGGGGGCGCTGGTGATCGATATCGCGGGCGAAGCCTCGATCCAGATGAACATCCAGGAACTGGCGACGGCGACCCAGTACCGCCTGCCGGTCAAGATTTTCATCCTGAACAACGAATATATGGGCATGGTCCGCCAGTGGCAGGAACTGACCTATGAGAGCCGCTATGCCGAAAGCTATTCGGACTCGCTGCCCGATTTCGTGAAGCTGGGCGAGGCCTATGGCTGGAAGGGCATATTGATCGAGCATCGCGATCAGCTGGAGGACGGCATCGCCGCGATGCTGGACCATGACGGGCCGGTGATCGTCGACTGCCGCGTCGCCAAGCTCGCCAATTGCTTCCCGATGATCCCGAGCGGTGCGGCCCATACCGACATGATCCTGCAGGCCAATGAGGTATCGGGCACCATGGACGACGAGGCCAAGGCGCTCGTCTGATCCGGCATCAGCCGATAGCCTGAACAGCATGATAGGAAGACTCCGGCTTCGGCCGGGGTGACGGGGTGGAAATGCACATCAAGACCGAACAGGTGGAACGCCACACGCTGGCGGTGATCGTCGACAACGAGCCGGGCATCCTCGCCCGGATCGCGGGGCTGTTCACCGCGCGCGGCTATAATATCGAGAGCCTGACCGTGTCGGAGATCACCGCCGACAAGGCCGTCAGCCGCATCACCATCGTTACCAGCGCCTCGCCGCCGGTGATGGAGCAAATCATCGCCCAGCTCGACCGGCTGGTCCCCGTCCACAAGGTCACCGACCTGACCGTGCTGGGCGACCATGTCGAGCGCGAGCTGGCGCTGGTGAAGGTGGCCGGGACCGGCGACCGCCGGATCGAGGCGCTGCGCCTGGCGGAGGTCTACCGCGCCCGCGTGGTCGACGCGACGATCGGCAGCTTCGTGTTCGAAGTCACCGGCACCATCGCCAAGATCGACAAGTTCGTCGAGTTGATGGGCGAAGTCGGCCTGGTCGAGGTCGCCCGTACCGGCATCGCCGCCATTTCGCGGGGTAAGGACGCGGCCTGAACCCCGCCCCATTTTCAGACTATCATGAGGCCCGACGCGGCCCGCCTATTTCGAAAGGGAAGTTGAAATGCGTGTCTATTATGATCGCGACGCCGATCTGAACCTGATCTCCGAGAAGAACATCGCCATCCTGGGTTACGGCTCGCAGGGCCATGCCCATGCGCAGAACCTGCGCGATTCGGGCGTCAAGAATGTCGCGATCGCGCTGCGCCCCGGTTCGGCCTCGGCCGCCAAGGCGGAGGCTGCGGGCTTCAAGGTCCTGTCGAACAAGGAAGCGGCCGGCTGGGCCGACATCCTGATGATCCTGGCCCCCGACGAGCATCAGGCCGCGATCTATGACGCCGACCTGAAGGGCAATTTGAAGCCGGGCGCCGCGCTCGCCTTCGCGCACGGCCTGAACGTGCATTTCGGCCTGATCGAGCCGCCTGCGGACATCGACGTTATCATGATCGCGCCGAAGGGCCCCGGCCACACCGTGCGCAGCGAATATGTGCGCGGCGGCGGCGTGCCCTGCCTGATCGCGATCCATCAGGACGCCAGCGGCAACGCGCATGACGTGGCGCTGGCCTATGCGTCGGGCGTCGGCGGCGGTCGCTCGGGCATCATCGAGACGAACTTCCGCGAAGAGTGCGAAACCGATCTGTTCGGCGAGCAGGCCGTGCTGTGTGGCGGCGCGACCGCGCTGGTCCAGGCGGGCTTCGAGACGCTGGTCGAGGCGGGCTATGCCCCCGAAATGGCGTATTTCGAGTGCCTCCACGAGCTGAAGCTGATCGTCGACCTGATGTATGAGGGCGGCATCGCCAACATGCGCTACTCGATCTCGAACACCGCCGAGTACGGCGACATCAAGACCGGCCCACGCATCATCACTGAAGAGACCAAGAAGGAAATGAAGCGCGTGCTCGCCGACATCCAGTCGGGCCGCTTCGTGAAGGACTTCGTGCTCGACAACCGCGCCGGCCAGCCCGAACTGAAGGCCAGCCGCATCGCCGCCAAGCGCCATCAGATCGAACAGGTCGGCAGCGAACTGCGCGCGATGATGCCGTGGATCGGCGCGAACAAGCTGGTGGACAAGGCGAAGAACTGATTTTTCGTCTGGGGGTGGGCTCGGTGAGACTCCGCGGCCCTCCCCTATCCCCTCCCGTTTACGGGAGGGGCATGCCAAGCGGGTGCCGCAAGCGCTTCAGCGAGCCCATGGTTTGCGGCAAAAGCCCCCCCCTCCGCCCCGAACCTCTCCCCTCCCGCAAGCGGGAGGGGCTGGGGGAGGGCAAGGAGCCTCGCAGAGACCATCTCTCCCCACTCCAACGGAAACGCATCGTTGCGACCTTGGCCTTTGACGTGCGTTATGCGCACCGACCACAAAGGCCGTGATCCAACAGGGAGTACCACCCATGCGTTTCGTCGTCCCCGCCGCCCTGGCGCTCGTCTTCGCCGCCCCCGCCATCGCCCAGACCCAGCCCGGCGCCCCCGTCGCCTCGCGCGTCGTCGCGGGCACCTATGCGGTCGATCCCGCCCATACCCAGGTCACCTGGTCGCTGAACCATATGGGCTTTTCGGTGCTGGAGGGGCAGTTCGGCGCGTCGGACGGCACGCTGACCATCGATCCCGCCCGCCCTCAGGCCGCCAAGGTAGACGTGACCTTCAAGATTGACAATCTGTCGGTCACCGCCGCGCCGTTCGCCAATCACTTGAAGTCGAAGGACTTCTTCGACGCCGCGACCTATCCGACCGCGCGCTTCGTCTCGACGGGCGTGAAGGTGATGGGGAACAAGGCGGTCATCACCGGCAACCTGACCATCAAGGACCAGACCAAGCCGGTGACGCTGAACGCCACCTTCTTCGGTGCTGGCACGAACCCGATGTCGAAGAAGCTGAACATCGGCTTCCGCGCGACTGCCAAGATCAAGCGTTCGGACTTCGGCGTCGGCGCCTATGTCCCGGTCGTGGGTGACGAGGTCGACCTGACGATCAACGCCGCCTTCACCGCACAGTAATTGCGGGCCGCATCCAGAAGACAGGATCGTTGCCAAATCCACCGCACCACCCCGGCGAAGGCCGGGGTCCAGTGGCGGAGCAATGCGGATTACCCACGGGCGTCTCCCCAACTGGATCCCGGCCTTCGCCGGGATGATGTTGGACAGAGGTTGCGGGAAACCAATTTCGCCAAGATCGCGACACGACGAGGCCGCTCCTCATGGGGGCGGCCTCGTTCGTTTGTGCCACCGCCGTCAGGCGCCCGTCATCAATCTCGATATGGACAACGCGGCCCCGACGCGGCATGACCCCGTGCATCATGATCGCCGCGCTGCTGCTCCGTTCGCTTCGACTTATCCGCCCTTAGGGGAGGATCGGCGTGGCCATGCGCGACTTCCCTAAGGGCGGAATGAACCGATAAGCCTGTCCCCGCCGCGCCTATGGCCAGATGCGGCCGAGAATGCTGGAAGACCCGATCATGTTGCGCGATCCCTCGACCAAATACCGCCCTTTTCCCACCATCACCCTGCCCGACCGGCAATGGCCGAACCGCACGATCACCAAGGCGCCACGCTGGCTGTCGACCGACCTGCGCGACGGCAACCAGGCGCTGATCGATCCGATGGACGCGGAAAAGAAGACGCGGATGTTCGACCTGCTGATCAAGGTAGGCCTGAAGGAGATCGAGGTCGGCTTCCCGAGCGCCGGTGCGACCGAGTTCGACTTCATCTCCGGCCTGATCCGCGACGACCGCATCCCCGAGGACGTGACGATCCAGGTCCTCACCCAATCGCGCCGCGACCTGATCGAACGCAGCTTCGAGAGCCTGGACGGCGCGCGCAGTGCGATCGTCCATCTCTACAACGCGGTCAGCCCGGCCTGGCGCAAGATCGTCTTTGGCATGACCCGCGACGAGGTCCGCCAGATCGCCGTCGAAGGTGTCAAGATCCTGCGCGACGAGGCGGCCAAGCGTCCCAACACCGACTGGTTCTTCGAATATAGCCCCGAGACCTTCTCGACCGCCGAGCTGGACTTCTCGGTCGAGGTCTGCGCCGCCGTGATGGACGTGCTGAAGCCGACCCCCGACCATCCGCTGATCCTGAACCTGCCCGCCACCGTCGAATGTGCGACGCCCAATGTCTATGCCGACCAGATCGAATGGTTCGGCCGCAACATCCCGAACCGCGACTCGGTGGTCATCTCGCTCCACACGCATAACGACCGGGGCACCGGCGTCGCCGCTGCCGAGCTGGGCGTGATGGCGGGCGCGGACCGGGTCGAGGGTTGTCTGCTCGGCAATGGCGAGCGGACCGGCAATTGCGATCTCGTGACCGTCGCGCTCAACATGTACACGCAAGGCGTCGACCCCAAGCTCGACCTGTCGGACATCGACGAGGTGGTGAACACGGTCAATTACTGCACCAATCTGCCCGTCCATCCCCGCACGCCCTATGCGGGCGATCTGGTCTTCACCGCCTTTTCGGGCAGCCATCAGGACGCGATCAAGAAGGGCTTCGCCGCGCAGGCGGCGCGCAACGACGATCTGTGGGAAGTCCCCTATCTGCCCATCGACCCCGCCGATCTCGGCCGCAGCTACGAGGCGGTCATCCGCGTCAATTCGCAGTCGGGCAAGGGCGGCGTCGCCTGGGTGATCGAGCAGGACAAGGGATTGAAGCTCCCCAAGCGGCTCCAGGCCGATTTCAGCCGCCATGTCCAGGCGCTGGCCGACGCCACCAGCCGCGAACTCAACGCCGCCGATATCTGGGGCGGGTTCGAGGCGACCTATCTGCCGCGCGAAGGCGACCGATTCGTGCTGCGCGATTATGAGGAAAGCGGCTCGGCGGGGCAGCGGACCTTTATCGGCCGCGTGCAAGTGGATGGCGAGGAGCGTTCGATCTCCGGACGCGGCAACGGTCTGATCTCCAGCGTGATCGCCGCGCTGGCCGACACGACCGGACCGGCGCTGGAAGTCGTTGACTATAACGAACACGCCATCGGCCACGGTGCCGACGCACAGGCCGCCGCCTATGTCGAGGCGCGGACCCATGACGGGCGGACCGTTTTCGGCGTCGGGCTGGACACCGACATCGCCACCGCCAGCGTTCGGGCGGTGCTCTCCGCCGCCAACCGGGCCTGATGTACCCGACCGCCGCCTTCCCCGGCTAAGACGGCGATGATGGCGGCGGTCGACCTGTCTTCCACTCATCCCCTGCATGGGGAGGTGGCAGGCCGCAGGCGTGACGGCGGGGTGTCCCGGCTCATGGTATCCCCATCATGAGCACCGACGCCCCGCCCTCCCCTTGGCTGGCCTTTCTGCCCGAACGCTATCGCGAGACGCTGCGGGAGCGCGGCGCCTCGCTCACGCTCACCATCCTGGCGCATCTCCTGCTCGCCTGGCTGTTGCTGCACCTCGCGCCCAAGCTGATCGAGCAGGACAAATCCTCGTCGCTCAGCACCTTTTCCCTCTCGCCCTCGGACGAGAATGCCGGCGCGCCGGTGCCCAAGACCCGCACCGTGACGCGCAAGCCCGCCGCCGCCGGCGGATCGAAGGCGCCGGTGGTCGACAAGCAGCCCGACACGCCCACGCCCCCGACCGAGAAGCCCGCCGAAACCACGCCGACCCCCGCCTGGCAATGGGGCGACAAGTCGCTGTTCGACGCCGGCGACATCGCCGCCATGCCCAAGGGATCGGGCAAGGGCGTGGGATCGAGCGACGGCGACGATCGCGGGCAGGATAGCGCATCGGCCTATGGCCCGGGCGAAGGGCCCGGCGGCAAGCGACTCTACAATGCCGAATGGTTCCCACGCCGCCCGACCGATGCCGAGCTCAACGGCTATCTGCACAGTCCGCCGCCGCCGGGAGGCTGGGCGCTGATCGCGTGCCGGACCATCCCCGGCTACCGGGTCGAGAATTGCCAGATCCTGGGCGAGTCGCCGGTCGGCTCCGGCCTGGCGCGGGCGATGCGCGAGGCCGCCTGGCAATTCCGCGTCCGGGCGCCGCGCGTCAACGGCAAGGAAATGGTCGGCGAGTGGGTGCGGATCCGCATCGACTTCACCACCAAGGGTGGCGGTGACTGAGCCTCAATAGGTGAATTGCAGCTGGGTGCGGATCAGGTCGCCGGTCGCACGGCCCGTCCGCCGCGAATCCGCCTCGCGCCGCTCCATGCGGGCATAAGCCAAAGTCAGCTCCAGCGCCTCGACCAGTTGCAGCTCGACGCCGGCTTCCCATTCGTCGGTTTCCAATCGCGGTGCATCGGCATTGGCCTTCCACCCGCCGCGATAGCGTTGCCAGCGGACATAGGGGATGGCGCGCCCAACCGGGGTGGGGCCCAGATTGCCCATCAACTGGACATAGCCACCGCCCAAGGGCGACGAACGCACCGCGCGCAGATCGCCATCATATTGCGGGCCGTAACCGGTCGTCCATTCGGTCTGGATACCGAAAGGCTGCGGATAGAGGATGGCGTGGAAGCCCACCCGGTCGTCGCGATAATTTTGCGGACTGAGCCCCCCGCTGCGCAATTCGGGGCGGAAGCGGTTGAACAGGGCCGAACCGCCGACCTCCAGCACCTGCCCCTTGAACAACGGGCCCAGTCCATCGAGTTCGATCGGCCAGGTCGCCATCGCCACCTTCATCATCGTGGCGTTGCGCTCGGTCCGGTTGGTCCCCTGCCCGTTATATAGCGCCAGTCCGAAGGCACCGTAATTTCCGAACAGCTTCTGCTTGGCCTTGGTCAGCCGGTCCCAGATCGCCTGCACATGATCGGGCGTGTAATATAGGTTGATGCCGACATCGCGCTCGCCCGGCACGCCGCTATTGATCGCGTCCGATCGGTCGAGTGGCAGGCGGTTGGACGAGCTTTGCAGATTCTCCCAGCCGAACGGCACCTTGGACTGACCGAAGCGCAGGCGCAGACGGCGTTCGGGGTCGAGGAACCAGTCGACATAGACGTCGCGCAACTGACCAAAATTCTCGCGCCGCTCGGTGCTCGACTGGTTGTTCACCGCCGCGCCGAAGTCGTGCTGAAAATAGAGTTGCAGCCGGTCGGTAATGTCCCCCTGCAACACCAGCCGGACACGACGCAGCAGGAAGCCGCCATCGTCGTTGATCGAGCTGTCATGCACCGAGCGCAGCCGCGATCCGGTATCGGACAGAGGCTCCTGATCGTCCAATATGGCGTTGTAGCGAAGCTGCGTATAGCCGCGCAGCCGCAGCCGCTCATACCATGGCGCGCGGGCGGAGGGCGGCTTGGCGGCGGCGATACGCGGCGCCGGTTCGCTGGGGACCGGCGCGGATGCCGCCATTTGCGGTGCAGGCGGGGCAACCGGCGCAGCTTGTGCGGGTGGAGGCGCCGCAGCGGTCGCCGTCCCGTTTTGCGCCTCGGTCAGTGCCTTGATCTGGGCCTTCAGCTCATCGATCTGGCGCTGCAACTCCTGCACGGTCTGCGCAGCGGCCGGTACCGGGCAGGATGCCAGCAGCATGGCGACGGCGACCCGATAATGGGCCCGATGGGGTCTCGACATCATTACCGTGCTGGTTCCGCCCTGTTTGCGGCGACTTAGGCCAGCACCCGCCCGCTTCGCAACAGATTGATGACAATCCGGTGATAAATTGATGACAGCGCCGACGCGCTCAGCGCGTCCGCTCGATCTCGCACCCCACCCGCGCATCGGGGTAGATGCCGGTCTTCATCGATCGCACCTTGACCGCGACCACACGCGCATCGGCCAGGCATAACGCCGCCACCGCCTCGCACAGGCTTTCCTGCAAGGCGAAGCCGGGACCCTGCGCCATCGCGACGATGGCGTCCCGCAGGAAGTCGTAATCGAGCACGTCTTCGATCCGGTCGGCGCTGGGCGCGGCGGGATAGGTGATGGTCATCGCCACCGACAGGGTCACCGGCTGCGGCTCGGCCTCATGCGGATGGATACCCAGCCGCATCGCAACCCGCAGTTCGTCGAGCAGGATGGTATAGGTCGCGCTCATCCCCGCCCCTCGAACATCACATCGCCATCGCGGCGGCAGAAACGCTGGCCGCAATCGACGTAGAGCGTCTGGCCGCAAATCCCGCGCGCGGTGAGTAGGAAGGATACGGCCTCCGCCACCGCTTCCGCACCGATCGGGCGGCCGAGCAGGTTCTTGACCGAGGCGGCGGCAAACTCCTCATCGCTCTGGTCACCGCTTTGCAGCGTCAGGCCGGGCGCGACCGCATTGACCGCGATGCGCGGCGCGAAGGCCTGCGCCAGCATCGTATTCGCCCCCGCCAGCGCGAATTTGGCGCAGCTATAGGCGAAGAAATCGGGATTGGGATTGGCGAGTTTCTGATCGAGGATATCGACCACTGCACCGTCCGTTACATCGTCCTGCCGCGCGAGTGCGGAGGCGAGCAAGGCGGGCGCGGCGGCGTTGATCGCGTAAAGCCTGGCCATCAGCGCCGCATCGACCTGCGGCGGCCGGTCGAAGAGAAACGCCGAGGCGCTGTTGACCAGGCCGTCGATCGGGCCGCCCGCCGCTTCGCGCGCACGGACGAACAGCGCGTCGATGCCGTCCAAGTCCGCCAGATCGCCCTGTACCGTCACCGCGTCTAGCTCCGCCGCCAGCGCCTGCGCGTCCCGTGCCGAACCGTTATAATGCACCACCAGCCGGTGCCCGTCCGCCGCCAGCCGACGTGCGATCGCCGCCCCCAGCCTCTTGGCCGCGCCGGTCACCAGCACGGTGCGGATCGTCATCCGCCCAGGCCCATCAGCGACAGGACTTCCTTGCGGCTACGATCATCGTCACGGAACACGCCCATCATCCGGCTGGTCACCATTGCGACACCGGGCGTCCGCACCCCGCGCGCGGTCATGCAGGCATGGGTCGCCTCGATCACCACCGCGACACCCAGGGGCTTCAGATTTTCCCAGATACAGTCGGCGACTTCCGCCGTCAGCCGCTCCTGCACCTGCAAGCGCCGCGCGAAACCGTGCAGTACCCGCGCCAGCTTCGAGATGCCGACGACATGGTTGCGCGGCAGATAGGCGATATGTGCCCGCCCGATGATCGGCGCCATGTGATGCTCGCAATGCGACTGGAAGGGGATGTCCTTCAGCAGCACGATCTCATCATAGCCGCCGACCTCCTCGAACACGCGCGACAAGTGGACAGCGGGATCGTCGCCATAGCCCGCGCAATATTCGCGCCACGCCCGCGCCACCCGCTTGGGGGTATCGATCAGCCCCTCGCGCGTCGGATCGTCGCCCGCCCAGGCGATAAGCGTGCGGATGGCCTGGGCCACATGATCGGGCACGGCGATCTTGCCGTCCTCGCCGATCAGGTCGCCATCCTCCGGGTCGCCAGGGGCGCAGCTCATATTCTGTCCTTCATATCAAAGTCGATGCGATAGCGGATCGATTGGCGGGGCGCAAAATTCCCTGCTCATCCCCGCGATCCCCACGCCCGTTCAGCCTGAACGAAGTCGAAGGCCAAGGGAATCCGACCAGGTTCAGCCGATACAGTGTGGCCTTCAACGCTCAGGCTGAACGGAGGGACGGATGCGTGGCGCAGCGGGCAGGAATTACCCGCGCAATCGCTCCGCCGCCCAGGCGACATGGTCGGCCATGAAGGTCGAGATGAAGTTGTAGCTGTGATCGTATCCCGGCTGCATCCGCAGGGTTAGCGCGATCCCCGCCTTCTCGCACGCCTCCGCCAACAGTTCCGGCCGCAATTGCTCGGCCAGGAACTGGTCAGCATCGCCCTGATCGACCAGCAGGTCCGGCACTCGCGCGCCGTCCTCGATCAGCGCGACCGCATCCGCTTGCCGCCACGTTGCACGATCTGACCCCAGATAACCGCCCAGCGCCTTCTCGCCCCACGGCACCTGGGACGGCGCGACGATCGGGGCGAAGGCCGACACGCTGCGGAAGCGGTCCGGGTTACGCAAACCAATGGTCAGCGCGCCGTGGCCACCCATCGAGTGGCCGATGATGGCTTGCGCATCCATGTCCGCAACAGGGAAATGCTCGGCGATCAGCGCGGGCAGTTCCTGCTCGATATAGGTCCGCATCCGGAAATGCTTCGCCCAGGGCTCCTGCGTGGCGTCGACATAGAAGCCGGCGCCCTGCCCCATGTCATAGGCCTCGTCATTCGCCACGCCTTCTCCGCGCGGCGAGGTGTCGGGCGCGATGAAGATCACCCGGTGCTCGGCACATGGTCCCCTAAACTCGCCCTTGTCGGTGACATTGGCATGGGTGCAGGTCAGCCCCGACAGATACCAGAGGACGGGCAGCGTCTCGCCCGCCTCATGCTTGGGCACGAAGACCGAGAAGGTCATCCGCGTTCCCGTCACCGCGCTGTCATGCGCATAGACGCCCTGCACGCCGCCATGCGCCTTGGAGGTCGAAATCGTCTCGATCGTCATCGGAACACCACCGTCCGGTTGTCATTGAGGAAAACCCGCCGCTCGCCCACCCAAGCGACCGCGCGGGCCAGCACCTGCGCCTCGATATCGCGGCCGATGCGGATCAGATCGTCGATGCTGGCGCGGTGATCGACCCGCTCGACCGCCTGTTCGATGATCGGCCCTTCGTCGAGGTCGGCGGTCACGAAATGCGCGGTTGCACCGATCAGCTTCACCCCCCGCGCATGGGCGCGGTGATAGGGCTGCGCGCCCTTGAAGCCGGGCAGGAAGCTGTGATGGATATTGATGCACCGCCCCGGCAAGGCCGCGACCAGCCGTTCGCCCAGCACCTGCATATAGCGGGCAAGGACCAGATAATCGGCGCGGGTCTCGTCCATCAGGGCGAGCATCGCCGTTTCCTGCTCCGCGCGATTGGCGTCGCCGACCGGCAGGTGATGCCAGGGCAGGCCATGCCATTCGACTAGCGGGCGCAAGCCGTCATGGTTGGACACGACCCCGACGATCTCGACCGGCAGCGTGTTGGTCCGCCAGCGATGGAGCAGGTCGTTGAGGCAATGCGAGCCCTTCGACACCGCGATCAGCATCCGGGGGCGCTCGGCCGCTGGCGCGACATGCCAGTCGAAGCCGAACCGCGCCGCCGGTTCGGTCAACGCCGCCCTCACCCCCTCGACCGAGGTGGGGAAGCGCGGCCCCTGACCGGTGAAGACGATGCGCAGGAAGAAGCGCCCCGTCTCCAGATCGGCATATTGCTGGCTGTCAAGGATGAACCCGTCGATCCCCGCCAGCGCGCCCGACACGGCCGCGACGATGCCGACCCGGTCCTGGCACGCCAGCGTCAGGATATAGTCGTGGCCGCTCACGCCTTCGCAGCGGGGCAGGCGATGCACAGCTTGTTGCCGTCCGGATCGCGCAGATAGCCGAGATAGGCGTTGCCCAGCCCGGTCTGCCGCTCGCCCACCGGCCCCTCGATCGCCGTGCCGCCATTCGCGACGCCGGCTGCGTGGACCGCTTGGACCTGTGCGGGGTCCGCCGCACCCAGCCCGATCGTGCCGCCATTGGCATGGGTGGCGGGCTGACCATCGATCGGCCGGGTCACGATGAAGACCGCACCATTATGCAGGTACATGACACGCTCGACCTTCGGGTCCTGCATCCCCGGTTTGCCGCCCAGCGCGGTGAACAGCGCATCATAGAATGTCTTGGATCGCGCGATGTCGTTCGATCCGACCATGATATGCGTGTACATCAGGCTGCCTCCACCAAGTGCCGCGCGCACAGCTTGTTGCCGGTCGGGTCGCGCAGATAGGCCAGATAGACCTTGCCCACCGGCACGGTGCGGATGCCCGGCGGATCCTCGATCGCGGTTCCGCCATGCGCCAGTCCGGCGGCATACCAGGCGTCCGCCTGCTCGGGCGAGTCGACCGCAAAGCCCAGCGTCCCGCCATTGGCGAAGGTTGCCGGCTCACCATTGATCGGCTTGGACAGCAGGAACCGCGCGCCCTTGTGGCTGTAGATCAGCCGTCCCCAGGGATCGACCACCCCCTCGGGCGCGCCGAGCACGCCCAGAAGGGCGTCGTAGAAGCGCTTGGCCTCGGCGATGTCGTTCGCGCCGAGCATCACATGGCTGAACATCAGAACACCACCACGCTGCGGATGCTCTCGCCCGCATGCATCAAGTCGAAGCCCTTATTGATCTCCTCCAGCGTCAGCCGATGGGTGATCATCGGATCGATCTCGATCTTGCCGTTCATGTACCAGTCGACGATCTTGGGCGTGTCGGTCCGCCCGCGCGCGCCGCCGAATGCCGTGCCGCGCCAGTTGCGCCCGGTCACGAGCTGGAACGGGCGGGTGCTGATCTCCCTGCCCGCCTCGGCTACGCCGATGATGATCGAGGTGCCCCAGCCGCGATGACATGCCTCCAGCGCGGTGCGCATCACCTCGGTATTGCCGGTCGCGTCGAAGCTATAGTCCGCACCGCCATCGGTCAGTTCCAGGATTTTCGCGATCGTCTCCTCGCGCGACAGGCCCTTGGAATTGAGGAAATGGGTCATGCCGAAGCGACGGCCCCATTCCTCGCGTGCGGGGTTGATGTCGACACCGATGATCCGGCCCGCGCCCGCGAGCTTGGCACCCTGGATAACGTTCAGGCCGATGCCGCCCAGACCGAAGACGACGATATTCTCGCCCGGCTGGACCTTGGCGGTGTTGACCACCGCGCCGACGCCCGTGGTCACGCCGCAGCCGATATAGCAGCTCGTGTCGAACGGCGCGTCCTCGCGGATCTTGGCGACCGCGATCTCGGGGAGAACGGTGAAGTTCGAGAAGGTCGAGCAGCCCATATAATGGAAGATCGGCTGGCCCTTATAGCTGAACCGGGTCGTGCCGTCGGGCATCAGGCCCTTGCCCTGGGTGGCGCGAATCGCGGTGCACAGGTTGGTCTTGCCCGACAGGCACGACTTACACTGGCGGCATTCGGGGGTGTAGAGCGGAATGACATGGTCGCCGGGCTTCACGCTGGTCACGCCTGCGCCGACCTCGCGTACGATGCCCGCGCCTTCATGGCCGAGCACGCTGGGGAAGATACCCTCGCTGTCCAAGCCGTCCAGCGTATAGGCGTCGGTGTGGCAGATGCCGGTCGCCATGATCTCGACCAGGACCTCGCCGGCCTTCGGGCCTTCCAGATCAAGTTCGACGATTTCGAGCGGCTTCTTCGCTTCAAAAGCGACGGCGGCGCGGGTCTTCATGGGTTCCTGTCTCCTTGGATGGCGCTCTGATGCCTCGAGGCGCGCGATGGTGCAACCAACGAAAGCCCCGAGGGATTGATGCGGATCACAAGCCGGGAGAGCATGGATGACCGAGTTTAAAAAGAACGATCGCGTCACCTGGAACAGCCATGGCGGCACCGCCGAGGGCAAGGTCGTCAAGAAGCAGACCAGCGATACGACCATCAAGGGTCATACCGTCCGCGCATCCAAGGATGAGCCGCAATACATTGTAGAGAGTGACAACGGCGGAAAGGCGGCGCACAAGGCGGACGCGCTGAAGAAAGCGTGATTCACGCGCGTCCCGCCAAAGGGCCGGGATGCTGAAGGATTATAGGAAGGAACATCATGGCCACCGCAACCACGGGCACCGGCATCCACGCCCCGGTCCAGCCGTCCGAGGAACTGGGCGCGATCGTCGGCAACGAGAAGCTGCCGCGCAGCCAGGTCATCAGCAAGGTGTGGGACTATATCAAGGCCAACAACCTGCAGAACCCCGAGAACAAGCGGGAGATCCTGGCCGACGACAAGCTGAAGAAGGTGTTCGGCAAGGACAAGTGCACGATGTTCGAGATGAACAAGTTCATCTCGGCGCACCTGAAGAAGTAAGCCTTCACGCGTCCCGGTGTCCGCACCGGGACGCGCTTCCCCGCCCGCGCGCTATCGCAGGTCGAGGACCAGCGGTTTGCGCGCGGCGGGTGTCGGCGACGGACGCGGCCTAGGAGATGCCGGCGCCTTGCCCACACCTCCGGACGGACCCGGTAATGGCGTGGCCGATGCGGACGGTGTCGGATCCGCCCCCAATCTTGCCGCCTCGATCTGGTTGAGCCGCTGCTCCACCAGTTGCGCATCCAGCAATTTGCGATCACCCTGCATCGCCGCGACCTGCGCCTCCAGGGTGGCCACGCGCTGCTCCAGCATTTTCACCCGAACCTGATCTTCGGTCTGCGCGACCATCTCGCGCGCCGCTTTTTCCTGCCGCGCCCGTTCCTGCTGATCGGCCGCCGTAACGCGATCCTCAGGCGACGATCGCTGACACGCCGCCAGCGCACACAGGATCAGCAACGGGGCACAGGCATGACGCATCGACGATCGTCCGATTGGAAATCAGGTCGGCGGCTTATCCTTGCCTTTGCCGGGGGGAAAGCCCCATGCGCGCAGGATCACACCTGCAATAAATCTATTTTAAGATTCACTCCCTAGGCCGTCGGTCGAATAGGCCAGGGACATGCAAGAATGAAGTGGTTCAAGCAGCACACGGCGGATCTCAACACGCGTCTGGCATCGGCGCTGTTCGATCGGTCCCCCGATGCCATTCTCCTGATGTCCGGCGGTCAATATGTCGCCTGCAACGCCGCCGCCGAAACCATCTACGAACGGCCCCGGCCGCAGATCATCGGCCATAATCCCATGACCTTTTCGGCCCCGATCCAGGGAGACGGCCGCCCTGCCGAAGAGCATGTGCCCGAACGCGCGCAACAGGCGCTGCGCGAGGGCTTTGCGCGGTTCGAATGGCTGAACCTCCGCCCGAATGGTGAAACGCAGCGCTGCATCGTCATGCTGATCCCCCATCCGGTTGAAAAGCCCGACGACCTGCTGGTCATCGTGCAGCAGCTCGACGAGACGAGTCAGGTCGTGGATTCCCTGCGCCACGGACTGACCCGGGTCGCGGGTGGCGACCTGACCTATCGCATCGATACGCCCTTCCGCAGCGATTATGAGCCGCTGCGCGCCAGCTTCAACGACACGGCCGCGATGCTGCAAAGCTCGATCGCCGAGATCGACATCGCCTCGCAGCGGGTGCGCGGCGGGGCCGGCGAAATCCGTCGCGCCGCCGATGACTTGTCGATGCGCACCGAGCAGCAGGCCGCCTCGATCGAGGAAACGGCCGCGGCCGTGCAGCAGATCAACGTGACGGCCCAGCAAGCGGCGGTCAGCGGCGCCAAGGCGGCGACCGTCGCCACCTCGGCTCAGAGCAATGCCGCCGAAAGCAGCGCCGTGGTGCAACGTGCGATCGACGCCATGGGCGGGATCGAACGGACCTCCAGCGAAATTTCCGAGATCATCGCGGTCATCGACGGTATCGCCTTCCAAACCAATCTCCTCGCGCTCAACGCAGGGGTCGAGGCGGCACGGGCCGGCGATGCGGGCAAGGGTTTCGCGGTCGTCGCCAGTGAAGTCCGTGCGCTGGCGCAACGCTCCGCCGATGCCGCCAAGGATGTGAAGAGCCGTATCGGCGCCTCGGCCGATCAGGTGCGCGCGGGCGTCGAGCATGTCCATGCCGCCGGCACCGCGCTCGACCGCATCGCCGCGCAGGTGCGCGAGATGAGCGACCTGATCGCCGACATCGCCCATTCCGCCCAGCAACAGGCGACCGGCTTTTCGCAGATCAACCTGGCGATCGGCGACATGGATTCGATGACCCAGCAAAATGCCGCGATGGTCGAGCAAACCACCGCCGCGGCGCGCCGATTGGCCATGGAGGCCAACGGCATGGCCGATACGATCAGCCGCTTCGACCATGGCGCAGGCCATGCGACCGCTGACGACATGGCATGGACACCCACCCGGCGCCTCGCCGCCTGACCAAGTCTGGAACCGATCAACGCTATGGCGTTCCCGCAGGGGAAGAGGGCAGACTGAAGGCCTGACGGAGAGTAGTGCCCCCGGTCGGCGCGGCAAGAGTTCCCCGTGGCCGGCGCACGGGCCATGCTTTGCAAATCCCCCTATGAGGAACGTGAAATAGCGATCCGCGCTGGAATCAATTACAGAATAAACACAGAGTCCTCACTCCGGGGAAACATTTGATCCCGCCACACCAATGCGCTTTGCGCAATACTGACCACGCTACGACTTAGAATATGTTTGCGACACATTCATGCCATCAGCGTGACAGTTCGGTTTCTTAATTGCGAAAAATTCGCATGACTCGGGAAGTTTGTCGTCAAATTGTCACCGCCTGCTGCAAACAGGGGCCGCATCGTCGTTTAACGGGATGCCCCTTTCGATGGCAACACAGATGAGTACCGCCAGCGTCACCAAGGCCTATGATCGCTGGTCGCCGGTTTATGATCTGGTCTTCGGCCCCGTCTTCAAAAAGGGTCGCTCCGCCGCCATCGTCGCCGCCGAACGGATCGGCGGGCGGATCATCGAGGTGGGTGTCGGCACCGGCATTTCGCTGCCGCAATATTCGGCGGCCAACCGCATCGTCGGCGTCGACCTGTCCGAGCCGATGCTGGACAAGGCGCGCGAGCGGGTGAAGCGCGGCAACCTCGCCCATGTCGAGCAGATCGCATATGGCGATGCCGAAGCGCTGCAATTCGCCGACAACAGCTTCGATGTGGTCGTCGCGCAATATGTCATCACCGCCGTCCCCAATCCGGAGCGCGCGCTGGATGAGTTCGCGCGCATCTGCCGCCCCGGCGGTGAGATCGTCATCACCACGCGCGTCGGCGCGGGCGATGGTCTGCGCGGCACGATCGAGAAGACGCTGATGCCGATCACCAGCCGCCTGGGCTTCCGCACCGATTTCCCGTTCGAACGCTATACCGATTGGGCGGCGACGCGCGGCGACGTGACGCTCGTCGAAAGCCGCCCCCTGCCCCCGCTCGGCCATTTCTCGTTGGTCCGCTTCGCCAAGCACCAGCCCCAGCCTGAATTTCAGCCCCAAGGACACGGCCAATGACGGGTTTTCGCGCGCAGCTCGCCGAACAGCGGTGGGACGATCATCGTTACTATCATCATAGCCTGGTCAATCAGAGCCTGCACTTCGTCAGTGCCTGTACCTTCCTGACCGCCTATGTGCTGCTGTTCATCGACCCGGCGGTCGCCAGTCTGCTCGCCTGGGGCGTGGCGATGACCAGCCGCCAGGCCGGCCACTTTTTCTTCGAGCCCAAGGGCTATGACCATGTGAACAAGGCGACGCATGAGCATAAGGAAGAGATCAAGGTCGGCTATAACCTCGCGCGTAAGTACGTGCTGATGGGCATTTGGGGCGCGATCCCGCTGGTGCTGCTGGTCCAGCCGACGCTGTTCGGGACGCTGGAATATCCGGATGGCTTCATGGCCTATCTGCGCCATGTCGGCATCGGCTGGCTGGGTCTGGGCGTCAGCGCGATCGTCGTCCGCGTCATGCAGCTCTGGGTCCAGCGCGATCTGGAAACCGGCCTGGTCTGGGCGACCAAGATCGTCACCGACCCGTTCAACGACTTCAAGATGTACAAGAGCGCGCCCCGCCGCCTGATGAAGGGCGAGCGGATGGATCATCACGATGTCGATGACATGGATATCGAGGATTTGAAGGCGGCATAACGTCCGCTTTGGACGAATGAGGGGGCGGTTGTCGAAAGGCTGCCGTTCCCTTTTTCGTCATTGCGAGCGGAGCGAAGCCATCCAGGGTTGGAACGCGACGCCCTGGATGGCTTCGCTCCGCTCGCAATGACGGATGGGGGTTAGGGCCTCGCCCGCCCCAACCGCACCGCCAGCGACTCCTTCAGAATACGCCGCCGGATCGCCTTGTTCGCCGCCTTCAGATCCTGCGGCGCGTCCGGCGAGGTCCACCACCAGCCATCGTCACGCATCTGTTGTCCCGCTGCAACGAAGCGGTCGCAAATCTCGGCGAACAGGGTGTCGTCGATGTCGAGGCTGAAGATCAGCCGTCCGGTCCCGACCCAGCTCAACGCCAGCCCTTGCGCCCGGAGATAATATTGCAGCATCCAGTTATAGGGCGAGGCGACCGAATAGAGGATGGTCCAGATCGTCTGGACATGCCCGACCGACAAGGGCAGCCCGGCTTCCGCCATCGCTGCGTTGAACATCGCGGCCCGCGAATTCCAACGCTCGTCCAGCCCGTCATACAGCGCGGCGACCTCAGGCGTCTCCAGCCGCTGAAGGAAGGCATTCATCGCCCCCATCACCATGGGGTGCGAGTTGAACGTGCCACGTGCGAAACAGATGTCGACGGGCCGGTCTTCGCGCCAGCGCTTCATCAGATGCGCCGGGCCGCACAGCACGCCGACCGGCAACCCGCCGCCCAGCGTCTTGCCATAGGTGATCAGGTCCGGCTTCACCCCGAAATATTCGGGCATCCCGCCTTTCGCCAGGCGGAAGCCCATGAACACCTCGTCGAAGATCAGGATGATACCGTTCGCGCGGCACGTCTCCGCCAGCCGGTGCAGCCAGTCGCGATAGGCGGCCATATCCGCCCCCGCCTTGCGCCCGCCATCGACCAATTGCCCGTCCGACGGGGCCGAACCATTGGGGTGCATCGCCTGAAGCGGGTTAACCAGCACGCAGGCGATGTCCTTGCGGGTGGCGAGCACCTTGAGCGTCCGCTCCGACATATCGGCCAGGGTCAGCGTACGGTCGGCGGGGACGGGATTGCCGATGCCCGGCTGCACATCGCCCCACCAGCCATGATAGGCGCCCGCGAACCGTACAAGACGCGGCCGCTTGGTATGATAGCGCGCGAGTCGCACCGCCTGCATCACCGCCTCGGTGCCGGACATGTGGAACGACACTTCGTCCATCCCCGAAAGCGCGGTCAGGCGGCGGACATTGTCGGCGACGACCGGATGGAACGAGCCCAGCACCCCGCCCAGATCACTGACCATCGCTGCCCCCTCGGCCATGGTCTGCTTGTAGAAGTCGTTGCCGAACAGGTTGACGCCGTAAGAGCCGGTCAGGTCAATCAGCCGATTGCCATCGAGATCGATCAGGATCGGCCCCTCCGACCGCTGGTAAAAGGCTCCAGTCGCCAGCGTGGTCCGCACCTTCTCGCGAAACTGGAAGGGCACGCGATAGGCACCCGTGAATTGCAGGTCGGACAGACCCGAGCGCGTTTCCCTGGTCAACGCCAGCGTCTGGGCGAATCGCTCCGCGAACGATGCCCCCAGCCGCTCGAACCCGGCGCGGCGCTGATCCGCCACGGCATCGGGCGCGTCATCGACGCGGAAGAAGCGATCCTCGCCATAGGTGTAGAACGGAATCTGTCCGGCAATGCGTTTGGCCATGCGGACGTGGCCGCCCAGCCCCGGATGCTTGGCGCGCGACAGGGTCAGGCGGCGATGCCCTTTCGTCAGGGCGACCGCACCGGCGGAGACGGCCAGCAGGCCAGTGAGAATCGGGTTCATGCGGCCTTTGACCGCGTACCCATGACGGAGGCATGACAATGCGTGGACCCATCATGCGGTTCTTCCTGAACGAGGACATCAATTTCCTCGTCACCAACCGCCTGCCCCGCCGGTTCGCGACACAATTGATCGGCCGGATCGCGCGGATCGAACATCCGCTGGTGGCACGCCCTAGCATCGGCCTGTGGAAATTCTTTGCCGGCGTCGACCTCTCCGACGCGCGGACGACGCGGTTCAAATCCCTGCGCGACGGCTTTGTCCGCCCGTTGCGCGAGGGGGCCCGCGCGTTCGACAGCGATCCCGACACATTGGCTTCGCCCTGCGACGCACTGGTCGGCGCGCATGGCCTGATCGAGGATGATCGCCTCTATCAGATCAAGGGCTTTCCCTATCGCCTGCACGACCTGATCCCCGATCCGGCGCTGGTCGAGCGGTTCCGCGACGGATCCTTCGTCACGCTGCGGCTGACGGCAGGCATGTATCACCGCTTCCACGCACCGGCCGATATCGCGATCGAGGGCGTGACCTATATCTCGGGCGACTGCTGGAACGTGAACCCGATCGCGCTGAAGCGGGTCGAACGCCTCTTCTGCCGCAACGAACGCGCGGTGATCGAGGCGCGGACGCTGATTGCGGGCCAGCCGCTGTTGATCGTGCCGGTGGCAGCGATCCTGGTGGCGAGCATCCGGCTCCACTGCCTCGACACCGAGCGGACGCTGCGCGAACGCGGCCCGGGCCGCACCCCCTGCACCGCACGCGTCGCCAAGGGCGAGGAGATGGGCTGGTTCGAACATGGCTCGACCATCATCCTCTTCCTGCCCAAGGGGATGCGCCTGGCCGATCACCTGACCGAGGGACAGGCGATCCGGGCCGGCGATGTGATCGGACGGCCGCAGTAAACGCCACCCTGGCGTTCGAAAACCTTGGACGCGCGGCGACGGAGTGGATTTAACCCTGAAACCCTGGCGGCGGCCCAAGACGTGATGAAGGGGTGCCGCCGATCGACAAGGGCTTTGCCCTCGCCACCCGTGACACCCCTCCACCGCCGCTTTTCAGCGGCCCCCTCCAAGAGTGGACGTCAGAACTCCGACCAATCCCCATTGTCGATCGCGACGGCCGCATTGGAAGCCCGCGCGACACGCGGCGCCGCCGCGATCCGGGGGCTCGCCTGGGCCACGCGGGCCTGCAACTGATGGACCGGAGAGGCCGCGCGCGGGCTCGATGCCGGACGATCGGACAGACGGAAGCGAGCGACCTGGCGGGTCATATTGTCGGTTTCCTCGGACAGGCTGCGCGCCGCCGCCGTCGCTTCTTCGACCATGGCCGCATTCTGCTGGGTCACGCCGTCCATTTCGGACACGGCGGTGTTGACCTGCTGAAGACCCGTTGCCTGCTGCGCCGCGGCCGAGGCGATGTCGGAGACCAGCATGTTGATCTCCCCGATCCGGCCAGTGATGCGGGTCAGCGCGGCGCCGGCCTGCGCCACCAGTTCCACCCCGGCATCGACCTGCTCGGTCGAGGCGTTGATCTTGGCCTTCACATCCTTGGCGGCATCGGCCGAGCGCTGCGCCAGGGCGCGCACTTCGGAGGCGACGACGGCAAAGCCCTTGCCCGCATCGCCCGCGCGGGCCGCCTCGACCCCGGCATTCAGCGCCAGAAGGTTGGTCTGGAACGCGATGCCGTCGATCACCGCGATGATCTCGCTGATTTCGCTCGACGACCGCTCGATCCCGTTCATGGCCTCGACCGCGCGACGGACCACGTCGGAGGATTGTTCGGCGTCGCTGCGCGTGGTGGTGACGACCTCATTGGCACGCTTGGCGTTGTTGGCGGTCTCGTTCACCGTTTCGGTGATCTCATGCATCGCCGCTGCCGTTTCCTCCAAGCTGGCCGCCTGCTGCTCGGTACGGCGCGATAGATCGTCGGAGGCCTGGCGGATATCGCTCGCGCCGTTGCCGATCCCCTGCGCGCTGGTCGAGACGGTCGATAGCGTGGCCGAAACCGAGTCCATCGCCTTGTTGAAGTCATACTTCAACTTTTCGAACGGCCCGGTCAGTTCGGCCTCGATCCGCATGGTCAGGTCACCCTGCGCCAGCGCGTCCAGCCCGTTGCCGATGCTGTCAACGATCAGCCGCGTCTGCTCCGCCTTGGCCCGCTCGGCACCGGCTAGCTGATCGCGGAACGCCACCATCGCCTCGGCCAGTTGCCCGACTTCGTCGCGACGCGGCTCCACCGCGACCTGAGCATCCAAATCCCCCCCGGCAAGTCGCCGCATCGCCGCCGTCATCGACGCCAGCGGATTGGCGATGCCCCGGATCAGCGACATCAACAGAAAGCCGGTCAGTGCGAGGACGGCAAGCGACAGCACGAGGGAGGCATTGCGCGACCAGATATAGGTCCTCGCCGCTTCCGCCATCTCCTGATCCATCAACTGCACTTGGGTGCCCTGCATCGAGGAAATGGCACTATTGGCACGATCGAACGCCGCCTTGTTGGCGCGATAATGAAGCGTTGCGTCGCGGGTCAGTCCTTGCCCCGCCAGTTCGAGAGTCTGTCGGGACGCCGTGGCAAACGGGCTCCAATAGGCCTTGAACGTGCGGAATTGCTCGATGGCAGTGGGCGAGGTCAAGTTTCGGTCGAGATAATCCGTATTCTTGGCAATGACGGCTGCGCGTGCCTGAACATCTTGATAAGCGGCCAGGCGCTGGTCGGAATCCTCGGCCAGAATCGCCATGACTTCGGACGCACGATAATGGGCGGACGCGGTATTGATATTGGCGATGGCGACGATCTTTTCGCGACGGCTTCGCCCCAGCGTTTCTGCCGTTGCGTTAAGACGCGATTGACTTATGATTGACAAGACCATCATAATAATCAGCGCGGCCGACAGGACGCCAAACGCCAGGAATAACTTTCTACTGATCCGCAGATTCTTCATGCCCCATCCCCTCCAGACCGGTCACTTTACACGACAGATATTGAGGAGTGGTTAGCCGCCTTCCGATTCTTGGGTGTTCGGAGCGCTCACGGGTCCTGCTTGGCGCGCTATAACCGCCACCACAAGAAGTCGCAGATGCCTGTCAAGGATTTGAACAGCGGCCGCCGTCAAAGCGAAGCCACGCGCCGCCTCGCGCATATCATCGAGCAGGAGGTGCCCCAGCGCATATCGGACTGGCGCAACCGCCGCCGGCCCGATGACGACGAACCGCTACCCGCAACGCCGCCACGTGGCCCCAAGCCCAGCCCTTTGGGCAACCGTGCTGGTGTTGGGGGCTGCGTGCTCTGCGGCAGTCACCGATGGGAAGCGATCTATCTGCCAATAGCCTCTTCGAGCCGACAGCAGCATGAGACTTTCGGATGCCAGCACGCACGCAGGACCAGGGCTCTCGGAAGCAGTGCATGGGCGTGTTGTGCTTGAGCAAGTGGCTTTGAGGGCAATATCGCCGCTGTGGCAACCGCAAGCTGCGGACAAATACCTCACAGGCTCGCCTCATCGCATCGGGCGGCAGCCAGGATGTCCATGTTCGAGCGGGCCGACAAGTCCCCGTTGCCCGCACGGGTCAGGGCCGAAGGGCGGTGGCCTTCGCCGCCGCGCGCTCGCTTGCTGGCGCTCAGGCCCGCATCATTCGGATCGCCAGCCCGCTCGACGAACATAGTGGAATATGTAGGAGTAATATCTTACACACTGACGATTAGAAAATCGTGCGGTCGTAGGAGAGGT
>NZ_BBJS01000053.1 GCF_000739895.2 Sphingomonas paucimobilis NBRC 13935
GATCGGTGCGCCCGATACAGGAAGGGCGACCGCTTGCGCGACCGCCCTTCCCTTGCATCGTCACGAACCGAAGTCCGCACACCGCCTTATTCGGTCGGCGCGGCCTTCTTTGCACGCGGCTTCTTCGCGGGCGCTTCGGCCGCTTCAGCCTCGCCTTCCGCCGGAGCAGCGGTCTTCTTGGCGCGCGGCTTCTTGGCCGGGGCCTCTTCGGTCGCCTCGGCGGCGTCCGCCTCGCCCTCAGCCGGCGCGGCCTTCTTGGCGCGGGTGGCCTTCTTCGGCGCTTCCTCGGCCGCCGCGTCTTCCGATGCGGCCTCTTCGGTCACGGCCTTCTTGGCCTTCGCCTTGGCGGGCTTCTTCGCGCCATGGTCATGGTCATGGTCGTGATCATGGTTGTGGACGTGCGTGCCGGTCGCGAAGCCGTCTTCGCTCTCGATCGCGGCTTCCAGCTCCTCACGGGTGGTCTCGCGGTCGGTGATCTCAGCCTTGTCGAACAGGAAGTCGACGACCTTGTCCTCATAAAGCGGGGCGCGCAGCTGGGCGGCGGCCATCGGCTCCTGCTGGATATACTGGATGAAGCGCTGGCGATCTTCCGGGCCGTATTGCTGCGCGGCCTGCGCGATCAGGCGGTTCATTTCCTGCGCGGTCACATCGACGCCGTTCGCCTGACCGATTTCCGACAGCAGCAGGCCCAGACGGACGCGGCGCTCGGCGATCTTGCGATAGTCGTCGCGCTCCTTCTCCATCTCGGCCTTGGCGGCCTCGGGGTCTTCCTCATGGGTCGCTTCATGCTCGAGCTGCGCCCAGATCTGCGAGAACTCGGCCTCGACCATCGACGGCGGCACTTCGAAGTCATGGCCGTCGGCCAGCTGGTCGAGCAGCTTGCGCTTCATGTACGTACGGGTCAGGCCGTTATGCTCCTGCTCGATCTGCCCCTTCAGCAGGCCGCGCAGCTGCTCCAGGCTTTCGAGGCCCAGATTCTTGGCCATCTCGTCGTCGACCTTGGCCTCGCCGGCGGTCTTCACCGACTTGATCGTCAGGTCGAAGGTCGCGGGCTGACCGGCCAGTTCCTTGGCGGGATAATCCTCGGGGAAGGTGACCGAAATCTGCTTCTCTTCACCGGCCTTCACGCCGACGAGCTGGTCCTCGAAACCGGGGATCAGGCGACCGCCGCCGATCTCGACGGCCATATCTTCGCCCGAGCCGCCTTCGAAGGCGACGCCGTCCAGGGTCTTGCCGACGAAGTCGACGGTGACCTGGTCGCCCTGCTCGGCGGCCTTGTCGCCCGCATCATCCCAACGCTTCTGCTGGTCGGCGAACTTCTGGAGCTGCTCGTCCACCGCCTCGTCGGCGACCGGCACGGTCAGACGCTCCAGCTTCAGCGCGTCGATCGCGGGGGTCGGGACCTGCGGCAGGACTTCGAGCGTGACGGTCAGCTTGGCGTCCTGGCCTTGCTCATAGCCCTCCGCCAGTTCGACCTGCGGCTGCATGGCGGGGCGCAG
The DNA here is from genome assembly GCF_000739895.2 of Sphingomonas paucimobilis NBRC 13935. Taxonomy (GTDB): domain Bacteria; phylum Pseudomonadota; class Alphaproteobacteria; order Sphingomonadales; family Sphingomonadaceae; genus Sphingomonas; species Sphingomonas paucimobilis. Next base: position 1,500 of record NZ_BBJS01000053.1, read on the forward strand.
CCCCTGCTCGGCGATCAGCGTCTGCACGCCCTCCTGCAGCGCGGTGTTCAGCGCATCCTGCAGCAGCGCCGGGCCGTGCATCTTGCGGACCAGATTCGCGGGCACCTTGCCGGGGCGGAAGCCGGGCATCTTCATCTGCGGAGCGATGCGCTTCAGCTCGGCATCGACCTTGCCCTCGATATCCTGGGCGGTGATGGTGAGCGTGTAGGCGCGCTTCAGCCCCTCGTTCAGCGTCTCGACAGTCTGCATCTAAAGGCCTTCAATCTGGAGAAATTCCGTGTGGCTGTCGCCCCGTTCTTGACCGGGGACTGGTGCGGGCGAAGGGACTCGAACCCCCACATCTTACGATACTGGAACCTAAATCCAGCGCGTCTACCAGTTCCGCCACGCCCGCACGAGGACACCGCCGATGGGCGCGCGTCTATATCACCATGGGCGGCGGGGGCAAGGGACAACAGGCAACATCGGTGGTCCCCACGCGTTTATACCCCTCAATCCCCCAAAAGGAGAGCGAGAATGGCGACCCAGCCCCCGCCCGAAAGCCCGCAGCCGACGCAACCCGCGCAGCCCGATGCGCCCCCGCCCGAAATCGTGCCACCCGGCCCGGACATCGACCAGCCCGCCCCCGGCGTCGGCCCCGGCGATCCCGGCACGCAGCAGCCCTTGCAGATTTGAGGACCATGATGGCGACCAACCCCGAAAACCATCCCGACAGCCCGCCGGTGGAAACGCCGGATACCAACCCGGACAGCCCACCGCGCGAGGATGAGCGTAGCGACATCGAACAAGCGGTCGAGGCGCGCTCGGATGCGGTGAAGCGTGGCGAAGGCGGCGAGGAACCGGTGACCTTCACCAGCAGCGGCGAACATGACGGCGTCGGCGGCACCGGCGGCGTGGTGCGCAACCAGGATCTGGATGCGCAGTAACCCCATTGAACAATCCTCCCCTGTAAGGGGAGG
>NZ_BBJS01000052.1 GCF_000739895.2 Sphingomonas paucimobilis NBRC 13935
GGGGGTCCCGCTCTTGATAGCGAGATACCCCTCCACCATGCTGCACATGGTCCCCCTCCCCTTGCGGAGGAAGAATATCTTACAGCTTGACCAGCATCTTGCCCTTGTTGCCGCCGGAGAACAGCGCCAGGAACGCCTCGGGGGTCTTCTCCAGCCCCTCGAACACCGTCTCTTCGCGTTGCAACTTGCCGTCCGCCAGCATCGCGGCCATGTCACGGTAGAAGCCGGCCTGATCCTTGAAGTCGGAGACGATGAACCCCTGCATCCGGATGCGGTTGCCGATCAGGCGGAAAAGATATTTCAGGCTGGTCGGCTTGGCGTCGTTATAGACGTCGATCATTCCGCAAATGGCGAAACGCGCCCCCGGCTTGGCATGGGCGAGCGCCGCATCCAGATGATCGCCACCGACATTGTCGAAATAGACGTCGATGACATCCGGTGCCGCCTGCCCCAGCGCCTCGACCACCGGCGTATCGCCCTTGTAATCGATCACCGCGTCCGCGCCGAGTTGGCGGACCCACTCGGTCTTGTCCGCGCCGCCGGCCGATCCGATCACCGTCATGCCCTTCGCCTTGGCGATCTGCACCACAGTCGATCCCACCGCGCCCGCCGCCGCCGAGACGAAGACGGTGTCGCCCGGCTTGGCCTCGGCGACATGGAGCAGGCCGTAATAGGCCGTCATGCCCGGCATGCCGAGCTGGCCCAGAAAGGCCTGCGGATCGGCCTTGATATCGGGAAGCGGCTGGACATGCTGCGCAGGCAGCACCGCCTCGTCGCGCCAGCCAGCCATGTGGCTGACTAGGGTGCCGACCGGGATGCCGTCCGCCCGGCTTTCGACCACCTCGCCGATCGCGCCACCCTGCATCGGCTCGCCGAGCTGGAAGGGCGGGACATAGCTTTTGGTGTCATTCATCCGGCCGCGCATATAGGGATCGACCGACAGCCAGCGATTGACGACCCGCACCTGCCCTTCGGCCAGATCGGGTAGGCTCTGTTCGACCAGAGCGAAGTCGTCTGACGTGGGCAGCCCCTTGGGGCGCGCGGCCAGGGTCCAGGCCTTCATATAATTGTCCTCTTCGTTGCAATATTCTCCAAATGGGAAAGGGCCCGGGTGTTGTCCACCCGAGCCCTGCCATGTCGTCACCTATGACGACGAACCGTGCGATCAATAACCGCGATTGGTGTCCGACGTGCTGCCGGTGGTCGTCGTACCGCTGGTACCGGCCGTACCCGTGGTGGTCGACGTGCCAGAGGTGCTGCCCGTGGTCGAGCTGCCCGCGCTGCTCATAGAGCCGGTGCCGCTGGCCGAGCCGGTCTGGCCATAATTGCCCGACTGGCCATAGGCACTGGTCTGGCCCGAGCGATTGCCGCGATCGTCATTGGTGCGATCACCGAACATGGCGCGGGCGTTTTCCTCCTCGCGCCACTGCGCCTTGGCTTCATCGGCGGTCTTGGTCAGCGTGACCTTGTCCTCGACCGACTTCAGCCAGCGCGACGGGATCGAGTGGTGCTGACCACCGGCGTCGCGGTCGTTCTTGGTCAGCAGGATGCGGTCGCCGCGCAGCTTGTCGACGGTGCCGACATGGCTGCCGTCCGAACCCACGACTTCCTGATGCTCCTTCACCTTGGACAGCAGATCGCGCTGGCCCTGGCGCTCGGTACGCCAGCTATTGAATTCATTGTGGAACTTGGTGCGGTTCTCGCTGCGATATTCGTCATAATCGCGGTCGAACGCGGCGATCTGGCCCGAGCGCCAGTCGTTATAATGGTTATCCTGTTCGGCATAATAGCGCTCGTCATAGCGCGCATCGGCCTCGCGGCGGCGTTCCGCCTCCTCGTCACCGAACCACGAACGGACCTCGTCCCCGGCGCGCGCGAAGAAACCCCGATCCTCGTAATCATAACCCTGCGGCTGACGGCCATAGTCACCGCGGCCCTGGCCCTGACGGCCATAATCACGGTCCTGGCGGTCGTCACGGCCATAGCGGTCGCCGGTATAACCATAGCCGCGCGACGAATTGCCGTAGCTCGACGGGCGATACTCATCACGGTCATAGTTGCGGTCACGCCCGTAATCGCGGTCGCGACCATAGTCGCGCTCACCACGATAGCCGGCATAACCGCCCGAGCGGCCCTCGGCGTAACGGCCTTCATTCTGGCGGCTGCCAAAATCCTGGCGACCGCGGTTGAAGGTGTCGCGGTTGCCATAGCCCTGATAGCCATAGTCGCGCGCACCATAGCCGCGGCGGTCTTCGTTGCGGCTGCCGTAACGGTCGCTGTCGCGATCGTCGTCAAAGGCGCCCGCCGCTTCATAGTCGCGTGCGCTGGAGTAAGTATAATCGCGGCCGGACCCAAAATCGCGGCCATAGTCGAAGTCGCGTTCGCCCCGATTGGCGCCGCGGGAATAGCGATCGTAAGCCATCCATACTCTCCTGAATTCCGGTCCTGCGGGGGCCAGGGTCGCTCACCGGCGCCTGTACCGTCCGACCGTTTCAATGAGGCACGTCAAGACATTGTTCCGTGGCGATGTTGCACGCGCGACGGAATGCGCCGACCGACAGGCCGAATGAGTCGGAAAAAATTTTGGTGGATCGCGTCGAACCGGTGTTGCGTCGCTCCGGATCACCGGCTAATGGCGTCGCTCCCGATCACGATCGGGCACGGGGCGGGGCTGTAGCTCAGATGGGAGAGCGCTGCAATCGCACTGCAGAGGTCAGGGGTTCGATTCCCCTCAGCTCCACCACCCCAGATCCGGACAAGCCAGACTTTCCGCTGAAGCTGATCTCCGATAGCTGCCTATAAAGCACGTCCGGTATCGCGCCGGTACAGCAGCGACCATTGACCGCCTTGCCATAAGCTCAAACAGATATTGGGCTTGGCCATCCGTGCGGTTCACGCCAATCCGCTTTGCGTCGCTTTTGATCGCCGCCCCCTCCCGCTTGCCCGATCCGCAACTTTGCGCGTTAAGCGGACGATGCCTGCCGACACACCCATCCCCGATGCCATCCCCGCCGCCAGCCTGATCCTAATGCGCGACGGTGCGGAGGGTGATGGCCCGCCCGAGATCCTGATGGTTCGACGGGCCGCGACGCTGGCCTTTCTGGGGGGCGCGATGGTCTTTCCCGGCGGCAGGGTCGACCCCGCCGATCATGCAATGGTCGCCAAGGACGATCCCGATCCGGACGAAGCCGCCGCGCGGGTTGCCGCGATCCGCGAGACGATCGAGGAAGTGGGTCTGGCACTTGGCCTCTCGCCCTCGCCAGATCCGTCGGCGCTGAGCGCACTGCGTGACGGCGTGCGACAGGGACAGGCCTTGGCATCGCTATTGAAGGAGCATGGCCTGACGATCGAAAGCGACGCCCTCATTCCCTTCGCACGCTGGTGTCCGGAGCATGTTCCCGTTCGCCGGTTCGACGCACGCTTCTATCTCGCGCGGATCGACCGCGACGCTTCCGCACCCATGATCGATGGCGGCGAGACGGTCGATGCGGTCTGGCTTCCCGCCGTGTCGGCACTGTCGCAGGCGGATCGCGGCGAGATACGGATCATCTTTCCCACCCGCCGCATGCTCGAACGGCTGGCGCTCTATCCCGACTTCGCTACCGCCGCCGCCGATGCCCGTGCATGGCCAGTACGGCGGATCATCCCGTTCCTGGCGGAGCGCGATGGCGTGCCGTCGATCTGCATGCCCGACGATCTGGGCTTTCCGGTCATCTCGGAGCCCGTCACGCGGGCCGAGCGCGGCTGATGCGTGCGATCCGCCATGGGGTCGGCATCCTGGTCGGAATCGGCATTGCCATCACTCTGGCGCTGCTGCTCTGGGGGCTGACGCGGCAAAGGCCGCAGGACGTGCCTTGGGCACCGCTCGATCTGGGGCAGCCGGTCGGCATGTCCACCGGGCGCAAGCTGACCGCGCTCACCCAGAAGCCCGACCAGTGCATGGCGCTGCTCGATCGCGCGGGCATTCGTTACAACCGCCTGCCGGCCCGCCGCGATGGCGAACAATGCGGCTATGACGACGCGGTGCGGTTCACAAGCGGCGGCGCGCGGGTGATCGACTATCGCCCTGCCTCGCTGGGGATATCCTGCCCGGTCGCGGCCTCGCTCGCTCTATGGGAATGGAATGGGGTACAAGCTGCCGCGCGCGACCTGCTGGGTGCGGAGGTCGTGCAGATCGATCATCTAGGCAGCTATAATTGCCGCCGGATCAGCGGGCGGAGCAGCGGCGACTGGAGCGAACATGCGCGCGCCAATGCCGTCGACATTGCCGGATTCCGCCTGAGTAATGGGCGCCGGATCAGCGTGCTTCGCGACTGGTCCGACACAGGCACCAAGGGCCAGTTCCTGCGCCGCGTCCGCGATTCGGCCTGCGACCTGTTCGCGACGACCCTATCCGCCGATTACAACGCCGCCCATGCCGACCATCTCCACCTCGACCAGGCCTATCGCGGGCCGATGGGCTGGCGCGCCTGTCGGTGACGGAGCCCCCCGCCCCGTCACCGCTCCCACACGCGCCGCACCGTCAATTGGCCAGCGACGTCCCGTTGGTGTCGACCTTCTCCACCCAATGCGGGAAGAAGGCGGGCTGACGGCTCGACCAGCCGGCGGCGGTGGCCGCGGCTTCGCTGATCGACTGGAGCAACTGGCGCCGCAGTTCGGGATGAAGATGCGGCAGCGCCGCCGCCGAGCAGAACAGCGACGGCAGCCATGGCCGCACCTCGGCACCGATCAGCCGCTCATAGAGGAAGCGAAAAGCCGAAAAGCTCGTCAACCGCCCCTGCCCCAGGTCGAACGCTGCGATCATCACGGCCGGGGCCATGAACGGCTCCAGCGATTCGAGGCCACTATCGACCGGGATATGATGCCGCACCTCGGGAAGGTTCCGATAGAGCCGTGCCTGGGCGCGAATGCTCGCGGCTTCGACCACATCGCGCGACCAACGGGCCATCGCATCTTCGCGATCAAGCCCGATGTCGAGGGAGCGACGGATATAGCGCTGCGTCGACGCGGAGAAGCTCGCAAATTCCTTCATTTCGGCCAGGGTCATCGCCCCTTCGGCTGGCCTATTCTTCGATCCCATATCGTCACCCCACCCATCGGTTTGAACCCGCCAAGCTTACGCCAGATTGGTTAACGCAAGGCTGAACAGGTCGGAGGACAGACGATCACGAAATCCGCCGCGCCGCAACATTGGTTGCGACGAACTGCTGTCATCGCAACCAATTGCCGTATCATTGGCGCATTCTGGCAACTTTCCTGCGCTCAGCGATCGTCCTCGCGATAGCCTGAGGACGGCGCCGGGCCGTCACGCCCAGGCTGGGTGATCGAGGGCGGATCGCTGGCGTCCATCGTCTCGTCCAGGCTCTCGTCCAGTTGCGCCTCGATATCATCGGGGTTGGACTGAAGCTCGCCGGCGATCTTGTCGTCCTGGCCGGCATCCTGTTCAGGCTGACGGCTGGGCTGGTCGGGCCGATTGCCCTCCTCTGCCTTGGCGCCACCGGGCGCCACCGAAACGCTGTCCAGCGCGCGGTCGTCGATGCTGTCGTTCATGGCACTTCCCCATCTCAGTGGACAGGGTCAACGAGCCACGACACGCAACCGTTCCTATCGCTTAGTCCAGCCGCTCGACACGCACCTGCTGATCGCACAACTGCGCCTCGCCGAAGATGGTCATGAAGGCGATGTCAGTCGCGTCCCGCCCTACCCCGACCCGCGCAATCTCCTCGGGCCGCGCCATGCCGGTCGCATCGACCAGATGCCAAGCGCCATCCAGCCAGAGTTCGGCCACCGCATGGAAATCGGGCGGATCGACGCCCGGCGCATAGGCCGAGACGCAGCGGGCCGGGATTTCGGCTGCGCGCGCCAGCGCCACCAGCAAATGGGCATAATCCCGGCAGACCCCGGTGCGCGAGGCAAAGGTATCGAGCGCGGTCGTCACCCCTTGCGAACTCCCCGCACGATAGGTCAGCCGGGTGCCGATCCAATCGACCAGCGCCGCCGCCATCGCCCCCCCCGCCAGCCCCGCAAAGCGCGCGCGGACAAAGCCCTCCAGCTTGTCCGACTCGCAATAGCGGCTGGGAAGCAGATAGGGGATCAACTGGCCCGGCAGCGTGCGGGCCGGTGTCGCGGGCAGGTCATGCAAGCCATGGACCGGCCGGTCGATCGCCACGATCGCCTGGTACCGCGCGGACAAGGCGTGATCGGCACGGACCCAGCATCGCTGCCCGATCCCCTCCTCGCCCGGCACCGCCGTCACGCCATGATCGGACCAGATGGTCAGCGACTGCTGCTCCAGCCATTGGTCGGCCATCGCCGCCGCCTCGATCTGCAGCAATATGTCGGCCGGCTCGGCCAGCGTGTAATCCAGCGATACTTCGATCGACAGCCGCATCAGCCCATCCCATCATAGCAAAAGGGCCCGGCGGACGATCCGCCGGGCCCCAGACAAAGTATCTTGTTCCGTCGTGTCAGTCGCGGCTCGAGCCGGTCAGACGCAGGATGAACAAGAACATGTTGATGAAGTCGAGATACAGGCTCAGCGCCGACATGATGACCACACGGTCCTGCATCGACGTGCCACGCACCTCATAATAGAGCGACTTGGTGCGCTGCGTATCATAGGCGGTCAGGCCGGCGAACAGCAGCACGCCGACAAAGCTGATGACCAGCGCCATCGTGCCCGACTGCAGGAACAGGTTGATCAGGCTGGCGACGATCAGACCGACCAGACCGATGATCAGGAAGGTACCGAACGCCGACAGGTCACGCTTCGTGGTGTATCCATAGAGGCTCAGCGCCGCGAAGCCCGCCGCCGTGGCGAAGAACGCACCCGCGATCGACGCACCGCTATAGACCAGGAAGATGGTCGACAGCGACAGACCCATGACAACCGCGAATGCCCAGAAGAGCATCTGCATCGTCGAGGTTTTCATCCGCGACTGGCCCATGCTCAGCGCGAACACGAAGCCCAGCGGCGCGAACATAATGACATATTTCAGCGGACCGCCGCTCATGAAGACCTGTGCGGCCGGGCTCGACGCCCCGCCCCAGGCGAACAGCAGCGCGACGATACCCGTCAGCAGCACGCCCGACGCCATGTAGTTGTAGACGGACAACATGTACGAACGCAGACCAGCGTCGAACGCGGTAGAGCCCGTGTTGGCGGTGGTTCCGAACGGCGCGGCGCTCGGCCGTGGATCAGACCAGTTTGCCATGGTGAACTATTGCTCCTTTGCCCGGCCATGTGCCGGTTAGTGGAAATATCGCTCTCCCGGGGACGCTTTTCAAGCCAAAGCGGTTCCCGATCACAGTGTCATTGCGGTAGAAACAATTTGTCATGCTCCGCCTCTTCGTAGCACTCCGCCCGCCGCCCGCCATTCGCGATCTGCTCGCGGACGCCATGGACGGTGTTCCCTATGCCCGGTGGCAGGATGACGAGCAGTTGCACCTGACGCTGCGCTTCATCGGCGAGGTGGACCGGCCCCAGGGCGAGGACATCGCGGCCATGCTTGCCCAGATCCATGCGCCGGCGCCGACCATCCGAATCGCCGGGGTCGGCATCTTCGCGCATCGCGGCCGCGCCGATGCGCTTTGGGCTGATGTCCAGCCGCAGGACGCGCTGTCACACCTTCACCGCAAGGTGGATCAGGCCTGTGTCCGCGCCGGCCTGCCGCCCGAGCGCCGTGCCTACCGACCGCATATCACCCTGGCCCGCATCGCGCGTTCGGCGGGCACGGGACCGGAGATCGATGCGTGGCAGGCCCGTCATGCCGGGCTGTCCAGCGATCCTTTCGTCATGACCCATCTCACCCTTTACCAAAGCCATTTGGGGCAGGGGGGCGCATCCTATGAACCCGTGATGCGTTGGCCGCTAGGAACCGGTGCGGCTGATGGACAAGCCGGCCATGCCGCATGACAGAAAATATGACCAACAGGGAGCTTCCGATATGAAATACGCCACGCTGCTGACCCTCGGCACCGTCGCATTGGGCCTTTCCGCCTGCGACCAGACCAAGATGGAAACCGGCGCTCCCCTGCCCGGCGCGCCGAGCGCGACCGCGACGCTGCGCACCGGCACGGGCGCCGATGCCGGCCGTGCCACCGCGACCGAGGTGGCGGGCGGCCTTCGCGTCACGCTCGACGCGATGAACGTGCCCGCGGGCATGCACGGCGTTCATGTCCATACCGTCGGCCGCTGCGACGCGCCCGACTTCACCACCGCCGGCGGTCACTGGAACCCCGCGCAGCGCCAGCATGGCAGCCTCAATCCGCAAGGGCCGCACGAGGGCGACATGCCCAACATGACCGTCGGCAATGACGGACGCGGTACGCTGGGCGTCGTGCTGCCGGGGGCGACCATTGCGGGGCTCCTCGACGCCGATGGCGCGGCGATCATCATCCATGCGGCCGCCGACGATCTGAAGACCGATCCCAGCGGCAATAGCGGTGGGCGGATCGCCTGCGGCGTGTTCCAAGCGAACTGATCCCTCTCCCACACCACACCCCCACCCCGTCGCGCTCTTCCCGGCGCGGCGGGGCTTTCTTGCCCGCCAGGATCACGCCATGCACACGCCCCTGCCCACCCGCTCGTTCAGCGCTTTTCTGTTCGATATGGACGGGACCATCCTGAGTTCGATCGCTTCGGCCGAACGGGCCTGGACCGCCTGGGCGGAGCGCCAGGGGCTGGACGTGGCGACGTTCCTGCCGACGATCCACGGCGTTCAGTCGGTCGAGACGATCCGGCGGCTGAACCTGCCCGGCGTCGATCCGGTGGCGGAAGCCCATGCCCTGACCGAGGCGGAGATGCTGGACTTGGACGATATCGATCCGATCGGCGGCGCGGCGGCATTCCTGAATGCGCTGCCGGCGGATCGCTGGGCGATCGTCACCTCCGCGCCGAAACGGCTGGCGGAAGTGCGGCTAAAGGCGGCCGGCCTGCCGCTGCCCGGTGTGTTCGTGACGGCCGAGGATGCCGAGCGGAGCAAGCCCGCGCCGGATGGCTTCCTTTTAGGTGCGGAACGGCTGGGTGTGGCGCCGCAGGACTGCCTGGCATTCGAGGACGCTCCTGCCGGCATCGCAGCGGCCGAGGCAGCGGGCATGACCGTGGTGGTGATCGCGCAGACCCACCGTGAGTTGATGGATACCCATCATCCGATAGTGAAGGATTATCGCGATCTGGCGGTGGAATGGGATGGGGCGAGCTTGCGGCTGGAGCATCGCGTTTAGGGCCGCGACGCTCCCCCTTCCCACACATTAACGCGGGCGCACCGGAACAGTGAGCGTGTCCGAGTCGCCTATCCCAAGCTCCATTCAGCCTGAGCGCCGTCGAAGGCCAAGGGAAACCTTCACCTCAAACCGTAAAGCTCTCCCCACAGCCGCACGCACCCTTGGCGTTGGGGTTCTGAAACACGAACCCGGCGGTGAAGTCGTCCTCGACCCAATCCATAGTCGAGCCGATCAGATACAGGATCGACCCGCCATCGACGAACAGCGTGCCGCCGGGCGTGTCGATCTTCTCGTCGAACGCCTTGGCCTCGGTGACATAATCGACCGAATAGGCCAGCCCCGAACAGCCCCGACGCGGCGTCGACAGCTTGACCCCGATCGCCCCTTCCGGCGCACGGGCCATCAGATCGGCGATCCGCGCTTCCGCCGAAGGCGTCAGGTTCAGCGCGGCGGGACGTGGGCGCAGGGTGGTTGCCATGATCAGAGCATTCCCAGTTCGAGCTTGGCATCGTCCGACATCTTCTGCGGATCCCAGGGCGGGTCCCAAATCAGGTTGACGTCAGCGGTCGCGATCCCCGGCACGGCCGAGACGCGCAGTTCAACCTCGCCCGGCATCGACTCGGCGACCGGGCAATGCGGGGTGGTCAGCGTCATCGTCACGACGGCATGGCTGCCCTCGGTCACTTCGACGCCGTAGATCAGCCCCAAGTCATAGATGTTGACCGGGATTTCGGGGTCGTAAATGTCCTTCAGCGCGTCGATGATCCCGTCATAGAGCGCGCCGCCCGGCTGGGTCGGATCGTCCGCGGTCGGCTTTTGCGAAAGGAAGCCCGACAGATAGTCGCGCTGCCGCTCGGCCGGAGCGTCTTGGGCCGGCGATTCGACAACGTCCTGCACGCGCGCCTTGGGCGGCTGCGCGACGCTGTCCACTTCCTCGATCTTGTAATCGCTCATCCGAAAATCCTCGTGACCCGCCGGACGCCATCCACCAGCGCCACGACGTCATCGGGTCCGTTATACACGCCGAAACTCGCCCGCGCGGTGGCGGGCAGACCGAGCGCCTCCATCAAAGGCTGGGCGCAGTGATGGCCCGCGCGGATCGCCACCCGACTCTCGTCCAATATGGTGCCGATATCATGGGGATGAACCCCCTCGACCGCGAAACTGACGATTCCGGCGGAGTCTTCCGGCCCCAGCAGCCGCACCGAGTTGATCGTCGACAGCCCCTCTCGCGCCTGCGCGACCAGCGCCGTTTCGTGCGCGTGGATCGCATCCAGGCCGATGGCCGAAACATAGTCGATCGCGGCATGAAGCCCTAGCGCGCCGACGATATGCGGCGTTCCCGCCTCGAACCGGCCCGGCGGCGGGGCATAGGTGGTCTTCTCGAAGCTGACCCGGTCGATCATCGACCCGCCACCTTGATAGGGGGGCATGGCGTCGAGCAGTTCGGGCCGCGCCCACAGCACGCCGATCCCGGTCGGACCGTAGAGCTTGTGGCCCGAAAAGACGTAGAAATCGCAGTCGAGCGCCTTCACATCGACCGCGATGCGCGGCACCGCCTGGCACCCGTCGAGCAGGATCTTGGCGCCGACACCATGCGCCAGATCGGCGGCACGCCGCCCGTCCAGCACCGAGCCCAGCACGTTCGACACATGGCCCAGCGACACCAGCTTATGCGCCGGGGTCAGCATCCGCTCCATCGCGTCCAAGTCGATGCGGTGATCGTGCGTCAGCGGCAACACGTCGATCGCGACGCCTAACCGCTCGGCGACCATCTGCCACGGCACGATGTTGGAGTGATGCTCCAGCATCGACAGCAGGATGCGGTCGCCCGCCTTCAGCTGCGTCGCGGCCCAGCATTGCGCGACGAGGTTGATCCCCTCGGTTGCACCGCGCGTGAAGACGATCTCGCTCGCCGATCCCGCCCCGATGAACCGCGCGGTGGCTTCGCGCGCCGCCTCATAGGCCAGCGTCATGTCGGCCGAGCGTTGATAGACGCCGCGATGCACGGTGGCATAGCTGGTGTCATAGGCACGGGTGATCGCCTCGATCACGGTTTGCGGCTTCTGCGCGGTCGCGGCGGTGTCGAGATAGGCCCACCCTTGCGGGATCGCCGGAAAATCCGCCACCCGGTCGAGAGGCGCGGCGGTCGTCAAAGCGCCGCCTCCAGCCACGCATCGGCGTCCGCCGCAAAGGCCTCGCGCACCGCGTCGTTGCCGATCCGATCGATCGCATCCGCCACGAAGGCGCGGGTCAGCAGCGCCTGCGCGCGGGGCTTCGGGATGCCCCGGCTCTGCATGTAGAACAGTGCGCGCGCATCCAGTTCGCCCACGGTCGCACCGTGTGCGCACTTCACATCGTCGGCGAAGATCTCCAGCTCGGGCTTCAAATTCACCGTCGCCGTCCGCTGGAGCAGCAGGCCGCGAAGCGACTGTTCGCCATCGGTCTTCTGCGCATGACGCGCCACCTCGACACGGGCGGCAAGGCTCGCCTGGCTGCGATCGGCAGCGACCGCGCGCCACAGCTGATGGCTCTGGCCGTTCAGCGCGGCGTGACGCAGACTGACGGCGCACTCCTGCTTCAACTCGCCCTTGGTCAGCAGCGCACCGCCGAACTCGGCATAGGCGCCGTCGCCGGTCTGGGTGATGCCGCCGTCGATCCGTGCGCCCATATTGCCCGCCGCCAGGAAGGTCGCCGTCAGGCTCGCGCCCTCGCCCAGTTCGGCTTCCTCGCGCAGCGAGACGAAGCCGTCATCCTGCAACAACCGGACGCCACGCATCAGCCGCGCCGACGCCGCCAGCTTCACCCGCGTCAGCCGGTTGGTCCAGCCGCGTCCGACATAGGTCTCATAGACCTGCGCCGCCGCATCCTCGGCCAGCACGATCTCGGCGGGCAGATGATTGGCCGCGCCGCTGGCGACATGGACGATCTGCACCGGATCGGCGACCGCATCGCGCTCCAGCCGCAGCGACCAGCCACGCCCCAGTGCCTGGCGACCCAGCGGGTGGTCGCTCGCGTCGATCTGGGTCAGCTGGACCAGGCCAAGATTGCTGGCATTCTCATCCAGCACGCCGTCGACGAACAGCAACCGCGCGCCCGGCAGATCGAGGAAACGATCCGCCCCCGTGACGGGCACCGCCCGCTCGCTCTCCGCCGCCCGGCGCAGCGCGTCGATATCGGCCCAGCGCCACGCCTCTTCGCGCGTGGAGGGGAGTTCCAGCGTGATCGTCACGCCGCCGCTCCCTCGACGCCCGCATAGCCCTCACGCTCCAGTTCGAGCGCGAGTTCGGGGCCGCCCGAGCGTACGATGCGGCCATCGGCCAGCACATGCACCCGGTCGGGCTGCACATAGTCGAGCAGCCGCTGATAATGGGTGATCAGCAGCACCGCCTTGTCGGGCGCGCGCATGATCCGGTTGATGCCGTCGCCGACGATGCGCAGCGCGTCGATGTCGAGGCCGGAGTCCGTCTCGTCGAGGATCGCGAACTTGGGGTTCAGGATGCCCATCTGAACCATCTCGTTGCGCTTCTTCTCGCCGCCCGAAAAGCCGACATTGACCGGACGCTTGAGCATGTCCTGGTTCAGCCCCAGCCCATCGGCCTGCGCGCGGGCGAGCTTCAGGAACTCACCGCCCGACAGCGGCTTTTCGTCACGCTGGCCGCGTTGCGCGTTCAGGCTCTCGCGCAGGAACTGGACGTTGGACACGCCGGGAATCTCGACCGGATATTGGAAGCCCAGGAACAGGCCTGCCGCAGCACGCTCGTTCGGCTCCAGCTCGAGCAGGTCGACGCCGTCGAACGTCACCGAACCCTCGGTCACTTCGTAACCCGGACGCCCGCCCAGCACATAGCCCAGCGTCGACTTGCCTGCACCGTTGGGCCCCATGATCGCATGGACTTCGCCCGCATTCACCTCGAGCGTCAGGCCCTTGAGGATCGGCTTGCCGTCAATCTCGGCGTGGAGGTTTTCGATCTTGAGCACTTACTTATTCCACCGTTCTAAAAACTTGCAAGTCAGATGAGCAGCCTCACCGACACCTTTTTCAGGATCGGCAAAATGCTGTACCGAAAGCACTTCAAGTCGCATTTCATCAGCGCCTTCATTCACCACCAAGGTTTCGCCAACCCTCGGCAGGAACTGAAAGTTATACATGTCAGCTACGAGCGGAGGCCCATCTTTTTCGTCAGTGTGCACGAAAACACGCGACATTAACCGACGCTCCCCTCCAGCGAAATCCCTAGCAGCTTCTGCGCCTCGACCGCGAACTCCATCGGGAGTTGCTGCAGCACCTCACGCGCGAAGCCGTTGACGATCAGTGCGACCGCCGCTTCCTGATCCAGCCCGCGGCTCATCGCGTAGAAGAGCTGGTCCTCGCTGATCTTGCTGGTCGTCGCCTCATGCTCGATCTGCGCGCTGGGGTTCTTCACCTCGATGTACGGCACGGTATGCGCGCCGCACTGGTCGCCCAGCAGCAGGCTGTCGCACTGGGTGAAGTTGCGGACATTCTCGGCGGTCGCCGCGACGCGGACGAGCCCGCGATAGGTGTTGTCCGACCGCCCGGCCGAAATCCCCTTCGACACGATGGTCGAGCGGGTGTTCTTGCCCAGATGGATCATCTTGGTGCCGGTATCGGCCTGCTGGCGATTGTTGGTGACCGCGACCGAGTAGAACTCGCCGACCGAACCGTCGCCCGCCAGCACGCAGGACGGGTATTTCCATGTCACCGCCGAGCCGGTTTCGACCTGCGTCCACGACACCTTGCTGTTTTTACCCTGGCACAGCGCGCGCTTAGTGACGAAATTATAGATGCCGCCGACGCCATTCTCGTCGCCCGGATACCAGTTCTGGACGGTCGAATATTTGATCTCGGCATCGTCCAGCGCGACCAGTTCGACCACCGCCGCGTGCAGCTGGTTCTCGTCGCGCATCGGCGCGGTGCAGCCCTCGAGATAGGAGACATAGGCCCCCTTGTCCGCGACGATCAGCGTGCGTTCGAACTGGCCGGTATTCTCCGCGTTGATGCGGAAATAGGTCGACAATTCCATCGGGCAGCGGACGCCCTCGGGAATGTAGACGAAGGTGCCGTCCGAAAAGACCGCCGAGTTGAGCGTCGCGAAATAGTTATCGCGCTGCGGCACGACCTTGCCCAGCCACTTGCGGACCAGATCGGGATATTCCTTGATCGCCTCGGAGATCGAACGGAAGATCACGCCCGCCGCTTCCAGCTCCTTGCGGAAGGTGGTCGCGACCGAGACGCTGTCGAACACGGCGTCGACCGCGACCTTGCGCGCGCCCTCGACGCCCGCCAGCACTTCCTGCTCGGCGATCGGAATGCCCAGCTTCTCATAGGTCCGCCGGATTTCGGGATCGAGCTCGTCCAGTGACGCGATCGTCTTCTTCTGCTTGGGCTCCGCGTAATAATACGCGTCCTGATAGTCGATCGGCGGGATGTTGAGCTTGGCCCAGTCGGGCGTCTCCAGCGTCTGCCACAGGCGGAACGCCTTCAGCCGCCAGTCGAGCATCCATTCCGGCTCGCCCTTCTTGGCAGAGATATAGCGGACCGTATCCTCGCTCAGCCCCTTGGGCGCGAAGTCCTGCTCGATCTCGGTGGCGAAGCCCCACTCATACTTCTTGTTGGCGGCGGCAAGCGCCTCTGCATTTTTCGTGGCCATCAGGCGAATACCCCCGGACGCGGAGAAGCGTCCATCACTTGCGATTCAACAGGATCGGCGGCGAGCGTCGCGAGCGTCACCCCGGAAAAGGCGGCGCGTACCGCCTGATTGACGACATGCCAATGCGGCCGGACGCGACATTGCATTTCCAGGCCGCAGTCATGCGCGGCGCCCTCGACGCAGGCGGTCAACGCGATCGGGCCGTCCACCGCCTCGACGATATCAGCCAGGCTGATCGCATCGGCGTCTCGGGCGAGGCGAATGCCGCCGCCGGTGCCACGCGTGCTCTCGATCAGCCCAGCACCCGCCAACCGGCTGACCAGCTTCTGCGCGGTGGGCAGCGGCACGCCCGTCTGCCCCGCCAGCAGGGTCGCATTGCTCCGCCCGCCCACGCCTTCACGCGCGGCGGCGGTCATCATCACGACCGCATAATCGGCTAGGCTGGAAAGGCGCATGATCTCCAATCGGATGGATTTGGTCCGATTGGCAAATGGGCGTGAGGGGCCGGTTCGTCAACCGCGAATGCGCACGGGAATTTCGATGGGTGTGAGTGAGGGGACAATTCCCCAATCGTCATTGCGAGGAGCGGAGCGAAGCGAAGCAATCCAGGGCGCCCGGGCGTGGGACCCTGGATTGCTTCGCTTCGCTCGCAATGACGCTTAGCGCCCGATCAGGCCTTGTGCGATCTCGTCCGCTACGTCCGACGCCGGATGGCCGGTTTCGGCCGAGCGCTGCCACACCTGCTCCAGCCGCTCGGGGATCTTGGCGATGCGCGCCATGACCTCGGCCTCGTCGCCCTGACCCAGATATTCCAGGCCGACATTGATGATGCCGCCTGCGTTGATGACGTAATCGGGGGCATAGAGGATGCCCGTCTCCGCCACGCGCGCGCCGTCTTCGCGGGTCGCCAGCTGGTTGTTGGCGCCGCCTGCGACGACCTTGGCCTTCAGCCGCTGGATCGAATCGGCGTTCAGCACCGCGCCCAGCGCATTGGGGCTGACCAGATCGACATCGGCGAACAGGATCTCGTCGGCCGAGGCGACGCTGGCCCCCAGTTCCGCCGCCATCTGCTCGGCCCGCGCCTGGTTGACGTCGGCGATGGTCAGGATCGCGCCGTCCTTCGCCAGCAGCTTGGCGAGACCGCCGCCGACCGAGCCGACGCCCTGGATCGCGACGCGCACGCCCTTCATGTCGGTCACGCCCAGCCCGCGCTTGGCCGCCGCCTTGACGCCCAGATAGACGCCGTGCGCGGTGTAGGGGCCGGGATCGCCGCCCGCCGCGCCGCTCGCCACCGGCAGGCCGGAGACATAGCGGGTCTGGGTCGCGATGATCTTCATCCGCTCCTCGGACATGCCGACGTCCTCGGCGGTGACATAGCGACCGGCCAGAGATTCGACCGCCCGGCCGAACGCTTCCAACTGCGCGGTGGTGATGACGTCACCCTGTTTGGCCGCCAGCACCACGCCCTTGCCGCCGCCCAGCGCCAGACCCGCCATCGCGTTCTTGTAGCTCATGCCGCGCGACAGGCGCAGCGCGTCGGTGATGGCGAGCGCCGGGGTGGCATAATGCCAGAAGCGCGCGCCCCCCGCCGCCGGGCCGAGATGCGTCGAGTGCACGGCAATGACCGCCTGCAGCCCCGAGGCGGGATCGGTGAACAGATGCACGCCCTCATGCGCGTCGAAATCGGGAAAACCCCAGTTCGTCATGCTCGTCCTTCGGTCCGACAAATGCGGAACCGGACCGAGTCTTCCGACCCGGCCACCCAATCGGTGAGGATTTAGGGGGGACACGGGCTTGGAAGGGGGCCGGTGCCGTGGCCAGCGAAATGGCCGGAAAGAATGGGGCGACCGACGGGACTTGAACCCGCAACTTCCGGCATCACAAGCCGGCGCTCTAACCAATTGAACTACGGTCGCCGCGAAGGACTGCGCCCCTAAACGGGATGACGGCCTTTCGTCAAGCGGTCAAAAGCGCGCGCTTTAGAATCTTCCCTGCGCCGAAAGTCGGTATCCACCACCCGACCCGGCGACGAAGCCGAGCTGCTCCAGCTTCGCGGCGGCCGCCGGATCGCTCGGGCTCAGGACCAGGTCGGCGGTATAACGGCCATCGGGGCGGATGCGCAGGTTGACGGCCTCGGTGCCGCCCTGCCCCGTCATCGGCAGCAGCAGCGCGCCCGCCTCGCACCGGGCATTGCCCATCATGGTGGGGGGCAGCGGCAGGCCACCGGCCTCGCCGGTCACGGTCGCGCGGACGCGCCCGCCGGCTTCCTCGCACACCCCGTCACGAAAGCGGACGGTCACATCCTCCAGCGCCAGCGTGGTGACGGGCAAGGGCGCGAACAGCGCGGCGGCGGGCAGGCTGGCGGTGACGCCGTCAATGCCCATCGCGTGGCGGCTGATCGTCGCCGCGCCCGCGATCGGGCGACCATCGGCGCCCGCGCCCTCGAATGCCAGCCGCGCCCGGCCGACGAGCAGCGCGAGGGGCGACAGCGATACCCGCAGATCGCCGAGCGCCACATCGCCGAACCGCGCCTCCAACAGGCTACCGCCCCAGATGGTGCCGCCGACCCGCCGCGCGCTCAGCCCCTGATCGGCCAGCCCGGTCGCGCCCAGCGCCAGGCGCATCGGCAGGAAGACGATCAGCGCCACGACCAGCATGGCGGCGAACAGCACCGACGGACGCGTGGCCAGCCGCAACCGCATCACGACACCCGCGTGCGCAGGAGGAGCGCCACACCGACCGTCCGGTCGCCATTGTCGGTCAGGGTCGCCTGCTCGACCAGCACCCCGCCCCGCTCCAACCGTGCCAGCCACGGCGTCAACGCAGCGGGCCGCGCAGAGCCGATCTGCGCGCGCACCCGGCCGGGTCCATCCTCGGTCAAGCCGGACAGGGTGAAGCCCGCCTGCTCGGCGGACACCCGCACCGTATCGGCCAGCGTCCCCGATAAAGCGGGTGGACGGCGGCGGCGCTGGGCCAGTTCAGCGGCGATCGCTTGCGCCTCGCCCAGCCGGATCACCGCATCGGCATGCCGCTCGCGCGCGCTCGACAGGCCATCGCTCATCGGGCGCAAGATGCCGCCCCAGATGATCGTGACGACCAGCAGCGCGCCCATGACCAGCAGCAGACGCTTCTCGCGCAAGGAGCGCCCGTCGAACCAGAGTTTCAGCGCCTTCATCGCCCGCGCACCGTAAATTCTCCCGTGATCCGACCATTGGCCGCGACGAAGGTACTGGGTTGGACGGTGAAGCCCTGCGCCTCGATCGCACGCTTCAGATCGGTGGCCAGTGCCTCGCGGTCGACCGCCACACCCAGCCGGACATCGCCATTGGGCTGGAAATCGAGCGCGGTCAGTTCGGTGCCAGGGACGCTGCGCACCGCCGCGAAGACCGCCGCCGCCGTCCGGCTGAACCCCTGGCCCGGCCCGCGCACCGCCGACAGCCGCTCGGTCAATTGCCGGTCGGCATCGACCAAGGTCTCGCCGCGCGGCAAAGCGGTGCGCGCGACCTGTTCGATCTTCGCCTCGGTCGCATCCGCCGCAAAGCTGTATTTGGTCCATTTCACCAGATCGATCGCCAGAGTCACGACTATGATCGCGAGGCCCAGCCAGCCCAGCCGCCGGACCAGCCGCCAGTCGATCGAAAAACCCCGCCGCCGCGCGAACGGCCCCTGCCGCAGGTCGAGCGCAGGGGCGGCGGCGACCGCGCCCAGCGCCGCCTCGATCCCATCGGCGTCAAGATCGGCGAGCGGCTCCTCGCCCGTGACGATCTCGGTAAAGCCCGGCTCATCGGCAAAGCCCGACGAGCGCCCACGCACCACGCCCTGCCCGGCCAGATCGCCGCGCACATAGCCCTCGTCCGGGCGCGGCAGCAGCAGCGGCGCAGGAACGACCGCGACCGGGTCCACCCCCGCTGCGCCTAGACGCGCGAGCCAGCCCGCCATCGCACCGCGATTGACGATACCGATCGGGCGGCTCCCGGCGTCTTCCTCGCCGACCGCGACGTGCAGTTCGTCCATCGGCGCGGCGCTGACCTCGCTCGCCATCAGGCGCGCGGCGGCGGCAGCCTGCGCCGTCGAACGCGCCGGGATCTCGGCCCAGTGGAGCGACACCGCATCCGCCGGCGCGACCGCGATCACCTCGCCATCGCCCTGCGGCAGGCCCTCGCCGGCCGCCGCGACGCGCTCGTCCTCGATCCGCATCCAGCGATAGTCGCCGCCCTCGCCGGGCGGCAGGAACAGGAGGTTGGTCGCACTCATCACTCTTCCCCCCATATCCGCGCCACTAGCTGCGGCATCCCCTGTCGCGCATCGACCAGCGCACGCTCATCGACCCGGACGCTGCCCAGCGTCACGGTGATGCGCAGATTGAACCAGTGGCTCGTCGTCGCAACCCCGCCTGCGCCGGCCGCCCCCGGTATCTGCGCCCAGAACGCGCCCGCATCCGCATAGCCTTGCGGCGGACGGCGCAAAAGGGCCTGTGCGATGGCGCCGGGTGAAATCGTATCAACCTGCGCCATCGCGACCAGCGGCGCCTGTTCCGGGGCCAGCGTGTTGATGTTGACCATGGTCGGCTTCGTCTCGGGCAGGGTGCAGATCCATGGACGCATCTGCGCGTAGATCTCCGGCGTGACGCCATTCACCATTCGAAACTCGCTGACATCCGCCATCATGGCGCCGCCGGTCCGATAGGGCGGATCGCGGGCGAGATAGAGCGCATCCTCGGCACCGCTGCCTTGCGGATTTTCGTCGCTGTCGATCCAGTCGGAGGTGGCGGTCGCGACCTGCTCGGCGACCTGGCCGGGGATGCCGAGCAGCCGCATCAGCTTGGCGAAATGCGCGACCTCCACCGCATTGCCGATCAGGACGCCGGGCTGGCCGGTCAAGTTCTGGGCCAAGCCATTCAGGTTGAAGCAGTTGCCGCCATCGGTCACCCGCGCGACGGCGCTGCCGCCGCCCGCCATTCCGCCGAGCGGTAGAGCAAAGGGCCGGTCGCTCCACCCGCCGAGCAGCGACACGCGCCCCTGCGCCTGCTGGAGGAGACCGCCGATGCGGATCATCGCCAGCGCCTCGGCGGCGTAGGCGAAACCGCGCGCCTGCTCGATCGCCACCGCATTGCCGCCGAGCCGAGTGGCCAGCCGCAGCTTTTCCAGCGCGGTCGCAGCCAGCACTGCGATGACCGCAACCAGGATCAGCACGGTCAACAGCGCCGCGCCGCGCTGGCCGGAGGGGGGCACGCGCCTAGCCATTGGGGGTCGGCGTCGGGGGCGGTGTGGGCGTATCGCCGGGACCACCGGCCTGCCCTGGCGAGGCGATATAGCCAGTCCCGACCAGAAAAAGTTGGCGGAAAATCTGGCCATCATCGCGCACGATCGTCACCTCGGCGGCCTGCGGCAGGGCGACGCCGGGCTCGCCCTGCCACTGATCCAGCCATGCGCCGTTGAAGCGGTAGCGCAGATGCAGTTCGCGGACATGATCCATCAGCGCCGCCGGCTCCATCGGCGCGGTGCCGTCCAGCAGCGGCCAGGCCACCCGCTCCAGCACATCGCCGTTCAGGCGATAGGCGACCTTCTGCAGCGAAGGGCGCTGCGCATTGTCGAGATTGCTCCAGCCGCCGCGCACCAGCCGCATCGCATCGGGCCCGGCGACCATGGCGGGGGTCTGCACTCCGCCCTCATCGCGCGTCGGCCGATCGACCGCCTGCGCCAGATCGGCGGAGAGGATCGCGGTCGTTCGGCTGACCGCCGCCATTGCGTCGAGTCGCTGCCCCGTCACGCCCTGAGCGCGGACGCTGAGCGACAGGATCGCCACGGCGGCGGCGGCCAGCATCGAGAAGATGAGCAGCGCCACCATGACTTCGACCAGTGTGAAGCCGTTGGGATAAGCGCCGCCCCGGCGAAGGCCGGGGCCCAGTCGCCGTGCGGAATGAGGCGCGCAGCCACATTTGCCCGCCCTTTCAAGGTCCGCCAAAGCTGGACCCCGGCCTTCGCCGGGGTGGTGGAAGGTGAACATCACGATGCCGCCACCCCGACTGCTGGCGCAGTCATAGGCGGACGCACCATCGTCAGTCGCCCGACGATGCTCCCCCCGGCATTGGCCACCGCGACATCGATCCGCACCACGCGCGCATCGCCCGTCCCGCTGACGATCCGGGTCCATTTCCAACTCCGCCCGCCATTCACCTCCGTCCCCGTCGTCCGCCCTAGCGCCGGCGCCTGGGGATCGGTGACGGCCGAGATGGCGACATTGCGCGCCACCATTTGCGCGACCAGCGTCTCGTCGAGGATCGAGGCACCCCGGATCGTCGCGCTCTCCAACCGGACGAGCGCCATCGCCGCCAGGCTGAACACCGCGAGCGCAACCATGATCTCGATCAGGGTAAAGCCATCCTCCCCGGCACGGGGAGGGGGACCATCCGCAGGATGGTGGAGGGGGCGGGCCGCATAGCGTGCCCTTTGTGGAAGCCCCCCTCCGTCAGGCCTTTGGCCTGCCACCTCCCCGTGCCGGGAAGGATTGAAACGCCCCTCACCCATCAACCCGCACCGTACCATCGGCGCCGATCCGCACGATGCTGCTCGCGCGCTCGCGGACCAGGCGGAGTTCGACCGGACGATCCGCCAGCCCCGTTACGTCGAAGGTGATGCGCACCCGCCCGCTGGCGTCCGGGACCTGCGCCTGGGTGCCGTCCTCCCATTGGGCGACGCGCAGGGGCTTGGCGGTCATCGGGCTCCACGCGCCGTCCGTTCGCTGGTCGAAACCATAGCCACCACGCGTGACCCAGATGCTGACCGGCGACGCCTCGACCACCGCCACGTCATGCGCGGCGCGGACGCGTGCGGCGAAGCGCAGCGCCTCGTCCCCCACCCGACCTCGCCGATCGGGCAGCGACCAGACCGCGATGGCGGAGGCCAGGCCGATGACGGTGATGACGATCATCAGTTCGACCAGAGTGAAGCCCCGCTCACTCGCTCCGTTCGCAATGAGCGAAGTCAAAGTGCGTGGGGTGAGGGCTCGGCTTGGCCTTCGACTTCGCTCGGGCGGAACGGAGGATTGGGATGAGGTCACTCGCCTCACCCCACGCAGGCCCTGCCCGCCGCCATTCCCGGCATCCAGGCGGGCGGCCTTGCTCACTTATCCCAGTTGCCGATATCCGCGTTGATCCCCTCGCCGCCTTCCTTGCCGTCGGCGCCGTAAGTCCAGACATCCGCCTCGCCATGCTGGCCGGGCGAGGCATAGAGGTACGGACGGCCCCAGGGGTCGTCGGGCAGCTTCTTGAGATATCCGCCCTTCTGATAACGCGACGGATCGGCAAGCCCGGCGGGCATCGTCACCAGCGCCTGCAACCCCTGCGACGTCGTGGGGAAGGTCAGGTTCTGCAGCTTGTAGAGTTCCAGCCCGCCCTCGATCTGCGCGATGTCGGCCTTCGCCTTCTGCACGCGCGCGGTGTCACCCGAGGGGAGGACGTTCAACGCGACGATCGTCGCCAGCAGGCCGATGATGACGATCACGACCATCAATTCCACGAGCGTGAAGCCGTCCTCGCGGCGTTTCCGGCGGATGGTCTTACGGTCTTGGATACGCATCAACTTGTCCTCTTGGGCTATTGTCCCGCCAGCGTGTTGAGCTGGAGGATGGGCAGCAGGATGGATAGCACGATCGTCGCCACGACGCCGCCCATCACGACGATGATCGCCGGTTCGAGCAGCGAGAGCGCGGTGGCGGTGAAGCGGTCGAACTCACGCTCCAGATAATCGGCGGCGCGTTCCAGCATCTCGTCCAGCCGCCCCGCCGCCTCGCCGCTGGCCGCCAGATAGGTGAGCAGCGGCGGAAACACGCCTGCACGCCGCATCGCCGCCGACAGGCTGCCGCCGCCCCGGATCGCATCGACGATCGCGTCGGAGGCAACGCGCAGGCGGCGGTTGTGGATGGTCCCCGCCGTCAGGGTCAGCCCCTCGAGCAGCGGCAGGCGACTGGCCACCATCGTACCCAGCGTGCGTGCCATCCGCGCGGCGTGCAGGTCACGCAGCAACCGGCCGAGCAGCGGCAGTTTGAGCAGCCAGGTGTCGAAGGACAGTCGGATCGCCGGCACCTTCAGCGCGCGCCAGAAGCCGATGCCGACCACGACCGCGAACCCCACCATCAACCACCACCAGCCGACCAGCAGGTCCGACACGCCGATAACCATCCGGGTCAGGAAGGGCAATTCCTGCCCCACCGTATCGAATTGCTCGACGACCTGCGGCACGACGAACATCATCAGCGCGGTGACGACGCCGAGCGCCACGACCGCCAGGATCGTGGGATAGGCAAGCGCGGTGATCAGCTTGCCACGGATTTCCGCCTGCCGCTCCAGCAATGCGGCGAGCCGTTCGAGGATCGTCGGCAGCGTCCCCGAACTCTCGCCGGCCGCGACCATCGCGCGGTAGAGCGGCGGGAAGCTCTTGGGCTCGCGTGCCATCGCGTCGGCGAGGCGTCGGCCTTCGGTAACGCCCTGATGCACGGTCGCGACGATGGCGCGGACCCGCTCCTGTTCGGTCTGGCGGGTGATGGTGCGGAGCGATTCCTCCAGCGGCGAGACGCGATTGAGCGTGGCAAGCTGGCGGGTGAATAGCGTCAATTGCTTGACCGACATGCGCGCACGGCCAAGCTTGAGGCCGAAAAGCGGACGCCGCTCGGCGGTGTCACCGCTGCCCGGCTTGACCGAGACGACGTAGAGCCGCTGCTTCTCCAGCGCGGCGCGCGCGGCGTCGCTGGTTTCGGCCGGGATGAAACCCCGCTTCTCCGCACCCTTCGTATCGATGGCGACATAGTCGAACCCGGCCATGTCAGCCTTTCGCCTCATTCCGGTGCATCACCCCGGCGAAGGCCGGGGTCCAGTCGCGGCGACCGCACAGAAGCGAGGTCTCGGATCGAAGCTTTATCTCACGCGAAGCCGCGAAGCCGCGAAGAAGAAAGGGATGTTCGCGCGGAGGCGCGGAGGGCGCAGAGAGGGCGCCCTTACCGCGCCAGCGGCCCTTTAATTTCAACCGGTTGAAAATGCTCTTCGCTGCCACGGGCAAGACGCCTCCGCGTCCTCTACGCCTCTGCGCGAACGCATTCTTTCCCCGCGTCTCCGCGTCTCCGCGTGAACGCATGGCTCCATGCCTTTCGGCAGCGCCCGACCCGATACGGCAAGAGCACTGGGCCCCCGCATTCGCGGGGGAACGGGACATTTGGAGAGCGCACACCTCCCTCACCCTGCGTCGGAATCGCGGCGGGACACGCGGATGGCTTCCTCCGCCGTCGTCACGCCGTCCAGGACCAGCCCGCGCGCCGCCGTCGCCAGCGTCGGCTGCTTGACAAAGGCATGCGCTGCGATCGCCTGTTCGTCGCCACCTTCGTTGATCAGCCGCCGGATCGTGTCATCGACCCGAACCGCCTCATAGACGCCCGTCCGCCCCTTATAGCCGGTGCCGTTGCACTGGGGACAGCCGACCGCCTCATAGACGATCGCCTTGTTCTCGATCCCGAGCAGCGGCGCGACGGTCTGCTTGGCCTTGACCGGCCGCTTACACGCGGAACACAGCCGTCGCACCAGTCGCTGCGCGATGACGGCGCGCAGCGTCGAGGCGAGCAGGAACGGCTCCACCTTCATGTCGCGCATCCGGGTGATCGCGCCAACCGCGTCGTTGGTGTGGACGGTCGACAGCACCAAGTGACCGGTCAGCGACGCCTGCACCGCGATCTCTGCGGTCTCGCGGTCGCGGATTTCGCCGACCATCACCACGTCCGGGTCCTGCCGCAGGATCGCGCGCAACCCCGCCGCGAAGGTCAGGCCGACCTTCGCATTGACCTGGGTCTGCCCTACCCCCTCGACCGCATATTCGACCGGGTCCTCGACGGTCAGGATATTGCGGCTGCCGTCGTTGAGCAGGCGCAGCGCCGCATAGAGGCTGGTCGTCTTGCCCGAGCCGGTCGGCCCGGTGACGAGGATGATGCCGTTGGGCTCGCTCAACGCCTCGCGCAGCAGCGCATACATGGCCGGGTTCATCCCCAGCGCGTCGAGGTCGATCCCGGCATTCTCCTTATCAAGAATGCGCAGCACCACGCGTTCGCCGGCGCGGCTGGGCAGGGTCGAGACGCGCACGTCGAGCAGCTTGCCGCCTAGCGTCAGCGCCATGCGCCCGTCCTGCGGCACCCGCCGCTCGGCGATGTCGAGCCGGGCCATGACCTTGATACGGCTGACCACCACGGGTGCGACATGCGGCGGCATGCGCAGCGTCTCACGCAGCACGCCGTCGATCCGCATCCGCACGACCAGGCCGGTCTCATAGGGCTCGATATGGATGTCCGACACGCCGTTGCGCGCGGCGTCGGCGATGATGCCGTTGATCAGACGGATGGCGGGCGCGTCGTCGGCGGTGTCGAGCAGATCCTCGGCGGTTGGAATGCCGTCCGCCAGCATGTCGAGCTCATCACCCATGCCCACCGCCGCGATCGCCGTCGCCTGCCCGTCCATCGCATAAGCGTCGGACAGCAGCCGATCGAAGGCCGGCCCCTCGACGCGGGCGATGGCGAAGGGGCGGCCGATATGGCGGCGCAGCTCGATCAGCGCGCGCGGATCGGCCCCCTCACGCAAAGCGATGGTCAACGGGTCGGCGGTGTGGACCACCGTGCCGAACTTGCGCGCGAAGGCGTAAGGGATAGTCAGCGGCGCGACCAGTTCCAGCGTCTCGACCGTCTCCTCCACGGCGGACATGGGCAGGCCATCGCCGCCGCCGACCGGCTCGGCGGCGCCCAGCGGCAGGGGGACCATGTCCCCGGTGGAGATGGGCTGCGGCTCGTCAGTCACGGCGCTTGATCGGTTGGACCGGCTTGGCGACGGGGACGGCGATGCGCGGGTCCTCGATATTGCCGGGCATCGGCGCATGCGGGATCGGCGGCGCAGCGTTCATGTAATCGCGGACCAGTTCGTCGATCGAGGGTTCGACGCCCGGCTGCGCATAGCCCTGAAGCTGGCGCAGATAGCCGTAACGCTGCTCGGTTACCCGGCGGCTGTCCTCTGGCGTGCGCAGGATCGTCGGGCGGATGAAGACCATCAGATTCGTCTTCGACCGGCTGCGCGCCTTCGACCGGAACAGCGCGCCGAGCCCCGGGATATCGCCGAGCAGCGGGATCTTCTCGATCGTCCGCCGCTCATTGTCGTCGAGCAGACCGCCGATGACCGTAATCTGGCCGTCATCGGGGGTGAAGACATTCTCGAACGCGCGCTTGTTGAGGATCAGCTCGCTATTGTTGCTCGACACCGGACCGGCGATCGAGCTGACTTCGAGGCGGACATAGAGTTTGAGCGACCCGCCCGCATTGACCTGTGGCTTCACGTCGAGCTGAATGCCGACATTCTGGCGCTGCACGGTGCGGAAGGCATTGTCGAAATTGTTCGACAGCGCCTGCCCCGTCGTCACCGGGATTTCCTGGCCGACCAAGCTGTGCGCCTGCTGGTTGTCCAGCGTGATGATGTGCGGGACCTGGAGCAGGTTGGACGTGGTGTCGCTCTTTACCGCGTTGATGATCGCGCCAAATACCGTGTCGCCGACCTGCCCGCCCCAGCCGGCAAAACCACCGGTGGTGCCCAGGATCGACTGCACCGCCGATTGGGTCAGCTGGCTGAAGGCGGGATTGGGCACGTTGGTTTCGGTGCGGGTGCCGTCAGGCGCAGTAACGATGGTGCGGGTGCCGCCCAGCGTCTGCGCACCCACCGCCCCGGCGATCTGGAGGATGTTGGGCGCGGTGTTGCCATAGGTCGAGGCGGCGAACGCCCCGCCCGACAGGCTGCCCAGCAGGAACTGCGCTCCCAGCCGCCGCGCGGTCTGGTCGGACACTTCGGCGACGATCGCCTCGATCAGCACCTGTTCGCGGCGCACGTCGAGCTGGCGGATCACCTCGCCGATCTGGCGCTGGATGTCGGCAGGGCCGGCGATCACGATGGCGTTCGCGCCGACGAAGCGGGTGACGACCGCCGCCGTCCGCCCCCCTTGCGTGCTGATCGCGGGCTGCTGGCCATTCTGCCCGCCGGCACCGGGGGCGTTCTGCGCCTGGGGCTGTGCGACCGGCTGGACGCGCTGGGCGATGGAAGTGCCCGCGGCCGAGCCCGCCTGATTGTTGGTCTGGGTGAAGCTGCCGCGCGACAGCGTCGTTTCCTGGACCGGATCGGGCGTCTGGCCGACCAGTTGCTGAAGCACGGGCAGAAGCTGCTCGGCATCGGCATTTTGCAGGAAGACGACGCGAATTTCGGTGCCGCTCTTGGCCTTGTTGTCCAGATCGAGTGCGATCTGGGCGAAGCGCGCGACGCTCGACGGATCACCGCGCAGCGCGATGGAGTTGGAGCTGTCGATCGCGACCACCGACACGCCGGTCGAGCCCTGTGGTCCGCCGCCGCCCTGGCCACCACCACCACCGGCCAGCGTCTGGAGTGCGGTCGCGATCTCGCGCGCGCCCGCATTGCGCAATGCGATGACGCGGGTCGAGGCATTGTCGGCGTCGATGCGGCGGACCACCTCGCGGATGCGGCGGATATTGTCGGCGAAATCGACCACGACCAGGCTGTTGCCCGCCCGGTTGGCGGTCACCGATCCTTGCGCGCTGACCAGCGGCCGCACCGTCTCCAGCGCGCTCGTCGCGTCGATCGCGCGCAGGCGGATGATCTCGGTCACGAACGCGTTGCGGTTCGCGCCTGACGCCCCGATCCGGCTCGGCTGCGACGCCGCATTGTCAATCGGCTGCACCCGGAACGCCCCGCCCGAAGTCGGCACCGCAACCAGGCCGTTGGAGCGCAGGGTCGACAGGAAAATCTCGAAATATTCGGACCGCGACAGCGGCCGGTCGGTCACCACCGTCACCTTGCCATTGACCCGGCTGTCGATGATGAAGGTCCGCCCCGTCACCTTGGCCGCATCGGCGATGAAGGCGCGGATATCGGCGTCACGGACGTTGAGCGTCGTCTGCGCATGCACGCCCGCCGCGAGTGCCAAGGCCAGAACCGAACCGAGAACGAGCTTTTTCATGGCTTGGATGCTGCAATCTGAAGGGACAGCGGCAGCGTCTGATCGCCCCGCTCGACCGTGATGGAAAGGGAACCGCCCTGTGCGAAGTCGGTCGCCAGACGGTCGATGTCGCCGGGGCCCGTCACCGGACGCCCGCCGAGCGCGGTGATGATGTCCCCCTCGCGCAGGCCGGCCGCGCGGAATGCCGCGCCCGAACCGATCGGCCGGACGACCAGGCCGGAGAGCCGCCCGCCTTCCAGGCGCGGGATGAAGCCGATATCCTGGCGCAACTGGGAAATCGCGACGCCCTGCCCCGAGGCGGGCGGGGCGGCGGTTGGCGCGGCGGTCGTGCCCGGCACCGTGCCGTCGGCTGCGGGGGGCGCATCGGACTGGTCGAGATACAGGTCCTCGGTCGCGCCGCCGCGATCGATGGTGATATGGTCGAAGGCAACGGCCTTCAGCGTGACGCCCGGCTGGATTTCCTCTCCGACAGAGACCGAGCGCTGCACCCCGTCCGGCCCCGCCAGAATGGCCGAACCGCGCCCCATCGCCTCATCGATGCGCGTGCCGAACAGGGTGAGCTGCAAATTGGTGACGGCGGCCGGT
Source organism: Sphingomonas paucimobilis NBRC 13935 (assembly GCF_000739895.2). Taxonomy (GTDB): domain Bacteria; phylum Pseudomonadota; class Alphaproteobacteria; order Sphingomonadales; family Sphingomonadaceae; genus Sphingomonas; species Sphingomonas paucimobilis. The sequence continues at coordinate 28,520 of NZ_BBJS01000052.1, forward strand.
GCGGCCTGCTGTCCCTGCAGGCGGAAAAAGGGATCGAAACCTTCGAGGATCGCGGCGGCCGAGCCGGCAATGGCAGGCGTCGCCGGGCGCCACTCGCCCAGCGGCGACACGGGCGTCGCCAGCACCCATAGCAGGCGCGCGCCCTGGACCGCGAGCAACGCCATCAGCGCCAGCTCGGCTACCGAATAGACATTCACGACCGGCAGGCGCCGCAACCATCGGCGCCCGCGCGCGTCGAGCCTCAACCGCATGAACCAGACCCCATCCGCTTTTTTCGCCCTAGGCATGGCATGTTACATGTCTGCGTCAAAGCCCCGAAACATGTTCGTCATATTGGTTTCACATGCACAACAGGATGAACGTCATGTCCGACCAATGGCCCGAACTGGGTAACGGCCTTGATTCCAAACCGATTGTCGCCCGGCTGGCTGGAACTGCGGGCGTCCAGCGTTTGCCCAGCCCCAAATTGACTTTGTTCGTGAAGCGCGACGTCCTGCCGCCCGAATTATGTGCCGAACTGATGACGCGAATCGATGCGGTGCGCCGCCCCTCGACCATCGCCGACCCCAATGGCGACAGCGCCTTTCGCACCAGCGAGACCGGCGATCTGCCCCCCGACGATCCGGCGGTGATCGAAACCGAACGCCGCATTGCGATGCTGACCGGCCTGTCGGCGGTTTATGGCGAGCCAATCCAGGGGCAGCGCTATGCGGTGGGTCAGGAGTTCAAACCGCATACCGACTATTTCGACCTGAACGGCGCGGACTATCACCGTTATTGCGGGCTGTCGGGCAACCGCACCTGGACCGTGATGCTCTACCTCAACACGCCCGAGGCGGGTGGCGCCACCCGGTTCAAGGCGGCGGACAAGATGATTCAGCCCGAGCCCGGCAAGCTTGTCGCCTGGAGCAATCGGCGTGCCGACGGGTCGCTCAATCCGGCGACGCTGCACCAGGCGATGAAGGTGCGGGCGGGCGTGAAATATGTGATCACGAAATGGTATCGTGAACTGCCTTGGCGGGGGTGAAAACGCGCCTTCCCGATACGCCCGCATCCACTCCCCACCTCCGTTTGCACCGGGCGAAGTCGAAGTGCACGCCCCGGCACGGGCGGCTTGGCGAAGGAAGTCCCATGGCCTTCGACTTCGCTCAGGCTGAACGGAGGCCGAGTCGAAGTCCACGCTTCGCCAGCGGCCCGAAAAGCAAAAGGCCGCCGCCCGGATCGCTCCGGACGACGGCCCCTTGTCCACAAACCCTCCGGGATCAGAAGGTCGTGCTGATCCCCAGCGAGAAGATGCGGCCCAGATTATACCGGTTCAGATAGACGAACCGGCCATTTCCGAAGTCCTGCCGCTCGTTGTAGCGCGTCCGTGTCAGGTTGCGCGCTTCGGCCTTCAGTTCGAACTTGCCGCCGGCCAGCTCGAAGCCCTGACGCGCGACGAGGTCGAGGCGGATGCCCGGCACCTCGATGATGTCCGGCTGGAAGCCGTCACCCGACAGATAGGACGGACCGCGATTGGTCACGCGGTTGCTGGCATAGTTGAACAGCAGCGTCACCTGCGACAGTGCGGCGGTGTCCTCGACGCCCAGTTGCAGGTTGACCAGATGGTCCGACTGGCCGGTCAACGGCGCGCCGTCGCGGAACAGCAGCCGCGCCTGACCAAAGCCCGAGGCGCAGCCGTTGAGGCCGGGCGACCCAGCCGCGACCGCCGGGTTGGGCACGCAGGTCGAGTCGGCGTTAATCTTCGACTTGGTGTAGGTGTAGTTGGCGATCGCGACCAGGCGACGCGTCGCGAAGAAGTCGCCGCCCAGGCCCGACAGCGGCACGTACTTCTGCAACTCGACCTCCGCACCATAGAGGATCGCCGAGGGCAGATAGGTGAAGCCCGTCTGCAACCGGTCGTCCGCGCCGGTGTAGAAGCCGACCTGCTCGATCGGGTTCTTGATGCGCTTGTAGAAGCCGGCCAGCGTGAAGCGCTGATCGCGCGCATAGAACCATTCGTAGCGCGCCTCCAGGTTCCACAGCTCGCTGTCGCGCAGGTTCGGATTACCGAAGAACAGGCGGTCCGAATCGGGATCGCGGAACTGCTGTGGCGCGAGTTCGCGGAACTGCGGCCGCGAGATCGTCTTGGCGCCGCTCGCGCGCAGTTGCATGTCGGCCGCAAAGTTCCAAGTCAGCGTGCCCGCCGGCAGGAAATAGGCGTTCTTCAGGCGGGTCGTGCTGCCGAGCACCGGCGTGACCGTCTCGATCGCGTTTTCATAGCGGACGCCCGCCACCGCACGCAGGCCATCGGTGACCTCCGCCTCGGCCTGGGCATAGCCGGCATGGACGTCGAGCTTGGCGTCATAGGCATAGGCGCCGGCCTGGGTCGAGAATTGCAGTTGGAGCGTGCACGCCCCCTGCCCGCGCTGCGGACAGGCATTGTTGATGACGCCCGGGCTCAGCAGATAATCGGGGCGATAGAGGTTGTACGGGAAGCCCGGCGCCGTGCCCGCACCGTCGCTGGTCTGGTAGTTGAGCTGGATACGGCTCGAATAGCGGTCCGTGCCCTGATAGAAATAGCCGGTGCTCAGCGTGATCGGACGATCGCTGTCGAGCTTGTAGGAAAGGTCGGCCTGACCGGTCCACAGATTCTCGTTCAGCTCCGAGAAGATGATCGAAGCGAAGGGCGTGAAGCGCTGCGTCACCTGATAGGCGCCGTTGCACTGGAAGCCGCCCGCGCCGTTGGCGCCATCATAGCTGACCGGCAGGCCCGTGGTCGTGCGGTTCGAGCAGAGATAGTCGAACTGCCGCTCATAGGGCGCGTTGCGCTTGGAATTGGCGAAGGCGCCGCGCGCATCGAACTTCAGCGCGTCGGTAAGGCGGAACTCGCCGACCAGCTGGCTTTCGATCAGTTGGCGCTCGAACCAGTTGGTGTTCTGCTGGAAGCGCAGGCCGCTGGGATTGTTGTAGAGTTCGGCCGCCGAGCCACGACCCTGCTTCAGCGTGTCGTGGATATAGACGTTGGTCCAGCGGATCGTGTTTTTGCCGAACTCATAGCCCAAGCCGACCAGCGCGTTGGCGACGATGCGGTTGTCGGTCAGCAGCGTGCGGAAATCGTTGCGCAGCGTACCATCGGGCGACACCGAGTCCTGCTGGATCGCCGAGCGGGTGCGGAAGGTGTTGGACAGGCTGAGCGACGAGATCACGCCCAGACGGTCACTACCGATGTCGAACACCGATCCGCCCGACAGCTCGCCCGACCAGTTGGCGGGAAGCTGGTTGTTGCGCTGGAGCAGCGTGGTCGAAGCGTTGGAGAGTTGCGCCACCTGCGCCGCGGGGATCAGGCCCGAGCCACGGCCGGCCTGGATATCGCGCACGAACTGCGGCACGCCACGCGTCCCGTCGTCATAGCCCAGCCAGTCGGCATCGCCGCCGGCATAGGTATAGCCCAGTTCGCTGGTCGTCGCATCGTCGGCCGCCAGCGTGACGCCGCCCGAGATGAAGTTCTTGGCCGGGATCGCCTTGGTCGTCAGGTTGATGACGCCGCCGCCGAACTCGCCCGGATAATTGACCGAATAGGTCTTCTGGACCAGCGCCGAGCCGACGATGGTGGTCGGGAAGATGTCGAGCGGCACCGAACGGCGCAGCGGCTCGGGGCTGGGCAGCGGCGAGCCGTTGAGCAGCGACGACGAATAGCGGTCGCCCAGACCGCGGACATAGACGAAGCCGCCGCCGACGACCGACAGGCCAGTGACGCGGGTCAGCGCGCCGGCGATATCGCCCTCGCCCGTGCGCGCGATATCGGCGGCCGACAGAACCGAGACGATCTGCGGTGTGGCGCGGATCGTGTTGGGGATGTTGCGGCCGACCACGACGATCTCGCCGCTGGCCGCGCTGTCGACGCCGGGGGCCGAGATTTCGACCGGCTCTTCCGCCGCTTGGCCATCCTGGCCGGTCGGGGTCTGGCTCTGCGGGGTCGCCGGCCCGTCGGGGCTGGTGGCGGTGGTGCTGGTCTGCGCGGGCGCAGGGGTGGCGCCACCCGCCGTCTGCGCAAGCAGCGCCGGCGCGACGAGTTGCGAGGTCAGGAGCAGGAGGGAGGCATAAGCGAGGCGTCGCTGCATGGCCGGGTCATCCAATCAGATTTTCATGGGGGAAAGCCGGGGCGGCGATGATCCGCCACCCCGGCTTGCCGAGAGCGCCCGGAGAAGACCCAAGCGCATGGTTCAGCCGGGCCTTAGCGGCCGTTGCAGCTGAAATAGACCGAGGTGAAGACCGGCGGGCCCTGGTCCTGCAGGTCGGCATTGGCGGCGCGGATCGTGGTACGATCGGCGCCCGAGCCGGCACCCGCGATCAGGTTTACGCAAGCGACGCCCGACTGGGTCGACTTCACGATACCGTTGATAAACGTCATGTCCGCACCACCACGCAGGCGGATGGCAGCCGGTGCGTTCGCGGTCTGGACGAAGGTGAAGTTGGCATAGCGGCCGAAGGTGCGCGGCAGCAGGTCCTCGGCATTGTTCGAGTCGATCTCGGTCGAGAAGCTGTCCGCCGTCGCGCCCAGCGTACGCTGCGCCGCGATCAGGAACTGCATGAAACCGCGATAGCCATTGTCGATGTCGAAGCCGTCATCGTCCGCGCCGGTGATCGCGATGTACTTCAGGTTCGACGTGCCGCCGAAGATCTCGATGCCGTCATCGGCCGAGTTGTGGCTCTGGATATGATCCAGAACGGTGCCCGACCCGGTGCCGCCCAGCGTCAGGCCCTGCAGCTCGTTACCGTCCGAGATGGCGATGCCCGAATAGCGGATCTGGACATAGGACATCTGGCCCGACGAGTCGGCCTGGTTCGCGCCGCCATAGAAGCGGCCGGTCACGCCCTCGATCGCCAGCTGGCAGGTGGTCGAGGTGCCGGCGGCGTTGTTCGGGCCGGTGCCGGTGGCGCAGACGGCGGTCGGCGCACGGCCGAGCAGGATGATGCCGCCCCACTGACCCTGGGTCGCGTCGGACACGCCGTTGCTGACCAGATTCTGCTGCGAGGTGAAGACGATCGGCGCGTCGCGAGTGCCCACAGCCGAGATCTTCGAGCCGCGATTGACGAGCAGCAGGTCGTTGGTCGCTTCCGACGAGTCCGCCGCGATCACCACGCCCGGCGCGATGGTCAGGGTGACACCGGTGCCACCGGTCGAACCCAGATCGGTACCGACTTCGGTCTGGCCACGCAGGCGATAGACGACGCCGGCGATCTTGGGCAGCGTCACATTCTGAGTGGTCGTGATGGTGTTGTCGATGCGGCAGAAGCGGAAGCTGGGCGAGGACGAGCTGTTGGTGCCGTCATCGATCGTGCCGGTCGGGCAGACCGACGTCGAAGCCGAATAGGTACCGATCGAGGGCACCGCGGTGCAGCGCGCACCCGAGCCACCGAATTCGGCCGAGGTCGAGTTGCAGGTCCAACCTTGGAACGCGGTGTCCGACGGACCATTCAGCGCGCCGACATAGTTGGTCGAGGTGAAGAAGCTGTTCAGCGTCGACGGATCGGACGCGGTGGTCAGCGAGGTGCTGCTGGTCGGATAGATGCCGTTCAGCGTGCCGCCGGTGCCGTTGACATTGTTGTTGCTGCCGGCGTTGACGATCGCGAGCTGCTCATCGACGGTGATCGTCACGCCGTTGACGGTGGTCGCGGCGGCGAACTGCGCGGCGGTGATGTTGGCCGTCGGGGCCGGCGTGGGCGACGGGGTCGGCGTCGGGGCCGGCTGCACGATCACCACATTGCCCGCACCGGGCGAGGCCACGCTGTCCGCCCCGCCGCAAGCGGCGAGTGCCGCGCAGGCCGAGCTGGTCATGAGAATGAGGCCGAAGCGCTTGATGCTCGCCATCGCCGAAAAACTCCCGATATTATCGTTGCTGTGCGGGCGAAGGACCGCCCGGTGATCGACTCGAGCCTGTTCCCCCTGGCCGATCCCGGGTCGGGCGTTAGGCGTCGCAGATGACGCCAAGATGCATCTTTGAAGAAACTTTTATGACGGTTGCGAGTCGATTTCGTGACAGTGCGGGATTGGTGGAGTGGCGCGCGGGGCGTGGCGGTTGGTTTGGCTCAGGCTGAACGAGGCGGAGAATTGGGGTTTTCGGTCAGGGACTTGTTTCCGACGCCTTCCGTCGAACGTGGAGTGGAGGACCGTGTCGGGGCAGTTTGGCGCGGCTTTGGCCCTTGGCCTTCGACTTCGCTCAGGCTGAACGGAGGGGGGAAGCGCGGAGCCGCGGGCGGATGCGCGCGGACAGACAGCTTGGGGGGGGGGGAACGCCTAACGGAGGTCAGAACACATTGGAGAGCGGTTCAAGACATAACCTTCGTCCGCCCGCCAAAGCGCCCCACCACCCGTTCACACTGAGCGAAGTCGAAGTGCACGCCCCGCCCTTGCGGCTTGGCCTGCCCGCCTCCAGCCGCCGTCATCGCAGCGCCCCCGACCAAAACGCAAAATGGCCGCCCGATCCACTCCCATTGGAAAGCGACCGGGCGGCCATTGCCATTTGCATGGTGGGCGCGACAGGGATTGAACCTGTGACCCCACCCGTGTGAAGGGTGTGCTCTACCGCTGAGCTACGCGCCCGGTAACCGGGAGACGGGCCTTTAGGCGGCGATCCACCGCCTGTCCAGCCCCAAAAACGGAATTAGTTGACCGAGTCCTTCAGGAGCTTGCCCGGCTTGAACTTGGGCTGCGAAGACGCCTTGATGGTCATCGGTTCGCCGGTCCGAGGGTTGCGGCCGGTCGATGCCTTGCGCTTGGACACCGAGAAGGTGCCGAACCCGACCAGACGGACTTCATCACCCTTCTTCAGCGCGGCGGTGATCGCTTCAAAAACCGCGTCGACCGCCTTGACCGCATCACCGCGCACGAGGCCCGAGGAGTCGGCAACGGTGGCGATCAGCTCCTGCTTGTTCATTCCATAACCCCCTATGATCTCGACCATAAAATGAACGGACTCGGTGCCGCTCAAACATTAAAGGACCGATAATGACGCGGCAGCGCGTGCTGTCAAACCCCGTCGTTATGCAAAGCGAACGATTCCGTAAACAGAAGCGCAAGTCATTCGCATGACATTGCAGGACGGGGCCGCCGATTCGTGATCGACGGCACCCGAAATACGACGATCAGTGGTGACGCTCACCCCCGACCGCCGGGATCGGCGCAGGCGGCAGGGCCGCCAGCTCGTCAGCATCGGTCCAGTCGATCGCCTCCAGCGGCCCGGCGAGCGCCAGACGCAGCACCTCGTCGACATGCGCGACCGGCACGATCTTCAGCCCGTTCAGGATGTTGGCGGGGATATCCGCCAGATCCTTCTCATTCTCCTGCGGGATGAGGACCGTGGTGATGCCACCACGAAGGGCGGCCAGCAGCTTCTCCTTGAGGCCACCGATCGGCAGCACCCGGCCACGCAACGTGACCTCACCGGTCATCGCCACATCCTTGCGCACCGCGATGCCGGTCAGCGTCGAGACGATCGAGGTGACCAGACCGATACCCGCCGACGGACCATCCTTGGGCACCGCGCCCTCGGGCAGGTGGATATGGATGTCCTTGCGGTGGAACAGCGACGGCTTGATCCCGAAGCTGGGGCTGCGCGCTTGGACGAAGCTGAAGGCGGCCTGCACCGATTCCTTCATCACATCGCCCAGCTTGCCAGTGGTCTTCACCTGGCCCTTGCCCGGCACCGTCACCGATTCGATGGTCAGCAACTCGCCGCCCACCTCGGTCCAGGCCAGACCCGTGACCGCACCGATCTGATCCTCCTGCTCGGACAGGCCATGGCGGAACTTCTGCACGCCCGCAAACTCATGCAGGTTCTCCGGCGTGATCGTCACCGACGTCGCCTTGCCCTCCAGAATCTGGCGCAGCGCCTTGCGCGCCAGACGCGCGATCTCACGCTCCAGCGTACGCACGCCCGCCTCGCGGGTATAACGCTGGATCAGCGCGCGGAGACCCTCCTGGGTCAGCGTGAACTCACCGTCCTTCAGGTCGTGGGTCTCGACCTGCTTGGCGACCAAATGGCGCTCGGCGATCTCGACCTTCTCGTCCTCGGTATAGCCCTCGAGACGAATGATCTCCATGCGGTCGAGCAAAGGCTGCGGCAGGTTCAGCGTGTTCGCGGTGCAAACGAACATCACGTCCGACAGATCGATGTCGATCTCCAGATAGTGATCGTTGAACTTGGCGTTCTGTTCCGGGTCGAGCACTTCCAACAGCGCCGAGGCGGGGTCACCGCGGAAATCCTGACCCAGCTTGTCGATCTCGTCGAGCAGGAACAGCGGGTTCGACGTGCCGGCCTTTTTCAGGTTGGTCACGATCTTGCCCGGCAGCGAGCCGATATAGGTGCGGCGGTGGCCGCGAATCTCGGCCTCGTCACGCACGCCGCCCAAGCTCTGGCGGATGAACTCGCGCCCGCACGCCTTGGCGATCGACTGGCCCAGTGAGGTCTTGCCGACGCCGGGCGGGCCGACGAGGCACAGGATCGGCCCCTTCAGCTTGTTGGTGCGTGCCTGGACGCCGAGATATTCGACGATCCGGTCCTTCACCTTCTCCAGCGCATAATGATCCTGGTCGAGGATCGCCTGCGCAGCAGCAATGTCCTTCTTGACCTTGGACTTCTTGCCCCAGGGCAGGCCCAGCAGCACGTCGAGGTAATTGCGCACGACGGTCGCCTCGGCGCTCATCGGCGCCATGGTCTTCAGCTTCTTCAGCTCGGCGGTCGCCTTGGTCCGCGCTTCCTTCGACAGCTTGAGCGTCGCGATCTTCTGGGTCAGCTCGGCGATCTCGTCGCCGTCGCCGTCCTCGCCCTCATTGCCCAGCTCGCGTTGGATCGCCTTGAGCTGTTCGTTGAGATAATATTCGCGCTGCGTCTTCTCCATCTGGCGCTTGACGCGGCTCTTGATCTTCTTCTCGACCTGCAGGACGCCGAGTTCGCCCTCCATCAGGGCATAGGCCATCTCCAGCCGCTTGGCCGGATCGGTTTCCACCAGCAGCGCCTGCTTGTCGGCGACCTTGACCGAGATATTGGCGGCGACCGCATCGGCCAGCTGCGCGGCGTCCTCGATCTCCGCCAGCTGGACCGCGGTTTCGGCGGGCAGCTTGCGGTTGAGCTTGGCGTAATTCTCGAACTGGTCGACGACCGAGCGCATCAGCGCGGCGATCTGCGCCTTCAGGTCGTGATCCTGTTCCTCGAGCACGGCCTTGTCCGACTCGGCGGGCGTCACGTCGATCGTGGCGGTCAGATAGGCGCCCGATTCGTCGAGCTCGGACAGGCGGCCACGCGTCTTGCCCTCGACCAGCACGCGGACCGTGCCATCGGGAAGCTTCAGCAATTGCAGCACGGTGGCGGTAACGCCGATCTCGTACAGATCCTCACGCGTGGGGTCGTCCTCGGCGGGATCGAGCTGGGCGACCAGGAAAATCTCCTTGTCCGCCGCCATCGCCGCTTCCAGCGCCGCGACCGATTTGTCGCGGCCGACGAACAGGGGCACGATCATGTGCGGGAAGACGACGATGTCACGCAGCGGGAGGACGGGATAGGACTGGTTCATGCAAACTCCGGTCGGCCCCGACCGGGGCCTCTTCGTCAGTATATATGGGGAGGGTTGCCGATCCATCAATTCCCGGTGCGACGATCGGCGGACCGCTTGCCAAGCAGGCCCGCTTGCGCAACACCATGCACCATGGATCGTATACGAATTGTCGTCGCCGCGCTGTTCACCTCCTCGCTTCTCTGTGCCGCGCCCCTCGCGGCCCAGACAGCCAAGCCGCTTCCCGCCAAGGGCGAGCCGCCGTTGACCGCGCAGACCATGGTGTCGGGCGGGGTCCGCCCCCCCGAGCAACTGGCCATGCGCTTCGACAGCGCCGACCTGTCGTTCGAGATCCTGCCCGATACCGAAGAGTTGAACGGCATTGCGGTGCTGGACTTTACCGCCAAGGCGCCGCTCGCCCGGCTGGTGATCGATCTCGACAGGAATTTGCCGGTCAAGGCGATCACGATCGACGGCAAACCACTCAAGCCCGGCGGGTGGTCGAACCCGGAAGGGCAGCTGGTCGTCACCCTGCCCCGCCCGCTTCGCGCTGGACAGAAGGTGCGTGCGAAGATCACCTATGGCGGCACGCCGCATGTCGCCGTCCGCGCCCCCTGGGACACGGGCGTGGTCTGGGCCAAGACGCCGGACGGCCGCCCCTGGTTCGCAACCACGTCGCAGGGCTATGGCTGCGACCTGTTCTGGCCCTGCCTCGACTATCCGATGGGCGAGCCGGGCGTCGTGACACTGCACATCACCGTGCCCAAGGGGCTGAAGGCGCCGTCCAACGGCGTGCTGCTGGGCGTCGATACGCTGCCGGACGGGCGCACCCGGTGGAACTGGCGGACCAAGCACCCCAACACCTATGCGATTGCGCTGAACGTAGGCCCCTATGAGGTGGTCGAGGGCCAGTATAAAAGCCGCTTCGGGAACACGATTCCGATGTTCTACTGGTATCTGCCCGGCGAGAAGGCGAAGGCGGAAGGCTTGTTTGCCGAATTTGCGCCGACGCTGGATTTCTTCGAATCGACGGTCGGCCCCTTCCCCTTCGGCGACGAGAAGCTGGGCGTGGTCGAGACGCCGCACAAGGGCATGGAGCACCAGACAATCAACGCGTACGGCAATGAATATGCCAAGGCGCCGGAAGGGTTCGACTGGCTGTTCCAACATGAGTTCAGCCATGAATGGTTCGGCAACCAGCTGACCAATGTCGACTGGGACGATTTCTGGCTGCACGAGGGGTATGGCAGCTATATGCAGCCCAGCTATGGCCGCTGGCGCGAAGGCGAGGCGCGCTATGCGGTGATGATGGACGCGCAGCGGGGGCAGATCGCCAACAAGTCGCCCATCGTCCACGACCGCAGCATGACCGAACAGGATGTCTATGAGGAGGCCAAGGGCGGCCCCGGCCTCGACATCTATATGAAGGGGTCGTGGATGCTCCACACCCTGCGCAATCTGATCGGGGACAAGGCCTTCTGGGACGTGACGCGCCTGGCCGTCTATGGCCGCACCGATCCCAAGCCCGGCAATTTCTCGCCCCGCTATGGTTCGACCAAGGAATATGAAGGTTTCGTCAAACAGGTGACGGGCAAGGACTATGGCTGGTTCTTCAACGTCTATCTCCGCCAGGCGGCGCTGCCCGAGATTATGGAGACGCGGGTCGGGAACCAGCTGACGCTGACCTGGAAGGTGCCGGGCGGCGGGCCCTTCCCGTTGCCTGTCGAAGTGCAGGTAGGTGACAAGGTCGAAACACTGCCGATGACGAACGGCACGACTACGCTGAGCGTGCCTGCCGATGCGCATGTGGTGGTCGATCCCTGGTCGAAAATCCTCAAGCGCTCGATCGCGTTCGAGCAGTTCCAGGCGTGGAAGGCGGAGCAGGCGGCGAAGGCGAAGAAGTAAGCCCCCCTCCGTTCAGCTCGCCCTCCGTTCAGCCTGAGCGTAGTCGAAGGCTACGGGCTGAACGAAGTTCCAAGCCTACCCGGTTCGACCGGATTGGCTTGGCCTTCGACTTCGCCCAGGCTGGAACGGGGGAATTACGGCACCACCGTCACGAACAGATAGGCCGCGAAGATCACCAGATGCACCGCGCCGCCGAGTACGGTCGTCCGCCCATTGCCCAGCGTCAGCGTGATCGTGAACAAGGACAGCACCAGCAGGATCATCTGCTTGGCACCGATTCCCAGCGCCAGCGGGAGGCCCAGCGCCAGCGACACGATCGCCACCGCCGGAATGGTCAGCCCGATCGTCGCGAGCGCCGACCCCAGCGCCAGATTGAGGCTGGTCTGCAACCGGTTCCGCCGCGCCGCGCGATAGGCCGCCAGACTCTCCGGCGCCAGCACCAGCGCGGCGATCACCACACCGACGATGGCGAGCGGCAGCCCCGCCCCCAGGATCGCCGCCTCGACGATCCCCGACAGCCCCTTGGCGAGCAGCACCACCCCGATCAGCGCGACCAGCAACATTCCCAACGCGGCCAGTGCCGCCGCATTGGTCGGCGGCTCGGCATGGGCGTCGCCCGGCATGTCCTCGTCGGCGGGCAGGAAATAGTCACGGTGGCGCACCGTCTGGACCATCACGAAGGTGCCGTAGAGAATGACGCTGACGATCGCGACGAAGATCAGTTGCGACGGCGCATAGGTCGGCCCCGGCGCCGACGAGACATAGTTGGGCAGCACCAGCGACAAAACGACCATCGCCGTCAGCACGTTGAGCGACGAACTCGCCCCGCGGAGCGAGAAGCGCTGTTCGCCGTGCCGCGCGCCTCCGGCCAGCAGGCAGACGCCGACAATGCCGTTAAGGATGATCATGATCGCCGCGAACACCGTGTCCCGGGCCAGGCTGGAGGCATCGCCGGCGTCGGACAACATCAGGCTGACGATCAGCGAGACCTCGATCACCGTCACCGCGACCGCCAGAACGAGCGTGCCGAACGGCTCCCCGACGCGGTGGGCGACGACCTCCGCCTGATGCACCGCCGCCAGCACGCAACCGATCAGGATGAATGCCGCCGCGATCGTTCCCGCCGCGCCCATCTTGTAGAGCGAAATGGCAATGGCGAGCAGCCCCAGCAGCGGAAACACCAGGGTCCACCATGGCATCAGCAAACGCTGGAGCAGCGCCCGCTTCTGTCCGGCGGTCACGATGGCGTCGGTCTCACTCATTCCTCGTCTGGCCTCCCTCATGGCCTATGCACGGCCCATCATCATGCCAATGCACCACCGGCCGCATTGGCTCCCGCGCAGACAAGAGATTCGTTGCGATAGCGCAATCAGGGTGCTGCAACGCTTCAGGTTATGGCGTTCTCGACGCGGTAACGCAGCCAGATCACACCATCCTCCAGCACCTCATGATGCGTCAGGGTCAGGCTGGTGACCGGGGCGGGCGTGTTGGCCTCAGCGTCGCCCGAATGAAACAGGCTAGGTGCCCCCGCCCCGCCATCGACCGCCGGGCAGAGCGCCATGCTGATCTCGTCGATCAGGCCGGCACGCAGGAACTCGCCATTGGCCGTGCCGCCGCCCTCGACCAGCAAGGTCTTCACCCCCAGTTCGCGGTTGAGAATCTCGGGCACCGCACGCAGATCGATGGTTTCTGCCCCGGCGAAGATATAGGACACACCATCGGCGCGCAGCCCCGCCAGATGCGAGTCCGCCACGTCCTTGGTCAGGACCACGACAATGGGATCATCGCCGATATCGCCCCGCGCCCAGACGATCTTGGCCTGTTCGTCCAGCACCACGCCAAAGGCATCGGCGTCACGCGTGGCGAACCAGTGTTCGCGGGGAAAGGTCTCGTCGGTATCGGGATAGCGATCGCCCTTGGCGAATTCCTGCCCCGTCACGCGCCCGACGATCCAGGCATCGCCGCCGATCCGGTCGTGCAAATCCTCGAACAGATCACCGGGCTTGTAGCTTTCGGGCCGCCAGCGGCTTTGCAGGATGCGCCCGTCCAGGCTGCAAATCATGTGGCAGATCATATGGGGCTTCATCGGCGCGTCTCCTGTTCGAGACGGGCCAACGCGTGATGCCGAACCAATATCCTCCCCGGCACGGGGAGGATCAGCCGCCTACCGGCCGGATCATCGACCAGAAGCGCGGGCCGCCTTTGGGCACTGACCATTCGCCTGTCAGCTCGAACCCGAGCCGGGCATAAAGCCCGACATTGCTCTCGGTCGCCGTTTCCAAATAGGCGGGCACGCCGTCCGCATCGCACCGCGCCAGCCCAGCTCGGATCGATGCACCACCCAGTCCCCGCCCCTGTCGCGCCGGATCGACGCCGGCGATGTGCAGATACCAGAAGGGGTGGGATGGAAAATGCGCCTCGATCGCATCGCCCAGCCGCATCGCGCGCGGTAGCGAAGCCCCCAGCGCGTGCAGTACCGGGATCAGCCGCCGGACATAGGCCGTGATCGACACAGGCGCCTGTCCCGGCGGGCGCCAGAAGGTCCCGACCTCCGCCCCCTCGCTGACGAGCCGCATGCCCACCGCATCGCTGTCGAACAACAACGCAAACAGGCGCGGCAGGCGCTTCGCCCGCTCCTCGGCATCGGGGAAGATATAGGACATGGCCGGATCGTCGGCGAAGGCGCGGCCCAGCATAGCCGCCACCGCCGCCCGGTCGCCTGACCCCGCATCGCGGATCGTCACCATGCTCATCCTTCCACGAAAAACGGGCGCCCCCTTTCGGAAGCGCCCGTCATCCATTCATGGTCTTCGCGGTAAGCCTCAGGCCGCCGCGCCGTCCTTCTTCTTCGCCTTTTCGGCATAGACGCGGATCGGTTCCTTGCGACCCTCGACCACATCCTTGTCGACCATCACCTCGTCGACACCGTCCATGCCGGGCAGGTCGAACATCGTGTCGAGCAGGATGCCCTCCAGGATCGAGCGAAGCCCGCGTGCGCCGGTCTTACGCTCAATCGCCTTCTTGGCAACCGTGGTCAGCGCATCGTCGGTGAAGTCGAGTTCGACATTCTCCATCTCGAACAGCTTCTGATACTGCTTCACCAAAGCGTTCTTCGGCTCGGAAAGGATCTTGACCAAAGCCGCGATGTCGAGGTCCTCGAGCGTCGCGATGACCGGCAGACGGCCGACGAATTCGGGGATCAGGCCGAACTTCAGCAGATCCTCGGGTTCGGTCTGGCGCAGATATTCGCCGGTCCGCTTCTCCTCGGGCGCCGCGACATAGGCGCCGAAGCCGATCGACTTGCCCTGCAGACGGTCGCCGATGATCTTTTCCAGACCCGCGAACGCGCCGCCGCAGATGAACAGGATGTTCGTCGTGTCGACCTGCAGGAATTCCTGCTGCGGATGCTTGCGGCCACCCTGGGGCGGAACGCTGGCGGTCGTGCCTTCCATCAGCTTGAGCAGTGCCTGCTGAACGCCCTCGCCCGACACGTCGCGGGTGATCGAGGGATTCTCGGCCTTACGGCTGATCTTATCGATCTCGTCGATATAGACGATGCCACGCTGCGCCCGCTCGACATTGTAATCCGACGCCTGGAGCAGCTTCAGGATGATGTTCTCGACATCCTCGCCGACATAACCGGCTTCGGTCAGCGTCGTCGCGTCCGCCATGGTGAACGGCACGTCGAGGATACGCGCCAGCGTCTGCGCCAGCAGCGT
This sequence comes from Sphingomonas paucimobilis NBRC 13935, assembly GCF_000739895.2. Classification (GTDB taxonomy): domain Bacteria; phylum Pseudomonadota; class Alphaproteobacteria; order Sphingomonadales; family Sphingomonadaceae; genus Sphingomonas; species Sphingomonas paucimobilis. Next base: position 43,678 of record NZ_BBJS01000052.1, read on the forward strand.
CTTGCCGCAGCCGGTCGGGCCGACGAGCAGGATGTTCGACTTGGCGAGTTCGACATCGGCACCCTTCGCGCCGTGGTTCAGACGCTTATAGTGGTTATGCACCGCGACCGACAGGACACGCTTGGCCTGCTTCTGCCCGATGACATAATCGTCGAGCACGTTGCAGATTTCCTGCGGCGTCGGCACGCCACCATCCTTCTTGGAGACAAGCGCGGACTTGGTCTCCTCACGGATGATGTCGTTGCACAGCTCCACGCACTCGTCGCAAATGAAGACGGTCGGCCCCGCGATCAGCTTGCGCACCTCGTGCTGCGACTTGCCGCAGAACGAGCAATAGAGGGTGCTTTTCGAGTTGCCACCGCTCACCTTGTCCATCAATCACCTCTCGCACCTGTGAAGCGGTGCGCTACCGTTGCCGGGGTGCGCATCGTACCGCACCCCTGTAAAGTCACAATCGAAATAAAGCGTTCACGCTGAACGACCCGTCTTATGCAGCGGCCGATGCGTCGTCGGCCGGGACCGGACGCTTGTCGAACACCTGGTCGATCAGGCCGAACTCCTTGGCTTCCTCGGAGCTCATGAACTTATCGCGGTCCATCGCGCGCTCGATCTCCTCGAGCGGCTTACCCGTATACTTCGCATAGAGCGAGTTAAGGAAATGCCGCATGCGCAGGATCTCGCGCGCCTGGATCTCGATATCGGCCGCCATGCCCTGTGCCCCGCCCGAGGGCTGGTGGATCATGATGCGGCTGTTCGTCGTCGCCACGCGCATCCCCGGCTCACCCGCGGCAAGCAGGAAGCTGCCCATCGAGGCGGCCTGGCCGATGCACAGTGTGCCGACGCGCGGACGGATATACTGCATCGTGTCATGAATCGCCATGCCCGCCGTGACGACACCGCCCGGCGAGTTGATGTACATGTAGATGTCCTTCTTCGGATTCTCCGACTCAAGGAACAGCAGCTGCGCGCAGATCAGCGAGGCCATGCCGTCCTCGACACCGCCGGTGACGAAGATGATGCGCTCGCGAAGCAGGCGGCTGAAGATATCGAACGACCGTTCGCCGCGGTTCGACTGCTCGATGACGATCGGAACCAGACCGGCCTGCGTCTGCCGAAGCCCGACGCCAGCCTGCGCCAGCGGGCTCGCGAAATCGCCGGTCTCGAACGGATTGTGCATGGAATTCTCTCTTATGCCCAGAAGAGCCCCTATGTCGCGTGGGCTGAGGCCAAGTTCAAGCCCCGCCGGATGTCCCATGACCCATGAGCGGCCGTGTTTACCCTCTTTCCATAGGACCGGTTCTAGGGTCAGGATCAGCCAGACATCACAGGGGGCGGTGGAAGAGCAGTCATGACGGCATCCGAAACGCACGCCGGAGCCGGCCCCAAACGTCTGACGACCTTGGCATTTTGGCGTTCGCTTCTACCTCGGGCGATCCGCGCCGTGCTGATGGGCGTGGCGATTGGCGCCCCGTTCTTCGCGCTCTTCTGCCTCGCCAATCACGCGAGCCTGGGCCGCGACTTGCCCACCGCCCGTGCGCATGTGGCACAGGCCTTTGCCAGCGGCGTGCTGCAGGACCAGGATTATCTGGATGGCAATACGGATATCGGCCGACACCAATATAACGACTGCCTGATCCTGCGCCTGGCGTTGGATCAGCGGGCGAGCCGCGATCAGTTGACCGTCAGTCCGCTGGTGCAAGTGCCCGTGCCGCCGCGTGGCGAGTGCCAGACGGTGCATGGCTTCATCACTGGGGAGCCGCCGGTCGGTACCGTGTTCTACCACCGCTATATCCACGGCCATGCGATGCTGGCCCGCTATCTGCTGCCCATCCTGTCGGTCGCGGCGATTCGGAACCTCTATCACACGACCCTGACGCTGCTGGTTGTGGCGGGGATCGTCACTGGGCTGGTGGCGCTCGGTCGGGGGCGGCGGCCGGTGCAGGGGCTGTTCTGGCTGATCGTCTTCCTGGCCTTTTCGCGCTGGTTCGGGCTGGAGACCTATGGCCAGTCGCTGGGCCATGGGCCGGCGGATATCGTGCTCATCGGCTATCTGCTGTTTCTCGCGATCGCGGGCACGATCGGAGGGATAGGACGGCGGACGGCGCTGATCTCCGCCGCGCTGTTCGGGGCGCTGACCATCACCTTCGAGTTTCTCACCGGCGGTATCCCGTTGGGGCTGGCGGCGGTGATCGGCGGCCTCCCCTTCGCCTGGAACGCACGGGCCGAGAAGAGCGGGCCGATCGTCCCCTTCGAGTCGCTGATCGGCTTTTGCGCATCGATCGCGACGGTCATGCTCCTAAAGATCGCGCTGGTGCTGCGCGTCTTCGGCTGGGACTCGATGCGCGAGGATGCGCTTCAGTTGCGCATGCGGATGGGGCTCGACGCGACACGGGGCGAGACGCACGATCTAGGCCTCGCACTGATGGCCAAGAAACTGGCCAAGGGGATCAACGGCCTGGCGCCGGGCATGCATGTGATGGCGGGGGCGATCGTCGTGATTGCCCTCCTCGCCGGTCTATGGGGCGCCCGCCACATGCTGCGTTCGGCCGCGCCCGTCATGCGCGAGCGCACCATCGCCCTCCTCGCCTCCAACGCCGCGATCCTGCTGATGCTGGTCGGTTTCTGGCAGCACACCATGATCCACGCCTGGTTCATGGAGCGGACGCTCGTCTGGACGATCGCCACCGGCTTTGCGCTGTTCGCGCTGGCCTGCCGCGAGCGCGACGGGGCCCAGCGCCTATAGCGCGCCGCCGGGTGCGGGGTGCGACAGATAGGCGAGCCGCCGCACCTCCTGCCGCCCACGTACCACCGTGTCGAGGATCAGTCCCGTGAACAGGTTGAGCGCGGCGAGCAGCATCAGCCCCGTCGACAGGATCGCGGTCGGGAAGCGCGGCACCTGATGCGTTTCCAGATAGGTGAAGATCAACGGCGCGGCGAGCAGCAGGGCGAGGCCTGCGAACAGTCCCGCAATCGCCCCGAAGAACCACATCGGCCGCTCGATCCGATAGAGCTTGAGGATGGTGCGCAGGATACGCCAGCCGTCCGAATAGGTGCTGAGCTTCGAGGCCGACCCCTCGGGCCGCGCATAATAGGGCGTGGCGATCTCCGCGCAGGGCATTTTCAGCTCCAGTGCATGAACGCTGATCTCGGTCTCGATCTCGAATCCCACCGACAGGACGGGGAAGCTCTTGACGAAACGCCGCGAAAACACCCGGTAGCCGGACAGGATGTCGGTGAAGCTGCGCCCGAACAGCTTGGCAAGCATGCCGGTCAGCATCGCATTGCCGAAACGATGCCCGCGACGATAGGCGAGTTCGGCTTCGCTCACCCGCTGGCCGACGACCATGTCGAGCTGCTCCTCGACCATGCGCCGTACAAGTTCGGGCGCGGACGCGGCGTCATAAGTCGCGTCGCCATCGGCCATGACATAAATGTCGGCATCGATATCGGCGAACATGCGGCGGACAACCGCGCCTTTGCCCTGGATACGCTCTGACCGAACGACCGCACCGGCCGCCCGCGCGACCTCCACCGTGCGGTCGCGGCTGTTATTGTCATAAACATAGATGGTGGCTGACGGGAGCGCATCGCGGAACCCCGCGATCGTCTGTGCGATGGCCGCTTCCTCGTTATAGCAGGGCAACAGCACCGCGATCCGGGGTTCGTTCACAACCTGTCCTCGTCAAAAGGCGGGCGATCTGCCCCCCGTCACAACCATGCCCCCATGCGCCAACATGGCCGGCCGGGGTAGTCCGTACACTATTCCTCCCCTGCAAGGGGAGGTGG
>NZ_BBJS01000051.1 GCF_000739895.2 Sphingomonas paucimobilis NBRC 13935
CGCGGCCGAGCTGGTCGGATCGGCGGTCGATGATGTCGATGCGCTGGACGGTTATGCCGCGCGTTTCCTGCCCGCGCGCGGCGCCGCCGCGATCGCGCCGCTGATCGTGCTCGCCGCCATCGCACTGGCCAGCCCGGTCAGCGCGGTCATCCTTCTCGTCACGCTGATCCCCTTCATCGTCGCGATGATCCTGGCCGGAGGGGCGGCGGCGGACCGGTCGCGGCGGCAGTTCGCCGCGCTGTCGCGCCTGTCGGCGCTATTCGCCGATCGCATCCGCGCATTGCCGGTGGTGCTGGCGTTTCGCGCCGAGGATCGCGAGGCGGCACGGATCGGCGCAGCGTCGCAGGATCTGGCGGCGCGAACCATAAGCGTGTTGCGCGTCGCCTTCCTTTCCTCGGGCGCGCTGGAATTCTTTGCCGCGCTCTCGGTCGCGCTGGTGGCGGTCTATTGCGGCTTTGCGCTGCTCGGCCTGTTGCCCTTCGCGGTGCCGGAGACGCTGGACCTGGGCCGCGCCTTTTTCGCGCTGGCGCTGGCGCCGGAATTCTATGCTCCGATGCGCCGGCTGGCGGCCGCCTATCATGAACGGCAGGCAGCCGAGACGGCCGTCTCGCGGTTGGCGCCCCTGCTCGACCGGCAAGCGCCCCCGCCCCCGGTTGCGCTCGCCAAGCCGCCGCGCATCGCGTTTCGGGATGTGACGATCCGCTATGACGAGGCCGATGGCGCGGCGGTATCGGGCTTCCACCTTGTGATCGAACCGGGCGAGACGGTCGCACTGCTGGGCCGGTCGGGAAGCGGCAAGACCAGCCTGCTCCACGCGCTGATCGGCCTGGCTCCCGTGACCGGCGGCATCATCGAGGTCGACGGTACTCCCCTGCCCCATGGCGGTGCGGTGGCGGCCGCCTGGGCAGGCCAGAACCCGCTGATCCTGCCGGGAACGATCGGCGAGGCCATTGGCCTGGGCGATCCCGATGCCGATCCCGCACGAATCAAGGCGGCTGCCCTTGCGGCGGGGCTGGCCCCGATGCTGGCGCGGCGGTGCGGCGATCTCGACGCCCCCGTCGATGCACGCGGTGGTGGCCTGTCGGGCGGCGAGAGGAGGCGGATCGGCATTGCGCGCGTGCTGCTGAAGGACGCGCCGCTCGTACTGCTCGACGAACCCACCGCCCATCTCGACGCGGTCGCCGAGACCGAGATGATCGGCGCGATCGCCCGTGCTTGTGCCGGGCGGACCGTCCTGCTCGCCACCCATTCGCACCGGCTGGCGGCGATCGCCGACCGGGTCGTGCATCTCGGGGATGAGGCATGACCGCTTTCCTCCGGCTGCTACGTCACGAGACGCGGCGGCAGCGCGGCAAGCTCATCCGTGCATCCGCCCTGGCAGCGGGTACGGCCGCCGCGACCGTCCTGCTGCTGGGTCTGTCGGGCTGGTTCCTCGCGGCGGCGGGCGCGGCCGGACTGGCCGGGCCGATCGCGGCACGCGGTTTCAACTATATGTTGCCCAGCGCCGCGATTCGGCTGCTCGCCATCGTCCGGACCGGCGCGCGTTATGGCGAACGCCTGGCCAGCCATGATGCGGCCTTTGCCATCCTGGCACGCATTCGCCCGGCCATCTACCGGGCCATCACCGCCGCTCCCGTCGCCAAGGCGCTGTCCCTGACCGCCGGCGAAGCGACCGCGCGGCTGGTCCAGGATGTCGATGCGGTGGAAATGGCCGTCGCCCGGCGATCGGCCCGGGCTGGGGCGGTGGCGGCGATCCTTGGCGGTGCGGCGCTGGCCCTCCTCGCACGTCCGGTGGCGGCGCTGGCGCTGGTCGTGCTGATCGGTCTGATGCTGGCGGTCGCGTTCCGGATATTGGCGCGGCTCGACGCGCCGGGCCGGGCGGTGCAGCAGCTACAGGGCGAATTGCGCGCGCTATTGGCGATCCAGCTTGCCGCCGCGCCCGAACTGCGTTGCTATGCGATGGCCGATGCCGCGCAGGCCCGGATCGGGCAACTCGACAGCGCGCTCGCCGAAGCACGACGGCAGCAGGCCATGGTGGCGGGGCTGGCCGATGCCATCGCCGCGGGGATGGCCGGCATCGCCGCCATGCTCGTCTTCGTGCTGGCCCTGCCCGCCGGGGCACCGCTTGCCGCGCTGGCGGCGCTGGCGGCGGCGACCACGGTCGATGGACTGGCGCCGCTGCTTCGCGACCGCGCCGCCCGCAGTGCGACCCGGGCGGCGGAGTCGCGACTGGCGTCGTTGTTTGCGGAACCCCACACCGTCTCCGTCACGTCCTCCGCCGAGCCGTTCGCAGCGACACTGGCCTTGCCGAATATGGCTACCCTGGCTCCCAGGGGCACAAGGATCGCGATCCTCGGTCCATCGGGAACCGGCAAGACGACATTCGTCGAAACACTGATCGGCCTCCGTGACCTTCCCCTCGGGGATATTCGGTTGGGTAGCCATCGGGTGGATGCGCTATCCCCCGCCCTGCGCCGCGCGACCTTTGGCTGGGCACCGCAGGATGCGCAGCTTCTGGCAGGTACGGTTCGCGACAATCTGCGGCTCGCCGATCCCGACGCGGAGGAGGCGGCGCTGTGGCAGGCCTTGGACGATGCCTGCCTCGCCGCCAAGGTTCGGGCGCTGCCGCACGGGCTGGATAGCTGGATTGGCGAGGATGGCGTGCGCCTGTCGGGGGGCGAGCGGCGGCGACTGTCGCTCGCACGTGCCTATCTGGCGCCCGCCCCGTGGCTGCTGCTCGACGAACCGACCGAGGCGCTCGATGCACAAACGGAAGCGCAGGTCGTCGCCCGGCTGCTCGCCCGGCTGGAGCGGACCGGCCAGGGGCTGGTCGTCGTCACGCATCGGCCCGCCCTGCTGGCCGTCTGTACCGTGCGCCACGCGGTCGATGCGAACGCGCCGATGGTCGGGCTGGCCGCCTGAGCCGCCATGCCTGGCGGTCAGGCCCGCCGCCGCTCCAGGATCCGCGCCGGATTGCCCACCGCCACCGCGCCCGCCGGCACATCGTGAAGGACGACGGCATTGGCACCTATGATCGCATCGTCGCCGATCCGGATCGCGCCCAGGATGACCGCGCCCGCACCCACCTGCACCCGATCGCCGAGCACGGGCGCCTCCATCGGTCGATCCTCGCTGCGATTGCCAAGCGTCACATTCTGCCGCAGGACGCAGTCATCGCCGATCACGGCCGCGCCGTGCACGATGATGCCCCCGAAATGCTCGATGCGCAGCCGCCGACCGATCGTCGCGCAATCGGGCAGCGAGATGCCGCAGACGCATTCCGCCCATTTCCCGCCCAGCTTCGCCACCGCCCCCCAAAGCGAACGGACAACACCGCGCGGCCGGGCATAGCGCGCCGCCGCGAGCCGATAGATGGCCAGCGCCCATAGGCCCTGCGCCCACCACCCTTCGCGATACAAGGCGCGGTCTTCGCGAATCTGGGCGAAAAGGCTGATGGGCTGGGTCATGCCGCTGCAATGCTCTCATCGGGGGCGGGCTTGCGCCGCTCGGCGCCCTGGGCGATCCGGTGCCCCAATCGGGTCAGCGGCTGTTCGAAATAGAAGGTCGACAGATGCGCGCCGCCAAAGGCCAGCAGAAAGCTGCCGATCCGCTTGGTATAGCGCACGACCACGTCGCCGCTGCCCATCCATCCGGCATAGGATAGTGGGTGCAGCACATAGAGCGCATAGGAAATCCGCGCGATATAGCCGAGCAGCCGCCCGGCCAGCAGCCGCGCGAGCCAGCCGCGCTCCAGCCCCAGGCTCAACCCGACGATCGACGCCGCCAGATAGGGGCGCGCATAGCAGATATAGGGAAAATGCGCGGTGACCGGGTCCGTCATGCCCAGCGCCAGCAGCGCCACCAATCCCAAGATCACCGCCGTCCGGGCGGCCCGGGCAGGTGCGCGCCAGCCATGATGGATCGCCAGCGCCAGCGTCGCCCCGGCCATGATCTCATCGATCCGATCCAAAGTCTGGACGCCGAAGGTGACATGATGAAGCACGCGATATCCGGTGACGGTCAACGCCAGCACCGGCAACAGCCAGAGCGCCCGCCGACCGCCGATCGCGACGAGCACTGCGACAAAGGCATAGAATTGCATCTCGAGCGAAAGGCTCCAGAAATGCGGCGCATAGGCCAGCGTCGCCTCGCTGGCATTGGCATAGAATAGCAGATTGGCGAGGATGACCGACCAGGGCGCGCCCAGCCCGCCGAGCACCACGACGACGTACAGCCAGGCGAGCGGCAGGATACGGAACAGCCGCTTGATGATGAACGGCACGACGGCATCGTCGCGCAGCAGGGTCGTGGTGATCAGAAAACCCGACAGGGTGAAGAACAGGGCCATGCCGACCGCGGCGATCGCGGTATTCCCACCCAGCACGGCCGGGCCGAGCGGCAGCATATGGCCCGCCAGCACGCACAGGATCGACAGGCCACGCCAGCCATCGAGCGCGACCAGATGCGACCCCCGCCCGGCCGGGGCCGGATGTACGACCTCCTGAAGGGGCCGAGCCACTTGGTCATGCATCAATCGTTGCTCCGACCATCGCCGGCCGACATGATCACATCTTGCATTCGGGTTCCCTGTCGCCGGACCATTCCCGGCTATCCCGTTACCCGCAGCCGATAAAGCCGGACGATGGCCACCGGGCCACGGGCTTTGCCCCGTAATGATACGGTGCAGCAATTTGAGCCATTGCGTGCGTGGGACCCCTTCGACCAAAGCCGGCCTTGCCGTACGACGAATGGGGGGTTCCGTTGGCTATCGGTTATTTCATCAATCAGTATCCGAAAGTCAGCCACAGCTTCATTCGGCGCGAGATCCTGGCGCTCGAAGCACGCGGTGAGACGATTCACCGCTGGGCGTTGCGCGGCTGGGACGCCGATGTCGTCGACCCGGTCGACCTGGCCGAGCGGGAGCGCACCCGCTATCTGCTGAAGGGCGGCGTGGTGCCGCTGCTCGTCGCCGGGCTGGTCATGCTCGTCCGGCATCCCGGCCGCTGGCTAGCCGCGATGCGGCTGACCGCCACGCTGTCCCGACAGACCGATCGCTCGATCCCGCATCACCTGATCAGCTTTCTCGAAGGCGCACGGCTCGCGCGCGAGATCGAGGCGGCGGGCATCCGCCACCTCCACACCCATTTCGCCACCAATGCCGGCGAAATCGCGATGCTGGCCGCGACCATGGCGGATGTCCCCTACAGCATGACCATCCACGGACCGGAAGAATTCAACCGCCCGGTCCAGATCAAGCTGGGGCTGAAGGTCGCCCGTGCCGCCTTCGTCGCGGTCATCACCGAATTCTGCGCCTCGCAAGTCTATTGCTGGGCGAAGCTGCAGGACTGGGCCAAGATCACGGTAGTCCGCTGCGGCCTGCTCGCCGATTTCCTGAAGGCCCCGCCCGCCCCGCCGGTCGATGCACCGCACTTCGTCCATATCGGGCGACTGTCGGGCGTGAAGGGCCAGTTGCTGCTGCTCGAAGCGCTGGCCGAGGCGCGGCGGCAGGGTGTGCCCGCGACGCTGACTTTGGTCGGCGACGGCGAGCTGCGCGGCGAGATCGAGGCGGGGATCGCCCGCCTGAATCTCGGCGAGCATGTCACCATCACCGGCTGGGCCGACGAAGCCGAGGTCCGGGCCCAGCTCGTCCGTGCGCGTGCCATGGTAATGGCGAGCTTCGCCGAAGGGCTGCCGATCGTCATCATGGAGGCGCTGGCGCTGGGGCGTCCGGTGCTGGCGACCAATGTCGCCGCGATCGCCGATCTGGTCCGCACGGGAGAGACCGGCTGGCTCTACAGCCCCGGCTCGGTCCCGGCGATGGCCGACGCGATGCTCGCCTGCGCCCGCGCCGATCAGGAAACGCTGACCCGCATGGGCGAGGCCGGCCGCGCGCTGGTCGCCGAGCGCCACGACCAGATGCGCGAGGCGGAGAAGCTGCACGCGCTGCTGCTTGCCAGCATCGACGGCCAGAAGGCGGCGGCGTGATGCGTCGCGGGGCCTGTTCGGAAATGGGACGGACTCACGGCGAACTGCGGGCTGCGTGCCCCTACGGCAGCCAAGGCCGGCGATTGTTTCGGCCCCGACGGGCGGAGTATGTGATAGCGGTTGTATCAGGGGTTTGGGTACATGCGTAATTTCTGGTTCTGCCTGACCTTGCTCGCGGCTTCGGCTTCGGCCGGAGCACAGACGTCGGCGACGCCGCCATCGACCACGCCGGCGGCACCGGCGGCGGCGACCGTCACGGCGCCGGCCACGCCGATCACCGATTACAAGCTGGGCATCGCCGACAAGGTACGGATCATCGTCTTCAACGAGGAAAGCCTGTCGGGCGAGTTCACCGTCAGCGACAGCGGTACCCTGTCGCTGCCGCTGATCGGCGACGTCAAGGCAACCGGCCGCACTCCCCGCGAGGTCATTCGCGATATCGAGGCCAAGCTCGCCGACGGCTATCTGCGCGAACCGCGCGTCAGCATGGACGTGCTGACCTATCGTCCCTTCTACATCATGGGCGAGGTGACCAAGCCGGGGGAATATCCCTATTCCAACGGCCTGACCGCGCTCAACGCCGTGGCCCGCGCCGAGGGCTTCACCTACCGCGCGAACAAGCGGAAGGTCTTCATCAAGCGCTTCGGCGAGACCACCGAACAGCAATATAAGCTCGACCCCAGCGTCGTCGTCTATCCGGGCGACACGGTACGGATCGGCGAGCGTTATTTCTAATCGCCCGTTGGGGAACGGGGTAACAGGGGTAAACCATATGTCGACGAACGTGCGAAAGACGCTGGTGATCGCGAGCATGGGCGCGGCGCTCGCCTCGCCCGCCATGGCGCAGCAGCAGACGGCCGCTCCGGCGACCACCACGCCGATTGCCGCACCGGCCGAGCCCGATCCCGCCGCCGTGCAGCGCGTGGTCGAGGCGATCAACGCCGCGATCGCCGCGCAACCGGCGACCGCCACCGCGCAGGATATCGAAGCCGCGGTGATGTTCGCCGTCTCGCAGCAGCAACAGCCGGCGGCGGTTTCGCTCGCCGCGCTCACCTTCGTCGCCAACCAGCCGGGCAACGCCGCGCGCAAGGTCAAGGTCGCGCTGACCAATGCCCGGTCCGCCGTGCGTCGCGGACAGACCGGCACGGGCGGTACCGGCGGTTCGGCCGGCAACGCCGCCAGCCTGGCCGCAGGACCTAGCGTCGGCGGCGGTGGCGTCGGCGTCAACTACACGACTCAAAACTAAAACAAGCTCGGGCCGGCCCTTCCGGGGTCCGGCTCCAACTCATGGGGGCACCAATGTTTCGCTACTGGATGGCGGGCGTAGCCGCCTGCGCGCTGATCGTGCCGGCCGCTGCCGAGGCTCAGATGACCGGCAACGCCATCAACACGGTGGTTCCGATCTCCTTCGATCGCGGCCGCAACGAAAGCGTGCTGGAGCGCAGCCGTCCCGAAACCAACGCAATCGGCTACAAGGTTGGGGGCTTCACCCTGTTCCCCACGCTCGACACGCAGCTCGGCTATACCGACAACGTCTATCAGACGACGTCGAACAAGACCGACGACGGCTTCGTGCGGCTCGCCCCGCGCCTGACCGCACGGTCCGACTGGTCGCGCCACAGCCTGCAACTGACCGGTTCGGGCGACTTTTACCGCTATGTCGATGCCAAGCCGCGCAACCAGGATGGCTGGTCGATCGGCACGGTCGGACGGCTGGATGCGACAGGCGACCTGTCGATTACCGCAGCACTCGACACCGCGCGTCGTTACGAATCCCAATTCTCCGGCGCCGCGCTGGTCAATGTGCGCAGCGTGACCCCCTATCAGCAGAGCCAGGCCCGGCTGATGGCGGAGGGCCGCTTCGCGCGCGTCCGCATCGTCGGCAGCGCGGATTACGCCAAATACGACTTCCAGTCGGTCCGCACGCTCAGCGGCTTCTTGGTGTCGCAGGACAATCGCGACCGCGAGGTGGCGCGTGGCGCGGTGCAGCTCGAATATGGCCTGACCCCCGATACCGGCCTGTTCGGCCAGGTGACCTATACCGGCACCAGCTATGACCAGGCGCTGGCGCCCGGTATCGCCAACCGCGATTCCAAGGAAGTGCGCGCGCTGGCCGGTGTTTCGCTCGACCTGACGGCGCTGCTGCGCGGGTCGGCGGGCGTGGGCTATATCGACCGCAGCTTCACCGCGCCGATCTATCAGAATATCAGCGGCTTCTCGTTCGATGCGAAGATCGAATATTTCCCGTCGCCGCTCACCACCGTGACCTTCAACGCGTTTCGCGACATTCAGGACTCGACCTTCGGCGGCAGCGGCTTCTTCAATACCGGTGCGGCCCTGCGGTTCGATCACGAACTGCTGCGCAACCTGCTGCTGAACTATGGCATTTCCTATGCCGAGAACGACTTTATCGGCGTTCAGGGCAAGGCGCGCGTGTCGCAGGTCTCGGGCGGCGCCGCCTATCTCGCCAACCGTCTGCTGACCGGTCGCCTCGACCTCAGCTACGCACGGCGCAGCAGCGACTTCGTCGGCCTGAACGGCCCCTCCCTCTCCGAATTCCGCGCCCTCGCCGGCGTTTCCATTCATCCGTAAGGCTTTGAAGACCATGCTCATGGACCATAGCGCAGAGCCGTTCGTCGATACGGCCCCCTCCACCGGGCCGGGGGTCGTACGGGCGCTGTGGAGCGCGACGATCAGCATGTTCCGTCGCCGCTGGCGCATCTTCGCGGTGGTGGCGATCGTCACCTTCACCGTGGCGGCCGCGCTGATCCTGATGATGCCGTGGAAATATGAGGCGGTGGCGCGGGTGAAGATCGATCCCTCGCCCAGTGCCGCGCTCGGCCAGATGAGCGGCGAGCGGCCCGACCAGAACATCTTCGACACCGAAGTCAACGTCATGCGCTCGCGCGACATCGCGCTGGCGGTGGTCGACCGGCTGAAGCTGGCGAGCGATCCGGCCTTTACCAAGGGCATGAAGCCGCTTCCCGCCACCGCCACCCAGGCGCAGCGCGAGAAGCGCGATACCGAACTCGCCGACCGGCTGCTCGGCAAGCTCAGCACCGCGCGCGACAAGATGACGTACATCGTCAATGTCGGCTTTACTGCCAGCGATCCGCGCCTGGCCGCCGATGTCGCCAATGCCTTCGCCAATGAATATATCGCCTATAGCGTCGGGCGGCGTACCGGCACCGCCAGCCGCGAGACCAGCTATCTCGACCAGCGTCTGGCCGCGCTGAACCAGCAGGCGATGCAGGCCGATGCCCGGCTGGCGCAATATCGCGCGCAGACCGGCATCGTCAGCGGCGGCGATTCCACCGTCACCGATCAGCAGATCAGCCCGCTGGCCTCGCAGCTCGCCACGGCCGAGTCCGAAGCCGCCGCCGCGCAGGCGCGCCTGCGCGTCGCCCGCGCCCAGATCGCCTCGGGCGGGATCGACGCGGTGTCGGCGGTGCTCAACTCGCAGGTCATCGCCGATCTGCGGTCGCAGCGCGCGCAGGTGATCCAGCGCCAGGGCGAGGTCGTCGCCCGCTATGGCCCGCGTCACCCCGAAAATATCAAGGTCACCGAACAGCTCACCGCGCTCGACAAGCAGATCAAGGACGAGGCCAACCGCATCATCGGCGGTTTGGAGAGCGAAGCCAATGCGGCCCAGGCGCGCGCGGCCAGCCTGCGCGGCGATATGGGCCGCCTGCGCGGACAGCAGTCGACGGACACGCGCGCCAGCGTGATCGCCGACAATTATCAGCGTCAGGCCGATGCCGCGCACGCCGCCTATAACAAGCTGGCCGAACAGGCACAGCAGATGAACCAGGTCGCGCGCAGCTCGCTGAGCCAGGCGCAGGTCATCGAAAGCGCGGTCACTCCCGACGCCCCGACCTCACCCAATCGCCGTATGCTGCTGATGCTGGCGGGTCTGGGTGCGATGGTGCTGGGTGCGATGGCGGTCGTCACGCGCGAGGTGCTGGCGAGCGGCCTGTATTCGACCCGCGATGTCGAGGCGCTCGGCCTGCCCGTGCTGGCAAGCGTTCCGCGCATCCGCTCGAGCAAGCTGCGCAACGCGGCGGGCGAGCGCTGCTCGGCCCCTGCCCTGCTCCTCGAAAAGCCGATGAGCTCCTATGCCGAGACCTTCCGCGTGCTGCGTCATGCGCTGTCGTCCGGCCCCGAGCGGCAGGGCGCGCGGATCGTCGCCATGCTCTCCAGCCTGCCCGACGAAGGCAAGACCAGCAGCGCACTGGCGCTGGCCCGCATCTGTGCGCTGGCGGGCGAGAAGGTGCTGTTGATCGACACCGACCTGCGCCGTGCCGGCCTGCTTGAAGCCGCCAAGATCCGCCCCGAAGCCGGGCTGATCGAGGTGCTGACCGGCAAGCTTCCGGTCGATCAAGTCCTTATCGCCGACCAGTTGCCGGGGCTCGACCTGCTGCCGGTCGCCAGCAACTCGTTCATGGCCGAGGACCTGTTCAGCGGCGAGGGCATGCAGGCCCTGCTGCACGACATGGCCGCCCGCTACGACCGCATCATCCTCGACACCGCGCCGCTCCTGGGCGTGGCCGAGAGCCGGACGATCGCCCGGCTGGTCGATGCCGCCATCTTGGTCATCAAATGGGGCGATACCCCGATCAACGCGGTAAAGTCGGCGCTCAATGGGCTGGTGCAGGACGGCGTGCCGCTGGTCGGCGCCCTGTTCTCGATGGTCGATGCGGGCGAGGAAGCCTATGGCGCCCTGTACTACTCGTCCAAATACAATGCCTATTACCGCTCGGAGTGAGCGGCGGCCCACCATCGCTCATGCGGCCAATGCCGCAGCGATGGCGGCGCTGGGCGCGGCGCTGGTCTTCACGGTCTCGACGCTGAGCAGCGAAGTCCAGGTGGTGCGGACGCGCGAAGCCTCGGTCCGCCAGGCGGCGGGTCTGGCGACGGCGGAGGACGACCATGCCTATCTGCAATCGACCGTACCGCCGACCGCCTTGCTGGCCCGCGCGGCGCTGCTGCGCGGGGTGATGCGCGCCCGGACCGCCGCCGAAGATCCCGCCCGTGCGGCGCAGCTCATCGCTCTGGCACGCGCCGACATCGCCGCCGCCCGCGCCAGTCGGCCGGTCTGGGGCGAGGCGGAGGTCGCGCTCGCCTATGTCGAGTTGCTGGCGCATGGTGCCGACTCGCCGCAAGCGATCCGGGCCTTGGCGCAAAGCTATGCGGCCGCGCCCTATCTGCGGGACAGCGCGCCCTGGCGCATCCGTTTCGGCGTCACCGTCTGGTCACGGCTGGACGCGCAGACCCGCGACCATATTGTCAATGAGACGGCGTGGCTCGCCCAGGCATCGGGCCGCAACTATGCCTATGCGCTGGGGCTCGTCGCCAGCACGCCCGCCGAGCCGTTGGTCAAGAGCCGCATCCCCGCCTGACCGCCCGCCGCCTCCGCCACGAAGCGGGAGGCGCGGCCCCAGACCAGTCCCGCCAGCACCGCCGCCGCCGACGCCAGCGCCGGCATGTCGAGCGCCACATCGGTGCTGGCGCAGACGAAGATGACCGCCAGCGCCGCGACCAGCGCGACGACGACCGGCTCGCGCAGCCGATGCGCGCGGCGGAAATAGGGGAAGAGCAGCGCGACCACAAGCAGGCTCATGATCGCCAGATAGGGATAGCCGCCGGTGATCAGCAGAGACAGGACGATATTGTGTGTCGAATGGACGAACCAGGCGATATGCGCCTCATGGATCGAGGCAAAGCCGTGCAGTGCCGCGTCATCGAGGCCGCCAGGCCCATAACCCAGCGGCGCGGCCGCTGCGAGCCGCGAATACAGGTCCCATAGCTCGGTCCGCTCGACCCAATCCGCCTGAATCTCGCCGACCCGGTCTAAGGTCGCATCGCCCAATATGGCGAACACCATCAGCAGGATACCGACGACCCCGACCCCGACGATCAATCCACGCACCGCCCCCCGCTGCCGCCGCAGCCAGAGCCGGCCGAACTGCCATACCAGCAGCGCCAGCGCGATCAGCATGACGAGCAACGCCGTGCGCGATCCGGTGATGGCACAGGCGCCGATGCCGCCCAGCAGCGCAATGGGCGCGACGATATGGATGACGAGCGAGGAGGACATGCCGCGATCCAGCGCGAGTGAAAAGCCTCGCCCCGCCGCCAGCACCGCCAGCACCGCGAAATAGCAGGCCGCCGAATTGGCGTTGAGGAAGGTGCCGGTGAAACGGTCGCGCAGGTCGCCCTTGTCGATCCCCCACACCGCATCCGGGTTATAATGGCGAAAAGCCAGCGCGACCGCGATATTGACCAGGCCGAACAGCAACCAGCGATCGACGGTCAGCCGAACGCCCCCGCGCCGCCAACCGATCGCCGCGGCGGCCGTCATCAGCGCCAGACCGCCCAGAAAACGCCCGCTCGCCTGAGGCAACAGGTCGGGTGCGCTCCACCGCCGGCCAAAGGGGTCGGCTGCGAACCAACCGGGGCTGGCGATCCAGGCCCAAGCCAGGATCCCCAGCCCCAGGGGAAGCGCAAAGCGACGCCAGAACACAGGACGGGGCCAGAGAAGCCCGAGGATCAACAGGCCGCCGACCAGTTCCACCGCCGCCGCGATGGTGGCGAGAAATGGACCATCGACGCCCAGTGCGACGACTTCGCCAAAGACGATGGCGGCCAGAAGGGTGCCGGCGATCCCGATCCTGTTGTCCGTCGCCGTCATCACCCCTCCTTTTCCCGCCCCGCCGTCCGTCCCGTCATCCGGGCGGCGCGATCAGGGGTTTTCCAGGTCTTCCACCGTCACGACATCGATCGCCGCCCGATTGGCATCGAGATAGGCCATCAACTGGTCGAACGCGGGCTGCCAGTTGGACAGCGAACCGCTCAACCCGTCATGGAATACGATGAATCCCACCCCCTTTTGCGCCATGGCGCGATCGACATGGTTTTTCCAGTAGCTGGAATAGATTGACGCGCTGTTACCCCATTGGAACTCACCGGCGCCCATCGCTCGGATGCGCATCGGATCGCCCCAGGGATAGGTTTCGACCGTTCCGAACTCGCCGAAGTAATAGGCACGCATCGAATGGAAATGCTGCCGGAACATCGGATAGGCGATCATGTCGGTCGCGCCGACATTGCTGAAATAGCTGCCATGTCCGCCGCCGGTCAGGCCCAGCGCATTCTGCCAGTTGCGCAGCTTGGCCATTTCCACCGTGCGCTGGTCGGCGGTCATCACATCGATCCCGCCCGGCGTGGTCGAGGCCTCGGTCGACCAGGCCTGGCTGGCGATCTGCCAACCCAGATTGTCGTGCAGCGACTTTAATTGCGCGGTGGGCAGCTTGCCCGGCCGGCCGGCGTCGATGGCCGGCGAGATATAAAGCACCCCCCGAAAGCCATAGCGCGCCATGACGCGCGAGGCGTAGTTGATCGTCGCCGGATATTGATCGTCAAAGGCGATGATCATCTTGGCCTTGGTCAGCGCATTGGCGACCAGTTCGACATTGCCGATCGCGATGGTCATGCCCGCCGAAGAATTGGCCTGCACCTCGACCATCGCCCAGGTGACGGCGGCCAGATTGGCCCCATTGCCCACGGCCGTAAACGATCCGGCAGGAATGGTGAAGGAACCCCAGCGTTGCTCGCCGCCCTTTTGCCCCTCTCGGATCAGGGCCGCCGCATTATATTCGTGATAATTGGCGCCGGGCGAACCGGGGCTGCCCTCCGAGTAAAGCCGGATCTTGTAGCTGTTCAGGCGCGGGTCGACATTGCTGATCGGCTTCGTCCAGAAGCGGATGAGCTGGCCCGTGACATTGACCGGCGCGGCCAGCGTGGTGGCCGGGCGAAGTTGGCGCGCGTTGAACGAGGCGAGCGTCAGGGTCACCCGCGTGTCGCCGTAAAGCGGATCGGCGGCGACATCGCTCGCTTCGGGCGGTGCGCCGTTCAGGCGGCTGACCTGATCGAATGAGGCCAGCACGGCAGTCGGCGTCGCGATCCGATAGCGTTGATGGATACGGCCGCCGACAAGCGGTCCCTTGTCGCCATCGGCCGGCTGTTGCGGCCAGTCGGGGCTCGCAATGGCCCCGAGCGGCGCGTTGGCCGAGGCGACGGTTTGCGCGACGGCCATCTGGGCCGGCCATGCGGCGAGCAGCACGAGGCTGAGCCACAGCCGCTTCATGCCGGCACCCGCGCCAGATTGGCATTGCATCCGCTCGTCCCGGACAGGTTGATATCAACCACCGCGCCAGCCCCCAGATAGATATTGGTTCCCCCGCCCGTGTCGGACGCCGTGCGGGTCAGCAGCGGCAGCATCGTGATGCCGTCCGCCCCCAAATAGCGCAGCGTCACCGTGCCATAGCCGTTGCAACTCTGGTTCAACACATAAAGCCCCCCCAGCGCCGTCACCGGCGCCACCGCAACATTGTTGCCGACCAGCACCAGCCGCTCCGCGCGCGTGGCCACCGGCATCGGCGTGTCGCCGGACAGCGCGGCACAGCGCCCATCGGGCTGCGTGGTGCAAGGCGCCGTCAGCGGCGCATAGCCCGCCGGCGCCGCAACCTGCTGCGCCATCGCCGCCGGACCGGCCACGAGCGACAGCAATATCCCTATCGCCCCGGCCGTCTTCGCCCGGGTCTTATCCCTTGTCATGCTTTCCTCCCACGATCAGGAGTTCTTCATATGTTCCATATCCGAGGCTGTAGGACAGCCCCGATTTCAGGATTTAGGCAGCCACCGGCGGATCGACGCGGGCGATCGTGCCGGGCAGGCATTGGTCGGGCTTGTCGCGCTTGATCCGGGTGCAGTCCCACATGGCCTTCTGCTCGTCCCCGCGGTGGCTATAGGCGAACAGCACTCCAGCGGGCCGTGCCTCGGTCACCGCGACGGGTACGCGCTCGGCCTTGTCCCAGCCATAGACGAGGCAGGTCTGACGCTTGCCGCACACCTCGACCGCCTTGATCGCGAACCGGCCCGGATAATCGGCGGGGTCGAGATAGAGGTAGAAGATGCCCCGCCATTCGTCGGAACGGACCACGGCTCCGCTGGCCACCGGCGGGGTCGCGGCATCGGCAGGCGTTACGGCGGCCGTGACTGCCGGATCGGTCGAACCCGCGGCCACAGGCGCGTCGCCCTTGGCCATCATCGCGGCAAGCGTCGCCAGCCCATGCGGCATCTCACCCGGCTGTGGCCGGGCCAGCAACATTCCCGCCGCGCCTGCGGGTCCACGCCAGCGGAAAAACAAATGGGTGTGGAAGGCCAGCACCTTGTCCATCGCCCCGCTCCAGCGCGGCACGACATAGTCGGCGTGATAATGGGTGGCGCTGCCCACCGCGCGAAAGACACCGCCGTTCAACGCCCAGCGTGCGGTCGCCTGCGCCATCGCCAGGGCGGCCGGCGACGGCACGCGGCGGTGCAGCGAACCGTCGCACATGAAGCTGAACTGGCACCCCGTCGCCCGCTCCGCCCCCTGCGTTACGACACCGCACACCGTCTTGGGAAAAGCG
Organism: Sphingomonas paucimobilis NBRC 13935; assembly: GCF_000739895.2. Lineage (GTDB taxonomy): Bacteria > Pseudomonadota > Alphaproteobacteria > Sphingomonadales > Sphingomonadaceae > Sphingomonas > Sphingomonas paucimobilis. Next base: position 15,456 of record NZ_BBJS01000051.1, read on the forward strand.
GGATGGCGCACCCGGTTGAGCACGACCTGCACGACCGCCGCTTGGCCCAGCGGATCGCTGCCCGCTTCATAATAGGCGGCCGCCGCCAGACAGGTTTCCGCCGCCATGCGGTCGGCTGGATTGCCCGACCAGGAAAAGGGCCGCGCCGCCGGATTGGGGCCGCGCGCGAACGGCGTCAGCGCGTTGACCCGCCGGGCGATATCCGCCGACACGTCGAGATTGGCGACCGGGGTCACCACGGGAACACCCGTAACGGTCGGCAAGGCCTCGACCTGGCGCACGACTTGCGCCGCGATCGCCGAATTGCTGCCAGACGCCGCCCGGTGATAACCGCCGCCATTCCAGGGCGACCAGCCGAACCAGACCGCACATCCCATCAGCGCGCAGAGCCCCGCCGCCAGCGCCAGCAGCACATCGCCGCGCCGGTCCTCCCAATAAGCGAGCAAGGTGCGCGTCACTGGGGACGCGCCTCAATAGGCATTGCGGTGGACGATCACGCGAACCGTCGACAGCATGATCAGGATATCCCGCCAGATGCTCCAGTTGTTCAGATATTCCAGATCGGCCTGGAGGCGGCTGACCAGATCCTCGCGCTTGTGGGTCGCGCCGCGCAGGCCACGCACCTGCGCCAGTCCGGTCAGCCCAGGCTTGCACGCATGGCGATGGTGATAGCGGGCATCGACATGCCAGAAGAGCTGATCCCCGGCGAGCGAACCCAGCGCATGGGGGCGCGGACCCACCACGCTCATCTCGCCGCGCAGTACGTTGAGCAACTGCGGCAGTTCGTCGATGCTGGTCGCGCGGATGATGCGGCCGACACGCGTGATCCGGTCGTCGTCGCGACTGGCCGAGCGCCCGCCCTTCAGGTCGCTCGTCTCGACGCGCATGCTGCGAAACTTGTACATCAGGAACAGGCGGTTGCCGTAGCCGACGCGCTGTTGGCGGAAGAAGACCGGGCCACGGCTGTCGAGCTTGACCGCAACCGCGACGACCAGCAGCAACGGCGCGAGAAATGCCAGCGCGATCGCCGCCAGCAGCACGTCGACGCCGCGCTTGACGATCCGGTCATAGGGGCTCAGCGGATTGGTCGACACCAAGATGGTCGATGATCCCGCCACCAGCGCCTGGCCAACGCTGCCCAGCTCATCCAGTTCGGGGATCAGGATGTCCGCGCGGACGCTAATTCCCTTCAGCGCCATGGCCCAGTCGCGCCGCCGCTCCGGGCGGCAGGCGACGCTGAGCTGGTCGACATCGGCGAAACGACGCGCCAGTTGATCGAGGAGATAGGGATCGTTGAAGTCGTTGGCGTCGATCCGCTCGACCTCCATCACCGACTGGCCCGCCGGCCCCGCCGGCAGATCCATGCTGACCCCGTCGAGCAGCAGCACATGGTTGACCGCGCCGCCCCGGAAAATCTTGCTGGACATGGTGACGATCACCGCGCGCAGCACGATCGCGATGCCGAGCGTCAGCGCCATGCCATAGCCGAATAACAGACGCGATGCCTGGCCGATCGCGTGCAGGATGAAGCCGAAGAAGAGCAGCAGCAACACCGCCTTGGCCAGCGCGATCACCATCGACAGGATCGAGCGCCGCCAATCGTTAAGATAATCGGGCCGCAAATTGCCCAGGTCTAGAAAGCAGAAAAGCGGGATCAGCCCGGCGGTCAGCGTGATCGCCTCGGGCGACAGCGCGGCATCGAACCGCAGATAGCTGGCCAGCCCAATACCCAATATCACGGCCAGCGCATCCAGGATCAGGATCGCGGCATAAAATCGCAACCGAAGCGCACGCGTAGCGGTCCGCTTGCCGGCACCAGCCAGCGGCTCGTCATCTACGCGAGAAAAACTGACATATTGCACGAGCGCCCCCTTGGGCCCGCTATAATTGGGGCGCCGGATCATCGTCCACGGCTGGCCTGACGCCTAAAATCCCATTGCGGGGCAGATTGGACAAGACGGAGGTGCCAAATTTCCGCAACGCAGCAAGAAATGACGTGAAGTTCTTCTATTAAGTTCTCACATCACATGGTATTTTCGGCGTTAACCCACTTGTTAAGCTTTCCGCAATCCTGCCATAGTATGAAGCAGGAGAAGGAAGGACGCTATGATCCATCATCACGAGTTCGATACCAAGACCTCTGCGGCGCATACTGGTGCCGTGAACGATGAGATCATCGCCACCGTCATGCCGCTGGGCGAGGCGCCGGCCTCTTCCGCCAAGGCGCTCTCGGTCCTCAATCTCGTGACGATCACGGCGGCCGCCAGCCTGTGCTGGGGCGTGATCGCGATCGCCGTCATGGCGCTTCGCTGATCGGCCACTTGCCCGAACCGGCAAAATCCTGCCGGAAATTAGTAGTTAACAACGAGTAAACCTTTGTCCTCCACCACCGCGTAAGCGGTCGGGCCGCATGTCTTCCTCCAGGCAAGGAGGTAGAGATGCGATACCAAGCCCGCTTGGCAATGGCTGCTATCACGGCGATGTTCGCAACGGCGAACCCCGCTCAGGCCCATTCGGCGTCCCCGCACTTCCTGATCCGTGGCGATACCATGGCCGCGCCCGCCGGCTTCGTCGCCATGTGCCAGACCGATCATACCTTCTGCCAGGACCAAGACGGTATCGCGCCACCGCTCGCCGCGCCCGTCTGGCAGGGAAGAATCGCCACCGGTCTGCCCGCCGTCACCATGGCCGTCGCCAACATGATCGCCGCGACCCTGCCCGATCTGCTGACCACCCTGGATGCGCAAGCCAAGCCGCAGGCTTCGGTCACGCTCGGCCTGCCGCGCGCACTGCGCAGCGCCGCCTCGCCTCACCCCGCGCTGTTCGCGACGTCTCCCGCCGAACCGGGGTTCGGACGCAAGCTAGGTCTGTCGCTCCCGGACGGTGTTGAGGCGCTCTGCCCCGTGGATGACGCGACGTGCAAGCCAAGCGACGACGTACCGGCCGCGCCGATCCGATCCGTCGCAATCACCCTGTTCAATCCGGCATGGTCGCAGATGCCGGAAATGCCCGAACTGATCGTGCAACCCGCCGAGCCTCCGCCGCCCGCCACGACGATCGCGGTCACCGCCCCCGTTCGGGCCAAGCCTTCGCCCGAAGCCGAGGCCAAGCTGCTTCAATCGGTCAACAAGCTGGTCAACGGCCGCGTGGTCCAGCGTTCCGACATGCAGATCTACGCCACCGAGGAGAAATGGCAGCGGAGCGGGATCGGCAATCATGCGCAGGGCGACTGCGAGGATCTGGCGATCGAGAAGCGATACCAGTTGTTGGCGCAAGGCTATGATCCCGCCCTACTGAGCTTCGCGGTGGTGTTCAGCCAGCAGACCGGTCTGCACACCGTGTTGATCGCACGGACCGACGATGGCGACATGGTGTTGGACAGCGCCACCCCTTGGGTAAAGCGTGTAGACCAGACCAACTATAGCTGGATCAGTATCCAGTCGCCCGAAAATGGGATGCGGTGGCAGAGCGTTCGAATCTGAGGGTCTGAGCGAATCGAGGGGGTCGCCTCTCGATAGCGGTATACTCCTCCGTCAGGCCTGCAGTCCCCTTGCAGGCGAGGATCGATCTCCGCTCAGTTCACCGGTTTCAAAGTCGCTGGCGCGGCGGCGATCCGCTCGCCGGGGCCACCGGGATGTTCGGGGCTGTTGTTCAGGACGCGGACCAGATGATCGCGGATCGTCCGGCGGTCCGCGAACAAATTGCTGATCATCTGTTTGTCGCACCCCTGGGGCAGCACGGCCAGCGTCATGGTCTTGTCGGTCGCGTCGACGACATAGCCGCCGAAGCGCTGATAGGCCCGCGCCAGAATGCGCCCTTCGCGGGTCAGCGGCAGCGCCTCGACATTGACCGAGGGCGGCAAAGCGAGCAGCGCGCCCATCGGCACCAGCCCCTGATAATTGTTCTTGCCGCCGCCATCGCTGTGCGTTGCCGGCCAGACCTTCTGATCCGCCATGGTCGCGCCCTTGCGCAACTGCGTGGTCGACAGGAGCAGTGCGACGGCATGGGGGATTTCGCCCTTTGCCAGTTCGCTGCACCGCACGATCCCGCCCGCCAGCGAACCGCCAAAAGCGCGGATCCCCTCGGAAAGCCCTTCGCCGCTGGCAATGCCCGAGCCGCGCAGATCGGTCCGGACCAGATAGACGGCGCGATAGGCACGCTGACCCGCCTGTGCACCCTGCCACACTTCATAGGCGTATCGACCGGGCGGATCGATCAGGATGGCATGGCCATCGGATCCGCCAAGGAACTGCACGCCCGCCGGCGTGGGCAGATCGACCGAACCGTTCGTCACCGGCGGCCCATCCGGCCACGGCACGCTGCCCGATCGTGCATTATAGAGCCAGCGCATGACCATATCATTGGCCCGGGCGTGGTACAGACCGATCGCATCGGCACCGATCCAGGGATAGGAACCGCTATGGCCGCCGGCATCGTCGGTGTGGAGCATCCGGCTTTCGGCCGCGTCGGCCGCCTGATATTGCGCCCCTCGCCCGATCGGCGTGTTCCAGATGCTATTGTCGGCAAAGGGCTGGTCCACCGGATCGCGCGCCCCCGGCAACCGATCCTGCGCCATCGCGGCCCCGCCGGCCACCGTGGCTGTCAATAGCAGCGCGGCAATCGCACGCCGGAAAATGCGGCGCGGGTTTTCTACCACTGTCCGACAATGGATCATGAAAAGCTCCATATTGTGTCGCCATCACACCAATCATGACGATAGGTTCATTTTGGGATCGGGGGATATAGCGTGCCACAAATATCGATAGTCATTCCGGCGCGAAATCGCGCCACTGTGATCGGCCGTGCCATAGACTGCGCCAACCGGCAGAAGGTTCCCCCGATCGAGATCATCGTCGTCGATGACGCGTCCGACGATAACGGCGCAACCGTCGCCGCGGCCCGCGCCGCACAGGTTCCCGGCATTCCGGTCCGGATCATCGCCCTCGATAGGCGGGCCGGCGCGCCCAATGCCCGCAATATCGGCGTGGCGGCAGCGGCGGGCGACTGGATCGCCTTGCTCGATTCCGACGATGGCTGGGCAGAGACCAAATTGGCCGAGCAGGTTGCGCTGATCGACGATGACGTGGTGGCGGTCTTCACCGACACGCTGTTCGATAACGGCAAAGGCGGTGGCACCACCAAGTTTGGCAAGGATGTCACCGACCCGGCCGCGCTCCTCTACGAAAATACGCTGGGTGGCTGTTCGGCAGCGATGATCCGCCGTGCGACCTTCGATGCGGTCGGCGGCTTCGACGTCAGCCTGCCGAGTTGCCAGGACTGGGACATGTGGCTGAAGCTGCAATGCGCGGGCCGCATCGCGCTCTGCCACCAGCCGCTGACCCATTATTATTTCGACGGCGACGATCGCATCTCGCGCAATCCCGTCTCGGTCGAGCGGGGGCATCGCATGCTCTATAACCGTATCCTGTCCGACTATGCCCCGGCGGAGAAGGCCAAGGATATCCGGGCTTTCCAACGCTTTCACCTGGCGCAGACCCTGGTCTATTTCACCGGCATCCGGCGCGGCGCCATCGCGCCTGCACTGCGCAACATGCTCATGCCGCACGGTCGCACGACCCGCCGCTCGTCCGCCCATCTGATCGGCACGGCGCTGGGACTGATCCGCTCCTGATCCGTCAGGCGGGGCGCCGCATCTGGCGCCGCGCGAAATTGTTGATCCAGCCCATGACCATCGTCGTCAGTTCGCGCCCGGGCTCCGACAAAAGCTGCGCGGGGATGGCAGCGGCATAGGCCGCGATCGCCAGGATCACGAGATGCGGCAAGGGCGACAATCCCGCAGGCAGCATCATTTGCGTACCGCCGACCGCCGCCAGCGAGACGAGGGTGACGATATGCAACTGGGCGATATCGCGCACCCGTACCGCCGTGCCGCGCGCGGCCAGCCAGAAGAGCAAGGGCGTCCGCAGCGCCTCGCCGATGAAACAGGCCTTGGCCACGCCGATCGCGCCCCAGGGCAGACCGACCAGAAAGCCGATCACCACCGTGGCCGAGGCGAAAAGCCCCCAGTTCATCAACAGCTTGGATCGGTTGGTCGACATCATCAGCCACGGCGCTGACTCATTGACCAGCAGCATCGCCGCCGCGCCCGACAACCAGGCGAAGATCGGCCCCACCGCCTGCCACTTGTCACCCAGCAGCAACCGCACCGCCGCATCCGACCCGACAGAGGCCGCCATGATGCCGGGCACGGCGCAGGTCACGATCCCCTGCAGGAAGATCAGATAGGCCCGCCGGTAACGTTGCGGCTCCTCGCGCGTCCGCGCCAGCACCGGCAGGATGATCCGCGACAGGGGGCCGCTGAAATTCTGAAGCGGTGCAGCCATCAAACGATAGGCACGGTCATAATAGCCCAGCGTCGCCGCGCCCCAGACCCGCGCGATCAGCACCTTGTCAATGTTGCGCGTGACGAACAGCGCGAAGCCATAGACCGAAATGCCGCCACCGAAGCGGACCATCGGCGCGATACTGGCCCATTGAAAGGTGAAACGCGGCCGCCAACGCTCGAAGAACAGGAAGGACAGGGTGTTGACGATCGTCGAGGCCAACGCCCCCGCCAGCAACGCCCAGTAAGATCGCATGATCAGCGCTGCCGTCACGGTGAAGGCGAACATGGTGATGCTGCTGATGATGTCGACGATGCTCTGCACCTGGAACCGCATCTCGCGGTTGAGCAGCGCATTGTAGAGCGGATTGGGGGCAGTCGCGATGATCAGCAGGCCCGATGCCGCGACCAGCACGCCCGCCTGGGTGCTGTGATAGAACAGAGCGACCAGCGGTCCCGCCACGATCAGCCCCAGCGCCAGCACCAGGCACAGCCCGATATTCAGCCAGAACAGCGAGGAAAGCTGAACGTCGGAGACATCGTCCGACTGCACCACCGCGTGATCGAAGCCAATATTCTGAAATAGAAAGGCAAATCCCGTGACGGGGGCGGCCATGGCATAGATGCCGTAATCGGTCGGCGACAAAATACGTGACGCGACGATGACAGTTCCGATCGTCGCCCCCACCCGAAACAATTGCGCAACGATGGTCGTCACGGTGCCGGTCATCACTTTGCGACGATATCCGTCCTGCTTTTGCACGTTCTGCCCCCGGCTCAATTCCATCGGCTCTAGCCTTGCGGCGTTCGCCGCGCCATGCGTGCCTGAGTATCAGCCTGAGACACTTTATGAGTCTTTCGGTCTTGGGCTCGCGATGAAGAGGATGAAGGCAAACCGTGGCGGCCATCGATATCGTCATGCCCGTGCGCAACGGTGCCGCCTATATCGGCGATGCCATCCGCTCCGTGATCGGCCAGACCGAACGGAACTGGCGGCTGCTCGTCTTCAACCATGCCTCGACCGACGCCACCGGTGACATCGTCGATTCGCTGGTGCTGGGCGATACGCGTATCGAGCAGGTGCGCTGCTCCGAGACGCTCAGTCTGTCGGAGGTCCGCAATCTGGGCTTTGCGCGGGCCGAGGCGCCGTTCATCGCACTGCATGACGCCGATGACCTGTCGCTGCCCGAACGCTTGTCGCGGCAACGTGCCTTTCTGGAGGCGCATCCGACCATGGCGCTGGTCGGTGGACAATATGAAACGGTCGATGCCACCGCGACCCGGTCGCTGGGCGTTCGTCGCCTGCCGCATGACGCCAATCGCCTGCGCGTGGCGTGCCTGTTCAACAACCCCATCGCGCAACCGACCGTCATGCTCCGCCGGTCGGTGCTGGAAGAGCTCGGCGCGCGCTATGGCGATGGCTTTCTGGACGCGCCGGGCGTGCCCGCGCTGCACGTGCCGACACTGGCCGAGGATTATTGGCTCTTCTCGCAACTGGCGTTGCTTGGCCTGTGCGCCAATCTGCCCGACACGCTGATCCGTTATCGCCAGCATGGCGCCAATATCAGCATCAGCAAATTCGATGCGCAAATGGCGATCTCGCATGAGATTTCCGATCACCTGATGCGCGTGCTCGCCGCCCGGCATGGCGAAACGTGGCAGACCATCCTGCCCTTTTGCAACCATGGCGCACGGCTGACCACGGTCGCCGATGCTCATGCGCTGCCCGCCGCCTGGAAATCGCTGCGTGCGTCATTGCTGCGCATCTTCGGCGATACGCCGGGCGTGCGGCGTGAACTGGCCTTTCGTGATGTCCTGTCGAGCCGGGCGTTGCCGGTACTGCTCAGCCGCTTCGCGCTGCTGCGGATGCGCGAAGGCGTCGACAGCGATGAGATGGCGACGATCCGCCACATCCTGTCGGCCTATAAGCCCACCGCCAGGTTGAAACGCGCCGCCTGACCCCCGCCGCTCGCGATGCGGCGGCGTCAGACTTTGGGACGGTCGGCCGATCATCGCTTCTGTTCGCGCGAGCGGTGCATGGGTAGGGCACGGCGGTCAGGGGGACGGTAATGACGATGCTGGGCGATGCGCTGCTGCTCTTGGGGTTTCTGGCCTTCATGCCGGCGGTCCTGCTGTTCGCGGCGGAAATCCTGTGGGGGCTGCGTCGTCCCTTGCTCACGCCGCCGGGCGATGCCCCCGCCTTCACCGTCCTGATCCCAGCGCATGACGAAGCGGGCGTGATCGCCCCGACGCTGCGGTCGATCGCGGCACAGTTGCGGGGGGGCGACCATATGCTGGTGATCGCCGACAATTGCACCGACGACACCGCCGTGATTGCCGCCGCGCACGGTGCCGATTTTACCGAGCGGCGCGATCCAGTGCGGCGGGGCAAGGGCTATGCGCTGGCGCATGGACTGGCGCAGGCGGCGCGCTGGGCCAATCCGGTGACGATCATCGTCGATGCCGATTGCCTGTTGTCGCCAAACGCCCTCTACCAACTGGCCGCCAAGGCCGCGCGCGAGGGACGCCCGGTGCAGGGCGATTATCGGTTGGAGACCGCCCCCGGCGGATCGCTCGCCAGCCGGTTCAGCGCCTTTGCCGTCCGCGTGAAGAATTATGTCCGCCTGCTCGGCGGTCTGCGCCTGGGCGTGCCTTGCGTGCTGACGGGCAGCGGCATGGCCTTTCCGACGGCGCTGCTGTCGCGTGTCGAGCTGGGGTCGGGCGAGATCGTCGAGGATCTGTTGCTCGCGGTCGACCTGACGCTGGACGGCGCCGCGCCGCTATTTTGTCCAGAGGCGCGCATCACCAGCCCCCTGCCCGCCACGCGCGAAGCGGCCGAGGCACAGCGCGCGCGCTGGGAAGGCGGCTATCTATCGATCATGCGCCGCTATGTCCTGCGGCTGGCCTGTACCGCGCTGCGACGCGGAGACCCGCGCGTGCTCGCGCTGGCGCTGGACCTCGCCATCCCGCCGCTCAGCCTGTTGATCGCCGCGCAGGGGGCGATGCTCCTCATCGCCGCCCTTTGGGCGCTGGTGTCCGGCCATGCGCTGCCGCTGGTGGTGGGGATCATCCAACTGGTGCTGATGATCGGCGCGATCGGGCTGGCCTGGCATCGCTATGGCCGTGACCTGCTCAGTGTGACCGACCTTGCGCGACTGCCGCTCGCCGTGCTGGCCAAGCTCGGCTTTTACCGGCGCATCCTCCGCGCTCCGCAACAGGGTTGGGTCCGCACCGAGCGCGGCGCGGAAATGAAGGGGCGCGAATGATGACGACCACCGACTTCCTGGGCTTCCGCTTCGAACGGGGCAGCCGCGAGGCGCTGTTCGACCGGATGGTCGGCATGGCGCAGGCGCCCTTCGGCTATGTCGTCACGCCCAATGTCGATCTGGTCAATCGGGCCGCGCGCGATGCCGAGGTCCGCGCCCTGTATGACGGCGCGGCGATCCATCTATGCGACAGCAAGGTCCTGACCCTGATGGCCAAGGCCAAGGGCGTCGCGCTCGACTGCTATCCCGGTTCCGATCTGGTCGCCGACCTGATGAATCGCGGCGGCGCGGGCCAGCGTATCGCGATCGTCGGACCGAGCGCCGACGACTGGCGGGCGCTGGTCGATCGCTATCCGACCGTGACGCTCCACCACATCCCCTCACCCGCGATCATGACGCCGGGCTCGGCCGAGTGGCAGACCTGCGTCACGCACGCCGCCGCCGCGCCTTGGGATATCCTGCTCGTCTGCCTGGGCTCGCCCAAGCAGGAGCGCTTCGCGCAAGCCGTCGGCGCGCTGCGCCAGGCGCCCGGCGTCGCCTGGTGCGTCGGGGCGTCGATCGACTTTCTGACCGGCCGCCAGACCCGCGCCCCGCGCTGGGTCCGCGCCTGCAACCTGGAATGGCTGCACCGACTGGCCAGCAATCCGGGGCGACTATGGCGGCGCTATCTGGTCGAGGGGCCGCAGATCATCCGCCTGCTGATGCGCTGATCCATCAAGGCAGGGCCGGCACGACTCCCTTGGGCGCGGCGGAAAGGCTTCGGATCAGCGCGACCTCGGCCGGGCGATACGGCGTGCCATCGGCGCGAAAGACCTCATGGAACCAGATGGTCGGTTCCTCCAGCACATAGGTCTTTTTCCAGCTATCCCAGGGCAGCCGCGTCTGCGTCTTCCCGTCGACGAAACCCCAGTTCATCATCGCGACATTATGGCGTTTGCCGATCGGTAGCGACCCGTCGAAGGTCGATCCGTTCCCCCGTGCCATATATTCGGTGCACAGGATCGGCCGGTTATAGGGCAGCAACTGGCGCACCCGCCGCTCGAACGTCTCGGGCCAGCTATAGTCGTGGAACGAGATCACGTCCGACTGGCCGAGTTGCAGCTTCTCCATCGGCGAAGTGCGCCCGCCCGGCGTCCAGTCCTCGCCCTGCCATACGCCCGAAGTCAGCGGTTGCGAGGGATCGGCAGCGCGTGCCCAGTCGAACACCTGTGCCAGAAGCGCGCGGACCAGCGGCTCCTTGCCCTCCTGCCCCTTATATTGGTCGGCGCCGTTATCGGGCTCGTTCCACACATCCCAGCCCAGAATGCGCGGATCGTCCTTGAACGCGCCGATCACCCCCTGGACATAGGCACGGTAGCGCGGCCAGCCGGCCCGGTCGCGCAGGCCCGCCATGCCCGGCCCCTGCACCCAGCCCGAATTATGCACGCCGGGGATCGGCGGATGTTGCGGCCCCAGCCGGGGATCGGGGTCCCAGCAACTGTCGAACAGGACGAAGAGTGGGCGGATGCCATGCGCCTTTGCCATGGTCAGGAACGCGTCGATCCGCTGCCGGAACCCCTCCGGGTTCTGCGCCCAGAGCTGATCGTGGAGGAAGACGCGCATCGTGTTCATGCCGATGCCCTGCGCCAGGCCCAATTCATAATCGATCCGCTTGGGGTCCCAGGTCGCGGCCTGCCACATCTCCAGCTGGTTGATCGCCGAGGCGGGGGTGTAATTCGCGCCCACCAGCCAGGGCTGCTCCGCATACCAGGCCTTGGCCTGCGCCTCCGTCCAGCGTGGGCGTGCTTCGGCCAGGTCAGCGGCAAACAGGGTCGCGACGGCGGCCCCCAACAGTAATGCGATCCTCATCCATCCTCTCCCGATAGGCCCGGCATCACGGATCGTCCGCCCGATGTGCCAAGATCATTGGGCGGGAAGCTAAGCGGATTTCCGGCATTGTTACAGCATTTTATCTGACTAATATGCGGACTGAGATCACGGTATCCGGCCACGACCCGACATCATGTCGGACGAAAGCAACGAGCGGCCGGAACCATGGGGAGGACAGGTTGAAGACGCTTCATGCCATCATTGCCGCCGGGCTGGGCCTAGCTGTCGCCGCGTCGGGCATCGCGAAAAATCCGCAATTCCAAGGTGCCGACCCGCATGCCGTGGTGATCGGCGACGAGCTATGGGTCTTTCCGACCGGCGGACCGGGGGGAAGCTGGGAGGCGGATCGGTTCGGCGCCTTTTCGTCGCGCGACCTGAAGACCTGGCGGCCACGCGGCGAGCTGATCCGCCGCGATCAGATCGGCTGGGTCCAGGATGACGGCGCGCCCGCGCATTTCCTCTGGGCCCCCGGCGTCGCGACGCGTAATGGCAAATGGTATCTCTATTATTCGGTCGGCCCACAGAATCCGACGCCCAGCAGAATCGGGGTCGCGGTCGCCGACCGGCCGGAGGGACCATATCGCGACAGCGGCCGACCGCTCGTCACCGGCGGGAAGGGGTTCGAGGCGATCGATCCGATGGCCTTCACCGACCCGCGCAGCGGCCGGACCTATCTCTATGCCGGTGGCAGCGCGGGCGCACGCTTGCGCGTCTGGGAACTCAACCCCGATATGGTGACCATCGCCCGCGAAGTGAACGTCGATCAGCCGCCGCAATTCACCGAAGGCGCGTTCATGCACGAACGCAATGGCGTCTATTATCTCTCCTACAGCCATGGCCGATGGAACGGCCCCGATTATTCGGTCCATTACGCCACCGCCCCCTCGCCCACCGGCCCGTGGCGCTATCGCGGTGCGATCCTGACCAGCGACGCCCGGCATCAGGGGCCGGGACATCACAGCTTCGTCCAGATGCCGAGCGGCCAATGGCTGATCGTCTACCACCGCTGGGAACGCCGCCCCGGCCCCGCGCCGTTTCAGGGCGAACGTCAGGTGGCGATCGATCGGCTCACCTATGGCAAGGACGGTACGATCCGCCCGATCCGCATGACAGACGCCGATGCTCCAACCCTAAAATAATGATAGCCCTATCCTCCCCAGGGAGGGGAGGAATAGCTGCTCACCAACGCTGATCCCAGCCCAGCGTAAAGGTCCGCCCACGCCCCGCGAAGAAGGCGAAATTATCGTCGGGCAGCCGCGTGTCGCTGTTATAGTCGATATAATAGCGATCGAAGATGTTCTGCGCGCTCAGGTAAAAGCCGCCGATCCGCGTCTGATAGCGGACCATCGCATCGGTCACCGTATAACCGCCGAAGTTATTGCGCGGATCGGGCTTGGCCTTGCCGTGGAAGCTGCGCGCGAAATACATCTGCGTCTGCACCCGCGCCGTGACCGGCCCCGAGGCGAAATCGGCGGCGACGTTCATCCGGTCGGGCGAGATATTGGTGCCGTCCAGATCGGTATCGACGATGCCGTCCGGGGCGCGCGTATCGCTATCATAGCGGCCGATCAGATGGGCATAGCCGGTCGACAGGCGCAGCCCCTCGATCGGCATGCGCATCCCCAGATTGAGCTCCAATCCCTGAATCTCCACCCGCTGGCGCTGTACCTGGAAGATGCCGTTACCGAGCGCCAGCAGCACCTGGCCATTGTTGCTGCTCGACCAGAAATAGGTCGCGCCGGCGTCCAGCGGCCCGCGCTTCACCTCCACGCCGATCTCGCGATTGTTGGAGATGACCGGGTCGATCGCGCGGAAATTGCTGAGGTCGGTGCCGGGCGTGCCGACCGCGCGGGTGATGCGGCCGATATCGGCCATGGTGAACCCCTCGGCATAACTGGCATAGGCGCGGATGCCCGCCACCGGCTCGACGATCACGCCGCCGTTGAGCAGCGCCCGATTAAAGCCGGGCTCGCCGCCCTTGACGCTGATCCCGCCATAGGTCGCCGGATTGCGGCCGTCATAGGTGGTGGAGGCCAGCGTGTGATAGTCGTTGATGCGGACCTTCACATTCTCCCACCGCACGCCGCCCGCCAGGCGCAGCCCGCCATCGAACAGCTTCAGATTGGCTTGGGCAAAGGGCGCCAGGCTCTGGAAATCGGCGGGCGGCACCCAGACGCGATTGGTGGCGATCAGCCGCTGTTCGGACTTGTCCCACAGCGCATCGAAGCCGATCGTCGCGACCAGCGCTTCGAACCCCGGCACCGCGCGTTCATAGCTGGCCCGCGCACCCCATTTGCGGGAACGGTTCTCCGACTGGTCGAACAACTTGCCGACGGGCGCGATCGCGGGGTCCTGGAAGGTCGCGATCGGATTGGGCTCGCCGCCGAACGTGTCATAGGTGCGGTTGAAGAAGAGCTGCGCGACCAGATTGCCGCCCGCCACATCGCTGTCGGTATAAGATAGCGATGCCGCCTCGGCATGGTTGGCGGCCGGCGTGCCGGGCGGATTCCCCCGCACCGCGCTGGTCGGCAAGCCGGTGCGGCGATTGCCCGCCAGCGGCAGGAACCGCCCCTCGCCATCCAGTTGGAAACGGTTGAGGATCAGGTCGAGCCGCCCGCTGTCGTGTAGCTGTGCCCCCAGCCGCGCGAACAGGTCATAGGCGCGCGAATCCTGGGTCTCGCCCTGGGTCAGGTTGATGCCGATGCGCCGGTCCTGCGCATCATAAAAGACACCGCGCCGTTCATAGGAGGCGCCGACGGTCGCGTCGAAAATGCCCGCCTTATATTGCACCAGTCCGGCGACCTTGCCGCCGAGTGAGTCGGACTCGAAACCATCCGCGGCCGTGCCCTGCACCAGCGTGCGGCCCGACCATCCCCCGGTCCGGGGCGGGCCGACCGTCACCTGGTTGACGATGCCGCCCGTGCCGCCGACGCCCTGCAACGCATTGGATCCATAGATCAGCTCGACCCGGTCGATGAAGAAGCCGTCGATGGTGAAGCCATCCCGGCTGCCATCGCGGAGCGGCGTCGATTGCGGGATGCCGTTGATCGCATAGAGCGGCGAGCGGCCGCGCAAGGTCTCGCCCGCGCCGGACAATTTGCCGCGCGTCGGTGAAAAACTGGGCGTCAGTACGGCGACGGCATCGGTCACGCTGCCCGAAATCGCGATCTGCTGATCGAGCGCGGCCTTGTCGATGATATCGATCGTCAGCGGCAGGGCATTGGGCGGCAGGACGGTGCGCGCGGCGGTGACGACGACCTCCTTGTCCGCCGCGTCGGCCGGATCGGCATCCTGCGCCAGCGCCGCCGGCGACACGGCGGCCAGCCCCAGAACGGTCCCGCTCAGCCACCCCGCCCGAACCATGGCCCGCGATAGGCCACCCACCCGCTTCGTCATTCTACCCCCGTAACCATTGACCTTGGTCGCGCGGCCGGATAACGCAAGTGATTATCAATAACAAGGCTCACAAACTGGTGCTATCGACGCGGAACATCCTGTTTCAGCTTCACTGGTTCCTGGGCATCACGGCCGGATTGGTACTGGCCGTCATGGGCGTGACGGGTGCGCTGATCAGCTTCGAGGGCGAAATCCTGCGGGCGATCAATCCGGGCGTGGTCACCGTCACGCCAGCCCGCACCCCGCCTTTGCCCGCGCCGGTGTTGATCGAACGGATCACCGCGCAGGTGCCCAATATTCGCATCGTGCGGCTGATCGTCGATAGCGATCCCCATCATGCCGCCACCGTGACCTACACCGTCGACACTGGCGAGAAGGGTAAGAAGAAGGAAAAGGAGCGCGGCCGCCAACGTCGCTTCGTCGATCCGGCGAACGGCCGGATGCTGGAGGAAGCGCGCGGCGAGGGCTTTTTCGAGACGGTCGAGAATCTCCACCGCTGGCTCGCCTTGCCCGGCCGGGGCAATGGCATCGGGCGCCAGCTCACGGGGTTCGCCGCGCTGTCCCTGATCTTCTTCGCGCTGTCGGGCCTCTATCTGCGCTGGCCGCGTCGTCCGCTCGACTGGCGCAACTGGCTGGTGCTCGACCTGCGCAAGACCGGTCGTAACCTCTACCGCGCGCTCCATGCGGTGATCGGCGGTTGGGTGCTGATCTTCTACCTGATCAGCGCCAGCACGGGGCTGTGGTGGTCCTATGGCTGGTACCGCGACGGCGTTCAATATCTGCTAGGGGCCGAGCGGGCAGCGGCGCATGGGCCCAAGAGCAAGGATAGCGGACCCGCGAACCTTCCACTCGCCTGGGCCAGTTTCACCAAGGCGACCGCCGGCAAATCCTATGAGCAAGTGACCGCGAGCGTCCGTGACGGCGCAGTGCAGTTTCGCGCGAAGCTACCCGGCGGCCGGCATGACCGCGTATCCGATGAAATGACCATCGACGGCACCACCGGCCGGGTCATCACCGAACAGCGCTACGATGCCCGTCAGTTGAACGAAGACATTCTGACCAGCGTGTATGAAATCCATCGCGGCGCCTATTTCGGCATTGCTGGGCGTGTCCTGATGGCGCTGGCCAGCCTGACCATGCCGCTGTTCACCATCACCGGCTTCCTCCTCTATTTCGCGCGGCGACGGCGCAAGGCTGCATTGGGACAGGTTCTGGCCGAGGTGCCACCGGCCCCCGTCGCAGGTGCGACGACGCTGGTCGCCTATGCCAGCCAGACCGGCACGGCGGAGCGCATCGCGCGGCTGACCGCGCAGGTGCTACCCGACGCCGCCGCCGTTCCCATCACCGATCTCGACCACGAGCGTCTGGCTCAGGCGCGCCGGCTGTTCGTCGTCGCCAGCACCTATGGCGAGGGCGAGCCGCCCGACAGCGCGCGCGGCTTTGCCCGCGTGATGGCGTCCGAGCCCCCCGCCCTGCCCGGTCTGCGCTATGCCGTGCTGGCGTTGGGCGACCGAGAATATGACGATTTCTGTGCCTTCGGCCATCAGATCGATCGCTGGCTGCATGCGGGCGGCGCCGAGCGGCTGTTCGACGCGATCGAGGTTGATGGCGACGATGCCGATGCCCAGCGGCTGTGGCAGCAGCAATTGGCCAGCCTGGGCGGGCGCACCGATCAGCCCGACTGGGCGCCGGCGCCGATGCGCGACTGGCGGCTGGTCGAGCGGCTGCTCCTCAATCCCGGCAGCAGCGGCGGGCCGACCTGGCATGTCGTGCTGGAACCGGTCGATGCCGGTGCCGATTGGGCGGCGGGCGATATCCTAGAGATATTGCCGCAGCAGGACGAACGGCGCGTCACCGCCTTCCTGCGCGCGACGGGCCTGGCCGATACGGCTGCGCTGCGCGAGCGGTTGCGAACATCGATCCTGCCCAGTGATGCGGGGCCGGGCTTCGATCCGGATACGCTGCGGCCGCTGGCCCACCGCGAATATTCTATCGCCTCGCTCGGCGTGACGGGGCGAGCCGCGCTGATCGTACGGCTTTGCGAGGCTCCCGACGGATTGCCGGGCCTCGGATCGGGCTGGTTGTGCGAAGGCGCACCGCTGGGATCGGTCATTGGCGGCCGGGTCCATGCCAATCCCGCCTTCCACTCCCCCGACGACGCGTCGACGCCGATCGTGTTGATCGGCAATGGCACCGGGCTGGCCGGGCTGCTCGGCCATCTGCGCCAGCGGGCGGCGACCGGCGGCGGCGCGGCCTGGCTCTATTGGGGCGAGCGACACCCGGATCATGACGATTATCACGCGGCCGAACGCCTTGCCTATGCGCAGTCACGGGTGCTGGCGGGCGGCGCGACCGCCTGGTCCCGCCTAGGCGCCGGTCCGCGCTATGTGCAGGACGCGGTGGCGACGGCCGCCGATACGATCCGCGAGGCCGTCGCGGCGGGCGCGATCCTTTACGTCTGCGGCAGCCTGAAGGGCATGGCCGGCGACGTTCACCATATGCTGGCCGCCATATTGGGTGACGACCGGCTGGAGGAGATGGCGGCGGCCGGCCGCTATCGCCGCGACATCTATTGACGCGTCAGGCCTCGCCCGGCCGATGGCCCAGATGCGCAGAGATGCGCGCCGTCGTTTCCGCCAGCAGCGCGCGCGCCTCCGGGATCGTCACCGATTGCGAGCCGTCGATCGTTTCCAGAAAGGGGATGGTCAGCGCCGCCATGAATTCGCCGCCAAAGCCGAAGACCGGATAGCTGATATCGGTCACGCCACGCGTGATCGGGCTTTCGCGCAGCTCGAAGCCCTGCGCGCGGACCCGGTCGAGTTCTTCGCTCAGGCGCGCGCGACCCACTGGCCGCCCATGCACCAGTTCCAGCCGGTCGATGATGCGCGTGACCTGGGTCGCACCCGAAAAGGCCAGCAGCACCTTGCCCGAGCAACTGTTCACGATATCGATCGAGGCCCCCATGCGCAGCGCGAAACCGCGCGTGCCGGGATTTTCCTCGCGCGCGATGACCAGCCCCGCGCTCCCCTCGATCACCACCAGGTGACAGGATTGCCCGGCGGTCAGCGCTAGCGCCTGCATTTCGGGCAAGGCCGCCGCGGTCAGCCGCCGCGCGGGCGTCGCGCGGTAAGCGATGTCGAGGAATTTGTACGTTACCCGGTACCGGTCGTCGGCGGGCGACTTTTCCAGATAGCGCGCCTCCTCCATCACGACGACGATACGGAACAGCTCGCCCAGCGAGCGACCCAGCGCCACCGCCATCTCGCTGACCAGCAGCCCTTCGGGATGGTCGGCGAGAAGCTCGATGATCTGGAACGCCTTGTCGAGCGCGGGCGCGGCATAGCTGCCCTTGCGAACCCGCCCCTCGACCGCCTTGGCCCCCTCACGCGTCATGCCATTTCCCCATGGTCCAAGGCTTAGGCCGCGGCACAGGGCTCGGCAAGCGCGCGGGGAACGGGCTCATGCTCAGATCGTCACGATCGCCTTCAGGACGCTGTCGGCCTCGGCGATCAGTTCGGGCATCCGGGTCGGCGCTTCGTCGAGCGTCAGTTGATGGGTGCGGATCGCATCGGTCGGGATGGCGCCGCTGCGGATGCTGGCGATGACATGGTCGAAATCGATCGACAGCGCGTTGCGACTGGCGATCAGGGTCGTCTCACGCTTGTGGAATTCGGGATCGGCGAAGACGAGGTCCTCCTTGCACACACCGACCAGCGTATAGCTGCCGCCATGCGCGACATAATCGAGCCCGGCGCGCATCGCATGGATATTGCCCGTCGCGTCGAAGACATGGTCGAACATCTCGCCATCGGTCATCGCCGAGAGGGTCGCAGGCACATCGCCATCCGCCACCACCCCTTCGTCAAAGCCGAAATGCCGGGCGGCATAGGCCAGGCGCGGAGCACGCGTATCGACCAGCACCACCCGCGCCGCGCCGGCGATCCGTGCGAACAGGGCGACGCCCACACCGATGGGACCGGCCCCGATGACGACCACCGTCTCTCCTCGCGCCAGCGCCGAGCGGCGGACGGCATGCGCGCCGATCGCCAGAAACTCGACCATCGCCGCCTGATCGAGCGACAGGCCCTGCGCATCGACCACCGCGCTTTCGGGCACCGCCAGATACTCGCACATGCCGCCGTCGCCGTGCACGCCCAGCACGCTGATCCGCGCGCAGCAATTGGGCTTGCCCCGGCGGCAGGCGCGACAGGTCCCGCAGGCGATATAGGGATTGACCGTCACGACCTGGCCGATAGCCAGCATCGATCCCTCGGGCGCTTCGATCACCTCGCCCGCCAGTTCATGGCCAATCAGCCGGGGATATTGCAGAAACGGGTGCTTGCCCGCGTAGATATGATAGTCCGTCCCGCATATCCCCGCCCGCCGCATCCGCAACAGCACCTGCCCGTCCTGCCGCATGGGCGCGGGGCGATCCTCGACCATGATCTCCAAAGGCTGCACACAGACCAGCGCCTTCATTCCCGTCCCTCTCCGAATTTCTATACGCAACCATGCTCTCATATATGCCATTGAAGCGCCAGAGGTGGAGAGCTAGGCTGCCCAGATAGAAGGCTGCCAGCCGACCGGGGCCTGACAATCAGAGAGAGGAGGCCCCATGGCCCGACGTGTGTGCTTTGCGCTGGATCTGATCGCGGATGCCGATCTGATCGCGGATTACGAACGAGCCCATGCCGCTGGTGCCGTCTGGCCCGACGTGACCGACGCGATCCGCGCCAAGGGCTTTGAGGCTATGGAAATTTGGCGGACCGGCGATCGGCTGTTCATGATCGCCGAGGTTGCGGAAGACTGGCCCCGCGCCATCCCCTCCGATCTGGCGGCGACCGATGCCCGATGGGAAGCCGCGATGGATCGCTTCCAAAAGCCCCTTCCCCATGCCGCGCCGGGCGAGAAATGGGTGGCGATGAAGTGCATCTATTCGCTGGACGACCAATGACATCGCACCCGGCCGTGATCCTGCAATTTGGGACCAGCCGTTTTCTCCAGGCGCATGTCGACCTGTTCGCCGAGGAAGCCCGCGCCGCCGGACAGACCGTCCTGCCGATCGTCATCGTGCAGACCACGCGCGATCCCGAACGCGCCAAGCGGCTGGCGGGCTTTGCCGATCCGGCGGGGTTTCCGATCCTCCTGCGCGGCCTGAAGGAAGGCGCGCGCGAGGAACGCCGTGTCCAAGTGCGTAGCGTCCGAGAGGGGCTGAGCGCCGCCACCGACTGGCCCCGCCTGCTGCAGCTGGCGGAACACGTGAGCCATATCGTCTCCAATACCGGCGATAGCGGCTACGACATTCCCGAGGTCGACCGGCATAAGGACGCCACGCCGGCCAGCTTTTGCGGCATGCTGACCGCGCTGCTCCATCACCGGTGGTCGACCGATGGCGCACCGGTGACGCTCCTTCCTTGCGAACTGGTGGCGCGCAATGGCGACACGCTGCGGTCGCGGATCACCGGGCTGGCCGCCGATCAGGGCCGGGAGAGCGATTTCCTTCGTTGGCTGGAGACGGACTGTGTCTGGGCCAATACGCTGGTCGACCGGATCGTCAGCGAGCCGCTCTACCCCGCCGGCGCGATTGCCGAACCCTATGCGCTTTGGGCGATCGAGCGGCAGGAGGGGTTGGGCCTGCCCTTCACCCATCCCCACATCGTCCTGACCGATGATCTGGAACGTTATGAGCGGTTGAAGCTCCATATCCTCAACCTGGGGCATAGCTGGCTGGCGGCCCGGTGGCAGGCCCATGGCGCACCCGAGGGACAGACGGTGCGGGCGGCACTGGCCGACCCGGATATGCGCGCTGCGCTGGAGCGACTGATGGCGGAGGAGGTCGTCCCCGGCTTTGCCGCGCATGGGCTGGCGGAAGAGGCCCGGGCTTATGTCGCGACCACGTTGGAGCGCTTCGCCAATCCGTTTCTGGATCACCGGCTGGCGGATATTTTCCAAGGGCATGAGGCCAAGCTGGACAAGCGGGTGAGCGGGTTCATCCGCTGGGTCGATGGGTCCGGACAGGATGTGGCGATGCCGGACCTGCGGGCTTTGGCCGGTCCGTTGCCCCAACGCTCCTAATGTCACCACCTCGGCGAAGGCTGGGGTCCAGTCTCGAAACGGGGGTTGATAGCAGGCGGCGATTTCTACTCTCGCACGCCCTGCACCGCGACGTTTCTGGCAACTGGGCCCCGGCCTTCGCCAAGGCGGTGATCAATGCATCGTGAAGCTACAGCCACCCTTCGTTCAGCCTGAGCGAAGTCGAAGGCCACGCGAAGCACGTTCCCCATGCTCAGGGGGTGCGCTTCGACTTCGCTCAGCGCGAACGGACGATCGGTATCATGCCGCGCGGGGCAGGCAGGACGGGCCGTTGGAACCGGACGCCTTATAGGTCAGGACGAATTCCTGATGCCCCAGCGCCTCGGACTTGGTTTCGGCCCCGTTCGACACCGCGACGATCAGGTCGACGATCTCCTCACCCACAGCATCCAGCGTTGCATCGCCATAGAGGATGCGGCCGGCATTGACGTCCATGTCGCCCTCCATCCGGGCATACATTTCCGGGTTGGCGGCGACCTTGATGACCGGTGAAATGGCCGATCCGACGACCGAGCCGCGTCCGGTCACGAACAGATTGATATGCGCGCCGCAGGCGATCAGCTCGCCGATCTCGGCATTGTCGACGATGTTGGGGAAGCCGAACTTCGGGTCGCCCGGTGGCACCACGTCCAGCAAATATAGCCCCGGCCCCGGCGCCTGTTCGGCGGGCAGGATCACGCCCGAGATCGCCCGACTGCCCGACTTGGCATAGGCGCCCGCTGATTTCTCCTCCTGGCTCGACAGGCCGCCTTCGGCATTGCCGGGCGCGAAGCTGCCATAGCCCATCGCGCGGTAGTAGCGCTCCGCCTGCGCGACCGAGGCGATCAATGCATCCGCGACCTCCGGCGTCGCGGCCCGCTCGGCCATATGGCCCTCGCACCCGATCATCTCGCCGGTTTCCTCGAAGATGCAGACCGCGCCTGCATCGACCAGCGTATCGAAGGCGCGGCCGACCGCCGGATTGCCGGTGATGCCGCTCGTCCCATCCGACCCGCCACAGATGGTGCCGATCACCAGTTCGGACATGGTCATCGGCACGCGCACCGCTTGCGCGTCCGCCGCCGCACGGACGCGCTCGACGGCGGCGATCCCCGCCTCCATCGCGCCGCGCGTGCCGCCCGATTGCTGGATCACGATCGTCTCGACCGGCCGACCCTGCTCCCGCGCGTTCGCCGCCAGCGCCTCGCGATTGAAGCTCTCGCACCCCAGCGACAGCAGGACCACCCCGCCGACATTGGGATGGGTGGTCAGCGCCTTCATCATCGCCAGCGCATAGTCATTGGGGTAGCAGCCGGGAAAACCGATCAACTGCACGCGCGGGTCGTCCATCTTGTCGACGATCCGCCGCGCGACATGATGCGCGCATTCGACCAGATAGACGACGACGATCGCATCGCGAATGCCCTTGCGCCCGTCGGGCCGTGCCCAGGCCTGCCAGGTCCGTTCGGTCATGCCCGTGGTCATGCATGGTCTCCGTGCGCGTCGCGCAGATGCGCGGGGATATAGTCGCTTTGCATATTGTGCATGTGAACCCAGCCGCCGGCCGGCGCATCATGCGTCATCGACCCGATCGGCATGCCATATTTAATGACCTTGTCGCCCGCCCCCAAGGGCATGACCGCCAATTTATGGCCCAGCGCCACACGCTCGGTGATCGCCAGTTCATAGCCATCAACGATGATCCGCTCGCCCGGCTCCACCGTGCGGCAACAGACCGCGACATTGTCCGCCGGAGTCAACCGGATCGCCGCGACGCTCATCATGCTACTCCTGGCAAGGGCGCATCGGGGCGGACCAGCCCCGCGTGCCGCAATTCGTTCCAAAATTCCTGGGGGATCGGCTCGCGATAAAGCCCGATCGTGTCGGCGACCTGCTGAGGGTTGGCGAGACCGGGAATGACGCTCGCCACCTGCGGATGCGCCAGAACGAAGGCCAGGGCCGCCGCCGCCAGCGAAACGCCGTGCCGCTCCGCTACCGACTCCAGGGCTCGCACCCTGTCGAGCACGTCATTGGGCGCCGGCGCATAATTATAGCGCGGCATGGCCGCCGCCGCGCTGCCCGTCGCCAGGACGCCGCTATTATAAGGGCCGCCGATCACGACTGCGGTGCCAGCCTGCTCGCACGCAGGGAAGAACCGGTCGAGCGGCCCCTGCTCCAAGAGCGTATAGCGCCCGGCAAGCAGAATGACGTCGAAGCGCGCCTCCTCCATCAGGTCCAGGCAGACATCGACTTCGTTGACGCCCAGCCCGAAGCCGGCGATCGCCCCTTCGTCGCGCAGCCGCTCCAGCGCCTTCAGCCCGCCGCCCTGGATCAGCTGAGCGCGGTATTGCGCATCCGCCTCGCCATGCGTGACCCGGCCGATGTCATGGACGAACAGCAGGTCGATGCGCGCCAGCCCCAACCGCTGAAGGCTGTGCTCATGGCTGCGCAAGATACCGTCATGGCTGTAATCATAGCGCATGCGAAAGGGCATCGCGGTGTGGAAGCCGTCGCGCTCGCGGTCGTCGGTGATGGTCGCATCGGGCTCCACCAGCCGCCCGACCTTGGTCGAGACGATCACGTCGCTCAAACCGCGCAAGGCATCGCCGACGCGGCGTTCGCTCAGGCCCCGGCCATAATGCGGCGCGGTGTCGACATAGCGCAGGCCCGCAGCCAGTGCGGCGTCGATCGTGGCGGCGGCCTGGGTGTCGTCGATCGCCGCATAGAGATTGCCCATCGCCGCCGCACCGAACCCCAATTCGGGAAGCGCGCAGCCGGTCGATCCCAGCTTTCGGCGGGGAATGCCGGTCATAGATCCAAATCCAGTCGGTAAAAGCGGTTGGCGTTACGCCCCCACAAATCCCGCCGCTCCTCCTCAGAAAAGGCGGTCAGCAAATCCTCATAAGCGCCCAGCGTCCGGTCGAGATCGGCGGCCAGCCGGTCGGTCGGAAAGTTCGTCGCGATCATGACCCGGTCGGTGCCGAACCGCGCGATCACCTCGGTGACGATGTCGGCGAAATGCGCGGGGTCGAAGGGGCTATGGACGAAACCCGCGCCCGACAGCTTGATCGCGGCATGCGGCATGGCGGCAAAGGCGGCAAGCCCGGCCCGCCATTCCGCCAGCCCATCGGCCGGGATCGGCAGCGCCAGATGGTTGAGTACCACCGACACCTCCGGATGCCGTCCGGCGACCTCCGCCAGCCCCGCCAATTGCGACGGAAAGCCGTGAAAATCGAAGCTCAACCCATGCCGTCCGAGCAGGGCATAGCCACGCCGCCAGTCGGGATCGCGGGTCAGGTCGCGCGGATAGGCCCGGCGCGACGCGTCATGCGGATGCCAGTTGATCAGGTGGCGGATGCCCCTCACCCGCGCATGGCCCGCCTGCCAGGCCAGTTCCGCCTCGACATCGGGCCGCTCCAACGCCACCCGCGCGACGATCGCGCTCGGCAGGCCATCGGCCTCGGCGACGCTGTTCAGCCACTGCGTCTCGTCCCGCCCTTCGTCGGCATGCGCGCCCGCATCGACATGCACCGCGCCGACAAGGTTCCAGTTCGCCAGTTCGCGGCGATAATCCGCGATGCGATAGCTCTGGGCGATCAGCGCCGTCTCCGCAGCGTCGAGCCACGGATAGCGCAGCACCTGTCGGTCCCACAGGTGGAAATGCGCGTCGACAAAGGGCGGGCGGCTTTGGTTCACGCCATCGTCCAGCCGCCGTCGATGACGTGCATCTGCCCGGTCGTATAGGCGCTCTCGTCGGAGGCGAGGTACAGGGCAAGCTGCGCGATCTCCTCGGTGCGGCCCAGCCGGCCCATGGGCTGGCGCGCGACGAAGGCGGCACGCGCCGCCTCCGCATCGCCGGTGGCGGCCAGCCGCTCGTCCAGGCTGGGCGACTGGACGGTGCCGGGGCAGATCGCGTTGCATCGTATGCCCTGCCCGACATAATCGAGCGCGACCGAGCGGGTGATCCCCGCCACCGCGCCCTTGGACGCGCAATAGGCATAGCGATTGCCGACGCCGATCACCGCGCCCGCGACCGAGGCCATGTTGACGATCGCGCCGCCGCCATGCGCGATCATCGCCGGCAGGAACGCCTGCAGCATATGGGTGATGGCATGGACGTTCAGGTCGAAGGACAGGCGATAGCCCGCGTCCTTGGTCGCCAGCAAATCCCCCGCATCGACATAGCCCGCGCAGTTGAACAACACGTCTACCGCGCCGGTCCGCTCACCAAAGCCCGCAATAGCGGCCGGGTCGAGCAGGTCGAGCACTTCGGTCGTGCAGCCGTTCAGCGTCGCCAGCGCCTCGGCATTGCGGTCGATGGCGATCACGTCCGCGCCTTCCGCCGCGAACAGTTCGGCGGCGGCGCGGCCGATGCCCTGGCCTGCCCCCGTGACGATCGCCCGCTTCGCCTGTAACCGACCCATATCAATTCGTCTCCAACCCTCGGCCCGCCCACCAGGCAAAGCCCGCAACCACTGCAAAACTTATCACCGGAACCAGCATCGCATTGGTGATCCCGGCCATATCCGACACCAGCCCCATCAGCGCGGTCAGGCCGGCGCCGCCGATGATCGCCATCACGATCAGCGACGCGCCCGCCCGGCGCAGCGGCCCCAGCCCCTCAATCCCCAGCGCGAAGATCGTCGGGAACTGGATCGACATGAAGAAGCTGGCCGCCACCAACGCGATCAGTCCCAGCCAACCGCCCGCCAGCGCGGCGACGGCGACCAGCGCGATCGATACGCTGGCAAAGATCAGCAGCAGGCGGACCGGCGCCAGCCGCGTCATCAACGCGCTGCCCAAGAAGCGTCCGGCGGCGAACAATGCCAGCGACAGCAGCAGCGCATCGGCGCCGCCGCGTTCGTTCAATCCGACATTGGCCTGGGCATAGCGGATCGTATAGCTCCACACGCCGACCTGTGCGCCGACATAGAAGAATTGCGCGACCACCGCCGCCATCAGGCGCGGGCGGCGGAACACGTCGATGAACCGACCTTCGCGCCCCTCATCATCCCCGGTTGCCGCATTGGCGGGAAAGGCGACGAGCGCCGCGGCCAGCGCGAACAGCAGGACGACGATGGCGATGACGACATAGGGCGGCGCGATCGCCTGCACCTCGGCGCGGTAGAAGGCGTTGCGTGCGGCGGCGTCCATCGTCGCCAGCGCGGCCTCGTCATGCTCGATGCCCGACAGGATGAAATAGCGCCCGACCAGGATGCCGGTCAGCGCACCCAGCGGATTGGCGGCCTGCGCCCAGTTCAACCGGCGCGTCGCCCCCGCCGGATCGCCCAGCTCGCCCATCAGAGGATTGGCCGAGGTCTCCAGGAACGCCAGCCCCGCCGCGATCACGAACAGGCCGAGCAGGAACAACTGATAGACGCTGGCCGCCGCCGCCGGATAGAAGAGCAGCGCGCCCGTACCGTACAGCATCAGCCCCAGCACGATGGCGGCCTTATAGCCATAACGCCGCATCACCATCGAGGCGGGAACGGCGAGCAGGAAATAGCCGAGATAGAAGACCTGCTGGACGAAGCTGGTCTCGAAATCGCTGAGCGTGAAAGCCTTGCGAAACTGCGCGATCAGAATGTCGTTCAGATTGTTGGCCATGCCCCATAGGAAGAACAGGCTGACCGTGATGACGAGCGCGGGGAGATAGCGGCGCGGCACCCCGACGGCCCCGGCGGCCGTCGCATCGGAACCGGCTCTGCCGACCGGCATATCGGCATGCATGGGCATCAGGATAGTCCTCCGCCGCCGTCGAACGCTGTCCCTGCCATCATGCCGCGCTCCTTCTCCATGAAAACTATCTTTTATGAGCGTGACGATAGGGCGCCATGTCGCATATTGGCAAGCGCTATCGGCTGAATTGGTCCTGTCTTGCGCCGTCCGTCCGCTCTCCTTTTCCTGCAAGAGGAGATGGCGGGGCAGAACCCCTCCGCCGTGCGCCGCATGCCCCCTCCCCTTGTTGCAAGAGAGAAAGGGACCACCACTCCTCATGGCGCTGTCACGACCTGTCGCCCCTCATCGAGATACAGGGTCAGATCGGCATAAGACGGCATGCTGTGCCAGATATGGCGGGTCAGCCGTTCGTAATGCTGAACGAAACGGCCAAGTTGCGCCTCATCCATGCCCCGCGCCATCAAGCCGGCCTCCTGCTCGGTGCGCCAGCGGAGCACGGTCGGCCAGTCGGGCGGCACGAGCAGCGCCAGGATACCGATGGGCGCGAACAGCGCGGGATAGTCACGCGCCAAAGCGTCATTGACGGCGTGTCGCCATATGCCCTCTGCGTCTTCGCCGGCCTCCAGCGCGTTGACCGGGTCGACCAGTTCGGCGGCGTCCTGCGAGCGCGCGCCCACGCACCAGCCCTCGAAGATCAGCAATTCGCAATCCGCCGGCGCATGTGGCCATTGCTCGGCCGGCCGCCGATCGTCGGTCGCCTTGTCGAAGCGTGGCAACGGGACCGGCTCACCCGCCAGCACGCCCGCGATCGTCGCCATGCCCAGCGCCACGTCATGCGTCCCCGGCACGCCGCGTGTCGCGAACAGCGGATGCACCCGGCACGCCAAATCCAGTCGCTCGGCGCGGGTGCGATACAGATCGTCGAGCGATAGGATCGCGCTACGCGGAAAGCGCCGTGCCAGCCGTGCCGCGATGGTCGACTTGCCGCTCCCCTGCGCGCCGCACAGCCCCAGCACCAAAGGCCGTCCGTCGGGACGCTGCGCCAGCCGCCGGGCAACCAGCGCGGCAATGGGAGCTTCAGGCGACACGATCCCCCGGTGCCTCGCCCCGGAAAAAGGCATCGAGATTGGCGACCGCACGCATCCCCATCGCCGTCCGCGCCTCGATCGTCGCGCTGCCCAGATGCGGGAGCAGCACCGCGCGCGGATGCGCGAGAAGACCGGGATGCACTACCGGCTCACGCTCATAGACGTCGAGCCCGACGCCCGCGATTCGCCCCGCTGCCAGCGCTTCCGCCAAGGCCGCCTCATCGACCACGGATCCACGCGCAGTGTTCACCAATAGGGCGTGGCGCGGCATCAGCGACAGCAATTCGGCTCCCACCAGATGCCGGGTCGCCTCGCCGCCCGGCACATGCAGCGACAGGATATCGCACTGCGCGGCCAGCGCCTCCAGCGACTCGGCCCGCTCCGCCTCCAACGCTGCCTCGACCTCGGGCGCGACGCGCGAGCGGCTGGCATAGCGGATGCGCATGCCCAACCCACGCGCTTTGGCGGCGGTCGCCTGTCCGATCCGGCCGAACCCGACCAGTCCCAGCGTCCGCCCGGCCAGCCCCTGCCCGATCAGATGCGACGGGCGCCAGCCGGTCCAGCGCCCGTCGCGCAATTCCCGCTCGCCCTCGCCCGCCCGGCGGCTGGCCATCAGCATCAGGAGAATGGCGATCTCGGCGGTCGCCTCGGTCAGCACATCGGGGGTGTTGGTGACAACCACCCCCGCCGCGCGCGCCGCGTCGAGATCGATATGATCGACGCCCGCGCCATAATTGGCGACGATCCGCACCCGCCGATCGGGGCGACCGAGCAGTTCCGCGTCGATCCGATCGGTGATCGTCGGCAGCAGGGCGTCGTAACGGGCCATCGCCGCTGCCAGTTCGGCA
The DNA here is from genome assembly GCF_000739895.2 of Sphingomonas paucimobilis NBRC 13935. Classification (GTDB taxonomy): domain Bacteria; phylum Pseudomonadota; class Alphaproteobacteria; order Sphingomonadales; family Sphingomonadaceae; genus Sphingomonas; species Sphingomonas paucimobilis. Next base: position 44,017 of record NZ_BBJS01000051.1, read on the forward strand.
GGCTCGGGCGGCCGATCGTCGGCGCTGAGCGTGACATCCCAATGCGCGCGCAGATGCCGTTCGACCGCTTCGGGCAAACGGCGGGTCACATAGAGGGAGGGCCGGTCGGTCATGCCGGTTTCTCCGACCCTCGCCTCACCGTCAGGCCGCCGCGACGAAGCGCTGCTGCTGCTCGCCCAGCTTGTCGATGCCCAGCCGCACCGTCTGGCCGGCGCGCAGGAAGACCGGCGGCTTATAGCCCATGCCGACGCCCTTGGGCGTGCCGGTGGTGATGATATCGCCCGGCTCCAGCGTACAGAACTGGCTGACATAGGACACGATCTCGGCCACCGTGAAGATCATGTCGGAGGTGTTGCCGTTCTGATGCCGATGGCCATCGACCTCCAGCCACAGGCGCAGGTTTTGCGGATCGCCCACCTCGTCGGCGGTGACCAGCCACGGGCCGGTCGGGCCGAACGTGTCGCAGCCCTTGCCCTTGTCCCAGGTGCCGCCACGCTCGAGCTGATAGGCGCGCTCGCTGACGTCGTGGACGACGCAATAGCCGGCGACATGGGTCAGCGCCGCGTCCTTCTCGACATAGCGCGCCCGGGTGCCGATCACGACGCCCAGTTCGACTTCCCAATCGGTCTTCTCCGAGCCGCGCGGGATTTCGACATCGTCATTGGGGCCGACGATCGCGCTCGACCATTTGCCGAAGATCACCGGCTCGGCGGGGATGGGCAGATTGCTCTCCGCCGCATGGTCGCGATAGTTCAGGCCGATACAGACGAACTTGCCCGGCCGCGCGATGCAAGAGCCGAGGCGCGGATTGCCCTCGACCACCGGCAGGCTTTCGGGATCGAGCGCGGCGATGTCGGCGAGCCCCGCCGGCGATAGTCGATCGCCCGTCAGATCACCCAGCGTCTCCGGCAAAGCGCGAATCCGCCCGTCCGCGTCCAGCAATCCTGCGCGTTCTTGCCCCGGTTGACCATAACGAAGCAGCTTCATCGACTTGGACTCCTTGGATCACAGACGCGTCTTCCGCGCCCCAATGGCCCCTTCCTTATCGATGGCAGGTGCGCGATGCCACTTGCAAATATGATCGCACGCTTTTGGAATCGCGCGTCAGGCGTAGCCGTGCACCGAATCCCCCAGCAACGTGAAGAAGCGGCGCGCCACTTGGCAATGCGCGACGTCCCATTCGGGATGCCATTGCACCGCCAGCACCTCGGCACCGCAGCCGGGGGCGCGAAAGCCCTCGATCAGCCCATCCTCGCTATCGCGCGCCTCGACCACCAAGCCATAGCCTAGCCGGTCGATGCCCTGCTGATGCACCGAATTGACCTCCAGCCGGCGATGCTCGCCCTGGCCCGCCAAGCGGCCCCCCGGAGTGAGATCGACCGGATGATGATGGCCAAAAAGCGACTCATAATCCTCGTCCCAGGAGCCGCGATGATGACGCGGCAATCCACCCAGACAGGTCAGCGAGCCGCCGAACAGCACGTTGATCTCCTGCATACCTCGGCAGATGCCATAGACGGGTTTGCCGCGTTCGATCATCTTGCCGGCGAGCGACAGGGCGACGGCATCGCGCTCGGGATCGCTGACGCACGGGGACGGAGCGGCGGTATCGCCATATTGCGCGGGCGCGACATGCGAGCGTCCGCCGGTCAGCAACAGGCCATCGAGCATATCGGCCATGCTCGACGGATCGACCGCCTCGCGCACGGCGGGCACGATCACGACATTCGCGCCGCACAGCTTGACCAGCGGCTCGATGAAGCGCGTCGCCACCGCCTGGATCGGGCGGCCCGCCACCTCATTGCCGCACATCAGGCCAATGATGGGCTTGCGCTCACGGGTCATGCGGTCGCCTCCAATTCCTGGCGCAGCGCACGCGCATCGGCACGGGGCAAGGCGCGGGCCTCGGGCTGGACGAGCACGCTGTCGGGTTCGACATCGGCGAGCAGCCAGACATTGCCGCCGATCACCGAACGCGCACCGATCGTCACCCGGCCCAGGATCGTCGCGCCGGCATAGATGATGACATCATCCTCGACGATCGGATGGCGCGCGAACCGGTCGCGTGGCGAACGCGGCGCGGTACCCAGTGCCGAGCGCGCCCCGAGCGTCACATGCTGATAGACGCGCACCCGCTCGCCGATGATCGCGGTCTCGCCGATGACGACGCCCGTGCCATGGTCGATGAAGAAATGCCGGCCGATGGTCGCGCCGGGATGGATGTCGATGCCCGTCCGCTCATTGGCGAGCTCGGACAGGATTCGCGCGACGATCGGCGCGCCCAGCGCGTTCAACTCGTGCGCGATGCGATGATGCAGGCTGGCGACCGCGCCGGGATAGCAAAGCAGGATCTCGTCGACGCTCTGCGCGGCGGGGTCGGCCAGGAACGCGGCCTCGACATCGCTGTCCACCCGTTCGCGGATGCGCGGCAAGGTCGCGCCGAACAACCGGGCGATCAGCGCCGCCTGTTCGGGCGGGAAGGTCGCATCGGCATCCTTCTGCCAATAGGCCAACTCCGCGCCGATCTCGCGCTCCAGCGCGGTCAGTCCCGCGAGCAGCTTGGCGGCAACGAAGCGATCCTCCTCCGCCGCCCCGCCCCGGAAATGACCCAGCCGCCGAGGATAGAGCGCGGCTGCGATCAGCGCGAGGACGTCCTCGACACCGGACCGCGAGGGAAAGCGTTCGACATCGCGGCCCGCATCCTGCCGCGTACGCCAGGACTGACGGGCGGTGCGAAGCGCGGAGACCACGCCATCGATCCCCACTGGCCCGCTGGCGGGGGCATCATCTTCTGCCATGAACGGCCTGGTCGACATCACGATCCTCCGAGCCCCAGCATATCCCATCGTGGCAGTAGGATATAACAGAATTGCTACGTCCCTATAAAGCGCGTCCATTGCTTAACCCATGGTTGCGCGCTTCGCCGGGCACGGGCAAGGACCATTGCACCATCCAGGCTCGACCCGGCGGGAGGGAGACCGCAGGATCGATCGTCGCCGTCCTTTCCCGGAGCCTTTCGACGATGACCACCCCACGCCAGACCACGCTGACCCGGTTCCTGATCGAACAGCAGCGCCGATCCGAAGAGACCTGTCCGCCCGAACTGCGCCTGCTGATCGAAACCGTCGCGCGCGCCTGCAAGGCGGTGAACCAGGCGATCTCCAAGGGCGCGCTGGGCGATGTGCTGGGATCGCTGGGCAGCGAGAATGTGCAGGGCGAGGTTCAGAAGAAGCTGGACGTGATCGCCAACGATCTGCTGCTCGACGCCAATGAATGGGGCGGCCATCTGGCGGCGATGGCGTCGGAGGAGATGGAGACGATCCACCGCATCCCCAATCGCTATCCCAAGGGCGAATATCTGCTGCTGTTCGATCCGATCGACGGGTCGAGCAATGTCGATGTCGACCTGTCGGTCGGCACCATCTTCTCGGTGCTGCGCGCGCCAGAGGATTGCGCAGGCCGCGAGGTGACCGAGGCGGATTTCCTGCAACCCGGCCGGGCGCAGGTGGCGGCGGGCTATGCCATTTACGGGCCGCAGACGCTGCTGGTCCTGACGGTCGGCGACGGCGTCTATGAGTTCACGCTCGACCGAGAGATCGGGTCATGGCGCCTGACCGACGGGCCGATGCGCATTCCGTCCGGCAACCGCGAGTTCGCGATCAACATGGCGCGGCGTCGCCAATGGTCGCCGGGCATCGCGCGCTATATCGATGAGCGTATCCTCGGCACCGAAGGGCCGGTGGGCGAGGATTACAACATGCGCTGGACCGCCTCGATGGTGGCGGACATCCACCGCATCCTGAAGCGCGGCGGCGTGTTCCTCTATCCGGGCGACCATCGCGAGGCGGGCAAGGCCAAGCTGCGTCTGCTCTACGAAGCCAATCCGATGAGTTTCCTGATTGAACAGGCCGGCGGCGCGTCGATCGATGGCGCCGAGCCGATCATGGACGCGGCACCGATCGGGCTCCACCAGCGGATCGGCGTGGTGCTGGGCGATGCCGAGGAAGTGGCGCTGATCGCAGATTATGGACGGACGGGGTGAGCGATTTCGGCTTCGCTCCGGCTGAACGGCCGTTGGATCATCCCTATTCCTCCCCTGTACGTGGAGGTGGCAGGCCGAAGGCCTGACGGAGGGGTGTATCCGGTCATGAGGGAAGATACCTCGCTCAGCCGGCGACACCCTTCCACCATGCTATGCATGGTCCCCCCTCCCCTTGCAGGGGAGGAATGAGAGTCGGCCCAGCCGACTTACGTCCCAACATCCGTTCCGCCTGAGCCCTTCGGCTGGCTGGCAAGCCAGCCGCTCAGGATAAACTTCGGCGCGTTGCGCCGAAGTCGAAGGCCACGGGATTCACGACGGGTGATGGGCGTACACTCAGTGCGAACGGAGCGTTCAGAAGAGCCCCGCCGACTCCCGCACGACCAGTTCATGCTCCACCACCCGGTCCTCCACCGCGCGTGAGCGGATCGACGCCAGCACCTGCTCGACCGCGCGGAACGCCATGTCGCCCACCGGCTGGCGGATGACGGTCAGCGGCGGCCAGAGCCGCGCGGCGATCGCGGTGTCGTCGAAGCCGGTCACCGCCAGATCGCGCGGCAGGCACAGGCCCATGCGATGCGCCTCCCCGACCAGTCCGGCGGCCATGTCGTCGCTACTGCACAGGATCGCGCTGGGCCGATCGGGACGGTCCAACAAAATCCGCGCCGCCGCCGCGCCACTCGCCGGTTCGAACTCGCCACGCACCTCCAACGTCGGATCGATGGCCAAGCCGCTCGCCACCAAGCCCTCGCGAAAGCCCGCCAGCCGCTCGTCCGCCACCGAAAAGCGCGCCAGCCCCGCGATGAAGCCGATCCGGCGATGCCCTTGGCCTGCGACATGCCGGGTCAGCGCCGCCATCGCCGCGCGATTGTCGATCCGCACCGTCGAGATATCGGGCAGCGCATGGCCCGTCGCGATCGCCGCCGCCGCGACGCCCAGTTGCTCGAACAACCCCGATCCGCTGAGCAATTCGGCAAAGGGCGGCACCAGCAACACCCCCGCCGCGCCGCTCTGCACCAGTGCGCGCACCGCCGCTTCGGCCGCCTCGCGGGTCAGCCCTTCCTCGGCCTGGGCGATGAATTGCAGGCCGCGCGCATTGGTCGCCCGCAAAGCGCCCAGCAGGACGGAGTCGATGAACGGCGTCCGCCGGTCGCTGTAGATCAGGCCGAGCGTGGTCGCGCGCGCCTTGGCCAGCCTCCGCGCGGCGATATTGGGGCGGTATCCCAGTTCCTCGACCGCGGCGAGCACCGCCGCGCGGGTCGCCTGGCCGACCTTGCCCGTGCCGTTGATGACGTTGGACACGGTCATCGCCGACACGCCGGCCCGTTCGCCGACCGCACGGATCGTAACCCCTTCGGGCTTGCGCATCGTCATAGAGGGCAAGCCGGTAACGGGCTTTTCCGTCATCGACCAGCCCCCGCCCAGGTGGCCAGGCCCGTCAGACCGCGCCTGCCTTCAGCCCCTTCACCGCATGATCGACCGCGCGGGCGGTCAGCGCCATGAAGGTCAGCGACGGGTTCACGCAGGAGATCGAGGCCATCTGCGCGCCATCGGTGACGAACAGATTGGAGGCGTCATGCGCCTGGCTCCATTTGTTCAGGACCGAGGCACGCGGGTCCGCACCCATGCGCGCGCCGCCCATTTCGTGGATCGCGTCGCCGGGGACGTGCTCCTGCTCGCCGCTGGTGACGTTCTTCATCCCCGCCGCGCGCAGCATCGCCTCGCCCTCGCGCCGGGCATCGGCCATCATCTTCAACTCATTGTCGCGGAAGGTGACGTCGAACTTCATCAGCGGCACGCCGAACCGGTCGACCTTGCTCGGGTGGAGCGACACGCGATTGTCCTCATAGGGCAGACACTCGCCGAACGCGCCCATGCTGAACTGCCACGGGCCATAGCGGCGCATGCCATGCTTCATCTCCGCACCGAAGCCGACCGGCTTGGCGGCGTTGCGATAGGCAGACCCCTGATAGCCATAGCCGCGCTTGAAGCCGAGGCCCTCGTCGCCCTTCAGATTGCGGAAGCGCGGCACATAGACCCCGCCCGGACGACGGCCATATTCGATCAGATCGTCCATGCCCGGAATCTCGCCCGACACGCCGACGCGGAAGATGTGGTCCATGACATAGCGGCCGAGCGTCCCGCTCGAGTCGAAATGGCTACGCTCCGAACCGGCCGCGCGCGAGTTCATCAGGATCTGCACCGACGCCATCGACGATGCGCAGACGAAGACCAGGTTCGCGGTCGCCTGCATCGCCTGGCCGGTCTTGGCGTCGATATAGCGGACGCCGGTGACCTTCTTCCTGGCCGCATCATAATCGATGCCGGTCACCACCGCGTCCGACTGGAGCGTCAGTCGCCCGGTCGCGCGTGCGGCAGGTAAGGTTACCGCCTGGGTCGAAAAATAAGCGCCGAAGGAACAGCCATTGCCGCACTGGTTGCGGAACTGGCATTTGGTGCGGTTCTGATCGGGCTTGTCCTCGGTCATGTTGGACAGGCGGGTGTTGATCAGCTTGCGCCCCGGAAACTGGTTTTCCAGCCGTTCCTTGAACCATTTCTCCGCGACATTCATCGGGATCGGCGGCTGAAACTCGCTATCGGGCAGATAGGGCAGATTCTCGCGCGATCCGGATACGCCGATATATTTCTCGACATAGGCATACCAGGGCTCGACATCCTCATAACGGATCGGCCAGTCGGCGGCGACGCCCTCGCGCTTGTTCGCCAGGAAATCGTCCGGGCTCCAGCGGAACGACCAGCGCCCCCAGATCAGCGACTTGCCGCCGACCGCGCCGGGCCTGATCCAGTAGAATTTGCTCCCCTCGTCATAGGCATAGGGGTTCACCCGGTCGTCATTATAGAATTTGCGATTGCTGGGCGCGACATAGCCGTGCTTGGCGATGAAATAGTCGCTGTCCATCAACGGCTTGGGCATGATGTTGCGCGCCGGCACCTCGAAGGGCGGCTTGCCGTCATACGGATAGCCCTCGCCATGTTCGACCATGACGCCCCGGTCGAGCATCAGGACGCGCAGGCCTTTTTCAGTCAATTCCTTGGCGGCGAACCCGCCGCTGATCCCGGAGCCGATGACGATCGCATCGAAACGGTCTGTCGCCGCCATGACTATCCTCCCTTTATGGTTCTTATCGTTTAGAAGCGCAGGCTGCGCAGCGTACGGTAACTGGTCGTGATATCGGGCAGATAGGGCGCGGGCGCCTGATCATTCTCGACATAGAAATGCTTCACGCCGGCCAGCGTGTTGAGCTTGAAGATCGAGGCGAAGTCGACCTGTCCCGCCCCCACGGCCGTCATGCTGCCATCGGCGCGCGCATCCTTGACGTGATAGGCATAGATGCGACCCGCCAGCCGCCGGATCAGCGCCTTCACATCCTCGCCCGCATGGATCGCCCAATAGAGGTCGATCTCCAGCTTCACGAGCGCGGGGTCGGTCGCCTTGAGCAATCGCTCATACAGGCTGACGCCGCCGGGCTTGGTGGTGAACTCGAAATCGTGATTGTGATAGGCGAAGCCCAGACCCGCCTTCTTCAACCCTTCGGCGAAGCGGTTGAAATTGGGCAGCGCGGCGTTCCATCCGGCCTCGGTGCGATGCTCGTCGGTCATGTACGGCAGGACGACCGTGTCGGCGCCCAGCGTCTTGGCCATCGTCACGCATTTGTCGAAATTGTCGCGCAACGCGTCATAGCCGATATGGACTGAGGGCGCCTTCAGGCCCAGCCGGTCCTGCGTGCGGCGAAGCATGGCATGGTCCATCGCATCATAGCCGCCACCGCCATATTCGATCTCGCGATAGCCGATCTTCGCCACCGCCTCGAGCGTCTTGACCGGATCGGCGGAGAACAGCTCGCGGATCGTGTAGAGCTGCAATCCGATGGGCCCAAGCTGCGCGGCCTGCGCCTCGCCCGGCAGGAGCGCGGCGGCGCCCAGACCAAGCCCCGCCCCCATCAGCGAACGACGATCGATCATGCCGAGTACACCTTGTTGACCTGAGAATAGGGGAAGGCACCATTATATTCGCCGGGCACGGGCAGATATTCGCGCTCCTGCGTGATGCCGATTTCCGACGTGTAGTATCCGGTGACGACGAGCTGCCGGAACGGCTCGAAAAAAGCGCGGCCCTCGGGCAGCACGCCTTCCATCGCCTCGGTCAGCAGCGTGTCCTGTTGCGCCGCCGTCGCCTTGGCGGCAGGCACCTTGTTGACGCTCTGGCTGCGTGCCTCGATCGCGTTCAGCCCGGCGATGATCGGCACCCGGTCGGCAGGCAGCGACCAGTCGGCGAGCATCTTTTCGATGAACTCGGGCACCTTGGCCGCGATCGCGCCGGGGGTATCGGTGGTGGGGATCACCCGCTCGGACAAGGCGACCATCGTCGCGCGCTGGGTGGGGGTGAAGACGGCCACGCTGGGCGGGCCATCCGAGATGACGGGGACGGCGCCGCGGGTCTGCTCGACCGCTCCCGCCGCGCGAGCGATGGGCGCGAACAGCGTGGAGCCGAACATGGCGGTGATCCCCGCCAAGGCATGTCTGCGGTCGATATGGGGGTGGGCGATCATCGGGCATCCTCCGGCAGGTCCTGCGCGATCGCCTCGGGGGGCAGCGGACGGACCCAGATATTGCGGAACGAAACGGGCGAATCATGATCCTGAAGCTGGATCGGCGCGGCGTCGCCATGGGCCTGGTACTTCTCCACCTGCCGCCAGATGGTGGTGCCCAGCATCGCCTGATGGTTCTGCACCACCACGCCGTTCAAGAACGCGGTGACATAGGCGGGGCGGAGCAGCTTGCCATCGGCGGCGAAGCGCGGCCGTTCGAAGATGATGTCATAGCTCTGCCACTCGCCGGGCTTGCGCGCGGCGTTCACCAGCGGCGGCTTCCAGGCATAGACCGCGCCGACCTGGCCATCGGCATAGGTCGGGTTGTTATAGCCGTCGAGGATCTGCACCTCATAGCGCTGCATGAACCAGATGCCGCTATTGCCGCGATCCTGCGAGCTCTTCCGCGGCGGATTGGGCGAGCGAAATTCGAGGTGGAGCTGGACATCGCCGAAGCTCTGCTTGCTGACCAGCACGCTCTCCGCCTTGCCGTCGCGGGGTGGCACGGTCATCACGCCATTCTGGAGCAACCACGGCTTGCCGCTGGGCGTCCAGGCATCCATCGAGCGTCCATCGAACAGCACCACCGCATCGGACGGCGCGCCGCCGGGTTGCGCGGCGGGCGTCACGACAAGCGGCGCGGGCCGGTCTGGGTCGTGGACATGCCATTTGCCGCCGGGCAGCATCGGCGTGTCGCGAAATCCCAAGCCCGGCTTGTCCTGGGCGCCCGCGCCGCTGGCCATCACCAGCGCGATCAACGGTAGCATCCGCATCGCATCCCTCCTCATGTTCTCGGATCGATCGCGCGATAGGCGGCGATCAGCTTGTCTTCGCCGGCGCGACCCTTGATCGAATTGCCGTGCTCCATGCCGATCACCCCGGCATAGCCCTGTGCTTTGAGGAAGCGGCAGACATTGGCATAGTTGATCTCGCCGCTGCCCGGCTCGTTGCGGCCGGGATTGTCGCCGAACTGGATATAGCCGATCTCGTCCCAGCACAGCTTCAGCGTCGGGATCAGATTCCCCGACTGAATCTGCTCATGGTACAGGTCGGCCAGCACCTTCACGCCCGGACTGTTCGCGCCGCGTGCGACGGCATAGCCCTCCGCGATCGACTGCATGAAGACGCCCGGATGGTTGGTCCGCGTGTTGAGCGGCTCCATCACCAGCGCCATCCCATGCGGCGCGACGATATCGCCGGCGCGGCGCATCACGTCGATGATCCGGCCCATCTGGATCGCGGGATGCAGCTTCCTGTCCATGAAGCCGGTAACGACCGTCATATGCTTGGCCCCGACCCGCTTGGCGACATCGACCGCACTGGTCACATCGGCCAGGAAAGCCTGCCGTTCGGCATCGTCATCGCCACCCAGCAAAGGCCGCGATTCCGACCATTTGGGCATCGAGGCAACGAACACGCCCATCGTCATCTTCCGATCGCGCAGCGCCTTGGCGATCGCCTCCTGCTCGGCGATGGGACGCAGGCGATATTCATTGTCCTCCCACGCCCAGAAGCCCTGATCGGCGGCATAAGCGATCTGCTCGACCGAGCTGTCACCCCGGCTGGCGAAACTGCCCAGATGCGGTGCAAAGCCCAGGGTGAAGCGCGCGGCGTTGGAGGAGCTGCCCGCCTTCTGCCCCGCCAGCGCGGCGGCGGGGACGGCGGCGGCGAGGCCGCCCATCACGGTGCGACGCGACCAGCTCATGCGACGGTCTCCACGATTTGCGGGCGAGGCCGGCGGCGCTCGACCAGCCAGATGCCGCCGAACACGAACAATAGGATCACCGGCACGATCGCCAGCCGCGCAAAAGACTGCGACGCCGCCGCATCCTCGACCTGACGTAATGCCTCGCCGGTTAGCCGCTTGAACGCCTCCGGCCCACCAGCCAACTCGACCTTGGCGGCGTCGAACATCGCCCCCAGGCGCGGCAACACGAAGAAGCTCGACAGCGCGCCCGCCGATCCGACCAGCCCCAACGCCCACGCCCCGCCGCGCGGATAACGCTCGGCGACCGAGGCGAGCATGGTCGGCCACATCGCGCAGACGCCAAGACCCCAGACGGTCGAGGCCAGAATCGCCGCCACCGGCGACTCCGCCCGCGACAAGAGGAACAGGCCGATGCCGGCGAGCAGGCTCGACACCCAGAGCAGCCCCGGATTGGACAGCCGCCCCGCGATCCGCCCGGCAAAGTGACGGAATACGAACATCAGTGCACTGACATAGACGAGGAGGAGGATACCGCGCATCCCCACCCGGCTGCTGAGCGCCACGTCGAGCCACTGGCCAGGTGCCAGTTCGGACGCGGCGGTCAGGAACATCGCGCCGAACCAGACGAAGAAACTCGGCCGCTTGAACACCTCGGCGATCATGCCACCGAAACCGACGTCTCGCACCGCGCGCGGCACCGGCGGGAAACGCGTCGTCGCCGCCATCACCAGCACGCCCAGCGCAGGGATCAGCACCAGCGCCATGATCGCCTGCCACGACAGCGCCTCCGCCAGGAACACGCCCGCCAGACCGCCAACGATCAACCCGCCGGGATACCAGGCATGGAGCACGTTCAGCCGGTGCGTCGTTTCCTCAGGGTAAAGCCGCGCGGTCAGCGGATTGATCGACGCTTCCGCGAGGCCCCAGCCGATGCCGCTGAGCAGCATCCCGCCCCAGACGATGTGATAGACCGCCATGCCGCTGGCGACTTGCCCGGCACCAATGATCGCCGTCGTGCCGACCAGAAAGCACAGGCCGCATCCGATCAGCATCTGTCGCGCGCCGATCCGGTCGAGCAGCGCGCTCGCCACGAAAAGGGTCGCGGCAAAGCCCAGAAACGCCGAACCCAGGGCCGATCCGATCAGCTCCCCCGCCTCGACCGGCGCGATCGGATCGATCCACTGCGCCTTCAGGCTGCTCGCCACCGCCGCGCGCAAGGCCGCACTCGCGGCGGCCGTGAACAGGGCCAGCACGCTCAGCCAGAATAGTCGCGACCGATTTTCCGGTATCGCCTCCATGCCCCTCTCCCGCTTATGTTTTTTGTCAGACTTGACCTTCCGGGGCGGACGGTCAAGCCATTGAATCGCTTAAATTCCTAGCCAGCGCCGATTGGCGTCGGGATCGCCCCCACCGGCGAAATCATCAAAGGCGCGCTCGGGGCGCCGGAACATGTGCGCGGCAATGAACGGCGCCCCTTCGCGCGCACCGTCTTCCGGGTGCTTCAGGCAACATTCCCATTCCAGCACCGCCCAACCGGCATAGCCATACTGGGTGAGTTTGGAGAAAATGCCACCGAAATCGACCTGCCCATCGCCCAGCGAACGGAACCGCCCCGGCCGGTCGACCCAGTCGCTATAGCTGCCATAGACGCCCGCGCGGCCTGTCGGGTTGAACTCGGCATCCTTGACGTGGAACATGCGGATACGGTCGTGATAAAAGTCGATGAACTGGAGATAATCCATCGCCTGCAGCACGAAATGGCTGGGGTCATAGAGGATGTTGGCGCGGGCATGACCGCCCACCGCATCGAGGAACCGTTCGAACGTCACGCCGTCATGCAGGTCTTCGCCGGGATGGAGTTCGTAGCAGAGGTCGATCCCCTCCTCCTCGAACGCGTCCAGAATGGGCCGCCAGCGCTTGCCGAGTTCGTCGAATCCCTCCGCCACCAGTCCGGCGGGACGCTGCGGCCAAGGATAGACGAAGGGCCAGAGCAGCGCACCGGAGAAGGTCGCATGCGCTTTTAGACCCAGCCGCCGGCTGGCCTTGGCAGCATAATGGAGTTGCTCGACCGCCCAAGCCTGGCGCTCTGCCGGACGCCCCCGCACCGCATCGGGCGCGAAGCCATCGAACGCGGCGTCATAGGCGGGGTGGACCGCGACCAGCTGGCCTTGCAGATGGGTCGACAATTCGGTGATCGCGACCCCCGCCTCGGCACAACGCCCGGCGAGATCGTCGCAATAGTCCTGGCTTTCGGCGGCCAGCTTCAAATCGATGCAGCGCGCGTCCCAGGTCGGAATCTGCACGCCTTCATAACCGGCCTCCGCCATCCAGCGCGCCGCCGAGTCGAGCGTATCGAACGGCGCGGCATCGCCCATGAACTGGGCCAGGAAGATGCCCGGCCCGTGCATGCTGGGCGTCGCACTCACTTGGCGGTCTCGGCCTTGAGATAGGCAATCAGCGCGGCGCGCTTGGCGGGATCGGCGACGCCGATCGGCATCCGCGTGCCCGGCACTTTCTTCATCGGCGCGGCGATGAATTCATTCAGCGTCTTGTCGTCCCATTTCAGCCCCGACGCCTTCATCGCAGGCGAATAGTTGAAGCCGGGGACCGTGCCCGCCTGCCGCCCAAACACGCCGTTGAGATTGGGGCCGACCCCATTGCGGCCGCCCTTGTTGAGCGTATGGCACGCCCGGCACGCGGCAAAGGCCTGGGCACCCGCTGCCAGCGCGGTCTGCGCGGTCGATGGCGCCTGCGCCGCCAGCATGATGGCGATCGTACCGGGAATCGCGGCCAACCAGACGAGTTGCCTCATCCTCTCTCTCCTGAAATTTTCTTGTCCAGATTCGCTGGTTCGACTCAGAGTTTACCGTTAAACCCATGGCTTGCAAGCATCCAATGTCGCCTTTCGAGCGACGCGCATGAGGGGAGAGGATGATGGCGGGACGCAAGTTGAAGCTGGCGATGGCGGGCGGTGGCGAGGGCGCGTTCATCGGCGGCGTGCACCGGATGGCGGCAGTCCTCGACGGCGATTGGGAACTGGTCGCGGGCGCCTTCAGCAGCGACCCGGCGCGCAACTGGCGGACGGGGGAGCAACTGGGTCTCGACCCGGCGCGCGTGCACGACACGCTCGACGCGCTGCTGGCCGACGAACGCGCGCGGCCCGAAGCGGAGCGGATCGACGCGGTCGCGATCGTCACGCCCAATCATCTCCATGCGCCGATGGCGATCGCCGCGCTCGATGCCGGCTTCCCGGTGTTCAGCGAAAAGCCGATGGCGATGAACCTCGCCGAGGCGCAGGCGATTGCAGAGGCCGCGCGAGCGTCGGGCCAGCTTTACGCGCTCGCCTTCACCTATAGCGGCTATCCGCTGGTCGAGGAGGCGCGCGCGCGTGTCGCGCGTGGTGATTTCGGTGCCATCCGCTTGGTCCATGTCGAATATGTCCAGGGCTGGCTGAGCAGCCCGCTCGACCGCGAGGGCAACAAGCAGGCCGAATGGCGGACCGATCCGGCACGCGCCGGCCTGGGCGGTGCACTGGGCGATATCGGCACCCATGCCTTTCAACTGGCCGAACATGTCTCCGGCCTGAAGGTCGAGGCGCTGTCGGCCGATGTGACCACCCATGTTGCGGGACGGATGCTCGATGACGACGTCAACGTCCTGCTGCGTTTCGCGGACGGCGTGCGCGGCACGCTGCGCGCGACACAGGTGGCGGCGGGTGAGGAGAATGGCCTGCGGCTGCGGATCCATGGCGAGAAGGGCGGCCTGGAATGGTCGCAGATGGAGCCCAACACCCTGACCCTGCGCTGGCTCGACCGCCCCGCCGAGATCGTCCGGGCCGGCGGGCCGGGGCTCAGCCCCACGACCCTGCCTCGCCTGCGCATCCCCTCGGGTCATCCGGAGGGCTATATCGAAGCATTCGGCAACCTGTACCGCGCGGTCGCGGGGGCGTTGCGTGACGGTAGTGCCGCCGGGGGCGAAGCGCCGGGCGCAGCGGACTGGTATCCGGGGCTGGAGTCGGGCCTGCGGACAATGGCGTTCGTCGAGGCGGTGCTGGAAAGCGCGAAGTCACAGGAGAAGTGGACGGCGTTTCCAGCGACAGGGCTTGTGACCCAGCCATTCTGACAGGCATGAAAAGCTCTATGACGTCAGCGTGAGAAACGCGTGATCCTTTTGCCCTTGATGATCCTACAGCCGGAAGCCGCCTTGTCCTTTGGGGAGGCAAGGCGACTTCCACCTCCTGTCGCTGGCGAACGTCTTTTGAAAGGCGTGGATCATGGGCGCATCGAGGCCTTCGTCGCACCCGCCGGAGGAATAAATGCGCCCGGCGTCATCGACGCCAATCTGGTTGAGCGTCCGTCTGCGACAGTGCAAGGCTGCACGAGGAGACGATGGACCGTCCGCTTCCGCGCCGATCCCAATGACGCGCTGGATCGTGCGATGCCCAAAGATCACTATCAGACGACGGAGATCGCGCGAGCAAAGCCGTCCAGATGCCCGACCGCCGATTATGTCCATTTGAACCCCGGCGTCGAAACATCGCAGGGTTTCGCTGTTCTCGAACAACTGGATCGCCTTCGCTTCGGCAAGGCAAAATTCGTGATCCAATGCACCGATCAAACCAATTCGGAATTGTGCAATAGGGGCGCGAAAATCCCTTACGAATTGGCGCATCTCAAGCCATGGAACATATCGGCTAGTCCGAACGGCTTTGTCTTATGGCTCGGAACGCCGGGTCGAACCGTAACGGAGGTACGCTTCGACGCGCGCGAACCCAACCATGTCTCGATAAGCCGCAACATTCCGGCACCATTTTAAGCATATTCAACGCCTTATCTGGCGAATAGCTGCTACCCTCGCCACCCTCGTACGATGCCGACCGCGCCTGCCAAAACCGCCGCGTCCTCGGCAAAACCCGTCTTCGTCTGGCCATAGCGTCCCAGCGCCGCCATGCGCCCGCGCCAGCCGGGATAGGAGGCGACCACCGCCGTCACACCACCGATGGCGGCACCCAGCCAGCGATGCTTGGGGGAGGCGAGCGCCGCGCCGGCAATCGCCGAGGTTGTGAAGCGCGCCGCCAAGCCGATCGGCACGATCCGGTCGGGCGCCGTCTTCTGCTTGTCGCCCGCCATCTCGCCGATCGCGAGCGCCAGCGTGCCCACCGCGACGACCGGGTTCGCCAGCCAGCGAAGCACGCCCTTGCCCAGCGACAATTCGCCCCGCGCGGCGGCGATCGACACGGCGGCGAGCGGCGTCATCGCCCGTTGTCCGCCGACCAGACCCATTTTGAACGATGCGAGCATGACGATGACCTCGTGACGGAAAAGCAGATCGTCACAACGCATGCGGCCACCTGCCGGGTTCCCCCTTCCCTTCGCGGGGCTGGCTTTGGCATGATCATGGGCATGATCCGTATCCTGACCGCCGCCGCGCTGCTGGTGCTTGCCGCCTGTTCCTCCAATGACCAGCCCCAGGGGTTGAGCGAGGAGGAGAACCGCCAGTTGAACGAGGCCGCCGCGATGCTCGACGCCAATGCGGTCGATCTGAACGCGATCGCCCCTTCGGACGTTGGGGCGGCGACATCCACCGATAACGAAAGCTGATGCCGTCATGACCGATCTGCCGCTTCGCCGCCTGGGCTCGACCGACCTGATGATCGCGCCGCTGGTGCTGGGCGGCAACGTCTTCGGCTGGACCGCGGACCGGGTGGCGAGTTTCGCGGTGCTCGACGCCTTTGTCGACCAGGGTGGTACGATGATCGATACGGCAGACGTCTATTCCGCCTGGGTCGACGGCCATCGGGGCGGCGAGTCCGAGACGATGATCGGCGAATGGCTGAAGGCCAGCGGCAAGCGAGACCAGGTGCTGATCGCCACCAAGGTCGGGATGCTGCCCGGCGAAGGCGGTGAGAAACTGGCCCCCGCCCGGATCGCGGCGGCGGCGGAAGCGTCGCTCAAGCGGCTGGGCACCGACCGTATCGACCTGTATTTCGCGCATCAGGATGATGAGGATCAGCCGCAAGAGGCGGTGATGGAGGCTTTCGCCAAGCTGGTCGAGGCGGGCAAGGTCCGGGTGATCGGCGCCTCCAACTTCCACGCCGCCCGTTTGAAGAGCGCCAATGACGCGGCGCGCGAGGCGGGCCTGCCGCGCTATCATGTGCTGCAACCCGAATATAATCTGGTCAGCCGCCACAAATATGAGGGCGAGCTTCAGGATTATTGCGTCACCGAGAATGTCGGCGTCGTGCCCTATTACGGCCTCGCCTCCGGCTTCCTGACTGGCAAATATCGCAGCGAGGCCGATCTATCGCAGAGCGTACGTGGCCAGAAAATGGGTGAACTGCTCCGGGGCAAGGGCGCCGAGATACTGGCGGCGCTCGACGACGTGGCCGAGGAAACCGGAGCGACACCCGCCCAGGTCGCGCTTGCATGGCTGATGGCGCAGGCGGGTGTCACCGCGCCCATCGCCAGCGCGACCAGCGTCAAGCAATTGTTGGAACTGACCCCCGCCATGCGGCTCCGCCTTTCGGACGATCAGCTTGCGCGACTGGATGCGGCAGGCGCCTGAGCTTCATAAAACAGGTTAAGATTGAAACCAAATGGATGGCCAAGGTATTCATATCCTATGACTTCAATGCCGCGCACCATCCTGGTGGTCGACGATCAATATCTATTGCTGCTCCATACGCAATTCGCACTGGAAGATGCGGGATATAAGGTCATCCAAGCGAGTTCCGCCGACGAAGCGCTGAATCTTCTGGACCATCATCCGGGGATCGGCGCGATTTTTACCGATGTCGTCATGCCCGGCTCGATGGACGGCGCGACCTTGGCGGAGCGGGTGCGGGAGACGCATCCGCACGTGCCCGTGATCGTTACCTCGGGACAACAGGGTTATGATCCGGCCGAGTTACCGGTGGGCGTGCGCTTCGTGCCCAAACCCTATACCGGCCACGAAATCATTCGCCTGATCAAGGATATATCGGCCGCCCCCGGCCATGATCAGGCGGCTTTCGCCTGGTAGCTGGTCGGCCGGCCGATCAGATATCCCTGGATCTGCTGGCACCCCAGGGCATCGAGCGCCGCATATTGCTGCTCGGTTTCGACCCCCTCCGCGACGATCGGGATGTTCAGGCTACGCCCCAGGCCGATCGAGGCCCGGACGATGGATAGCGCCGGCCCATGCGCGTTCATGCCCGCGACGAAGCTGCGATCGATCTTGATCTTGTCGAACGGGAATTGCTGCAGGCTGCTGAGCGAAGCATAGCCGGTCCCGAAATCGTCCATCACGATCCGCACGCCGGCGGCGCGCAAGGCGCGCAAATTGGCCGTCGCAGTCTCGCGCTCGTCGATCAGGACGCCCTCCGTGACCTCCACCTCCAGCCGGTTCGGATCGAAGCCCCTGGCGGCGATGGTCGCCAGCATCTGCTTCGCCATAACCGGGTCGCGCAACTGCACCGGCGACAGGTTGATCGCCAGCATCCATTCGGATGACCAGGACCGGGCGACCGTCAATGCCTCGACCAACAGATGCTGGCCGATCTCGGCGATCAGGCCATTTTCCTCGGCGATGGAGATGAAGATATCGGGCGAGACGGGGCCGAGGGCCGGATGGGTCCAGCGGGCCAGCGCTTCCTGCCCGATGATCCGGCGCGTGGCGCAATCGGCGATCGGCTGAAAGGCGAGATAGAGTTCGCCGCGCGGCGCGGCATGGCGCAGCTCGTGCGCCAGCCAGCGCCGCTGCCGACGCTCCTCATCCATCGCGGCATCATAAAGGCGCGCGCGGTTGCGGCCGTCCGCCTTGGCCCGGTACAGCGCGATATCGGCACAGGCGTGAAGCTCGTCCCCCTCCTGCGCGTGGCGTTGCGACAAGGCGATACCGATGCTCAGACGGATCGCAGGCACCGCGCAATCGGCCGCCGCGATCGTGAAGATGCGGTCGACCAGCGCGCTGG
Source organism: Sphingomonas paucimobilis NBRC 13935 (assembly GCF_000739895.2). GTDB lineage: Bacteria > Pseudomonadota > Alphaproteobacteria > Sphingomonadales > Sphingomonadaceae > Sphingomonas > Sphingomonas paucimobilis. The sequence continues at coordinate 62,325 of NZ_BBJS01000051.1, forward strand.
CATCCTCTTCCTCGGCCGACAGACGGTGTAGGATCGCGAACTCATCGCCGCCGATCCGCGCCACGACATCCTCCGCGCCGACGGCCGCCACCAGCAGCGCCGCCGTCCGGATCAGCATCTTGTCACCGGTGGCATGGCCCAGCGTGTCGTTGACGCCCTTGAACCCATCCAGATCGATGGCCAGCAATGCGATCCGCTGGCCCGCCAGCAACAGTGTCGCCAGCCGCTCGGCAAACACCACGCGATTGACCAGCCCGGTCAGCGGATCATGATGCGCCAGATATTCGACCTGACGCTGAATCCGCTCGCGTTCCGCACTGGCCCGCGACAGGGTATCGAGGCCGCGTGCCAGCTCGCCTATCTCATCGCGGTCGGCCGCCATGGGCAACGGGGCCAGCGGATGGCCTTCGTTCATCGTCCGGATCGCCGCCACGATGTCGAGCAACGGCCGCATGATCCGCTTGCGCAACCAGACGATCAACAGGGTGACGAAGAGCAGGATCAACAGCCCGGCCAGCGCCACCTGGATCAGCGCATGGCGCGCCAGTTGCTCGACCTGAACTCCACGCGCGGCCAGTTCCCGGTTGAGCCGTTCGTGCGAATTCTGTCGCGCCTGTTCCAGACTGTGCAGGCTGGCGACGAAAGCCGGCATCCGCCTTTTGACCGAGGCGGCGCCATGGCGTGCATCGGCCATCAGGGCCAGCGCGGCATCGGCGAAGCGTCGCTCCGTCTGATGCTCATAGGCCAGGGCATCCCGAACGCCCGGGGGGCAAGCCGGGTTCGGCCATCAGCGGTGTCGCCAGCCCCGCGATCGTCGTGCGTTCCAGCGGCCGCCAGCGTGCAGCGGCGATGGGGCGGCCCTTTTCCACCTCGCGGGTCAGATCACCGATCGCGATGCGCAGCGCGCGCAACCGGGCGTCCTCATCGTCATGGCGGGTAATCACTGCGGTCATATGGCGGTTGGCCTTGACCGTGGCCAAAAGTTCGCTGCCCAGCAGCAAGCCGAAGCCGCTGAGCGCCAGGGAAACCAGCAATCCGACCGCCAGCATCGCCGCAAAACGAAACTGCAAAGATCGACGGCGACGCGGCAAATCTTTCATCACGCGGATTTTACATCCGCGATGCTTAAAAATTGTGAAGAGACCCTCAGTCTCCCGCGAAGACGAGCGACGCGACCCGTCGCTCGCGTTCGGTGGTCAGCAGGCTGCGTCCCGAAGGCGGGTGGGATCGCTGCGGGCATTCGACGCGGATGCAGCGTCGGCACCCCGGCCCGATCGGCGTGGCCGCGCCCTTCAAATCACGTCCCCGTGCCGCCGCCAACCCTTCGGCCAGCGACGCCTCCAGCCCCAAGACGATGGTGAAGCGCGCCACCACCCCGCTCGCGGAACGCCCCGCCTTGACCTCACCCTGCGCCAGGGTCAGGAACCGAACGCCGCCCTCCAACTCGACCAATTCAGTGAGCGTCTCGCCTGGTCGATCGACCATGGCGAGCGCCCCCCAAAGCGGGCAGCGCCCCTCCGCCTCGACCAGTGCCGGATTGGCCGCCCCGGCATAGCGTTTGGACACCTGCCCCGCGCGATCGAGCCGCATCAGGAAAAAGGGCAGGCCCCGCGCGCCGACCCGGCCCAGCGTCGTCAGTCGATGCGCCAATTGCTCGCGCGACACGCCGAACCGGCGTTGCAGGATGCCCAGGTCATAGCCGGTCGCCTCGCAGGCGCGCAGGAAACGGGCATAGGGCATGATCAGGGCGGCGGCGAAATACTGGCCGAGATAGCGGCGGAACAGGCGTTCGGCCGTGCGGTCGCCGAACGCCGCCCCCCGCGTCAGCGCATCGATCTCGCTGCGCGCTTCCAACAGGCCGAGCTGCATCGCCAGCGCAAAGACCCGTGCGGGGCCCTCCAGCATTTCCGACAATTGGATTTGCCGCGCGTGCAGATCGAGCCGGACGAGCGTGTCGGGCAGGATCTCGATCGGCAGGATACGAATGGCCAGCGCATGGCGGACGCGCAGCCGCTCCGCCAATGCACCATAGAGATCGGCGGCACCCATGCGCAATTCATCGGCCAGCGTCTCGGCAGCGGCATCGAGATCGGGAAAATGGTTACGCCAGCGCTCGATCTCGCGGCGGACCTGCACCGTCGGGTCGATGGCCATCGGAGCGGCGACCGTTGCCCCCTCCCCGCTCCAACGATCGAAGGCGCGGGCGAACGCCTCTACCCCGCCGGGTGCTGCGGCCAGCCATTCCTCCAACTCGGCACGGTCGATCTCCAAATCGGCGAACATCGGATCGGCCAGCCGCCGCCGCATCGCTGCCGCGCCGCCCCCCGGCGCATCCGCCGTCAGCGCGCGGGGATCGAAATCGAACGTCTCGACCAGCCGGACGAGCAGCGCTGCCGATACCGGCCGCTGGTTGCGCTCGATCAGGTTCAGATAGCTGGGCGAGATATCGAGCATCTCGGCCATCGCCGCCTGTGACAAGCCCTGCTGACGGCGCAGCCGCCGCACCGCATGCCCCGCGATCAGCTTTGCCGTGCTCATACCGTCTCCTCTCTCAAGGACAGGCTGGGCCCATCATTAAGGCTTGTCAATTCTTTACATCATGACTTTTGAGTAACTGCGATCAATGACCCCACCACCCGGCATTTCCGCTCTTTTCCTGTTCGCGCACACCGATCGACGCCATTCTCATCAGCAAGGACAGCGATTTTGTAAAGGACAAGGAAATGACGCAGAGCTTCTCCGATCTGGTTCCCGCCCCTGCCGGGCGGTTTGACGGGATCGAGCGCCCGTACAGCCCGGCCGATGTCCAGCGTCTGCGTGGTTCGGTCACCATCGAACACACGCTGGCTCGTCGCGGCGCGCTGAAGCTGTGGGAGTTGCTGAAGAGCGAGGATTATGTCCATGCACTGGGTGCATTGTCGGGCAATCAGGCGATGCAGATGGTGCGCGCCGGGTTGAAGGCGATCTATCTGTCGGGCTGGCAAGTCGCGGCCGACGCCAACACGGCGGGGCAAATGTATCCCGACCAGTCGCTCTACCCCGCCAATGCCGGGCCGGAGCTTGCGCGGCGGATCAACGCGACGCTCGCTCGCGCCGACCAGATCGAACATGCCGAGGGTGGCACGACGCGCGACTGGTTCGCGCCGATCGTCGCCGATGCCGAGGCCGGGTTCGGTGGCCCCCTCAACTGCTTCGAGATCATGAAGGCCTATATCGCGGCGGGCGCGGCGGGTGTGCATTTCGAGGATCAACTCGCCTCGGAAAAGAAGTGCGGCCATCTGGGCGGCAAGGTGCTGATCCCCACCCAGACGCATATCCGCAATCTGGATGCGGCGCGGCTGGCGGCCGACGTGTCGGGCGTGCCGACGATCATCTGCGCCCGTACGGATGCCGAAAGCGCGCGGCTGATCACGTCCGAGGTGGATGAGCGCGACCGTGAATTCCTGACCGGCGAACGGACGGCCGAAGGCTTCTATCGCCTGAAGGAGGGCACCGGCGTCGACCATTGCATCAAGCGCGGGCTGGCCTTCGCCCCCCATGCCGACCTGTTGTGGTGGGAGACGTCCAAGCCCAATCTCGACGACGCGCGCCGCTTCGCCGAGGCGATCAAGCGCGAGCATCCCGACAAGATGCTGGCCTATAATTGCTCGCCCAGCTTCAATTGGGAGAAGAATCTCGACCGCGACGACATCGCCCGCTTCCAGCGGGAGATCGGGGCGATGGGGTACAAGTTCCAGTTCGTCACGCTGGCGGGTTTCCACCAGTTGAACTTCGGGATGTTCGAACTGGCGCGCGGCTATCGCGACCGGGGCATGGCGGCCTATTCGGAACTGCAACAGGCCGAATTCGCCGCCGAGGCCGATGGCTATACCGCGACCCGCCACCAGCGCGAGGTGGGCACCGGCTATTTCGACCTGGTGGCGCAGACTGCGGCCGGCGGCGACAGCTCGACCACCGCGCTCGCCGAATCGACCGAAACCGCCCAGTTCGAACAGGCGGCCTGATCACCGACTTTGACAAGGAGACATGCCATGCAGACCGAACCCCAACGCAGCCGCGCCGTCTTCTCGACGGAAGACTTCGAGCTGATGAAGGAAGCCGTCGCCGAACACGTCAAGCGCGTCGCGGACGATCCCCGCTCGGTGAAGTTCGCGCATCTGTATCACCGACTGGGGCGGATCGCCTCTTGAGGTGATCCCTCGGCCTTCGACTTCGGCGCAACGCGCCGAAGTTTATCCTGAGCGGCTGGCTTGCCAGCCAGCCGAAGGGCTCAGGCTGAACGGTGGTTAGAATACATGCCAACCTCCGTTCGCCTTGAGCGATGTCGAGGGGCAAGCCCCACCCGTCAATGACTTCCTTGGGGAAGGAGGCACCCCGCCGGCATCCGTCGGCGGGGTTTGTTTTCGGGGCGGAACAACGCGCCGGATCGGACGCTTAGCGCTCCATGCCCGACACCGGCCTGACCGCGCGCATCCGCGAAAATATCGTCCTGTACGGCGCGCTGGCGGCCAATCTGGGCATCGGCGTCGCCAAGTTCATTGCGGCGGGTATCACCGGGTCGTCGTCGATGCTGACCGAGGGCGTTCACTCGGTCGTCGACAGCGGCAACCAGATCCTGCTGCTCTATGGCCAGAAACGCGCCAAGCGTGGGCCTGACGCTATCCATCCCTTCGGCTATGGCCGCGAACTCTATTTCTGGGCGTTCGTCGTCGCCATCCTGATCTTCGCGCTGGGCGCCGGCATCTCCATCTATGAGGGCTGGCTGCACGTTCGCGATCCCGAACCGCTGCGCGACCCGACGGTCAATTATATCGTGCTGGCGATCGCCTTCGCATTGGAGGGCGCGTCCTGGACGATCGCGGTGCGTGAGTTCCGCCGATCGAAGGGCGATGCCGGCTGGTGGCAGGCGATCCATGAGTCGAAGGACCCGCCCGGCTTCATCGTGCTGTTCGAGGATTCGGCGGCGCTGGCCGGGCTCGTCATCGCCGGGCTGGGGGTATGGTTGTCGCACAGCCTCAACGATCCGCGCATCGACGGCGTCGCCTCGATCCTGATCGGTCTGGTCCTGGGCTTGGTCGCCATCCTGCTGGCGCGCGAGGCCAAGGGACTGTTGATCGGCGAGCGGGCCGATCCGGCGGTGGTCGAGACGATCCGGGCCATCGTCGCCGACCGCCCATGGATCAGCCATGTGAACCACATCCGCACCATCCACACCGCCCCCGACAGCATCTTCGCCGCGATCAGCGCGGATTTTGTCGACAATCTGCCCATGGGGGCCGCCGAGACGATGATCGAGATGCTGGAGGACGACCTGCGCCGCGCCGTGCCCAGCCTGTCATCCATCTATATACGTCCGGAAAAGCACGAAAATGCGGCTACGGCCGCGCCCCAAGCTACGCTATGAGCGGGGTCATGACCAAGCCGATGCGAATCGCGTTCTCCTTCTTGCTGTGGATCGGATGCGCATGGCCGGCGCAGGCTGCGGTGACGATCACCTTCTGGAGCCATGAGCTGGGCAACAGCTTTCCCCATGCCTTCTTCTCGCTGCGCGGCACGGTGGATGCGACCGGCCAGCCCGTCGACGCCAATTACGGTTTCACCGCCAAATCGGTATCCCCCGCCATCCTGATGGGCACGGTGCCGGGGCGGCTCGACATCTCCAAGCCGTTCTACATTTCAACCAGCGACGCGCAGTTTTCCTATGTCATGACCGACGCGCAATATGCCGACATTTTGGCGCTGGTCGCGGCCTGGGACGACAAGATCGGCGATGGCCATTATAACCTGAACCGCCGCAACTGCGTCCATTTCGTTCAGGAAGCCGCCCGGCGGCTGGGACTGGCCGGGCTGGACCATCCGGAGCTGATGAAGAAACCGCGGTCCTTTTTGAAAGCGGTGGCGAGCGCCAATGCCGACAGGGTCACCGTGCTGGGCATGTCAGGCAAGGCCTATCTCGCCTCGCTGCCGCCCCTGCCGGCTTTGGGCTCGTCGATCGGTCAGTTGCCCCCGGCCCCGGCACTTCCAACCGCCCCCGCACCGACAGCCGCTTTACCGCGATCGGCCACCAGCTCGACGACATCCAAGAGCGATTCATAAGCCGGATAGGGAAAGGCGACCCGCCAGACGCGTTCGTCGACCCGCTCGACCACACCCGCCATGTCGCGCGCCCGGTCCTGCCCATAATCATAGGACCGCTCTTCATCCCCCAGCATCAATGTGCCCAGAAAGACGCTGCGCGCATCGGTATCGGGATAGATGCGCCCGATCATCCGCTGCGAGCCCGTCAGCTTGACCAGTTGCTTGCCGCCGTCCGACACGCGGCATCGGAAATAGGGATAGGCGACATAGGCCAGCGTGCTTCGGCCCTGCGATCCCAGCTTGATCGTGCGGCAGCGATAATCGCCATCGGGCAGACCGGGTTCGGCGATCGATCGATCGGGATTGGCGAGATTGCCCAATGCCGCCACGTCGCTGGCCCAGCCTCCGCGACGCGCTTGAGCCAGCCCCTTGATCCACGCCTCTCGCCAATTGCGCAGGCGCTGGCGATCCGCCTCGGTGGCGGCGCGACGCCAGTCGACCGCCTCGGCCTGGCGCCGTGACGCATGGGCGATGCTCGCGCCGCCGGCGACCGAAAGACCTAAAACAAGGGCGAGCCAATATGGCTTGCGCGCACGCATCACTGCGCGGTCCAGCCGCCATCGACCGACAGATTGGCGCCGGTGATCGACTTGGCCTCGTCGCGGCACAGGAAGAGAGCCAGCGCCGCGACCTGTTCGATGGTGACGAACTCCTTGGTCGGCTGCGCCTTCAGCAGCACATCCTCGATTACCTGGTCGCGGGTCAGGCCGCGCGCCTTCATCGTATCCGGAATCTGGTTCTCGACCAGCGGCGTCCAGACATAGCCGGGCGAGATGCAATTGGCGGTGATGCCGTCGGTCGCCACCTCCAGCGCCACCGTCTTGGTGATGCCGACCACGCCATGCTTGGCCGCGACATAAGCGGACTTGTTGGGGCTGGCGACCAGGCTGTGCGCCGAGGCGGTGGTGATGATCCGGCCCCAGCCTTTCGCGCGCATATGCGGAATGGCGGCGCGCATCATGTGCCAGGCCGAGGATAGGTTGATCGCGATGATCGCATCCCATTTCTCGACCGGGAATTCGGTGATCGGCGCGACATGCTGGATACCGGCATTGTTGATGACGATGTCGCATGATCCCGTCTCCGCCGCCGCCCGCTCGATCATCGCGGCGATTTCGTCGGGCTTGGTCATGTCGGCGGGATCATAGAGGGCAGCGGCGCCGCTCGCCTGTTCCAGGGCGGCGCGGTTCGCCTCGATCGCATCGGCATCGCCAAAGCCGTTCAGCATGACGGCCGCCCCCTCCGCCGCCAGCGCCCTGGCATAGGCCAGGCCGATGCCCGAGGTGGAGCCCGAAATGACCGCTGTCTTGCCCTTCAGGAACATGCGCTTCTCCTTGCCATGGGCCGCACCATGCGGCTTGGCATCCGCGCGTGCAACCGCCGGAAGGGCTTGGGGGTTCATTGGGCAAGACCCGATAGGTGGGCGAGGACGAAAGGGGTAACGCACGATGCGGCTCGACGATTATGACAACGATATCGACGTCGGCGAGGCGCGGGGCGGCGGCGGGTTCGGCGGCGGTGGCGGCGGCCTGCTGTTCGGCCTGTTGCCGCTGATCGGCAGCCGCTTCGGCTGCGGCGGGATCATCGTCGTCCTCATCATCCTGGCGGTACTGGGCATGAACCCGCTGGGCCTGTTGAACGGCGGTGGCAGCGGCAGTGGCAGCAATGCGCCGGTCACCCGCACGGCGGGATCGGCCGGCGGTGGCGAAAGCGTCCGCCAGGTCTGCGAGGCGTCACCCGAGCGCCGAGAAACCTGCCAAGCGTTCAGCAACGCCCAGAACACCTGGGAAAAGATCTTCGCCGAATCCGGGCAGCGCTTCTCGCCCCCGGGCCTGCGCTTCTTTAGCGGATCGGGCCAGTCGGGCTGCGGCGCGGCGCAGGCGGCCATGGGCCCCTTCTATTGCCCAACCGATAATGGCATTTATCTCGACACCAGCTTCTTCGATGAACTCGCCAACCGGTTCGGCGCGAAGGGCGACTTCGCGCGCTATTATGTCGTCGCGCACGAGTTCGGCCATCACATCCAGAACCTGCTCGGCACCTCGGATCAAGTCCGCCGCGCACAGCAGGCGGCAGGCGAGGCGGAGGGCAATGCCCTGTCCGTCCGGCTGGAATTGCAGGCCGATTGCTATGCCGGCGTCTGGGCCGCGAAGAATCGCGATCGGCTGGAGCCCGGCGATGTCGAGGAAGGCATGACCGCCGCTCGCGCCATTGGCGACGATACGCTCCAGCGCGAGTCTACCGGACGGGTGGTGCCCGACAGCTTCACCCATGGCACCTCGGAGCAGCGGATGCGCTGGCTGCGCCGGGGCATGGAGACGGGCGATCCGGCCCAATGCAACACTTTTTCCGGTGCGATCTGAAGCGCGCTTGATCGATCCCC
>NZ_BBJS01000050.1 GCF_000739895.2 Sphingomonas paucimobilis NBRC 13935
CCACCTCCCCTGCAAGGGGAGGAAGCAGGTCTTCTCAACCCTTCTTCAGGTGACGACGGCCGAGCAGTTCGGCGATCTGCACGGCGTTCAGCGCGGCACCCTTGCGCAGATTGTCCGACACGCACCACAGCGACAGGCCATTGTCGACCGTCGAGTCCTCGCGCACGCGGCTGATGAAGGTCGCATAGTCGCCGACGCATTCGATCGGCGTGACGTATCCGCCGTCCTCGCGCTTGTCGATCAGCATGACGCCGGGGGCCTCGCGCAGGATGTCCTGCGCTTCCTGCGCCGAGATCTCGTCCTCGAACTCGATGTTCAGCGCCTCGGAATGGCCGACGAACACCGGCACGCGGACGCAGGTCGCCGTGACCTTCACCTTGGGATCGAGGATCTTCTTGGTCTCGGCCACCATCTTCCACTCTTCCTTGGTGGAGCCGTCGTCCAGGAAGCTGTCAATGTGCGGGATCACGTTGAACGCGATCTGCTTGGTGAACTTCTTCGGCTCGGCAGGGTCGCCGACGAAGATGTTGCGGCTCTGCTCGAACAGCTCGTCCATGCCCGCCTTGCCCGCGCCCGAGACGGACTGATAGGTTGCGACGACGACACGCTTGATCGTCGCCTTGTCGTGGAGCGGCTTCAGCGCCACCACCATCTGCGCGGTCGAGCAGTTGGGATTTGCGATGATGTTTTTGGCCTTGTAGCCATCGATCGCATCCGGGTTCACTTCCGGCACGATCAGCGGCACGTCCGGGTCCATGCGATAGAGCGACGAATTGTCGATCACGACGCAACCGGCGGCGGCGAATTTGGGGGCATAGACCTTGGTCGCGTCGGATCCGATCGCGAACAGCGCCATGTCCCAGCCGGTCGGATCGAAATGCTCGATATTCTTGATGGTGAGCATCTTGCCGGTCTCACCAAATTCGATCTGGTCGCCCTGGCTGCGCGAGGACGCGACGACCGCGATCTCGTCGATCGGGAATTCCCGCTCCGCCAGAATGTTGATCATTTCCCGGCCGACATTGCCCGTCGCCCCGGCGACCACCACGCGATAACCCATTAAACCCTCCACTCGGAAGCGTGAGCCGGTAGCGTCATTGCGCGGACGCGTCCACCAACTTTGCGAAAAGTGCGCGTTTGGCAAGGGCAAGCGGGGGTTTAGGGGCAAGAGCGTTACCGCTGAACCTCCGTCTTCGCCGGGGTGACAGCGCAGAATCATCCGGCTGTCGCATCAATCGTGGGTGCTCGCTGCCCAGGTGGCATGGACAATGCCGTGAACGGTCTGGAAATGATCGGTGATCCGATCCAGTTCGCCCGCCTCAACGATGGTGCTGGTCAGGGTCGCAGTGACCGTCATTTGGCCTTCGCCCAGTTCCTCGGTTTCGAGTTCGCCGACTGGCAGCCCTGCGCCTTCCAGATGCTCGACCAGCAGGTCGCCGACCGGGCCGGCATTCGCCGCATCGGTCGTCAGGCTGACCGAATAGGTCGCCTCGATATGCCGCCCCTCGACGGGGAAGCGGTTGATCGCGTCGACCAGCGGACGCAGCGCCGTGTTGGCGAGGAGGACGACGATGGTCAGCAGCACGGCCTCGGCCACCATGTCGCTGCCCGCGATCGACCCGACCGCCGCCGAGCACCAAAGGGTCGCGGCGGTGTTCAGCCCGCGGACGTTCATCCCCTCCTTCATGATGACGCCCGCGCCCAGAAAGCCGATGCCGGAGACGACATAGGCGATGATCCGGATCGATTCGACATCGCCGCCCAGCCGCTGGCCGAGATCGACGAACGCCGCCGCGCCGATCGCGACCAGCGCATTGGTGCGAAGCCCGGCGGTGCGCTGACGATACTGCCGCTCCGCCCCGATCACGGTGCCGAGGATGAAGGCGGTCAGATAGCTGATTGCCGTGTCGAGGAACGGCCAGAGGTGGAAGGTCTTCAGAAATGCCATGTGCAGATCCGTAAACCCTCCCCGTTACGGGGAAGTGGCAGCGCGCCAGCGCTGACGGAGAGGGGCGTGCCACAAAGGTCACCCCTCGCGGCACGCCCCCTCCAACATGCTTCGCATGGTCCCCCTCCCCGTACCGGGGAGGATCGGGTTACTTCGTCGGCTTATCCTTCACCGTCCGGTCGAGGAAGTTCAGGATCGTGTGCCACAGATGCTGCGAGACGCCCGGCCCGCCGACCCGGTGGGTCTGGCCGGGATAGAGCATCATCTCGAACGGCGTGTCCGTCTTCTGCATCTCGGCGGCGAAGGCCGTCGCATTGTCGAGGAAGACATTGTCGTCCGCCATGCCGTGGATCAGCATCAACGGATCGCGGATCTTCGCCGCATCCGTAATCGCCTGCGACGTCGCATAGCTTTGCGGATCGGTGCGTGGGTCGCCCAGATAACGCTCGGTATAATGGGTATCGTAAAGCTGCCAGTCGGTCACCGGCGCGCCCGACACGGCGGCGGCATAGACACCCGGCGTCTTCTCCAGCATCTTGATCGACATATAGCCGCCATACGACCAGCCATAGGTCGCGATCTTGTTCGGATCAACGAACGGCAGCGACTTCAGATAGTTCGCGCCCGCCAACTGATCGGCAACCTCGACCGTGCCCATCGCATGATAGATGGCATCCTCGAACGCCTTGCCGCGATTATACGAGCCGCGATTGTCGATCTGGAAGAAGATCCAGCCCTGATCGACCAGATATTGCGGCAGCGCGCCCTGCCAGCCGCGCGTCACCTGCTGGCCGGTGCCGGGGCCGCCATAATGCTGGAAGAAGACGGGGTAGCGCTTGCCGGGCACGAGCTTGGGCGTGATCATTTCCCAATAGAGCGTCGTGCCGTCATCGGCCTTGATCGTACCGAATTTCGTCTCGCGGTGGCTGGCGAGATAAGGCGCATAGGGGTGCCCCGCGACAATCGCATTCTCGTTGATCCAGTTCAGCCGCTTGCCCGTCGTATCGGCCAGATAGATTTGCGTCGGCTGGGTCGGGCTGGAGCGCGACACGATGAAGCGGCTGGCCGAGGAGTCCATCGACGCGCTGTTGGTATAGCCGCGCTCGGTCAGGCGGGTGATGACGTTGGGCTGTGCGATGTCGACGGCATAGAGATGCTGTTCGAGCACATCGTCCTTCAGCCCGGTGAAATAGAGCCGGCCCTTGGCTTCGTCGACGCCGACTAGGCCGGTCACGACCCAGGGCCCCTTGGTCAGCTGCGTCCACTGGCCGTCCGCGAAGCGATAGAGATGGCCATAACCGTCCCGCTCCGACCGCCAGATCAGGCTGCCGTCCTTCATCGGGCGATAGGCGTCGGACAGGTTCAGCCAGCTCCGGTCGCCCGAACGCTCGGTGAACAATAGGGTCGACTTGCCGGTCTTGGGATCGACGCGCAGCATGTCGAGCGTCTTCTGGTCGCGGCTCTCGCGCTGAACCAGCATCGCTGAACCGTCGGGCGTCCAGTCGACCCGGGCCAGATAGATGTCGGGATTGCTGCCGAGATCGACCTTCACCCGCCCCGATCCGTCCGCCTTCATGACGTACAGGTCGACCAGCGCATTGGGCGTGCCCGCCGCCGGATAGCGCTGTTCATAGACCTTGGTCCCTGCGGCCCCGATCGCCGCGCGGACCGCGACCTTGACGGGCGCATCGTCGAACCGCTCGACGGCAATGTAACGCTCGTCGGGGCTCCACCAGTATCCGGTAAAGCGGTGCATTTCCTCCTGCGCGACGAACTCCGCCTCGCCGAAATGGACGGTGCCGCCGCCCTCCTTGGTCAGCGCGCGCGCCTCGCCGCCGGCCAATGGCATGGCCCAGAGATTCTGGTCGCGCACGAAACTGACATAGCCGCCCTTGGGGCTGACGATGGGATTCAGCTCGCCGCCGGGCGTGTTGGTCAGGCGGCGGACCTGCCCGTCCAGCCCGGCAAGGTACAGATCGCCATCGAGCGGCACGAGAATCGACTTGCCATCGGGTGCCCAGTCATAGGCGACGATCCCCTTCGACCCGCCGATGCGCGCCCGCTCACGCTGCATCTTTTCGGCTTCCGACAGTTCGGCGCCCGAGCCGACCTTCTTGGAGTCGACCAGCATCCGCTCCTCGCCGGTGCGCGTGTCACGCGCCCAGAGGTCGAGCCGTTCCTTCTCATCGGCGCGCGGGCGCAGCGAGGTCAGCAGCGTCCCGTCGGGCGACAGGCGCAATCCGCGCGGCTGCGATCCCGACAGGTCGGGGCTGCCGAACACCCGGTCCAGGGTCAGTTCGCCCACCTTCTCATTCCGATCAGCGGCCATGGCCGGCACCCCCAGTCCGAACGTGACCGAGACCCCGACCGAAGCCAGCGCCAGACCCAGCACCCATTTGCGCATCCATAGCACTCCAAACCATCGTTTCGCCGCGTATCCCGGCGCATGGCGCGCGTTATCGCGGGCGTGCCCGCATCCGTAAAGCGGCATCCGCGTCGGTCGGAATGCCGCCCGCCCGAATATTCGTAAACCCGGCGTTAAGGAAAAGCGGATAGGACCAAGGATCGGGAGCAAAAGGGCGGCGTACCTCCCCGGTCGGGGGCGGGAGGTTTATCGGAACGGACATGACGATCACGACGGCATATGACATGCAGCATGACCGACGCGGTGATATCGACGCTATCCTGGCAAGGCTGGGTAGCGCCGGGCATCCGCATGTCCAGGCGCTGCTGCTGCCCCAGGCCCTGCTTCACGACCTGACCGATGCGGTCCATGCGCTGTGTACCGTGCACGGCAATCACCCCAGCATGATCGATTATGCGATGGCGCGCGGCATCCAGATCGAGACGCTGCCCTGGCTGATCCGATCGTCCAACGCCTTTGCCCATGAACGCGCTTTTCTCGCCAACCTGACCTCCGCCGCCGGTCCGTTGCCCTCGACGCCGGGACAGGCGCAGGCCGACACCGCACTCACCCAATTGCGCCATACGCTTGAGATGCTCGCCAATTCCGACCGGCGCGGCTGTGCGACCGGTGCCGTGTCCGCCCTGATCCTCGACTGGCGGATGATCCGCCAACTGCTCGACCATGCCGCCCGCCGCTTCGGCATCGAATCGCCCCCCGGCCTGATGCCGGAGCCCTTGGGGCGCGAGGTAGATGGCGACGATCCCGCCATGGGCATCGCCCGCGCACGCGGCTTCGGCGCCACCCAATTGCTCACCCAGCATCGCGGCCTTTGGGAATTGCTCGAAGCCCGCGCGAGCGCGCGTCGGGGATAGGGGCATGGCGGCGCGTACCCTCCACCGGGCGTACGCAACACTCCGTTTACCGACCTGCCACGGCGTTAACCATATCGGGCAGGTCCAGGTTAATCCTGCGAAAGCAGCATGGTGACCATGAAAGGCATCGTTCCCCCCGTAACTTTGTCGCTCTGCGCAGTAGCGATCGCATCGCCCGCCCCTGCCCGCTCGCTGCTCGACTATGTCGGGCAGTGCGTGCCCTTTGCCCGCCAGGCCTCCGGCATCGCGATCTATGGCGATGCCTGGACCTGGTGGAGCCAGGCAGAGGGCAAATATCCGCGCGGACATGCCCCCCGCGTCGGCGCGGTCGTCGTCTTCGCCAAGACCAGCCGCCTGCCGCTGGGCCATGTCGCGGTGGTCAGCCGCGTCGTCGAGGACCGGGTGCTGATGCTCACCCACGCCAATTGGTCTATCCAGAATGGCGAGCGCGGACATGCCGAACAGGACGTCACGCTGTTCGACGTGTCGCCCAACAATGACTGGAGCAGCGTGCGCGTCTGGTTCCGCGACTCGGACGGGCTGGGCAGCTCGACCTATCCGCTCTACGGCTTCATCTATGGCAAGGGCCGCACCGCGCCCGAGTTGACCAGCGAGAGGCCCGATTATGTCGGCGCGCTGATCGACGCCTATGTCGCGCGCTGATTGCCGTCCTGCCCGATAAGGCATAGGCTGTCGCCTATTCTTTGGGAGGAGAGTGGCGATGCTGTTGCTCGTTGCGTTACTGACCTTGTCGTCCATCGGTGAAGACGTGCCGAACACCATGCCAACCCATGGTCAGCCCCTAGCGCGCTGCGTGCCGCATGGCGACCGGGTGGCCAGCCCCGCCGCCACGGACAAAGCCGGCCCCCGCAAGCTTAACGAAATGCCCGCCGCCGAGCCGCATCTAGCGGTATGGCGCAGCGTTGATGGCTGCCCGGTTCCCGCCAAGGTTCGAACAGAGGTCGCGCCCCGCCGCTGACCCTACACGCCGGCGGCGTGATGCATGACGCCGCCGGTCATCGGCTCGGGCGCGCCGGTCGTGCCCGGAAAGCTGATCGGCAGGTCGCGCAACCGGCGCACCGCCATATAGGCGAAGCCCTGCGCCTCCAGCGCGTCGCCGTTCCAACCGAGCGTGTCGGTCGACTCGGGGGTCAGACCCGTCTCGGCGGCGATCATCGCCAGCATCGTGGCATTGTGCCGCCCGCCGCCCGCGACCAGCAAGCGACGCGGCCGCTCCGGCAGATGGTCCAGCGCACGCGCCACCGTCCGCGCGGTGAATGCGGTCAGCGTCGCGGCTCCATCCGCCGGTAACAGGCCCCGCGCCGGCTGAATGGTGAAATCATTGCGGTCGAGCGACTTGGGCGGCGCCAAGTCGAACCAGTCATTGTCCATCATCGTGTCGAGCACGGTCGGCTCGACCCGCCCCGCCGCCGCCAGCGCGCCGTTCGCATCGAAACGCTGACCCGACTCGGCCTCCATCCAATGATCGATCAGCCCGTTCGCCGGTCCGGTATCGAAGGCGACCAGCGATCCGTCACGCCCGATCCAGGTGATATTGGCGACACCGCCCAGGTTCAAGATGGCAACCGGCCTCTCCAGCCCGCCGGCTAGTGCAGCATGATAGACCGGGATCAGCGGCGCGCCCTGCCCGCCCGCCGTGACATCGGCGGATCGGAAATCGCCCACGACCGTGATCCCGGTCGCATCCGCCAGCGCCTGGCCATCGCCGATCTGCCAAGTCCAGCCGCGATCGGGGCGGTGCGCCACCGTCTGGCCATGAAAGCCGATCACATCGACCGCATCGGCGGCGAGCCCGGCATCGCGCAACAGCTTCTGCACGACCATCGCATGGGTACGCACGATCAGCTCGCTGGCCGCCACGATCGGCGGACTGGCGCGCGGCCGCTCGAAGGTCAGCGCCAGCGCGGTCGCCTCGGCCAGTTCGGCGCGCGCGGCGTCGGAATAGGGCTCGCTTCGAAAGGCCAGCGCCCGGACTTGCGCCTCGCCATCGGTCTCGATCAGCGCGGCATCCACGCCGTCGAGCGAGGTCCCCGACATCAATCCGATCGCCAGCATCACGCCTAACCCTTATTAAGTTTCGCCCCTCATGCCGGGATCGTGGCGGCCTGTCGACCACATGGCGCAAGCGCATCTGGAAAAGCGGTCCGATTTGGACTATGTGCGCGCGCATCCCATGGCAACCAAACTCCCCACTCCGCCGCGCGTCGGCATGGTCTCGCTCGGCTGTCCCAAGAATCTGGTCGACAGCGAACGCATCCTGACCCAGCTCCGCGCCGATGGCTATCAGATGTCGCCCGACTATGCCGGCGCGGACGTCGTGCTGGTCAACACCTGCGGCTTTCTCGACTCCGCCAAGGAGGAAAGCCTGGAAGCGATCGGCGAGGCGATCAAGGAGAACGGTCGCGTCATCGTCACGGGGTGCATGGGCAAGGAAGCCGAGGCGATCCGCACCCGCTTCCCGGACGTGCTCGCCATCACCGGCGCGCATGAATATGAGCAGGTGGTGGAGGCGGTCCACGCCGCCGCGCCCGCGAACCTGTCGCCCTATATCGACCTGATCCCGGACGCCGGGCTGAAGCTGACGCCGCGTCACTACAGCTATCTGAAGATTTCGGAAGGCTGCAACCATCGGTGCAGCTTCTGCATCATCCCGTCGCTGCGCGGCGATCTGGTCAGCCGCCGCCCCGACGCTATCCTGCGCGAGGCGGAGAAGCTGGTCGCGGCGGGCACGCGCGAGCTGCTGGTCATCAGCCAGGACACCTCGGCCTATGGCATCGACATCCGCAAGGAACCGCGGATGTGGAAGGGGCAGGAGGTCGTGCCGCACATGACCGACCTCGCCCGCGAACTCGGCAAGATCGCACCCTGGGTGCGGCTCCATTATGTCTATCCCTATCCGCATGTGGATCAGGTGATCCCGCTGATGGCGGAAGGACTGGTGCTGCCCTATCTGGACATCCCGTTCCAGCACGCCGCGCCCTCGGTCCTGCGCCGCATGAAGCGCCCCGGCAACGACGCCAAGGTGCTGCAGCGCATCCATCAGTGGCGCGACATCTGCCCCGACATCGCGATCCGCTCGACCTTCGTCGTCGGCTTCCCCGGCGAGACGGAGGAGGATTTCGAGTATCTCCTCGACTGGCTGGACGAAGCCCAGCTCGACCGGGTCGGCGCCTTCCGCTTCGAGCCCGTCGAGGGTGCCGCCGCCAATGCGCTTCCCGATCACGTCCCCGAAGAGGTGAAGGAAGAGCGTTACGCGCGGATCATGGAAAAGACCGCCGCCATCTCCGCCGCCAAGCTCGCCGCCAAGGTCGGGTGCACCCTGCCCGTCATCATCGACGCGGTGGACGAGGAAGGCGGTGCTACCGGCCGTAGCCAGGCCGACGCTCCCGAGATCGACGGCGAGGTCTTCCTGCGCGATGCCGGCCATCTGTCGGTCGGCGACATCGTGAAAGTCGAAATCGAGGATGCCGACGAGCACGACCTGTACGGCGTCCCCGTCACAGGAAACGCATAAGCATCATCACCAGTCCGGCCATCGACACCAGATAGGCCAGCGACCGCACATAGCGGACGCCAAAGATGTACAGCGGCACATAGGCGACCCGCGCGAGGAACCACACCCAAGCGCCGGTCGCCGCGATGCCGCCGCTTTGCCCCGTCACCGCGAGGCCGAGCGCGAGAGCGATGAACACGGGCCAGGTCTCGCGAAAATTAGCCGATGCCCGCTCGGCACGGCCGGCATAGCGCCCCAATGGCGCAGGCGTTCCATCGCGCGGTCCTGCATTCCAGCCAATGCCCCGGTCCAGCGTCGCCATTTGCGATTGCAGCGCGATATGGACGAACAGCAGGATGATCGACCAGCCGAGAATGGTCAGTTCGGTCGTCATTTGCCCTTACCCCTTACACCACCCCGGCGAAGGCCGGATCCCATGCCATACCTCTTCCAACGCAAAGCATCGCGACTGGACCCCGGACTCCGCCGGGGTGGTAAAGAAATTCACCCCCACCCCGGTTCAGCCTGAGCGCAGTCGAAGGCCAAGGGAAACCCCGTCCACGTAACCCCGGATCACGCGTGGCGAATGTGCTAGCATGGCCTTCGACTGCGCTCAGGCTAAACGTAGGTAGGGGTAATTTTGCAAAAGCCATTCAGGCGGAGCCCACGCTCCACACCCCGTTGCACCGCCCCCGCAAACCTGCTTCCTTGGCGCGCATGAGATACCCCCATTTGCTGGCGGCGATCGCGTTCATCGCCCCCGCCCCGCTGCTCGCCCAGGCGCTCACCACGGCCGAAACCCAGAAGATCGATGCGCTGGTGACGAAGACGCTGGCCGATACCGGCGTCCCTTCCGCCTCGATCGCGGTCGTGCGCGGGGGCAAGACCGTGCTCGCCAAGGCCTATGGCAAGCAATTCGAGGGGCAGAAAGGACCCGCCGATCCGACCCTGCCCTATCAGATCGCCTCGGTGTCGAAGCAGTTCACGGCGACCGCTGTCCAATTGCTGGCGGACGAGGGCAAGCTGTCGCTCGACGACACGGTCGGCAAGTATATCCCCGGCATCACGGGTGGCAACACGATCACCATCCGCCAGTTGCTCAGCCACACCTCGGGCCTGCGCGACTATTGGCCGCAGGATTACAGCTTCAAGGCGATGGCGACCCCGACCACGCCGCAAGGCATTGTCGACCGCTGGGCCAAGGCGCCGCTCGATTTCCAGCCCGGTACCCAGTGGCAATATTCCAACACCGGCTATGTCGTCGCCGGCATGATCGTCGAGAAGGTCTCGGGTGAGCCGCTGCTTCAGTTCCTCCAGACCCGCGTCTTCCGCCCGCTCGGCATCCGCGCTCTGGACCAGGACAAGGCGATCGGCCCCGGTTTCCCGCAGGGCTATCTGCGCCACGCGCTCGGCCCCGTGCGGGTCGAGACGCCGGCCGCGCCCGGCTGGCTCTATGCGGCGGGCGAGTTGTCCATGTCGCCGCAGGATCTGGCGAAGTGGGACATTGCCCGGATGAACCGCACGCTGCTGCCGGCCAAGGACTGGGCGGAGCAGGAAACGCCGGTCAAGCTGGCCGACGGCTCCAGCACCAATTACGGGCTGGGCGTCGGCATCGGTGTGACCGATGGTCGCCGGATCGTCGAACATAGCGGTGAGGCGGTGGGCTTCCTGACCGAGAATATCGTGTACCCCGAGGACAAGGCGGCGATCGTCGTCGCGGTCAATGCCTGGTTCGCCGACGCGCAAGGCCGGATCGCCAAGGGCATCGCCGATGTCATCCTCCCCCAGCCACAGACGAACAATGCCGACGCCGCCGCGCTCGATCGGACGAAGCAGGTCTATGGCCAGTTGCAGACCGGCCGACTCGACCGCTCGCTGCTGACCGAGGATGCGGCCTATTATTTCACGCCATCGACGCTCGCCGACTATCAGTCGAGCCTGTCGCCGCTGGGCAGCCCGACCAAGATCGAGCAGGTCGGCAAGACCCGGCTGCGCGGTGGCTTCGTCAACCGCGCCTACCGCGTGACCTATCCGAGCCGCAGCCTGCGGATCAGCACCTATGCCGAGCCCGGTGCGCAGGGCCGCATCGAACAATTTCTGGTGAGCCCCGTCGAATGACCGACTTCGCCCCCCTGCTTCAGCCCGATCGCGGTCAGGCCGCCCAGACGATCACCCTCCTGTCCGCCGACGGCTTTGCCGGCTGGCTGAGCCAGCAACCCGCCACCACCCGCATACTGGCGACGGCGCAGCGCTTCTCAGCCAAAGCCGATACCCATCTGCTGGTGCCGCATGGCGATGGCGTCGCTGTCGTCGCGGGCGTGACCGATCCCGCCTCGCCCTGGGCGCTGGCCAAGCTGGCCGAGACCCTGCCCGAAGGCACCTATCGCCTCGACGAGGCGGAGGTCGGTGCCAACGCGTTGGGCTGGCTGCTCGGCCAGTATCGCTTCACCCGCTATCGCAGGGGCGAGGCCGCTGGCGACCGCGTGCTGTTGACCGGTGACGTCGCGCACCGGGAGGAGGTCATCCGGATCGCCACCGCCACCGCGCTGGTCCGCGATCTGGTCAATACCGGCGCGGGCGATCTCGGCCCGGCGGAACTGGAAGCGGAAGCGGAAGCGCTCGCCCGTCTCCATCATGCGCAGATCACGGTGACAGCGGGCGATACGCTGGCACGGGACTATCCGATGATCCACGCGGTCGGCCAGGCCGCCACGCGCGAGCGCGCGCCCCGGTTGATCGAGTTGATATGGGGCGATCCTGCCCATCCGCGCATCGCGATCGTCGGCAAGGGCGTGTGCTTCGACACCGGCGGGCTCGATATCAAGCCGTCCGCCGGCATGCGGCTGATGAAGAAGGATATGGGCGGCGCGGCGCATGCGCTGGCACTCGCGGGGTTGGTGATGGCGGCAAAGCTGCCGGTGCGGCTCCACCTGTTGATCCCGGCGGTCGAGAATGCGGTATCGGGTGCGTCCTTCCGCCCCGGCGACGTGCTGCGGACGCGCAAGGGCCTGACCGTCGAGAACACCAATACCGATGCCGAGGGTCGCCTGATCCTGGGCGATGCGCTGACCCGGGCGGGTGAGGAGAAGCCGGAGTTGATCCTCGACTTCGCCACGCTGACCGGCGCGGCGCGCGTGGCGTTGGGTCCGGACCTTCCACCGCTGTTCACCGACGATGAACGGCTTGCCACCGATCTGCTCGCGGCGGCGGCGAAAGAGGACGACCCCGTATGGCGCCTGCCGCTCTGGGACGCCTATGACGAGATGCTGAAATCGGACATTGCCGACATGGTCAACGCGCCCGATGGCGGCTTTGCGGGGGCGATCACCGCCGCGCTGTTCCTGCGCCGATTCGTGCCGAAGGACACGGCCTGGGCGCATCTCGACGTGTTCGCCTGGCGGCCGTCGCGCAAGCCGGGGCGTCCCAAGGGAGGCGATGCTTATGCCCTGCGCGCGGCGTATCGGATGTTGAAGGAGCGGTATTCGGGGGCCTGAGGCGCGGTCGGGGCGTGGCCTTCGACTACGCTCAGGCTGAACGGGGGTTGGGTTTCAATCCAAACAGCCGTTCACGCTGAGCGGAGTCGAAGGGCACGCTCCGCCCTCACCCCGAAATCACAACCGCGCCGCCGCCTCGATGATCGGCACGAATTTGGCCGCCGTCAGGCTCGCCCCGCCGACCAGCGCGCCATCGACATTCTCAACCGCGAGTAGCGTCGCGGCATTGTCGCCCGTCACCGAGCCGCCATAGAGGATACGCACCTCATCCGCCGCATCGCCGATCAGCATCCGCAGCTTGGCACGCGCAATAGCGTGGATGCTCGCGATCTCCTCAACGGTCGGGGTCTGGCCGGTGCCGATCGCCCAGCGCGGTTCATAGGCCAGCGTGAACCAGCTGCCATCGGCATTGTCGGGCACCGACTTCTCGATCTGCGCCTGCACCACCCGCTCGGCGCGGCCCGCATTGCGCTCTGCCTCGGTTTCGCCGCAGCACAGGATGACCTGCAGCCCGTTGCGATGCGCCGCCGCCGCCTTGGCCCAGGCGTCCTGGCTGGTCTCGCCCTGATCGGCGCGACGCTCGGAATGGCCGACGATGGTGAAGCGCGCGCCCGCCTCCTTCACCATCCCCGCCGAGACGCAGCCGGTATGGGCCCCCGAGTCGCGCTCATGCACATCCTCCGCGCCGATCGACAGGCTCGGCACCCGCTCGGCCGCCGGCGCGATCAAGGTAAAGGGGACCGCCATCGCCACGTCGATGCCCGGTGCCGCCTGAGCCGCCGCCGCGACGGCGTCCAGCTCGGCCAGTGCCGCGCGGGAACCGTTCATCTTCCAATTGCCCGCCACCAGTTTGCGCCGTGCCATTTCAGGGGCTCCCATAAGTCGACTGTTATACGCGTTCAACATCGATAGCGGATCGCGCGCGCGGCACAAGCTTGATGCGGGCGCGCCGTCCCCCTAAAGCACGTGCGTTTTTATCCTTTGCCGATCGGTCGTCCATGCTCAGCTTCTTCCGCCGGATCATCAATTCCAAGGCCGGCGTCATCGTGACCTTCATCGTGCTGGGCGTCATCGCGATCGCCTTTGCCGCCGGTGACGTGTCCAATATCGCGGGGATGGCCGGCGGCCTGACCGGCTCGACCGTGGCGAAGGTCGGCAGCGCGAAGGTGACCGTCGACGACCTCCGCACCGCCGCGCAGAACGAGGTCGCCGCCTATCGCCAGGAACAGCCGACCCTCGACATGGCGCAGTTCATCGCCGCCGGCGGGTTCGAGGGCGTGTTGCAGCGCGAAGTGACCGGCCTGTCGCTCGAACAGTTTGGCAAGGACCAGGGCATGGTCGTCTCCCGCCGACTGGTCGATGGTCAGATCGCCTCGATTCCGGCGTTCCGCGGCCCCAATGGCCAGTTCGACCCGGCGCTCTATCAACAGCTTCTGGCGCAACGGAAGATGACCGACGCGCAGGTCCGCACGGACCTGCAGCGCACGCTGTTCGCACAGCAGCTGACCGTGCCGACCATCGGTGCCACGCAGATGGCGAGCCAGATGGCGCTGCCTTACGCCTCGCTGCTGCTCGAAAAGCGGCAGGGCGAGGTCGGCTATATCCCGACCCGTCTGGTCAATGCCGGCGGCGCACCGAGCGATGCGGATATCCAGACCTTCTACAGCCGCAACGTCCAGCGCTATACCCTGCCCGAGCGTCGCGTCGTGCGTTATGCGCTGGTCACGCCGTCGGCGATCGCGGCTCAGTCCGCGCCGACCGACGCCGAGATCGCTCGCTATTATCAGACCAACGCCGCACGTTACGCCGCGACCCAGAAGCGCGACGTGACCCAGGTGATCGTCGCCGATCAGGCGGGCGCCAATGCGCTGGCCACCCGTGCCAAGGGTGGTGCGAGCCTGGCCGAGGCGGCACGCGCTGCCGGGCTGGAGGCCTCCGTTCAGAAGGGGGTCGACAAGGCGACCTATGCGACGCAGAGCGCCCCGGCCGTCGCCGATGCGGTGTTCGGCGCGGCGCAGGGCGCGGTCGTCGGCCCGATCCGGGGTCCGCTCGGCTTCGTCGTCGCGCGTGTCGATGCAGTGACCCAGGTTCCGGGCAAGACGCTGGCGCAGGCCCGCCCCGAAATCGTGACCGAACTGACCAAGCAGAAGCAGACCGCCGCGCTTGGTGAGATGCGTAATGCGATCGAGGATTCGCTGTCGGGCAATGCGACCTTCGATGAGGTCATCGCCGATCGCAAGCTTCAGGCGCAGGCCACTCCGGCCGTGACCGCGCAAGGTGCTGCCCCCGATGCGCCCGCCTTCCAACCCTCGGCCGAACAGCGCGCGATGATCACCGCCGCCTTCACCGCCGAAGACGGCGACGCGCCGCAGATCGTACCGATCGGCCAGGATGGCGGCTTTGCCGTTGTCGGCGTCGGCCAGATCCAGCGTTCCGCACCGCGCCCGCTGGCGCAGGTCCGCCAGCAGGTGATCGCCGACCTGACCGCCGACCGTGCCCGCGCCGCTGCGCGCAAGCTGGCCAATGCCGTGCTCGCCAAGGTGAACAAGGGCATGCCGATGGCGCAGGCGCTGAAGGAAACCGGGCTGGCGGTGCCGCCGGTCCGCCCGATCGCCGCGTCGCGTCGCGATCTGGCCGCCGCGCAGAACACGCCCGCCGCCGCCCCGCTCGCGCTGCTGTTCTCGATGCCGCAGAACAAGGCCAAGACTCTGGAGGCTCCGGCCAATGAGGGTTGGTACATCATCCGCGTGACGAAAATCGATGCGGGCAATGCCACGGGCAACGCCGCCGCGATCCAGGCCGCACGCCAGGATATCGGTCGCCTGATCGGCCGCGAATATGTCTCGCAATTCGCCCGCGCGGTACGCGACACGGTCGGCGTCAAGACCGATCCCAAGGCGGTCGCCAAGGTCCGCGCCGAGCTGCTGAACAATGGTGGTTCCGATAACTGAGCATAATGCCTCCGACGCCGTCAGCCGGCTGGCCGGCAGTCGTCCTGCGCTGATCTGGCGTAGGCAGATCGCCGACACCGAAACGCCGGTCGCCGCCGCGCTGAAGCTGATCGAGCCGGGCCGCGGCGACTTCCTGCTCGAATCGGTCGAGGGCGGCGCGACGCGCGGGCGCTACAGCCTGATCGGCCTCGCCCCCGATCTGGTCTTCCGTGCGCATGGCCATGACGCGGCGATCAACCGCCACTGGGCGAGCGATCGCGACGCCTTCACGCCCTGCACCGCGCCGACGCTGGAGGCGCTGCGCCAGCTCGTCGCGGAATGCCGCGCCGATGTGCCGGAGGGGCTGCCCTCGGCGCTGGCCTGCCTGGTCGGCTATTTCGGCTATGAGACGGTCGGCCTGGTCGAGACGCTGCCTCAGCCGGCCGCCGATCCGCTTGGCCTGCCCGACATGATCTTCGTCCGGCCGACGGTGATCCTGGTGTTCGACCGGCTGGCCGACGCGCTTTATCTGGTCGCGCCGGTCTGGCCCGGTTCGGGCATCGATCCCGCTCGCGCGGTCGCCGAAGCGCAGGATCGGCTGGACGCGACCGCCGCGCGGCTGGCCTCGACGCCCCTGCCGGCGCCGGTGCGCGCGGAACTGCCCGAACCCGCCTACACCCCCGCCCTGCCCGCCGGGCGCTATGCCGAGATGGTGGCCCGAGCGAAGGACTATATCGTCGCGGGCGACATCTTTCAGGTCGTTCTGGCACAGCGTTTTTCCGCGCCCTTCGCCCTGCCGCCGTTCGAACTCTATCGCAGCCTGCGCCGGATCAACCCGTCACCCTTCCTCTATCATCTCGACCTGCCCGGCTT
Source organism: Sphingomonas paucimobilis NBRC 13935 (assembly GCF_000739895.2). Classification (GTDB taxonomy): domain Bacteria; phylum Pseudomonadota; class Alphaproteobacteria; order Sphingomonadales; family Sphingomonadaceae; genus Sphingomonas; species Sphingomonas paucimobilis. The sequence continues at coordinate 16,039 of NZ_BBJS01000050.1, forward strand.
TTCGCTGATCGGATCGAGCCCCGAAATCCTGGTGCGGGTGCGCGATGGCGAAGTGACGATCCGGCCGATCGCGGGCACGCGTCCGCGCGGGAAGACCGGTGCCGAGGATGTGGCCAATCGCGACAGCCTGCTCGCCGACCCGAAGGAGCGTGCCGAGCATCTGATGCTGCTCGATCTCGGCCGCAACGATGTCGGCCGCGCAGCCCAGGCGGGCAGCGTGCGGGTGACCGACAGCTATACGGTCGAATTCTACAGTCATGTGATGCACATCGTCTCCAACGTCGTCGGCCGTCTGGCGGACGACAAGGATGCGCTCGATGCCCTGTTCGCCGGATTTCCCGCCGGTACGGTCAGCGGCGCGCCCAAGGTCCGCGCCTGCCAGATCATCGCCGAACTGGAGCCCGAACGGCGCGGCGCCTATGCCGGCGGCGTCGGCTATTTCTCGCCCGACGGGTCGATGGACTCGTGCATCGTGCTGCGTACCGCCGTGGTCAAGGATGGCACCATCCATGTCCAGGCGGGTGCGGGCATCGTCGCGGATAGCGATCCGGCCTATGAGCAGCGGGAATGCGAGGCGAAGGCCGGTGCGATGCTGGCCGCGGCAAAGGATGCGGTCGCGCGAGCGGACGAAGGAAATTTCGGGCAGTAGGGCGCGGCGTCGACAAGCCTTCAGGCGGGCGGGACTACCTGCCGCATAAATCTGCCGAGATTTGGGTCGTAACCAGTACCCGTGGAGGCGGGGGCCTTAGTTTTCCAGTACGCCTCGATTATTCAAAAGCTTGCCGTTTCACCGCAGCGGCTTGGAAACTGGGCCCCCGCTTTCGCGGGGGTGCGGCATAATGGGCGGGTGTTGGCTCAAAGCCAGCCGATCAATCCCCGTCGGCGGCCGGCGGCGTGGCCTCGGCCTGCCGCGCCCGACGCTCGGCGCGATATTGCTGGTTCCACAACATGCTGCAGCCGCTCTGACCACCGGTGCCCACCGGCGAGCAGGTATCGGGGATTCCGCCGGCCACCCGCCCGACCTGGTCCATGGTCGCCGCGCGATTGACCCAGCTCTGGTTCTGGGCGGGGATCGGCCGATCGTCGCGCAACGCCTTGGGAATGCGATAGGGCTCGTCGTCACGGCCGCAGACCACGACCTCTTCCGCCGTGCTCTCGGGGCATTTCTGATCGCCGGTCAGCGTCACGTTGCGCACGCGCTTGGGCGGCTGTCCGGTGGCGGCCTGCTGATCCTGCGGTGCCGCCTGGGCTAAGGCGCTCCCCGAGGACAAGAGCAGGGCGGCAATCAGGGCGGCTCGAACCATGGCGACGGGACTCCTTTGATATCCTAACGTCAGACACGGCGCATGGCTCCATGCTGAACGATCTGTCCAGACGACCGCATTCGGGCGAAATTACGGCCACACTCACCATAAGGGAAAGCGGGGCGTTGCACCGCCCGCACGATCGTCTATGGCAGTCCCATGATCCTGGTCGTCGACAATTACGACAGCTTCACCTGGAACCTCGTCCATTATCTTCAGGAATTGGGCAGCGAGGTGGAGGTCGTCCGCAATGATGCGATCTCGGCGGGCCAAGCGCTTTCGTCGGGTGCGCAGGCTTTCCTCATTTCCCCCGGCCCCTGCACGCCGACCGAGGCGGGCGTCAGCCTGGACCTGGTCGCCGCCGCCGCTGAGGCCGGCCGGCCTTTGCTGGGCGTATGCCTGGGCCATCAGGCGATCGGCCAGCATTTCGGTGGCCTGGTCGAGCGCGGCGGGCTGATGCATGGCAAGACCTCGCCGGTGCTGCACGACGGAACGGGGCTATTCCATGGCCTCCCCTCGCCCTTCACCGCAACGCGCTATCACTCGCTGATCGTCAACGACGTGCCCGACGACTTGGTCGTCAACGCGCGCGCGGAGGACGGGACGGTGATGGGCTTCCGTCACAAGACCCTGCCGATCCACGGCGTGCAGTTCCACCCCGAAAGCATCGCCACCGAATATGGCCATGCGATGCTCGCCAATTTCCTGCGCGAGGCCGGCGTGGCGCACGACCTGCCCGAACGGCTGCGTCCCCCGGTCGGACAGGACGCGTGACCACCACCACGCTGCTGCCCGACACGATCAGTCCTTTGTCACGCGAAAGCGCGGCGGCGGCCTTTGCCGATATTCTCGACGGACGGGCCGGTGAGGACGCCATCGCCGCCTTTCTGATCGGTCTGACCGAACGCGGCGAAACCTCGATCGAAATAGCCGAGGCGGCACGCGCAATGCGCCAGCGGGTGATCCCGATCGAGGCGCCGGCCGGCACCATCGATGTCTGCGGCACGGGCGGCGACGGGCATCATACCCTCAACGTCTCCACCGCCGTGTCACTGGTCGTCGCCAGCCTGGGCGTACCGGTCGCCAAGCATGGCAATCGTGCCGCTTCCTCCAAGGCGGGGGCCGCCGACACGCTGGAGGTTCTCGGCCTCGACATGCAGCGCGCGGGCGAAATGGCGCAGGCGAGCCTGACCGATATCGGCATCGCCTTTCTCTTCGCCGCCAACCACCATCCCGCCATGGCGCGGATCACGCCCATTCGGAAGCAGATCGGGCGGCGGACGATCTTCAACCTGATGGGCCCGCTCGCCAATCCCGCGCATGTCGGCCGCCAGTTGATCGGCATCGCCCGCCCCGACTATGCTCCGGTCTATGCCGAAGCGCTGGAGCAACTGGGCGCCGAGGCTGCGCTGGTCGTCTCGGGCGAGGAAGGACTGGACGAATTGTCGGGCGCCGGACCCAGCATCACCGTCTCGGTCGGCCGCGTGACCGCCCCCCGCACCATCACCCCCGAGGATGCCGGGCTTCCCCGTCATCCCATCACCGCCATTCGTGGCGGCGACGCGCGGCACAATGCCGAAGCGCTTCGCCGCCTGCTCGCCGGAGAGCCGGGCGCCTATCGCGACGCCGTTCTCCTCAATGCTGCGGCCGCGCTGCTGGTCGCCGGGCATAGCGCCGATCTGGCCCAGGGGGCCGTGGCCGCCGCCCGCGCGATCGACAGCGGTGCGGCAGCCGCGCTTCTCGATCAATGGATTGCTTACCGATGACGATGCTCGACCGCATCCTGGAAACCAAACGTGCCGATGTCGCCGCGCGCAAGGCGACGATGTCGCATGCCGATCTCGACGCGCGGATCGCGCAGGTTTCCGCCCCGCGTGGCTTCCGCGCTGCGCTCGACGCCAAGACCGGCCATGCCCTGATCGCCGAAGTGAAGAAGGCCAGCCCGTCAAAGGGGCTGATCCGCGCCGATTTCGATCCGCCCGCCCATGCCCGCGCCTATGAGGCAGGGGGTGCCGCCTGTCTGTCGGTCCTGACCGACGAACGCTGGTTCCAGGGGGCGGATGCCTATCTGGAACAGGCGCGCGCGGCGGTGTCGATCCCGGTGCTCCGCAAGGACTTCATGGTCGATCCGTGGCAGGTCCACGAGTCGCGCGCACTGGGTGCCGACGCGATCCTGATCATCGTCGCCGCGCTCGACGATACGCAGATGCAGGAGATCGAGGCGGCCGCGATCGAATGCGGCATGGACGCGCTGGTCGAGGTGCATGACACCGCCGAGATGGAGCGCGCCGCGCGGCTCAAGTCGCGGCTGATCGGGGTGAACAACCGCGATCTGAGGGACTTCTCCGTCGATTTTCAGCGGACCTATGATCTGGTCGATCGCGCCCCCGCCGGCTGCACCTTCGTCGCCGAGAGTGGGCTGACCAGCCGCGCCGATCTTGACGCGATGGCCGAGCATGGCATCCACTGTTTCCTGATCGGCGAGGCGCTGATGCGCCAGCATGATGTCGAGGCGGCGACCCGCGCATTGGTCGGATGAGCGGCCTTACCCATCTCGACGAACATGGATCGGCCCGCATGGTCGATGTCGGGGACAAGGTGGTGACCCAGCGTCAGGCCGTAGCGCAGGGGCGCATCACCATGACGTCCGACGCTGTCGCCGCGATTGCCGCCGGGCGGGTGAAGAAGGGCGACGTGCTGGCAGTCGCCCGGGTTGCGGGGATCATGGCCGCCAAGAAGACCAGCGACCTGATCCCGCTCTGCCATCCCCTGCCGCTCAGCAAGGTCGAGATCGAACTCGACCTCGACGATAGCGGCGTCACCGCCACCGCGACCGCCGCCACCGCCGGGCAGACCGGGGTGGAGATGGAGGCGCTGACCGCCGTGTCGGTGACGCTGCTCACCATCTATGACATGGCAAAGGCGTTGGATAAGCGCATGACGGTCGGCGATATTCGCTTGCTGTCGAAGATCGGCGGCAAGTCGGGCGACTGGCACGCCTGACGCCGGAACGCGGGCGGCCCTGGATGCGTCTTTCCCGCCAACAGGAGTGACCGCCATTCTCTTACCCGTCGCCGAAGCGCAGCAGCGCCTGATCGCACTGGCCGCTGATCGCCCCGTTATCGAAGCCCCTTTGCGCGAAGCGGCCGGCCGCTGGGCTGCCGAGGATGTGCTCGCCCGCCGCACCCAGCCGGCCAGCGACTTGTCCGCGATGGACGGCTATGCGATCCGCTTCGCCGACATGCCCGGCCCCTGGACGGTGATCGGTGAGAGCGCCGCGGGGCGGCCTTATTCGGGTCGGGTCGAACAGGGCCAGACCACGCGGATCTTCACCGGCGCCGCCCTACCCCAGGGCACCGACACGGTGTTGGTGCAGGAAGAAGCCGCGCGCGATGAAGCTACGCTGATCCTCGCCGGCGAAGGCCCCGCGCATCGCGGGCGTAATGTCCGGCGAAAGGGACTCGATTTCACCACCGGTGACCGCCTGATCGCCGCCGGGGAGCGGCTGACGCCCGCGCGGATCGCCGTTGCGGCGACCGGCGGCCATGCCACCCTCCCCGTTCGGCCCCGCGTGCGGGTCGCCATCGCCGCGACGGGGGACGAACTCGTCGCCCCGGGCGTGACCGATCCCTCCGCCCTGCCCGAATCCAACGGCGCGATGCTGGCGGCGATGCTCGCCGACCTACCGGTCGACATCATTGATCTGGGCATATTGCCCGATAATTTGGAGCGGCTGCGCGAGGCTTTTGGCCAGGTCGACGCCGATCTGCTGGTCACCACCGGAGGCGCGTCGGTCGGCGATCATGATTTGGTCCAACCCGCGCTCAAGGCTGCGGGTGGCAGCATCGACTTTTGGCGGATCGCGCTTCGCCCCGGCAAACCGATGATGGCGGGGCGCTTGGGCAAAGCCGTCGTACTGGGCCTGCCCGGCAATCCGGTATCCGCCTTCGTCACCGCCATCCTGTTCGTCAAACCGTTGATCGCGCATTTGGCGGGCGCGGCCGATCCCTTTCCCACGCCCATTCCGGCCATGCTCGGTGAAGATCTGCCCGCCAATGGCCCACGGATCGACTATCTGCGCGCCGCGATGATCGACGGCCGCGTCCATGCCGCCGCGATCCAAGACAGCTCTATGCTACTGACCCTGGCCCGTTCGACGTGCCTGATCATCCGCCCACCGCATGCGCCGCCAGCCAGCGCCGGCGACTCGGCGGAAATCCTGATGCTCGCTTGACGCAAGCCTTTCCGTTCCATATAAGTTCCACGTCTGTTCTGGACGGAGGATCGCGATGCTCACCGCAAAGCAGCATGAGCTTGTCTGCTTCATCAATGACCGCTTGAAGGAAACCGGTGTCTCGCCGTCCTTTGAGGAGATGAAGGAGGCGCTGGACCTCAAGTCCAAGTCGGGGGTCCACCGGCTGATCTCCGCGCTCGAAGAACGCAACTTCATCCGCCGCTTGCCCAACCGCGCCCGTGCGCTGGAGGTGTTGCGGATGCCGGACCGCCCGGAAAAGCCGGCCAGCGCCCCGGCGGCGACGGCCGGCAATGTCCGTAACCCTTCGGCCCGCACCGTGGGGGAGCCCGCCAACGACGTGGTGGAAATCCCGCTGCATGGCCGCATCGCCGCCGGTGTGCCGATCGAGGCGTTCGAGGGCAGCTCGATGCTCGCCGTGCCCGCCGCACTACTGGGATCGGGTGAGCATTATGCGCTGGAAGTGTCGGGCGATTCGATGGTCGAGGCTGGTATATTGGACGGCGACTATGCGCTGATCCGCCGCACCGATGTGGCCCGCGACGGGCAGATCGTCGTTGCGCTGATCGATGAGTCGGAGGCGACGCTGAAATATTTCCGGCGCGAAGGCTCGATGGTCCGGCTCGACCCCGCCAACCGTGCCTATGACCCGCAACGTTATGCGCCGGCGCAGGTCCGGGTGCAGGGCAAGCTGTCCGGGATTTTGCGCCGTTACGATTGAGGGGTATCGTCGCCGGGTGATGGGCGGATCGCCCGTCATCGCGGGAGTGTCAGGCGTGCGGGCATTCGGCCTGATGCACAAGGAGGCTATGCCGAAACGCAACGTCTCGGCAAGCCAACAGAAGCAGATTATAATATCCCATCCTCACGGCGGATAGCCTGGATCCGCTCCGCCATGACGGTCCAGAATGACTCGATGCGATCGAGCAGGCACTTGATCCTCCCCTACAAGGGGAGGTGGCAGGCCGAAGGCCTGACGGAGGGGTGTCACCGGTAGCAAGTACGGGCTGGCTTTCGATCTAGACAGCCCCAGCACCATGCTTCCTATGGTCCATTCCCCAGACCGGGCTTGGAAAAACTGGCAAGAAACAACGCATTGTCGATCGCCACTGAGGTCCATTGGAGGTGGCGGCCCCTCCGGTAATAGTGGTAAAAAAGACCATCCTTTACGCCCCTCCGCCTTTGAAACGCCGCCACGGATGCCCATCGCCTGGCTTATTGACCGTTTCGACACGCGGTGGATCAAGCCATAGGGTCGCCCCACCCGCTTTCCGCAAAGTCGGCGCATCCAGCTTCAGCCAGCGAGGTTGACAGGCCTCCGGCAAACGCCGGTCGGCAATCATAATATCGACGCGGCGACATAGAGCGATCAAGCTGACCCAAGGCAGATTGTAACCACTCCGCGTCGCGCCGATGCGCCAAAGCCGCCCCGCCCGCCTCAGCTGCGTTACGCAAACATCCGGGCCGCACCGCCCATGATCGGACAAGGCGACCAGTTCGGCCTGCGATCCGCTCATCTCGGCCAGGGTCATACGCATATAATCCCCCGCCCGCTCACGCAGCAGCGCCATGCCATGGTCCGTGCGGATCGCCGCATGGCGCCCGTCCCCCGTTACGATCAGATCGGGCGATGGCGCCATCAGCATCTCGACTGATCCCATTAATATGAGGGGTACGCCCATCCACCGCGCCCGCGTCCGCCACAACGCCAGCCAAAGCCCTCCACCGACTGCCGTGGCAAAGGCCCAACAGGAGGCGACCGGCAACGCAATTGCGGCACCGGGCAGCGCCGCGACATAATGCGCCAACGCCAACAAGGCTCCCAACGCCCATCCGAGCAAATGCCACAACGGCCCCGCCAACCCCAAGGGCTCGAAGAGCAGCGCCAGCATCTCGATCGGCATGGCGATGAAGGTCGTCCACGGGATCGCCACGATATTGGCGAACGCGCCGTAGAGCCCCGCCTTGTGAAAGTGGAAGATCGCAATCGGCATCAGCGCGGCCTCGACCACCAGCCCGGTGACCAGCAAGGCGCCACCCTGCCGGACGATCGACCAACGCCAATCGGGATGCGCCCCAAACCAACGGCGCATGACGGGATGCTCGTGCAGGGCGATGATGGCGGTGATCGCGGCGAAGGATAGCTGGAAGCTCGCCCCCATTAAGGCTTCGGGCCGGAACAGGAGCACGATCAACGCCCCCGCCGCGACCAGCCGCAACGTCATCGCCTCGCGCCCCAAGGCCAGTGCCGCCAGGACGAGCATCGCGGCGACGCAGGATCGGATCGTGGGTACTTCGGCACCGGTCAGCCAGGTATAGCCGATCGCCGCTAACGCCCCCGCCAGTGCCCCGATCAGGGGCAGCCGCACCCGAACCGCCAGCCAGGGCCAGAGCGCCAGCAGCCGGATGGTGATCGTCATGACGATGCCGACCACCGCCGTGATATGCAGCCCGCTGACCGACAGGAGGTGCGCGAGACCGGCGCGCCGCATCGCCTCCGCATCCGCCTGCCCGATCGCCCCGACATCGCCGGTCGCCAACGCCGCCGCGATCCCGCCCGCGCTGCCGGCCACCCGCTCGGTGATGCGCCGCGACAAGCGCTGACGCAGGCCGTCTTCCTGCTGCGATGCACGCAGGATCGTGATTGGCGCAAAACCGCGTCCCGTCGCGCCGATCCCCTGAAACCAGGCGGCGCGGGCAAAGTCATAGCCGCCCGGCGCGACCGGCCCCGCTGGCGGCATCAACCGCACCCGCAACCGGATCACAGCGCCCGGCCCCAGCCCCGCAGGTGCATCATTGTCGGCCAAGGATACACGGATACGCGGCGGCAGGGTGATCGGCCGCCCGCGTCCATCGCGCGCCTGAGCCGGATGAAGCATCACGCGCCGCAACTGCCGAGCCGCCAGATGATCGACGGTTTCGACCCGTGCCACCATCTCGGCCAGGACCGGCCGCGACAGGATCGGGGCCGCCAGTGATTCGGCGCGTATCCAGACCAGCGACAGTCCGGCCATTATCAACAGCGCCATGCTCATGACCAGCCGCGCCACCCGTCCACCATTTGCCAGCGTCGCCGCCGCTACCGCGATCGCCGCCAGCAGGCACAATGACGCCGTCCACCCCCACGCGTCGGGCAGCACGAACCACGAAGCGATCCCCATCCCCAGGCAGACCGGCGTCCAAAGCGGAAGCTGGGTCCGCTCCACCTGCGCCCACTGCTCCAGTCGATCGCCAAGGGCCCGCACGAGATCGAGCCCATCGGCGAAGCGCGGCATTTGGCGGCGCGGGCGCTTGATGCTAGGGGCTGCGGCGGCTGAATGGGCCATCGGATCTTATGCTTGGGAGTATGCGCGGTTGAGCGCAACACATGAAATCGCCCCCGCCCCGACGGCGGACGCCAATGCGGTCGTAACCCGCTTCGCACCGTCGCCGACCGGGTTCCTTCATATCGGCGGCGCGCGCACCGCGCTGTTCAACTGGCTGTTCGCCCGTCACCATGGCGGCAAGTTCCTGCTGCGCATCGAGGATACCGACCGGGTCCGCTCGACCCAACCGGCGATCGACGCGATCCTGGACGGCATGCGCTGGCTGGGCCTGGATTGGGACGGCGACGCGGTGTTCCAATTCGCCCGCGCCGACCGCCATGCCGAGGTCGCCCGCGAGATGATGGAGCGCGGCCACGCCTATCGCTGCTACATGACGCAGGAAGAGATCACCGCCCAGCGTGAGGCCGCGCAGGCCGCCAAGCAGCCGCTGCGTATCCGTTCGCCCTGGCGCGATGCCGATCCCGCGACCGCACCCGAGGGTCAGCCCTTCGTCGTCCGCCTGCGCGCACCGCGCGAAGGCTCGGTCACGATCGAGGATCAGGTGCAGGGCAGCGTTACCGTCCAGAATGCCGAGCTCGACGATCTCATCCTGCTGCGCTCCGACGGCACACCCACCTATATGCTCGCCGTGGTGGTCGACGATCACGACATGGGCGTGACCCATGTGATCCGCGGCGACGATCACCTGAACAACGCCTTCCGCCAGTTGCCGATTTACAAGGCGATGGGCTGGCCGGAGCCGACCTATGCGCATATCCCGCTGATCCATGGATCGGATGGCGCCAAGCTGTCCAAGCGCCACGGCGCGGTCGGGATCGAGGCGTATCGCGACGAGATGGGTATCCTGCCCGAGGCGCTCGACAATTACCTGCTCCGTCTCGGCTGGGGACATGGCGATGCCGAGATCATTTCGCGCGAAGAGGCGGTGAAGTGGTTCGACCTCGCCGCCGTGGGCAAGGCGCCGTCGCGCTTCGACATCAAGAAGCTGGAAAACCTCAACGGCCATTATATCCGTGAGGCGGACGATGCGCGTCTCGCCGCGCTGACCGCGCAGCGCATGGGTGTGGATGACGTTGCGCTGCTGACCGCCGCCATGCCATCGTTGAAGCCGCGCGCCGCCAATCTCAACGAGTTGGCCGATGGCGCCCGCTTCCTGTTCGCCACCCGTCCGCTGGCGCTGGACGAGGCCGCGAAGGGGCTCCTCGACGAAAAGGCACGGAACATTCTCTTTTCCGTTCACACCGCGCTTGACGCGGTGCACAACTGGGATACGGAGCTTTTGGAAGACGCGGTACGCCAGGTGGCCGAAGCCGAGAGTGTCAAACTCGGCCAGGTCGCCCAGCCACTCCGTGCTGCCTTGACCGGACGCAAGACGTCACCAGGGATCTTCGACGTGCTCAGCCTGTTGGGCCGTGAGGAAAGCCTGGGTCGGATCGCGGACCAGATGACCGCAGATAGGAAGGATAATTGAGCATGAGCGATACCGCGAAATTCAACATCGCAAGCAAAGAGTTCGACTATCCGGTCATGTCGGGTTCGATCGGCCCGGACGTGGTCGACATCCGCAAGCTCTATGCGCAGACCGGCGCATTCACCTATGATCCCGGCTTCACCTCGACCGCGTCGTGCCGGTCGGAGCTGACCTATATCGACGGCGACGAGGGCGTGCTGCTCCATCGCGGCTATCCGATCGGCGAACTGGCCGAGAACAGCAGTTTCATGGAAGTCGCCTATCTGCTTCTGAACGGCGAACTGCCCAGCCAGGACGAGCTGTCGACCTTCACCAACACCATCACGCGCCATACCATGGTGCATGAGCAGTTGGCGGCGTTCTTCCGTGGCTTCCGCCGCGACGCGCATCCGATGGCGATCATGTGCGGCGTCGTCGGCGCGCTGTCGGCCTTCTATCACGACTCGACCGACATCCATGATCCGGTGCAGCGCACGATCGCGTCGCACCGCCTGATCGCTAAGATCCCGACGATCGCGGCGATGGCGTACAAGTACAGCGTGGGCCAGCCCTTCCTGTACCCGGACAACTCGCTGTCCTACACCGGCAACTTCCTGCGCATGACCTTCGGCGTTCCGGCCGAGCCCTATGAGGTGAACCCGGCCGTCGAAAAGGCGATGGACCGCATCTTCATCCTGCACGCCGATCACGAGCAGAACGCCTCGACCTCGACCGTCCGTCTGGCCGGTTCGTCGGGCGCGAACCCGTTCGCCTGCATCGCGGCCGGTATTGCCTGCCTCTGGGGTCCGGCACATGGCGGCGCGAACGAAGCCGCGCTCAACATGCTGCGCGAGATCGGCACGCCCGACCGCATCCCCGAGTTCATCGCGCGCGCCAAGGACAAGAACGATCCGTTCCGCCTGATGGGCTTCGGTCACCGCGTCTACAAGAACTACGATCCGCGCGCGACCGTGATGCAGAAGACCGTGCGCGAAGTGTTCGACGCGCTGAAGGTCAACGATCCGCTGTTCGAGACCGCGCTCCGCCTCGAAGAGATCGCGCTGAGCGACGATTATTTCGTCGAGAAGAAGCTGTTCCCGAACGTCGACTTCTATTCGGGCGTCATCCTGTCGGCGATCGGCTTCCCGACCGAGATGTTCACCGTGCTCTTCGCACTCGCCCGTACCGTCGGCTGGGTCGCGCAGTGGAACGAGATGATCACCGATCCCGACCAGAAGATCGGCCGTCCGCGTCAGCTCTATACCGGCCCGACGCAGCGTTCCTACGTCCCGGTTTCGCAGCGCTAAGCCATGAACCGGGTCCGGCCGATCCTGATCGCTATCGGCGTCATGCTGGCGCTGACGGGTGCTTTGTGGATCGGTCAGGGCCTGGGTTATATCCGCTGGCCGCAGGAAAGCTTCATGCTCGGCCGTGGCGAATGGGCCGATCGAGGCGCCTTCACCGCGGTGGCCGGCTTGCTGCTGATCCTGGTCGCACGGCGTCTGCCCCGACGACGCTGACGATACGGCAGCACTGACAAGGAAAAGGGCTCCCTCGGGAGCCCTTTTTTATCGCGCCCGCAGGCGGAAGGTGAAGGTGGCGCCCTCGCCGGGTATGCTCTCGACGCTCAGATCGCCACCCATCGCCCGTGCCAGACGTCGGGCGATATATAGGCCCAGGCCGTTGCCGCCCGGCTCGGACGGATCGACCCGTTCGAACTTCTCGAAAATGCGAGCCTGATCCTCGGGCTCGATGCCCTTGCCGCGATCGCTCACGCGGGTCAGCGCCCAACCATCCTCGCGTTCGACCGTCACCACCACTTCACCACCACGCGGCGAATAGCGCAGGGCGTTGCCGATCAGATTGATCAGGATCTGCAGGCTGCGACCGAAATCCCCGGTGGCCCCCATGCCCTCGCTCGGGCCCGGGCGACGGATCGCCACTCCGGCGGCCTCGGCGCGGACGGCCAGCAGTCCGGCGGCGCGGCGGGTGACGTCGGCGAGGTCGATCGGCATCGATGCCAGCTTGAAATCGGGCTGCTCGATCGCCTGAAGCTCGACCAGATTGTCGACCAGCCCCATCAGATGCCGTCCCGCATGCGCGATGTCGCTCGCATAATCGGCATAGGCGGCCGCAACCGGGCCATCACCCTGCGCGGCGATGCTGTCAGCATTGGCGACGATCCGCGCCAGCGGCGTGCGCAACGCGCGGTCGAGGCCATTGGTAAAGCTCTCGGTCAGCGGTGGTCCGGCCGGCGACACGGTCTCGGCCTCCTCGCCCGCTTCGTCGATTAGATAGGCCGCGCCGATCAGCCCGGCGATCCCTCCCATGGCATCGTGCCGGATCGCCGCCGACAGGCGCACCGGCGCGTCGGTCGGCCGCAATCTGGCCCCCTGTCCGTCGAGCGGAACCGGATCGGCGAGCAGGCGTCCGCCCGCCGCCTGATCAAAGGCGAACAGCGCATTGAGCGGCTGGCCCAGCATCGCCTTGGCATCAAAACCGTGCCGCACACCTGCATCCGAAGACAGCGAGATCAGGCGGAGCGCGGCGTCGGTTTCCCAGCGGAAGTCGGCACCCGCCATCGCGTAATCGGGCGGCGTCGCGCTCGGCTTCCACGCCTCGCGATCACGCCAGCCGCTGACGCTCAGCCGGATCTGGCCCGTCTCGGGCCGCGCCTGCACCCAGAGGTCGAGATCACCTTCGTCATCCGCCACCACGACACGCCGCGACACGGCAATGCCCAGACGTCGGGCAAGCTGCGCGATCGTCGCGATCGGCGCCACCGCCAGGCGATCGCTCGCCGCGCCCCCGGCGCGAATATGGAGCAGTTCGATCGGCGGATCGGCGGACAGGATCCGGTTCTCACCGTCGAGGATAGCCCGCGCCACCATCGACTCGCCTGGGCTGTTCATCGACGTCATCGCGGGGCAGCCCCGTCCAATCGGTCGATCGCCCTGCGGAATGCGCGTGGCAGCTTCAGCATCGCCAGCGCCTCGGCCGCCTCCGCCGCGGGGATCGCCATCAACGCGTCCAGCCCATCGGCAAAGGCTTCGACATCGCGCCGTCGATCCGCCTCACTCAGCGCCCAGCCGATCCGCGCGATCGTCGCCCGGTTGAGATCGAGCGCCCGCAGCGCCAGCCACAGCCGGTCCCCTTCCGGCTCCAAGACGATCTCACGAATATCGCGATCGTCGAGACCCAGGGCATGGGCCAGAAATGCGATGAACAGACCAAGCTGTCGGTCCGACAGGCTTTCGAGCAGCAGGTCGGGCAACTCGCTCGCCCGCGCATCGATCGCCGCCGCCAGCCGCAGCGCGGGCACGCCGAAACGCTCGCTTTCATCGCGTGCGTCGAGCATCCGCTCCGCCGCCTGCGCCAATGCCCGGTCCGCCGTCGCTATGGTACCGGCCCGCATGGCGGCGGCGACCGCCCACACAAGCCGCTCCTGCGTCTCGGCCGAAAGGAGGGAATGCCCCTCGCCTTGCCCGGCAGCGGCCTGCTCCCGGCTTTCCGCCGCCAGCACGGCACGGGCGGCCGCCGCGACGATCCGGTCGGGCGCCTCGGTCAGCCGGACGAGCAGGCTGGGGCCGTCCCCGCCCATATTCTCGGTCGGCAGGACATCGGCGATCAGCCTTTGCCGCAATTGTGCGAGGAGTTCCTCCACCAGCCGCGCGTCATGCAACTGGCCGGCCATGTGCAGCCGCTGGACGATGTCGGATGGAAGGGCCGGCCAGGGATCCGCCGCATCATGCCCCGAGTCGCCTGCCAAGCGGGTGGCCTGATGCTTCAAATCGCGGGCGATTGCTTCGATCAGACCATTCAGCCGGGCTACCAGCGCCAGGCGAATCTGGTCGCTCAGACGGGCGTCTTCGTCCAGCCCCAATTCGGCAACCGCCGCCCGCTGCCGACGCGACGCGCGACGGCGCGCCTGCGCGACGCGCGCGAACAGATCAGCCTGATATGGGTCCGGGTCGACTGCCATCCGGCATCGCTACCCGCTATGATCTTAATGCGACACTAAACTTGTGCCCGCAATGTCTCGATTGCGGACGCCAAAGTGGCAATGGCGTAGATGCCGGCCAGCGCCAATCCCCAAAGGCCGATGCCCAGGATCGTCGCCGGCAGGATGACCAGCAGATAGGCGGGCGGGCTCGCCCACCAGCGCCGCCGGAACCGGTACAGCCCCGCCCGTTCGGCCAATATGCCAAGGATGACCAGCATCAGCGCCAGCACCGGACCCAGTTCCTCCCCTGCTACCCGATAACATTGCCAACCGAGCGCCGCGATGGCCAGCGCCGAGAGGACGGCGATGGCCGCCGACTGCGCCTTGGCCGCCGGCTGTTCGTCGCGCAGCCCCGCCAAGGTCTCGCCCAGCCCGAGCCCCAGCGTTCCCGCAATCGTCACGCACAGGCCCAGTGTCGGCAATCCGAACAGAATGAGGACCAGCCCCAGTGCCCCGAGCGCCGCCCCCGAGCCACCCGCGACATGCGCCGGCACCGCGCGCTCGACCAGCCGCGGCAGCGCAAAGCGCGCGACCGGTGCCAGAATATAGCGATCGAACCAGCTCCGCCGCCCCGACACCAACCGCGCCACGACGGCGCGCCCACGCGCATCCAGCGTCTCGGCGCGGTGGACGATGCCATGCCCGGCCTTTTCGGCATCGGCGGGCAGCAGGATATGGGTGGCCCGCGCTTGCGCCGCCAAGCGCAACAGGGTGGATTGCAGGTCGTAATCGCGGGGCAGCGCCGCCACCTCCGCCACGCGGCGCGGATCGACGCGGGCGACGCCGGCCCAGGCCATCTGCCCGCCAACCCGCTCCAGCCCGGCCTCGGCGCCCGCTTCGGGCACGACCATCAGCGCGTCGTGCCCGGTATCGCGCAGGACGAGCGCAATCGTCCCCTCGGTGGTGATCAGGCCATCGGCCAGTACGACCAAGCGCGACAGCGGATGCAGCTTCTCCGCCGCCTCGACCGCGCTGCGCACCGTATCGACCACCACGCCGCGCTGCGCGATTCGAGCGATGGCGCCGAGCAGTTCGGGGGTTAGCCGGGCGACGACGATGATCACCTGCGCCGCCCCCGCCGCGATCAGCAGGCGCGCCTGATATTCGATCAGGGTGACGCCGGCGAATGGCAGGGTGGCCGTCAACCGCCCGGGGCGGTCATCGGCATCGTCGATCGCAAATAAGAGCCCGGACAACATCGGTCGCTGTTAGGCGCTTGGCGGCATCCATGCCAGCCCCGACCGCTGTTCCCCTTTCACCGGGGATAAGCCCTTACAGACGGGCGACAACCTCGCCGATCCGCTCCAGCAGTGCCGGGTCGGCGGCATCCTTTTCCGCCGCCTGGCCGGCCAAGGTCATCAGCGGAAGGGCGTTGACGCTGGCGGCCAACCCCTTCAGGCGTAGCGCGGCCTCGCGCCATTCGCCGCCGTCCTGGGCGAGGTGCATCGCCTCCAGCGCGCGCGTGGCGCTGTCGACAAAAGCGATACGCAAATCCTGGATAACCGCCGGCTCGTCACCCGCAACGGCCGCCAAAGCCGAGTCGATCGTTCCGCGTTCATAGGTCATCCTTGCTCCCATAAACCGGAAGCTCCTGCACGGAATAGCGCAATTCGCTTTCTGCCGCCGGCAAACGTGATAAACCGACCCATTGTGACACGGGGGCTTGGATGATCGTGGATTTGCGCGCGGAGCGTCAGGACAGATCGGACCTGCTGGACGAAGAGCCGATCGGCATGGCCACACAGGCTCCGTTCGACGCGCCCGAACCGATCGCCCCCCCTGCCCCCGGCCAGCCCGCCAGCATCTGGCTGGAGGATCAGATCGGCATCGCCGCCGAGGCGCCCGCCCCCCGCTGGCCGCTGTTCGTCGCCATCTCCACCTCCGCCCTGTGGCTGATCGGCATTCTTATTTGGGGTATGGTCGGTCTGGCGCAGGTGACGCCCACGACATTGGCGCCGATCGTCACGCTCGCGCTGGCGGGCCCCATGCTCGTCGCGGTCCTCTGGCTGATCCTGCAACGCGGCAGTCGGGCCGAGCAGCGTCGCTTTGCGCTGACCGCGCGCGACATGCGCGACGAGGCGCTGGCACTGGAGAGCGCCGTCGCGGCGGTCGGGCGGATGCTGGAGGCCAATCGCTCGGAACTCTCCGCCCAGGCCATCGCGCTCGCCGAAATGGCGCAGGCCGCTGAAACCCGCTTCAACGCCATTGCCCGTGACCTGTCCGACGATATCCAGATGGTCGAGGCGCATGGCCGCACGCTGGCCGATGTCGCCGGGACCAGCCAGACGAGCCTGGCCCAACTCCTTGACGCCCTCCCCCATGCCGTCGATGAGGTCGGCGAGGCGAGCGATCGCATGGCGGAGGCCGCCCGTTCGGCCCAGAGCCATGCCGCCGCCCTCGATGCCCAGCTTGTCGCGCTCGGCCGGCGCGGACAGGATGCCGACACCATCGCCAGCGGCGCGGCGCAACGGCTGGCGGCGCATATCGAGCAGATGGAGGCGACCAGCCGTGTGGCCAGTTCGCATCTGGAGACCGTCACCGCCAATGTCGCGACCACCATCGACACCCTGCTCGATAGGACGGCGGACGCGATCGACCAGTCGCGTCAGGGAATCGCCGCGCAGGGCGAGGCGATGCTGGCGATGGTCAGCGCCAACCAGGCGGCGCTCGACAGCGCGGCGCGTGACAGTGCCGAGGCGCTGGCGGAGCGGCTGACCCAGGTCGATGGCACGGTGACCCAATTGACCGCCCAACTCGAGGCGCAGCGGATCGCGGGTGAGGCGATCGTCGACACGCTCGACACGCAGCTCGACCGGGTCGAGACGCGGATCGCGACGCTGCATGTCCAAGGCACCGAGAAGTCGCAGATGCTCGCCGCCTCGATCAGCGCGCTGGGCGGATCGGCCGATGCGATGACCGGCGCGCTGGAGGCCGGCGAGACGATGGCCAACCGCGTCATCGGCACGACCGAAACCCTGCTGATCGCACTCGATGCTGCAGCTCGCGAGATCGACGAGACACTGCCCGAAGCCTTGGCGCGGCTCGACCAGCGGATCGCCAACAGCCATGAGGTCGTCGTCCAGACCAAGCCCGAATTGCTCGCCCTGGTGACGGCGGCCGAGAGCACCCATGAGGCGATCGAGGCGATCGCCGAGGTCATCGCCGAACAGCGCCAGACCCTGGAAAATCTGTCGGGCACGCTGATCGAGACGCTGTCGACCGGCCGCGCCAAGGCCGATGCGCTGGGCATGATGGTCGAGGAGACGATCGACCGGACGAATCAGTTCGCCGACGAGGCTGCACCCAAGCTGGTCGATGCGCTGCTCCGCGTCCGCGAGACCGCCGTCACCGCCGCGGACAGCGCGCGCGAAACGCTGGCCAATGTCATCCCGGAGGCCGCGACCATTCTGGAACAGGCCAGCGCCGAGGCGATGCGCCGCGCCACCGGCAACACCGTCGAGCGGCAGGTTCACGCCATTGTCGACGCGACCCAGAGCGCGGTCGAGGCCGCCACCCGCGCCACCGAGCGACTGGCACGCCAAGCCGAACTGATCACGGAAAAGACGGCCGTCATCGAAAGCCGGATCGAGGATGCGCGGACCGAGCGCGAAGACGCCGATCGCGACAATTTCGCACGCCGTGCTTCGCTTTTGGTGGAATCGCTCAACTCCGCCTCGATCGACATCGCCAAAATCTATGCGCCGGAGGTCACCGACAGCGCCTGGGCGGCCTATCTGAAGGGCGATCGCGGCGTCTTCACGCGGCGGGCGGTTCGCATCCTCGACTCGCATCAGGCCCGCGACATCGCCGACCTCTACGATCAGGACCTCAAGTTCCGCGAGCATGTAAACCGCTACATCCATGATTTCGAAGCGATGCTGCGCGGCGTGCTGGCCCAGCGGGACGGATCACCGCTGGGCGTGACGCTGTTGTCGTCGGACATGGGCAAGCTCTATGTCGCGCTGGCCCAGGCGATCGAGCGGCTTCGTTAATCGGCTCAATCGTTCAGCGCATAGACCCGCAGCCGATGCCCATCGGGATCGAGCGCGACGAAGCTGCGCCCGAACGGCCGGTCGGTTGGCGGCATCAGCATCGCGACATCCTGGGCTAGCCAGTCGGCATGGCAGGCATCGACGCCTTCACGGTTCTGCTTGAAGCCGATCTCAATGCTGTCCGTCGTGCCGGTCGCCGGCGGATCGATCGCATCTGCGCGCCACAGCCCCAGCGCAAGCCCGGGTGACAGGAGGAACAGGACAAAGGCGTCGCTGGCCTCCACCGGCTCGCGATCCAGGATGTGGCGATAGAAATCCGCGCTGGCCGCCGGATCGGCGACATGCAGCAACAGGGTCGAAACATCGGTCATTGCAAAGCTCCTTCGTTTGAGAGGAGCCCTTCCTATTCCGTGCCCGCGTCAGTTTCCGTCAGCAGGAAACGCTGCTGCCCGATGCCCTCACGCTCGCACCAATCCCGCAACAACACCGCACGGCGGCGCGGATAGCGATCGGGCAAGGGGCGCGCCGCAGCGATCCGGTCGATACGAAAGGTTCGATAATCCCCGCGCAACTCGCACCACCCGAGCAGGACGGTCGCCCGGTCGAACAGGGCGATGGCAAAGGGCCAGATTATGCGTTCCGTGGGCTCGCCCGCCGCATCGCGATAGAAGAGCGAGACACGCCGCTCCATCCGGATCGCCTGGCGTAGCGGCGCGGGGTCGATCTCCGCGTCATATCCCTCCGCGCCGGGTCCGATGAACAGGGCGATGGAGCGCATCGCCTCCGCCTGCTCGGGCGTCATCGCGCGCATGATCCGCGCGATCGCGCTGCGCGCCGCCTGCCCCATCGCCGGGTCCGCGCGCTCGGCAACCCAGCGTGCGCCGAGAACCAGCGCCTCAACCTCCTCGATCGGGAAGCTCATCGGCGGCAACAGGAAGCCGGGGCGCAGGCGATAACCCAGCCCCGCTTCCCCCTCGATATCCGCGCCCATCGCCTGAAGCGTCGCGATGTCGCGATAGAGGGTCCGCAGCGAGATGCCGAGTTGCTCGGCCAGATGCCGTCCGCCGACGACGCCGCTCTGCCGGTGGAGCAGGTGCAACAGGTCGAACAGTCGGGTCGCACGCGCCATGTCAGACGCGCCTGTTCACCCCGCTCCAGTCGAGCATGTCGGCGGTGATCCAGCCATAGATATAATTCAGATAGAACAGCACGAACATTACCGTCGCGACAATCGTCGTGCGCAGGAAGAAACGCCCGATGAGGAAGACATGCGGAGCGCTCTCGGCCGTGCCCGGAATATGCTCCGCCCCCGCTTCATGGGCGGTCCTGACCCCGAAGGGCAGGACCAGGAACACGGCCAGGAACCAGAACAGGACGTAGATCGCGAGGGCCGACGTCCAGTGCATGGCCTCACCCCTCGATCAGCAGGACGTCGACGATCGGCTTCTTGCCGGTCCAGCGGGTCGCGACCTTGCGCACCGACAGGCGGATATCCTCGCGCAGCTTGTCGGTCGCGCGGCGCGGACCATCGACCGCCTTGGCGGCGGCGGCGACCGCCTCGGCGATGAAGGCGTCGCGCTCATCCTCGACCGGTACGCCCTGCACGCGGACCTGCGGGCTGCCGACCAGCCGCCCCTTGGCGACCGCGACGCCGACTGAGATCTGACCATTGATCGCCAGCTTGCGCCGCTCGTTCATGGTCGAGCCGTCCGAGGGCAGGATCACGTCGCCGTCGAGCACGAGGCGACCGACCGGTGCCTGGCCGATCTTGGTCGCGTTGCCCGGCAGCAACCGGACGATATCACCGTCCGACTGGACGATCGTCTGCGGCACACCCTGCGTCGTTGCGAAGCGGGCATGTTCCATCATGTGACGCATTTCGCCATGCACCGGCATCAGCGTGCGCGGGCGCAGCCACTTGTACATCTGCGCCAATTCAGGCTGGCCGGGATGGCCCGAGACATGAACATGCGCCTGACGCTCGGTGACCATGCGGACGCCCTTGCCCGCCAGGATGTTCTGGATGCGGCCGACCGCCGTCTCGTTGCCCGGAATCTGGCGCGCCGAGAAGATCACCGTATCGCCGGTGTCGAGCCGGATCGTGTGGCTGCCCTCGGCGATACGCGACAGCGCCGCACGTGGCTCGCCCTGCCCGCCGGTCGCGACGATCAGGACGCGGTCCTTCGGAAGGCGCATCGCCGTCTCGGGATCGACCGTCTCCGGGAAGCCCTTGAAATAACCGCACGCCTTGCCGACCTTCAAAATTCGGTCGAGCGATCGGCCGGTGACGCACAGCTTGCGCCCGGTTTCCTTGGCCACCTCGCCCAGCGTCACCAGACGCGCGGCGTTGGAGGCGAAGGTGGTGACGACCACCCGCCCCTTGGCCTTGGCGACCGTCTCGGCGATGCCGGGGCGGACGCTCGCTTCCGAGCCCGATGCCTCGGTGTTGAAGGCGTTGGTGGAGTCGCAGACCAAAATATCGACGCCGCGATCACCGATCGACGCCAATTGCGCCGGGGATGCGGGCTTGCCGATCACCGGCGTCTGATCGAGCTTCCAGTCGCCGGTATGGAAGACCCGGCCTACCGCGGTTTCGATCAGCAGCGCATTGGCTTCCGGGATCGAGTGCGACAGCGGCACGAAGGTGAAGTCGAACGGGCCGACCTCGAACGCCTTGCCCGGCTCGATCACGCGCAGCTTGACGCGATTGGCGCTGCCCTCTTCCTCCAGCTTGCCGCGCACCAGCCCGGCGGTGAAGGCGGTGGCATAGATCGGCACGCCCAGATCCTCGGCGAGGTAAGGCAGCGCGCCGATATGGTCTTCATGGCCATGGGTCAGCACGATCCCGACCAGATCGTCCAGCCGGTCCTCGATGAAGCTCAGGTCGGGCAGGATCACGTCGATACCGGGATAGGCCGGATCGGCGAAGGTGATGCCGCAATCGACCATCACCCACTTACCTTCGGTGCCGTACAGGTTTACGTTCATGCCGATTTCGCCCGATCCACCGAGCGCGCAGAACAGCAATTCTTTCTTGGGAGTCATTCACTTCCTGACAATAGACGCCCACCCCGCTGAAAGCGGGTTCGGGGCGATAAGGATGCGCCGGTCAGGGCGCGGTCATCTCTTTTGCGGACCGAGCGCCCTGCGGCTTTTCGCGGGCTGCTCCGTCCGAAATTTCTCACGCAATATGGGCGCGTTCCCACAGGATCGCCAGCCCCTGAATGGTCAGATCGGGCTCGATATGATCGAATACGTCCGTGTGCGGGCTCAAAAGCGCCGCGAGGCCGCCGGTCGCGAGCACCTTGACCGGCCGCCCGACCTGCGCCTTCAACCGCGCGACCAGCCCCTCGATCATCGCGACATAGCCCCAGAAGATGCCGATATGCATCTGGTCGACCGTGTTGCGGCCGATGACGCTGCGGCTCTCCGGCGCCTCGATCGCGATGCGGGGCAGCTTGGCGGCGGCCGTCACCAGCGCGTCGAGCGAGAGGTTGATCCCCGGCGCGATGATCCCGCCCTTATACGCCCCCTGATAGTCGCTGACGTCGAAGGTCGTCGCCGTGCCGAAATCGATGGTGATGAGGTCGCCCGGATGGAGCGCATGCGCGGCGATGGTGTTCACCGCCCGGTCGGCGCCCAGCGAGGCAGGTTCGTCGACATCGATCGGAATGCCCCATTCGACCGGCGCACGGCCCGCGATCAGCGGATCGACCTTGAAATATTTCTGCGCCAGCACCTCCAGATTATGGAGCGCCCGAGGAACGACGGTGGCGATGATGACGCCGGTCACGTCTTCACGCGCATAGCCTTCCAGCGCCAGCAACTGGCTGAGCCAGACCGCATATTCATCGCCCGTCCGACGCGGATCAGTGGCGATGCGCCAGCGGCCCTTGATCGTCCGCCCTTCGAGCAGCGCGAAGACCACATTCGTGTTCCCGGCATCGATCGCAAGCAGCATGATGGTTCCTCAGACCAGGAAGATGTCACCGGCGTGGATGACATGGGAAGCGCCATCCGCCAAGCCGAGCCGCAGCGCGCCGTCGCTCGCCAGCCCCTCGAACGCGCCCGTCAGCACCTGACCGTCGGGCAGTCGGGCGATCAGCGGCGTGCCGCGTGGATGCGCGCGCGCTTCCCAGCGTTCGATGACGGCCGACAACCCCGCCTCGCGCCAGATCGTCACCCAATGCGCCATGGCGTCGGCGAGCAATCCCTGCATCCTCGCGGGGGACACCTCGGCTCCATGATCCACCAACGCGGTGGTCGAGCGATCGGGCAGCTCCGGGGCGGATACCAGATTGATCCCCATGCCGATCACCACCGCATCGCCCGTGCGCTCCAGCAGGATACCGGACAGTTTGGCGCCATCGATCAGCAGATCATTGGGCCATTTGAGCGCCAGACGCGTGCCGATGTCGGGAAGGCAAGAGCGGACCGCCGCCTCGATCGCCACGGCCGCGACCAGCGCCAGCGTGGCGGCCATCGGATCGCCCGGCCTGAGCCGTACCAGCGTCGATCCGTAAAAATTGCCGGAGGGCGAGGACCAGTCCCGCCCCTGGCGTCCGCGCCCCGCCGTCTGGCGGTCGGCGCGGAGCCAAAGACCGTCTTCGCCGCCCGCTTCCGCGAGCTGGCGAAGATCGGCATTGGTCGATCCCGTCTCCGGGACGTGCAGCAATCGGCTCAGAACAGCGCCCGAGCGGCGGCCAGCGACCAGGCGCCGAGCAGCGGGATCGCCAGATAGCCGATCGGCGAGACAAACAGCGCCGACAGCGCGATCAGGCCGCTCTCGACCGGCTGGGCGTCATTGGCCCAGCTTCCGGCCGGCTCGTCGAAGAACATCGTCTTGACGATGCGCAGGTAATAATAGGCACCGATCACCGAGGCGACGACACCGATCACCGCCAGCGGGAACAATCCCGCCGCGACCGCCGCATTGAACACCGCGAACTTGGCGTAGAAGCCGAGAAGCGGCGGGATGCCCGCGACCGAGAACATGAAGAACGCCATCGCCCAGGCCAGCGCCGGACGCGTCCGCGACAGGCCCGACAGGCTGGCGATCGACTCGAGCGGATTGCCGTTCTCGTCGCGCATGCGGATCACGATCAGGAACGCACCCAGCGTCATGATGACGTAGATGGTTAGGTAGGTCAGCACCGCCGCGACACCCTGCGCCGTACCCGCCGCCAGACCGATCAGCGCGAAGCCGACATTGTTGATCGATGAATAGGCCAGCAGCCGCTTGATGTTGGTCTGCCCGATCGCCGCCACAGCGCCGAGGATGATCGACGCCAGCGCGGCGAAGGTCACGATCTGCTGCCACTGCTGCACCGCCGAGCCCATGGCCTCGACCGCGACGCGGATCGCCAGCGCGATCGCCGCGACCTTGGGGGCCGAAGCGAAGAAGGCGGTCACCGGGGTCGGCGCGCCTTCGTAGACGTCCGGGGTCCACATGTGGAACGGCACCGCCGACATCTTGAACGCCAGGCCGGCGAACACGAACACCAGACCGAACATCAGCCCCAGCGAACGCGTGCCCATGACTGCGTCACGACCATAAGCACCCGCGATCTGCGCGAAGTCGGTCGAACCCGAGAAGCCGTAGACCAGCGAGATGCCGTAAAGCAGGATGCCCGACGCCAGCGCGCCGAGAACGAAGTACTTCAGGCCCGCTTCGGCCGAACGCCCGTCGCGCCGCATGAAGCTCGCCAGCACATAGGCCGACAGGCTCTGCAGTTCGAGACCGACATAGAGCGTCAGCAGATCGCCCGCCGACACCATCATGCCCATGCCGACCGCCGAAAGCAGCATCAGCACCGGATATTCGGGACGCAGATCCTCACCCGGCGAACGGGCGAAGAAGCGCGGCGCCATGATGATCGCGACCGCGGTCGCCAGATAGATCAGCACCTTGGCGAACCCGGCAAAGCTATCCGCTCGGTACAGGCCATCAAACGCCACGCCGCCGGTAGTCGCCGGACCGGTCAGCGCCACCATGGCACCCGCCAGCACGAACACCGCCGCGATGGAGATGCCCCGGGTGGAGGCGGTTCCACCCCAGGCGGCGACGAGCATCAGCGCGATCGCGCCGAGGGTCAACACCAGCTCGGGCAGGACCATCAAAAGGTTCAACGAATAGCTCATCAGTGCGCCTCCCCGTGCGCAGCTTGGTGCTCAGGGGCATGGGTGGTGGCGAGCGCGGGGTTGCCGGCGGTCGGACGGCTGTCCGAACCCGGGTTCGCCCGGTCGATCCGCTGGAGCAGGATCGTCACGTCCTTGCGCATCGGCGCCAGGAAGCTTTCCGGGTACACACCCATCCACAGCGTCACCGCCGCGATCGGGGCGAGCAGCCATAGCTCGCGCGCCGACAGGTCGGGCATCGCCGCCACCTCGTCCGACTTGATCTCGCCATAGGCGACGCGCCGGTAAAGATAGAGCATGTATGCCGCACCCAAGATGATGCCGGTGGTGCACAGCAGCGCGGTCCAGGTCGACACCTGATAGGTGCCCATCAGCGACAGGAACTCCGCGACGAAGCCGCTGGTACCCGGCAGACCGATCGACGCCATGGTGAAGAACAGGAACAGCACGGCATATTTCGGCATGTTGATCGACAGCCCGCCGTAGCGCGCGATCTCACGGGTGTGCAGCCGGTCATAGATGACGCCGACGCACAGGAAGAGCGCGCCCGACACCAGACCGTGGCTGAGCATCATGATCATCGCGCCCTCGATGCCCTGCTGGTTGAAGGCATAGAGACCGATGGTCACGATCGCCATGTGCGCCACCGACGAATAGGCGATCAGCTTCTTCATGTCGGACTGCACCAGCGCGACCAGCGAGGCGTAGATCACGGCGACGGCCGACAGCGCGAAGATCAACCAAGTCAGCTGTCCGCTCGCCTCCGGGAACATCGGTAGCAGGAAGCGCAGGAAGCCATAGCCGCCCAGCTTCAGCAGCACGCCTGCCAGGATGACCGAACCCGCCGTCGGCGCCTGCACGTGCGCGTCGGGAAGCCAGGTGTGGACCGGCCACATCGGCATCTTGACCGCGAACGAGGCGAAGAAGGCGATCCACAACCAGGTCTGGACCGAGGCCGGGAAGTCATAGGCGAGCAGCGCCGGGATCGAGGTCGTGCCCGCCGTGCGCGCCATATACAGCATCGCGACGAACATGAGGAGCGAGCCGAGCAGCGTGTACAGGAAGAACTTGTACGACGCGTAGATGCGGTTCGCCCCGCCCCAGATGCCGATGATCAGATACATCGGGATCAGGCCGGCTTCGAAGAAGACGTAGAAGAGGAACAGGTCCTGCGCCGCGAAGGTGCCGATCATCAGCACCTCCGTGAACAGGAACAGGCCCATATATTCGGGCACCCGCTTGTCGATCGCGCGCCAGCTGGCGCCGATGCAGATCGGCATCAGGAACACGCTGAGCATGATCAGCAGAAGCGCGAAGCCGTCGATGCCGAGCGACCAGCCGAACGGGCCGAAGATGCCCGGGGCATGCTCGACGAACTGCCACTGCGCGCCGCCGACATCGAACTGCGTCCAGAGCACGATGCCCAGGGCGAAGTCGATCAGCGTGGCGGCGAGCGCCAGCATGCGCGCGCCGTTCGCGTTGAGGAAAAGGCAGGCGATCGCGGCAACAGCCGGGACCGCCAGCATGACGGAGAGGATCGGGAAGCCCTGCATCACGCGATCAACCCAAAATGGCCCAGGTGACGGCCGCGGTCAGGCCGATCAACATGACGAAGGCATAGCTGTAGAGATATCCCGTCTGGAAGCGCGCCGCACCCTTGCTGCCCTGCTGGATAAGCCAGGCAACGCCGTTGGGGCCGAAGCGGTCGATCGTCTTCTCGTCGCCACGGTGCCACAGGAACCGGCCGATCGCGAAGGCGGGGCGCACGAAGAGGAAATGGTAGATCTCGTCGAAATACCATTTGTTGAGGAGGAAGCGGTACAGGATGCGGAACTCGTCCGCGAACTTGGCCGGGAACTCCGGTGCACGGATATAGGTCAGATACGCGGTCAGCAGACCAAGCAGCATCACCACCGTCGCCGACAGCTTCACCCACACCGGCACGCCATGCATCGAGTGCATCAGGTGCTCGTTGAAGGCGATCGCACCCTTCCAATAGGTCTCGCCTGATTCCGGCTCGATGAACCAGCCGTGGAAGACGAAACCCGCCGCGATCGCGCCGATCGACAGGACGATCAGCGGGATCAGCATGACCAGCGGGCTCTCATGCGGGTGATAGCCACCGGTGCCCTCCGGCAGATCGGTGTGCGCCGCACCGTGCACGCTCGGTTCGTCACCGGCGTCTTCGGCATGGGCGACGTTGTGATGCGCCTCGTCATGATGATGCGCGTCATGAGCATGGGCATGATCGTCATGACCGTGGCCATGCGCGTCGTGCAGCGCGTGCTGGATATGCTCCGACCCGGTCCAGCGCGGCTTGCCCCAGAAAGTCAGGAACATCAGGCGCCACGAATAGAAGCTGGTCAGCAGCGCGGCGATCACGCCCGCCCAGAAGGCGAAGCCCGAACCACCGGCATAAGCGACTTCGATGATCGCGTCCTTCGAATGGAAGCCCGCGAAGCCGAACGCCATCGGATTGCCGAACAGAGCCGGGATACCAACGCCGGTGATCGCCAGCGTACCCATCATCATCGCCCAGAAGGTGAGCGGGATGTGGCGACGCAGACCACCATAATACCGCATGTCCTGCTCGTGATGCATCGCATGGATCACCGAGCCCGCCCCCAGGAACAGCAGCGCCTTGAAGAAGGCGTGCGTGAACAGGTGGAACATCGCTGCGCCATAGGCACCGACGCCTGCCGCGAAGAACATGTAACCGAGCTGCGAACAGGTCGAATAGGCGATGACACGCTTGATGTCGGTCTGCACCGTACCGATCGTCGCGGCGAAGAAGCAGGTGCAGGCACCCACCACCGTCACCACGCCCAGTGCGGTCGGCGAGGTTTCAAACATCGGCGACAGGCGGCACACCATGAACACGCCGGCGGTCACCATGGTCGCCGCGTGGATCAGCGCCGACACCGGGGTCGGGCCTTCCATCGCGTCCGGCAGCCAGGTGTGGAGCCCGAGCTGCGCCGACTTGCCCATCGCGCCGACGAACAGCAGCAGGCAGAGCACGGTCATCGTGTCGAAGCGATAGCCCAGGAAACCGATGGTCGAACCCGCCATGCCCGGCGCGGCGGCCAGGATCGCCGGGATCGAGACGGTCCCGAACACCAGGAAGGTGCCGAAGATGCCGAGCATGAAACCGAGGTCGCCGACGCGGTTGACGACGAACGCCTTGATCGCGGCGGCATTGGCCGAAGGCTTGCGGAACCAGAAGCCGATCAGCAGGTAGGACGCGAGACCCACGCCTTCCCAGCCGAAGAACATCTGGACCAGATTGTCCGCCGTCACGAGCATCAGCATCGCGAAGGTGAAGAGGCAGAGATAGGCGAAGAAGCGCGGCTGATCCGGCTCCTCGCTCATATAGCCCCAGCTATAGAGGTGGACGAGTGCAGATACGCTGGTGATGACCACCAGCATGATCGCGGTCAGCGAGTCGACGCGCAGCGCCCAGTCGACCGACATGGTGCCGCTGGTGATCCAGTGGAGCACCGGCGTGACCGTCGCGACGCTATGGCCCGACAGATAGCCGATGAAGATCGGCCATGACAGCGCGCAGGAAATGAACAGCGCGCCGGTCGTGACGACCTTGGCGGGCACGTTCCCGATGGCCTTGTTGCCGAACCCCGCAATGGCGGCGGCCAGCAACGGCAGGAAGACGATAGCGAGGATCAACCCGATTACCCCTTCATCCGGTTGACGTCGTCGACCGCGATGGTGCCGCGGCCACGGAAATAGATGACCAGGATCGCCAGACCGATCGCCGATTCACCGGCGGCCACGGTCAGCACGAACATGGCGAAGACCTGACCCACCAGATCCTGAAGCGCGGCCGAGAAGGCGACGAGGTTCAGGTTCACGGCGAGCAGGATAAGTTCGATCGCCATGAGGATGACGATCAGGTTCTTCCGGTTGAGGAAGATACCCAGCACCCCCATGGTGAACAGGATCGCCGCGACGACCAGATAATGGACGAGACCGATCGTCACAGTTCCACCCCCTGCCCGATGGGCTGATTGATGTTGCGGATCGCTTCATGCGGCTGCCGCGCATTCTGCTTGGCGATGTTCTGCGGACGGACGCCGCCGCGCTTGCGATGCGTGAGCACGATCGCGCCGATCATCGCGACGAGCAGGACCAGACCCGCACCCTCGAAGATGAACAGATAGCGCGTGTACAGCAGGTTGCCGATCGCCTGGATGTTGGACACCTCCGGCGCGATCGGGGCCGCGCGGGCCGCCAATTGCACGCCGCCGACGCTCCACGCCTGGAACGCGATGATGACCTCGGCCAGCAGCGCGACCGCGAGCGCCAGGCCCAGCGGCAGGTAGCGCGCAAAGCCCGCCCGCATCGCCGCGACCTCGATATCGAGCATCATGACGACGAAGAGGAACAGCACCGCGACCGCGCCCACATAGACGATGACGAGCAGCATCGCGATGAACTCGGCCCCGCACAGCACCATGAGGCCCGCGGCGTTGAAGAACGCCAGGATCAGCCACATGACCGAGTGCACCGGATTGCGCGACGCGATCGTGAGCCCTGCGGACACGATCACCACGGTCGCGAAAATATAGAAGGCGATAGCCTGTATCACTGCCTGTCAGGCCCCTTTTCTGTCCGCCCCGAACCGTTGGTCGCGGGCTTTAACGGTACGGCGCATCGGCGGCAAGGTTCGCCGCGATCGCGCTTTCCCAGCGGTCACCGTTATCGAGCAACTTCGACTTGTCGTAGATCAGCTCTTCGCGGGTCTCGGTCGAAAATTCGAAGTTCGGACCCTCGACGATGGCGTCCACGGGGCAAGCCTCCTGGCACAGCCCGCAATAGATGCACTTGGTCATGTCGATGTCGTAGCGCGTCGTGCGGCGACTGCCGTCGTCGCGGGGTTCCGCCTCGATCGTGATCGCCTGGGCGGGGCAGATCGCCTCGCACAGCTTGCACGCGATGCACCGCTCCTCGCCATTGGGATAGCGACGCAGCGCGTGCTCACCCCGGAAGCGCGGAGAGATCGGGTTCTTCTCGTACGGATAGTTGATCGTCGCCTTCGGCTTGAAGAAGTAGCGAAGGGTCAGCGCATGGCCCTTCACGAACTCCCACAGCGTAAAAGCCTTGACGTACTGAGCGACGCTCATGCCGGAACTCCCACGCGCGCATACATCAGCACGCCAGACACCAAGAATACCCAGAACAACGACACCGGCAGGAACACCTTCCAGCCCAGCCGCATCAGCTGGTCGTACCGGTAGCGCGGTACGGTCGCCTTCACCCAGGAAAACACGAAGAAGAAGAAGCACATCTTCAGCAGCAGCCAGACGATGCCCGGCACGGCGTAAAGCGGCGCCCAGTCCAGCGGCGGCAGATAGCCACCCCAGAACAGGATCGCGTTCAGCGCGCACATCAGGATGACGTTGGCATACTCACCCAGCCAGAACAGCGCGAACGACATCGAGCTATATTCGGTCTGGTAGCCGGCGACGAGCTCCGACTCCGCTTCGGTCAGGTCGAAGGGCGCGCGCTGCGTCTCGGCCAGCGCCGAGATGAAGAACATCACCGCCATCGGGAACAGCAGCGGGTTCAAGAAGAAGCCGTTGACCGGAATGCCCAGCACGCTCTTCTGCGCCTCGACGATGTCGGTCAGGTTGAAGCTGCCCGCCCACATCACGACAGAAATCAGGATGAAACCGATCGCGACTTCATAGGACACCATCTGCGCGGCCGCACGAAGCGCCGAGTAGAAGGGATATTTCGAGTTCGATGCCCAGCCCGACAGGATCACGCCGTAGACGCCCAGCGACGAGGCGGCGAGGACATAGAGCAGGCCGACATTGATGTCGGCGACGACCACGCCCGGTTGGAACGGCACCACCGCCCAGACGATCAGCGCGACCGTGAAGGTGATGATCGGCGCCAGCAGGAACAGCCCGCGATTGGCGGCGGCCGGAACGATGGTTTCCTGCAGGAAGACCTTCAGACCGTCGGCGAACGACTGGAGCAGACCGAAGGGGCCGACGACGTTCGGACCACGGCGCAGCGCCATCGCCGCCCAGATCTTGCGGTCGACATAGATGACCATCGCCACCGCCAGCATCAGCGGCAGGGCGATCGCCAGAATCCCGACCAGCGTCGCGATCGTCCAGGCCCAGCCATAGGGAAGGCCGAGCGTCGTGTTGAAAAACGCGGTCACTCCGCTGCCTCCGCATAGCTCTCACCATGGACCAGTTCGGCCGAGCAGCGCTGCATCGTCGGGCTGGCGCGGCAGATCGCGTTGGTGAGGTAGAAGTCCTTGATCGGATAGCCCTCGAGCGTGCCGGACGCGGTCGCGTTCAGCGACGGCGCGGCCCAATCGAAGGTCACGAGGCCGACCTGGCCCAGCGCGGGAACCTCTGCGGCCATCGCGGCGCGCAGTTCGTCCAGCGTGTCGAAGCTCAGGGTCTGGCCGAGCACTTCGGACAGCGCGCGGAAGATCGTCCAGTCGTCCCGCGCGTCGCCCGGTGCGAACACCGCACGGTCGCCGCGCTGCACCCGGCCTTCCAGATTGACCCAGGTGCCCGACTTCTCGGCATAGGTCGCGCCCGGCAGGATGACATCGGCATGATGCGCACCCTTGTCGCCATGATGGCCGACGAACACCTTGAAGCTGCTGCCGAACTTGGCGAAGTCGACCTCGTCGGCGCCCAGGAAGAAGGCGAGCTTCGGCGCGGCCGCGACCACGTCGGCGATGCCGCCCTTCTGCGCGTAACCGAGCATCAGGCCGCCCATGCGCGCGGCCGCCATGTGGACGACATTATAGCCGTTCCAGGCCGAGCCATCTTCCAGCGTCCGCACCAGATTGAACTGGTCGACCAGCTTCAGGCTCGCGCCATGCGCGCCCTTCAGTGCAGCGCCACCGACGATCACCATCGGACGGGCGGCCTTGCCGAACAGTTCGGCCACCGTGTCGGGCAGGTTGCCCAGCACCGACAGATCGGCACCCAGCCACTCGACCTTGTAGGTCAGATCGGTTTCGGGGCCGATCGCGAAGACCTTGGCACCCTTCTTGATCGCCTTGCGGATACGGGTGTTCACCAGCGGCGCTTCCCAGCGCAGATTGGTGCCGATCAGCAGGATCGCATCGGCGCGCTCGACGCCCGCGATGGTCGTGTTGAAATTGACCGCGGCCAGGCTCGACACGTCATAGTCCATGCCGGTCTGACGGCCCTCGAGCAACGTCGAGCCCATCTTCGCCAGCAGCGCCTTGGCGGCGAACATCGTCTCGCAATCGACCAGATCACCGGCGATGGCGGCGACGCTCGAACCGGCATTCACGTCACGGATCGCGGCGAACGCCTCGTCCCAGGTCGCGGGCACCAGCTTGCCGTCGCGGCGGATGAACGGACGGTCGAGACGACGACGGACCAGGCCGTCGATCGCGTGACGCGTCTTGTCGCTCGCCCACTCCTCATTCACCTCGTCGTTGATGCGCGGCACGCAGCGCAGCACCTGACGACCCCGGCTGTCGAGGCGGATGTTGGTGCCGACCGCGTCCATCACGTCGATGGCGAGCGTCTTCTTCAGCTCCCAGGGACGCGCCTCGAACGCATAGGGCTTGGACGTCAGCGCGCCCACCGGACACAGGTCGACGACATTGCCCGACAGTTCGCTCGTAACCGCATGTTCGAGGTACGAGGTGATCTGCATATTCTCGCCGCGATAGATCGCGCCGATTTCCTCCACGCCCGCGACCTCTTCGGCGAAGCGGACGCAGCGGGTGCACTGGATGCAG
Source organism: Sphingomonas paucimobilis NBRC 13935 (assembly GCF_000739895.2). Taxonomy (GTDB): domain Bacteria; phylum Pseudomonadota; class Alphaproteobacteria; order Sphingomonadales; family Sphingomonadaceae; genus Sphingomonas; species Sphingomonas paucimobilis. The sequence goes on from NZ_BBJS01000050.1 coordinate 48,272, forward strand.
CGGGTCATGACCGTCTTGACGATCGGACCCATATATTTCTCGGTGACGGCCCGCTTGTTCTCGTCATAGCGGCTATGGCCCTTGCCATAGGCCATGGACTGGTCCTGCAGGTCGCACTCGCCGCCCTGATCGCAGATCGGGCAGTCTAGCGGGTGGTTGATGAGCAGGAATTCCATCACGCCTTCGCGCGCGGCCTTCACCATCGGGGTGGTGGTGAAGATTTCCTGATTGTCCGCCGCCGGAAGCGCGCACGACGCCTGCGGCTTGGGGGGCCCAGGCTTCACCTCGACCAGGCACATGCGGCAATTGCCCGCGATGGACAGCCGCTCATGATAGCAGAAGCGCGGGATTTCCTTGCCCGCAAGCTCGCAGGCCTGCAGCACGGTGGCGCCCTGGGGCACCTCGATCTCGACGCCGTCGACTTTGACCTTAGGCATTATTCGGCAGCTTCCATCATCGGGGCGTTGCCGCCCGTCTCGCCTTTGCGTTCGCGAATGCGGCGTTCCATCTCCGGGCGGAAGTGGCGGATCAAGCCCTGGATCGGCCAGGCCGCCGCGTCGCCCAGCGCGCAGATGGTGTGGCCTTCGACCTGCTTCGTCACCTGGAACAGCGTGTCGATCTCGGAGACGTCGGCATCGCCGGTACGCATCCGCTCCATCACGCGCCACATCCAGCCGGTGCCTTCACGGCACGGCGTGCACTGGCCGCAGCTCTCATGCTTGTAGAAATAGGACAGGCGGCTGATCGCCCGGACGATGTCGGTCGACTTGTCCATGACAATGACCGCCGCCGTGCCGAGGCCCGATCCGACCGCCTTCAGGCCGTCGAAGTCCATCGGCGCGTCCATGATCTCGGCGGCGGGCACCAAAGGCACCGACGAGCCGCCCGGGATCACCGCGAGCAGATTGTCCCAGCCGCCACGGATACCGCCGCAATGCCGCTCGATCAGCTCGCGAAAGCTGATCGACATGCTTTCCTCGACCACGCAGGGGCGATCGACATGGCCGGAAATCTGGAAGAGCTTGGTACCCTTGTTGTTCTCGCGCCCAAAGGAGGAGAACCACTCGGCCCCGCGCCGCAGGATCGTCGGCGCGACCGCGATCGACTCGACGTTGTTGACCGTGGTCGGGCAGCCATAAAGGCCCGCACCAGCCGGGAAAGGCGGCTTGAGGCGCGGCTGGCCCTTCTTGCCCTCCAGGCTTTCGATCATCGCGGTCTCTTCGCCGCAGATATAGGCGCCCGCACCGCGATGGACGAAGACGTCGAAGTCATAACCCGAGCCGCAGGCATTCTTGCCCAGGAAGCCCCGGTCGTACGCTTCGGCGACCGCCGCGAACAGCGTCTCGGCCTCGCGGATATATTCGCCGCGAATATATATATAGGCCGCCCGCGCGCGCATCGCGAAGCCCGCGACCAGCGCGCCCTCGATCAGCTTGTGCGGATCGTGGCGGATGATCTCGCGGTCCTTGCACGAACCGGGCTCGGACTCGTCGGCGTTGATGACCAGGAAGCTCGGCCGGTCGGGGCGCGGTTCCTTTGGCATGAAGCTCCACTTCATACCGGTCGGGAAGCCCGCACCGCCGCGCCCGCGCAGACCCGACGCCTTGATGACGTCGATGATCTTGTCCTGGCCCAGCTCGAGCAGCGCCTTGGTATTGTCCCAATCGCCGCGCTTCATCGCCGCGTCGACGTTCCACGGCTGATAGCCGTAGAGATTGGTGAAAATGCGGTCCTTGTCAGCGAGCATTATGCGCCCCACTCCCCGCGATAGTCGTGATTGTCGCCGACCATGGCGGTCAGCGTGGTCGGACCGCCCAGCGGCTCGACCGTGTGGCGACCCGGCTCCTGCGTGCCGGTCTTGGGGCTCTCGCCCCGGGCCAGCGCTTCCAGGATCGTGACCGTGCGGTCGTAATCCAGATCCTCGAAATTGTCGTCGTTGATCTGCACCATCGGCGCGGAGGCGCAATTGCCCATGCACTCGACCTCGGTCAGCGTGAACAGGCCGTCGGGCGTCGTCTTGCCCTTGATCAGGCCCTTGTTCTTGCACGCCGCCAGCACGTCGTCCGACCCGCGCAGCATGCAAGGCGTCGTGCCGCACACCTGAACGTGATAGCGGCCGACCGGCGCGAGGTTGAACATCGTATAGAAGGTCGCGACCTCGTAGATGCGCATATAGGCGACGCCGAGCTGACGCGCGACGAACTCGATCACCGGGACCGGCAGCCAGCCTTGCGTCTGCGTCTCCGCCCCCACCTGGCGCTGCGCCAGATCGAGGAACGGGATCGAGCACGACTGCTCGCGACCCTTCGGATAGCGCGCGAGGATCTCGTTCGCCTTGCGCTGGTTCTCGTCGGTCCAGGCGAAATTGCCCCAGCGGGCACGAACTTCCGCCTCATCGGGAATGTTGGGTGCTTCAGCCATTACAGTTCATCAACTCTGCTACGAGAGATCGGCAGGAGGCTCCACACGAGCGCACCGATCCACCCGACAAAAGTCCAAGCCAGAAAGATATTCACCAGCAGGATCCACAGCATCCGGGGATGCATCCGAGCCGCCGCCACGATCGAGGGCAGGAACCCGATCGGCAACGTGACCAGGAGTATCAGTATGTGGACCAGGCTGAACGATCCCATCAGCGATCGCACTCCCCAAAAACGATGTCCATCGCGCCCAGGATCGCGGTCGTGTCGGCCAGCATGTGGCCCTTGGACATGAATTCCATGGCCTGCAGATGGCTGAACGCGGTCGGGCGGATCTTGCAGCGATAGGGTTTGTTCGATCCGTCGGAGACGAGATACACGCCGAATTCGCCCTTGGGGCTTTCGGTCGCGACATACACCTCACCGGCGGGGACGTGATACCCTTCGGTATAGAGCTTGAAGTGGTGGATCAGCGCTTCCATCGAGCGCTTCATCTCGGCGCGCTTGGGCGGCGTGACCTTGCGATCGGTGGCGAGCACCGGACCTTCGGGCATCTGCGCCAGGCACTGCTTCATGATCCGGGCCGACTGGCGCACTTCCTCGACGCGCACCATGAACCGGTCATAGCAGTCGCCGCTGGTGCCCACTGGCACGTCGAAATCCACCTTGTCATAGGCGTCATAGGGCTGCGACTTGCGCAGGTCCCACGGAATGCCCGAGCCGCGGATCATCGGGCCCGAGAAGCCCCACTTGATCGCATCCTCGCGGTTGACCACCGCGATATCGACGTTGCGCTGCTTGAAGATGCGGTTGTTCGACACCAGGCCGATCGCATCCTCGAATAGCTGCGGCAGACGCGTATCGAGCCAGTCGGCGATATCGGTCAGCAGCTTGAGCGGCACGTCCTGGTGGACGCCGCCGACACGGAAATAATTCGCATGCATGCGCGCGCCCGAAGCCCGCTCATAGAAGTTCATGCAGTCTTCGCGGATTTCGAACATCCACAGGTTCGGCGTCATCGCGCCGACGTCCATCACATGACTGCCCAGATTGAGCATGTGGTTCGAAATACGCGTCAGCTCGGCGAAGAACGTCCGCAGATATTGCGCGCGCAGCGGCACTTCGAGGTCGAGCAGCTTCTCGACCGCGAGCACATAGCTATGCTCCATGCACATCGGCGAGCAATAGTCGAGGCGATCGAAGTAGGGCAGCGCCTGCGCATAGGTCTTGTATTCGATCAGCTTCTCGGTGCCGCGATGCAGCAGGCCGACATGCGGATCGACGCGTTCGACGATTTCGCCGTCCAGCTCCATGACGAGGCGAAGCACGCCGTGCGCCGCCGGATGCTGCGGGCCGAAGTTGATCGTATAGTTCTGGATCGACACGTCACCCGTGGTCGGGTCGGCATCGTCCGTCTTGTGGAGCAGTTCGTCGACGTAGTCGCTCACTGATTCTGTCCTCCGCCCTTGCTCGGCACGACGTCCGGATCGTTGGGCTTGCCCTCGGCCTTGTTGCCCGGATGCGGTTCGCCCGCGCCCGTCTGCTTGGAGCTTTCGGTGGTCTTGGTCTCGGGCGCGTTGGCGGCGGCCGTCTTGTCGGGCGCCGCATCGGCCTTCTTCACCGCATCCGCACTCGCCGGAGTCTGCGCACCCTTGCCCTGCGGCTGCGCGCCCTTCTCGTCGCCCGGCAGGACGTACTCGGCGCCTTCCCACGGGCTCTGGAAGTCGAAATTGCGGAAGTCCTGCGCCAGCTTCACCGGCTCATAGACGACCCGCTTTTCCTCTTCCGAATAACGCAGCTCGGTATAGCCGGTCAGCGGGAAGTCCTTGCGCAGCGGATGGCCGCGAAAGCCATAGTCGGTCAGGATGCGACGCAGGTCGCTATTGCCCGAGAACAGGACGCCGTACAGGTCATAGACCTCGCGCTCCAGCCAGCCCGCGACGGGCCACAGCCCGGTCACCGACGGCACCGGCTTGTCCTCGTCGGTGCAGACATGGACATGCAGGCGGTGGTTGCGGGTCAGCGAGAGGAGGCAATAGACCACCTCGAAACGCTCGTCGCGTTCGGGATAGTCGACGCCCGCGATTTCCATGAGCTGCTGATATTCCAGCCCCTTGGTATCACGCAGCGCAATCATCGCAGGAACCAGGTTCACCCGGTCGACGACCAGCGCGACCTCGCCGACATGCTCGCGCGCGTCGACCAGCCAGGGGCCGAGCGCGGCGCGAGCCGCATCGATCACGCCGTCGTTCGCGGCGAAACGGGGAGCAGGCGCCCTCACCGTTCGATGCTCCCGGCGCGACGGATCTTCCGCTGCAACTGCATCACGCCGTACAGCAGCGCCTCGGCGGTCGGCGGACAGCCTGGGACATAGATGTCCACCGGCACGATCCGATCACAGCCGCGCACCACCGAATAGCTATAATGGTAATAGCCGCCACCATTGGCGCAGCTGCCCATCGAGATGACGTATTTCGGGTTCGACATCTGATCGTACACGCGACGCAGAGCCGGGGCCATCTTGTTGCACAGCGTACCCGCGACGATCATCACGTCCGACTGGCGCGGCGACGCACGCGGCGCAGCGCCGAAGCGCTCCATGTCATAGCGCGGCATGTTGACGTGGATCATCTCCACCGCGCAGCACGCCAGACCAAAGGTCATCCACCAGAGCGAGCCGGTGCGCGCCCACTGGAAAAGCTCCTCGGTCGAGGTGACGAGGAAGCCCTTGTCGGTCAGCTCGCCGTTCAGCCCATCGAAAAAGCCCTGATCGGGCTGAATGACGGCCTGGCCATCATGGACGGCTCCGCCATGGGCCTGCGGCTTGAACTCAACCGGACCGGAGTGAAGATTTACTCCCAATCCAACGCTCCCTTCTTCCACGCATAGACGAGACCCAGCGCGAGCTCGCCGATGAAGATCATCATCGAAATCCAGGCGACCCAGCCAATGCTGAACACACTGACCGCCCAGGGGTACAGAAATGCCGCTTCCAGATCGAAGATGATGAACAGGATCGCGACGAGGTAGAAACGCACGTCGAACTGGCTGCGCGGGTCTTCGAACGCGGGGAAGCCGCATTCATATTCGGACAGCTTCTGCTCGTTGGGCTGGTGCGCACCGGTCAGGCGCGCGACGAGCATCGGCAGAAACACGAAGGCCGTCGACAGTGCCAGGGCAACGCCCAGGAACAGGAGGATCGGCAGATATTGCGACAGATCGACCAAGTTTTTCTCTCGCAGATGCGGAACTGGATGCGGATGGCTTTAGGCCGATGGGTCGGCTGGAGCAAGCCAGCGGAGCTATGAGAATGAATCGCAAATGAACCGCGCCATTCATCCTATCCGACAGGATTTCAGATGGTATCTGAGGGGCTTGAGCGCAATGGCGATCCGCCATCGCGCTCGAAATCCCTCAAAAAACCTTAACGGAGCGCGTTCGCCAGCAGCTTGTGCAGCTTGGAATGCAGGCCCTCATTGGCGGCCAGATACTCGCCGCGGTCGAGCGACTTGTCGCTGCCCCGGAAATCGCTGACGAAACCACCGGCTTCTCGCACCAGCAGCATGCCGGCCGCCGCGTCCCAGGGCTTCAGCCCCGACTCCCAGAAGCCATCATACCGGCCCGCCGCCACCCAGGCGAGATCGAGCGCGGCCGAACCGAAGCGGCGGATACCGGCGACCTGCGGCGCGATCGCACCGAAAATGCGGCTCCACTGAACGAAATCGCCATGACCCAAAAAAGGAATGCCGGTCGCAATCAGCGCCTCGGAAAGATCGCGGCGCGACGACACGCGCAGGCGGCCGTCCTGCAACCACGCGCCCCGGCCCTTCTCGGCCCAGAAGCTCTCATCGGTCAGCGGCTGATAGATCAGGCCCGTCGTCACCTCACGCTTGCCGTTCGCCAGCGGCTCCTCGACCGCGATCGAGATGGCGAAGTGCGGGATGCCGTGCAGGAAGTTCGAGGTGCCGTCGAGCGGGTCGATGATGAAACGCGGCTTGGACGGATCGCCCTTGATCTCGCCACCCTCCTCCATGAGGAAATTCCAGTCGGGACGCGCCTTCTTCAGTTCCTCGAAGACGGTCTCTTCGGCGCGCTTGTCGGCCATCGACACGAAGTCGGCGGGCCCCTTGCGGCTGACCTGGAGGTGCTGAACCTCGTTGAAGTCGCGGCGGAGACGCGGGGCGGCCTTGCGCGCGGCGCGTTCCATGATGGTGAGAAGCCCGGAGTGCGAGGCCATGATCGTCCTTTCGGTCGCGCCTCTGCATCTCGGGCGCTGGAAGTGAAAAGGCCCGCCGCGAACGACGGGCCGGGACGGCGGATGACGGTGTCGCGCTTAAATCGCGCCGGTCATCCGCCGATACCGATTAGTCCGCGCGGCGGACGTAGGTCTGTTCGTACACATCGACCACGATGCGCGTGCCGCTGGCGATGTGCGGCGGCACCATCACGCGGACGCCATTGTCGAGGATGGCGGGCTTGTACGAGGACGAGGCGGTCTGCCCCTTCACCACGGCGTCGGCCTCGACGATCGTCGCTTCGATCTGGTCGGGAAGCTGGACCGAGATCGGCTTTTCCTCGTGCAGTTCCATCACGACGTCCATGCCGTCCTGCAGGAACGCGGCGGCATCGCCCAGCAGGTCGCGCGGCAGCGTGATCTGCTCGTAACTTTCCTTGTCCATGAAGGTCAGGTCGTCACCCTCGGCGAACAGGAACTGGAAGTCCTTGGTATCCAGGCGAACGCGCTCGACCGTCTCGGCGGAGCGGAAGCGGACGTTCGTCTTGCGGCCGTCGATGAGGTTCTTCATCTCGACCTGCATATACGCACCGCCCTTGCCGGGCTGGGTGTGCTGAATCTTCACGGCGCGCCAGATGCCGCCTTCATACTCGATGATGTTGCCGGGACGAATGTCCACGCCGCTGATCTTCATGGGTCTTCAACCTGCTGGAAAGAGCGAAGGATGCCGGGGCATGAAGCGGCCCGGCGGTCCGTGTCGGCCGCTTTAGCTCGAAGCGGTCTTTCCGGCAAGCAGCGGATAGGGATCGACCGGCTCGCCCTGCCACCAGCGGTCGCCGGCGCGCATCCAACTGACCGCGAAATGCAGATGCGTGTTGCCCGCTCCCGCATTGCCCGTATCGCCGACATAGCCGACCACCTGCCCCTGCCGCACGCGCTGCCCCTCGGTCAGGCCAGGCGCATAGCCTTTCAAGTGCGCATAATAGAGGCTCCAGCGGCGATCAAAAGACCGGATATAGATGGTATGCCCGCCGCGATCGCTGTCGAACAACTTCTCGACCGTGCCGGGGAGCGCCGCAACGACCGGCGTGCCCGAGGGCGCGATGAGGTCGATGCCCTGATGTTTGCGCTGGCCGCCCTCGCGCGGATCGCCCCAGTCATGGTGGAGCGATGCCGCGGGATAGTTGGCGATCGGCATGGCCAGGGCGGCCGAGCTTCCCGCAGCCGCTTGCACGGTCGGCGCGGCGACATCGGGCACGACGACCTCGCCGGGCCCAAAGGATAGCATCGATAGAAAGCCGCCGACCGCGACCACGATCAGCCCCAGCATGACCCAGCCGAAACGCGATAGCGGGCCCGTTCCCCGCTTGCGCGTCATTCCGGCGTCACCAGCAGATTGCCGATCCTGGCATCCCTTGCTTGCGGCGCCGAACGATCGATAGGCTTAGCCCCGTCCATGCCGCGCGCCGCAGGTCGCGACAGCGCATAACGCGTATCCGGTGCACCCTGCGCCGGGGCCGGCGAAGGATGCGTGGCCACCGCCACCAGCGCCAAAGCGATGCCGCCACCCATGGCCATCGCCAATTTGTTCATGCGCCGCTCCTTCCCGCCTTTTGCCACCTTGGTAGATCAACGCAGGCGAAAGGCGCTTGTTTCCGGAGCGCAACGGATTGCCCTTTATGCGACACCCCGGCGACCCCGTTATGACGTGGAGGCGGATGTGGTTTGGCGGACGGGGGAAGCGCATCTCGTCCTGCCCGCTTTTCCTCCAACGCGATCGACGAGCAGACCGGAAGCGGTAGGGCACCTGGGGCCCCGGCTTTCGCTGGGGTCGTGCAGGCTGAATCAGACCTTCAAAACCTCAGCAAACGCCTTCACCGCCGCGGCTTCGTCGCCATTCCACACCGCGCCGGACGCGGCCAGGAAGTCCGCCCCGGCCTTCACCAACGGTGCCGCATTGGCCGGGGTGATCCCGCCGATCGCCACGCAGGGGAGCTCGAACAAGGTCGACCACCAGGACAGAACCACCGGCTCGGCCCGGTGCTTCGTTTCCTTGGTCGTGGTCGGATAAAAGGCGCCGAACGCGACATAGTCGGCCCCCGCCTCCCCCGCTTCCATCGCCAGATGGCGGCTGTCGTGACAGGTCACACCGATCTGCACCGATGGCCCCAGCACATCGCGCGCTTCCCGCGCATCGCCGTCCTCTTGCCCCAGATGCACGCCATCCGCACCCAGTCGCTTGGCCAGGCTGATGCTGTCGTTGACGATGAAGGCTACCTCACGATCGGCACAGATGCGCTGGAGCGGCTCTGCCAGCTTGGCGGCCGCATGCTGATCCATGTCCTTCACGCGGAACTGAAAGGCCGCGACGGGCCCGGCATCGAGCGCGCGCGCCAGCCGGTCGGGAAAGTCTCCGCCTACTTCGAGCGGCGAGATCAGGTAAAGCTGGCAGGGCGGACGTCGCATATCGCGGACAAAGGCATCGGCGAATTGCGGATCGAGGGGGCCCAGGGGATCGTCATCAAGCGTCATGCCGCTTTCCCTAGCGCCTGACGCGTCGCCCGTCACCTATGCCGGGCGGATGTAGAATGGGCGTCCCGGTTCCCCAACCGGAACGCCCACACCCACAAGAACTTATTCTTCGTTCTTGTAGATCGCGATCAGCTTATCGAGCATCGCCAGCGCCTCGTCGCGCGGACGCTGGAATGTGTTGCGGCCGATGATCGAGCCATTGCCGCCACCGTCGCGAATGTCGCGCGCATCCTGATAGACGGCGTCCGCCCCCTTGGCCGCGCCGCCCGAGAAGACGACGATGCGACGGCCCGCGAAGCTCGACTGGACGACATGGCGCACCCGGTCGGCCTGGTTGGACCAGTCGGTGCCCTCATAGGCCTTCTTGGCCTCGGCCTGTTCGATATGGTCGGTCGGCAGCTTCACCTTGATGATGTGGGCGCCGAGCAGCGCCGCCATGTGCGCGGCATAGGCGCCGACGTCGAGCGCCAGTTCGCCGTCCTTGGTCAGCTTGCCGCCGCGCGGATAGCTCCAGATGACGGTGGCGAGCCCCGCCTCGCGCGCTTCGGCCGACAGGATCGCGATCTGGTCCATCGCGTCGAAAATGCCGTCCGAGCCCGGATAGATGGTGAAGCCGATCGCCGCGCAGCCCAGCCGCACTGCGTCCTGCACGCTGCCGGTCACCGCCTGGGTGATCGAGGTGCCCCAGCTGTTCGAGCTGTTGATCTTCAAAATGGTCGGGATCTGGCCCGCGAAGGTGTCCGCGCCCGCCTCCAGCATGCCCAGCGGCGCGGCATAGGCCGAGAGCCCGGCATCAATGGCGAGCTGGAAATGGTAATGCGGGTCATAGGCCGGCGGGTTGACCGCGAAGCTGCGCGCCGGGCCGTGCTCGAACCCCTGATCGACCGGCAGGATGATCAGCTTGCCGGTGCCGCCCAGCCGCCCCTGCATCAGGATGCGCGCCAGATTGGCCTTCACGGCCGCCGGCGTTCCTTCATATTTGTCGAGAATGGCTTTCACGGTCGGGGTCATGAATTCTCTCCGGATTGGATATGGGGTTCGAAACGGCGGTCAGAGCATCAGCCAGCGGCGAAGCGCCTGATCGACCTGCTCCATGCGGGTGGGGGAAGCATGGCCCAGGATCTTGACGATGCTGTTGCGGGGAATGGACAGAATCTTGTCGACCTGCACCTCGCACTCGACGGTCAGGCCGGTATGCTCGCGCGGGGAAAAGGCGACGCGGAACAACGCCTCGCCGCCCACGACCGAGGTCATCGGGCAGACGGTGATGGTGTTGTGCGTCTCGTTGTAGAGGTCCGACTGAACAACCAGGAAGGGACGGTGATCGTTCCCCTCGCCGGTCGTCGCCAGGACGATGGCGGCGTGCGAAATCTTCACGCTTCCGCCTCCTTGGCCAGCCTGTTCCAGAACGCGAAATCCTCGGGCGTGTCGCGCTTCGACGCGCGGGTCGACTGGCGGCGGGCTTCGCGGCGATAGGCCTCGTCGTGCAGATCGACATAGCGGCGCACGGCCTCGCGGGCGATATCACTCTTGCTGCGCCCTTGTGTGCGCGCGACGGCCGCCAGTCGCTCTTCCAATTCGGTATCGAGGCGGACGCCGAGCATTGCCACTTCCTTCGTTTAACGCGTTTAACCTAGCAAGTCGTACCATTGGGATCAAGCGCTCTTGACCCGCCGATGGGCCGGGGATCATCCTGCATTGGGGCAGATGGGGTTATAGGGATGACGTGGTTTCGTTGGGCGCTGGCCGCCGCGCTGGCATTGTCGCCTGTCGCATCATCCGTAGCGGCCAAATCCGGGCCGAAGGTCGGTGAGACGGCGCCCGATTTCGATCTGACGCTGATCGACGGCACGCATGTTCGGCTGGCCGATCTGCGGGGTCAGGTCGTCGTGCTCAATTTCTGGGCTACGTGGTGCGGGCCGTGTAGGGCCGAGCTGCCGCTGCTCGACCAATATTACCGCATTCAGGGCAAGCACGGCCTGAAGGTGTTCGCGGTGGTGACGGAGGATTCCCTGCCTCTGTACCAGCTGAAACCGCTGTTCGCCGCGATGGCCATTCCCTCGGCGCGGAGGATCAAGGGCCCCTATGCAACGCTGGGCGCGGTGCCGACCAACTATATCATCGATCGGGCGGGCCGCGTTCGCTACGCCCAGGCGGCGGCATTCGATATCGACGATCTCAACCGGCTGCTGGTGCCACTGTTGAAGGAAACCCCGCCGCCAGCGGCGACGGGGTCCTGACCTTCTTTTCCCCCCTGTAAGGAGAGGTGGCAGGCCATAGGCCTGACGGAGGGGTGTCACGGCTTGTGGCCTCGCCCCTCCACCATCTAGAATGGGGAGGATTGAAGGTTACGCCATCAGCGCGGCGACCCCGGGGAGGTCCTGGCCTTCCATCCATTCCAGGAATGCGCCGCCTGCCGTCGAGACGAAGGTGAACTGCGTCCCCACGCCCGCCTGATTGAGCGCGGCGACGGTATCGCCGCCCCCTGCGACCGAGACGAGGCTGCCATCTTGGGTCAGCGCGGCGGCCGTCTTGGCGAGTGCAACGGTCGCCATGTCGAAGGGCGGCGTCTCGAACGCGCCGAGCGGGCCGTTCCAAACCAGCGTCCGGCAGTTCTTGAGCACATCGCCCAGCGCCTCGACGGCGTTGGGGCCGAGGTCGAGGATCATTTCGTCGGCGGCGACTTCGTGGACATTGACGGTGCGGGTGTCGGGGTTCGGCTTGAACTCCTTGGCGACCACGACGTCGTACGGCAGGTGGACGGTGCAGCCCGCCTTGTCGGCGGCGTCTAGAATGTCCTCGGCGGTGCCGGTCAGGTCATGCTCGCACAGCGACTTGCCCACATCGACCCCGCGCGCGGCGAGAAAGGTGTTGGCCATGCCGCCGCCGATGATGAGGTGATCGACCTTGCCGACCAGATGCTTGAGCACCGCGAGCTTGGTCGAGACCTTGGCCCCGCCGACCACGGCTGCGACCGGGTGCTCGGGGTTGCCCAGCGCCTTTTCCAGCGCGTCGAGTTCGGCCTCCATCGCGCGCCCAGCGAACGCCGGAAGCTGGCGCGCCAGCCCCTCGGTCGAGACGTGCGCGCGGTGCGCGGCCGAGAAGGCGTCGTTGACGTAGAAATCACCTAGCTTGGCGATCGCTACCGCCAGTTCGGGATCGTTCTTTTCCTCACCGGCATGGAAGCGGGTGTTTTCGAGGATCGCGATATCGCCGGGGTTCAGCGTCGCGACCGCCGCTTCCGCCGCCTCGCCCGCGACATCGTCGATAAAGCGCACCCGACGGCCCAGCACATCGCTATAGGGCTGAGTCAGCATCGCCAGCGAGAATTCCGGGTTACGCTGCCCCTTGGGGCGGCCGAAATGGGCGAGGATCAGGACGATCGCGCCCTTGTCGGCCAGTTCGGTCACGGTCGCGATCGTCGCGCGCAGGCGGGTGTCGTCGGTGACGCGGCCATCGGCCATCGGCACGTTCAGATCCTCGCGGACCAGCACGCGCTTGCCGGACACGTCACCCATATCGTCGAGCGTCTTGAAGGGCTTGGTCATGATTCCTCGATCCTGATTGTATCGCCGATGCGGATCGTGCCGCCCTCGATCACCCTGCTGCACGCGCCGCCGCGCCAATCGGGTTTCAAGGCTACCTGCAATCCGTCGGCGATCGCGTCCATGCGGTGGCACGGATCGCATTCGATGGTGATTTCCAGAAGCACGGGCCCGATCCGCAGCCGAGTGCCCGGAATTTGGGGAAGGTCGAAATCCTCGACCAGCAGGTTCGCGCGGCGCTCCTGCCAGGGGATGGCGCGGTCGATCTCGGCCAAGGCGGCATCCCAGTCGGCGCGCTCGATCAGCGTCACCTGACGCCGTCCGCGACCGCCGGGCTTGATCCGCCCGCGCACATCGCCTTCGACGCCGCCCTCCAGGGTGACGATGGCGGTGTCGATTACCTCCATCGGCCCCTTGGGCACGGCATGGCGGGCGATGCCGGCCAGACGCCCGGTCATCGCCCGCTCGTCCGTCATTAGAGGAACTTCGCCATCGCGGTCGCGGTGTCGACCATGCGGTTCGAGAAGCCCCATTCATTGTCGTACCAAGATACGACACGCACCAGCTTGCCGTCGATCACCGCCGTCTCCAGGCTGTCGACGGTCGAGGACTGCGGCGAGTGCATCAGGTCGATCGAGACCAGCGGCTCGTCGGTATAGACCAGCACGCCCTTCAGCGCCTCGCTCTCCGACGCTGCCTTCAGGATCGCGTTGACCTCTTCCTTGGTCGTGTCACGCGCAGGCGTGAAGGTCAGGTCGACCAGGCTGACGTCCGGGGTGGGCACGCGGATGGCCGAGCCGTCCAGCTTGCCCTTCAGCTCGGGGAGAACCTCGCCCACCGCGCGGGCAGCGCCCGTGGTGGTCGGGATCATCGACATGGCGGCGGCGCGGGCGCGGCGCAGGTCGGGGTGGATCTGGTCGAGGATCTTCTGGTCGTTGGTATAGGCGTGGACCGTGGTCATCAGACCGCGCTCGATGCCGATCGCATCGTTCAGCACCTTGGCGACCGGCGCCAGGCAGTTGGTGGTGCACGAGGCGTTCGAGACGATGGTGTGGTCGGCGGTCAGCTTGTCATGGTTGACGCCATAGACGACGGTCAGGTCGACATTCTTGCCCGGCGCCGAGATCAGCACCTTCTTCGCACCGGCGGCGAGATGCTTTTCGCACGACGCCTTGTCGGTGAAGAAGCCGGTGCACTCCAGGACCAAGTCGACGCCCAGTTCCTTGTGCGGCAGGTTCGCCGGATCGCGCTCAGCGGTGACGCGGATACGCTTGCCGTCGATGACGATGTCGTTGCCGTCGGCGGTCACTTCGCCCGGATAACGGCCATGGACGCTGTCGCGGCTGAACAGCCAGGCGTTGGACTTGGCATCGGCCAGGTCGTTGATCGCGACCAACTCCAGCGCATCGCCGCCCCGCTCGAGAATCGCGCGAGCGACCAGTCGACCGATACGGCCGAAGCCATTGATTGCAACCTTGACCGTCATGCCAGCAAGCTCCTGTGTATCTCTGTCGCGATGCCTGAACGGCACCGCCCCGATAGGATGAAATTCACCTTTATAGTGATTCCTTGTCGCGCCACGCCTTTCGGAGCCGACGGGTTCGCTGTCAACCGCCAGCCGACCCCGCATCGTCCAATTGCGGGTTGCCGCGTGAAGCCATCCTGCTAAGCCCGTCCCATGTCCGAACCCATTGCCGACGATGTCCTTTCCTCCGTCGAGCGTATCGACCGAGCGATCGCCCGTATCGAACAGACGATCCGGAGCCGTGCCGCCAAGGAGGACGCCCTCGCGCGCCGCCATGCCGCGCTGAAAGCCCGGATGGCCGAGGCGGTCAGCGCGTTGGACGACGTGATCAGCCGGGGGAGCGCCGCCTGATGGCCGAAGTCACGATCATGATCGGCGATCGCCCCCATACCGTCTATTGCCAGGACGGCGGCGAAGCGCGCGTGCGGATGCTGGGCCAGATGCTTGACCAGCGCTGGCCCGCTGCGCTGCGCGCCTCGGGCGGGCATAACGGCGAGCGGGCGCTGCTGTTCGTCGCGCTGATGCTCGCCGATGCGCTGGAAGAGGCCGAGCGTCGCCCCCCCGCCGGTGCCGCCGTCAGCGAGGCCGCACTGGCCCGCATCGCCGAGCGGCTGGAGGCGCTGGCCGACGCGCTGGAGCCCGAAGGTAGCGGCCCCATTGGGTAGCATCCGGCCCTTGAGTAAGGCGACGCCCTCGCCTACATTGATCGGTGGCGGGTTCTGCCCGGTACGAGCCACGATAATCCCTGAGGCTATTCTTCATCCAAGGGGGCTGTCCCTGCCCGGACCCTGGTCCGACGCACATGGTCCCCACCTGACGTATTGGGCGTCAGTGGATATTACGGCACACGGCCACGGCGGTCCCGCCACCCGCCCTTTCCTGACATGACCGACAAGCGTGCCCTCCGCGCCCGGATGCGGGCGGTGCGCGATGCGCATGGCCCCGGCCTGCTGCCGGTGGCGCGACCTTTCCTCGACCGCCTGCTCCCCCATCAGATCGTCGCCGCCTATCACCCGCTGGGCGCCGAGGCCGATCCAGCCTTATGGGTCGAAGCAGCGCTCCATGCGGGCGCGACCATCGCCTTGCCCCATGTCACCGACCGAGCGAGCCCGATCCGCTTCCTGCAATGGTCCCACGGGCAGGATTTGAGCATTGGTGCCTTCGGGCTGCATCAACCCTCCCCCGATGCGCCCGAATGCGCGCCCGACATCATCCTGACGCCGCTCGTAGGGTTCGACCGGCGGGGCAACCGGCTGGGCCAAGGTGCCGGCCATTATGACCGCGCATTCGCCGCCCATCCCGATGCCTGGCGCGTGGGGATCGCCTGGAGCGTGCAAGAGATCGACGCGCTCGTACCCGATAGCTGGGACATACCGCTCCACGCCATCGCCACCGAATCGGAATGGATCATCCCATGACCCCCAGTTGGCGCAAACCGGCCGGCATGTTGCTGATCGTCGGGATCATCATCGCCTGGGCGGCGCTCGTCGCCAGCCTGTCGAGCGTGGTGGGCCAATGGCATTGGGTGTTGCAACTGGCCTTCTATATCGTCGCGGGGATCGTCTGGATCACGCCGATGAAGCCGTTGCTGCGCTGGATGGAGGGGGGCCGGGGTTAGGGCTTCCCGTGGCCTTCGACTTCGCTCAGACTGAACGGCTGTTTTGGCGTGGCTTGTCGTCATACTCCGCTCAGCCTGAGCGAAGTCGAAGGCCATGCCCATCGCTGGCCCAGCAGAGCGACGAACCATCGCCGAATATCCGGTCTGAAGACAAAAACGCCATCCCGAAGGATGGCGCGAGTGACGGGGCTCGAACCCGCGACCTCCGGCGTGACAGGCCGGCGCTCTAACCAACTGAGCTACACCCGCTTGGAAGCCATATGATACCGACCTATATCGGCATCGGCCCTTTCGGGGATTTCGAAATTTTCAGCCATTCCGGCAAGGGAATGGCGCGAGTGACGGGGCTCGAACCCGCGACCTCCGGCGTGACAGGCCGGCGCTCTAACCAACTGAGCTACACCCGCTGAAAGCGTCGAGGCGCGCCAACTAGGCGAGCCTCCCGACCCTGTCAACGCTTCATTTCAACTTTCTTGCGGAACGTCCTCCGGGTCGCTGTCGCGGTCGAGATGGGTGAGCGTTCCATGCTCGAACAGGAAGCCCGCAATGTCGGGTTTTCCGGCGGCCTTGAGGACAGTCTGAAGGATGATGAGCAGCGGCACGGCGAGCAGCGCGCCCACCGTTCCCCACACCCATCCCCAGAAGCTCAGCGAGACCAGGATCAGCACCGGACTGATGGTCAGGCGGTGCCCGACGATCAGCGGGGTGATCAGGTTCGCCTCGACCAGATGCATGCCGTACATGATCGCGGGCGGTGCCAGGGCGACCCAGATGTCGTTGAAGGTCATGAGCCCGCCCACCGCGAGCAGCAGCGCGCCGATCACCGGCCCGAAATAGGGGATGTAGTTGAGGAGCGCGACGATACCGCCCCACATCAACGGATAGGGCATGCCGAACAGTGACAGGGCCCCCGCCACCGCGCCGCCCAGCGCCAGGTTGATGATGGTGATGGTACCCAGATAGGCAGAGACATCGTCCACCACCTCCTGGATGACCCGCGCGGTCGCCATCGCACCGTCGAAGCTGGTCCGCCCACGAATGGTCTCACGCCGCATCCGCGTCCAGCCGGACAGGACGAAGAACACGACGAGGACGCCGAACAGGAACTGCACGATAAGCCCGGGCGCCGAGGTCGCAGCCAGTTCCAGGATCGAGCTGGGCGGGGAGACCGCCGCCGTTTGGGGCTGGCGAATGGGCGTCGAGGCGACCTGGCGCAGCGCCTTGTTCACATAGCGTTCGAGGTTCGAATAGAGGTCGAGCAGCGGCGCCAGATTGTCCTGGATGCGCCCGATCCGGCTGGGCAGCAGCCGGAAGAAGTCGGTCGCCGGCACGATGATCGCGGCCAGCGCGATATTGGCGACGATCAGGAACAGCAGCACGCACATCAGCGCCGCCAGGGCCGAGGGCACCCGCCGCCGCTCCAGCCATTCCAGGATCGGCACCAGCGCGATGGCGATGACCAGCGCGGTGGTCAGCGGCAGGAAGAATTCCGCCCCCTCGCGAAGCGCGAAGGGCAAGGCCAGGATGAAGCCCGCCCCCGCCGTCAGGGTCAGCCCGGCGAGCAACCGGTCCCGGCGCATCGCGATCCGTACGGCATCGCGTTGCCCCATGCCGACCGGCATCCCCAATATCGAATCGCCGGCCATGCTGCTCTTGCCGGCGATTTCATCCTGCGCGTTACTCATGACGGTCACGTTAGCGGCTTTCCCCCAACTGAGAAGCCGCTAACGCGCGCAGATGGCAACGATTTTCATGACGAATACGTCATATTGCGCAATCGGCCCCTGCCCCCTGCGCCAAGGGGCGGTCCAAACCCGCTCCAATGCTACCAGGCGCGAGGAATCCCGCCGGTCCGTTCGGCCACCGCATTTTCGATCGACTGGAGCTGGCCCCGGGTCAGAACGCCCGCATCCATCAGGTGACGCATCAATTCATCCGTCAGCGCCGCCAGGAAATGCAACTCTGCACGCTCCGATGCGCCATCTTCGTTCAAAACTTCCATCGCAAACTCCCGGTTTGAGCGATCCTGCCTGTGTAGCCGTCTGACAAATGGCGCGATAGTCGTTTCCGATCATGCTCCAAGGCTTGACGTTGACGTAAACTGCAACCATCAAAATGGCATGAACGATGCCGCTCGCCCTGCCCCCTCCCCCGATCGCCTTGTCCAGGGTCTGGTCGATCTGCTCGATGTCGAGGAGATCGACACCGATCTGTATCGCGGGGCACGGCGCCCCGGTGGCCAGGGGCGGGTCTTTGGCGGGCAGGTGATCGCGCAGGCGCTGCAGGCCGCGCAACGCTCGACCGAGGCGCCGCGCATGGCCCATTCGCTCCACGCCTATTTCATGCGGCCCGGCGACGAGCGTTTCCCGATCATCTACCGTGTCGAGCGGGATTTCGAGGGGCGCAGCTTCGCGACGCGGCGGGTGATCGCCATGCAGAAGGGCAAGCCGATCCTCAACATGGCCTGCTCGTTCCAGATGCCCGACGAGGGGATGCATCATCAGGATGCGATGCCCGAGGTGCCGGGGCCGGACGCACTGCCGTCCGAACGCGAGTTGCTCGCCACGCTGGGCGACCAGATTCCGCCCCCGATCCGCGCCTTTCTGAGCAGCGTGCGCCCGATTGAGATGCGGCCGACCGATCCTCGACAGGTCACGACGCCCGCGCCGCGCGAGCCGGGCCAGTCGATCTGGTTCCGCCTCGTCGCGCCGATCGCGGACGATCCCACGCTGCACCGGGCGATCCTGGCCTATGCCAGCGACTTCGTGCTGCTGGGCACCTCCACCCTGCCACACGGCGTCAGTTGGCTGACCCATGACATGCAGACGGCCAGCCTGGACCATGCGCTGTGGCTGCACGAACCGTTCCGGGTCGATGAGTGGCTGCTCTACACCACCGACAGCCCCTGGGCGGGCCATGCGCGCGGCTTCAACCGGGGGCGGATCTTCACTGCCGACGGGCGGCTGGTGGCCAGCGTCGCGCAGGAAGGATTGATCCGCCTGCGCCAGCCGCGCGACGACACGGGCGCCTGATCAGCGGCGCAGCATCCGCCGCGCCGATTGGGTGGCGCTGCGCGTGTCCTCGGCCAATTTCTTGACCTCGGCGGCGACGATGCCGAAGCCGCGACCGGCAGGACCGGCGCGCGCCGCCTCGATACCGGCATTCAGCGCCAGCATGTTGGTCTGTTCGGCGATGGTGGTGATGCTGTCGACGATCCCCTCCATGTCGCGCAGCATGACCTCCAAATTGGTCTGGCGCTCCTCGGCCATGCGGCGGAACTGCTCCGCCTGCCCCAATTGCTCGGTCGCCTGCGCCTCCAGCAATACCCGGTCGGTCATGTCGCTGGCGAACTTCACGACCTTGTAGGGTACGCCATCGGAATTGAGGATCGGCGTGTAGGTGGCCTGCAACCACACCGGACTGCCATCGGAGCGACGACGCTCGAAACGGCCCGAGATGAATTTCCCCGCCGCAAGATCGGTCCAGAGCTTGGCATAATCGGCGGTCCGCACATATTCGGGATCGCAGAAGCGGCGGTGATGGCCGCCGACCGCCTCGCTCCGGCTATAGCCCATGACCGACAGGAACAGGTCGTTGGCGGCCAGGACATGGCCCTTAAGGTCGAATTCGATCACCGCCTGCGACTTGTCGATCGCGTCCAGCTTGCTGTGCGCCTCGCCATCGGCCCGGCGACGCTCGGTCACGTCGCTGCCGACCTTCAGGATCATCTCGACATTGCCCTGCGCGTCGAAGATCGGCGTGTAGCTGGCCTCCAGCCATACCGAACGGCCGTTGCGGCCCACCCGGCGATAGGTGCCGCTGTGGAACTGGCCCTGCCAGAGCGACCGCCAGAAGCGCTCATAATCCTGTGCCGACATGATATTGGATGGGCAGAGCAGACGGTGCTGCTGACCGATCACCTGTTCGGCACGATAGCCAAATGCGCGCGAGAAATTCTCGTTCGCCCACAGCACCCGCTTCTCCAGGTCGAACACCGCGACGAGATGTGCCTGATCGATCGACTGGAAGAGCGGATCGGCCCTCTGCCAGATACGGTCAGTTGCGGTGGCGTAAGCGGTGGATAACATGAGGCATATCTGCCCATAATGGGCTAAACAAAGATTAATCGGCTCGTATTTCCATGCTTTAATTGACGAGGCAGGCGAGCCGGTCGGCCATACCGAACTGGCGGTTACCCTCTCCGCCCGGCATCGCAATGTCGCTCCGTCAGCGCTGAAAATCCCGGTGACCGGCCATACTTTTTCTTCTAACCTCATCGACTTGACCACAAGGGAATAGCGAACATGGCGGCGACGTCCGTCGCAGAGGGGCAGAATACCGAGCGCTACCGCCAGAAACGCGACGCGATCCTCGCGGCCGCGGCGGCGGCGATCAACGAGCAATCGGCCAAGGGGATGACCTTTGCCGATGTCGCGCGGCGCGTCGGGCTGAACACCACCAGCGTCACCTATTATTTCAAGCGCAAGGAGGATCTGGCCGCCGCCGCGTTCGAGAACACGCTCGAGCGGCTGCTAGACATGCTGGCGATCGCGGGACAGGAAGCCACGCCGCAAGCTCGGATCGCACGCTATATCGCGCTCAACATGGACCGGCTGGCCCGGATCGAACGCGGCGAGGAAACCGCCTTTGCCGTACTGTCCGACCTGCGCGCCACCGAAGAGCCGATCCGTGGGCGGCTGATGGCCGGCTGGCAGAAGGTGTTCCGCACCACGCGCAGCCTGTGGGGGCCGCCGGCCAGCCGCGCGCATCAGGACCTGTACGGCGCCCGCGCGCATGTCCTGCTGGAAAATACCTTTTGGCTGCCGATCTGGCTGACCCGTTACGAACCAGATCAATATAATCGGGTCGAGGAGCGGCTGCTCGATGTGCTGACCCATGGCGTCGCCGCACCGGGTTCGGGCTGGTCTCCTTCGCTTCTGCCGCTGGGTGTCCAATCGACACCGGGGCGGGAGGCGGAGCCGGGGCGCGAGGCGTTCCTGCTGGCGGCGACGCGGCTGATCAACCAGCTCGGCTATCGCGGCGCGAGCGTGCAGCGGATCGCCTCCGAGCTGAACGTCACCAAGGGCAGCTTCTACCATCATCTCGATGCCAAGGACGATCTGGTCGTCACCTGCTATCGCCGCAGTTTCGACACGATCACCGCCGCGCAGCAACTGGCCGATGCCGCCGGGGGCAGCCACTGGCACCGCCTGTCGAGCGCGGTCGCGACGCTGCTCGATATCCAGTTCGCCGAGCGGGGGCCGCTGCTGCGGACCACTGCGCTGTCCAGCCTGCCCGCCGATGTCCGCCGCGCGATGGTGGACCGGTCGGACCGGATCGCGCGGCGCTATGCCGGGACGATCATGGACGGCGTGGCAGAGGGGTCGATGCGCCCCGTCGACGCGCTGATCGCCGCGCAGACGCTGATGGCGCTGCAGAACGCCGCGTTCGACATGCGCAAATGGGCCGCGACGATGGAGCGGCCGCATGCGATCGCGCTCTATGCCTCGACCATCCTCTACGGCCTGTTCGACGACCGATTGCTGGCGATCTGAGGTAAGCGCCTCTACAATTTGCGACAATTGACCGGGCACGGCGACATTATCGGGGGACAGGGGCGCGACATAAGGGCGATGATCGGAAGGGATCGGCCCTTCCCTCCACCCAAGGACGCCCCCGCCATGCGAAAGACCCTGATCGGCCTTTCCCTCGCCACCATGATTGCCGCCACCGCTGCCCAGGCCCAGAGCGACACCCCCGCGCCCCCGCCCATGCGCCACGGTCTGATGGGCGTGCAAGCCGACGCGCAGGGCAACATCACCCGCACCGCCGTAATGGCCGCTGCCGATAGCCGCTTTGCCGCGATGGACGCCAATCACGACGGCACCGTCACGCCCGAAGAGATGCGCGCCTATCGCGACCAGAAGCGGGCGGAGCGCGGCATGGGCCAGCCGCAGGGCGACCGCCCCGGCCGCCGTGTGCCGCAGCCGATCACCGCCGACGCCTTCCGTGCGCGGGCCGCCGCCATGTTCGACCGGCTCGACACCAATCACGATGGCAAGATCGATGCGCAGGAACGCGCCGCCGCCCCGCGCCAGCGTGGCCATTGGGGCCGGCACGGTGGCCCGGGCGAGGCAGCCCCGACCGCTCAGCCCATGACCGACGGCAACTGATCATCATCGCAAGCGGGGCGGCGCCACGCCCATTGGCCCGGCCCGCTTGCGAGGATCTGCCGCCATGCTAGACCCCAGCCCCATGTCCGACACGCCGCACCTGCTGCTCGTCGATGACGAGCGTTCGATCCGTGAGCCGCTCGCCGTCTATCTGACCAAACAGGGGTTTCGCGTGACCCAGGCGGGCGACGCCGCCTCCGCCCGCACGCGGCTGGCCGCCTATGCCATCGATCTTGTCATCCTCGACATCATGATGCCGGGCGAGGATGGGCTGAGTCTCTGTCGCCATATCGCCGCGACCAGCGAAGTGCCGGTCATCCTGCTGACCGCCCGCGCCGAGGAAACCGACCGGATCGTCGGACTGGAAATGGGTGCGGACGATTATGTCGTGAAGCCCTTTTCCCCGCGCGAGCTGGCGACCCGTGCCAAGGTCGTGCTGCGCCGGACCCAGGCGGGCGGCGCGCGTGTTCATGCGCCCGACAGCGGATCCTATGCTTTTGCCGGCTGGGTTCTCAAATCGGGCGAACGCTCGCTGGTCGACCGGGAGGGCGTGTCGGTGATGCTGTCGACGGGCGAGTATAATCTGCTGCTCGCGCTGGTCAGCCGCCCGCGTCAGGTGCTGACCCGCGACCAGTTGCTCGACCTGACGCAAGGGCGTGAGGCCGCCGCTTTTGACCGCGCGATCGACAATCAGGTCAGCCGGTTGCGCCGCAAGATCGAGGCGGACCCCAAATCGCCCGAGATCATCAAGACGGTATGGGGCGGCGGCTATACCCTGGCGGCCGAGGTCACGCGCCTGTGATGACGTGGCTGTGACCCTGCGGCTCTGGCCGCGTCGGCTGGCCGCGCAGCTTGCGCTGCTGCTCGCCGTCGCGCTCTTCGTGGCGCAGGCGATCAGCTTCACGCTTTTGCTGCGGGAGCGGCGGTCGCTGTTGCTCGAACAGATTTCGGGCCCCGCCATCGCGCGGCTGAACGACGCCATCGAGCGATCGGCCAATGGCCGCATTCCCCCCCATGAACGCGGCCGGGTGCGTCGCATGGCCGTCAACCCGGTCACCCATGGCCTGCCGCGCATCACGGGCGTCGAGACGCTGATCCGCGAGGGGCTGGTGGAGTCCGGACACCCCGTCGGTCGCATCATCACCGGCATCCGCCCGTTCAACCCCGCCGATTTCGACTGGCCCCGCCGCCGTTTCGGGCGGCGCCATCCGGTCGACGAATTGCTGATCGCCGTTGAGCAGCCGGGGCGCGGCTGGCTGGTCACCCGCTCGATCTGGCCGCGCGACGGCATGTTCCTGGTGTGGCGGCTCATCACCCAGACGCTGATCCTCTATGGCATCATCCTGTTGCCGGTGTTGTGGATCGGCCGGCGCATTTCGCGTCCTTTGCGCGACCTGACCCGAGCGGCCGAGCATTTCGATCCGCGCGAGCCGGGCGCTCCGATCCCCGAACAGGGGCCGCTCGATGTTTCCGCACTGATCGCCGCGTTCAATGCGCTGCGCCTGCGGATCGGTGCGATGCTGGAGGAAAAGGATCGGATGCTCGGCGCGATCGGTCACGATCTGCGCACCCCGCTCGCCGCATTGCGGGTGCGGATCGAGTCGGTCGAGGATGAACAGGATCGGCTGCGCATGGCCGATACCATCGCCGAGATGAACAAGACGCTGGAGGACATCCTTTCGCTCGCGCGGGTCGGCCGGCCCAGTGAGGCGGAGACCGATGTCGACCTCAACGCGCTGGTCGATGCCGTCGTCGCCGACTTCCACGATCTGGGGCAGGACGTGACGTTCGAGGAGAGCGGTCGGCTGCGGCTGAAGCTCCGCCCCTCGCTGATGCGCCGCGCGGTGCGCAACCTCATCGAGAATGCCGTCAAATACGGCCATGCCGCCGATGTGCGGATCGATGCCCGAGCGAACGACGTGGCGATCATCGTCGCCGACCAGGGCCCCGGCATCGCCCCCGATCAACTGGAGACGGTGTTCGATCCCTTCATCCGCCTGGAAAGCTCGCGCAACCGCGACACCGGCGGGATCGGGCTGGGGCTGGCACTGGCCCGCTCGATCGTGCGCGAAGCGGGCGGCGATATCCGCCTCGCCAACCGGCCCGAGGGCGGGTTGGCCGCGACCATCACCCTGCCCCGCTGAACCGCCTCACGCGTCGCGCGGCACCCGCACCATGGCGAATGCGGCCAGCGCCATCACCCCGGCGGCGATGGCCATCGCCCAGACTAGATCATGCGGGAAGAAGCGGCCCACGACCGCGCCCATCACCGACGACACGATCAGTTGCGGCAACACGATAAAGATGTTGAACAACCCCATGTAAATACCAAGCTTTTCGGCCGGTAGCGCCGCCGACAGGATGGCATAGGGCATGGTCAGGATCGAGGCCCAGGCGATGCCGACCAGCACCATCGCGCCCAGCAACACCCACGCATCGGTGATGACCAGGAAGGAGGCGAACCCCGCCGCCCCGCAGAGCAGGCCCAGGATATGCGTGTTGCGCCGCCCGATCGCCCGCGCCAACGGAGGCAGCGCGAAGGCCCAGAGCGTAGCCACCCCGCTATAGACCGCGAACAGCACGCCGACCCAGTTCGCCCCCTCGTTGAATGCCGCGCTCGACGCATCGCTGGTATGGAACACCCGCGCGGCGACGATCGGCGTGGTGTAAATCCACATGATGAACAGCGCCGACCAGGTGAAGAACTGGACCAGCGCCAGCCGCCGCATGGTCGCCGGCATTGCTGACAGGTCGGCCAAGATCTGGCTCAGCGCATTCTGCCCTCGCCCGCCACGCACCAGAAAGGCGCTGACGATCTGCGCAAGGCCGAAGGCGATGAGGCCACCGCCCAACAGATAGACCGGCTTGTCGAGCCCCAGCCACCCCACGGCCGCGACGATCACCGCGCCGGCGGCGATCCACAGCGGCGCAGAGCCGATCCGCGTCGA
This sequence comes from Sphingomonas paucimobilis NBRC 13935, assembly GCF_000739895.2. GTDB lineage: Bacteria > Pseudomonadota > Alphaproteobacteria > Sphingomonadales > Sphingomonadaceae > Sphingomonas > Sphingomonas paucimobilis. The sequence goes on from NZ_BBJS01000050.1 coordinate 73,267, forward strand.
CGGAGTGGCATCGCTACGCCCCGCCTGGCCCTCATCCTGCTCGGCAAAGGCGGCGATCTGCGCGGGCGAATATTCGCGAGTGGTCAGCACCGTCCACAGGACCGCGACGAACAGGGCCGCCGCGCCGATATAAAAGCCATAGCGGACCGAGGGCGGAACCTCGCCCGCCGGCGCCACATTGGCGACGTGGAAGACATCGGTCAGCACCTGCGGTGCCAGCGACCCCAGCACCGCGCCCGCGCCGATAAAGGCCGTCTGGAAGGCATAGCCGGCCGTGCGCTGGCGGCTGGGCAGCATGTCGCCGACAAAGGCGCGGAACGGCTCCATCGAGACGTTGAGCGAGGCATCGAGCAACCAGAGCAGCATCGCCGCCACCATCAGCCCCCCGGCATTGGGCATCCCCACCAGCGCCAGTGTCGCCAACAACGCGCCGGCGAGGAAATAGGGGCGCCGCCGCCCGAAACGGCTCCAGGTCCGGTCGCTATAATGGCCGATCACCGGCTGGACGAGCAGCCCGGTCAGCGGCGCGGCGATCCAGAGAAAGGCGAGATCCTTTTCGGCCGTGCCCATCGACTGGAAGATCCGGCTGACATTGGCATTCTGCAACGCAAAGCCGATCTGAATGCCGAAAAAGCCGAAAGAGGTATTCCATAACCCCCAAAAGCGCTGACGCGGCTTCTCCATAACCTCTCCCAATAGTCTGTTTTCTTTATTGATTATGGTCGAACGCTCGATCCACGCACGACCAGTGTCGCCGGCAGCAGATTGGCGGTTCGCGGCTTGCCGGCAATCTCCGCCAGCAGCGCGCGGACCAGCAAACGCCCCGCCGCCGCTGCATCCTGCACTACCGTGCTGAGCGGCGGGTGGGCGAAGCTGGCGGCCGGAATATCGTCGAACCCGACGACCGAGACATCGGTCGGCACGCGCCGCCCCGCTTCGGCCAGTACGCGCATCGCGGCCAGCGCGATCAGGTCGCTCGCCGCCATGATGCCGTCGAAGGGCAGCTCCCGCGCCAGCAATGCCCGCGCCGCCCGCTCGCCTTCTTCCTCGCTGGAAATGGCGCCGACCTGCAGCGCCGGATCACAGGCCAGCCCCGCCTCGGCCAAGGCGTCGCAATAGCCGCGATAGCGATCATGGAATTCGGGATAATGATCGGTCGCGTCGCCCAGAAAGGCGATGCGCGTCCTTCCTTGTGCGATCAGGTGCCGGGTCGCCGCCAGCGCACCGGCATGATTGTCGCAACCAATCGTCAGCCCCGGCTGGCCCGGCGCCACCGATCCCCAGCGTACGAAATGCGTGCCGCGCGCGACCAGTTGGTCGAGCTGCTCGCGATAATCGGCATAATCGCCATAGCCGAGCAGGATCAAACCGTCGGCGCGGTGGCTGTCCTCATAATCGGCCTGCCAGTCGTTCTCGACATTCTGGAAGGAGACGAGCAGATCATATCCGACCTCCGCGCAGCTCTCCATGATCGAGCCCAACATGCCGAGAAAAAAGGGATTGATCAGCGTCCGCCCGGGCGAAGGATCGCGAAACAGCAGTAGCGCCAACGTCCGCGTCTGGCCGCTGCGCAAATTGGAGGCGGCGCGGTCGACCGTGTAGTTCAGCGTCTTGGCGATTGCCTGTATCCGCGCGCGGGTCGCGGCGCTGACAGAGGGGCTCCCCCGAAGCGCACGGCTAACCGTGGGCTGCGACACGCCCGCCAATTGCGCGATATCGAATGATGTGGGCTTTCTCTGGCCGACCACGCTGCGGGCATCCTCCTGTGCGTACGCCCGATCCTATGACGGATCCGGGTCAGCCGCGCACCCTGTCGTAATAATGCAACAGACCGAAACGGCCGCATTGAATACGTATGCGGGCTTGTTGGCTTTCGTCGCCATCGATTTCACAGGAGGGGCAACAACCATACCCGTCCCTTGAAAGAAGACGGGGTTTCCTGGAGGGGATTTCATGACGGTTCGCCCTGTGGCGCCGGCCGATGCCGCGCGCTCGTTCCTGAAGCTCGGCGTCAGCACGCTCGCCATGGTCATCGCCGCGCCGGTGTTCGCGCAGGCCTCGACCACCCTGCCCGACCCCGCCGCCAGCACCACCGCCGCCAACCCCAATGACGGGGCCGCCGCCGGCACGCAGGCCCAGACGTCGGCGGAAGGTGATACGAGTTCCAGCGATATCGTCGTCACCGGTTTCCGCGCCGCGCTCGAAAATGCCGTCGCCGAGAAGAAGAACCGCGATCTCGTCGTGGAATCAGTGTCGGCCGAGGATATCGGCAAGCTGCCTGACGCCTCAATCGCCGAGTCGATCGCCCGCCTGCCCGGCGTGACGTCGCAGCGGGTGAACGGCCGCTCCAACGCCATCTCGATCCGCGGTTTCGCCCCCGACTTCTCGACGACGCTGCTCAACGGCCGCGAACAGACCTCGACCGGCGATAACCGCGCCGTCGAATATGACCAGTATCCCGCCGAAGTCGTCAATCAGGTCCTGATCTACAAGACCGCCAATGCCGCGCTGATCGGCCAGGGCTTGTCGGGCACGGTCGACCTGCGCACCATCCGTCCGCTGGACTATGGCAAGCGCGTCTTCTCGGTCGGTGCGCGCGGCACCTATGCCGATATCGGCAAGCTGAACGCCGGGTCGAAGGACTTCGGCTATCGCGCGACGGCGACTTATGTCGACCAGTTTGCCGACGACACGATCGGCGTCGCGCTGTCGGCCAGCTACCTCAACGAACCATACCAGATTCAGGAAGGCAATGCCTGGGGCTATGCGCCGGTCACGGTCGGCGGCCAGACGGTCAACGTCATCGGCGGCTCCAAATCCTATGTCACCTCTACCACGCTGAAGCGGCTGGGCCTTTCGGGCACGTTGCAGTGGAAAATGAGCGACACCTTCACCAGCACGCTTGACGGCTTTTATTCGGACTTCAACGACGACCAGATCAAGCGCGGTATCGAGCTGCCGCTGGCCTGGGGCAGCGGCACGACGCTGACCAATCCGACCGTCAGCAACGGCCTCGTCACCTCGGGCACGTTCAACAATGTCGAGGGCGTGATCCGCAACGACTCGTTCCAGCGCAAGGCCAAGCTCTATTCGTTCGGCTATAACGGCAAATATGACGGCGGCGACGGCTGGAGCGCGATGCTGGACGTCAGCTATTCGCGCACAGATCGCGACGAGGTCACCTTGGAGACCTATAGCGGCACCGGCTATGGCCAAGGCAATGGCGCGACCGACACGATCGGGTTCACCACGGGGCGGAACGGTACCGTATTCAAGCCGACGCTCAACTATTCCGATCCCAACCTGATCCAGTTGACCGATCCGCTGGGCTGGGGCGGCTCGACTCGCCAGGCGGGCTATTTCAACGATCGCACCGTCACCGACGAGATCAAACAGTACCGGGTCGAGATCGACCGTGAGGTCGAAACCCCGATCGTCCATGCGATCCGCGTCGGCCTGAACTATACCGATCATGCCAAGTCGCTGGCGCCGAACGAGTCCTTCGTCACCCTGCCGGGCAGCGCCACGATCGCGCCGTTGCCGCAGCAATATCGCCAAACGCCGACCGACCTGACCTATCTCGGCCTGGGTCCGATGCTCAGCTATGATCCGCGCGCCCTGCTGGCGGGCGGGGTCTATGTGCTGACGCCCAACACCAGCGCGGACGTGCCCGCCAAGGCCTATACCACCACCGAGCGGCTCATGACGGCCTATGTCCAGGCCGATCTGAACGCCCAACTGGGCACCGCCGAACTGACCGGCAATATCGGCGTCCAGGCGGTCGCGACCGAGCAGAAGTCGCGCGGCCTGATCTACAACGGCACCGGCTATGCCAACATCGTCCAAGGCGATGATTATTGGGATATCTTGCCCAGCGCCAACCTGTCGCTACGGCTGCCCAGCGACTGGGTGTTCCGTGTCGCGGCGGCGCGCCAGATGATGCGCCCGCGCTTCGACGACATGCGCGTCGCGCTGTCCTATGGCTTCGATGCCGCGCAGGGGATCATCTCGGGCAGCGGTGGCAATCCGTTCCTCCGCCCGATCCGCTCCAACTCGTTCGACGTGACGGCGGAGAAATATTTCGGCACGCGCGGCTATCTGGCGGCGCAGGGCTTCTACAAGGATCTCAAGAGCTTCGTTTACAATCTTGAGCAGCCTTATGACTATGCCGGCCTGCCCCTGCCCGCCGCGGTTCCGATCGGCACGCCGACGCAGGGACGGATCAACCGACCGATCAACGGTTCGGGCGGCAAGATCTATGGCGTCGAGCTGGCGGGCACGTTGCCGCTGGGCCAGTTGGTCGGCTTCCTCGACGGCTTCGGCCTGACGGGCGGCGGGTCCTACACCAAGACCGAGATCACGCCCGTCCCCGGCGGCGACCCGGAGGACATTCCCGGCTATTCGCGCTGGGTGGCGAACGGCACCGCCTATTTCGAGAAGTGGGGCCTGAACATCCGGGGATCGGTGCGGTATCGCTCGACCTTCGTGGGTGAGTTGTCGGGTTTCGGCGCCAACCGCGTCCGTCGCCGCGCGATCGACGAAACTATCGTCGATGGCCAGATCGGCTATGACTTCCAGCAGGGCACGTTCAAGGGCCTGTCGCTCTTCCTGCAAGGCCAGAACCTGACCGATACGCCGTTCGTCACCACCAATGGCGGGCAGCGCGATCAGGTGATCGATTATCAGAGCTATGGCCGCCGCTTCCTGGCCGGATTTACCTATCGCTTCTGATACCCCTTCCCGCGCCGGTTTCCCCAACCCTCCGGCGTGGGAATCCCGAATGTGAGACGCCGCATGGACGCCCACCCCACCGCAGACCGTATCGCCCGCCGGCCTGCCCAGCAGCGTGTGGTGATCGTCGGGGGCGGCACCGCCGGGTGGATGACGGCGGCGGCATTGGCGCGGTTCGTGCCCGTCGGCACCCGCATCACCCTGATCGAGTCCGACGCGATCGGCACGGTCGGGGTGGGCGAGGCGACGATCCCCGGCATCCGCCTGTTCAACCAGATGCTGGGCCTGGATGAAGCCGCGTTCTTGCGCGAGACGAACGGCAGCTTCAAGCTGGGCATCCGCTTCGAGGGCTGGTTGGGCGAGGGCAGCGGCTATCTCCACGCGTTCGGCAGTATCGGCCGGGCGCTGGGGCTGGTGCCCTTCCATCATTATTGGTTGCGCGGTGGCGGCGCGGCCAATCCCGCCTCGCTCTGGACCCACATGGCGAGCGCGCAGGCCGCAATGGCGGGCCGCTTCGCCCCCGATCCCGGCCGCCCCGACCTGCCCAGCGGGCTCGCCTGGGCCTATCATTTCGATGCCAGCCTGTACGCCGCACTGCTCCGCCGCCATGCCGAGGCGGCGGGGGTGGTGCGGATCGAGGGAAGGATCGCCTCTGTCACGCGAGACGCGAGCGGGCGGATCGACCATGTCGTGCTGGAAGGCGGCGAAGCCCATTCGGGCGACCTGTTCATCGACTGCACCGGCTTCCGCGCGCTGCTGATCGGTGAGACGCTAGCCGAGCCGTTCGACGATTGGTCCGAACTCCTCCCCTGCGACCGCGCGCTGGCGGTGGCGGGCGAGCGCGCCGCTCCCCTGCCCCCTTATACCCGCGCCATCGCGCATGGCGCGGGTTGGCGCTGGCGCATCCCGCTTCAGCATCGCACCGGCAACGGGCTGGTCTATGACAGCCGCCATCTGTCGGACGATGAGGCCGCCGCCCGGCTACTGTCCGCGCTCGGGAATGAGGCCATGGGCGAGCCGCGCCTCCTGCGCTTCACCACCGGGCGACGGCGGCGAGCCTGGGTCGGCAATTGCGTCGCACTGGGGCTGGCCGCCGGGTTCCTGGAGCCACTCGAGTCGACCAGCATCCACCTGATCCAGTCGGGCATCGCGCGACTGCTGGACTATTGGCCCGGCACGACGCTTCAGTCGGTCGAGGTCGATGCCTATAACCGCGAGGCCGAAGCGGAGTGGCTAGCCATCCGCGACTTCCTGATCCTTCACTATCACGCCAATGCGCGACCTGAGCCCTTCTGGGCCGAGCGACGCGCGGTGCCTTTGCCCGCTAGCCTCGCCGCACGGATCGCGCTGTTTCGAGCCAATAGCCGTTTCCGCCGCGAGGGCGACGAATTGTTCGCCGAACCCGCCTGGGTGCAGGTGATGGTCGGACAGGGCATCCTGCCCGCCGGCCATCACGCCCTCGCCGACGCGCTGTCAGCGGACGAGCTGGACGATTTCCTCAGCCTCACCCGGCGTCACGCCGCACAGGTGGCCAGCCGGCTGCCGACGCACGACGCCTTCCTCGCCGCGCATTGCGCCGCGCCTGCCCAAAGGGTTACCCCATGAAGAAGCTGCTGCTCGCCCTCCTCGCGACCGCCGCCCCGCTCGCCGCACAGGATTATCGCCAGCGCCTGCCGCAGGACGAGGTGATCTATTTCGTCCTGCCCGACCGGTTCGAGAATGGCGACACCGCCAATGATCGCGGCGGCCTGAAGGGCGGCCCGCTGATCACCGGCTTCGATCCGACGCACAAGGGCTTCTACCATGGCGGCGACCTGAAGGGGCTGACCAAGCGGCTCGACTATATCCAGGGGCTGGGCGCGACGGCGATCTGGTTGGGGCCAATCTTCAAAAACAAGCCCGTCCAGGGTGCCAAGGGCCATGAGAGCGCCGGCTATCACGGCTATTGGATCACCGACTTCACCACGGTCGACCCGCATCTCGGCAGCGAGGCCGATCTGCATGCCTTCATCGACGCTGCGCATCGACGGGGGATGAAGGTCTATATGGACATCATCGTCAACCATACGGCGGACGTGATCCAGTATCGCGAATGCGCCGAGGGATCGCCCTGCCCCTATCGTGACCGCGCGAGCTATCCCTATCAGCGGCGCGGCGGGGTGACTGGTCAGGCGATCAATCCGGGCTTTGCAGGCGACGATGTTCAGACGGCCGCGAACTTCGCCAAGCTGGCCGACCCGAATTATGCCTACACACCTTATGTCCCGGCGGCCGAGGAGAACGCCAAGACCCCGGCCTGGCTCAACGACCCGATCTACTACCACAATCGCGGCAACACGACCTTCGAGGATGAAAGCTCGACCACCGGCGATTTCTCGGGGTTGGACGATCTCTACACCGAAAACCCGCGCGTAATCGCGGGGATGATCGATATCTATGGCAGCTGGATCGACCGGTTCGGCATCGACGGCTTCCGCATCGACACCGCCAAGCATGTGAACCCGGAATTCTGGCGCAGCTTTGTCCCCGCCATGCTGGAACGCGCCAAGGCCAAGGGCATTCCGAACTTCCATATCTTTGGCGAAGTGACGGCGGGGATGGACCCCGGCTATCTCGCCCGCTGGACCAAGGTCGCGGACTATCCGGCCGTCCTCGACTTCGCCTTCATGAACGCGGTGATCCAGACGGTCGCGGAGAACAAGCCGACCCGCACGCTGGCCAGCCTGTTCGAGGGCGATGTCCTTTACGCCAAGGGCGAGGCGACCGCGGACATCCTGCCGACCTTCCTCGGCAATCACGACCATGGCCGCTTCGCGCGTGACGTGCGGGCCGCGAATCCGAACGCATCGGACGAGGAAATCCTGAAGCGCGTCGAACTGGGTCACGCCATGCTGCTGACCCTGCGCGGCGTGCCGACCATCTATTCGGGTGACGAGCAAGGTTTCGCAGGCGACGGCAATGATCAGGATGCGCGCGAAGACATGTTCGCCAGCAAGGTCGCCAGCTATAACGACAACACGCTCGTCGGCACGAGGAAGACGACTGCGACCGACAGCTTCGTGACCAGCCACCCGCTCTACCGCGAGATCGCCAGCCTCGCCCGCCTGCGTGTCGCCAATCCGGCGCTGACCCGAGGGCGACAGATAATCCGCGCACGCGGCGATGCGCCGGGCCTGTTCGCCGTCTCGCGTTTCGACCCCGCCACGGGGCGCGAATATCTGATCGCCTTCAACACCTCGGCCAAGCCAATCACGCAGGCGGTGCAGGTTGAAACGGCATCGCAACGTTTCACGACCATGGCCGGACGCTGTGCCCCGAGCGCCGCCGCGCCGGGCAGCCTGATGTTGGAATTGCCCGCCTTCGGCTATGCCGTCTGCGCGGCGGAGAGCCGTTGATGACCGATACTGCCCGCATGCCCCCACGTCCTTGGTGGAAGGGGGCGGTGATCTATCAGATCTACCCGCGCAGCTTTGCCGACAGCAATGGCGACGGCATCGGCGACCTGCCCGGCATCACCGCGCGGCTGGATCATGTCGCCAGCCTGGGCGTGGATGCGATCTGGCTGTCGCCCTTCTTCACCTCGCCGATGAAGGATTTCGGCTATGACGTGGCGGATTACCGTGATGTCGATCCGATCTTCGGCACGCTTCACGATTTCGACGCGCTGGTCGCGCGCGCGCACGAATTGGGGCTGAAGGTCGTCATCGACCAGGTGTACAGCCACACCTCCGACGAGCATCCCTGGTTCACCGAAAGCCGCTCCAGCCGCACCAATGCCCACGCCGACTGGTATGTCTGGGCCAATGCCAAGCCCGATGGCTCGCCACCGTCCAACTGGCAGTCGGTGTTCGGCGGCCCCGCCTGGACCTGGGACGCGCGGCGCGGGCAATATTACCTGCACAATTTCCTGAAGGAGCAGCCGCAGCTGCACGTCCACCACCCGGACGTGCAGGCCGAATTGCTGGCGACGGCGCGCTTCTGGCTCGACCGGGGCGTGGACGGTTTCCGGCTCGATGCGATCAACTTCATGATGCACGAGCCGACGATGCGCGATAACCCGCCTGCCCCCGATACGGGCAAGACGCGCACTCGGCCGTTCGATTTCCAACTGAAGCTCTACAATCAGAGCCATGCCGACATCGTGCCCTTCCTAGAGCGGATCCGCGCGACGCTGGACGAGTATGGCGACCGCTTCACCGTGGCCGAGGTCGGCGGCGACGAGGCGGATCGCGAGATGAAGCTGTTCACCGCCAGCGACCACCGGCTGAACACCGCTTACGGCTTCGATTTCCTATACGCCGACCGGCTGACCCCGCGCATTGTCGCCGAGGCGGTGGCGAAATGGCCCGCCGAGCCGGGTGTCGGCTGGCCGAGTTGGGCCTTCGAGAACCATGACGCGCCGCGCGCCGTATCGCGCTGGACCACGCCAGAGCATCGCGACGCGTTCGCGCGGATGAAGATGCTGCTGCTGCTATCCCTTCGCGGCAATGCCTTCCTCTACCAAGGCGAGGAACTGGGGCTGACCCAGGTCGATGTCCCGTTCGACCGGCTGGTCGATCCTGAAGCCATCGCCAACTGGCCGCTGACCTTGTCGCGCGACGGGGTGCGCACACCGATGCCGTGGAGCAGCAATGCCATCAACGGCGGCTTCTCGGATGCCGAACCCTGGCTTCCGGTCGGTCCGGACCATGCCGCGCTGGCGGTCAATCGGCAGGATGGCGATCCGGACTCGCTTCTCAACCTGACGCGCCGTCTGGTGCGCCTGAGGGCCGAGACGCCCGCGCTGGCGGTCGGCGATCTGACGCTGCTCCATGCCGACGACCAGCTACTTGCCTTCGAACGGCGCGAGGGGGCGCAACGCCTGCTCTGCCTGTTCAATCTGGGCGACATGCCCGTCCAGCTTCCCCCCGCCGTGCCACGCGGCGGCCGAACGCTGGTCCAAATCAATAGCGCCACCGACGAACGCCTGGACGCGTTCGGGGCGGCGATCCGGGAGATGACTGCATGAAGACGACGATTGCCTTGGGGCTCGGCCTGATCGCCGGAGCGGCGCAGGCCCAGAATGGCCCCGCCGATCCGGCGGTCAACGAGACGTTCAAATTCGCCAAGCCCGCCGGACAGCCCGACGCCATTGAAACCTCGCCCGACGGCACGATTACGGTGCAGGTGTCGACCGACAATGACGGCCGCGCGGTCTATATGATCGCCCGCAACGGCAAGGCGATCGTCGCGCCCTCGCGACTGGGCATGATGTTCACCGACGCGCCCAAGATCGAGCGGGGGCTGAAGATCGAGTCCGTGTCTCATGCCAAGTCGGACACGAGCTGGACCCAGCCCTGGGGCGAGTGGCGCACCATCCGCGACAATCACCGCGAGATGCGCGTCCGCCTGATGGAGTCGAGCGCGCTCCATCGCCGCTATGACGTGGTGTTCCGGGTGCAGGATGACGGCGTCGGCTTCCGCTACGAATTTCCCGAGCAGCAGGCTTTGCCCAAGGCGAACATCGCCGAGGAGCTGACCGAGTTCAACATCGCTCAGAACGGCACCGCATGGTGGAAGCCCGCCTTCCTGTGGAATCGCGAGGAATATCTTTACAACCGCACGCCGATCACCGCGGTCGGCACGGCGGCGACGCCGATCACCATGAAGCTGGACGACGGCACCCATATCGCCATCCATGAGGCGGCCTTGGTCGACTATGCCAGCATGGCGCTGATGAAGACCGAAGGGAACAACTTCAAGGCGGTCCTGACCCCCGGCTCGGGCGCGCCAAAGGTGGTGAAGACGGGGGCGTGGACGACGCCGTGGCGGACCTTCCTGATCGCACCCGATGCGGGCGGGCTCTATATGAGCCATCTGATGCTCAACCTGAACGAGCCCAACAAGCTGGGCGACGTATCCTGGGTAAAGCCCGGCAAGTTCGTCGGCGTTTGGTGGAAGATGATCAAGGGCGAATGGAGCTGGGCGCGCGGGCCCCGGCACGGCGCGACGACGGCGAATGTGAAGACCTATATCGACTTCGCGTCCAAATACGGCATCCCCGGCGTGCTGGTCGAAGGATGGAATATCGGCTGGGACGGCGACTGGGCGGGCAACGGTTCGGCGATGCAGTTCGCGACCCCGACCGAGGATTTCGATGCGGATTATCTGGCGAAATATGCCAAGTCCAAGGGCGTCTCGCTGATCGGCCATCACGAGACCGGCGGCGCGGTCAGCCATTATGAGAGCCAGTTCGACCCCGCCTTCAAATTCGCCGCCGATCATGGCGAGCATGTCGTCAAGACCGGCTATGTCGCCGATGCCGGGCAGATCGAGCGGGCGAACGCGGACGGCACGGTGTCGCGCGAGTGGCATGAGGGCCAGTGGATGGTGAACCACCATCTGCGCGTGCTGGAGGCCGCCGCGAAGTACAAGGTGTCGATCGACAGCCATGAGCCGGTCAAGGACACCGGCCTGCGCCGCACCTATCCCAACTGGCTGGCGCGTGAGGGCTCGCGGGGCATGGAATATAACGCCTGGCCCGGCAAGAACCCGCCCGAGCATGAGGTCAACCTGGCCTTCACCCGAATGCTCGAAGGGCCGATGGACTTCACGCCAGGCGTGCTGAGCCTGACGGGGAGCGACAACAGCCCGATCCAGTCGACCATCGCCAAACAGCTGGCGCTGTACGTGGTGCTCTATTCCCCGGTGCAGATGGCGGCCGATACGCCGGAGAATTACGCCAAATACCCGCAGGCGTTCCGCTTCATCGCGGACGTGCCGGTCGATTGGGAAGATAGCCGCGTCCTGAACGGCGAGGTTGGGGATTACGTCACCTTCGCACGGCGGGATCGGAAAAGCCGCGACTGGTATATCGGCTCGATCACCGACGAGAATCCGCGCGACCTGACGGTGACGCTCGACTTCCTCGATCCGGGCAAGACGTACGAGGCGCAGGTCTACAAGGACGGCCCCGGCGCGACCTATGCGACCGAAGCGCGGCACTCGATCGCGTTCGAGACCAAGCGAGTGAAGAAGGGCGACACGCTGACCCTGTCGCTCGCCCCCGGCGGCGGCCAGGCGATCCGGTTGAAGGCGCTGTAAAACCTGTTCCTCCCCCATAGGGGGAGGGGACCATGCGTAGCATGGTGGAGGGGTATCGCCGGTGGCGAGGTTGGTTTCACCTCGCCGACCGGGACACCCCTCCGTCAGGGCTTCGCCCTGCCACCTCCCCTTACAAGGGAGGACTTTGAATTACTTCGTCGGGAAGCCCCGCTGCTTGAGCAGCGCGTTCACGTCCGGATCGCGCCCCCGGAAAGCGCGATACGCTTCCGCGCGGTCCGTTTCATTCCCCGTCGACAGCAGGATACGCGCGAAGCGGTCCGCCGTCGCCTTGTCCCACGGGCTCCCCGCTTCCTCGAACGCGGCGAAGGTATCGGCGTCCATCGTCTCCGACCAGAGATAGCTGTAATAGCCCGCCGAATAGCTGTCCGACGAGAAGAGGTGATTGAACTGCGGCAGGCGGTGCCGCATCACCAATTCCTTCGGCATCCCGATCTCGCGCAGGGTCGTCGCCTCGAACGCCGCCGGGTCGACGATCCCGTCCGGGATGGTGTGCAGCTTCATGTCGACGATCGCCGAGGACAGATATTCGGTCGTCGCGAAGCCCTGGTTGAAGGTCTCCGACGCCTTGATCTTATCGAGCAGCGCCTGCGGCATGGGCTGGCCGGTCTTGTAGTGGCGCGCGTACTTGTCGAGCACGTCGCGGGTCAGCAGCCAATGCTCGTTCACCTGGCTGGGATATTCCACAAAGTCGCGCGGCGTGCCCGCCAGCCCCGGATAGGTGACGTTCTGGAGCATCGCGTGGATGGCGTGGCCAAATTCGTGGAACAGCGTCTCGGCATCGTCCAGGCTGATCAGCACCGGCTCGCCCTTCGCGCCCTTGGCGAAGTTGTTGTTGTTCGACGACAGGACATTCTGCACCGGCGGCAGGTTGCGCTGGCCGCGATAGGTGTTGGCCCATGCGCCCGAACGCTTGCCCGTCCGCGCGAAATCGTCGCGGTAGAACAGGCCGACTTCCTTGCCGTTCCGGGTGACGTGCCAGACGCGCATGTTCGGCTCGAACACCGGGACCGTGCCGGTGATTTCCTTGAACTCGAGCCCATAGAGCCGGTTCGCGGCATAGAGCGAACCCTGGATGATGTTATTCAGTTCGAAATAGGGCTTCAACTCGGCCTGATCGAGGTCGTAGCGGCTCTTGCGGACCTTCTCCTGATAGAAGCGATAGTCCCAGGGCTCGATCGTGATCTTCGCTCCTTCCTTATCCGCAATGGCCTGCATGTCGCGGACCTCCTCGGCGACGCGCGCCTTGGCGGCCGGCCAAACGCGCATCATCAGGTCCATGGCGGCGGCCGGGGTCTTGGCCATCGTGTCCTGCATCCGCCAGTCGGCATGGGTCTTGAAGCCCAGCAGATGCGCGCGGTTGGCGCGCAGGCGGACGATACGAGCGATCGTCGCCTTGGTGTCATTCACATCGCCATTGTCGCCGCGCTTGGTGAAGGCGCGCCACACCTGCTCGCGCAGTGCCCGGTCGGTGGCAAAGGTCAACACCGGATCGACCGCAGACCGCGTGTTGACGATCGCCCAGCCCTGCTGCCCACGCTCCGCGGCGGCCGCCTTGGCCACCGCCTTCACGCTGTCGGGCAGACCCGCAAGGCGCGCCTCGTCGGTAACGATGATCGCGGTGCCTTCGTCCGCCAGCAGCCGCTGCGAAAACCCGCTGAAGTTGATGGCGAGATTCTGGTTGAAGGCGGACAGCTCCTCCTTCTGCGCGGGCGTCAGCTTGGCACCCTGCCGCACGAAGCTGTCATAGGTGCGCGTGACCAGCCGCTTCTGCTGCGCATCCAGCCCGCTCGTGTCGCGTGCCTTGTAGATCGCCTCGATCCGAGCGAACAGCTTGGGGTTGAAGGTGATCTCGTCCGACGCCTTGGAAAGCTTGGGCGACCATTCACGGTCCAGCGCCTGATAGGCGGGCGTATTCATATTGCCCGTCATCACCCCGAACAGCGTCATCACGCGGTTCAGCGTCTGCCCGGCATTCTGCATCGGCACGAAGGTATTGGCGAAGGTCGGCTTGGCCGGATTATTGGCGATCCGGTCATAGTCCTGCTTGCGCTCGGCCAGCGCCGCTTCGAAGGCCGCCGGGAAGAGTTCCGGCTTCACCTTGTCCCAAGGGGGCACCCCGCCATAGGGGCCAGTCCAGGGCGCGAGCAGCGGGTTGGTGGCGGGCGCCTGGGCAGCTTGGGGCGGACCGGCCAGCACGGAACTGCTCAGAAGCGCCGCAAGGCCAGCGGCAAGGTAGAGATGACGCAAGAGTAACTCCCGTTCATGAAACAGGCGTCATCATAAGCCACGGGACAAACGGGTAAAGTCTCCTGTCTTACCAAGCGCTCATCAGGACCCATCGCGCAACTGCGCCTCGGCCATCCGCGCCGCCGCGATCAAGGACTCGCCGGTTGCCTGCGCGGCATATGGCGTCATCGCCACCGCCACGCCATTGGGGCCGTCGAGCATGACGATCCCCTGCTCGGCCGTCGCGACCCCCGCATCACCATGGACGGGCCACGGGTTGAAGGCGGTGCTCATGCAATCTTCTCGTTCATGGTCGGACCACCACCGAACAAATAGCCCGGATCGAAATCGGCCAGTGTCCGAAGCGCATCGGAATCGAGGATGTGCACATCCCCGCTGCGAAAGGTCATCAAGCCCCGTTCGCGCAACGAGCGCAGTACGCGATTGAGATGAACGGGCGTGATCCCCGCTGCCTCCGCGAGATCGATCTGGGTGACGGGAAAGCGAAAGGCGCCATCGCGGACCATATCCACCATGGCGAGCCGCTCATGCAGTTCGCAGAACAGATGCGCGACACGGCCATCGGCCTCCAGCCGCCCCAGCCGGAACACCCATTCGCGGTGCATCGCCGCGTCGAGTAGGGTCGAAAACCACAACAACCGGGTCAGGCGCGGGCGATGCTGGACGATCGCCTCCAGCCGGTCATGCCCCACCGTCGCGACGCGCACCGGCGTCAGCGTGGCGACATCATGGTCCAGATAGCGCATGGCAAAGCCGTGCAGGTCGACGAAATCACCGGGGACATGGAAGGCCACGATCTGCCGATTGCCATGGCGATCGTCCATGTACCGACACATCACGCCTTCCAGCAGTAGGCTGCTATACCGCACCCGTTCCTCGCGCCGGATCACGATCTTGCGGGCGGGCAAGGCGATGACATCGGCGACGCTGTCCTCCAGCACCGCCATGTCGTCGGGCGTCATCGCGTCACGTCCACGCCCCTTGAGGAACAGATGCGTGTGCCTGAGCGGATTGGAAACGAACCCTTTACCCTCCAGGGTATCGATCGCCGATATCGGCATGGGTATTCCTTTTCGCCAGCGTTACGACATGGGTAATCGTTTCTGGCGGCAAGGGTTCCGGATCAGGAGTTAACCGACTTGCCCGTCGCGCGAACGGGGTCGGCGCTCGCCAGCGACTCTTCGGGATGTTTGCGATTGCTGCGCACCGATGCCCAGAAGGACAGGCCGATCAGCGTGGCACCGATCAGCCCGGTGACGGTCTCCGGAATCTCGAACCGCACCGACAGCAGCATGATCGCAGCCAACGCCAATATGGCATAGAAGGCGCCATGCTCGAGGTAGCGATATTGGGTCAGCGTGCCCTTATCGACCAGCATGATCGTCATCGAACGGACGAACATCGCGCCAATGCCCAGGCCCAGCGCGATGATGAAGAGATTGTTCGACAGCGCAAAGGCGCCAATCACCCCGTCGAACGAGAAGCTGGCATCGAGCACTTCGAGATACAGGAAGGCCGCGAAACCCGACCGGGCCGCCGCACCCGTCGCCGCGTCGCCATCCCCCTCGAGCAGGACGCCGACCGCATGGACCGCGATATAGGTCAGCAGCCCGAAAATGCCGGCGGTCAGGAAGGTCATCGCCTCCTCGACCGGAATGAACTGAGAAATGGTGTAAAGGGCGAGCAGGACGATGCCGGTCGCCAGACCCGAAATCTCACGCAGCGCCGCCAGCGGACGCTCGATCACCCCCAGCCAATGCTCGTCCTTCTCATCGCCGAGGAAGAAGTTGAGGCCGACCATCGCCAGGAAACTGCCACCAAAGCCCGAAATGCCGACATGGGCGGAGGTGATGATCTGTTCATAGCGGACAGGGTCACCGGCGGCGAGCTTGATCGCCTCGATCGGGCCCATATGCGCGGCGATCGCGACGATCGCGAGCGGAAAGACGATCCGCATCCCGAACACCGCGATCAGGATGCCCCAGGTCAGAAAGCGACGACGCCATTTGTCGTCCATGTCCCGCAGCACGGTGGCGTTGACCACCGCATTGTCGAAGGACAGCGACACTTCCAGAACGCCCAGCACCGCAACGATCCACAGCACGCTCAGCGTGCCGGGCAAGGTACCCGTGCTCTGGAAACCCAACCACGCCGCGATCGCCAGGCAGATGCCGGTAAAAAGGAACGATCCCTTATAATATTTCAGCAGCACCCGATTCCCCTGTACGCATCCGGCCCCCAAGGCCGGCACTCCGGTATGTGGGCGATAAAGCCCGCACCGATCCGATTTGTTCAATCGGCCGGGGCTGTATCGTCAGGGCCGTCAATCAGGCAAGCGAGCCAGGAAGGGCTTCCGGTCATCGGGTGCGGCGGCATCTCAGATGCCGACGTCGTTCCCGGATAGCTGATTGCCGATCCGCTCGGCCGCGGCGCGGAGCTGGTTCAGCGCCTCCTGCTCGTCCACCACCGCATGGGTCAGGCGGATGAACGGAACGGTCAGCACGGCGCATGCCCGCTCACCCCGCAAGATCGGGGCCGCCAGTTCGACCAGGCCCGTCATCTCGCGGCTGTCCGTGCGCGCATAGCCCTGCGCCCGGATCACATCCGCCTGGGCCACCAAGGCGGCCTGGGCGTCATCGGTCAACGGCGGATCGAACATCGCCTCCCATTCCCGCCGGACATCGTCCGTCTGGAAGGCATAGAGGACCTGCCCCGAGGGCGCCTCGTTGAGCGGCTGCCGGTAGCCGACCCGAACGGAAAAACCGATCGTCGTGCTGGCCTCCATCCGCGCGACGACCGACGACGACGCGCCCGATGGGATTGCCGCATAACAGGACTGGCCAATCCGATCGGCCAGGCTGCGCATCTCCGGCAAGGCCAGTTCCATCAGGCTGCGCACCGGCGGCCGCTTCAGTCCCAGATGGAACAGCCGTTCGGTGATCACATAGCCATCAGAGCCCTGGCGCACATAGCCGCGATGCTCCAGGACCTGGATCATCCGGAACAGCTCACCGGTCGAACGGCCCAGGCCAGTGACGATGGCACTCATCGTCAGGGGCCTTTCCTGCGCGGACAGGAGTTCTAGGATGTCCAGCCCCTTCTCCAGCGCAGGTGCGCGGTAGAGCCTTTTGTCTTCCGAGACATCATCCGTCGATCCAGTGATCAAGCAAACCCTCCGTCCTAGCGCAGGCCAATACCCACACTGAATCGCTCGGGCGCGATTCTTGATCCGACTACATCTACTAGCCAAACATCATCAAGTTGATTTATATTAATAAATTGACCCCGATTCGGTCAGAATGTGAACAATGTCACCCCCGGTCGCCGCAACAATCCGAACGCCCGGTGCCGTAGCGTCCGTTGCGACCCGGCCGGTATCGCGCAGTTCCACGCGCCAGCGCCCGGCATAGGGCTGTGCCGATCGGACATTGTCGGCCCCGCCCAGCATGGCCAGCATGCTGTCCGGCAGGGTGGCGGGAGGCTGCACCGCGGCTTCTGCGCCCGACAGTGACGCAGGTGCAGTCGGCACCGCTTTGGATGCGATACGCTGACCGAGACCTGCCTCGATCGCGGCGCGCATTTCCATCGCCACGGTATCGGCCACGGGGCCCAGCACCACCTGCACGCCCGTCGGCGACGGCCGCAGGATGCCGCGAGCGCCCAGCCGCTTGAGCGCGGGCTCGTCGACAATGGCGGGGTTCTTGACGATCAGGCGCAGACGCGTGGTGCACGCCGCCACCTCGGCCAGATTGGCGCCACCGCCCATCGCCACGACGAAGGAGGCACCGCGCCCACCCTCGATCGCCGACTGCTCGCCTTCGGCGACGCTCTCGCCCGCAGGCTCGGCCTCGCGGCCCGGCGTCTGGAGATTCCAACGGCGGATCGCGAAACGGAAGACCGCGTAATAGAGCAGCGCATAGAGTGCGCCGATCGGAATCAGCAGCAGCGGCTTGGTCGCCTTGCCGAAATTGATGACATAGTCGAACAGACCTGCCGAGAAGGTATAGCCCAGCCGGATGCCGAGCGCGTTCATCAGCGCTTCCGACAGGCCCGTCAGGATCGCGTGGAAGGCGTAGAGGACCGGCGCCAGGAACATGAAGCTGAACTCGATCGGCTCGGTCACGCCGGTCAGGAACGACATCAGCGCCAGACTGAACAGCATGCCCCCGACGGCTTTCTTCCGCTCGGGCAGCGCCTCATGATACATGGCCAGACACGCGGCGGGCAGGCCGAACATCATGACCGGGAAGAAGCCGCTCATGAACGCGCCCGCCGTCGGGTCGCCGGCGAAGAACCGGGTCAGGTCGCCGGTCTTGCCGTGATAATCGCCGACCACGAAATAGGCGACGGTGTTCAGGATGTGATGCAGGCCGGTGACGATCAGCAGCCGGTTCAGCACGCCAAAGGCGAACAGCCCCAGGCCGCCCGCCTGGACGATGCCTTGGCTCAAGCCATCGATCCCCGCATTGACCGGCCCGAACGCCGCGCCCAGCAGCGCCGCCAGCCCCAACCCGGCGATGCCCGAGATGATCGGCACGAACCGGCGACCACCGAAAAAGGCCAGATATTCCGGCATCTTGATCGTGGCGAAGCGGTTGTAGAAGCTGCCGCCGATCAAACCGGCGACGATGCCGACCGGCACGTCGAAACGGTGCACCGCCTTGGTCCGCCAGGCGGCATCCAAGGTCGCGGCGACGTCCTTGGCCAGCCCTGCCCCGATACCGGCCGGCGGCACGGCCAATGTCTCCGCCCCCTTGATGGTGACGAGATAGCAGGCGATCCCTGCCAATGCCGCCGCACCATTGCCGTCGCGGGCGAAGGCGGTGGCGACGCCGACCGCGAACAAGAGGCCCAGATTGTCGAAGATCGCATTGCCCGCATTCGCCATGAAGGCGATGTTCAGCATGTCCGGCTGGCCGAGGCGCAGCAGCAGACCCGCCACCGGCAGGACCGCGATGGGCAGCATCAGCGCCCGCCCGAGCGATTGTAGCGAGGCCATGGGCGAGCTCATGCGCCGATCTCCTGAAGCATCTGGGTAATATGCGCGCGCACCGCCGCCGCCGAGGGAAGCTCCATCGCCTCGCCCGCCACCGTCCGGCAGCGTGCGAGGTCGAGCTTGCCGACCAGCGCCTTGATCGCCGCAACCCGCGCCGGGGGCACCGACAATTCGGTGACGCCCAGGCCGAGCAGGATCGGCACCGCCAGCCGATCCGCCGCGAGCGATCCGCACACGCCGACCGGCGTATCATGCTTGGCCGCGCCGTCGCAGGTCGTCCCGATCAGGCGCAGCACCGCCGGATGCAGCCCGTCGACCCCCGCCGCCACCGCCGCATTGCCGCGATCCATGGCGAGGGTATACTGGGTCAGGTCGTTGGTCCCGATCGAGAAGAAATCCGCCTTCCGTGCAAGGATATCGGCGGAAATCGCGGCCGCCGGGGTCTCGATCATCACGCCGACTTCTGCCCGATGACCAAGGTGGCCGCCCTGGCGTTCGACGACGGCACGCACCGCCTCGAGTTCGGACAGGCTGGCGACCATGGGCGCCATGATCCGGCAGGGCTGACGCACCGCCAGGATCGCACCGATCTGATCCTCCAGCAATTGCGGATCGGCGAGCGATACGCGGATGCCACGCAGACCCAGCGCCGGATTCTCCTCGACGGGCAGGTCCATATAGGGCGCGGGCTTGTCGCCGCCGACATCGAGCAGGCGGATGATCATCGGCCGATCGCCCAGCGCATCCGCAATCGCCTGATAGTCGCGCGCCTGTTCGTCACGGGTCGGCGCGGTCGCGCGTTCCAGGAACAGGAATTCGGTGCGCAGCAGGCCACAGCCTTCCGCGCCTTCGGCCACCGCCGCTTCGGCATCGGCGACCGAGCCGAGATTGGCGAACATTTCGATCCGGGTGCCATCCGCCGTGCGACAGGGCCCCTGTGCCGCGCGCGCGGCCTCCATCTCGGCCTTGCGGCGGGCGATGGTCTCACGCGCCTGGACTTGCGCAGCGGCATCGGGTTCGGGATCGATCAGCCCGCGATCGGCATCGAGAATGATGGTGCGCCCGTCTTCCAGCGCCGCCAGCGAATCGCCGAACGCCACCGCCATGGGCAGACCCATGCCGGCCGCCAGGATCGCGGCATGCGAAGTCGGCCCGCCCTTGACCAGCGCGATGCCCGCCACGACGCCGGCATCGAGCGCGGCGACCTGGCTGGGCAGCAGGTCCTCGGCGACCAGGACCGCCCCGGCCGGAACGCTCGGCCCCTCGATCGGCAGACCAGCGAGCGCGGCGAGGACATGGCGTTCCAGGTCGCGAAGATCATCGGCCCGCTCGGCGATACGACGGTCGCCGCTCGACATCAGCACCGCGACCTGCTCGGCAATGGCTTCCTGCCACGCCACACCCGCGCTCAGCCCCCGGCCGACGCCCGCTATGGCGGCCTCGGACAGGGTGGGGTCGGCCAGCATCGCGCCATGCGCGGCCATTACGCCGCCCCGCGCACCACCGGCGGCGGCGGCCAGGACCAACGCCTCGCGGACATGAGTCAGGGCATCGGTCAGCTTCTGCCGCTCCGTCTCGGGGCTGCCGGCGACCGTCTCGACGGGGATGGCCGCACGGGTCAGCCGGTGGATTGGCCCCACCGCCAGACCGGGGGCAGCAGGCACGCCGCCCAGGCCCGGCCCTTCGCCGCGCGTCGGCTCGGGCGCTTCGCGCGGGCCTTCCTCGACGGTCGCATCATTCAGAAAGGCGATGACCTCGGCCAGTGCGGCGGCGGCCTGAGGCCCGTTCGCCTCGATCCGCACAGTGGCGCCGTGGCCCAGCCCCAGCCCCAGCAGACCGACCGCGCTGAGCGCCGACGCATGGCGATCGCCATGGTACAGCGTGACCTGCGCCTCATGCCGCCGCACCGCCTCGACCAGTCGGGCGGCAGGACGGGCATGGAGACCGTGCGACAGCGCGACGACCGTCTCTTCGACCAACGTCTCGCCCGATGCCTGCGCCTCGCCTGCCTCCGCCGCCAGCGGCACGACGCGCAACAGCGGATCGCCGATGGCGACCACACCCGATGCGATCGGTTCGACACCATAAAGGGTGGCGTCGGCGACGATGATCGGCGTGACCACGGCGGGCGCGTTCTGGACCAGATAATCGAGGTCGAAGCGGATCAGCGGCTGGCCGGCCAGCACCTTGGCGCCGGCCTCGACCTGCGGCGTCAGCCCCCTGCCGCCCAGCGACACGGTGTCGATGCCGATATGGCAGATGAGTTCGAAGCCAGCGGTGCTGCGCAGCGTCACCGCATGCCCTGCTTCATGCACGGTCAGCACGGTCGCGTCGCAGGGCGCGCACAGGGCGTCGTTGACGGGGTCGATGGCAATTCCGTCACCCAGCATCTTTTCGGCAAAGACCGCGTCGGGCACCTGCGCCAGGGGCGTCACCCAACCGGCCAGCGGGGCAAAAATGGTCAGGTCACTCATCGCACGTCACTTTCGCCAAATCGCCCATCCTTCTCGCAAATTCCCCGCGGTCTCAGCGCGGACGGACCGTCACACGGCCGATCAGGCCACTCTCGATATTGCCGAGCCCCGCGACGACCAGCGCGATCGCCCGCTTGCCCTCGCCCGCCGGTAGCGTCGCGGTCAGCGGGCCCGGCTTGGGATCACGCTTTTCCGCGACCAGCTTGCCGTCGACCCACAGGCTGGCCATGCCGCCAATGGACGCAAAGCTCAGCTCGCCACCACGCGCCGCCACCGCCCGACGTGGGGTCAGGACGGTGCGATAGACGCGCCAACCGGCCGCTTCCGGCGGGGTCGGCGTGCCCGCATGGACAAAGGCCCAGCCATTATTGTCGCTGGCCGCCGGGGCCAGATCGGCCGATGGCTTGGTGTCGAACCGGGGCGAGCGCCGCCAGTCGCGCAGATCGGCCTCGGCGGGCATCAACGCGACTTGCGCGCGCGGCGCCACGCCCAGCCGGTCGAGCCGAAGCGTCGCAGGCTTCAGTCCGTCCGCCGTCGCGCGGATCGTGATCCGCCCGCGCCCGGTATCGGGTCGGACGATCATCTGGGCCAGCCCGTTGAACAGCGAGCGCTGGTTGCCCTTTTCCGACTCATGGCTGTTGGGATCGCCATTGCCGACGCCGATGATCGCCCCGCCCTCGATGGTGAAGCGGGTCATCAGATTGGCGGTGGGCACATGCCGGCCCTTGGCGTCTACCGCATCGATGGTGATCGCCTGCGCGTCCTCGGTATCGCCCGCCATCACGGTACGCGCCGGCGTCAGCCGCAGCGCGACCGGCGCGCCGACCGTCTCATGCGCGGCGCGGCCGACCTCGCGGCCGCCGCGATAGGCGATCGCCTCGATCCGGCCGGGCGCGTAGGGGATAGTCCATTCATTGCCCATCAGCCGGTCGACCATGGCCTCGCCCA
Source organism: Sphingomonas paucimobilis NBRC 13935 (assembly GCF_000739895.2). Lineage (GTDB taxonomy): Bacteria > Pseudomonadota > Alphaproteobacteria > Sphingomonadales > Sphingomonadaceae > Sphingomonas > Sphingomonas paucimobilis. Next base: position 95,767 of record NZ_BBJS01000050.1, read on the forward strand.
CCGTCTTGCCGTTCAGGCGAAGCACGACGCGCTCGGCGTTGGACAGGACCATGACCTTGGTCGGCTTGCCCTCGCGCCCCGGCCAGCTCCAGTGTGGCGCGATCGCGACGACCGGCTGATCATCGACCCAAGCGGCACGGTGGATGTCGAAGGCGACCTTCGGGAAACCGCACAGATCCATGATGCCGAAGAAGCTGGCGATGGTCGGCCATTCATAGGGCGTCGGCTCGCCATGATAGTCGAAGCCGGTCCACACGAACCCGCCCGCTACATAGGCGCGCTCGGCAATCTTCTTCCACGCGCCGCGATGCGTGTCGCCCCAGCTCGCCGCCTCGATATCATAGCTCGACGCGATGTGCCGCGCCGGATCGCTCTCGAACGCGCCGCGCGTCATGAAGGCGCTGGTGTCCTCGGAGCTGGTCATCGGCTTGGCCGGATTCAGTTGGTGATAGCGGTCGTAATCACCCTGATAATAGTTGAACCCGGTGACATCGACGACCTGCGCGACGTTGACGGGATCGAAGAAGGCCCCGTTCATTGCGGCGGTCACCGGGCGGCTATCGTCCAGCGCGCGCACCCAATGCGCCATGCGCTGCACCATCGCGACGCCGGCGGGCGTACCTTGCATCGGCTCTTCGTTGAACACCGACCACAGGATGACGGAGGGATGATTGCGATCGCGCCGGACCAGCCATTCCAGCTGCGCGCGATATTCAGGCGCCGGATTGAACTGCCGGTTCTCGTTCATGACCAGCAGGCCCAGCCGGTCGCACCAGTCGAGCAATTCCGGCGTCGGCGCATTGTGGCTCGACCGCACCGCGTTGCAGCCCATCGCCTTCAGCCGCTCCAGCCGCCAGCCGATCAGCGCGTCGGGGATCGCGGTGCCGACGCCGGCATGATCCTGATGCAGGCAGACGCCCTTCAGCTTCACAGGGCGGTCGTTGAGGAAAAAGCCCTGCGCGGCGTCGAAACGGAGCGTGCGGAAACCGATCGGCACATGGCGTTCGTCCGCCACCTGCCCGTCGCGTAGCAGGCGTACGTCGAGCGTGTAGAGCGTAGGTCGTTCGACCGACCAGAGCACCGGATCGGGGACGGGCAGGTCGAGGGTCGCCGTGCCTTCATCCAGCGCGGGCACCGTCGCCTGTGCCTGGCCCTGCGCCACCACCCGGCCTTGCGGATCGAGCAATCGGGCCTCGACCGTCACCGCGCTATCGGTCTCAATGATGCTGGTCAGTGTCGCGGTGACGGGGACATGCCAGCCTTTGTCCGTCTTGCGCGGATCACAATGCACGCCGTCGGTCGCGATCGACACCGGCGCGTAATCGCCCAGCCAGACATGGCGGTAGAGGCCGGCGCCCTCATACCACCAGCCCTCCATCGCATTCGCATCGACGCGGACGGCGATGACATTCGCCTCGTCCCCGAAGCGCGCAAATGGCGTCAGGTCGATGCGCACGGCGTTATAGCCGGAGAAATTGTGCGAAACGACGCTGCCATTGACCCAGATGGTCGCGAAGGTTGCGATGCCACCGAATTCCAGCTCGATCCGCCGGCCACGAAGCGCGGGGTCCAGCCGGAAGCTGCGCCGGTACCAGCCGATCCCGCGCGGGCGATAGCCTTGCGCGACATTGGCGGTCTTCACGAAGGGCTGGAAAGAGGCCCAGTCATGCGGCAGGTCGACGGCCTGCCAGTCGCTATCGTCGAAATCGACCGCCGCCGCACCACGGGCGTTGCCGGCCTTGACCGACAGATAGGTCGCATTGTGCGTGTCAAGCGGGGTGGGCTCGACATCGCCCTCATGGAACAGCCAGCCGCGATCCATCAGGACGCGTGCGGCGTCCTGCACCGGCAGAGCGGCGGGAAGCCGATCGGTCGGGGCCGGCATGGGAAGCGCGCCGGCACCATCCGCCGGGCGGCGATCGGCGGCGAAGAGCGGGACGGACGGAATCCCGCCCACCAGCCCCACCACCGCGCTGCCCAGCAACAGGTCCCGACGCGCAACCGTCATGCCGCGATCCGCGTGTCGACGGGCTTGAGGCGTGCGTCGAGCACCACCCAGTCGGCGCGCAGGCCGGCAACCAGCGCGCCGCGCTCATGGGCGAGGCCCAGAAACGCCGCCGGATGGGTCGCCGCCATCGCCGCCGCCTGATCGACGGTGATACGCAACTGCTCGACCGCATTGGCGACCGCCGACCCCATATCGAGGTCGGAGCCCGCCAGCGTGCCATCGGCATAGGTGCACTTGCCGCCCGACACGTCGATATGGCGGCCGTGCAGGACAAAGTCTTTCTCCACCGCGCCGACCGACGACATGGCATCGGTGACCAGCATCAGCTTGTCGAACGGCCGCGCCTTCAGCGCCAGGCGCAGCATCGGCGCGGAGACGTGGAAGCCGTCGATGATGAGCCCGCTATAGGGACGTGGATCGTCGAGCGTCGCGCCCGCCAGCCCCGGCACGCGCTGCTGCATCGCCGGCATGGCGTTGTAGAGGTGCGTGATGCCGATCAGCCCGACATCGAACGCCGCCATCGCCTGTTCGTAGCTGGCCTCGCTATGCCCCGCGCTGACCAACACGCCCGCATCGACAAGGCGCTTGATCGTCGCGACCGGCACGCGCTCGGGCGCGACGGTCAGCATGACCTTGCCCTTGCGCGGGCGGGTCAGGACGGCGATCATCTCCTCGTCCAGATCGCGGAAGCGCGTCGGGTCGTGGATGCCTTTGCGCGCCGGATTGAGGACGGGCCCTTCGACATGGATGCCGACGATGCCGGGCACCTTCGCCTCGATCGCCTCGTCGATCGCGTCGAGCGCGCGGGCGATCTTGTCGGGGGTCTCGCTGACCAAAGTCGGCAGCATCGCGGTGGTGCCATAGGCGGCATGCGCCGCCGCCATGGTCGCAATGCCCTCCACGTCGAGCCGATCGTTGAACAGCACGCCGCCGCCGCCATTGACCTGCGTATCGATATAGCCGGGGACGACCCAGCCGCCGTTCAGATCGATCGTGTCAGCCGAACCCTCGACCGCGCCGATCGACGCGATACGGTCGCCGTCGACGACGATCTCCGCACCGGGCAGGACGCCGCCCGAGGTCGCGACATGGCCGTTGACGAAGCGGAAACGGGTCATAGCGTGCGGGTCACTTTCTGAAGATGCGGCGGCGAGTCAGGGTCCATGCCACGGGCGAGTGCCAGCGCCTCGACCATGCGGTAGAAGCTGGCGAGCATCGAAATCGGCTCCAGCGCGGGGTGGCCGGCGACCATGGGCAGCACACCACCCTGCCCCGCGACGAACGGCTTGGCCCCGCGCGCCGCGAACTGATCGGCGACGGCCTTCACATCCTCGCCCGCCACGTCGGAGGTGGCGAAACCCAGCACCGAATAGCCGGGCTCGACGATGCGCATCGGGCCGTGGCGCACTTCGGCGGCGCTGAACGGCTCGGCCTGGATCGAGCAGGTTTCCTTCAGCTTCAGCGCGGCTTCCTGCGCCACGCCATAGCCGTAACCGCGACCCAGCACGAACATCTGGCTGACGTCCCGGAACGCTTCGACCGCAGGCGACCAGTCGAGGCCCAACGCCTGTTCCACCTGAGCGGGCAGATCGGCCAGCGCGGCTTCCAGCGTTTCGTCACCGGCCCAGGCGGCGGCAAGTTGCGCCAAGCCCGCCAGCGCAGTCAGGCAGGACTTGGTGGCGGCGACGGCGCGCTCTGGGCCCGCCGACAGCGGCAGGAAGGTGTCGGCACCGGTCGCCAGCGGAGACTCCTCGTCATTGACGAGCGCGACGATATGCGCGCCGCCCGCGCGGTACGCCTCGACCGTCGCCAGCAGGTCCGGGCTGCGGCCCGATTGCGAGATGGCGATGACCAGCGCCCCCTGCACCTTCATCGGCGTCTCGAAGATCGACGCGACCGAGGGAGCGGCCGACGAGACCGGCACGCCGGTCTTGGTCTCCAGGATATATTTGCCATAGGTCGCGGCGTGATCCGACGACCCACGGGCGATGGTGATGATCACCGGCGGCGGGGACGCGCGCAGCCGCTCGGCCAGCGCCTTGACGGTCGGCGCATTGCGAGCCAGCAACCGGGCGATCGCCGCTGGCGCCTCCCCGGCTTCCGCACCCATCAGGGTGCCGGTCCCCGCCTGGCCGGCGGTCATCACATCAGACATCGGTTAACTCCGCGACGAAATCATAGGCATCGCCGCGATAGAAGGACTGGGTATATTCCACCGCCCGTCCATCGCGTAGAAATCCGCGCCGCTCGATCAACAGGCCGGCATGGCCCGGATCGACGTCCAGCATCTTGGCATGATCCGCCCCGAACGGCACCGCGCGCAGCCGCTGGAGCGCGCGCACCGGGCGATTGCCGGTGCGCTCCAGCGCGGCATAGAGCGAGCGATCCACCGCCTCGACCGAGGGGAGCGCGAAGCCGGCGATGGTCGAAATCTCGATCGCCATCGGCACGTCATCGGCATAGCGAACGCGCTGGAAGCGATAGACGGCCGCGCCCGGCGACAGGCCCAGCGACAGCGCCTCCTCGGGCGTGACCATGCCCGGCGCGCGGCTGACCCATTCGCTGCTGGGCGTCCGACCGCGCGCGATCATGTCTTCGGAGAAGGAGGACAGCTTGGAGAAGCTCTTCTCGACGCGTCCCGCGACGAAGGTGCCCGCCCCGCGCCGGCGGGTCAGCAGACCTTCTTCGACCAGGCCGCCAATCGCCTTGCGCACGGTGATCCGCGACACGTCATATTCGATCGCCAGATCGCGCTCGGCGGGGATCGCATCATCCTCGGCCAGCACATTGTTGGTGATGGCGTCGCGCAACAATTGCTGCAGCTGCAGGTACAGCGGCGCCGGATTACCCTTCCGGAAAGAACCGACCTGCGCCGAGAATGTCATGGCCGCGCCATCCCCCTTTGCCCGGACCTCGTTCATGCCGCGCCCCGCTTCGCATCAAGGCTTATCGCAGCCCAACCACGGGAGCAATAGGTATTATATTTGGCATACATTGGGATTTATTTCCTCTCTATGGCCTGACGCAAGCCCGCCACTCTCTCCACACTGGTCCTCCGCCTTGGGCCGCTGGCAAAGCCCATCGCGGTGATCCGCTCATCGCCCCAATCTTCGCGAATGCTCGCCGAGGCATGGACCGCATCCACCCCGGTCCGAGCGATCAGGGCGGCGGCATTGTCCGCCGAGACGCCCGATCCGGCAATGATCGCAATCCGCCCTTTCGCCGCCGCGACCATCGCTGCGATGACATCGGCACCAGCCTCGGCCGTCGCCGCACCGCCCGAGGTCAGGATGTGATCATAGCCCAGCCGCACCGCCTGCTCGACCGCCGCGACTGGATCGGCGACCAGGTCGATGGCGCGGTGAAGAACGATCGCGACATCGCGCGCCGCGTCCCGCCACCGTGCCAGGGTATCGAGGTCCAAGGTCCGATCATCGGCCATCGCACCGACCACCACACCGGCCGCGCCCCATTCCACCATGCGACCAATTTCCTCGGTCGCCAGTGATATATCCTGCACATCATATCGAAAGTCGCCGTCGCGCGGCCGGACCATGGCATGCACCGGAACGCCCGATGCCACCGCCTTCGCCACCAGCGCCGCCGATGGCGTCAGCCCGCCCAGTGCCAGCGCGCCGCACAGCTCGATTCGGTCGGCGCCCCCCGCAACCACCGCTGCCACGCCTTCGGCATCGTCGATGCATATTTCGAGCAATGGCCGAACTGTGGGCTTCGACGATATTGTCATGTCCATCCCCCGCATTTCGTCCCAATTTGATCCAGCATCCGGCCCCGGACCCATCAGGAAGTCCGCTATTTAAGCAGCAACCAAGGCCGGGGGCCAGCCTAATGGTCTCATGACAGCATGATGACGTTTTTCCCGTTTGCAGACCAATGTCAGTTTGGTTACAAGTTGGTAGTCCGGGCATATGATATAAAAAGCTCGTCCGGGGAGGATCCACCGAACTCCCCGCCGTGGAACACGACCATCTCGCGTGGTGGCGCGATCGGATTTGGGGGGATTTTCGACATGTTGAGCTTTCGCAGCATGATCCTGACGGCGACCGCGCTCGCCGGACTTCAAGGCACCGCCTTCGCACAGACCAGCAACCAGCAGGCGCCGACGCAGACCGCCGCCGGCAGCGACAGTGCCGATGACAATGGCGACATCGTCGTCACCGGCTTTCGCCAGAGCCTTCGCAACGCCATCAACGTCAAGCGCGAGGCCAATGCCGTCGTCGACGTGATCACCGCCGAGGACGTGGGCAAGTTCCCCGACCGCAACGTTGCGGAATCGCTGTCGCACATCCCGGGCGTCAGCATCGACCGCCGTTTCGGCGAAGGCGAAAAGGTCGCCATCCTGGGTACCGACCCCGCGCTGAACCGCATGCTGCTCGACGGCCATGCGCTCGCCTCGGCCGATTGGGGCGGCAACGACAACGACCCGTCGAGCCGTACCTTCAACTATTCGCTGCTGGCCCCCGAACTGGTCGACCGCCTCGAGGTCTACAAGTCGCCGGAACCGCGCATCGAGGAAGGCAGCCTGGGCGGCACGGTCATCGTGCGCACCCGTCGTCCGCTCGACCTCGACCCCAATTCGGTCTTCGCCTCGGGCGGCTACACGTACAATGACCGCTCCGAGAAGGGGAATATCCGCGGATCGGGCCTGTATAGCTGGCACAACGAAGCCGACAATTTCGGTTTCCTGGTCGCCGCCACCTATGACAAGCAGAACCTGACCCGCGCCGGCGTCGAGTTCTTCGGCTATCAGAGCGGTGCTGACTTCTTCCAGAAGGACGCCAATGGCAATGTCGTGCGCGATGCCTCGGGCCAGGGCGTGCTGCGCAACCCGAACGCCACCGTCACCGGCGGTACCAAGAACGACCTGATCAACGCGGTCGCGCCGTTCGGCATCAACTATGCCTATTTCCAGCAGACCCGCGAGCGCGCCAGCGTGTCGGGCACCGTGCAGTATCGCCCGGCCCCGAACCTGACGCTGACCCTGAACGGGCTGCACATCGACGGCAACTACAACAATTACAGCCAGTCGATGTATACCATCCCGGTCGCCTGGACCGGCAGCGTGCTGCAGACCGCCAATGTCGCCAATGGCGTCGTCAACTCGGCCAGCTTCGCCGCCGCACCGAACCAGTCGGCGCAGCTCGACACGCTGGTCCGCCGCACCAAGCTGAAGACCGACAATCTGAACTTCTTCGCCGATTGGGAAGGCGATGACGGCGCGAAGATCAGCTTCGCGGGCGGCTGGTCGAAGGCGACCGGCGGGCGCAATCCCGAATATCTGTTCAACGTGCAGACCAAGCTGCCGTTCAACTATGCCTTCACCCCGACCTCGGCGACGGTGAACTTCACGGGCGACCTGACCAACCCGGCGAATTACTTCACCAACCCGAACAACAACCCCGCCCAGATCGAAGGCCGTCCGGTCATCATCAACGGCCAGCGGTTGAACGGCGCGCAGATCGGTGGCCTGGATTACAGTGTCACCACCGACCGCGATATCTATGGCGGCTATGATGCGACGATCCCGGTCGAATTCGGTCCGTTCAAGCAGATCCTGCTGGGCAGCCGCGTGACCGACCACGTCAACCGCGTCGATGCGCGTGGCATCAACACCTACAAGACCAGCTCGCAGACCGCGAACCAGCTCGGCGTTCCCACGCTCGTCACGCCCGGCGGCGTGTTCGACGGCAGCGGCGGCATGGGCAATGCGACCCAGTATCTGAACCTGCCCGAGCAGTCGGTGATCGACATCCTGGCGAATTCGATCAACAGCCCGCTGGTCAACAAGGTCGGTGCCTCGACCAAGGTGCGCGAGACGGTCATCGCGTCCTATGTCCAGGCCAATTTCGACGAAGGCGGCCTGCGCGGCAATATTGGCGGTCGTCTGGTCTATACCCGCGACAAGTCGAACTATGCGCTGACGCTGTCCAACACGGTCAACCCGGTGCCGGTGCCCACCACCACCTCGACCGACTATCTGAAGTTCCTGCCCAGCGTGAACATCGCCTATTCGATCACGCCCGAGGTCCTGGTGCGTGGCTCGGTAGCGCGCGTGATCTCGCGTCCGCGCTATCAGGATCTGGCGGCCGCGACCTCGCTCAACGACGTCACGCTCGATGGCGGCGGCGGCAACCCGAACCTGAAGCCCTATGAGTCGACCAACTACGAACTGACGGCGGAATGGTATCCGCGCGCCGGCTCGCTGATCGCGGTCGAACTCTTCCGTCGTGACATCTCGAACTACATCATCAACACCCGCACCGATGCGGTGTTTTTCAACGCACTGCAGAACCGCCTGACGACCTACAACGTCAATCAGCCGATCAATGGCGGCAAGGCGAAGGTCAACGGCGCACTGGTGTCGGGCCAGACCGAAATCTGGGGCGGCTTCGGCATCCAGGCCAACTATTCGTACCAGGACAGCTCGACCTCGTCGGTCGACTCGAGCGGTGCGGAACTGAACCTGCCCTATCTGTCGAAGCACACCGTCAACGTGATCCCCTATTTCGAAAGCGGGATCTTCCAGGCGCGCTTGAGCTACAATTACCGCTCGAGCTATTTCCGCACGATCGGTCGCCTGAATTCGCGCGAAATGGTGGCGCCGTACAGCCAGCTCGACTTCTCGGCGGGTGTGAACCTGACCAAGGAGATCACGCTGACCGTCAATGCGCAGAACCTGCTCGACGAGACCTATTACCAGTATAACGCGACCCGCGACCGTCCGACCGCCTTCTACAAGAATGGCCGGACCTATGCGGCGTCGGTGGCGGTGCGCTTCTAAGAAAAGCGCTGTTCCACAATTGCTTGAAGAAGCCCGTCGGTCACCGGACCGGCGGGCTTTTTCATGGGCGTGACTTGAAGGAGTCATCGAAATGCTGCGCGTCTGTCACCGATCTGCGACGTGGACGTAACAGATGACAGGCATGACAGGCACAACGCCAAGCGTGGGGAACGCCGATGCCGATGACCAGCATTCCGATGGATGGTTCGCTGCACGAAGACGCCGCCATCCTGGATTTCGTGCCGCGCGCACCCACGACCCCGGAGCCCGAGGGTCATGAGCGGCGTCGGTATCGCACCATCTGGATTTCCGACGTCCATCTCGGCACGCGCGGCTGCAACGCCGAGATGCTGATCGACTTTCTCGACCATGTCGACAGCGAGACCATGTATCTGGTCGGCGACATGATCGATGGCTGGCGGCTGAAGAAGAAATTCTACTGGCCCGCTGCGCATAACGACGTGGTCTGGCGGCTGCTGAAGCGCGCCAAGCGGGGTACCCGCGTCGTTTACATCCCCGGCAATCACGACGAGATCTTCCGCCAGTTCACCGGCATGGATTTCGGCGGCATTGCCATCTGCCGCAAGGCGATCCACGAGACCGCCGATGGCCGCCGCCTGCTGATCCTGCACGGTGACGAGTTCGACGCGATTACGCTGGCGCATCGCTGGCTCGCCCATGTCGGCGACTTCGCCTATACCGCGCTGATGGAAGTGAACCGCTGGGTGAACATCGTCCGGCGGTGGATGAAGCGCCCCTATTGGTCGCTGTCCAAGCATGCCAAGGCCAAGGTGAAGAACGCCGTCGCCTTCATCTCGCATTTCGAGGAAGTTGTAGCCCATGCGGCGGGCGCGCGCGGCGTGGACGGCGTGGTGTGCGGCCATATCCACACCGCCGAAATCCGTGAGATCGGCGGCGTCACCTATTATAATGACGGCGATTGGGTGGAGGGCTGCACCGCGCTGGTCGAGCATTTCGACGGGACGATGGAGATCCTGCACTGGGCCGATGAGATGGAGGCGCGCCGCCGCCGTCCCGTCGACACGGCAGCGGCCATCGCCGCCTGACGAACGGAGTTTAGCGGATGCGGATCGCGATCGTCACCGATGCCTGGACGCCGCAGGTCAATGGCGTCGTCCGTACGCTACAATCGGTGACGGCCGAGTTGCGCGCGATGGGGCATGAGCTGTGCGTCATCGCGCCCGATCTCTATGCCTCGGTCCCCTGCCCCACTTATCCGGAAATCCGCCTGGCGCTGCCGGCACCGGGCAAGGTCGGGCGGACGCTGGGGGCGTTCCTGCCCGATGCCGTCCATATCGCCACGGAAGGGCCGCTGGGCCTGCTCGCAAGGCGCTGGTGCCTGGCGCAGGGCCTGCCCTTCACCACCGCCTATCACACCCAGTTTCCCGAATATGTCGCGGCGCGGGTGCGGGCGATCAGCCCCGAATTCGTGTGGCGCTATGTCCGCTGGTTCCACGCGCCCTCGGCCGCGATCCTGGCCTCCACCCCTAGCGTCGCGGCGACGCTCGCCGCACATGACCTGCCGCAAAGCCGGCATTGGGGGCGCGGCGTCGATACCGCGCTGTTCCGTGCCGAGGGACCGCGCGACGCGTTCGTCTCGGCGCTGCCGGGCCCGGTCCAGCTCTATGCCGGACGGGTCGCGGTCGAAAAGAACATCGCCACCTTCCTTGCCACCGAGACGCCGGGCAGCAAGGTCGTCGTCGGAGATGGTCCCGCCCGTGCCAGCCTGGCGGCGCAATATCCCGATGTGCATTTCCTGGGCGCCAAGTTCGGCGAGGATCTGGCGGCGATCTACCGCGCGGCCGATGTCTTCGTCTTCCCCAGCCGTACCGACACCTTCGGCCTGGTGATGATCGAGGCGCTGGCCTGCGGCACGCCGGTCGCCGCCCTGCCGGTCCAGGGGCCGCTCGACGTCCTCGCGCCCGAAGTCGGGGTGATGGACGAGGCGCTGGATCGCGCGATCAAGGGTGCGCTGACACTCGATCGGCAGACTTGCGCGGATTACGGTCAGGGCTTTTCCTGGCGCGCGAGTGCGGAACAGTTCCTGTCGGCGCTCGCCCCCATCGAGCGGAACCTGCGCGTAGCGGCTTGATCCCCATTCCTCCCCGCAAGGGGTGGGGACCATGCGAAGCATAATAGAGGGGTGTCACCGGTCGTGAGGACAGGAAGCGCTCGCCTATGATGCCCCCCATGTCGGGCCTGCGGCCTGCCACCTCCCTTTTTTGGGGAGGATGAGGATGGCACCTGCCCCCCGCCCCAGGAAACCGTAAAATCACCTGTAAAACCCGTTTAACGGGTTGAACCGCCCTTACCCCCCATGTCATGCTGCGGCTCGCGCGATTCGTGGTGGCCTGGCCTCACCGGTCGCTGATCTGCCGGCCGTGCCGCCCGTCGCCATGGCCACTCCAACCGCTGCACCCGAAAGGTCCCCGATTGGACATCGTCACGCTCAGCCTGTTTCTCCTGCTCGCCGTGGTATTGAGCGGCATCGTCTCTCGCATGCTGCCCGCCGCCCTGCCCCGCCCGCTCGTGCAGATCGCGCTGGGTGCGGTGATCGGCGGGATCGCCCAGATCCGCGTCGAACTGGATCCGGAAATCTTCTTCCTGCTGTTCGTCCCGCCGCTCCTGTTCTTGGACGGCTGGCGTATTCCCAAGGACGAACTGTTTCGCGACGCGGGCGCAGTGCTGGGACTGGCGCTGGGGCTGGTGTTCCTGACGGTGCTGGGCATGGGGCTGTTCATCCATTGGATGATTCCGGCCGTCCCCTATGCGGTGGCCTTTGCCCTCGCTGCCGTGGTGTCGCCCACCGATCCGATCGCGGTGTCCGCCATTGCGCAAAAGGCCCCGATCCCCAAGCGCATGATGCATATATTGGAGGGGGAGTCGCTGCTCAACGACGCCTCGGGCCTGGTCTGCCTGCGCTTCGCGGTGGCGGCGGCGCTGACGGGCGCGTTTTCGCTGACCTCGGCCTCGCTGACGTTCCTCTGGATGGCTGTGTCGGGCGTGGGTCTGGGCGTCGCCATCGCCTGGGGCACGATCAACGCCAAGAACATCTTCGCGCGCCGCTTCGGCGATGACAGCGGGTCGAACATCCTCGTCAGCCTGCTGATCCCCTTTGCCGCCTATATGGTCGCCGAGCATGTCGAAAGCTCGGGCGTGCTGGCGGCGGCGGCGGCGGGCATCGCCATGTCCTTCACCAACGTCTCGTCCGGCGCCAAGGCGGCCACCCGCATCCGTCGCCAGGCGGTGTGGGACATGCTGCAATTCACGCTGAACGGCATCATCTTCGTGCTGCTGGGCGAGCAGTTGCCGCAGGTGTTCGCCGGCGCGCGCGATACGGTGATGCTGACCGGGCATGCCAGCGTCTGGTGGCTGGGCCTGTATGTCGCCGCGATCATCGTCGGGCTGGCGGTGCTGCGCTTCGTCTGGACCTGGGTGGCGCTGCGCCTGACCCTGTTCCGTCAGCGCAACGATCCCAAGCGGACCAGCCCGCCCCGCCGGGTCATCACCGCCATGTCGGTCGCGGGCGCGCGGGGTGCGATCACGCTGGCCGGTGCGCTTACCCTGCCGCTGACGCTGAATGACGGCTCGCCTTTTCCCGCGCGCGATCTCGTCATCTTCCTGGCCTGCGGTGTCATCCTGTTCTCGCTGGTGATCGCCAGCCTGACGCTGCCGCTGCTGCTGCGCGGTCTGGAATTGCCGCTTGAGGATGCGAACAACGAACTGGACCGCACGCGCGTCGCCGCCGCCAAGGCCGCCATCGCCGAACTGGAACGGCTCCAGCACGAAATGGCCGAGGGACGCGACGATGCCGACCAATATGTCGAGATCGCGTCGCGCCTGATGGATGGCTATCGCAGCCGCATCGACACGCTGGAGGGGGATTCCGACCCTGACGAGGCGCGGCGGATGGAGGCGCTGGAGCGCAAGATGCGGCTGGCCGCGATCCGTGCCGAGCGGCGTGTGGTGTTCGACCTGCTCAACGCGCGCGTCATCGGCTCCGAAACCGCCAGCAAGCTGGGTCGCGAACTCGATCTGCTCGACACCCGCCTGTCCGCCCAGACCTAATCGGCCGATAATTCCGTATCTTACCCGTTGCGCGGGTCGTGAAATTATCGTGCCTCGTGCGCGGGGCGGCACACTGCCTGAATTGCGGCGCCGAACTGCTGGGCCATTATTGCCATGCCTGCTGACGGTCGCCATGGTTTTGTGGAAGCGGGCGGCGCATCTGCCGGGGGGTTGCGCTCCTGATGCTCGTCTTCCCCGTGCATCTGTTCCAGCAGGTGCGCGGCGCCTATGTGCTGGGTCCGGCGGTGGCGCTGGTCATGACGCTGGCGATTCTGGTCATGGCGACGGTGGCGCTGATGCTCTGGATCGTCGCGCTGCTGGCCCTGGGCATGGCGCATTGAGGCGCCAATCCATTGCAATGACGCAACCCTGAAGCCGACGCGCAAAAAGGGTGGACGCCCCCGATCCACCTCGCCATGATACCAAAACATATCATGAGAATACCGGCGAACGATAAGCCGGTGGATTTGGGGGTATAGGGTGGCGAGGAAGAGCCTGACACGACGGGGGATTTGTCCTTCTGGCGTCGTTCGCCCCATTCCCGGCGCTATGCATCCGCTTCTGTCCATGGCCTTGGCCGCGCGTCGCTCGGCGACCGCCAAGGCGCCGTCTTCGGGGAAAATCGTCTTGAAACATCGTCTCGGCCTGATCCTGGCCGCGCTCGCCCTGCCCTTCCCCGCGCTGGCCGCCCCCAAGACGGTGGCGACGCTTGATCGCTGGCAGGTGCGGATCGATCCCAAGGATGCCGAGGCCATGCGCGCCCATCCGCAAGCCGCGAACTGGTTGTCCGCGACCGTGCCAGGCAGCGTGCAGCAGGATTTGATCGCCGCCAACATCGTCCCCGATCCCTATAAGGGCGCGAACGAAGCTGCGATCCAATGGGCGGGCCTGACCGGCTGGCAATATCGCACCAATCTCGACGTGACGCCCGCGATGCTGCGTCGCGATCATCTCGACCTGGTGTTCGACGGGCTCGACACCTTCGCGACCGTCACGGTGAACGGCCAGCCCCTGCTCTCCGCGGACAACGCCCATCGCCGCTGGCGCGCCGATGCCAAGCCGCTGCTCAAGGCGGGCGCGAACGAGGTGCTCGTCACCTTCGCCTCACCAATCAAGACGCTCCAGCCGATGGTGCTGGCCGAGAAGAATCCGCTGCCCGGCGAATATGACTCGCCCTATGGCGACGAGCCCAAGGGCAAGCAGACCTCGCCCTATATCCGCAAGCCCAAATACCAATATGGCTGGGACTGGGCGCCGCGCATCGTCGATATCGGCATCTGGCGCCCCGCCCGGCTGGAGGCGTGGGATGCCGCGCGGATCGACAATCTCCGCATCGAACAGGAAGCGCTGACCGACGCCGAGGCGCGCATCCTCGCCCGCGCCTCGGTGGTCGCCGACCGTGCGCAGACCGGCCGCATGGACGTGACCGTCACCGGCCCTGACGGCCGCCGTATCCGGGTAAAGCGCGACGTCGCCTTGCAGCCTGGCGAGAATGACGTGGTCGTCCCCGTCTCGATCACCCGCCCACAGCGCTGGCAACCGATCGGCTATGGCGCGCACCCGCTCTACACGGTCAACGCCGTGCTGGCAGGCGCGGACGCAACCGAAAAGCGCACCGGCCTGCGCACCGTCGAACTGGTCCGCAAGGACGGCAGCTTCGGGCTGAAGATCAACGGCAACGTCATCTTCGCCAAGGGCACCAACGTCATCCCCTTCGACGCCTTCCCCGCGCGCGTCACCGCCGCGACCGAGCGCCAGTTGCTCGAAAAGGCGGCCAAGGCGAACATGAACATGGTCCGCATCTGGGGCGGCGGCTATTATCCCGAGGATAGTTTCTACAACGCCGCCGACGAACTCGGCCTGATGGTTTGGCAGGACTTCATGTTCGGGGGCGCCGTCACGCCCCCCGACGCCCAGTTCCGTGAGAATGTCCGGATCGAGGCGGAGGAACAGGTCGCACGCCTGCAATCGCATCCCTCGCTCGTCATCTGGGCGGGCAATAACGAGGTGCTGTCGGGCTGGGAAAACTGGTCGGATCGCAAGGCGTTTAAAAAGGCGGTCGGCCCCGACGAGCAGGAGCGGATCGGCACCGGCATGGCGGTGCTGTTCGACCGGGTGCTGCGCGAGGCGGTGACCAAGAATTCGCCGGGCATTCCCTATTGGCCGGGCTCCCCCTCGACAGATTATGAAGCGCCCACGGATACCGACAAGAATGGCGACCGCCATTTCTGGGACGTCTGGTCGGGCTCCAAACCGATCGAGCGCTATACCGACAGTTGCCCGCGCTTCATGTCGGAGTACGGCTTCCAGGCTTTCCCCGACCTGTCGACCATCGCGACCTTCGCCGATCCGGCGGATTTCCGCATCGACAGCCCGGTGATGAAGGCGCACCAGAAGTTCCTGGCGGGTGAAGGCAATGACCGCATCACCTTCTACCTGAAGCAATATTACCGGACCCCGCGCGATTTCGCCGATCTCGTCTATCTGTCCCAGGCGATGCAGGCCCGCGCCATCGGCCTGGCCGCACGTCACCACCGCGCCTGTCGGCCGGTGACGCTGGGTTCGCTCTATTGGCAGCTCAACGATAGCTGGCCCGCGATCAGTTGGTCGAGCATCGACTGGACCGGGCATGACAAGATGCTCCAGCACGAGGTCCGCCGCTTCTTCGCGCCCCAGACCATCGTGGCGGAAACCAAGCCCGACGCGACCCGCATCGCGCTGGTCTCCGACGCCACCACGCCGAAGCCGCTCGGCTGGCGCGTCACCGGATATGGCATGGACGGCCGCAAGCTGGGCTCGCAATCGGGCAGCGTGACCATGGCCGCCGCCTCGGCCAGCGATGTCGCGATGATCCCCGACGCGACGCTCTTCACCGGTGCCGCGCCGGAGAGCAGCTATGCCGTTGCCGAGCTGTTCGATGGCGACAAGGTGATCGCCCGCCAGATCATCGAGCGGAAGATGCCGCGCGACATGGCCTATCCTGCCCCCGGCATCACCGCCCGCTGGGCGGGCAAATCGCTCACGCTCACCGCCCGCAACCTGGCGCGACAGGTACAGGTCAGCTTCGGGACCATCGCCGCCGAACCGTCCGACGATGGCTTCGACCTGTTGCCCGGCGAGAGCATCACGCTCACGATCGACAGCGACGCGGACGCCGCCACCCTGGCACAGACGCTCGCCATTCACACCCTCGGTCCGAAGGACGCCCAGTGATCCCCTTCCTCCTCCTCGCCGCCGCCGGTCAGGCCGCCGCCCCCGCCCTTCCCGCCGCCGCGCAGAAGCTGACCGTCGAACAGAAGGCGGCGCAACTGGTCAACGAGGCGCCGGCCGAACCCGCGCTCGACCTGCCGGCTTATGACTGGTGGAGCGAAGGGCTGCACGGCATCGCGCGCAACGGTCCCGCGACCGTCTTCCCGCAGGCGATGGGCATGGCCGCGACCTGGGATCCGGCGCTGATCGAAAAGGTCGGCGATGTCGTCGCGGTCGAGGCGCGCGCCAAATTCAACACCAAGCCGATCAATGCCGATCGCGGTCTGTTCGAGGGGCTGACCATCTGGTCGCCCAACATCAATATCTTCCGCGATCCGCGTTGGGGCCGGGGCCAGGAGACCTATGGCGAGGATCCGTTCCTCACCAGCCGGATCGGCATTGCCTTCGTACGGGGCCTTCAGGGCCCGGACCTGAAGCATCCCAAGGTCATCGCGACCGTCAAGCATCTCGCCGTCCATTCGGGCCCCGAGGGCGGGCGTGACAGCTTCGACGTGATGGTTTCCCCGCGCGACCTGGAGGCGACCTACCTCCCCGCCTTCCGCGCGACGGTGACCGAGGGCAAGGCGCTGTCGCTGATGTGCGCCTATAATGCGATCCACGGTACGCCGGTCTGCGCCAACCCGATGCTGATGACGGAGCGGCTGCGCACCGATTGGGGCTTCAAGGGCCTGACGGTGTCCGACTGCGACGCGGTCGGCAATATCTGGATGTTCCACCATGCCCAGCCTGACGCACCGGCGGCGGCAGCGGCGGCGTTGCGCGCGGGCACCGACCTCAACTGCGGTAACACCTATCGCGCGCTGCCCGAGGCGTTGAAGCGCGGCCTGATCACCGAAGGCGAGATCGACACCGCGCTTGCCCGCGCGCTGGCGGTGCGACGGATGCTGACGGTCGATTCCCCATGGAACCGGATCAAGCCCAGCCAGCTCGGCACGCCGGCCAACCGTGCACTGGCGCTGGAGACGGCGCGCAAGGGCATCATCCTGCTCGACAATCCGAACGACCTGCTGCCGCTCAAGGGCAAGAAGCTGGCGGTGTTCGGCGCCGATGCCGATGACCTGGGCGTGCTGGAGGGCAATTATCACGGCTCGGCGATCGATCCGGTCACCCCGCTCGACGGCATCCGCGCCAAGTTCGGCCGCGATGTCCGCTATGCGCAAGGATCGGTGCTGGCCGAGGGTGCCTTCATCAACGTTCCTGAAACCGCACTGTCGGCCAACGGCAAGCCCGGCTTGGCGGTGGAGACGATGGGGGCGAATGGCCAGTGGATCGCCGCTGGACAGGATCGCCGCATCGATTTCAACTATACCAAGATCGCCCCGTTCCGCCGTCGCTGGACCGGCACGCTGACCCCGCCGGGGCCGGGCCAGTACAAGCTGCAACTCAACGGCCCCGCCTGCTGGCACGCCTGCCCGCCACATGATCCGGTCAAGCTGTGGATCGACGATCAACTGGTCATCGACGGCGTGATCGGGGCCAAGAACCTCGAAACCACGATCGACGGCACCGCGCCGCGCCGTATCGGGGTCGAGATCGATCACAAGGGCGGCGACGAAGGCTTCCGCCTGCAATGGCTGCCCCCCGCCGAAGCGCTTCAGGCCGAGGCGCTGAAGGTCGCCGGGACCGCCGATGTGCTGGTCGCGATCGTCGG
The DNA here is from genome assembly GCF_000739895.2 of Sphingomonas paucimobilis NBRC 13935. Classification (GTDB taxonomy): domain Bacteria; phylum Pseudomonadota; class Alphaproteobacteria; order Sphingomonadales; family Sphingomonadaceae; genus Sphingomonas; species Sphingomonas paucimobilis. The sequence continues at coordinate 113,587 of NZ_BBJS01000050.1, forward strand.
CCTGTCGCCCGATCTGGAGGGCGAAGCGCTGGGCGTCTCGGTCCCCGGCTTTGCGGGCGGCGACCGGACAGAGGTTGTTCTTCCCGAGCCGCAGCGCAACCTGCTCGCCGCGCTTCAGGCGACCGGCAAGCCGGTGGTCGCGGTAATCGTTTCGGGTTCGGCCGTATCGCTCGGTGATATCAAGCCCGCCGCGACGCTGGCGGCCTTCTATCCGGGCGCCGAAGGCGGCACCGCGCTGGCCGAAATCCTCAGTGGCGACGTGAATCCGTCGGGCCGCCTGCCCGTCACCATCTATCACTCCGCCGCCGACCTGCCCGCCTTCGCCGATTACGGGATGAAGGAGCGGACCTATCGTTACTTCACCGGCAAGCCCGCCTGGGGCTTCGGTCATGGCCTGAGCTACACGAAATTCGACTATGGCCAGCCGAGCGTGACCGCCAGCGTCGCGGTCGGGCAGCCCGTCGATGTCGCGGTGCAACTCCGCAATATCGGCCAGCGCGGTGGCGAGGAAGTGGCGCAAGCCTATCTGGTTCCCCCAGCGACCGACGAAAAGCCGGTACTGACCGATCCGATCCTGCAACGCCAGTTGGTCGGCTTCACCCGTGTCGCACTCAAGCCCGGTCAGACGGGCACGACACGCTTCACCATCGATCCGCGCATGATGAGCCAGGTCTGGCGCGACGGCACCCGCCGCATCCTGCCGGGCACCTACAAGCTCTATATCGGTGGTGGCCAGCCGGGCGATGGTGCGGGTCAATGGACCCAGTTCACCGTGACCGGTGACGCGCAGGAGTTGCCCAAGTGACGCCGAACCGTCGTGAGCTGATGGCGGGGGCTGCCGCGCTCGCCGCCACGCCAGCCTTTGCCGCTGCGCCCGCGCTCGTCAGCAAGCGCCCGCCGGTTGCCGAACGCCGCTTCGTATCGAAGGCGGTCGAGGCGGAGATCACGCGTATCTCCAAGTTGATCGCCGATCCGACGCTGCGCTGGATGTTCGGGAATTGCTATCCCAACACGCTCGACACCACCGTGTTGTCGCTGGGCGAGGTGAACGGCAAGCCGGATGCCTTCGTCATCACCGGCGACATTCCGTGCCTGTGGCTACGGGATTCGGCGGCGCAGTTGCGGCCCTATCTCCATCTGGTGAAGCGCGATCCGGCGCTGGGGCGGCTGTTCCGTGGGTTGATCGGGCGACAGGCGCGCTCGATCCTGATCGATCCTTACGCCAATGCCTTCATGCAGGACCCGAGCGCCAAGACCAATCTGAGCTGGGCGCTGAAGGACGATACCGAGATGAAGCCCGGCGTCGCCGAGCGAAAATGGGAAATCGATTCCCTCTGCTACGCGATCCGGCTGGCCTATGGCTATTGGCGCGAGACGGGCGATGTGACGCCGTTCGATGCGGAATGGAAAGCCTCGGCCCGTCTGATCGTGAAGACCTTTCGCGAGCAGCAGCGCAAGGACGGCCTCGGCCCTTATGGCTTCCGCCGCTCCGCGCCCGAGCCGACCGAGACGCTCTATCGCGGCTATGGCCTGCCGACGCGCCCCAACGGCATGATCCATTCGGGCTTCCGCCCCTCGGACGATGCGTGCCTGTACGAACAATTCGTACCCGCCAACCTGTTCGCCATGACGACGCTGCGCGAGTTGGCGACCCTGTCCAACGCGGTCGGTGAGCCTGCTCTGGCACAGGACGCGACCGCACTCGCCGCCGAGGTCGAGGGTGCGCTGAAACAGCATGGCACCATGACGCTGCCGAGCGGCGAGCACGTCTGGGCGTTCGAGGTCGATGGTTACGGCAATGCCGTCTTCATGGACGACGCCAATGTGCCGTCGCTGTCGGGCATGGCCTATCTGGGCTGCGTCGATCCGACCGATCCGCTGTGGCAGCGCACCGTCGCGGCATGCTGGAGCACGAACAATCCCTGGTATTTCGAGGGCAAGGCCCTGACCGGCATCGGCGGCCCGCATACCGGCCCCGGCCAGGTCTGGCCGATGTCGGTCATCGTCCGCGCGCTCACCTCGACCGATCCAGCGCTGCTGCGATCTAGCCTAGCGATGTTGCGCGGCTCGCAGGGTGGTACCGGCTTCATTCACGAAGGGGTCGATATCGACGATCCCACCAAGTTCACGCGCGACTGGTTCGCCTGGGCCAATGGCCTGTTCGGCGAATTGATCGTCCATGTCGCGGCCACCCGGCCGCAGGTTTTGCGGGAGACGTTCGCATGATTTTGACCCGCCGCTCGCTTCTCGCCGGGACCGCGCTCGCCAGTCTCCCGATCCGGGGCGTCACGGCCGCCGTGCCGATGACGGTCGCGCGTCCCAATCTGTTCGTCGGCACCGGCGGCGATGGTCATACCTATCCGGGCGCGGTCCTGCCCTTCGGCATGGTTCAGCTCAGCCCCGATACCGATGTCGAGCGCTGGGATACCTGCTCGGGCTATCATCATGGCGACGGCTCGATCATGGGGTTCAGCCACACCCATTTGTCGGGCACCGGCATCGGCGACATGCTCGACGTGCTGGTCGTGCCGACGCGGGGCGAGTTGAAGCTGGTACCGGGGCCGCTCTCCAACCCCGATGAAGGCTATCGCCAGCGTTATTCGGACGAACGAGCCGAGCCTGGCTATTACCGGGTCAAGCTGGAGTCCGGCGTCTTGGCCGAACTCACCGTGACCGAGCGGACCGGCTGGCACCGCTACACCTATCCGAAGGGGCCGGGCCATGTCCTGATCGACCTGTCACACCTCGTCCTCGACAAGAGCGATGCCAAGCCCCTGATCACCGATGCGGAACTGACCATCGAGCCCGATGGCACGATCACCGGCACCCGCCGTGTGTTCCGCTGGGCCAAGGGACGGCGCATCTTCTTCGCGCTGCAGATGTCGAAGAAGCCGACACGCATCCAGCTTTATGGCGACAATGATGCCCCCGCGAACGGCAAGGCCGTCAAGGGCAACCGCCTGAAGGCTGCGCTGCATTTCGACGAGCTGGGCGATGCGCCATTGCTGATCCGTTGCGGCATCTCGGCGGTCGATGTCGCGGGCGCCAAGGCGAACTTGGCCGCTGAGGCCCAGCATTGGGACTTCGACCGCACCCGCCGCGCCGCCATGGCGCGCTGGGCCGAGACACTGGGCGGCGTCCGCGTCGAGGGCGGGACCGAGGATCAGCGGACGATCCTGGCCTCCGCCAACTATCACACGCTGATTGCGCCCACGCTCTTTTCGGACGTGGACGGGCGCTATGTCGGGCTCGATCAGAAGGTCCACACCCTGCCTGCCGGACAGTTCGCCTACAGCACCTTCTCCACCTGGGACACGTACCGCGCGCTCCACCCCTGGCTGATCCTGACCCAGCCGGCGCAGGCCAAGAAGCTGATCGACGACGTGATCCGCCAGACCCAGCAGAGCCTGTATGGTCCGCCGGTCTGGACGCTTCAGGGCAAGGAAACCGGCGTCATGATCGGCTGGCACGGCACGCCGATCATGGCCGAGGCGATGGTCAAGGGCATTCCCGCCGATTACGCCGCCGCCTGGCCCGGTATCGCCAAGCGCAGCTTCGACTTCTCCGCGCCCGATCTGGACAATAGCAAGGGCCGCGACCTGTATGACGCCAAGGGCTATGTCCCCGCCGATATCTGGTTCGAAAGCGTCAGCCGGACGCAGGAATACGCCTATGACGACTGGGCGGCGTCCCACATCGCCCGAAAGGCCGGCAAGACGGCCGAGGCCGACCGGCTGCTCAAGCGATCGGGCAATTGGCGCAACGTCATCGATCCGACGATCGGCTTTGCCCGCCCGCGCTTCAACGATGGCAGTTGGTGGAAGGATTACGACCCCATCCAGCTCGGCCACATGCCCAAGCCCTGGTGGCGCGACTATACCGAGGCCAATGGCTGGCAGGCGACCTTCCTCAACCAGCATGACGTCTATGGCCTGATCCGCCACATGGGCGGCGACGCCAAGTTCGAGGCCAAGCTGGACGAACTGTTCTCGGCGCCCTCGACGCTGCCCAAGAATGCGCCGCCCGACATTTCGGGCCTCGTCGGCCAGTACGCCCATGGCAATGAGCCGGACCAGCATGTCGCCTATCTCTACGCCTATGTCGGTGCGCCGTGGAAAACCCAGCGCATGGTTCGCCGCCTGCTGACCGAGATGTACAAGAACGCGCCCGACGGCATCATCGGCAACGATGACTGCGGCCAGATGAGCGCGTGGTTCCTCTTCTCGGCGCTCGGTTTCTATCCGGTCGATCCGGTCAGCGGCGCGTACGTCTTCGGCGGTCCGCTGTTCGACCGCGCGCAGGTCGCGATGGGTGGTGGCAGGACGCTGACCGTCGAGGCCAAGGGCAATGGCCCGGACGCACCTTACATCCAGTCGGTGACGTGGAACGGTCGTCCCTGGACCAAGAGCTGGATCGACCATGCCACGCTGGCCAAGGGCGGCACCCTGTCCTTCACCATGGGGGCAAAGCCCAATCCCGCCTTCGGTCGCGATCCGAAGGACCGGCCGCCCTCCTTCGACCATATGCCCGCCTGATCCCTCCCGGAGCCGACCCGACAATGACCGATTTCTCCCGCCGCGCCGTCCTCGCCTCCGGGCTCGTCGCATCCGCCACGCCGGCCTTCGCCAAGGTGAAGGCCGGCGCGCCCGCCCCTTATGGCGCGGTCCCCTCGGCGCGGCAGTGGCGCTGGCATCAGCGCGAGCAGTACGCGTTCGTCCACTTCGCCATGAACACCTTCACCGACAAGGAATGGGGTTATGGCGACGAAGACCCCAAGATGTTCAACCCGTCCGATTTCAGCGCCGATCAGATCGTCGCGGCGGCCAAGGCGGGGAATCTGAAGGGCATCATCCTGACGGCAAAGCATCATGACGGCTTCTGCCTGTGGCCAACCAAGCTGACCGAACATTGCATCCGCAACTCGCCATACAAGGACGGCAAGGGCGATATCGTCCGCGAGATGTCGGACGCCTGCAAGCGCGGCGGCATCGCCTTCGGCATCTACCTTTCGCCCTGGGATCGCAACCATCCGCAATATGGGCGGCCCGCCTATGTGGAATATTTCCGCAAGCAGGTGGTCGAGCTTTGCACCGGTTACGGCGAACTGTTCGAATTCTGGTTCGACGGGGCGAATGGCGGCGACGGCTATTATGGCGGCGCGCGCGAGACGCGGCAGATCGATGCGCCTAAATATTATAACTGGCCCTCGATCATCGCCCTGGTCCATCAATATCAGCCCATGGCCTGCACCTTCGATCCGCTGGGCGCGGATATTCGCTGGGTGGGCAATGAGGACGGCGTAGCGGGCGATCCCTGCTGGCCGACCATGCCGAACCATCCGTACGTCCAGTCGGAGGGCAATTCGGGCGTACGCGGCGGCGCGCTGTGGTGGCCGGCCGAGACCAACACCTCGATCCGGCCCGGCTGGTTCTATCATGCCGACGAGGACTCGAAGGTCCGATCGCCGGAGAACCTCGTCGGCTATTTCGACACCTCGGTCGCGCGGGGCACCAACATGAACCTGAACCTGCCGCCCGACCGGCGCGGCCGCATCCCCGATCAGGATGTGAAGATCCTGAAGAGCTTCGGCGACGCGATCCGTGCCAGCTTCGCGACCGACCTCGCGCAAGGCGCGGTGGCCAGCGCCAGCCATGTGCGCGGCAAGGGTTTCGAGGCGGCGAAGGTGCTGGACGGGAACCGCGACACCTATTGGTCCGCGCCGGACGGCGTGACGACACCCAGCCTGACGCTCGACCTGCCGCCGAACCGCAGTTTCGACCTGATCCGTATCCGCGAATATCTGCCGCTGGGCGTGCGCGTCACCCGCTTCGCGGTCGACGCCGAGGTGAACGGCCGGTGGCAGCAACTTGCCGAGCATGAGTGCATCAGCGCACAGCGGATCATCCGGCTGCCCGCCCCCATCACCGCGAAGCGAGTCCGCCTGCGGATCGTCGAGGCGCCCGTCGCCTGCGCGATCAGCGAGGTTTCGCTGTTCAAGAGCGTCGCACCGGTCCCCGTCCCCGCGATCGTGTCGAGCGATCCCACGGTGCTGGCCACGACCGATTGGAAGATCGTCTCGGCCACCGCGCCCGGCGCCGAGAAGCTGCTCGACAATGACGCCAAGACCATCTGGGTCCAGCCGGCGCCGACACCGGGCAAGCCAGCCAGCGTCACCGTCGATATGGGCCAGGTCCGCAACGTCGCGGGCTTCAGCCTGACGCCCTCGCGCCAGGTGATGATCGATGCCGCCCCGCCGCGCGGCTATGTCGCGGAGACGAGCGTCGACGGCAAGAGCTGGACCCCGGCGGGCTCGGGCGAATTCTCCAACATCGCCTATGCGCTCTCCACCCAGCGCCTGCCTTTCACCAGCGTCCGGCCGGTCCGCTATCTGCGCCTGACCTTCGCGGAAATGTCCAAGCCTGCGGAAAAGCTGGCGATTGCCGGAATCGGCGGCTTCACCAAGCGCTGATCCCGCCGCTCTCCCCACCCCATCGCGGCAGTAAATACGCCGCGATGGGGTGGTATTTCCCTTTTGTGCGTTGCAGCATGGATCAACACACAGGAGGGATGGTATGACCGACCGTCACGATCCGACGTCAACACGAAGCCTATCGGCGCGGCGCCCGCGTGTCGCGCTGGCCTTGCAGGGCGGGGGTGCGCACGGCGCCTATGGTTGGGGTGTCGTCGAACGCCTGCTCGAAGAAGACATCGATCTGGTCGGCGTCAGCGGCGCCAGCGCCGGCGCGATCAACGGTGCCGCCGTGGTATCGGGCTATGCCTCCCAGGGCAGCGAGGGCGCGCGGGCGGCGCTAGAAAAGGTCTGGCGCAATGTCGCCGATGCCTCGCCGCTCGCCCCGCTCGATGTCGGCGCGATGGGCGGCCCCTTTTTCGAACCCCTGCTGCGGCGGTCGCTCGACATTGCCAAGCTTTCCAGCCGCTATGTCGCGCCCTTCCTGCCCGGCGTGCGCGACATGAGCGGTTTGCGCCGCGCGGTGGAGACCAGCATCGACCTGGATCTGCTCGCCCGCCAGACCATATTGCCCTTCTACGTCGCGGCGACGCATATCGCCTCCGGCTCGGCGCGACTGTTCACTGGCGAGGCAGTGACGCTCGATGCGCTGATGGCCTCGGCCTGTCTACCCGAGCTGTTCGCTGCGGTGGAGATCGATGGCGAGCAGTTCTGGGATGGCGGCTTCACCGCCAATCCCGCGCTGGAGCCACTCTTGTCCAACGCGATCGGCGCGACCGACATGATCATCGTCCAGATCACGCCCTTTACCGTCGAGGATGTCGGCGATTCGGTGGGCGAGGTGATGCGCCGGGTCAGCGATATCAGCTTCAACGCCTGTCTGCGGCGCGACCTGCGCGCCTTGTCCGAGATTCAGGATATCGCCCGTGCCGCCCCCTCGCGCGACCCGCGCATGCAGGCGATCGCGCGGGTCAATCTGCACCTGCTGTCGCCACCCGATGAACTGGCCGGTCCCTCGGGCACGAGCAAGGTCGATACGCGCTGGTCGGTGCTTCAGGATCTGCGCACCATGGGCCGGGCACAGGCCGAACAATGGCTGGCCGCCCATCGCGACTTTCTGGGCCGCGATTCCTCATTCGAGGGGCTGCCGGAGGATATGCGGGGTTGATCCGCCGATAAGGGCTCCGAACGCGATCGATCGGTAGGGCGCATCGGAACGCTACGTGATGGCGACGGTTGTGGCTCACTTGATCGCAAGGCAGGAGCCAAGGACATGGCCAGATTTACCGGCAAGATCATCGTCATCACCGGGGCGGCATCGGGTATCGGCGAAGGCGCTGCACGACGCTTCGCCGAAGAGGGCGCGACGCTCGTCCTGGGCGATATGGATGGCGAAGGGCTGAAGACGCTGGCCGAACAACTTGCCCCCGCCACCGTCGCGACGCGGGAAACCGATGTGTCCGACATGGCGGCGTGCGAAGCGCTGGTCGCGCTGGCCATCGAGCGATTCGGGCGGATCGACGTGCTGGTCAGCAATGCCGGGGTCGATCATCTCGGCAAGCTGGATGAGGGAGATTTCTCAGCCTTTACGAAAGTGATCGAGACCGATCTTTACGGCGTCGTCCAGATGGCCCGCGCAGCCATCACCCATCTGCGCGCCTCCAAGGGGTGCATCATCAATATGTCGTCGGTCTCGGGACTGGGTGGCGATTGGAACCACAGCTTCTATTGTGCGGCCAAGGGGGCGGTGACCAACTTCACCCGCGCGCTGGCGATGGACGAGGCGAGGAACGGCGTGCGTGTCAACGCGGTGAACCCGTCGCTGACCTACACCCCGTTGACGGAGGGCATGAAGGAACAGCCCGAGCTGATCGCCAAATTCGAGGAGCGCATTCCCATGGGGCGCGGCGCGCAGCCGGAGGATATTGCCGGTGCCGTCGCCTTTCTGGCGAGCGAGGACGCGCGCTTCATCACAGGCATCAATCTGCCGGTCGATGGCGGCCTCAGCGCCTCCAACGGACAGCCGCCGCTAAGCTAAATCGGAATAGATGCAGATCAAGATTTGGTGGAGTTATATCATCTGGCACTGCCTGGCTCTCTATTCTCTCAGGGCCTCGGGAGCCAAATAATAAATCCAACGTTGTCGCTCCATAACGAAAGGGGCGAGATTGTTTATCCTGCATCTGGCGCTTGGCGGTTGCCTGAAATCACCACCTGTCCATTATGGCATCACCGCCGACACGGGCGGACATATTGCTTATATTCTTGATGCAGCCGCCGCACAGGCCGATAATATTGATACAGATCAAGTCTCCGTCGTCACTCGGTTGTTCGAAGGTGACGGTTTGGCACCTGAGCATGCCCTGGTTTCCGAACGGCTTCGGCCCGGTCTGACCATCGATCGGATTGCGACCGGCAATCGGCGCTACCTCGAAAAGGATGCACTGGCCGAGGATATGCCGGCCTTTATCGAGGCGTTCTGCGCGCATCTGGCGCGCCTGCCGCGCTTGCCGGATGTGATCCACGCGCATTTCTCGGACGCCGCCGCCGTCGCGGCGGAGGCGCGGCAACGCTTCGCCATTCCCTTCGTCTATACGCCGCACGCGCTCGGCATCGACAAAAGGGCGCATCAGGGCCCCTGCCCTGCGCTCGACGCACGGATCGCCGCCGAGGAACGGGCAATTGCGCAGGCCGATGCAATCATCGTCTCCACCCGTGACGAGGCCGATCGACAGGTCCATGCCTATCGGGCGTCGACCTCCGCGCGCATCCATTGCATCCCGCCGGGCGTGCCGAGCCGTGACGCCGCATCAATGGCGGACGGGTCGCTGGTCGATCGGCTGGACCAGTGGCTCGATGATCCGGCCAAACCCATCGTGCTCGCGATCGCAAGGCCGGTCGCCAAGAAGAACCTGATAGGTTTGGCGCGGGCCTATGCCGGATCGCCCGGGCTACAGACGGCGGCCAATCTCGTCATCCTGGCCGGACAGCATGACGGCCCCGGCTCGGCCGAGGAACGCGGCGTCCTGGCCGAGCTTCAAGCCCTGGCGGCGCAACCCGCCATTCGGGGCCGCATCGCCCTACCGCCCACCCATGACGGGCGCGACGTCGCCGCGCTGTATGATCTTGCCGCGCAAGGCGGCGTGTTCGTCAATCCCGCCTTCCACGAACCGTTCGGCCTGACCCTGATCGAGGCGGCGGCGGCGGGCGTGCCAGTGGTCGCCACGCAAGCCGGCGGCCCCAGCGAGATCGTCGCGGCGCTGTGCCATGGCCTGCTCATCGATCCCCGCGATGACGAGTCCATCGCCGATGCCTGCCTTGCCATCCTGAACGACCCCGAACGCCATGCCCGGATGAGCGCATCGGGCCGACGCGGCGTCGCGCGCTATGACTGGCAACGCTATGCGGCGGAGTCGATCGCCCTTTACGCCCGACTGCCGCGCGCACCCTCGCTGCTCGCCAGCGATATCGACCATACGCTGACCGGCTGTCCGGTCGGAGCCCATGGCTTTGCCCAGTGGCGGCGGAGCAGCAGCCTGCCCTTCGTGGTCGCGACCGGCCGCTCCTTTGCGATGGCACGGATGATCCTGTCGCAATGGGGCCTGCCCGAGCCCGACGCCTTCATCACCGATGTCGGCACGCGCATCATGCTGAAGGGGCAACGCGGCTGGTACGAATGCCCGGTCTATGCCACCCGGCTGGACGAAGGCTGGGACCGCAAGGCGGTGGCCGCGGCGCTCAAGCCCTTGCGACTGCGTCCCCAGCCGCGCGACACCGCTGGTCCGCACAAGCTGAGCTTCTTCGGCACCGCCGCTGATGCCGAGCAGGTCCGCACCGTCCTTGCCGAGCAAAAGCTGGCGGCGAAGGTCGTCTTCTCGCACGGCCGATTGATCGACGTGCTCGCGCCCTTGGGCGGCAAGGCGGCGGCGATCGCGGCCTATGCCCGGCGGCTGGATCTGTCGCTGGGCGCCTGCATCGCGGCAGGGGACAGCGGCAACGACGTCGACATGCTGGAGGCCTGTGGCCACGCCATCGTCGTCGGCAACGCCAGTGACGAGTTGAACGACCTGACGGTGCGCGAAGGGTTGATGCGCGTGACCGGTCATCATGCGCATGGCGTGCTGGAAGGGCTGGAGCGGCTGGGCCTGACCGAACCGGTGCTGGCCCAGGCCAGCGCGGCATGACCCGTCCCTTCGGCTATTTCGTCCATCACCAAGGGCGTGGCCATGCCGAACGCTGCGCCGCCATTCTGAACGCGCTGCCGCCAGAGCGGCCGGTGACGATCTTCTGCGCGCGCGATGACATCTTCCCGTCCCTGCCGCCCCGTGCGACGATCGTGACCATCCCGTCGCTGTTCGAGCCGACCGGGGCCGAGGCGGGCTCGATGGACGCGATCCCCACCCCCGACACGCTGCACTGCGCGCCGCTCGGTTGGCCGGGTATTCGCCACGCCATGGCGGTGATCGCGCAGTGGTTCGACGCCGCTGACCCCGCGCTGATGATCTGCGACGTGTCGGCCGAGATCGCGCAACTGTCCCGCATCTGCTCGGTCCCGCACGTCAAGGTGCTGCAACATGGCGACCGCCACGATGCCGGCCACCGGGCGGCCTATGACGGCGCGGCCGGCTTGCTGGCGGCGTTCGACGAGAAACTGGCCCAGCCCGAATGGGATGCGGCGATGCGCGCCAAGACCTGCTTTGCCGGGGGCCTGGGCGTCGACACTCGCGTGCCCGAGCGGGAGCTGGCGCGGCAACGGATCGGTGTTGGGCCGGACGAGGAGATGATCCTGGTCATGGCCGGCGGTGGTGGCGGCGGCTTTGCCCAGGCGCCGCTCGGCGTCGGCGCCCGCAGTCGGCCGGACGCGCGCTGGATCACGATCGGCCCAGTGCTGCGCGACTGGCACGCGACCGAGCCCGCCAATATCGAACATCGCGGCTGGGTCGACAATCCGGCCGACCATGTCGCCGCCGCCGACCTGGTCATCGCCTCGACTGGCAACACCACCTGCCAGCAAATCCTGGCCGCCGCCCGGCCCTGGCTCGCTATCCCTGAGTGGCGTTATTTCGATGAACAGCATCGCAAGGCCGACGCGCTGGCGGCGGCGGGGGTGGCGTGCGTCCGTCCCCACCTCCCCTCCTCGGCCCAGGCCTGGACCGCTGCTTTGGCCGAAACCCGCAGCAATCATCGCCCGGCCGCGCAGCGCACCATGATCGCCGACGCGCCGGCACAACTCGCCGCCGACTGGCTGGAGGAGCTCGCCGCCCGGCTCTGGCCGATCACGATCGATACGCCTGCCGCCACCCCCTCCCCCGATCCTACCGGAGCCCATTCATGATTTCGGTCGTCACGCTTGCCGGGGGCCGCCCCGAACACCTCCGCAACGTCGTTCTCGGTCTGACCCGCCAAAGCCTCATGCCCGCCGAACTGATCGTCGCGGTGATCCAGGATCAGCCCTATGATCTGCCCGACGCCCCCTTCCCCATCCGGCAGATGATGATCGAGGGCCCCCGCCTGCCGCTGGCCGCCGCGCGCAATGCGGCGGCACGCGCGGCGATCGGCGACAAGCTCGTCTTTCTCGACATGGACTGTATCCCGACGCCCGAGCTGCTCGCCGATTACGACCGCTATCTGGATGAGATGGACGCGCTGCTGATGGGGGAGGTCATGTACCTGCCCGGCGGCGCGACGCAGGGCGATTGGTCGACCGACGCATTCGCCGCCATCGCCGTGCGCCATTCGGACCGGCGCGGACCGCCGCCGCAGGGGATAGAGGTGTGCGAGGATTATCGCTGCTTCTGGTCGCTCAACTTCGCCATGCGTCGCGCGACCTTCCTTGCGACCGGCGGCTTTGATGAACGCTATGCCGGTTATGGCGGCGAAGACACCGATTTCGGCAAGGTCGTCGACAAGGCCGGCGTCCCGATCGCCTGGATCAAGGGCGGTCTCGCCTATCATCAATATCATCCCCATCACATGCCGCCGGTCCATCATCTGGAAAGCGTGGTCCGCAATGCGGAAGCGTTCGAGGCCAAATGGGGCTATCGTACCATGGGCCATTGGCTGCACGCCTTCCGCCTGATGGGCCTGATCGACGACACACCCGGCCTGCCCATCCGCATCCTGCGCGCGCCCGATGCGGATGACCTGACCCTTACCGGCCAGCAGAGCCATCAGCCCTATGCGAATACCGCCAGCGTCATCCGCCTGCTTGAGGAGCGGGCCGCGTCCGGCCGGGCGGCGGCATGAGGATCGCGCTGCTCGCCCACGTCCGCCAGCCGATCCGGCAACCCTTTCTGGGCGGGATGGAGGCGCATGGCTGGTATCTGGCCGAGGGGCTGATGGCGCGCGGTCATGAGGTGGTGCTGTTCGCCGCCGGTGACAGCGACCCGCACTTCACGATCGATCCGGTCCTGCCCGTCCATTATGAAGCGGTGTTTCCCTGGGCCGAGCATCGCGGCAAGCCCGAACTGATCGCGCATGTCGATCGCGGTTATGCCGAGGCCTGCGAGCGGATCGCGCGCGGCGGGTTCGATGTGGTCCACAACAACAGCCTCCACCGCTTTCCGCTGGAACAGCGTCGCACGGCGGTGACGCCGACCGTCACCTCGCTGCACGTGCCGCCCTATGACGCGCTCCATCATTTCGTCCGGGTCAGCCCCTCCCCCAGCCACCGCCTGACCGTCACCTCGCAGAGCCAGCTCAAGGCCTGGTGGCCCGAAGGCGCACCTGTGGAGGCGTCGGTACTGCACAACGCCATCGACCCGGCCGCTTGGCCCTTTGTCGAACAGGGCAACGGCGAGGGCGTATGGTGCGGGCGGATCACCCCGAATAAGGGCCCACACTGGGCGATCCTGGCAGCGCGGGAGGCGGGCATTGCCCTCACCCTTTTCGGCGCGATCGAGGATCGCGACTATTGGGCGGCCGAGGTCGAGCCGCTGCTGGATAGCGACATCCGCTATGGCGGGCATCTGGATGGTGCAGCGCTAGCCGCCGAACTGGGTCGCGCCTCCGTATTCCTGTTCACGCCCTGCTGGGACGAGCCGTTCGGACTGGTGGCGATCGAGGCTATGGCCTGTGGCCTGCCCGTCGCCGCCTTCGATCAAGGGGCCGCGCGCGAAGTCGTGGGCGAAGCCGGTGCCGTCGCGCCCGCCGGAGACGTCATGGGTCTGGCCGCCGCCATTCGTGACAGCCTGACCATCGACCGTGCCATCCCGCGCCGCCGGGTCGAAACCCATTTCGCCCGCGACCTGTGGCTCGACCGCTGCGAGACGCTCTACGCCGCCGTCACCACCGCGCCGCACAGCGCCATCGCGGCGTGAGCGATCCGGTCATCGCCGCGCAGCACGCGGCTCTGCTAGACCTGTACCGGCGCCATGCCCCGCCGCCGGGAGCACCCTATGCGCTGGTCGACTTCCCCGACCATCCCAATGTCGGCGACAGCGCGATCTGGCTCGGCGAGATCGCGTTGCTGCGCGCGGTCGGCGCGGGCGATCCGGCCTATGTCTGCCGCTGGGACGATTTCGACGAAGCGACGTTTCGCGATGCTTGCCCGACGGGACCGATCTTCATCCATGGCGGCGGCAATCTAGGGGATATCTGGCCGCATCATCAGCATTTTCGCGAAGCGCTGCTGACCGATTTTGTCGACCGGCGGATCGTGCAACTGCCCCAGTCGATCCACTTCCGCGATGCCGCCCATCGCGATCGCTTCGCGGCGGCCGTCGCGAGGCATCCCGACTTTCACCTTTTCGTTCGCGATGCGGCCAGTCTGGCATTGGCCAAGGCGTATTTCGACTGCCCCAGCGACCTCGCACCCGACTCCGCTTTCGGAATCGGCGCCTTGCCCCGGCCGGTCGAAGCCGATTGCCGCATCCTGATGCTGCTCCGCTCCGATGCCGAGCGGGCGGCGCGCGATGATGAAGCCTTGCGCGATCTGCCCAATGCGGTCGCGCTCGATTGGCTTGAGGAGGACGCGGTCATCGCCACCGATCCGACCGAGCGCGCCCGGCTCCGCGTGGAACGAGGCTTGCGCCTGCTGTCGCGCGGCGAACGGATCGTGACCGATCGGTTGCACGGCCATATCCTCGCGCTGCTGCTCGGCATCCCCCATGTCATCCTCGACAATGACTATGGCAAGGTCGCGGCCTATCACGCCGCCTGGACCGCCGCCTCGCCGCTGGTCCATCAGGCCGCCACGGCGGAGGACGCCATGGCCGGGCTGATGGCATGATCGACATCAGCCTGATGATCTGCACGCGCAACCGCCGTGACAGCCTGTCCGCCACGCTGGACTCGGTCGCAGCGGCGGCAGGCGGCCAGCGGCTGGAGTTGATCATCGTCGACAATGGCTCGACCGACGACAGCGCGGCGACGATCCGGCACTGGGCGGCCGATCGTCCCTTTACCGTGCGACTGCTGTCCGAGCCACGTCCCGGCCTTGCCCGTGCGCGCAACGTCGCATTGGCAGCGGCGCGGGGGCGCATCATCGCGATGACCGATGACGACTGCATCCTTCACCCCGATTATTTCGAACAACTGATCCGCGCCTTCGCGGCCCAGCCCGCCCCGGTCGTCATCGGCGGGCGTATCTTGCTGGGCGATCCAGCCGATCTGCCGGTGACCGTCAAGCTGGAGGATCATCCGATGATCGCGCCCTCCGACGGCTTTCCCGGCGGTTTCGTAATGGGCGCCAATCTGGCCTTCACCGCCGATGTCCGGGACAAGGTCGGCCTGTTCGACGAACGCTTCGGGGCTGGCGCGCCTTTCCGCGCGGCCGAGGATACCGATTATCTGTTCCGGGCGTTGGGGCATGGCATTCCCGTCCGATACGATCCGAACTTCGTCGTCGACCATCATCATGGCCGAAGGCGCCCCCAAGAGATCGTCACGCTACTCGCCGGCTATGGCTATGGCGACGGCGCGGTCTACGCCAAACATCTGCTGAGCGACCGGCGGATCGGGCGGGCGATGGCGCAGGACCTGGCCAATCTTCGCGACCGGTTCGCGGGGCCCGTGCCGGCCATCCGACATTTCCACGCCTTTCGCCTGCGCCACATCCTGGCGGGCCTGGCCGGCTATGGTCGTCAGGCGATCCGCTGGCGGCGACACCCCGCCACGGAGGCCCATTCGTTTCGGCCGCAGAATTAAAAGCACGCCCGCGGTTGTTTTAGGCTGATCCCCGTCCCATTTGCCGCGACGAACCCCGATGGAGCTTCCGCCCATGAGTGACGACGCCTACACCCCGCCCGCCATCTGGACCTGGGACAAGGAGAGCGGCGGCCGCTTCGCCGCGATCAATCGTCCGATCGCCGGCCCGACGCATGACAAGGATCTGCCAGTCGGCCAGCATCCCTTCCAGCTTTATTCGATGGGCACGCCCAATGGCGTGAAGGTCACCATCTTGCTCGAGGAATTGCTGGCGGCCGGCCATAAGGATGCCGAGTATGACGCCTGGCTGATCCGCATCAGCGAAGGCGACCAGTTTGGCAGCGGCTTCGTCGCGATCAATCCCAATTCCAAGATCCCCGCGCTCGTCGACCGGCGTGGCGCCGCGCCGCTTGCCATCTTCGAATCTGGCGCGATCCTGATGCATCTGGCCGAGAGCTTCGGCGCCTTCCTGCCGACCGAGCCGGCCGCTCGCGCGCATGTCCTGTCCTGGCTGTTCTGGCAAATGGGCAGCGCGCCCTTCCTGGGCGGCGGCTTCGGCCATTTCTATGCCTATGCGCCGATGAAGATCGAATATGCCATCAACCGCTATGCGATGGAGGCCAAGCGCCAGCTCGACGTGCTCGACCGTCAGCTCGCGCAGAACCGCTATGTCGCGGGTGAGGACTATAGCATCGCCGACATGGCGATCTGGCCCTGGTACGGGCAGTTGGTGCTCGGCCAGCTTTATGGGGCGGCCGAGTTCCTGCAGGTGAACGACTATGCCCATGTCCGCCGCTGGGCCGAGGAACTGGCCGCGCGGTCAGCGGTCCAGCGCGGGCGGATGGTCAATCGCACCGTCGGCGATCCCTCCGAGCAATTGCTCGAACGCCATGACGCCAGCGATTTCGAGCAGCGGACGCAGGACAAGATCGCGCCGGCGACGCAGGCCTGATGATGCGCGCTTCGCGGTCGATGCGGCGGGATCGCCCGCCATCCGCCGCGAAGCGCTTGATCACCGGCCCGGATCGCGCTTTTACACTCGGCCCCATGTCGCGCGTCCTTTCCCGCTTGTCCCTCCCTCTCCTCGCGCTCGGGCTGACCGGCATGGGGTTGGGCATTGCCGTGCCGCTATCGGCCGACCCTGCGCCGTTCGACTTGCCGGGGCCGAGCCTGCGCATCGCGGTGACGCGCGGCGACAAGACGCTGCCCATTAGCGAGGTCCCCAATCTGGCGGTCGGCGACAGGCTGACCATCGATGCCGATCTGCCCAAGGACCAGCGGGCCCATTATCTGCTCTTCTCCGCCTTTCTGAGCGGCGCGACCAATCCGCCGCCCAAGAACTGGGTTCAATCGGCCGAGACGTGGAAGGACAAGGACAAGGATCGCCGCCTGACCCTGACCGTGCCCAAGGGCGCGCGGCAGATGGCGCTGTTCCTGGTGCCGGAAACCGGTGGCGCGTCGGGCACCATCGTCGATGCCGTGCGCGACCGGCCGGGCGAGTTCGTCCGCGCAGTGCAGGATCTGAACCAGGCCTCGCTCGATCGGTCACGGCTCAACGCCTTCGTCGCGGCGATCCGCGCGCAGGAGAACAGCCATCCCGAATTCCTTCGCACCATCGCCCCCGCTTTGGCCGGCAGCCTGGCGATCAAGATGAACCCCGATTGCCTCGCGCGGGTGATCGAGTTGCAGGCGGCGTGCCTGCTCGAAAACCGCGACGCGCTGGTGCTCGCCGATATTCACAGTAGTTCGATGACCGACACGCTGATCGGCGCGCCCACCGATCTGGCGTTGCAGCTCAGCTACACGCGCGAGGCGGGGCTGGGCTATTACAGCCCCTATATCGGGGTCATCCGCGATATCGCCCGCGTCTTCGGCGCGTTCGGCAATCCGCAATTCGGCTATCTGCCGACGCTCGCCACGCGCGACGGGGATCGGCTGTCGTTGCTGCTCAACGCCGCGCCGTCCTTCGCCAAGCCCAAATCGGTGCTGGTCGCCGCCATGCCCGCGATCGATGCGGGCAGCCCGCCCAGGCTGCGCGCCGGCACCGACCAGCCGCTCTGCGGCGCGAAACCGGGGCTGGTCTTGCCGGTCGAGGGCGCGCCGCTGATCTATTCGACCGCCTTTGCGCGCAACATGGCGGTGACGCTGACCCCGGCCAATGGCCAGCCGATCGAGGTGCCGGTCCGCGCCCGCGCCGATCGCGGCGGCTATATGCTCGCCGAGCCGCTGCCCGCCGGCCTGTCGGGCAAGGCCAGTGCACGGCTGCATGGCCAATGGGGCTTCGAGTCCTTCGAAGGGCCCAGCTTTACCTTCCAATTCCCGGCGGGCGGCGACTGGCACCCGAGTGATGCGGACCAGAGCCTGGTGGTCGGCCGCGACAATGCCGTCGAACTGACCGGCCCCGCCGCCGCCTGCGTCACCGGGGTGACGATGCGGATGGGCAGTGGCGCGGCGCAGAGTGTCGCCTTCACGCCGCGCGGTACCGATGCGATCGCCGTCACCCTACCGATGAAAGGCAGCCGCGCCGGCCCGGTGACGCTGGAGGTGCAGCAGATGGGCAGCGATACGCCGCGCACCCTGACCCTGCGCGCCTATTCGCCGGCCAGCCGGGTCGACACGGTGACGCTGGCGACAGGTGATCGGTTCGTGAC
The DNA here is from genome assembly GCF_000739895.2 of Sphingomonas paucimobilis NBRC 13935. Classification (GTDB taxonomy): domain Bacteria; phylum Pseudomonadota; class Alphaproteobacteria; order Sphingomonadales; family Sphingomonadaceae; genus Sphingomonas; species Sphingomonas paucimobilis. The sequence continues at coordinate 131,854 of NZ_BBJS01000050.1, forward strand.
GTTGACCGGACAAAGGCTGGACGAGATTGCGGGCATCGACATCGGGGAGTTCCACCTGTCCCCCGGCCAGGTGACCCGCGACGGCGACACCGACCGGCTGGTCGCCACCACGACTGGCGACCGCGCGCCCGAAGGCGCGACCGCACGCATCAAGCTGAATGACGGGCGTACGCTGTCCGTCCCGGTCACGAGCGCTCCACCCCGCCCCGCCGCGACACTCGTCAGCCGTACCCTGACCATGCCCACCACGCCCGAAGGCTTGGCGCTGGCGACACGGGACGAGAGCATTTTGCCGGACAAGGCCAAGCTGACCTTCGCCATCCGCGCCGTCGACGGCCAGCGGCTGACGCCAGGCGACGCGGTCGAGGTGACGACAGCGGACGGCAGCGCCTCGGTCACGCTGGAGGGCGGGCGCGACGTACGGCTGTCTTCGCCCGAAATCGCGGTGGCGACGCTCGATCCGGCGCGCCTGGGGCCAGCGGCGGCGGGACCACTTCGCTATCGCTTGGTTCGTGGGACGATCAAGGGCGACTGGGTACCGCTCGCCACGCTGGTCCGCCTGCCCCGGATCGAGGCGGTGCGCTGCGACGCCGGCAATTGTCAGATGGAGGGACGCGACCTGTTCCTGATCGATCGGGTCGCCGCCACGGCCGATATGGCGGGCGCGATGACGGTGCCGGCCGGCTATACCGCGTCGCGACTGGCGGTGCCGGCTCCTACAAGCGGCTCCTTCTCCCTCACGCTCCGCGATGCGCCGACGATGCCCTTCACCCTCGCCATCGGCCAGTAAGGACAACAGTCTCGCCCCTTCAGGAGGGGATCACGCCGGCGCGCCCTCGCGCTGCTCCAGCGCCTGACGCAGCGCGCGCACCTCCACTTGCAGGGCGCGGAGATCGTCGACCGCCATGCCGGAGCGCGCGATGATCTCCTCGCCCAGGCACCCGCATTGCTCGCGCAGATCGCGCCCCGTCACGGTCAGCGTCACGCGCACCTGCCGCTCGTCATGCGGATCGCGCTCGCGGGTGACCAGCCCCCCCGCCTCCAGCCGCTTGACCAACGGAGTCACGGTGCTCGATTCCAAGGCCAGACGCTGCGCGATCGCGCCGATCGTCCGGCCATCCTCTTCCCACAACACATGAAGCGCCAGATATTGTGGATAGGTTAGGCCAAGCTGGTCGAGCATGGGCTTATAGGTCCGTTGAACCGCCATATTGGCCGCGTACAGCGCAAAACAAAGCTGATCGTCGAGCGGCCATGGTGCCGACATGCGCTATCTCCCGGGAAAAGGTCGAAAAAGCATATCGCGATAAAAGAAGGACTGGACAAGGCCCTGCAAACTATCTATATATGTATCGCGATAAACATTATCGGAGAATATACGTGGCGATCGACGTGAAATATCAGACCCAGGCCCGCGCGACGGGTGGCCGTGACGGTCATGCCCGGAGCCAGGACGGCACGCTCGATCTAGCGCTCTCCACCCCCAAGGAGTTGGGCGGCGCGGGCGGCGACGGCACGAACCCCGAGCAACTGTTCGCCGCCGGCTATTCGGCCTGCTTCATCGGCGCGCTGAAGGTCGCCGGCCAGCAGTTGAAGCTGAAGGTTCCGGCCGATCTCGCGGTGTCGGCGAAGGTCGGTATCGGTCCGCGCGCGGCGGGCGGCTTCGGCATCACCACCGACCTGACGGTCGAGCTGCCGGGTCTCGACCGTGCGGACGCGGAAAAGCTGGTCGAGGCGGCGCATCAGATCTGCCCCTATTCCAACGCCACGCGCGGCAATGTCGATGTCGGTTTGACGATCGCCTGACCTTTTCACGAGCTCCCGTCCCTGCCGGCGCGGTCGATTCTTCCCTAAGACCGCGCCGGTCTTTTTGTATCAGGCGGAGTCGCGTCCGATCAGTTGCGGCGGCATTTCATAGCCTGGAACCTCCTCCCCCGCGATCCGCGCGAACAGCGCCATGACCATAGCCCGGGCGCCTTCGCGCAAATCCTGTCGGATCGTCGTCAGGCGCGGGATCGCCCGCTCGGCCAGGGGAAGATCGTCAAACCCCGTCACCGCGACATCGCCCGGCACCGATAGCCCCCGGACCGCCAACTCCGCCATCGTCGCCAGCGCGATCATGTCGGAGGCGGCAACGATCCCATCGATCCCCTGCCCGCCCGCGTCGAGACTGGCCGCAATCTGATCGGACATCAGGTCGGGCGCCAGCGCGGTGTCGAACTGGACCGGCGGCGGCAAGCCCGCCTCGGCCAGCGCATCGCACAGCCCGGAATGACGCTGCGCCAGTTCCAGCGTCCGTATCTCCCCCATGAAAGCGATGCGCCGTCGCCCACCGGCGATCAGCCGCTCGCCCGCCATCCGCCCGCCCAGCCGGTTGTCCACGCCCACCGCACAGTGGCGCTGTCCGGGCAGGCTGCTGCCCCAGACGACGAGCGGGCGATAGATTTCGGCCATGGCCTCGATCACCGCCAACTGGTCCGACTGGCCGATCAACAGGACGCCGTCGACCATCCCCGAGCGGGTAATGCGCGACAGCCATTCATCGTCATCGGGGATGATCCGCGACAGCATCACGTCGTGATCGCGCGCCGCCAGTTCGTCGGCGAGATGGCCGAGCAAGGTCATGAAGAAGGGATCGGAGACGCGCTGCCGTCGCTCATGTCCCAGCGGAATGGCGATGCCGATCACCCCGGTCCGCTGCGCCCGCAAGCGGCGGGCCATCTGGTTGGGCTGGAAATTATGCTCCGTCGCCAGTGCCGCGATCCGCTGGCGGGTTTCGGCATTGACCATCGTCTTGCCCGCGAGCGCGCGCGAGACGGTGCCGGGCGATACGCCGGCCAGTCGGGCGATATCCTTTAGGGTACGGGCGGGCGGCGGCGAATGGCTCATGCTCCGGTCCCCTGAACCAAAAGTGGGACGGATGCCACGGGGCACCCGTCCCAGTCGGGAGAAAGGATCAGAAACGGTAGCGGATAGAGGCCGACACCGTGCGCCCGTAAAGCGCCGTGTTGTTGAACACGGCCTGGGTGGAGGACAGGACCGGGAACAGCCCGCCGCCGCCACGGAAACCCAGCTTGTCGAACAGGTTGTTGACGTTCAGGCCCAGCTCCAGATTTTCCATCGGCCGCACCGTCACGAAACCGTTGACGAAGGTCGAACCCTTGATCGTGTAGAGGTTGAAATCGTCCGACTTGGTGCTGGTCTGGCCGTTCACGCTGACACCGATCGCGAAGGGCCCCGCATCATAGGAGGGCGACACCACGAACAGGAAGTCGGGCAGCCCGCCGGGCTTGTTGCCGACCAGGGCGGGTGTCGCGCTGCTGGTGATCTTCGAATTGGCATAGGTCGCATCGACCGCCAGATGGAAGTCGCCATAGGTCACGCGGCTGGTGAACTCGACACCCCAAGAGCGATAGCCGTTGGAGATGTTCGGATTGTTGTTCGGTGCCGGCTGGTTGATGCGGGTGAAGTCGTAATTATTCTCGGTCAGCGTCGAGTGGAAGCCGGTGACCTCGACCGAATAGGACCCGCCGAACACCCCGCCACGCTGCTTCAGGCCGATTTCCTGCTGGTTGAGATAGTTGACCGAGGTCGCCTGGCCCTGCGCATTCAGCGAGCCGTCCGCGTTGAAATTCCCCGACAGAACACGACGGTCCGCGTTGAAGCGACCGCCCCGGCTGGCCCGGGCAAAGACGCTGGTGCTGTTGTCGAAGGCGTAGAGCGCACCCACCGACCAACTGATATAGCCATCGGTATAATTGATCTTCTCCGCCGTCGGGCTGAGCACCAGCGAGGGGATCAGCGCCGAGCCCAACGCGTCCGAGACGCGGGTCGTCGGCCCCGCGATGCCGCCCTGCGCGGTGCCCTCGCCATGCACGCTGTCATAGCGCACCGAGGCGTCGAGGTTCAGGCCGCCGACCTCGTAACCCGCCTGCAGGAAGGGGGCGACATCGGTATAGGTCAGGTCGACACGGCGCGCGCAGCAGCTACCCCAATTGTCGTTGAACCCGGCCTGGCCCGCGGCGGTCAACTGTGTGCCCGTGGTGGAAAACAGGTCGAGCGGCGCGGCATTCTCACCGTTCAGCTCGCTATACTGGCGGTTGACGTGCCAGTCCTGGACGATGTTCTGCCGCATCACGAACAGGCCGGCGGTCAGCCGCGCCTTGCCCGACCCGACGTCGAACTTGCCGTTCACCGTCAGGTTGTTGGCGAAATTGTCCATGTTCTTCATCAACGTGTTGATGTTCGGATTATTGTTGACGTAGGCGCCCGTATAAAGCTGCCCCAGGTTCGGCCCTGCGGCATAGCGCACCGACCCTACCGTCTGGCCGTTCACCGTCGACCCGATCAGGCCACCCGCGCCGGTGCGGGTCTGGACATTGATGAACTGGGTGGTGAAATTCCCGCTGATCCACTGATAGCGCATCGTGTCGTCGAGCGAGATGTTATCGGTGAAGTCGTAATGGAACTGCCCGCTGATGCCGGTGACGCGCGGGTGGATGCCTTGCATCTCGGCCGACTTCAGCCCACCACCGTCATAGTCCAGATACTGGAAGGCGCGGTTGTAGATCGTGTAAGCCGAGCCCGAACGCCCGTCGAAATTGGGCAACGGCGCGAAACCCGTCACCTTGTTGCCCTCCAGCGTGGCGAGCGTGGGCGTGATGGTGTTGGTCGGTGCCTGCTCGTCCAGCCGCTTGAAATACAGGCGGATGAAACCGCGATTGTCGGGCAGATCCTTGGTGATGTTCGCCTTGATCTGATAGCCGCGCAGGATGTTGAAATTCTCGTTGGTGTAGCCGCCGCCATTGCGCGCATAGCCGCCGATATGGAAGCGCGTCGTCTCGTCGATCGGGCCCCCATAGTCGAAATCGATGCGATGCTCACGGAAGCCGACGCCGTTGGAATAGGCGATCTGGCCGCCCTTGGTCTCACCGGTCTTGCTGATGAAGTTGATGACCGCACCGGGCGCCTGGCTGGCGAAGGTCGAGGCCGAACCGCCGCGCACCGCCTCGACCGTCTTGATATTCTGGTCGAAGCGCAGCCAATAGTCGTTGTTGCCGAAGTTGATGTCGCCGAACAGCACGTCGGGCAGGCCGTCTTCCTGCAACGAGACATATTCGGAGCCGCCGGTCGACACCGGAATGCCGCGCACGCCGATATTGGCATTGCCGCCCGGGCCCGCCGTATCGCTGGGCTGAAGACCGGGGATGTTGCGCAGGATCTCGGCGGTCGAGCGCGGGGTGAAATTCTGGATCGCTTCCTGGCTGACCTGCGAGACCGAGATCGAGCTGCGGAAACGCGAACGCTCGCCGCTGGTCGCGGTGACGACGATGTCGTCGCTCTGCGCACCCGCATCGGGGATGGCCCCGGGTTGCGCCGTGGTCGCGGCCTGGGGATCATCGATCTGCGCCAGCACCGGCGTCGCCGCCATTGCCATCGCCAGTGCCGCCATCGATCCGCACGACCGCAGAACGCCCGTCTTCATACACCCTCTCCTGTCTGGCCCCCGCTGTGTCGGGTTGCTTGAGTCCGTGCTATCACCAAAGCAATCGTTTGCAACACCCCTTTTTGCAAACCATTGCATAGATTTTCCGGCGAGTGTGATCGAGAAAACACGGCGCGCCCGGATCAATCCGGCCATGGGAACGCAAACCTTTGCATGGTACGAGGGACGCAAAGTATCCGGCAGCGGTGCGGATTGGCCCAAGCGCCACGGAGAGGATGAGGACGATGCCTGATATGCCCGACGCGATTCGATCCGTTCTGATCGTTGGGGGTGGCACGGCCGGGTGGATGACGGCGGCGGCGCTGGCCCATGCCTGCCCCCGCGGCCTGACCATCACGCTGGTCGAGTCGGACGAGATCGGCACCGTCGGAGTCGGCGAAGCGACCATTCCCCCGATCCGCCTGTTCAACCAGACGCTCGGCATCGACGAGGCCGAATTCCTGCGCGAGACCAAGGGCAGCTTCAAGCTGGGGATCGAGTTCGTCGGCTGGGGTCGCGAAGGGCATCGCTATTTCCACCCCTTCGGCACGCACGGCAAATCCTTCGATCTGGTGGCGGTGCATCAGCATTGGCTGGCCGCCGGGGGCGCCGAGGGTGTGGTGCCGCCACTCGACGACCTCTCCATGGCCTGGGGTGCCGCCAAGCGCGGGCGGTTCGCCGCGCCGATGGCGGACCCGCACAGCGTCGCCTCTACCTTCGACTATGCCTATCATTTCGACGCGGGCCTCTATGCGCGCTTCCTGCGCCGCTATGCCGAAGCGCGCGGGGTCGTTCGGGTCGAGGGTCGCATCGCCGGCCATGCGCTGGAGGGCGAGCGCGGTCATGTCGCCTCGGTCATGCTCGACGATGGACGAACGCTCGCCGCCGATCTCTTCGTGGACTGTTCGGGCTTTCGCGGTCTGCTGATCGAAGGTGCGTTACATACGGGCTATGAGGATTGGACGCATTGGTTGCCCTGCGACCGCGCGGTGGCGGTGCCCTGTGCCACCGGGGGTGACGGCCTGACGCCCTATACCCGTTCGAGCGCGCGGGCCGCCGGGTGGCAATGGCGCATTCCGCTCCAGCACCGCACGGGCAATGGCTATGTCTATTGCAGCCGCCATATCTCGGACGACGAAGCGGCAGCCACGCTGCTGGCCCATCTCGACGGCCCCGCGCTGGGCGATCCACGTTTCCTGCGCTTCACCACCGGGCGGCGGCGGTTGTTCTGGAACCGCAATGTCGTCGCCATCGGCCTGTCGAGCGGCTTCATGGAACCACTGGAATCGACCAGCATCCATCTGATCCAGGCCGGCGTCGCCAAGCTGCTCGCCTATTTCCCGACCAAAGCCTTCGAACCGCCGGCGATCGAGGAATATAACCGTGTCGCGATCACCGAATATGAGCGCATCCGCGACTTCCTGATCCTGCACTATAAACTGACCGAGCGGACCGACGCGCCGCTATGGCGGGAATGCGCGGCCATGCCGATCCCCGACACGCTGGCGATGAAGATCGCGCATTTCCGCGATCATGGCCGCCTGATCGCACGCGACATGGACCTGTTCGGCCCGGCCAGCTGGGCGGCGGTGCATGTCGGGCAGTTCAACCTGCCCCGCGCCACCGACCCGCTGCTCGCCTATGCCGATCCAGCGCAGAGCCGCGCCTTTGTCGGCAAACTCGCCGGCGCGATCGGCCAGATGGCGGAGTCGATGCCGACCCATGCCGATTGGCTCCGGCGGATCGGGGCGATGGCCTAGCGCCCCGCTTTTAAAGCCCCTCGCCCCCCACCCATTGGGCATGGGCCAATCGTCGGGCCAGTTCCCAATTCTGCTGGCGCAGATCGGGCACCGCGACGACCTCCCACAGGCCGCCGCGCGTCATCGGACCGATGCAATAGAGGCGATCGTCCACGCCGCCATCCGCCGCGACGACATGGCTCTGCGCATCGACCTCCAGCCCGATACGCAGTGCGTCGGGACGGATCATGCCCGCCGCCAGCAATTGCCGGATCAGCGGCTCGCGCGACCGGAGCAGATCACCCTGCGGCCCGGTGCAGTTGACGATGCGCGCCACCCGCATGGTCTTCACCCCATCCTCGCCGCGCGGACGCCAATGGACGACCGCGCCGTCGCCATCCGGTTCGACACGAACCAGCTTGCCGCCCTCGATCGCCAATTGCCCCCGCGCCAGCAGGGCATCGACCGCCTCCGCGATGGACGGGGCCAACCGGTGCCGGTGGACATCCCAATAGGGGCGCAGGTGGCGCAGGAACCGGGCACGGGTGACGGGATCGGCCGCGCCCCACATCATCTGGGTCACCGGGCGCAGGCTGTCGACCGCCCCGCGCCAACCTTGTTCCTGCGCGACGCAGCGGACATGCCGGACCAGCGCCGACAAGGTTGCCGCCGGCCGCTCGCGCAGCGGCGTGACGGGCGGCGTATCAGCATGCCGCCGAGGCGCCAGTCCCCGCCGCGATAGCGCGAGGATCCGTCCGCCAAATCCATTGGCGTCGAGCAGCAAGGCGGCGTCGATCGCGGTGAGCCCGCTACCGACCAGCAACACCTGGTCATCATCGGTCAGCCCGGCGGCGATGTCGCCCGCCCAGGGGTCTTCACGATAGCATCCCTCGGCCAGCGCCGAAGGATCGATCCCGGGCGGCGTATGCGGCGGCAGATTGCCCAGCGCGAGCACCGCCGCATCGGCCGCAAGTTCCCGCCCCTCGGCCAGATTCAGCCGATAGCCCGCACCGTCAGGGGCCAGCGCCACCACCTCGCCCTGCGCCAGCGTTAACCGTGTCGGATCGGCGGCGATCGTCTCCATCAGCAGATCGCGCAGATAATCGCCATAAACCCGGCGCGGGACGAAGGTCTTGGCGCCCCCCGCCCCGCGCGCCTGCAGCCAGCGGACGAAATGATCGGGATCGTCGCGCAGCGCGCTCATATTGCCGGCGCGGACGTTCAGCAGATGGTCGGCATGCGCCGCGCTATAGGCTACACCCCGTGCCAACTGGCCCGCATGCCGCTCGATCAGGGTGGCGCGCGGACCACCATGGCGGACCAGATTGATCGCGAGCAGCGTGCCGGCAAAGCCGCCTCCGATGATCGCCACATGGTCGATCCCCGATGTCATGATCTCGCCATTTCCCTTACGCCGCCGATCCGCCTTCCTCTACCGGCCCCGCTCCCATTCGCCACCCGAGAAATCGGTATACGATCCAGACAGCCTGCATTAGGCTATGCTTTTCGCGAGGGGTTTGGACGAATATGCGGTCATATTGGCGGGTTTCCGGTTTGGTCTTGTCGCTGGCTTGCCTTACCCCGACCATCCCCGCCGCAGCCCGGACTCAGGCGCCGGCTCCGCTGTCCGTCGAAGGTATTTTCGGACCCCAGGCGGTACGCACCGAATCCGTTCGCGCCAGTCGCTGGAGCCCCGATGGCGAAAGCTATCTGGCGATCGAGGACAATGCCAAGGGCGGCCAGGATATCGTCCGCTATCGCATTGCCGATGGCCGACGCGAAGTGGTGGTCGCGGCCAGCGATCTGGTGCCCAAGGGCGCGAAGACGCCATTGGGAATCGACGGCTATGAATGGTCGCCCGACCATCGCTGGCTGCTGATCCGCACCAATGGCCAACGCTTCCGGCGGACCAATGCACTCGCCGATTACTGGCTCTTCGACGGCACGGCCAAGGCGCTGCGCCAGATCGGCGGCGGCGCTGCACCCTCCGCGCTGCTCTATGCCAGCTTCTCGCCCGATAGCAGCCGGGTCGCCTATGTCCGCGCCAATAACCTCTATGTCGAACCCGTCGCCGGCGGTGCGCCGATCGCATTGACACGCGACGGGGACGATTATGTCGTCAACGGACTGGCCGACTGGGTCTATGAGGAGGAATTCTCGCTCCACCGCGCCTTCGAATGGAGCCCGGATTCGAAGCGGATCGCCTTTTTCCGGTTCGACACGCGCGGCGTCGGCACCTTCGACATGATCAAGAACACCGGTGGCCAATATTCGCAGGTCATCCCGCTGCAATATCCCAAGGCCGGCACGACCAATTCGGCCGTCACGGTCGGAACCGTCGATGTCGTGGACAGCCGGACGCGCTGGTTCAAGCTGACGGGCGATCCGCGCCAGAATTACGTGCCGCAGATGAGCTGGGCCGGCGGATCGGACGCGGTGTTCATCCAACAGTCCAACCGCTTGCAGAATACGTACAACGTCCTGCTTGGCGATCCGGCGACCGGTGCGGTGCGTCCGGTGATGGTCGAGAAGGACGCCGCCTGGGTCGAGGCCAATGACGCCCCCCAATGGTTGGACGGCGGGCGACGCTTCACCTGGCTGTCGGAGCGGGACGGCTGGCGGCATCTCTATACCATCGATCGGGCGAGCGGCCGCGCCACGCTGCGCACGCCGGGCAAGTTCGACGTGGTCGAACTGCTCAATGTCGATGAGAAAGCCGGCTATGCCTGGTTCATCGCCTCGCCGGATAATCCGACCCAGCGCTATCTCTATCGCACCACCCTGTCGGGCCGGCCTCAGGTAGAGCGGCTGACCCCGGCCGGTCAGCCGGGCACGCACAGCTATGACATCGCGCCGGGCGAGCATTGGGCGCTGCATACCGTCTCGCGCTTCGATGCGCCGCCGGTCACCGACATGCTCGACATGACGCGCCAGCAGCCACTGCGCACGCTGGCGGCCAATGCGCCGCTCGCGCAGGTCGTCAAGGATAGCGGCCTTGCCCCCACCGAGTTCTTCCGCGTCGATATCGGCGGCGGCACGCAGCTCGACGGCTGGCTGATCAAGCCGCCGGGCTTCGATCCGGCCAAGCGCTATCCCATCCTCTATTTCGTCTACGGCGAACCCTGGGGCCAGACGGTCGCCGATCGCTGGGCGGGGTCGCAGGGGCTGTGGCACCGGATGCTGGCGCAAAAAGGCTATCTGGTCGCCAGCATCGACCCGCACGGCACCGCCACCCCGCGCGGGCGAGACTGGCGCAAGAGCATCTATCGCCAGGTCGGCATCCTCGCCTCCGCCGATTATGCCGCGGCGGTCCGCAAGATGCTGGCGACGCGGCCCTATATCGATCCCGACCGTATCGGCATCTGGGGCTGGAGCGGCGGCGGCGCGATGACCCAGAACGCGCTGTTCCGCTATCCCGACCTCTACAAGACCGGCATTGCGGTGGCGGGGCCGACCGACATGAAGCTCTACGACACCGTCTATCAGGAACGCTATATGGGCCTGCCGCAGGACAATGCGGAGGGGTATAAGAACGGCTCGCCCATCACCTTCGCCGACCGGCTGAAGGGCAATCTGCTGCTGATCCACGGCACGCTGGACGACAATGTCCATTATCAGAACCAGGATCAGCTGGTGGACCGCCTGATCCACTTCAACAAGCCGTTCACGATGATGGCCTATCCCGATCGCAGCCACGGCATCTACGAAGGTGAGAATACGAGCATCCACCTCTATTCGCTGATGACGCGCTATTTGGAGACGAACCTGCCGCCGGGCGGGCGGTGATCGGGCGTCAGGAGACCCAACGTATCCGGGACTTACCCTCGCGCCGCCAACCCTTGTGCGTCCGGGTGTAGCGGTATTCGGCTCCGCTGCCGCAAAGGCCGCTGCATTCCGTCGTGACCAGCACCGTTGCGGAGCGACCATCCAACGCGATGTTTGGCACGGCGATCGTGATGATCAAGGCTGGCGGACGCTGCACGCCCTCCGTCGGAACATGCTCGGCCGCCCGCGATCGGGCGTCGCCATCGGCCGCCAAATAGCCGGCCGGCAACTTGTGCGCCAATGCGGGACATAGCTTCATCAGGTCATCGCGGGCCGGATCGGTCTCTATGAAGGAGCCACCGGCTATCCCAGGCGAAGGAAGGTCGACCATGACAGTTTGGCCCAGCGCACAAATGTCCCGCCGCGACACGTCGCTTTGCTCAGCCCCAACACTTAACAGCGACAAGAGTACAAAGAGCATCGACCTCCCCTCCCCCAGCTGGCCCCATAGTCACGCACGGCGCGGCATCTGACAACCCTTTCAGATGTCTCTTTGCAATCGTTTGTTGCAATGCATCCCGGATCACGTCATGATGCTCCTCGACGCGGAAAACCGGCGCTAGATACGGTCTACACCCCGCGTGCGAGAGGACCCTGATGACCCCGTCCACCCCCGCCGCCGGAACCATGGCCCCGATCAAGCCGCGCCTGTCCCTCGTCCGCATCCTCGAGATGAACCTGGGCTTTCTGGGCCTGCAATTCAGCTTCGGGTTGCAGCAGGGCAATATGGCGCCGATCTACAGTTATCTCGGTGCATCGGAAGCGCAGATTCCGCTGCTCCAGCTGGCCGGGCCGATGACGGGGCTGCTCATCCAGCCGCTGATCGGCGCCATGAGCGATCGGACCGACAGCCGCTGGGGCCGGCGCACGCCCTATTTCCTGATCGGCGCGGTGTTGTGCGCGCTGGGCCTGTTCTTCATGCCGCTCAGTTCGTCGATCCTGATGGCGGTGTCGCTGCTCTGGATCCTGGACGCGGGCAACAACATCACCATGGAGCCGTACCGCGCCTATGTCTCCGACCGGTTGGACAAGAGCCAGCATAATGTCGGCTTCCTGACCCAAAGCGCCTTTACCGGGCTGGCGCAGATGCTCGCCTTCCTCACGCCGTCGCTGCTGGTCTGGGCGGGCATGAACCCGGATTGGGTCGACAGCCACCATATCCCCTATACCGCGCGCGTCGTGTTCATGATCGGCGCGGTCCTGTCCTTCGGGACGATCATCTGGTCGATCCGGCGCGTGCCCGAACTGCCGCTGACCCCGGAGGAGCGCGCGCGGATCGCGGCGAGCCCCAAGGGGCTGGGCGCGACGCTGATCGAGATCGGCGACGCGATCCGCACCATGCCAGTGGCGATGCGCAAGCTGGCACTGATGAGCCTGTTCCAATGGTATGCGATGATGGCCTATTGGAATTACGTCATCTACGCGATCGGCCGTTCGGTCTATGGCACCGCCGACGCCACCTCGTCGGGCTTCCACGCCGCCGTGCTGACCAATGGCGAGGTCGCCGCCTTTTATAACGGTGTGGCGTTCCTGGCGGCCTTTGCGATGGTGCCGCTGGCCAAGCGCTGGGGCGCGGCGCCGCTGCACGCGCTGTGCCTGGTCATCACCGGTCTGGGCATGATCGCGATGCCGCATATGACCAGCAAGGCGATGCTGTTCCTGCCCGCCATCGGCATCGGCCTGGGCTGGGCGAGCATGATGGGCAATCCTTACGTCATCCTGGCCGGGTCGATCCCGCCGGAGCGGACCGGCGTCTATATGGGCATCTTCAACATGATGATCGTCATCCCGATGCTGATCTTCGGCGTGACGCTGCCGCTTTTCTATCAATCCTGGTTGGGCGGCGATCCGCGCAATGTGCTGATCCTGTGCGGCGTGCTGATGCTGCTCGCCGCTGTCTCCGTCTTCTCCGTTCGGTCGAAGCAACCGCGCGAGCGGCTCCAACACGCCTGACCAGCTCTCCTTCTCCATACCGAGGTATCATGACCACAGCCCCCGCCCCTGCCCATTGGTCGGCCGATGCGCTTGCCGGCATCGCCGCCCAGGCCGATGCCCGACTGCCGGTCTTTACCGCGCAGGACGTCGTACCGATCCTGCCCGACCATGACCTGTGGGATATGTGGCAGATCGCCTATGCCGATGGCCGTACAGCATTGTTCGGTGGCCGCAGCTGGTGGTTCTTCCTGGCCACGCCGCGTTTCGACGATCCCGATCTCCGCCATGACGAGGCGCGCATCCGCCTGACCAGCCACGGCGCGGATGGCTGGCGCGATCATGGCGTGACCTTCGCCGATGGCTTTACGCCGGGCAGCCGCGAATGGTCGGGCTCTGCGGTGCTGGGCGAAGATGACACCACGCTGACCATGTATTTCACCGCCTCGGGCCGGCGGGGGGGGGCGCGCACCTTCGAGCAGCGACTGTTCGAGACGCAAGGGCGCTTCATCCTAGACGGCGACGCGGCGCGCTGCGAAGGCTGGACCACGCCGGTCGAAAGCGTGGCGGCGGACGGGCATCACTATATCGTCGCCAACCAAGCCGAGCCCGAAAATGGCGGCATCAAGGGGTTTCGCGATCCCGGCTATTTCCGCGATCCGGCGGACGGTTCGGAATATCTGCTGTTCGTCGGCTCGGCGGGCTGGGTCGAAGAGGCGTTTGACGGCGTCATCGGCGTGGCCAGGCGGGTGGACGGTCAATGGGTCCTGCAACCGCCGCTGATCGAGGCGCTGGACGTCAATAGCGAGTTGGAGCGGCCGCACATCATCCTGCGTAATGGCCTCTATTATTGCTTCTGGTCGACCCAAGCCAAGCGCTTCGCCCCCGGCCTGAGCGCGCCGACCGGGCTTTATGCCATGGTCGCGGATCGTCTGTCGGGCCCGTGGCGGCTGGTCAACGGCACCGGACTGGTCGCGGGCAATCCGGACGAAGAGCCGATGCAGGCCTATTGCTGGTGGGTCACCGGCGAAGGCGATGTAATCAGCTTCGTCGACTTTTGGGACCTGAAGGGCGCGGATGTCAGCAACGACCCGGCCCTGCGGCGGCGGCATTTCGGCGGCACCGCCGCACCCTGGTTCCGGCTGGCAATGGCGGGCGACCGGGTGACGATCGCCCAGGGCTGACGATCAGGCCGAGTCGCGCGTGATCAGTTCGGGGGCGAGCACCACGGAGCCCGCCTCTTCGCCGCCGAGGCGGGCGAACAGCGCATCGACCATCGCCTTGGCCCCGGCCGCGATATCCTGACGAATGGTGGTCAGGCGCGGCACGGCCTGGGCGGCGAGTGGCAGATCGTCATAGCCGACAACCGCCAGCGCGTCGGGCACCGCGATCGACCGGTCGGCCAGCACACGCACCGCCGTCATCGCGATCATGTCCGATGCCGCCGCGATGCCGCAGATCGGCATCTGCCCCCCGCCCTGGTGCAGCAAGGCGTCGATATGCGCGGCGATCTCCTGCTCCATCACGTCGGAGGCGAGATGGGCCGAGAGCTGGATGGGCGCATCGGGCAATCCCGCCTCGGCCATCGCCGCCACGACGCCGTCATAGCGCGCGCGGATTTCCGGGGCACTGATATCGCCCAGAAAGGCGATGCGCTGGCATCCCCGCGCCACCAGTCGCTCGCCGACCAGCCGACCGCCAGCCAGATTGTCGGTGCCGACCGCGGCATGGACCTGCCCAGGCAAGGTCACGCCCCAGGCGACCAGCGGACGATAGCGGCGCGCGACGCGTTCGATCGCATCATATTGGTTGGATTGGCCGATCAACAGGACGCCATCGACCATGCCGGAATCGACCACCCGGTCGAGCCAGTCCTCGGCATCCGGGATGACGCGCGACAGCATCACGTCATAGCCATTTTCGGTCAGCGCATCGACCAGATGGCCGAGCATCGTCATGAAGAAGGGGTCGGACAGATGCTGGCGCCGCTCATGGCCCAGCGGAACGACGACGCCGATCACCCCGGTGCGGCGCGTGCGCAGGCGGCTGGCCATCTGGTTGGGGCGAAAACCATGTTCGTCGGCCAGTGCCTTGATCCGCTGCCGCGTCTGTTCGTTGACCAGGGACTTTCCAGCCAAGGCGCGCGACACGGTGCCCGGCGACACGCCGGCCAACTGCGCCAGATCGGCAATGGTGCGCACCCGGCGCGCATCCTGCTCCATGAAATTCTCGTTCATTTAAGAACGCTAACCGCAGCGGCCCCTGACGAACAAGCAGGCAACGGAATTTGTCCGACACTTTTTACATGGGTTAGCGATATTCGTTCGTCACGTCCTTTTTCCATCCGTGCAGGGCGACCACTCGCGCGCCCCGGCATTGGGGTGCCCCGATCACGCGGACCCAGCGGTTCCCCGCTGAACCGCGCAAGGCGATGTCGATGGTGAAACCCCTCCGATGGCGTATCGCATGGCTACGCAACCGCTCCAGCGCAACGCGCGATTCCTCTCGGTACAGCCGGAGCACGCCCTCGCGTTCGAGCGGCCAGTTCCGCCGCCAGTCGAAAAGGTCGTAAACGCCGGTCGACCATGTCAGGCTCTGACCGGATAAGTTGCAGGACCAACGGCCGATCCCATGGAGGCGGAGCCATTCGTCGGCGCCGTCCAGTGGCGCGCCCGGCATTTGGCCTTCGATCAACCGGCCCAGGTCGAGCCGAAGACCATGCTCATAAAGCGGCCAGCTATGGTTCAGGGCGAGCGGTTCGACCGGCTTCATGCGCACTCCTTTCGAAGTTGCGATACGCCAGCAAGCTTAAAATTGGCTCAAAACCGTCCGACATCTGCGGGGTCGGTTATCGATAGGATCTAAAGCGCGCTCGCTTGGCTCGCCTTACATCCCAAACACAGCAGAGCGTGGAATCGCGGCTTCGCGCGACCGAAAAAGCCCCCATCCCAGCGTACGGCAGGATGGGGGACTATTTTCAAACTTTCTCGGTCAGCTCCGGCACGACGGTGAAGAGGTCGCCGACCAGGCCGATGTCCGCAACCTGGAAGATGGGGGCGTCCTCATCCTTGTTGATCGCGACGATGACCTTGGAATCCTTCATCCCCGCCAGATGCTGAATCGCGCCCGAGATGCCAACCGCGACATAGACTTCCGGAGCGACGATCTTGCCGGTCTGGCCGACCTGATAGTCGTTGGGGGCATAGCCCGCATCAACCGCCGCGCGGGAGGCGCCGACGGCGGCGCCCAGCTTGTCGGCGAGCGGATCGATCAGCGCATGGAACTGCTCCTCCGAGCCCAGCGCGCGACCGCCCGAGACGATGATCTTGGCGCTGGTCAGCTCGGGGCGGGCATTCTCGGCCTTTTCGGCGCCGACGAAGCGGGACTTGGCGGCGTCGCCCGTCGAGGCGACCGCCTCGATCACGCCCGAGCCGCCCTCGGCCGCCGCCTTTTCAAAGGCGGTGGTGCGCACGGTCAGGACCAGCTTGGTGTCGCTGGTCTTCACGGTGGCGATCGCGTTGCCCGCATAGATCGGCCGGGTGAAGCTGTCCGGTCCCTCGACCGACAATATGTCGCTGATCTGCATCACGTCGATGAGGGCCGCGACACGCGGGGCGATGTTCTTGCCGGTGGTGGTCGACGGCGCCAGGAACGCGTCGTGATGGCCCATCAGCTCGGCGATCAGCGGCGCGACGTTTTCCGCCAGCGCATTGGCATAGGCCGCATCGTCGGCGACATGGACCTTGCCGACGCCCGCTATCTTGGCGGCGGCCTGCGCCACGTCGCCCACGCCCTGCCCCGCGACGATCAGGTGCACCTCGCCCAGCTTGGCCGCCGCCGTGACGGTCGCCAGCGTGGCATCCTTGACGGACCCACCGTCATGCTCGACCCATACCAGCGTCTTCACTTGGCCACTCCCAGTGCTT
>NZ_BBJS01000049.1 GCF_000739895.2 Sphingomonas paucimobilis NBRC 13935
TAGAAAACCGGTACCTCGTCGGCCCCAGTCCCGGTCTGCCACGCTTTGCAGACCACCGACATCGAAATAGGATGCGCTTGCCACGATCCGACCACGACCGTCTGCAAACCCGTGCCCCACGGTCAGGTTCACCTTGTGCGACGGAACATCACCCTGCCCCGAGATTCCCGACTGCGCCGTCAGCTTCATTCCGGTAAAGCTGGTATCCAGAACGAAATTGACGACACCCGCCACGGCATCCGACCCATAAGCAGCCGATGCGCCACCGGTCACGACATCGACACGCTTGATAAGTTGCTCGGGCAACAGATTGATGTCGGTCGAACCGTCGCGTGCGGACGGCGCGGCGCGACGACCGTCGACGAGGACGAGCGTTCGCTGAGGACCGAGGTTGCGAAGATTCAGATAGCTTCCGGTGCCGGGGCCGGTAGCCCCCGTGAACCCCACGGTCGGTCGCGTCGAGCCGCGGAAAACGGGAAGTTGATTGAGCCCGTCTGCGATGAGCCCAGGCTGCGCCTTGCTCAGCGTGTCCGCCGAAATCACTGTAACGGGCGTCGGAGCCTGCGAACCGTCGCGAATGGCGCGTGACCCAGTGACGACGATGTCGGGAGTTTCAGAACTTTCCTCACTCTCCGCCACCGGCTTGCCATCGGTCGGCGCTTTCTGCGCCAGTGCCGGAGCGCTCAGTGCCACGCAGGCACACGTGCATAAAAAGCAGATCCTTGCGGCCATTTGCCACCCTTTCCGCATCGGACGTCAGCGCTGTGCGCCATCCGTCCTACCTCTCCAAGGCGACCTTGGTCGGCTACAGCAGATAAAAAGTCAATAACCTTCTTTCTTAGAAAAGAAATTTTTAGAAGGGAAGAAGGCCGAAAATGATATTCATCAGGTATTGCAGGCACTTAGCTCTTGCACGAATGATGCGAGATGGGCGCTGGTATCTCGATCAGCCTTTCCTCGTCAGAGGCAGAAAGTCTTGATCGGATCATCGAGGAACGTATCGCAGAAGCACGCAACGCGCGCCGAGATTGTGCTTTTAACGAACGATCGCGTCCCCGCTAACGCGAAGACGCGACGAACCCGGACGATCTGAGCCCCCGCCCCCCGATAAAATAATTGCCGTCGTCGGGCGCGGGCACCACCTGTCACATTACTGTCGTTAAGCTACTGTTTCGTACTTGGAGTTTTGCTGAACTCGCAAAGGGCGCGAATTCCCGAGGCTGCAAAGACCGGCAAGCGATCCGCCAGGGCCGCGAAATCCTCCGAACTTACCGCTCCGTGCGACAGGCGATCAATCCGCCCGGTTTGTCCAAGCGAAAAGGTGAAGGCGCCGGTCAGAAAATGATATCCCCAGTATAACGCTTCCCGCGGCGCGTCGGGCAGGATCCTGCCCATGTCCTCAATGAAAACGTTAGATACCTCATCGAACACTTCAGACATTAGGGAGTGCATCGCCCCCTTTGAACTGTTCACATATGCAACAATTGCTGCGTAATGGCGATATCCCGCATCATTTTTAGCAAATTCGAAACCGGGTCGTACGAAGGCATCGATTACCCCTTCGAGTGTACCTTCCTTCCCATGTTGCTCGCGGTACTCATCGAGCGCACGCATTCGGGCTTCGTTGATCAACGGGCCGCGGCGGCGAAACACTTCCGCGAAAAGATTTTCTTTGTCATAAAAATAGTATCGCATGAGCGAAGTATCGACGCCTGCCTTTGCCGCAACGTCGTTCAATGTTGTGCCGTTGTAGCCCTTATATGCAAATTCCTTCTCGGCGTGATCCAGAATGTTCCTCATCGATTCCTCACGCCGTTCTTTATTGGTGCGCTTGGTGATCGTCCGCTGTGCGGCCATAGCTATTCCTCACTGTTCGCCTCCGGCATAGCAGCAGGCCACAACGCACTTCAATATTTTCTTTTCTGGAAAGAAGTTTGCACCGAGATGGGCGGCTTACGTATGCTCTGAAATGGCGCATCTCGCCGGCGAAACCCCTGCGGACGCCATGTTCGCACCCGCTGACATTTGCGAACCATAATCGTGAATGTCGCAGACCATTTGAAGTGCCGGGGATTAGAGAGACCGCATCCAAGGCGGCAGAAACGCGCATAATCGTGCATAATTCATATTGAATGTGCAAGATCATGCACATATATCGCTGGTCATGGCTGATATTCCCCTTGCCCGTCGCGACGATATCGCTGCCCGTCTTGCGGCAGGACAGCCGGTCAACTCCGGTGTTCTTGCAACCGAGTTTGGTGTGTCAGAAGACGCGATCCGCCGCGATCTGCGGGCCTTGGCTGCGGCGGGGCTGTGCCGCCGGGTATATGGCGGTGCGCTACCACTGGCTTCTGGCGTCGTGCCATTCTCGGATCGGCTTGGTGCCGACGTCGAGCGCAAGCGGGCACTCGCTCGAGCGGCAATGCCGCTGGTCGCACCTGGCAGCTTCCTATTTCTCGACAATGGCAGCACCAGCCTCGTCGTTGCCGAGGAGCTGCCACGCGATAGCGACCTGATCGCCGCCACCAGCTCGATCGAGATCGCCGCGACGCTCGCCGCGCGCGGTGATGTGCAGATCCACATGGTGGGCGGCGAGGTCGACACTGTGATCGGCGGTTCGATTGACGGCATGGCCATCGAGGCGGTCACCCGCCTTAACATCGATACCTGTTTTCTTGGCGTCTGCGCGCTTTCTGCCGATGGCGGCGTGAGTGCCTTCGATGCGGCCGATGCCACCTTCAAACGCGTGCTCGTCGCGCGGAGCCGCTGCACGCTGATCCTCGCCACCAATGAGAAGATCGGTGCACAAGGCCCGCACCGCATCGCCGCGCTGAACAATGCGACCCGCGTCATCGTCGAATATGATGCCGACGAAGCCGCGCTGGATCGCCTTCGTGCAGCGGGCGCCAAGATCGATAGGGCCCGGCCCAGCCCGGAATTCTGATCGGCCAGACTGGATACGACCATGCCCCACCCCGACGCAGGATCGCGTCTTGCGACCCGGATCGCCTTTTTCGTCGCAGGTTTCGGCCTCGCCTGCTGGGCACCGCTGGTGCCGCTCACCAAGGCGCGGCTCGTTATCAGTGACGGATCGCTCGGGCTATTGCTGCTGTGTCTCGGGCTGGGCTCAGTTCTGTCGATGCAGTTCGCCGGCGCGTTCATCTCAAAGCTCGGCGCACGCCCGATCATAATCATCGGTGGGATCGGCCAGGCGATCCTGCTGCCCTTTCTTGCCTTTGCGCCGACCGTGCCGACGATGGCCGCTGCGTTGCTCATATTCGGCGGTTTTCTGGGACTGATCGAGGTCAGCATGAACGTCCATGCCGTCGAGGTCGAAAAGCGTGGCGACAAGCCGCTTATGTCAGGCTTCCACGGCCTCTTCAGCGTCGGAGGCTTTGTCGGATCTCTGCTCTTGACCGCGATCCTCTCTGCGGGTGTGGCCCCCACGGCCGGCGCGATCGGCGCGTCCTTGCTGATGATCGTCGCAGTGCTGTTCGCCGCGCCGCGCCTGATCGACACGCCGCAGGCGGACCAGACACCATTTTTTGCCGTGCCGCGCGGAATCGTCGCGCTGCTCGCGATCCTCGCTTCTATTACCTTCCTTACCGAAGGCGCCATGCTCGACTGGAGCGCGCTGCTTTTGACCGATAGAGGCATCCTGCCGACGGCACAGGCGGGAATTGGCTACAGCGTCTTTGCCGTCGCCATGACCGCAGGCCGCCTCACCGGCGACGCTGTGGTGATGCGGCTCGGTAATCGACGCACCATGTTCTGGGGCGGCATCCTCGCCATCATCGGCTATATCGTCCTTTTGACGGCGCCGACCGCTGCGCTGGCGCTGTTCGGCTTCCTGCTGATCGGTCTTGGGGCATCCAATACCGTCCCAGTGCTGTTCCGGCAGGCCGGCGCACAGACGGCGATGCCCCCCGGCCTCGCCATCGCGGCTATCACCACTGTTGGCTATGCAGGCGTGCTGATCGGTCCGGCTGGCATCGGCTCCGTCGCCCAAGCTATCGGCCTGCCCGGTGCGTTCGTCGTCCTTACCCTCATGCTGATCCTGGTGCCACTGTGCGCCGGGGCCGTCACCCGCCGTACGGTATGACTCTCCCCTCCCGCCGGATATGCCAATGATCAAGCCTCTAAACCTGATCGCCCGCGCCCTGCTGTTCGACATGGATGGCAACTTCGCAGCCTGCGGATATGATGCAGACTGATCGAAAAGCGCTCTGAAGAAGGTGGCCCCAATCCGCCGACATCGACCTTTCCGGGCGGCTGGAAACCGGAGAAGCCCCATTGATATCCGCTACGCGCCAACGGAAATCGTAAGAGCTTGAGCAGCTTCCGCTCGATCGTTGGGAATCGATCGAGCGGATCTTCTCCGGCTATGGATCACGAAGGCGAGTTGCGGGCAGCTTGCTGCTCAGCGGACCTCGTGATCCGAATTTTCGACTGATCACGCATTCTGTACGGATAGGGCGGTGTTCTCCTCCCGCTCCGAAAAATGCTCGACGTGATTACCGTCAGAACGACGACCAGTCGTCCGCCAACGCGGCGTTGCTGTTCGAAACCAGCCGGACCGCCGGGACAGCCTTGGCAGGCGATGCGACGCGGGGCGCGATCGGTGTGGCCGCACCCCGGACGCGGAAGCGTGCGACATGACCGTTCAGTTCGTCCGCCTTCTCCGCCAGTTCACGGGCGGCGGCAGTCGTTTCTTCGACCATGGCGGCGTTGCGCTGGGTCACGCCGTCCATTTCATCCACCGCGACATTCACCTGTCCCAGGCCCGTCGCCTGCTGCTCGGCCGAGGAGGCCAGACTACGGACCAGCGCGCTGATTTCCGCAACACGGTCGATGATCTGCTCCAGCGCCTGGCCGGTCTGGGCGACGAGTTCGACGCCGGCCTCGATCTGCTCGTTGCTGCTGGTGATACGTTCCTTGACGTCCTTTGCGGCATCCGCCGAGCGCTGCGCCAAGGCGCGCACTTCGCTGGCCACCACGGCGAAGCCCTTGCCCGCGTCGCCGGCGCGGGCCGCTTCGACGCCCGCATTGAGCGCCAGCAAATTGGTCTGGAAGGCGATGCCGTCGATCACGCTGATGATCTCGGAAATCTCCAGGCTGGACCGTTCGATGCCGTTCATCGCGGCCACCGCATCGCGCACCACCTGGCCACCGCCCTGCGCCGCGCTGGTCGCGTCGGCGACGGCGACATCGGCGCGCTTGGCGTCGGAGGCCGACTGCGCGACGACGGTCGTGATCTGATGCATGGAAGCGGCCGTCTCCTCCAGGCTGGCGGCCTGTTGCTCGGTCCGCTGCGACAGGTCTTCCGAGGCGGAGCGGATTTCGCCGGAGGCGGCGCGGAGCCCCTCCGAAACGCCGCTGACCGCCTGCATCGCCTGCTCCATCTTCGCCATCGCATCGTTGAAGTCGACGGCCAGTCGCGCAAACGGCTCCTGGAGCTTGGCATCGATGCGCGCGGTCAGATCGCCGGCGGACAGGGACTGAAGCCCCGTACCCACGGTCGAGACGATCAGCGCCGCCTGCTCCTCCTTCTCCTGATCCGCCCGGGCCAGTTGATCACGCAGCGTCGCGGCGGCGCGCATCATGTCGCCGATCTCGTCACGCGAATCATTGGCGGCGATGACGACCGAGCGCTCGCCGGCCGCCAGTTGCGCTAGGGTTCCGCTCATCGCGCCGACCGGCCGGGCGATCAGGCGGACGAGCGCCATCAGCATCCCGATCGTCAGCAGCGCGACCAGAAGGACGGTGCCGATCATGATCATCCGGCTGACGGCATAGGTGTGCTCGGCCTCCGCCACCAGCGCATCGATGGCGCGCGACTGCTTCTGGCGAAGCGTACTCGCCGCCTTGTTCGCGGTGACGAAATAGGGGCCCGCCGCGCGGAACAGCACGATCGCATTGCTCGCGCCCTGGGCCACCGCTCGCGTGGTTTCGTTGGCATGGCTGAGATATTCGTTCCAGGCACCGGTAAAGGCGTCCAGCGCGGCCTGTGTATCGTCATCCGCCAAGCGCGGGCGCAGCCAGTTGGCGCGGTTGGTCACCTGATTGCTCAACTCGATGAGACGCTGCTGGGCCGCTTCGCGCGCTGCGGGCGATTCCGCCAGCAGCAACTGTCCGACGGTCGCGCGATAGGTTGCCCCTGCGGCATTGATGACGGCGATGGCCTCCAGTTGCGACCGCTGTTCTCCGCCCAGATTGACCGCCACATCGCGCATCTCGCTCAAACGCACGACGGCCAATGTCGCCAATCCCAACAGGGCGACCAGCAAGACGGAGAAACAGGCGATCAGTTTCCCTGGAATGCGCATGTTCTGCACGGAGGCTCTTCCTTTTGTCCAACTACGCCCCCCGGCGTCGGCGGCCTCACCTGCCCATGAGACATTAAACTTTTGACATAAATCTACGTTAATTTCATTTAAGACTTGGCTGGAGCATGGTCAGCTGTCGATAACGTGTGGCACGAACCGTGCAGTGTTGGAGGTGATCAGGCCCCCCTCGCGAATCCCCATGCCGGCGGCCGCCCCATCGACGATCCAACTCCCCAAGACCGGGAAACAGCCTGGCGCCATTTCCGGCAGGCGATAGAGCGACTGATAGATATAACCCTCCCCGCCATATTCCCCCGGCGTCTCGGCGATGATGGTATCGGCGCGGCGGATCGAGATATTGGCCCCTTCGCGCGAGAGCAACGGCTTGGCGACGGCATCGCCGCTCGGGATGGTAAAGCTGGCCGGCAGGAGATTGGGGTGGCCGGGAAACAAGTCCCACAGGATGGGCAGGATCGCCTTGTTGGACCAGATCATCTTCCAGATCGGCTCGATCCATAGCAGATCGCCCCTGGCAAGATTGTCGAGCAGATGCGGCGCGAAGCCTTCATGCACCAGCCATTCCCAGGGGTAGAGCTTGAACAGCGCCTCGATCCGGATGTCGCGATCATCGACGAAGCAATGATCGTCGTGATTCCACCCGATATCCTCCATCAGCAACGGCATGGTGGTGATGCCGGCCGCCTCTGCGGTGTCGCGCAGATAAGCGGCGGTGATCGCATCCTCACCCGACAGGTCGGCGACATGCGCGACATGCAGCGTGGCGGGCAAAGCGGGTGCCAGTTCGCGCCACCGCGCCACCAGCGCCTCATGCAGGCTGTTGAACTGGTCGAGTGCCGGGAAACAATCGCTCTTCCAGTCCCATTGCACCACCGCCGCCTCCAGCAGCGAGGTGGGGGTGTCGCAGTTGAACTCGAACAGCTTCGGCGCATCCTCCCCATCGAAACCCAGGTCGAAGCGGCCGAAGTTGAGCGCGGGCGGCTCGGCCTCCCAAGCCTCGCGAACGGGATCGTGAAAGGCGAGCGGAATGCCGAAACGGGCGAACAGCGCGGGATCGCTGACCACCGCCTCCCCCGCCGCCAGGAACAGGCGGTACAGTTCGGTCGTCGCGGCCTCGATCCGATCGACCTCGTGCCGGGTCAAGCGATAGCAGACGCTTTCATCCCAGTAGGGGCGATCCGATCCGGCATGCCAGACGAGACCCAGCGCTTCCACCTTGGCCTGCCAATCAGCGCGCGGTGTCAGGCTTTCGCGGATCATGCGTGAACGCTGCCAAAGCGATGCGCCGACGATCCGAAGCCCCCACGACTGATCGCCGCCGAGCGGGTCATCGCGGTAGCGCTGGGGGCGGTCTGATAGCGGGTTCCGCCCATGGCGCGAAAGCTGCCCCCCGTGGCGCGTTCACCGTAAAAGGGGATCAATCGGCCCCGTCCCAGGAAATACCAGAAGGCCCCACCGCCGCCGACCCGGTGCTGCCGGCATCGGTCATCGGGCAGACGCTTGCCCTGCGCATCGGTGCAGATGGCGGTGTCCGTTTCCGCCGTCCAGCCATCGTCCGCATTGTTGCGATTACAGCCGCCCGCCAGCAACGCGGCCGCCAGCGCGGTCGTCCATTTCAAATCAAAGGCCATATTGTTCTCCCCACTCCATCATGGAGCAGGATACGCATCCTTGGCCAGTATCTGATCATACCTATAAAACAGGCGCCGGTCCGTTACGAACCGGCGCCCCTTTCCTTCCTCAGCGGCAGCGGACCTTGCCGCGATCGATTGAGCGGCCCAGCAGCGCGCCACCGCCGGCGCCCAGCAACGTGCCCAGCGTACCGCCGCCGATCACATTGCCCAGCACGCCTCCGCCCAGCGCACCGACGACCAGGCCGGTGGTGCCGTCATTGCGCTTGCAATAGGTGCGGCCATCGCGCCCACGAAAGACCTGATCGTCACGGTTCAGGCGGCGTTCGCGATAGCTTCCCCGCCGATAGTCACGCGAGGGTTCCCAGTCATCGCGATCGCCATGCCAGCGATAATCGCGATTCTGCGCCATGGCCGGCGTCGTGGCGATCGGGGCGGCGACGGTCATGACGGCCAGCGCGGCGAGCAGAGGGGCTTTCATCGGAACTCTCCTTGTGCAGACTGCGGCTCAACGCCTGGAGAGAACAGCCGTTCAATTATGCCCGAAGCGATGGCATCGTCCGGCCGGCTGGCGCATTGAACAGCCATGCACCAAGCCACCACCATCTTGTCGTTCGACACCCATGGCCAGGGTCTGACCGATATCACCCGCTCCATCAGCGCCTGGGTCAACGCCCAGGCGATGCACGAAGGGTTGCTGACCCTGTTCTGTCGCCACACCTCGGCCTCGCTGATCATCCAGGAGAATGCCGCGCCCGAGGTGAAGACCGACATCCTCGCCTATTTTGCGCGGCTCGCACCAGAGGATGCGCGGGCCTATGCCCATGACGATGAAGGGCCGGACGACATGCCCGCTCATCTGCGCACCATCCTGACGGGGGTGAACCTTTCGGTCCCGCTGATCGGGGGGCGTCTTGCGCTCGGCACATGGCAGGGAATCTATCTGTTCGAGCATCGTAGTGCCCCGCATCGACGATCGGTGGCGCTGCATATGATGGGCGAATGAGCAGCGCATGAGCAACATTTCATCGCGGGAGCAAAACTGTTCATCGCCCGTTCTGCCGTAATTGGATAAGGTCTTTGCGCTCTCGGTCCGTCCGGGGAGCAGGAAAGGAAAACAAGACCATGCAATTCGGTCGAAAGGTCGCTCTCGCCCTGGTCGGCGCCAGCACCCTGATGGTCGCCGGCTGCGCGACCGAAACCACATACCGCCCGGCCACGGGCACCGGCTTCTACCGGACCGGCTATTCCGATCAGCAGTTGGAGCCCGGTCGCTTCATCGTCAGCTTCGCCGGCAACACCGTAACGTCGCGCGACACGGTCGAGCGCTATCTGCTGTTCCGTGCGGCCGAGCTGACCTTGGCCAATGGCTATGACTATTTCGTCATGGCCGATCGCGACACGCAGCTTCGTTCGCGCACCTATTCCACGCCGGGCGCCTTCGGGCCGGGATTTGGCGGATGGGGCGGCGGCTGGTGGGGCCCGTCCTGGCGCTATTATGGCCGCGGCTTCGGCTGGCGTAGCTGGGATCCGTTCTGGGGCGATCCCTTCTTCGGCAACAACATGGACATCAACACCATCGACCGGTACGAGGCGACCGCCGAGATCGTGATGCGCAAGGGGCCGATCCCGCGCGATAATCTCCGCGCCTTCGACGCCCGCGCGATCGTCAATACGATCGGGCCGACGGTCGTCCTGCCGAAGTAATCGGATACATATCGACCGATTGGGGCGGCGGATCCGAGCGGACTCGTCGCCCTTTTTCATTCAGGGTTTACCGCCCCTCACCCGGCGCGCATGGACCATGGATCGCAGCGCATCGAGGCGGGCCCGCACCTCAACGGCGCCGGATGGCATCGCACCAGGCGCCCCCGAACGCCATTGAACCGAGCGAATGCCGGCCAGCTCCCGGCGAAAGGCTCGTGCTTCCTCCG
This sequence comes from Sphingomonas paucimobilis NBRC 13935, assembly GCF_000739895.2. Taxonomy (GTDB): domain Bacteria; phylum Pseudomonadota; class Alphaproteobacteria; order Sphingomonadales; family Sphingomonadaceae; genus Sphingomonas; species Sphingomonas paucimobilis. The sequence goes on from NZ_BBJS01000049.1 coordinate 9,910, forward strand.
CCGTGATATCGCCGCTCTTTTCCCCGGCCCGGATGCCACGCTCGATCTTGCGCGTTTCCGATCCGATAAAGGGGGCGGCACTGTCGCGCCATGCGCTACCGCGCCGATCCGGATTTTGGGAGAACGACTTGATCGCCTCCGCCGGCGGGCCAGGCCGAACGAATTGAGCCGGTGCCATCGTCGGAGCAGTCAATCCGACGGCCATCAGAATCGCGCGACGCTTCATCCCCGTTTCTCCCCTGTTGCCGGAGGATCGCGCTCTGTCGCTGAATGGAGGATGTCTGGCCTATTCCTCCCCTGCAAAGCGAGAAATGAAAAGGGCGGCGGACCGAGGTCCACCGCCCTTCCCTGAACCCGCAGGGGTGACGGTCAGGCCGTCACCGCCCCGTGGCAATGCTTATACTTCAACCCCGATCCGCACGGGCACGGCGCGTTGCGATTGACGCGGCCTTCCCATTGCGACGGATCGGTGCCCAAATCCGCGCCTTCCGGCTGCGGGATCTGCATCGGCGGCATTTGCGGCTGGAGCAGCCCGCGCGCGGCGGCGTCCCAGTCGTTCGTATTGTCCTCGCCCGTGAACGGGTCGAAATGCGAGGTGATGAAGTCCGGCAGTTCGGGCAGTTCCGGCGGCGCCTGAATCTGGAACTGGGCATAGGCGATGGTCCGCGTCACATCCTCGCGGATATTGTCGAGCATCCGCTGGAACAGCGAAAACGCCTCATGCTTATACTCGTTGATCGGCGTCTTCTGCGCATAGGCGCGCAGGTGGACGACCTGGCGCAGCGCGTCGAGCGTCGCCAGATGCTCCTTCCAGTGATGGTCCAGATTCTGCAGCAGGATCGACTTTTCGACGCTGGCCCAGGTTTCCGGCTCCAGCTCCTTGGCCTTGGCCTCGACCATCGCATCGGCCTCGGCGGTCACACGCTCCAGCACGATCTCGGGGTCGATCGCTTCCTCGGCCAGCCAAGCATCGATCGGCGGCTCCATGTTGAGCAGGTCCTTGAGCTGCTGCTTCATGCCCGCCACGTCCCATTGCTCGGGATAGCTGTTGGGCGGGCAGGCACTGCCCACGATCGCATTGATCGTCTCGGCGCGCATGTCGGTGACCATCTCGCCCACCGTCTCGGCATCCATGATGTCGGCGCGCTGTTCGTAGATGACCTTGCGCTGGTCATTCATCACGTCGTCATATTCGACGACCTGCTTGCGGATGTCGTAGTTGCGCGCCTCGACCTTCTTCTGCGCGGTCTCGATCGCCTTGGTCAGCCACTTGCTGCCGATCGCCTCGCCATCCTCGATATTGTTGCGCATCATCTTGGCGAACAGCGTGTCCGGGCCGAAGATGCGGAGCAGATCGTCATCGAGGCTGAGGTAGAAGCGCGACAGGCCGGGATCGCCCTGACGGCCCGAACGGCCGCGCAGCTGGTTGTCGATGCGGCGGCTCTCATGCCGCTCGGTGCCGAGCACGAACAGGCCGCCCGCCTCCAGCACCTTCTGCTTTTCGGCCGCGATCTCGGCGCGGATGCGGGTCGCCGCCGCCTCATATTCGGGGGTGCCCTCGACCAGCTCGGGATGCTCGTCGAGCATCCGGAACTCCAGGTTGCCGCCCAGCTGAATGTCGGTACCGCGACCCGCCATGTTGGTGGCGATCGTCACAGCGCTCAGGCGGCCGGCCTGCGCCACGATATGCGCTTCCATCTCGTGATAGCGCGCGTTCAACACCTTGTGCGGCACGCCCTCCTGGGTGAGGAATTCGCTGAGAAGTTCCGACTTTTCGATCGAGACGGTGCCGACGAGGACCGGCTGCCCCTTGGCGGCGTGATCGCGGATTTTCTTGGCGATCGCCAGGAACTTGTCCTGGGTGTTCTTGTAGAACTCGTCTTCCTCGTCGACGCGCGCGATCGGCAGGTTGGTCGGGATGGTGACGACGTTGATCTTGTAGATGTCGTAGAATTCCCCGGCTTCGGTCGCGGCGGTGCCGGTCATGCCCGAAATCTTCGGGTACATGCGGAAATAATTCTGGAAGGTGATCGAGGCCATGGTCTGGTTCTCGGGCTCGATATTGACGCCCTCCTTCGCTTCGACCGCCTGGTGAAGCCCTTCCGACCAGCGACGCCCGTCCATCATGCGGCCGGTGAACTCGTCGATGATGATGACCTTGCCGTCCTTCACAATGTAATCAGTGTCGCGCTTGAACATCATGTTCGCGCGCAGCGCCTGGTTCAGGTGGTGGACGACCTGGGTATTCTCGAAGTCATAGAGGTTTTCGCCCTGGAGCAGCCCGGCCGCCTCCAGCAGGCGCTCGGCGCGCTCGGTGCCGTCCTCCGTCAGGATGATCGACTTCTGCTTCTCGTCCTTCTCGTAATCGTCGGCGGTCAGCTGCTTCACGATCGCATCGACGCTGATATACAGTTCCGACTTGTCGTCGGTCGGGCCAGAGATGATGAGCGGCGTGCGCGCCTCGTCGATCAGGATCGAGTCGACCTCGTCGACAATCGCATAGTTGAAGGGGCGCTGCACCATCGACGAGCGCTCATACTTCATATTGTCGCGCAGATAGTCGAAGCCGAACTCGTTGTTCGTACCATAGGTGATGTCGGCGTCATAGGCCGCGCGGCGCTGCCCGTCGTCGAGATTCGGGACGATGGTGCCGGTGGTCATGCCCAGGAAGCCGTAGATGCGTCCCATGGTCGCGGCGTCGCGGCTGGCGAGATAGTCGTTGACGGTGACGACATGCACGCCCTTGCCGGGCAGCGCGTTCAGATAGGTGGCGAGCGTCGCGACCAGCGTCTTGCCCTCGCCCGTGCGCATCTCGGCGATCTCGCCGCGGTGGAGGACGATACCGCCGATCATCTGCACGTCATAATGGCGCTGGCCCAGCACGCGCTTGGCGGCTTCGCGCACCGTGGCGAAGGCTTCGGGCAACAGGCTGTCGAGCGTCGCGCCGTTCGCCAGTTGCTCGCGGAACTTGACCGTCTGCGCGGCGAGCTGCTCGTCGGTCATCGCCTGCATTTCGGGCTCGAACGCGGCGATCTTGGCGACGGTCGGCTTGAGCGACTTGACGTAACGGTCGTTGGACGAACCGAACAGGGACTTGGCGAGGCCGCCGAACATAAGCGATTTCCTGACTGAAATATCGTGAAGAGGGCGCAGCCATGTTCAAGACAGCGGCGCGCGCGATCGAAAGGGGTAGGGAATGGTGCCGGCCGACCGCCGACGTCCGCGCCTATTCGCGCCGGCGGCCCATGAAGGGCGCCACGATCGGGCGCGGCATCGCGGCCAGGAACAGACTGTTCGGCCGGGCGCTGTCGATCAGGCTGGCAAGCGGCTGCATCGGCCGGGTCGCGGCCCGCGCGACGGCGGCCTGCTTGGCGGCGGCGGCAATGCTGCGCTCGGCAACGACACCCCGCGCCTCCTGCCCACGCGCAGCCGAACCCACGCCGGTCAGCGCGGATAGGAGGGCGGAAAGGAGCAGAAGCAGGTTCATGCGAGGCTTGTCTTAGGCAGATACGCGCGGCGCGTCCATCCGTTGCACGCTCTATTGCACGTCATCACCCGCGCGACGCCGGCAACCCTAGGAGAACTCCCCCACTTCATGCCCAAACGGCCCTCTTATCGTCACCTCGGCATCTGCCAGCGCACGTTGAACGTCCGATAGATGCCTGCGATGGGCTGCCCTTTCCGATTACGGGCGGGTTCGAACCGGACATGGTCGACCGCCATATGGCAAGTCGTGCGGTCAAGGACCGCGTGGCCGCTGCTTTCCACGACCTCACAGGCCGTGGGCACACCCGTGTCGTCAACCAACAGGGCTATGCGGGACCGCCCCTCCCAATTGTGGCGCAAAGCCTCGTTGGGATAGGAATCCGGCCCGAAATAGGCGGCGGGGTTTCCCGTCAGGCGTGGCGGTGTCGCGGCAGCGGGAAGATCGCGAGGCAGGCGTCCCGGCTCCCCACGGGTTCGCCATTCATAGGCCCGGTCGATCAACAGCGAAACCAGGACCAGCAGCAACGCGATGAGCACGCCGACAAGGGCAAGCACGCCATTCCGAAGACCTTGCCCCGTACCCCACATATCGCCCTGCCCATTCGCCCGCGGAACGCATCAAACCCGTCGACCCGGCATCGGTCAACCCGCCGGAAGCGCTTGCTCCCGATCCGTGCTGGGCTATGTAGCTTGCCCTCATGAGCACCGCCACCTCGCCCCTCGCCCAGCCCTTCCCCGCCCTGCCCGCGATCGACGGCGTGACGCTGCGCGTCGCGCGGGCGCGATACAAGAATTGGGATCGCTGCGACATGACCTTCGTGACGGTCCCTGAGGGGACGAGCGTGGCGGGCGTGTTGACCACCAGCAAATGCCCCAGCCCGGAGGTGGAATGGTGTCGCAAGGCGCTGGTACTGGGCAGCGCCCGCGCGCTCGTCGTCAACGCGGGCAATTCCAACGCCTTTACCGGCCACCGGGGCCGCGCTGCCGTCGAGGCGATTGCCGCGCGCACCGCCGCTGCGATGGATTGCCAGCCCTCGGACGTCTTCGTCGCCTCGACGGGCGTGATCGGTGTGCCGCTGCCCATCGACAAGGCCGAAGCGGGCCTTGACGCCGCCTTCACGGCCGAGCCCTGTGATTGGGAAGATGCCGCCGCCACGATCATGACCACCGACACCTTCGCCAAGGGCGCGACGACCACCGCCGTGGTCGATGGCCGTACGGTGACGTTGGCGGGCATCATCAAGGGCTCAGGCATGATCGCCCCTGACATGGCGACGATGCTGGGCTTCATCTTCACCGACGCCGCGGTCGAGCCCGAATTTCTGCAACGTGCGCTGAGCACCGCCAATGGTCGGAGCTTTTCCTGCATCACGGTCGATGGCGACACCTCGACCAGCGACACGGTACTGGCCTTTGCCACCGGGCGCGCGGGCAATGCGCCGCTGGTCGATGACGAGAGCGACGGGGCCGACGCCTTCCGCGCGGCGCTAGCCGATTTGTGTCACCAACTCGCGCTGCTGGTTGTGCGCGACGGCGAAGGTGCGACCAAGCTGATCGAGATCCGGGTCGAGGGCGCGGAGAGCGACCGCTCGGCGCATCGCATCGCCATGTCGATCGCCAACTCACCGCTGGTGAAGACCGCCATCGCGGGCGAGGATGCCAATTGGGGCCGCGTCGTCATGGCCGTCGGCAAGGCGGGCGAACCGGCCGAGCGCGACAAGCTGTCGATCCGCTTCGGCGAGACGCTGGTGGCGAAGGACGGCCTAGCCGTCGAAGGCTATGACGAGGCGCCCGTCGCCGCGCATCTGAAGGGGCAGGAGATCGCGGTCGGCGTCGACCTGGGCCTGGGCGACGGCGTCGCGACGGTTTGGACCTGCGACCTGACCCATGGCTATATTTCGATCAACGCCGATTACCGGAGCTGAGGCGGATGCTGACCATCTGGGGCCGGATCAATTCGCACAACGTCAAGAAGGTCGTCTGGCTGGCCGAGGAAATGGGGCTAGCCTATGACCGGCGCGATGTCGGCGGGTCGTTCGGAATGGACGCGGCGTATCGTGCGCTAAACCCCAATGCGCTGATCCCGACGATCGAGGATGACGGCTTCGTCCTGTGGGAGTCGAACAGCATCCTGCGCTATCTGGCTGCGAACTACGGCGGTGAGGCCTTCTACCCCATCGACCGCAAGGCGCGCGCCTCGGCCGAGCGGTGGATGGACTGGCATTTCACCTGGGCCGATGCGGTGCGGCCGATCTTCTTCCAGATGGTACGGACGGCACCCGAGAAACGCGATGCCGGACTGGTCGAGCGCAGCGTGGCGCGGGCGGCGACGCTGTCCGCCATCCTCGACGATGTGCTGGGGCGGCAGCCCTGGTTGTCGGGGGATGCGTTCGGGATCGGGGATATTCCCGTCGCCGCCTATGCGAACACCTGGTTTCAGTTGCCGGTCGAGCGGCCATCACGGCCCAATCTAGAACGCTGGTATGCGGCTTTGCAGGAGCGCCAAGCCTTTCGCGACGTGGTAATGATCCCACTGAGCTGAGCGCATTCCCACCCGGCCAAAGAAAAAGGGGGCCTTCCCAGACCAGGAAGCCCCCCTTTCTTTACCAAACCGATATCGGCGTCAGAGCGCGCCTTCCAGCCAGGCCTTGATCCGCCCCTTGGGCTCAGCGCCGACCTTGGTCGCGGCGGCGGCACCGCCCTTGAACAGGATCATCGTCGGGATGCCGCGGACCCCGTAACGACCGGGGGCGTCGGGATTGTCGTCGATGTTCAGCTTGGCGATCGTCACCTGCTCGCCCAGTTCCTCGGACAGTTCCTCCAGCGACGGGCCGATCATCTTGCACGGTCCGCACCATTCGGCCCAGAAATCGACCAGCACCGGCTTGTCGGAGTTCAGGACGTCCGCTTCGAAGCTAGCGTCGGTGATCTGCTTGGTTGCCATGTTCGTTTCTCCTTGATGGCCTACATCTAGGGGGCGGCCGATGCTCGCTCAACCTCCGAATGCCAAGCTTTGCTCCCCGTCGCGAAAGCCCGGCTTGTGGGCGGCGAGCACCCTATCGGGCACAGGGATCAATCGAGGCCCGGCGGTATAGAGCAGCGCCACCGAGACGCGCCGCCCCGGAAAGATGACCTCCAGCGCGGCGGCATAGCCCGCCATCTGCGCAAGATGGAACACCGGCACATCGTCCAGCCCGCCCGGCGCGCGGCGTCCGGTCTTGTAGTCGATCAGCCGGATCTCATCCGCCTCGATCAGCAGCCGGTCGACCCGGCCCGACACCACCAGCCCGCTCGCCAGCGTCGCCGCGATCGGCGCTTCGGCCAGCGATCCCGGCCCGAACAGCGCGGCATAGGCCGGATCGTCCAGAATACCGAACACGGCCTGGCTGACATCGGCGCGCAAATCGGCATTCTCGACGCCGGCGGCCTGGACCAACCAGCGCTCCGCCGCGCCGCGCCGCGCTTCGGGCGCGACCGGGGGCAGCCGTTCGAGCAGGCAGTGGATCAGCCGCCCTCGCTCCGCCGCCGCGCGCATCGCCGGGGTCGGTGGCGGATCGGCCACCAGATCTTCGCCTAGCGACGACGGGGCCAGCGGACGCGGCGGGCGCGACTCCTGCGGGGCGGGACGATGCACCCAATCGGGCAAGGGTGCCTCCGCCCGCAGGACCGGCGACGGCGTGGACGCGCCCGAATGGGGCGCGAACGGCGCCTGTGGCGTCATGCCGTAGAAGGTCCGCGACTGGCCGTCCCCCGGCTCGGTCTCCGCGACGCCCAGCGCGGTCATGGCGCGGGCGCAAGTCGCGTACCAGCTATGCATCGGGGGCACGCCCGCCGCCCGCTTGCCCAGCGCGCCGGCGACCACCAGCTGCTCCTCGGCCCGCGTCGCCGCGACGTAGAACAGCCGCCAATGCTCGGCGAGTTCACGCGCGGCGATCTCGGCCGCGACCGCATCCAGCGGCCCGCCCCGCTCCTCGGCGCGTGGCGGAAAGACCGGGATGGGCAGCGCGCCGGGTTCGGGCGTCCAGCGCAGGATCGATCGCGGGCTGGCGGTCGGATCGGCGGTGGCGTCGGCCAGAATGACGAGCGGCGCCTGCAACCCCTTGGACCCATGCGCGGTCATCACCCGCACCGCATCGAGCGGCGCGGAAGGATCGCGCACGATCTCGACGTCGCCGCGATCGAACCAGTCGAGAAAGCGCTGGAGCGAGGGCGTGGTCGTGCTTTCGAAAGTCAGCGCGGCGTTTAGCAATTCCTCGATCGGATCGCGCGCCTCGGTCCCCAGCCGGCGGATCAGCTTGCGTCGGCCATCAAGCGGCCCCGACAGCAATTCCTCCAGAAACTGATAGGGGGTGAACACATCGGCGCGCCCCAGCATCTGCCGCAACGGGGCGAGATCGTCAGCCGGTAGCGTCCGCGTCAGATGCGCCCAGAGCGATCCACGCTCGCGGTACCCCGCCTCCATCAAGCGTTCCTGCGACCAACCGATCAGCGGCGACACCAAGAGCGCCGCAAGCGACAAATCATCTTCGGGTTGCAGCACGAAGCGCACCGCCGCCAGCAGGTCCTGCACCGCCAGCGGTGCGTTCAGCCGCAGCCGGTCGACGCCCGCCACCGGCACCCCCTCGGCATAGAGCCGCGCGACGATCAGCGAGGCCAAGTCACCGCGCCGCTTGACCAGGATCATGATATCCTGCGGCTCCAGCCGGCGCCCCTTGCTCTCCAGCATCAGCCCGTCGTCGAGCCAGCGGCGGACGGCGCGCGCGATGTCGGTCGCGACCTTGCGCACCGCATCGTCGATCCAGCCCTCCTCGTCCTCGTCGCTGCCCCCCGCCACGACCGGCGGCCAGAGCGTGACGCGACCGGGGCCTTTCACCTCGCTGGCATGACGCTCGACCTCGCCGGCCAGCCCCATGCCCGGCTCCGCCAGCGCCTCGACCGCGGCATCGACGAATTCCAGGATCGGGCGCGTCGAGCGGAAGCTGTGTGTCAGCGACAGGCGGTTGAACGGCAGGCCGCGCTCCTCGGTCGGCCAATCCTCCTCGCCCGCCACCTGCAGAGCGCGGCGGTGGAAATGCTGCTCCGCCGCCTGGAAATTGATCGGGTCGGTCCCTTGGAAACCGAAGATCGCCTGCTTGTAATCGCCGACGGTGAACAGCGTCCGGGTTGAGGGTGCATAGAGCCCCCGGCCGACGAAGAACTCATCGGCCAGCGCTCGGACGATCAGCCACTGGTTGAGGTTGGTGTCCTGCGCCTCGTCGATCAGGACGTGCTCGGTCACCTGATCGAGCTTGTAGCGGACCCATTCGCCGATGCCCGGACGCTGGAGCAGATCGACCGTCATGCGGATCAGGTCGTCGAAATCGACCGCCCCAATCGCGCGCTTGGCCTGGCCATAGGCACGGGCATAGTCGCGACCGACGCTCAGGCCATCGGCGAGCAGATCGGCATGGCGCGCACGCGCGGCGAGGCTTAGCAGATAGCGGCAGGCCTCGCCGACTTCGCTCGCCATATCCTCATAATCGGGGTCGGCATCGACCAGCTTCTTGGACGCCTTGCGCGGCTCGCCCTTGGCAGTGAAGACCGTGCCCATCAGCGCTTCGAGCAGCGCCACCCGCCCTGCCCGGTCGCTGCCCAGCCAGCGTTCCATCGCGGCCGCCGCCTTCTCGCCGGTCGCGGTGCCCCAGGCCCGATTGGCCCCCGCCAGCCGGGCGACGGCGTCCTCGTCGATATCCTCGACGCCCTCGGCGATCGCTTCGTCGATATCGCCCGATGGCAGGTCCAGGGCACGACGAAGCCAGGGCAGGATACCGCTTGGCAAGGCCTCCAGCGCCGCCGGGGCATGGGCACAGGCCGCGAGGAACGCCTCCGCCCCGCCCTCGCCCAGACGCAGCGACAGCGCGCCGACCGTCTCGACCGGACCGACCCGCCCTTCGCGCTCGGCCGTCTCCAGCATCCGCGCCAGCGCTTCGCGCGCCAGCACCGCCTCTTCGCGCGCCTCCAGCGGACGGAAGCCGGGGGCGAGCCCCGCCTCGACCGGAAAGGCCGCGAGCAGCCCTTGGCAGAAGCCATGAATGGTCTGAATGCGAAGCCCGCCGCCCGGCGCGTCGAGCACTCGTGCGAACAGCGTCCGGGCGCGTTCGCGCAATTCGGGGCCGGCGGTCTCGCCTAGCGCCTTGAGGTCGGCGAACAGCTCGGTCTCGGGCATCCGCACCCAGGCAGCAAGCCGGCCATTGATCCGCTGCGCCATTTCCGCCGCGCCGGCCTTCGTAAAGGTCAGGCAGAGAATCGACTCGGGCGCGACGCCGCGTAGCAACAGGCGAAACACGCGGGCGGCGAGCACCTGCGTCTTGCCCGTGCCGGCCGAGGCGGACAGCCAGACATGCGCGGTGGGATCGCTGGCGGCGGCCTGGTCGCCCTTGAGTGGGGGGAGGTTGGCCATGGGGCGGGCGCTCATGCGATGTGCTCCATGGGGCGAGCGGCATCCCGTGCGCTTCGACTTCGCTCAGCGTGAACGGAGGTTGGGACCAGGCCTCCTGCCCCCTTCAATCCCCCGCCCCGTTCCGCCTGAGCGAAGTCGAAGGCCACGTCCAAACGCTCGCCGGGAACACCGTTCATCACGTCCGCTTCGACTTCGCTCAGCGCGAACGGCCCAGAGGATTTACCGATCACGGCCATACCATTCATCCCGCCGCATCAGCTGATCATATTCCGCGTAGGGCGCATATTCGGGCACCAGCTTGGCTGTAAACGGCGCATCGCCCGTCAACCACTGCCCCGCCGCATCGGCAAAGTTCGCCGCCGCGATCGCCACGAATTCGTCGGTGCGGATGCGGTCGCGCTTGCCCTCGGGATCGACCGGGGTGGCGATATAGCCCAGGCCTTCGCGGCTACGACCCAGCGACCAATATTCGAAACCGCCCGCCTTGCCCGCCACGCCCTCGAATCCACCCCGTTCGGCGATCAGGCCCAGGAGACCGAGTTGCAGGCTGAACCCCTCACGCACCGCAACGGCGGAGGGCGGCTTGCCGGTCTTATAGTCGATCACCACCAGCCCACCGTCCGGGGTGCGGTCGATCCGATCGAACCGGCCGGTCAGCGTCACACCCGCCAGCTTCGCCTCTCCCTTGCCCTCCGCGCTCAGCACATGGCGCCCTTCGGCGGCCTTGGCGGCGACCTCTGCGGCGATCCAGTCGATCGCCTCGATCAACCGGGGCTGCCACAGCGCGCGCATCATCGGATGGGTCCGCTGGTCGCGCAGCATGGCCAGCGCGCGGGGGCGCAGCGCCTCGACCGCGCACGCATCTTCCTTCCACCACGCTTCCAGAATGTCATGGACGGCGGTGCCGCGCCACGCCGCGCTGGGATCGGCATCGACGGGATCGAGCGGGGTCAGGCGCAACACGCGCCGGGCGTAGAAGGCATAAGGGTCGGCCTTCAACCGGTCGACCTCGGTCACCGAAATAACGGTGGGGCGCAGGCGCGCGGGCGGCTTGGGCGCGGGCCGATCGACGGGCGTGTACGCATCCGGCCGGTCGAGCCGCTCCGCCCACGCCGCCAGCGTCGGATGCCCCTCAAACCGCTCCCCCGCCATGGCCTGAAGCCGCAACCAGAAGCGCGAGGCGAGCGTCGGGCCACTGGCATCGCGGCGCGCACGCGTCAGGATCGCGCGCGGCGCCCCCATCGCCTGCGCCAGATCGTGCGCGGCGATGCCGATCCGCTGCTCAAGCCCGACCAGCCCCAGTTGCGCCCGGATACGCGGCGCGAGCCAGGGGTCGGGCGCGGGTCGGCCGGGCCATACCCCTTCGTTCAAGCCCGCCGCGATCATCAGGTCGGCGGTCTGGAGACGCGCCTCGATCGGCCCGTAGATGGCGAGACGCGGATGCTGGCCTTCGCGCGGGATGGCCCGCACCGCGATCTCGTCGAGCAGGCTGCGCATCAGGCCGGGCAGATCGGCGGGATCGATCCGCACCGGGCCGTGATCGGCCTGCTCCTCATAGCCCGACAGGAATTCGGCCGCCGCGCGCCCCGCCGGCCCGGTCCACAGCGCATCACCGCATAGCGCCTGCCCGCACTCGCGCAGACAGGCGAGCAGCCCGCGCAATGTCTGCGCACCATCGCCGAACGTCCGGCCGACCGGCTGGAGCATCGGCGCGACCTTGGCCCAGAAGCCGGCGGCGGTGGGACGGTCGGCGATATGCGCGGCGATGCCGTCCAGCCCCGGCGCCGGTCGCGGCCCCCGCAATCCGCGATCGAGCGAGCGGACTCCATCGAGCCAGTCAACCCGCTCCATATCGCCATGGATCAGTGGATGCTTGAGGAGTGCGAGCAGCGGCAAGGGCGCGAAATGCTGTGCCGCCGCCTCGGCCAGTTGCAGCAGGAAAGTGCCCGGCAGCAGGATCGACAAGGGCCGCCCCGCCGTATCGTCGATCAAGATGTTCCAGCGTCGGCAATGCGCCGCCACCCGCCGGGCCAGCGCGCGGTCGGGGGTCACCAGCGCGGCGGTGCGCCCGGGCTCCTCCACGGCTTCCCGCAGAGCCAGCGCGATAGCCTGCGCTTCCTCGGCAGGGGTGGCGAGTTCGATCGTGGACACGCCCGACAGCCGCCGATCCTCGGCGGGCAGGTCGGTCCATTTGCCAGTGAAGTCGGCCGGGGCCATGGCATTGGCGATGGCCCGTCCGCGCGCCGCCCCCGCATCATAATCGCCGCCGCCGCGCCATATGGTCACCTCATCGCGCCCGACCCCCATGCGGTCGAGCAACAGCTTCAGCGCATATTGCGGATGAGTCTCGATCGATCGGCGGATGCGACCCGTCACGGGATCGGGCTTGTGCGGCCCCAGCGCGTCCCATTCCTCGGCAGGCATGGTCAGGTCGAGCCCGGCGAACACCACCGAGCCACCCGGCATTTCCGACACGCAGCGCAGCACCCGCGCGACGGCGGGCGCGGTATCGGTGACGCCGGCGGCACAGACGAAGCCGGCGGGCGGCTGGTCGCGCCAGCGGGTGACGATCCGGTCGAACAGCAATGTCCGCCGCCGCGCCGCATCGATCCGCCCCATGCGCGCTAATATGGCGGGCCAGCGATCGAGCACGACCGAAAAGGTCTGGAGCGCGGCCTGCCAATGCTCGGTCAGCTCGGGGCCCAGATCAAGCGCGGCGAGCTCGGCGGGCTCGACTTCCTCGATCAGCATCTGATCGAGCGTGCGCGCCAGATCGCCCGCCAGTCGCACCGCCTCGGCCGCCGTCACCGGCTGGCCGGCGCGCTTGCGCTCCTCCTCGACAAGCCGTGCCAGGATCATGCGCCGCGCCGACGGGGCGATGGCGGGCGGCGGCGGGGCTTCGGCATCGGCGGGGTCGAGCGCCGAGCCCGCCGCCTCACCCAGTTCGGGATCGCCCAGCGCCACCATGCGCGGCAGGATCAGCCCGCCGCCGCTCGCGCGCACGAACGCCTCGGTCACCGCGCGCACGCCGCGATTGGTCGGCAGCAGGATCATCCCCTGTGCCAGCGTCAGCGGATCGCCCCCGGTACGGCGCATCAACCCGGCGACCAGCGCGTCGGCGAAACCGCGATGGGCAGGAATGGTATGAAGGCGGGGGCGGCGCGGCTCAGCCATCCCCCAGGATCAGCTCCGTCTGTGGAATGGCGCGCGGGGTGCCGACATCGAACCACAGGCCCTGATGCACCTGGCCATAAGCACGCCCGGCCTCGATCGCGCGATCCCAAAAGAGATTGGTCGAAAACGGCCCCTCGGGCGCATCGGTGATCAGGCGCGGATGGAGGATCTGAAGCCCCGTATAGGAAAAGGGCGCAACCCGGTTGGGCGCACGCCGCGCGATGATCCGGCCGTCAGGGCCCAGATGAAAGTCCCCCTGCCCATTATGATTATGCGCGCGCGCCAAGGGCACCATCAGAAGCAGCGCGTCCATCGTGGCCTCGCCCCAGCGCGAGGACAACAGGCGGATCGCATCGACCGGCCCATCGACCCACAGATTGTCGCTGTTGACGACCAGCACCGGCTCGTCACCTAGCAGCGGCAGCGCCTTGACCAGCCCGCCGCCGGTTTCCAGCAGTTGCTCACGTTCGTCCGAGATGAGGATCTCTACGTTCGGAAAGCGATCCCGCAGATGCGCCTCGAGCTGGTCGGCGAGGTAATGGACGTTGACCACCGCCCGCTCGACCCCGGCCGCGACCAGCCGGTCGAAGACATGATCGATCAACGGCTTGCCCGCGACCGACACCAAAGGCTTGGGGCGCGTCGCGGTCAGCGGGCGCATCCGCTTGCCCAGGCCCGCCGCCATCACCATCGCGGTGCGGGGAACGCGTCCGCCAGGCACGGGACGCAGCGAAAGCTGTCGGGTCATCAGCCGTTTCCTCGGGCCGCCAGGAGATGGGGGTCGCCGCGCAATTCGGGCGGCACGTTGTCGTCGAACCAAGCCGCGACCGGCGCCAGCACCGGCTGCGACAGATCGCGTTCCAGATAGGCCCAGACACGCGGGCACAGACCGGCATAACGCGGCTTGCCGTCGCGCTTCCACAACCGGGTGAAGATGCCCAGGATCTTGGCGTTCCGCTGCGCGCCCAGCACATGATAGGCGCGCAGGAACGCATCGCCCTCGCCCGTCGCGGCCAGATAGCGTTCCAGCATCGCCTGCTCGATCGACGGCTCGACATCGCGGCGCGCATCCTGGAGCAGCGAGACGAGGTCATAGGCCGCATGACCCGCCAACGCGTCCTGGAAATCGAGCAGGCCGAGGCCGCGCATCGGCCCGACCAGCATCAGATTTTCGACATGATAGTCGCGCAGCACGGTGACGGGATTGTCGGTAATGGCATGGGCGAACACCTGCTCCCACGCCGCGCGATAGCCCGCGACGTCCACGTCGAGCCCGACCGCCGGACAATACCATTCGGGGAACAGCCCGGCCTCGCGGTGCAGCACCGCCGCATCATAAGGCGCCAGGCCCTCCGGCGCATGTCCCCGCAGCGCCGCGAGCAGATCGACCGCGCCGGAATAAAGTGCCATCGCCTGATCCGGGTCCGCTTCGATCGCCTCGCGCATCCGGTCGTCGCCGAAATCCTCGATCAACACCAGGCCGCGCGCTTCGTCTGCGCCCAGGATCGCGGGGGCAGCAAAGCCGCGAGCGACCAGCCAGCGCGCGATCGCGATGAAGGGGCGCGGGTCCTCATGCGGCGGCGGCGCGTCCATCAGCACGGCACTGCGGCCCTCCAGCGTCACCCGGAAATAGCGGCGGAACGACGCGTCGCCGGCGAGCGGCGCGATGACCGCGCCCTCCCATCCAACGCTGGCGAGAAAGGCGGGCGCATCTGCGGGCGGGGTCATATCGGCCATCGCGCTTCCCAGCCCGAGGGCACCTTGGCTGTCAAGATACGACCGCCGCTCGGATCCATCTCCAGCGTCAAGGCGAGGGCCTGAGGCCAGGCCCCCTCGCCCGCGCGGTCGGGCCATTCGACGACCAGCGCCGAGTCCCACAGCGCCTCGTCCAGCCCCAATTCGTCGAGCTGCTCGGGGCCATCCAGGCGATACAGGTCGACATGCAGGATCGGAATGACGGTCTCCGGCGGCGCATAGGGCTGGACGATCGCGAAGCTTGGGGAAGGTGCCTCACCGGGCAGGCCCAATGCCGCGAGCAGGCCGCGCGCGAGACTGGTCTTGCCCGCGCCCAGCGTGCCGGTCAGCGTCACCACATCGCCGGGGCGGATATGCGCAGCCAGGCGTCGTCCGAAATCTTCGGTCGCCGCCGCATCGGTCAGCCGGATCGTCATGGCTTTTTCGTCTCCACCACGCGGCGCGGCAGTTCGACCGTCACCAAAGTCCCCTGCCCCGGTTCGGACAACAGCGTGATGGTGCCGCCATGCGCCTCGACAAATTGCTTGGCGAGCGGCAGGCCCAGCCCCAGCGCACGTTCGCCGGTCGCCTTGATCTCGGGCTCGGCGAACCGGTCGAAGGCATGGGCGACCGCTTCGGCATTCATGCCCTGTCCGTCGTCGGACACGATGATCCGCGCCCGACCGGAATCGCCATCGGCGTGCAGCAGGATACGGCCGCTCTCGGGCGTCTGTTCGACCGCATGGCGCAGCAGATGCTCGATCACCTCCTGCAAGCGCCGCCGGTCGCCGGTGACTCGCCCGACCGAGCGCTGAATCTCCACCGCGAAGTCCAGCCGCCGCCGTCCCACGACCGGGCGGATCGTATCCGCCGCCGTCCGCGCGACGCGGGCGAGGTCGACATCCTCGCGCTCGATCTCCGCCCCCTCGCCCCCGCGCGTCAGGTCGAGCACATCGTCGACCAGCAGCCCCAGCCGCTCGGTCGACTCCAGGATCGCCTCGACATAGCTATTGGCCGTCTCGGGCAGCGGCCCCGCGAAGCCACCATGCAGCATCTCGGCAAAACCGCTGATCGAGGTCAGCGGCGTGCGCAGCTCATAGCTCATATTGGCGACGAAGGCGGTCTTGACCTTGTCCGCCGCCTCCAGCGCATTGGCACGGTCACGCAGCGCCTGTTCGGCGCGGCGGCTGTCGGTGATGTCGAGCAGGGTGATCAGCGCATTGCCGTCGGGCAGCGGCACGCCGGCAAATTCGTAATGACGGCCATCGGCCATGGCGACACGGCCGCCACGCTGTTGCCGCTCGATCGTCGCCGAGCGGACCAGATCGACGATCAGCGCCGAGCGATTGGGCGTCGCCAGCCGGCCGGCGACCTTGTCGGCAAAGACATCGACACGCGGATGGCTGGACAGGAATTCCTCCTCCAGCCCCCACAGCACGCGGAAGCGATTATTCCATAGCTGCAACCGGCCATCGGCGGCGAAGACGCCCAGCGCCTCGAACAGATTGTCGAAGGTCGCGGTGCGCACGCGCAGCAGCGTGTCGCGGGCGGAGGCGAGTTGCACCTCCTCGGTCCGATCCTCGAAGATCAGCAGCAGGCCGCCATCGGGCAGCGGCTGCGCCACGACGCGCAGATGCGTGCCGCCGGGCAGATGCCATTGCTCCTCGATGCCACCGCCCGCCTGGCGGAACCAGCCGATGCGCTCCGCCTTCCAGCCGGGAAAGTCGCGCACCTCGGGGCTGCGATTGGCCTCGCGCATCCGCTCCAGCACGCGGTCGAATTCAGGATGATCGGCCAGCCACTCGGCGCGCATCGCAAACATGCGGCGGAAGGGCTGGTTGCAGAAGACGAGTTCGCGATCAGGCCCGAAATGCGCCACCGCCGCCGACAGCCGGTCGAGCATCGCGCGCTGCGCCTCGGCAAAGCGCTTGGCGCCCGCACGCGACTGCTCCAAATCCTCGATATCGACCGCGAAGCCGGCAATCCCGCCGGTCGTCAGCGGCACGTCGAAGATGCGCAGCGCCCGCCTGGCGCCATCGATCGTCGCGGGCAGCACCTGTTCGTGCGGCCGCCCCTGATCGCGCGCGGCGGCCGCGCCCGCCAGCGGCCCGCCGCGTCCCGACCCTTCGACCAGTTCCAGCCCGCGCGCCACCACATCGGCGGCATCGCGACCCTCCACCGCATCGACATAGGCGGTGTTGACCATGGCAAGGCGCAGATCGGTGCCCCGATACCACATGGGCAGCGGCGCGGCCTCGATCAGCCCGGTCAGCGCCTCGAACGCATCACCCAGCCGCCGTGTCTCTGCATCCAGCCGGGCGATCTCGTCCTGCGCCTCGGTCATATCGAGCGCCCAGACGACAACCGCGCCGCTCGCCCCCTGATCCTGTGGCGCACGCGCTCCTTCGAGCACCAGCGTGCGCGCCGAGCCCTGCGGCCGGACGATCCGGCGGAAACGACGGCCGGTCTTCTGCGCGGCGTTCAGGTCGGCGGCGAGCAGCGCGGCATCCTCGGCGGCCAGGCCGTTCTGGTCGCCGGTCATTTCCTCCAGGAAACGCGCAGGGTCGACCAGCCCCAGCCAGTCGGCCAGCCGCGCCGGCATCTCGATGCGGCCATCGGCGCAGACCAGCATTGCCTGAGCGGGGCCCGCCCGCAGCAGCCCGTCCAGCCGCTCATGCTCGCGCCGGATCGCTCCCGCCTCCGACCGCGCACGCAAGCCCAGAAACAGCAGCAGCGTGCCCACCAGGATCAGCACGCAGGCGCCGGCCCCCAGCAGAACCGCCTCGACGCTGTTGATCGTGATCATCCGCAAAGGTCCGGGGCAAGGCTGGCCATCCGCCATGCTCTAACCCGATCCGGATAGGATACGCCAGTTGGAAGCCCAAAAGAAAAGGGGCCATCCTTTCGGACGGCCCCCTCTTTTCGCGAGGATCGACGAGCGATCAGTAGCGATAGTGATCCGGCTTGAACGGACCCTCTACCGGCACGCCGATATAGGCGGCCTGCTTCTCGCTCAGCTTCGACAGCTGGACGCCCAGCTTTTCGAGGTGGAGCGCGGCGACCTTCTCGTCGAGGTGCTTCGGCAGGACATAGACTTCGTTCTTGTAGTTCTCGCCCTTGGTCCACAGCTCGATCTGAGCGAGCGTCTGGTTGGTGAACGAGGCCGACATGACGAAGGACGGGTGGCCGGTCGCGCAGCCCAGGTTCACCAGGCGGCCCTTGGCTAGCACGATGATCTGCTTGCCGTCCGGGAACTCGACCAGGTCGGTGCCGGGCTTCACTTCGGTCCACTTGTAGTTCGACAGCGCCGCAATCTGGATCTCGCTGTCGAAGTGGCCGATGTTGCAGACGATCGACATGGGCTTCATCGCCTTCATGTGATCGGCGGTGATGACGTCGGCATTGCCGGTCGCGGTGACGAAGATGTCGGCGCGCTTCACGGCCTCATCCATGGTCACGACCTCGAAGCCTTCCATCGCCGCCTGCAGCGCGCAGATCGGGTCGATTTCGGTCACGAGCACGCGCGCGCCACCATTGCGGAGCGACTGGGCCGAGCCCTTGCCCACGTCGCCGAAACCGGCGACCGCAGCGACCTTGCCCGCCAGCATGACGTCGGTGGCGCGACGGATCGCGTCGACCAGCGATTCCTTGCAGCCGTACAGGTTGTCGAACTTCGACTTGGTGACCGAGTCGTTGACGTTGATGGCGGGGAAAGGCAGCTCGCCCTTCTTCGCGATCTCGTACAGGCGGTGCACGCCGGTGGTCGTCTCTTCCGACACGCCCTTCAGGTTCTGGACGGTCTGGGTCAGATAGCCCGGCTTCTTGGCGATGAACGCCTTGACCGAACGCTGGAACTCGACCTCTTCCTCATTCTCCGGCTCGCCGAAGGTCTGACCGGCTTCCAGCTTGGCGCCCCAGAGCGCGAACATGGTCGCGTCGCCGCCGTCGTCCAGGATGATGTTGGCGGTGGTGCCGTCACCATTCTTGTCCCAGTCGAAGATGTCGCCGACATAGTCCCAATATTCGGCCAGCGTCTCGCCCTTCACGGCGAAGACGGGGATGCCGGCGGCGGCGATCGCCGCGGCGGCATGGTCCTGGGTCGAGAAGATGTTGCAGGTCGCCCAGCGGACATCGGCGCCCAGTGCGGTCAGCGTCTCGATCAGCACGGCGGTCTGGATCGTCATGTGCAGCGAGCCGGTGATGCGCGCGCCCTTTAGCGGCTGCGCCGCGCCGAATTCCTCGCGCAGGGCCATCAGGCCGGGCATCTCGGTCTCGGCGATCTTGATCTCGGCGCGGCCGAAATCGGCCAGGCCGATATCCTTGATGACGTAATCGTTCTTGGTGGCAGCAGTCGTGGACACGACGAAACTCCGTGCAAAATGGGGCCGACCAAGACGTGACACACGCCGATCGGCACGGCCGACGCCTTAGCGGCGATCGCCTTACGGATCAAATATAAAGATATCTTTATATGCTTCAGCGTTTATCGGGAGAGCGCCGCCCCCCCGACCCCAGTCAGGCGGTGCCGCCCCCCGTCGCCAACTGGCGCGGGTCGATCCCCGCCGTGCCGAACGCCGCCTGCCAGCGATGCTGGGGTTCGACATCGAACAGGATGTCGCGCTCGCCGCCGACGGTGAACCAGCATCCGGGCTCGCGCAGTTCGCCCTCCAACTGACCCGCGTCCCAGCCGGCATAGCCCAGCGCG
The DNA here is from genome assembly GCF_000739895.2 of Sphingomonas paucimobilis NBRC 13935. Classification (GTDB taxonomy): domain Bacteria; phylum Pseudomonadota; class Alphaproteobacteria; order Sphingomonadales; family Sphingomonadaceae; genus Sphingomonas; species Sphingomonas paucimobilis. The sequence goes on from NZ_BBJS01000049.1 coordinate 29,448, forward strand.
ACGATCCAGCGTTCGGGCCCCGTCCCCTCGGCGATGGCGCGCAGCACGTCGACCGTGCTCGACAGGACCCAGCGGCCGCTGACATCGACGCTGTCCTGCCCCTGCCAGTCATGCGAGTGGAGGACGAAGCCGCGCCGCGGCTCGACCGGGCCGCCATAATGGACCGGCGCATTGGGGGCGTCGCCATGCGCGATATCGAACTGGTCGAGCAGCGTGTGAAAGCCGATGCCGTCGATCGTGGCACCGAGACCGATGCCCAGGGCACCCCCTTCATCGTGCGCGCACATCGCGATGATCGCGTGATCGAAGCGGCTGTCCGCCATGCCCGGCATGGCCAGCAGGAATTGGCCGGAGAGATAGGTCAGTTGATGCACATCCCGACTATAGGGATCAGCGCTTCGCCTCGCCATGCTTGAAATCAAGCCATGTTCCACCGCATGAGGGCGCGGCCTAGCCCGGCACGGTGCCGGAGCCATTCCAAGGACTGGGAACATGACGATCAAGGTCGGAGACCGCCTCCCCGCCGCCACGCTGGTCAAGGTGACGCCGGAGGGCCCCGAACAGGTGTCGAGCACCGATTATTTCGCGGGCCGCCGCGTCGCGCTGTTCGCGGTGCCGGGGGCCTTCACCCCGACCTGCTCGGCGCAGCACCTGCCCGGCTTCGTCGCGCAAGGTGATGCGCTGAAGGCCAAGGGCGTGGACGAGATCGCCTGCACCTCGGTCAACGATGCCTTCGTCATGAAGGCCTGGGGCCAGGCCAGCGGATCGGCGGGCATCACGATGCTGGCGGACGGTAATGCGGACTTCGCCAAAGCGGTCGGCCTGACCATGGACGGGTCGAAGTTCGGCATGGGCACGCGCAGCCAGCGCTACGCCATGCTGGTCCATGACGGCGTGGTCGAACAGTTGTTCGTCGAGGCGCCGGGTGAGTTCAAGGTCAGCTCGGCCGAACATCTACTCAGCCAGATCTGACCCGCCCAACCGCGCCGTCGATCGGATCGCTGGTGGAACAGCGACCACCGGCGGCGCGTTTTTGCAACTGTCCACAGGATGAAAGAGGAAAACGGTCATGACCACCTATGTCCCCCCCGAGAAGCAGGCCCAGGCCAAGAGCTTCAGCGAAAAGGCACAGGGTGCAGCCAAGGCCGCGGGTGAGAAGGTGAAGGGTCATCCCTATGCCGCCGCCGGTATCGCGGCGGGCGTTGCCGCGGCCGTCGCCGGCGCCGCGTTCGGCGCGTCGAAGCTGCGCAGCACGGGCGATGACGAGAATTCGGCCCAGGGTGCCTGACGATAGGTCCGGCGGAAGGCGATCCATCGCCTTCCGCCCTATCGCCCCAGGGGTCCGGCTTGCCAGCATGGGCGACAGCGCCTAGCTCCTAGGGCATGACTCAAGCCGTTCAAATCGTCGAGGAACTCGACCGCCTTTATACCGCCTCCGTCACGCGTCTGAAGGAGGCCCTGACCGCCTATCTTCAGGACGGCACCACGCCCAGCCTGGATGCCCGCGCACAGGGGTGCTTCGCCTATCCCGAAATCCGGCTGGTCTATCGCGGCGAAGGCGGCCGTCCAACGCCGATGCGGTCCTTCGGGCGGCTGGTATCGGCGGGCGATTACCGGATCAGCGTCACCAAGCCGGCCTTGTTCAAGGACTATCTGGTCGAGCAGCTCACGCTGTTGATGGAAGATTATGACGTCTCGGTCGAAGCGGTGCCGGGGCGACAGGAAATCCCCTTCCCCTATGTGCTCGATCCCGGCCATGCGCTGAGCCTGGATCAGGTGTCGGCGGCCGAACTAGCACGCTTCTTCCCGGCGACCGAATTGGCGCATATCGGTGACGAGATCGCCGATGGGCTATGGATGACGGCGGACGGCAATCGTCCGCTGGCGCTGTTCGACGGCTTGCGCACCGACTTCTCGCTCGCCCGCCTGCGCCATTACACCGGCACGCCGCCCGAGCATTGCCAGCGCTATGTGCTGTTCACCAATTACCACCGCTATGTCGACGAATTCGTCCGCTGGGGCGCGTCGCAACTGGGCGAGGGTTCGCGCTTCACCGCGCTGTCGGGCGCGGGCGGGATCGTCATCGAACGCCCCGAAGACGTCGACAAGATCGTCACCGACAGCGCGTGGCGGCGGCATCAGATGCCGGCCTATCACCTGGTCGCCAAGGACGGCACGGGCATCACGCTCGTCAATATCGGCGTCGGTCCCTCCAATGCGAAGACGATCTGCGACCATCTGGCCGTCATGCGGCCCGAGGCGTGGCTGATGATCGGCCATTGCGGCGGGCTTCGGCCCAGCCAGCGGATCGGCGACTATGTGCTGGCCCACGCCTATCTGCGCGACGACCATGTCCTCGATGACGTGCTCCCGCCCGAAATCCCGGTTCCCGCCATCGCCGAGGTCCAGGTCGCGCTCGCCAAGGCGGCCGAGATCGTCTCGGGCCAGTCGGGCGACGAGCTGAAGCGCCGGCTGCGTACCGGCACGATCGTCACCACCGACGATCGCAACTGGGAGTTGCGCTACTCCAAGTCGGCGTTGCGCTTCTCGCTCAGCCGTGCGGTCGGCATCGACATGGAGTCGGCGACGATCGCGGCGCAGGGCTATCGGTTCCGTGTGCCCTATGGCACGTTGCTCTGCGTGTCCGACAAGCCGCTGCACGGCGAGCTGAAGCTGCCAGGCCAGGCCAACCGCTTCTATGAGCGCGCGATCAGCGAGCATATGCGGATCGGCATCGAGACCTGCGAACAGCTCCGCCGAGAGGGGGACAAGCTGCACAGCCGCAAGCTGCGCGCCTTCAACGAGCCGCCCTTCCGCTGATCGGCAACCGGCGCGGGGGCGGTGCGTTACGGATACGAACCGAAACAGGGGGTTTCTCGTCATGGTCGATACGCCGGACCCAAAAAAGCCACGCCCGCCGCGCCGCCGTGCCAGTCCGAAAACGGCGGGTACGACCGCCCCGCGCAAACGCCCCGCGCCGAAGGTCGTAGAGGGGGAGCCGACTGCACCCTCGCCTGCTGAGCCGGTTGGGGAAACGGCGCCGGAAGCGCCCACCCCAGCGCCCAAGCCGAAGGCGCCGCCCAAACCCCGCTCGACCAAGCGCACGACTCCGCGCAAGGCACCGCCACGCAAACCGACGGCGATCAAGCCCGCGCCGGCACCGGCGCTGGGCAAGCATGGCCTCGACAAGGTCGGCGGCAAATGGGGGGTGGCGTCGATCCTGGGAAGCCTGGCGGCCTTTGCCGGCGTGACGGCGGCGCTGCTGTCATTGCGGGGGAGCAGCGCAAGGCGGGATGATGAGGGTGAGCGTCGGGGGGACTGAGGCGACGCGGCGCCCCTCTCACCGTTCAGGCTGAGCGAAGTCGAAGCCCACGCCCCAACAATCGCCCAGCAGACAGGGTTTCCCTTGGCCTTCGACTTCTCTCAGGCTGAACGGAGGTTGGGTAGCTCCCCCATTCCCCCGTCAGGGGAGGGGCCGCTGCTCGTGACAAACCAGCAACGCCAGCGACAACGCCCCTCAAGGCAGTGCCCCTCCCCAAGCCAGCCCAGGGAGGGGCCGCACATCACCACCCCTGCGGCTTGCCCTTGTTCTGCTGATCCAGCCAGACTTTCAGCGGCGCGAAATATTCGACCAGCGCCTTGCCCGACATCTCACGGCTGCCGGTAAAGACCTGCAACGCATCCGGCCAGGGCTTGGACTGGCCCATCGCCAGCATCGCGTTCAGCTTCTTGCCGACCTCCTCGTTGCCATAGAAGGAGCAGCGGTGGAGCGGCCCCTTCCACCCGGCCTGCTCGCATGCCGCCTTGTAGAATTGGAACTGCAGCACCCGCGCCAGGAAGTAGCGCGCATAGGGCACGCCCGCCGGGATATGGTATTTGGCGCCCGGATCGAACTTCGTCTCGTCGCGCGCGACCGGCGGCACCACGCCCTGATATTTCAGGCGCAGCGCGTCCCAGCCGGCCTGATACTGGCTCGCCGGGATCTGCCCCGAGAACACGCCCCAGCGCCATTTGTCGATCAGCAGGCCGAAGGGCAGGAACGCCACCTTGTCCATCGCCTGGCGCAGCAGCAGGCCGATGTCCTTGTCGGCACTCGGCACCTTGGCGGGATCGAGCAGACCGATCTTCACCAGATAATCGGGCGTGATCGACAGCGCGACGGTATCGCCGATCGCCTCGTGGAAGCCGTCATTCGCTCCGTTCTTGTAGAGGAACGGCTGGTTCTTATAGGCGCGCTGATAGTAATTATGGCCCAGTTCGTGGTGGATGGTGACGAAGTCGTCGCCATTCACCTTGGTGCACATCTTGATGCGGATATCGTCCAGATTGTCGATGTCCCAGGCCGAAGCGTGGCAGATCACCTCGCGATCGGCGGGCTTGGTGATCTGCGACCGCTCCCAGAAGGTCTTCGGCAACGGCGCGAAGCCCAGCGATGAATAGAAACCCTCGCCCGCCTTGACCATCTTGATCGGGTCATAGCCCTTGGCCTTCAGCAGCTCGCCGGTGTCATATCCGACATCGCCGGCGCCCTTGGGGGCGACGACGTCATAGATATTGCCCCATTCCTGCGCCCACATATTGCCGAGCAGATCGGCGCGGATCGGGCCGCTCTTGGCCTGGACGGCATCGCCGTACTTTTCGTTCAGCTTCCAGCGGACATAGGTGTGCAGCGCCTTGTACAGCGGCTCCAGCTCGCCCCAGATCTTGTCGGTCAGCTGCGCGAACTGTTCGGGGCTCATGTCATAGCCCGAACGCCACAACGCGCCGGCATCGGCATAGCCGAGTTCCTTGGCACCCTGGTTGGCGAGGGTCGTCATCTGGGCATAATCGGCGCGCATCGGTGCACCGACATTGTCGTGCCAGCTGACCCACATCTCTTTCAAGCGGGCGGGATCGCGCTCGCTGCCCATCGCCGCCTCGATATCCGATCCGTTGATCGGCTTGCCGTCGAGGAGGCCCTTGCCCTTGCCATAGGAGGAGGACATGCGCGTGGTCAGCATCGACAGCTGCGCCGAAGCGCCCGGCGTGGTGGGCGCGGGCAGCGTGATCCCGCCGCGCAGCAGGTCGAGCTTACGCTTGGTGTCATAGGACAGGCCCGGCAGCGCCTGATAGCGCGCCGCGCCCAGGCCATAGCGGACGGCAAGGTCGGTCATCTCCGCGCCCGACGCGGCGGCCAGCGCGTCGGTGTCGTCGGTGATATAGGTCGCGTTGACCCAAGCGATCTGCTGCGCCGGCAACGACTTTTCGGCCAGCGTCTTTTCGGCGTCCGCGACAAAGGCATCGGCCGAGGCGACGGTCGCCGGTGTCGTCGGCGTCGGCGCGGCGGGCGCGGTCGTCTGGGCTTGGGCGGCGCTGGCCAGCGCCATGGCGAGTACGGTGCCGGAAACGGCGGTACGGATCATGCTATCCCCCTAAAATCCTGAAGCGCCCTCGCAGCGGGGCGGATGGCGCGCAGTTGCGCGGCTTTGGCGGCCGCCGTCAAGCCATCAGGAACTGCGCGATCGCCGCCCCCAACTCGGGCTTCGTCACCGAGCTCATATGATTGCCCGGTATCTCGACATAGCGGCCGCGCGGCAGGGCATCGGCCAGATCGACGGCGGCGCCATTGTCGAAATCCTCGGCTCCGGCGGCGACCAGTGCGGGAAGATCGAACCCCTCGATGGCCGACAGCGGCGTGTCGGCAAAGGTCTTCAGGATATGGAGCAGCGCCACCGGATCGCCGCCGGTCGTCTTCAGGAACGCCTCGGCCATCCATTCGGGACTGCCGCGCTTATGCTCGCCCAGCCGGGTGAGGATATTGGTGAAATGCTCGACCCGGCGATCGGTATGGAGCAGCCCCTCCAGCCCCATGCCCGCAAAGATCGCCTTGCCCGGCTCCGCCCCCGTCGCCAGCATCCGCGACACGGTCCGCGCGCCCAGCGAATAGCCGCCCAGATCATAGTCGGTCAGCCCCAGATGCTCGACCAGCGCATGGCCATCCCGCGTCAGCGCATCGGCGGGATAGGCGGCGGGATCATGCGGCTTGCCGCTTTCCCCATGCGCGCGCAGATCGGGCATGATCACCCGGTAGCCCTTGGCGGCGATGGCGGCAGCATGACCATAACGAATCCAGTTGGTGTAGGCGTCGGAGAAATAGCCATGGATCAGAACGACCGGCCGCCCCTCCCCCAATTCGCGCCAGGCGATCGGAGTGCCATCGAAGCTGTCGAAGAAGCGGGTTTCGGGGGCGGTGTCGGCCAAGGGTTCGGTCTCCGAGAGGCATGCTGTATGTCAGCCTCCTAATCTGATCGCCCGGAATGTGCACGCAATCATCCCGCCCCCAACCTCCGCTCGCACTGAGCGAAGTCGAAGTGCACGCCCCGACATAGCCACAAATGGCATCCCGTGGCCTTCGACTTCGCTCAGGCTGAACGGCCGTGGAATTCACGGGAAACGAACGCGACCGGACGATCAGGCCCCTCCTTACCCCACATAAATGCCCGCAACCCGCCACGCGCCGTCTTCGCGCTCCAGCGTCAGCGTTTCGACGATGTCCGCCGAGGTCCCGAACCGCGTATTGAAACGCACCATCCGATAACCGGCGGGTGGCGCGGGAATGTCGTCCTGGCTCAGCAAGGTCCGCGACACCATCCTGCCCAGCGGCGTCCGCACCTTTTCCGACGTCGCGGCCCAGACCTGTTCGGTGTTGAGCTTGCGGAAACTGCTGGTCGTCAGGCGGTAGCTCTCGGCCCAGCGCCCCTGGTCGATCAGTTGCAGGAAACGCCGGGCCGCCTCCACCACCGCCGGGTCGGCGGCCGTCGCGGAAACCGGGGCCGCTTGTGGCGGGGCGGAGGCCATCTGGGTCAGGCCGCCAAGGGCGAATAGTCCGAGGACTAGGGTCATGAGGGTCGCTCCGATGATGATCCGGGGACGGCGGATGCCGTGTCCCACGCCGACAACCGGCGCCCGGCTTTCATCCGTCATCGGCTGCGGCGGGGCCTCCCCGATCCTTCTGTCCCCCATATATTCGGGGGGCGGCGATGCGATCGCCCCGCCTTCCGCATCCAGAAGCATCCGCACCGCTTCCCGGCTGCTCGACACCGACAGCTTGCGACGCGCGTCCCGCAGCCGTTCGTTGATGGTATGGACCGATAGGTCGAGTTGCTGCGCGACCGACTTGGCGTCATGGCCCCGCACGATCAGGCGCAGCGTCTGCTTCTCCTTTTCGGTCAGCGCCGTGAGGCCGTGTCTCTCCCGCATGGTCATCGCCCCTGCCCTATGGTCGGGCCGGGCGTGTCGCCAACCCCCAATAATTTGTATCATCGGATTGAGCGCGGCGCGTGGGCTTCGACTTCGCTCAGCCTGAAAGGAGCTTGGGGATCGAGACTGTTTTCCCACAGCCGTTCAGGCTGAGCGAAGTCGAAGCCGACGACCACCGCCCACCAATTGGCTTGCAGGGACATATGCGGTAGAAGCCCGAAAACTGCCGCCAGAAGCAGACCGCCAGGAGCGGATGCCGGACCCCATATCCGGACCCTCGATGACCGCAGCGACCGCCTCCCCTGCCGACACCCCGCCGCCCAGCCCGATCGGCCGGCCGCATAGCTTGCTCGAAGACGCCTATGCGATCTTCATCGGCTGCGCGCTGCTGATCGTGGGGCTGGTGTTCCTGAAAGCGGCGGGGCTGGTGACGGGCGGGATCGCGGGGGTTGCGCTGTTGCTGTCCTATCTGATCCCGCTGCCCGCCGGCGTGCTGTTCACGCTGGTCAACATCCCCTTCTTCCTGTTCGCGCACAAGGTGATGGGCGCGCGGTTCGCGGTGAAGACGGTGCTGGTTAATATCGGCATCGGCGCGGCATCGGCGATCACGCGCGTGTCGGTGCATGTCGATACGGTGCACCCGGCCTTTGCCGCACTGGTCGGCGGCACGGTGATCGGCATGGGCATATTGGCGCTCGCCCGGCATCAGGCGGGCGTGGGCGGCACCGGCGTCATCACCATCTGGCTCTATCGCAAGCGAGGATGGAATATGGGCATGACGCAGGTGGCGCTCGACGTCTTCATCCTGTCGCTGGCCATTCCGGTGGTGACCGGGCCACAACTCGCCTGGTCGGCGGTCAGCGCGGCGGCGATCAGCCTGATCCTCTTCGCCTGGCACCGGCCGGGGCTGTATATGGGGCGGTAATTCTTTTTTCCTCCCCTGTAAGGGGAGGGAAACAGCGAAGCTGGTGGAGGGGGTGTCACCCTATCGAGAGCGGGATACCCC
>NZ_BBJS01000048.1 GCF_000739895.2 Sphingomonas paucimobilis NBRC 13935
CCACCTCCCCTTGCAGGGGAGGAAAATGGGGACGGCATCGGCACTGGCGGTTTTCAAGCCAAGCGCCGCCCGCTAATCCCTCGCCTATGGCTCGCCCGCTTCACATCCTCCACCTCCATTCCTCCTTCTCGCTGGGCGGCAAGGAGGCGCGGGCGGTCGCGCTGATGAACGCGTTCGGCGATGCCGCGCGGCACACCATCGTCTCGGGGTTGCCCGACGAACTGGGCGCGCGCGATGCCATCGCCAAGGGCATCCGCTACGAGATCGCGCAGGACGCGCCGCCGCTGACCGGCAAGCCCTCGGTCAAGCGCTATGAGGCGATCGCGGCCTATATGCGCCGCTTCGACCTGGTGCTGACCTATAATTGGGGGGCGATCGACGGCGTGATGGCGCGCCGCGTCTATGCCAAGGGCGCACCGCCGCTGGTCCATCACGAGGACGGCTTCAACGCCGACGAGGCGCGCGGGCTGAAGATCGAGCGCAACATCTATCGCCGCATCGCGCTGTCGGCGGCGGATGCGCTGGCGGTGCCCAGCCATGTGCTGGAGGGGATCGCGCGCACCACCTGGAAACAGCCGGCCGAGCGCGTCCATCGCATTCCCAATGGCATCAACACCGCGCTCTACGCCCGCGATCCCGAACCCAAGGCGATCCCCGGTTTCGTTCGCCAGCCCAAGGAGGTGGTGGTCGGCGCGCTGGCCGGGCTGCGCACCGTCAAGAACCTGCCGATGCTGGTCCGGGCGATGGGCGGCATCGCGGGCAAGTTCCGGCTGGTGATCGTCGGCGAGGGGCCCGAGCGCGCGACGATCCAGCAGGCCGCCGCCGCGATGGGCATCGCCGACCGGCTGGTGATGCCGGGCTTTCTCGACCGGCCCTATCGCTTCATCCGGCATTTCGACATCGTCGCGCTGTCCTCGATGTCCGAACAGGCGCCGATTTCGGTGCTGGAGGGGATGGCGGCGGGGCTGCCCATCGCGTCGCTACCGGTGGGCGATGTCGCGACCATGGTGTCGGAGGCCAATCACCAGTTCATCGCCGACCGCGCCAATGAAGTGCGTTTGCGTGACGTGATCCAGGCGTTGATCCTCCATCCCGAACACCGCGCCGCCGCCGGTGCCGCCAACCAGGCGCGGGCGCGGGCCGAGTTCGACGAAAGCCTGATGGTCGCGCGCTACAAGGCGCTGTATGAAAAGGTTCTGGGCCGGCCGGGGGCGTTCGGCTGATCCTGTGCACTGGGCAGTGCCGTTAATTCCCCCTCGCTTAGCGATCCTAACACGCTATATGAGGCCCTTTCAGGACCAGAAGGGTACGACGTGTTCAAAGGCTTGAGCCCCATCCTCTATAACGGCCGGGAAGTGTGGCCGCTGATCGAAGGGGGCAAGGGCGTCGCCGCCACGAACCATGCGTCGGCGGGGGCTTGGGCCGCGGCCGGCGGGATCGGCACCGTGTCGGCGGTCAATGCCGACAGCTATGACGCCGAGGGCAAGATCATTCCCCAAATCTACCGCGCGCTGACCCGGCGCGAGCGGCATGAGGAACTGATCGAATATGCCATCGAGGGCGCGGTCCAGCAGGTGAAGCGCGCCTGGGATATCGCCGGTGGCAAGGGCGCGATCAACATCAACGTGCTGTGGGAAATGGGCGGCGCGCAGCGGGTGCTGGAAGGCGTGCTGGCGCGGACCAAGGGGCTGGTCGCGGGCGTTACCTGCGGCGCCGGCATGCCGTACAAGCTGTCGGAGATCGCGGCGCACCACCAGGTCAGCTATCTGCCGATCGTGTCCTCGGGCCGTGCGTTCCGCGCGCTGTGGAAGCGCGCCTATTCCAAGGCGGCGGAGTGGCTGGCGGCGGTGGTCTATGAGGATCCCTGGCTGGCCGGCGGCCATAACGGCCTGTCCAACGCCGAGGATCCGCTCCAGCCGCAGGACCCGTACCCCCGTGTGAAAGCGCTGCGCGATACGATGCGCGAGGGCGGCATTTCGGACGAGGTGCCGATCGTGATGGCCGGCGGCGTCTGGTATCTGCGCGACTGGAACGAGTGGATCGACAATCCCGAACTCGGCAAGATCGCCTTCCAGTTCGGCACGCGTCCGCTGCTGACCCAGGAAAGCCCGATCCCGGAAGAGTGGAAGCAGCGGCTGATGACGATCGAGCAGGGCGATGTCCTTCTCCATCGCTTCTCGCCCACCGGTTTCTATTCCAGCGCGGTGCGCAATCCCTTCCTGCGGAACCTCGAAGCGCGTTCGGAGCGCCAGATCGCCTTTTCGACCCAGGAAGCGGGCGATCACATCTTCCAGCTCGATGTGGGCGTGAAGGGCAAGAATTTCTGGGTGACCAAGGGCGACCTGCTGCGTGCGCGCGAATGGTTCGGCCATGGGTTCACCATGGCGCTGAAGACGCCGGACAACACCCTGGTGTTCGTCACGCCCGAAGAGGCCAAGGACATCCGCAAGGATCAGGCCGACTGCATGGGCTGCCTGTCGCAGTGCCTGTTCTCGAGCTGGGCCGATAGCGAGACCAACTCCACCGGCCGCCTGGCCGACCCGCGCAGCTTCTGCATCCAGAAGACGTTGCAGGAGATCGCGCATGGCGGTGACGTCGAGCAGAATCTGATGTTCGCCGGCCACGCCGCCTATAACTTCAAGCGCGATCCCTTCTATTCGAACGGGTTCGTGCCGAGCGTGAAGCAGCTGGTCGACCGCATCCTGACCGGCGACTAAGGCCGATGATGACGCCGGAACTTCGCGCGACGTTATCGAGCGTCGGCGAGGTGATGGCGTCGTGTCCCGCAGGCTGGTGGATCATTGGCAGCGCGGCGATGGCGCTGCATGGCGTCGATCCGGGGTCGGTCAAGGATGTCGACCTGTTGGTCGAGGAGCCGCTGGCCGGTGCGGTGCTGGGCAAGCTGGGTGTCGCACCGCTCGACATGCCACCCGATCCGCTGTTCCGCTCTACCGCTTTCGCGCGATGGGACAAGCCGCCGGTGCCGGTCGAGGTTATGGCCGGTTTCCATGTCGCCATCGCCGGGCAATGGCATCCGGTCAAACCCCGATCCCGCGAGCGTATCGACCTGGAAGGAATAGGGCTGTTCGTGCCGGATCGGCGGGAATTGCTGGCCTTATTCCGCTCATTCGGACGACCTAAGGACGGACCGCGCATCCGGGCGTTGGAGGCGGCGGAAGCGACGGCGCTGCTCGCCGCTTCCGTACGCTAGGATCAGTCCGCGACCGTCCCCACGACCGCGCCCGCGGTACCACCGACCGCCGCGCCGCGCTCCACGCTGCCGCCGGTCGCCGCCGCGACACCGGCGCCGCCCGCACCACCGATCGCCGCGCCCTTCAACGTCGAACATGCCGACATCGACATGGCGGCAGCGGCCAGGGTCGCGCCAATTGCAAGATTTTTCATGGGGTTCGCTCCTGTTTGAATGACAGGAACGGAATGCAGGGAGCGATAAGGGGTTCCGCGTCGCAACATTTTGACATGTATCAGGGAAGCAAGATTCCAGCATTTGCTGCCGGGCGCGAATCGACCGTTTATTCGCTCGGAGCCTCGCGAGCGACAGCTAAATATCTGATATTGATGAAACGCAAGCCATCCTTTTTTGGGATGCAACTGAGATAGCCGACATTGGGTGGCTGCCGCCTTTTCCAAAAGACATGGTAATTTGAGAAACCCGTTGGAGCCTAGTCCGGGATCAGCGCCCAGCCCCGCAGTTGCAGCGTGGCCATCGTGGTCAATGCGGACACATCGATCTCGACCGTCTTTTCGACTGAGGCGGCATCGATTTTATTGCCTGCCAGAGCCTGGCTGCACACGCGCACCGAAACTCCGGCGGACTGCAGTGCCGCAATAAGCGGCAGGTTCGGATTGGTCCTCGTCTTCATCCGTTCCGCATAGGCCGCGTCGTTCATGACCAGCGGCGTCGCCGGCCCATGGATCACGACAGCCACGTCCCCGGGTAAAGGCCGTATCCCGTCGGCGCCGAGCAGGTTCACGAACCGCGCCACCTTCTCAAGATTGGGATTCACCTGATCCGGCGACGCCGGTGCCTTGGTGACGCTGAAGAGCACCCGGTAGCGCAGGGTGGGGTCCGGGCGCTCCTTCGCCGTCGGCATCGGCGTGATGGCACCGAAACTCTGTACGATCGGATGGCGCGGATCAGCAGCCAAGGCAGAACTGCCGGCGACCATCGTCGCCAAGCCGGCGACGATCAGCATGGCCTTCTGTGACATCCGCCAACTCCTCATCATCCTATGTGGGCAGAAGCGGCTGCGCCGACAAAGGCCCGGCTATGCGCAATCGAAACCGCTGGCATGGACATATTCCGATCAGGCCCGTGCGCGCCCAAAGCCGTGAAAAGGGGGCGGATCGGATCTTCGATAGCGCCGCTGCCCATCTTGTAGAAGATCCGGCGCGCTTCCTGGCGAGGCCGGACCAGATCGGCTCGGTGCAGCTCGACCGGTTGTCGGCTTGGCGCTGGCTGCCCGATCCCGGCCACTGCTTCGATCTCGCCAACGGCACGCGCTCCATTCAGCGACGTCAACCCGATGGTCAGCCGGTGCGGCTGTGCCGGCATCTTGAGTCGTTCGACCATCACATCGGCCCGAATAGGATCAAGGCTCATGTACCGGGCCGCAGGCGGCGGCACCGCTGGGTCTTCTTGGCGCGAAGCGCAGGTGGCAGCAGCATCGGGTAACCCGCTCGTCAACGGGCAGGCGTCAGGACGCCGCCACTCGATGCGAAATAGGCGGGGTGGAATGCGAGCCTCCATGGTCGCCCACATGCCAGCATCATACGCTTGACGCAAATCAATTAAATAATTACCGTAATAAATAGGGAAAGGAATCGTAAGTGTCAGACGTCGACCCTGCGCGAGCTGACGTCCCCGGGGGCGACGTCGGTCCGCTTTATCGCTCGATCTGGCGTTTGCTTGATCTGCCGCTCCTCTTGTACCACGACTGCAAGGCGCCTGAGCGTGAAGACTATGTCTGGGAAACGACCATTGCCGCTCGATGCGAAGGCAATGTGCAGGACGGGATGGACGAGGACGCATTCGTCCCGATGTGCGAGGCTCATGATGCCACCTTGGCGATACTGCACCTGATCTCGCCGTCGATCCAGCTCAAGATCCATGGCGGAAAGCTGCCGAAGCCCAAAGCCAATCGCACCCGCCGTCTCCCCGTCGCGCTGAATGCGATGCGAGGTCGTGGACAGATCGACGACCTGCCGCGCGGGTGGGTGAAGACCTGATGGGAAACGCCGTTACGATCGGTCCCTTCCTGATCGCGATGGATCGCGGCGTCGCGATCCTGTGCATCCTGCTCTTCTTCGGCATCGCGTCGCTCGCTCGGCGCTGGGGCGCGATCAGGTTTGCCGGCGTCGTGACCAGCGTCGTCCTTGCCGGGGTCGTGACGGCACGGATTGGCTACGTCGCGGATCATGCGGCGATCTATGCCGACGCACCCTGGTCGGTGCTGGCGATATGGCAGGGGGGATTTTCCGCGCTGGCCGGGATCGTGGGCGCCGCCGCCTTCCTCATGGTCCGGCTTGGCCGCAGTCGCGATACAGCGATCGGTCTGGCAGCGCTGGCGGTGCCAACGATATTGTGGGTTGGTGTGCAGGCGATCGTTCCGCCCGTCGACTATGGTCGGTTTCCCTACGGCGTGGCACTCGCTGATACCAGTGGACGACCATTCCCGCTGGAGCGCTTTCGCGGACGACCCTTCGTCGTCAATCTCTGGGCGAGTTGGTGCGGCCCTTGCCGGCGCGAACTGCCCATGCTCGCTGCCGCAGCGTCACGCACCGGCGCGGTGCCAATCCTGCTAGCGGATCAGGGCGAGACACCGACGACGGTCGCACGCTTTCTGGCCCGCAATGGTGTCGGGGCGGGGCATGTCGCGCTTGATCCCACCCGTTCGCTCAGCGGTGCTTTGAAGGTCGCCGGCTATCCTGCGACCGCGTTCGTCGCGGCAGACGGCACGATCGTCCAACTCCAGCTCGGCGAGCTGTCACGTGCCGCGCTCGCGGACGGAATCGACATGGCAAGGAAACACCAATGAACCGTCGCAATCTCCTGACCCGCGGCATCATCGGCGCGATGACGATCGCGCTTCCGCTGGTGCCGGCAGGCGCACAGCAACGGCTCGACGTGTCGCGCAAGGCAGTAACGGACGATCCCGTAGCCCCCAAACGTGCCGGCTCCGACTACGACATCACGATCGTCGAGTTCTTCGATTATAACTGCCCCTATTGTCGGCGCATGAGGCCGGTGCTGAACGGCCTGCTCGCCTCCGATCCGAAGGTGCGGATCGTCTATCGCGATTGGCCGATCTTCGGTCCGGCCTCACGTGAAGCGGCGCGGGCGGCGATCGCTAGCCAGTGGCAACACCGCCACGCCGCCTTTCACGAGGCGTTGCTGACCTCGACGGCGCGGCTCGACAGCGCCGGAATCAGGGCGGCCGCGACCCGCGCGAAGGTCGACTGGCCCCGCCTGCAACGCGACCTGAAGACGCACGGGCGTGAGATCGATGCTCTGCTCGCACGCACCGACGCCATCGCAAGCGCGATCGGGTTCAACGGCACGCCAGCTTTCATTGTGGGTTCGCAGGTCGTCGCGGGGGCGGTCGACCTGCCTGCGCTGCGCCGCATTGTCGCGACCGCGCGCTCCAAGTCCGAGGCTCGTTGACGATGCCCGCGCCGCTCACCCGCAGGCAGGCGGTGCAATTCGGTTCTGTGATGGTGGGCGGCTGGAGGGTCGGACAGCTACCGGGCCGGACCATGCCGATCGAGCGCGGCATCGGCCCGCGTGCGGACGCCATGCTAGCCGGCGGCCGTTCGCCGGACCCGGTGCCGCCGATACGACAGTGCGCTTCGCAATCTTTCCCGAGTGTCGTTGCGCCGCTTGCCGCCATGCCTTTCCGGCGATGGAGGAAGCGATCCGGTATGCTGCGCAAGGTCGTCACCGGAGCGGCCGGCCAGCCGATCGACAGGAGAGGATAGGACCATGATCGAGTATAGCCATGAGGGCATGACGGTCGCGTCGTTTCATGACGAGCGCACGGGCAGCTTCCAATATGTCGTCGTCGACGGAACCACGAAAGGGGCTGCGATCATCGATCCCGTCCTGGACTTCGACCCCCGCGCCGGCGCGACCTCGACCACCAACGCTGATCGCATCCTCGACTATGTCGCCGCGAAGGGGCTGACGGTGGAATGGGTGCTCGACACTCATCCCCATGCCGATCACTTCTCGGCAGCGCCCTATCTGGCAGGCAAGACCGGCGGCCGAACCGCGATCGGCGCGAAAGTCACCGAGGTGCAGAAGCTCTGGCAGAACATCTACTGCCTGCCAGACCTGCGGGTCGACGGCAGCCAGTGGGACAAGCTGTTCGCCCATGGCGAGACGTTCCGGATCGGCTCGCTCGAGGCGCGCGTGATGTTCTCGCCGGGCCATACACTTGCCTCGATCACCTACGTCGTCGGCGACGCCGCGTTCGTTCACGATACGCTGATGGTACCCGACAGCGGCACCAGCCGAGCCGATTTCCCGGGCGGCGACGCGCGCGCACTGTGGCGCTCGATCCGGGCCATTCTCGAGCTGCCGCCTGGGACCGCGACCTATGTCGGCCACGATTATGGCAAGGATGGTCGCGAGGTGATCGGTCGATCGACCGTCGCCGACCAGCGTCAGCACAACATTCACGTGCGCGACGGTATCGACGAGGAGACGTTCGTCGCCACCCGCGAGGCCCGCGACGCGACCCTGCCGCTGCCGAACCTCATGCTCGCAGCGCTTCAGGTGAACATTCGCGGCGGCCGCCTTCCAGAGGCGGAGGCCTGTGGCACGGCGTTTCTCAAGCTACCGCTCAACCGCTTTGGCGGCGGCAAATGACCGAACCTCTGCCCCCCACTCCAGGCGACGACGGCGATGCCCAGCGCATCATCTTCGCCATCTCGGTTACGCTGCTGATCCTCGTCGTTACCTACAAGGTCGGACAGTCCGATGCGCCGGTCTCGGCGCCAGATGAGGTAGCGGCGGATGCCGCCTTCTCGCCACCGACGGACAACACCATTCCCGCCGGGCCGAATGGGGACGCAATCCGGCGCGGACGCCTGATCTTCACCGCCACCACGGCTCATGCCGGCCGCTATGTCGGCAACGGACTGACGTGCAGCAACTGTCACCTTGACGCCGGGCGCAAGGCGGATGCCTCGCCTATGTGGGCCGCCTGGGTCAGCTACCCGGCGTATCGCGCGAAGAACGGCCGGGTGAACACGATGGAGGACCGCATTCGCGACTGCTTTTTATACTCGATGAATGCGCCTGCCTCAAAGGCCGGCACCCCGCCGCCTTACGGCGACAATATCTACCGTGATCTGCAGAGCTACTTCGCTTGGCTCGCAACCGGAGCGCCGTTCGGCAAGCCATTACCCGGTCGCGGGTTCATGAAGCTCGATGCCACCCCACTCGGCCACGATCCTGATCGCGGCGCGACCGTGTTCGCGGACCAGTGCGCATCATGCCATGGCGCCGACGGACAGGGGCATGCGAACCCGGACGGCACCTACGCCATTCCGTCTCTCTGGGGACCGCGCTCCTATAACTGGGGGGCGGGCATGGCCGGGGTGGCAACGGCGGCCGGCTTCATCAAGGCCAATATGCCTTACGGGCAAGGCAACACTCTGACGGATCAGCAGGCGTGGGATGTTGCGGCCTATATCGACAGTCGGGAGCGTCCTCGCGATCCGCGACAGACTGCGACCGTCGAGGACGCTCGAAAGCAGTTTCACGCAAAGGGCGATTACTATGGTCAGAAGGTCGACGGAAAACTTCTCGGAGGAAGTTGACGGTCGTCTTTCTTCACTTCCGTTGCACAGAGGTTGCTTATGCGTGCATACATCCTGACTGCCCTTGCGGCGATAATCATGGTCGCTGCTCCGGCCTATGCCGGACCCGTTCATGTGTTCGGGCCTGGTGGTCCGGTGCCCGCGATGAAGGAAGCGGCTGCGACCTTTGCCAAGCTGCGCGGAGTGAGCGTCGAGGTCGTAAGCGGACCGACAAGCACGTGGATCGATGCTGCCAAGCGGACGGGCGACGTGATCTATAGCGGTTCCGAAACCATGATGACCGACCTTCAGTCCGCAATGGATGACCAGATTGATCCCACGACGATCATGCCCCTTTATCTGAGAGCATCGAACATCCTCGTTCGGCCCGGAAACCCCCACAACATCCGAGGGCTTAACGACCTCTTTCGTCCTGGCCACCGGATACTCGTAGTGAATGGCGCCGGACAAAATGGTTTATGGGAAGACATGGCAGGGCGTACCGGCGATATCGCCAAGGTTCGCGCGCTCCGCTCGAACATTGCCCGATATGCGAAGAACAGCGCGGAGGCGAAACAGGCGTGGACGGACGATCCTAGCTTCGATGCGTGGATCATCTGGGGAATCTGGCAAAAGGCCAATCCCACCCTTGCCGACGCTGTTCCTGTCGAAGAATCCTATCGTATCTACCGCGACGTTGGCGCCGGGCTGACAACTACCGGCAAATCCAACCCTGACGCGGTGGCGTTTACGACCTGGCTCACCACACCGGTGGCTCAAACGATCTTTGCGAAATGGGGGTGGGAGGCAAATTGACGTCGCTAATCATGGCCTGTTTTTAAAACGGCGCTTTCCCGAAGCCGCCTGTCAGAGCCGGAGAAATGGGAAAGATCGCGGGTGACGAATGGCCGTAATCACGAACCCGGATCGGCAGTGTGAATGCCCCCGGGTGCGGGCGTAGGCAGACACTTGGTTACCGATAAACAGCCGGACAGGCTCGGCTCCCCCGACCCGCGATACCCCTAAAGCCACCCCTCCAGCACCTGATCTGGTGGGCGATGGCCATCGGCCCAGCTGCGAATATTGGCGATGACCTTCTCGCCCGAGGCGACACGGCCTTCCAGCGTGGCGGAGCCCATATGCGGCGTCAGCACCACATTGGGGAGCGCGAGCAGGCGCGGGTCGATCTGCGGTTCGTGGCGCCATACGTCGAGCCCCGCGCCCGCCAGCCGTCCTGCCTCCAGCGCATCGACCATCGCATCCTCGTCGACGATCCCGCCGCGGCTGGCGTTGATCAGATAGACATGGGCCCGCATCAGTCCGATCCGGCGGCGGTCGATCAGGTCGTGACTGTCGGCATTGAGCGGCGTGTGGATCGACACGATGTCGACCGCGCCCAGCATCGCGTCGAGATCGGGATACCACTGGGCATTCAGCTCCGCCTCGATGCTGAGCGGCAGGCGACGACGGTTGTGATAATGGATCGACAGCCCGAAGGCGCGCGCGCGCCGGGCCACCGCCTGGCCGATCCGCCCCATGCCAACGATGCCCAGGGCCTTGCCGCCGATCCGGTGGCCGAGCATCCCGCCGGGGCTCCACCCCTTCCACGCGCCCGAGCGGACCAGCTTCTCGCCCTCGGCCAGCCGGCGTGGCACCGACAGGATCAGCGCCATCGTCATGTCGGCGGTATCCTCGGTCAGGACGCCGGGGGTGTTGGTGACGATGATGCCGCGCGCCCGGGCCGCCTTCAGGTCGATATGGTTCACGCCCGCGCCGAAATTCGCGATCAGCTTCAGCCGGGGGCCGGCGCCAGCGATCAGGCCCGCATCGATGCTATCGGTGACGGTCGGGACCAGCACGTCGCAAGTCGCCATCGCCTCGGCCAGTTGTGCCTGGCTCCATTTCTCGTCGGTGCGGTTGAGGTGCGTGTCGAACAGCGCCGCCATCCGCTCCATGATCGGATCGGGCAGTTCGCGGGTGACGACCACCCTGGGGTTCAGGCAGCGGCGTGGATCGACCATGGTCCAGGGATTGGGGCAAGCCCGCCGGCCCGTCAACCGGTGATGAGGGGCCGGCGGTGCGGGCATGGAACATGGTTGAAGCGGCACCCCGGCTCGGCGTAGAGCCGGCCCTGGGCGGGTAAGTAGAGGAAATGAGAATGCGCAGGTCCATGACCGGACTGGCTGGCATGGCGGTGATGCTGATGGCCGGCCCGATCGCCGCCCCCGCCGCTGCCGCGCCCGAGAAGCGGGCCATGCCCTATTATGGCTCGATCGGCGCCTCGCTGGCGCGGATGCGGACCGGCCCGGCGCGCGCCTATCCCGCTAGCTGGACCTATCGCCGCCCCGATTTGCCCGTGAAGGTCGTCGCCGCGTTCAAGGAATGGCGCAAGGTGCAGGATCCGGACGGGACCGAGGGCTGGATGCTTGCCGTCCTGCTGCGCAATACCCGGACCGCGATCGTCCGGAGCAGCGAGCCGCTGCCGATGCGCTCGGCGCCGAGCGACGATGCCAAGACGCTGTGGCGCGCCGCGCCCGGCGTGGTCGGGCGGATCAGCGAGTGCAATGGCGGCTGGTGTCGGCTGGACGTGAAGGGGCAGGCGGGGTTCGTGCCCGTCGGCGCGATCTGGGGCGTGGAGCCGGGCGAGACGTTGCCGTAAGGTTGCCTCTTATCCTCCCCGATAAGGGGCGGTTGGGGGCCGAAGGCCTGACGGAGGGGCGTCCCGGCTGACGAGGTAGGACTGTCCTCGCAGGCGGTGACGCCCCTCCACCAATCGTCTTACATCAGCTCCACGGCCATGGCGGTCGCTTCGCCGCCGCCGATGCAGAGCGAGGCCATGCCGCGCCTGGCACCCTGGGTCTCCAGTGCCGACAGCAGCGTCGCCAGCACGCGCGCACCGCTGGCGCCGATCGGATGGCCCAGCGCGCAGGCGCCGCCATGGACGTTCAGCCGATCGTGCGACAGGTCCATGTCGCGCATCGCGATCATCGCCACCGCCGCAAAGGCTTCATTGACCTCATAGAGATCGGCATCCCCGGTCGACCAGCCCGCCCGTTCCAGCGCCTTGCGCATCGCGAAGACCGGTGCGGTGGTGAAGCGGGCCGGGGCATGGGCGTGCGCGGCATGGGCTACGACGCGCGCGATCGGCGTGAGGCCCAGGCGATCGGCGACACTGGCCCGCGTCATGACCAGCGCGGCGGCCCCGTCCGAGATCGACGAGGCGTTGGCCGCCGTGATCGTGCCGTCCTTGGAGAAAGCGGGCTTCAGCGTCGGGATTTTCGCCGCATCGCCCTTGGCGGGCTGTTCGTCCTGGGCGACCACGGTCGCGCCCTTGCGCGTCTTGACCGTGACGGGCACGATCTCTCGGTCGAACGCGCCCGAGCCTTGCGCGGCCTTGGCGCGCTCCAGCGAGGCGATGGCGAAATCATCCTGCGCTTGCCGTGTGAACTGATACTCCTGCGCCGCCTCCTCGGCGAAATGGCCCATCAGCCGCCCGCGCTCATAGGCGTCCTCCAGCCCGTCGAGGAACATATGGTCGTAGAGCGTATCATGGCCGATGCGCGCGCCGCCGCGATGCTTGTGGCTGAGATAGGGCGCATTCGTCATGCTCTCCATGCCGCCCGCGACGATCAGTTCGGCCGAACCCGCCGCCAGCGCCTCGGCGGCCATGATCGCGGCCTGCATCCCCGAACCGCACATTTTGTTGACGGTGGTCGCCTCGACATGCTCGCCGAGGCCCGCGAAGATCGCCGCCTGCCGCGCGGGTGCCTGCCCCAGGCCGGCGGGCAGGACGCAGCCCATATGGATACGCTCGATCGCGGCCGGCGCGACGCCCGCGCGCTCGACCGCGGCCTCGACGGCGGTCGCGCCCAGTTGCGGCGCGGTCACGTCCGCCAGGCTGCCCTGGAACGATCCCATGGGGGTGCGGGCATAGGACAGGATGACGATGGGGTCCGTCATGGCATACTCTCCGATAGGTCTGTTTTGATGTCGTTGTTTGGCGCGGGCCTTACGCCTTTTGCCTGGGGGGCGCAAAGGGGCTAGGGGGCCGGGTCATGACGTTCGGGGCGGAATCGGCGATCTGGGCGGCGATCTATGGCGTGGCGGGGGCGATCGTCGGATCGTTCGTCGCGGCGCTCGTCCTGCGCTGGCTCGACGATCGATCGGTGCTGACGGGGCGGTCCGCCTGTGATGCGTGCGGCCGGACGTTGCGCGCCTGGGAGTTGGTGCCGCTGCTCAGTGCTCTGCTGCTCCGGGGCCGATGTGCACGGTGCGGGGCGCGGATCGATCCGGTGCATGTCCGGATCGAGGGGCTGGCGGCGCTGATCGGCCTGTCCGCCGGCTGGGTGGCGGGGCCCGATGGCTGGACCGGCGCGCTCTTCGGCTGGTCGCTCCTGGCGCTGGGGGCGCTGGATGCGTTGGCGCTGTGGTTGCCCGATCGGCTGACCCTATGGCTGGCGGGTATCGGGCTGATGACCGGGGCGCTGGGGTTCGGGCCGTCCTTCAGCGACCGGATGCTTGGCGGATTGGCCGGGTTCGGGCTGCTCTGGACCATTGCGGCGGGCTATCGGCGCTGGCGTGGGCGCGAGGGGCTGGGCGGGGGCGACCCCAAGCTGCTGGGCGCGATCGGGCTGTGGCTGGGGTGGCGGATGCTGCCGGCGGTGCTGCTGGTCGCCTGCCTGATCGGCCTGGGATATGTCGCGCTCCGTCATGTGTTCGGGCGGCGCTTGGCGGCGGACGATATGGTACCGCTGGGCCTGCTGCTCGCGCTGGCGGCTTATCCGGCATGGCTGTTGATGATAGGATGGGCACCATGATGTTTTCGACCTCGCTCGCGCTGGCGCTGGCCGGCCTTCAATCCGCCCCGGCCGCCCCGGCGGTGCTGATGCTCGGGACGCTGCCACGCCAGGAACTGCCGGCGCGCGGCTGCGCGGCCTATCTGTGGACCGTGCAGGACCAGCGTTTCGTGGCGATGGTCGAGCCGACCCGGCTGCGCATCATGCTCGACGGCAAATCGACCGACCTGCCCGCAGTGGAAGCGGGGGCGGCGGGCGCGCTCGGGCTGGCGAGCACCACCCGCTATGCCGGTGACGGGGTGAATGCGACGCTCGACATGACGATCGCCCAGCGCGAAACGCTGCAGGACGGGGCGATCGTCAGCGACGCCAGTCTCCGGATCGCGCGGGCGGGGCATGATGAAATGGTGGTGCCGGTCGGCGGCCTAGTGGGGTGTGCGCCCGCATCGCGTTGAACGACAACGGAACCCTGGCGGGCATTTTCGCGTTGAGGCCTGCGTTGGGGGATCGATCCGAAATACGGAAGAGCCCTGGCGGGAAGGGGCTATTTACGGCGTGACGCGACGGATCGGTAGACATTATTGGCTTGCAGTCGCGCTGGTTGTTCCATCCTCTTTCGCTTCTCCCGCCCAATCCCAGATGGCACAGCCCGGCACCGCGCCGGCCCGTGGGCCCGATCTGCCCCGCGAGGTGCGCGAGGGCGGTGATCCCCAGGCGAATGCGCCAATCGTCCCCGATGCCGAGTTCAACGCCGCGCTGCCGCCGCTGAGCGGCGACATCAACGCGCCGCTCGAAGCGATGTCGACCATGCAAGCGACCCAGCCGTCGGCGACAGCGATTCCCACGCCCCAGACCGCCCCGCCGCTGCCCGCATCCACGACCAGCCAGCCGCTCGCCACCGGCGATACGATCGCCCCGGTCGCGCCCGAAGACCCGCAACTGGCCCAGCCGCTAACCCCGCTCAGCAGCTTCGATTCGACCCCGCTCCAGACCGCCGCCGATATCAAGGGCGATCGCGCGCCGGAGATCCGGTACGATATGGAAGTACGCGGGCTGGCCGAGCTGAACTTGGATGATGAGTTCCGGTCGCTCTCCGCGCTGCGTGATGGCAAGGGCAAGGCGAGCAACGCGACCCAGGTGTCGGCACGGGCGCGCGAGGACGAGGCGCTGGCCGTGCGCCTGATGAAGTCGCTTGGCTATTATGATGCCACCGCCGTCTCGACGCTCCAGCGCACCGATCAGGGCGAGGGCCAGGCGGGGCGGTTGAACGTTCTGCTGACTGCGACGCCGGGGCGGCTCTATCGCCTGTCGTCGATCACGGTGAAGGCCGATCCCACGACGCCGCCCGACCTGGTCCGTTCCAACCTGCCGCTCAAGGTCGGCGATCCGATCGAGGCGGCGCGCATCCAAGGCGCCGAGGCCAATGTCAGTCTGGTCCTGCCGCAGCGCGGCTATCCCTTCGTCAAGCTGGGCGACCGCGATATCCTGCTCGAGGATCAGGGACCCGAGCCGGTCGGCGCCTATACATTGCCGGTCGACACCGGCCCGCGTTCGTCCTTTGGACAGTTGACGACGACCGGGGACAAGGTCTTCGACCTCGGTCATCTGAACGTCTTCCCGCGCTTCGAGGAAGGGCAGCTCTACGACTCGCGGCTGACCGACGATCTGCGCAATGCGCTGGTCGCGACCGGTCTGTTCAACGGCGTGGCGGTCGAACCCAAGCGGACCGGGCGCATGAACCCCGACGGCACCGAGGCGATCGACCTGCAGGTGACGCAGACCAAGGGGCCTGCACGGACCCTGTCGGGCGAGGCGGGCTATTCGACCGGGCAGGGCGTGCGCGCGCAGGCCAGCTTCACCCATCGCAACCTCTTCCCGCCCGAAGGCGCGCTGATCGCCTCGGTGATCGCGGGCACGCAGGAACAGGGGCTGAGCGGCACCTTCCGTCGCTCCAATGCCGGGCGGCGCGACCGGACGTTCCAGGTCATCGCCTCGGCCAGCCACCAGAATTACGACGCGTTCGATGCGTTCATCGGCACCGTCGCTTTCCGCTGGAGCTATGATTCGACGCCGATCTGGCAGAAGAAGTTTACCTATGCCTTTGGCGGTGAACTGACCGGCACCAACGAAAGCGTCTATGACTTCGCGGCTGGCGAACGGCGGCGCGGCACCTATGGCATCGCCGCGATCCCGGGGCAGGTGGTGTTCGACCAGTCCAACGATCTGCTCAATCCGACGCGCGGCTATCGCTTGAAACTGAACCTCAGCCCCGAAACCTCGGTGCGCGGGGCGGTGCGTCCCTATGCGCGGACGATGGTCGAGGGGACATTCTACTATCCGCTGAACGACAGCCTGGTGATCGCGGGCCGCGCACGGGCGGGGGCCATCTTCGGTATCGAGCGTGACGATCTCGCCCCGTCGCGGCGCTATTATGGCGGCGGCGGCGGCTCGGTACGCGGCTATGGCTTCCAGCGGCTGGGGCCATTCGATCCGCAGGGCAATCCGGTCGGCGGACGCAGCCTGAACGAATTCGCGCTGGAAGCGCGCTATCGCTTCGGCAATTTCGGCATCGTGCCCTTCGTCGATGCGGGCAACAGCTATGAGAGCACCTTGCCGACCGGCAAGGATCTGCGCTTCGGCGCGGGCATCGGCGGACGCTTCTACACCAATTTCGGGCCGCTGCGCGTCGATGTCGCGACCCCGCTGAACCCGCGTCCGGGTGACGGCAAGGTGGCGCTGTATATCTCGATCGGGCAGGCTTTCTGATGGCGGACGAACAGAGCATGTCGCCGGAGCCTGCAACCCAGACCGAAACCGTCATCGTCCGCCGCCCGCTGTGGCAGCGTGTGCTGAAATGGATCGGCTTCACCATTCTGGGCCTGATCCTGCTGGTCGGCGCGATCCTGCTGGGCATCAATACCGATCCCGGCCGTCGCTTCGTCGCGGACCAGTTGGGCGGCTACACCACCGCCTCAGGCCTGAACATCAAGGTCGGACGGATCGAGGGCTCGCTCTATGGCCGGATGAGCCTGGTCGATCTGCGCGTCAGCGATCCCAAGGGCGTGTTCCTGTCAAGCCCCCGGCTGAACGTCGACTGGCGGCCCTTTGCCTATACCAACAATCATATCGACGTCCGCTCGCTCAGCGCCGACCTGGTCACGTTGGCGCGCAAGCCCGAGCTGAAGCCGACGCCGAGCGATCCCAACGCGCCGCTGCTCCCCGATCTCGACATCGATGTGAACCGGCTGACGCTGAAGCGCTTCGTGATCGGTGCGCCGGTGACGGGGCAGCGCCATGTGCTGGCGATCGATGGCAAGGTGCATATCGCCGACCGCCGCGCGCAAGTGACGGCCAGCGCCGACGCGCTGCGCGGGCCCGGCATCGCCGGGGGCGACCGGCTGCGGCTCATGCTCGACGCTGTGCCCGATGCCGATCGGCTGGCGGTGGACGTCAAGCTGACGGCACCGACCGGCGGCGTCGTAGCGTCGATGGCGGGGTTGAAGGCGCCGTTGACCTTGGCGGTCGACGGACGCGGCGGCTGGAAGGCGTGGAATGGTCGCGCCATCGCGACGCTGGGCGGTGGCGAGCTGGCCAACCTGACCGGCACCGCGCGCGACGGGCATATCGAGATTCGCGGCGTGACCCGGCCGGGCCTGTATCTGGAGGGGCCGGTCGAACGGCTGACCGCGCCGGCGTTGCAGGTCGCGATCGACACCACGCTCAACGAACGTCGCGCCGATACGCGGATGAAGCTGCGCTCGGCGGCGCTGATGGTCGATGCGGGCGGCCTGCTCGATCTCGCCAATAGCCGGTTCGGCGATTTCGCGGTCGATGCCAAGCTGCTGACGCCAGGCGCGATCGCCCCCAATCTGCGCGGGCGCGATGTGCTGGCGCGCGTGGTGCTGGACGGTGCCTTCGCAACCCCGACGGTCGATTACAAGATCCGCGCCGCGTCGCTCGGCTTTGGCGAAACCTCGGTCGAGAATCTCTATGCCGAGGGTCTGGCCAAGGTGAATGCCGACCGAATCCTGGTGCCGGTCAAGGCGCGGGCGAAGCGGATCGCCGGGCTCAATGCGGCGGTCGGCGGGCTGACCAACAATGTCGCGATCCAGGGCGACTTCGCGGTCGCCATGCCCAATATCCTGTCGGATAACCTGCGCATCCGGTCGGACAATATCGATGCGACCGCAGTCGTCGTCGCCAATCTCCAGACCGGCCGGTACACCGGCGCGCTGAAGGGCCGGGTCAACAATTACCGGGTCGAGAGCATCGGCATCATCAACCTGACCACCGACGCCAATCTGGTGGCGACGTCTGGCGGGTTCGGGATGAAGGGGCGCGTCGTCGCGCGCACCTCGCAGATCTTCAACGAGGGCGCGCGCAATTTCCTGGGCGGCAATGCGATCGTTCGCGCCGATGTCGAATATAGCCCGCAAGGCATTGTGACCTTCAGCGGCCTGCGCCTTGCCGCGCCGCAATTCCGCGTCACGCGCGGGCAAGGGCGCTATGATCCGGCGACGGGCGCGCTGGCGGTATCGGCCGATGCCTATTCCAACCAATATGGCCCCCTGACCGCGCGGGTGACGGGATCGCAGACCAATCCAGTGGTGGTGCTGAGCGCGCCCCGACCGGGCGTCGGCGTGGGGCTGGCCAATCTGCAAGCGCGGATCGTCGGGCAGAACGGCGCCTATGCCGTCAACGCCAAGGGCGACACCAATTATGGCCCCTTCACCGCCAATGTCCTGGTCAGCACCGGGCGGCAATTGGCGATCGATATCCGCAGCCTGGTCTTTGCCGGGATCAATGCCACGGGCCGCGTGGTGCAGACGGCAGCGGGGCCGTTCGCCGGCGCGCTGCAATTCGCCGGACAAGGGATCAACGGCCGCGTCCAACTCGCCGATCAGGGGGGCAACCAACGCGCCGATATCGCCGCGCGGGCCTATAATGCGCGTATCCCCGGCATGGTCGATTTCACCATTGGCCGCGCCATCGTGAACGCCAGCGTGGTCATGCTGCCCAAGGCGCCGCAGATCGTCGCCGACGCGCAACTGGCCGATACCCGCTATGGCGAGATCGTCATCCAGTCGGCCCGCGCCAAGGTGAACTATACCGGCGGACGCGGCACGGCGCAGGCGGTGCTGACCGGATCGTCGAGCATCCCGTTCAATGTCGCGCTCAATGCCCGCCTGTCGCCCAGCGAATATCTGGTCGCGGCGCAGGGCCAGGCCAATGGCATTCGCTTCCGCACCGCTGCGCCCGCGCGCATCCGGCAGGATCAGGGTGCGTGGCGTCTGTCGCCCACCCGGATCGATTTCGGTCGTGGCTCGGTGCTGATGGCGGGGTCCTATGGCAATGGCCTGAATGTCCAGGCGCGGCTGGATCAGCTTCAGCTTTCCATCCTCGACGCCTTTGTCCCCAATCTCGGCATTTCCGGGCAGGCCAGCGGCGCGCTCGACTTCGCGCAGGCGCGTGATGCCAGCTTCCCGAGCGCCGAGGCCCGGCTGACCATCGCGAATTTCCGGCGGACCGGCCTGTCGGCGGTCTCCGAGGCGGTGGATGTCGTGTTCGCAGGCCGGCTGGTCCCCGATGGCGGCGAGGCGCGCGCGCTGATCCGTCGCGGACAGACGGTGGTTGGGCGCATGGTCGCCAGTCTGCGGCCGCTGCCGCCGGGCAATGGCGGCTGGGTCAACCGGCTGATGCAGGCCCCCTTGTCGGGCGGAATTCGTTACAACGGCCCGTCCTCGGTGCTGTTCTCCTTCGCCGCGCTGCCCAACCAGCAGCTCAGCGGGCCGATTGCGGTCGCCGCCGATTTCGGCGGGCGTGTCTCCGCGCCGCAGTTGAACGGCCTGATCCGCGCCGACAATCTGACCTATGACAATGAGGCCTATGGCACCCGGCTGACCAACATGCAGTTGGCGGGTCGCTTCACCAACGATCGGCTGGAGATCACGCGGCTTCAGGCCAAGGCGGGCGAGGGCAGCATCCAGGCGCAGGGCTCGATCGGGTTGGCGGCGGACAGCGGCTATCCCATCGATATCCGGGCGCAGCTCAACAATGCCCGGCTGGCCGACAGCGATGCGCTGGCCGCGACGACCAGCGGCACGATCCGCATTACCAATGGCCGCGATGGCGGGCTGATCCAGGGCGACCTGACCGTGCCCAATGCGCGCTATCAGATCATCCGCCAGGGCCAGGCCGAAGTACCCGAACTGACCGGCGTGCGGCGGCGCAGCGAAATTCGCGTGGCCCGCCCCACCGATCGGCCGGCACCGCCCAAGCCGGCTGGTCTGTTCCGCCTCGATCTGCGGGTGCGAGCCAACAACCAGCTCTTCGTGTCCGGCATGGGGCTGGAATCCGAATGGGAAATGGACCTGCGTGTCGGCGGCACCAGCGCGGCGCCGACGATCAATGGTGGCCTGGATCTGGTGCGTGGCACCTATAGCTTCGCCGGCAAGCGGTTCGACGTGAATCGCGGCACGGTCCGCTTCCGGGGCGGTGCGCTGACCGATCCGGATATCAATATCCAGGCGACGACGACCACCGATGGCATCACGGCGGTGATCAACGTGACCGGCACCGGCCAGCGTCCGCAGATCAGCTTCACCTCGACCCCGACCCTGCCGCAGGACGAGGTGCTCAGCCGCTTGCTGTTCGGGACCAACCCGGAGAATCTTTCCGCGACCGAGGCGATCCAGTTGGCGGCAGCGCTCAACTCGCTGCGGGGCTCGGGCGGCGGGCTTAATCCGCTCGGCAAGCTGCGCTCGGCCACCGGGTTCGACCGCCTGCGCGTACTGGGCGCCGATGAGGCGACCGGGCGTGGCACCAGCTTGGCGGCGGGCAAGTACCTGACCGACAATATCTATGTGGAGATCGTCACCGACGCGCGCGGCTTCACCGCTACGCAGTTGCAGATCGCGTTGACCCGGACGCTCAGCCTGTTGACTCAGACGGGTTCGTTTGGCGGCTCGGCGGGGTCGCTGCGCTACTCGCGCGACTTCTGATGCCGCGGCGGCTCGAGCCCTGCAGCCTGAGCCGCCCGCCTCGGGGTTTCACAAGGGTGTAACATGGGGCAGGATGGCGGCATGACGCCCGACCGCCTCACCGCCGATGCCATCGCCATCCTGGCCGACCTGATCGCGATCGACACCACGTCGCGCGAATCGAATCTTGATCTGATCGCCTATGTCGAGCGGCATCTGGCCGGGATCGGCGTGACCGGTCGGCGAGTCGCCAATGATGATGGTACCAAAGCCAATTTCTACGGGACCATCGGTCCGATGGAGCGCGGTGGTGTCGTGCTGTCGGGGCATACCGATGTCGTCCCCATCGATGGCCAGCCCTGGACCAGCGACCCGTGGCGGCTGACCCGGCGCGGCGACCGGCTGTTCGGGCGGGGTACGTGCGACATGAAGGGGTTTCTAGCGCTATCGCTGGCGGTTGCGCCTTATGTGGCGCAACAGGGGGGCGCACGACCCCTGCACCTCGCTTTTTCCTATGATGAGGAGGTCGGGTGCCTGGGCGCGCCGTCGATGATCGCCGAGATCGCCCGCGAGGTGCCGTCGCCCGCCGCCGTCGTGGTGGGCGAGCCGACCGAGATGGTGGTGGTCAGCGGGCATAAGGGCATCGCCACCTGGATCGTGACCGTCACGGGGCACGAGGCGCATTCCAGCCTGACTCATTTGGGGGCTTCAGCCAATATGGTCGCGGTGCGGCTGATGCAGCAGCTCGCCGATCTGGCCGATCGCCTGGCAGGCGAGGGCGATCCGCATAGCCCCTTCTGTCCGCATCACGCGACCCTCACCATCGGGCAGGTGAATGGCGGTACCGCGGTCAATATCCTGGCGCGCGAATGCCGCTTCGCCTTCGATCTGCGCACCCTGCCGGGGCAGGAACCGGAAACGCTGCTCGCGCCGTTCTTCGCGGCCTGTGCGGAGGCGGATGCGAAGCTGTCGGCGCGCTTCTCCGGCGCAGGGGTGCTGGTGGAGCGACGCTCCCGCACCCCATCCTTCGCGCCCGAGCCGGACGGGATGGCGGAACGTCTGGCGCGGGGTTGGGCAGGAGATAACGGGCCGGCGCGCGCGGTGCCCTATGCCGCCGAGGCGGGGCAGTTTCAGGGGGCGGGCTTCTCGACCATCATCTGCGGGCCGGGCTCGATCGCCCAGGCGCATCAGCCGGATGAATATATCGATATCGCGCAGATGGAGCGGGGGGCCGCCTTCATGATGCGGCTGGCGGATGATCTGGTCCGATAACGGACGAGAAAAAATCCACGGTGAACAATCAAGAAGCATGAAGCGATTCGGACCTATTCTATCCGAATCGCTTCATACCATAACCTATGTTTACCAGGGGCGCATCGTCTCGCCGTAGATCAGCGCAAGAATGAACTTCAGCATGGGTTTTCTCCCTTGTGGACGCCCTTAAGAGCGCGGAAATATAGTTAATCCTAAATTAACCATATCGCAATGGATTGGCGGCGCTCGGGGTAACGGTTTGTCGCAAGCCGAGAAACGGGGTTAACGCCTTCTTTAACCATGCCCGGTAGATTGGTGTCGTGAACGACGACCTTTCTCGCTTTGCGTCCGGCACCGCCGCCCCCGTGGCCCACGACCCGCAGGGTTTGGCGGATGAACCGTTCTGGCAATTCCTGATCCTGGTTGCGATCGGCAATTTCGCCATGCTGCGGCGGCATGTAGGGCGCGAGCAGAGCGCCATGCTGGCCGAGGCGGTGGCGGCGCGAGTCGCGGGACTGTTCCCCGAGGCGACGGTACGAGCGACGAGCACCACCCAGATCGAGATTATGATGCTGGCGCCGCAGCGTGCCGCGTTGGACGTGAATCTGGCGCTGCTGGGTACGGCCCTGGCACGCCCCTTCACGGTGGCGGGGCAGGAATGCGGGATCGAGCCCGTGCTGGGCGCGGCCACCGCGACGAATCCGCATGAGGACGATATCCGCCTGCTCGAAGAGGCCGAGCAGGCCTTGGCCGATGCGCATATCGAATGCCGCTCGGTCGTGCGCGATCTGGTCGTCCGGACCGACCGGCTCGATCGCATCACGCTGGCACGGGAACTGACGCAAGCGATCGAACGCGACGCGCTGTTCGTCGAATATCAGCCCAAGGTGCATGTGCGGCAGCAGCGTGTGTGCAGCATCGAGGCGCTGCTTCGCTGGCGCCATCCGGTACATGGCATGATCTCGCCGGTCGAATTCATTCCGGTCGCCGAGGAATCGCGGATCATCGCGCCGCTGACGCTATGGACGATCCGCCGGGTGATCGCCGATCAACGCCGCCTGGCTGCGAGGGGGCATGAGCAGCGCATCTTTATCAATATTTCGGGCGTTCTGCTCGGCGACCGGGACTTTGTTCGCCAGGCCTGCGCGCTGGTGACCGACAGCGGGGCCAGCGTCGGGTTCGAGATCACCGAGACGTCGGTGATCCGCGATCCCGAAAGCGCGATCGCCAATCTTCAGACCTTCGTCGATATCGGCATCGCGCTGGCCATCGACGATTATGGCGCGGGCCTGTCGTCGCTATCCTATCTGAAGCAGCTTCCGGCCTGCGAACTGAAGATCGACAAGCTGTTCATCACCCAGTTGACCAGTTCCAATCGCGATCCGCTGATCGTCCGCTCGACCATCGATCTGGCGCATGCGCTGGAGATGGAAGTCGTGGCCGAGGGGGTCGAAACGCCCGCCGCGCTCGCGCTGTTGACCGTCATGGGATGCGACATGGTCCAGGGCTATCTGATCAGCCGGCCGATCGGCTTCGATGCGCTTTGTCAGTTCCTCGACGAACAGACGCATCAGGCGGTGATTGCGCAGGCCGCTCCCCTGTCGTTGGGGCGCTTCGTAGCCCGTGCGCGCGCTTAGGGTCGCGATCGTCGCCCTGGCCCTGCTGATCGCAGGGGCCGAGGCACGTGCATCCGTTTCTCCGGCCTTCGACGCCGCCGTCGACGCCGCAAAGGCCGAGATGTTGCGCGATCCGGACCAGGCGATCACCCAGGCCGAACGCGCAAGACGCATCGCCGAACGGATCGATCAGGCACAGCCGCGTGCGCTGGCGCTGGCCACCGCCGGGTGGCTGAGGGGGGAGGCGCGCATCCGGCTACGCGATGATCGGGCGGCTCGGGCCGATATCCTGGACGCGCTGGCCATCGCCCAGAAGCTTGCGCCGGGCTCCGAACTGCATGGCAATGTGCTGCTGTCGAAGGGAAGCCTGGATACCGACAGCGGGAATATCGCGGGTGCGCTGACATCCTATCAATTCGCCTATCGGGTGTTCCAGCATCGCGAAGACCCGCGCGGCCAGGCCCGTGCGCTGGTTCAGATCGCCAATCTCTATATCGACGGGAAGGATTACGCCTCCGCGTTGCGATATCTGGAACAAGCCCGCGCGACCTATCTCGGCGATGACTCGCTGCGCATGGTGATTCTGAACAACCGATCGATCACCCTGGGCGAATTGGGGCGCGTCGCCGACTCGCTTGTCCAGTTGCGCGATGCACGAAAGCTGGCCCAGAAACTGAATAGTCCGGCTCTGCTGGCGCAGGTCTGGCGCAATATCGCGCGTGGCGAACTGCGGCTGGGCCGGGTGGATGCCGCCAACGCCGCCATCGTGCGGGCGCGACAGGCCGATCCCGAGGCCGACCCCGCCGATCGCAACGCCCTGTTGAGCATTGCTGCCCAGGCGGCGTTCCAGCGCGGGCAATATGCCGCGGCGGCGCGGGCGATCTATGAGAGCTTTGCCGGCGTCGACCTCGCCACCACGCCGGTGTCGCAGCGGGATGCCCATCAGACGGCTTATCGCATCTACGCCGCCACCGGCCGAACGGCGGATGCGCTCAAGCATCTCCAGGCCCTGAAGCGGATCGATGACGAATCGACCCGGCTGGCGACCTCGACCAATTTGGCGCTGATGAGCGCGCGGTTCGACTTCGCCAATCAGGAACTGCGCATCGCGCGGATGAAGGCGGCCGATCTTCAGCGCAATATCGCTTTCGAGCGCGAGCAACTGCGTACCGAACGGTTGATCATGTTCGGCTCTGTGGGGGCGATCATCGTCGTGCTCGGCCTGCTCGGCATCTGGCTGTTCACGCTGGGGCGCAGCCGCAACCGGATTCGCGCGGCGCATGGCGATCTGGCGATCACCAACGATCGGCTGGAAAAGGCGCTGGCGGTGAAGACCGATTTTCTGGCCACCACCAGCCATGAGATCCGGACGCCGCTGAACGGCATTCTCGGCATGACCCAGGTGATGCTGGCCGATATCCGCCTGTCGTCCGACACGCGCGAGCGGGTGGAGGTGATGCACGGCGCCGGCCTGACCATGCGTGCGCTGGTCGACGATCTGCTCGATGTGGCGAAGATCGAGCATGGCCGGCTGACGCTGGAACAGGCGCCGTTCGATCTGGCCGCGACGATCCGCGAGGCATCGCGCCTGTGGGAGGATCAGGCGGCGGCCAAGGGTATCGGTTTCACCACAGACCTTCGCGACTGTCCGACGATTGTGATGGGGGATTCGGCACGCATCCGCCAGATCGTCTTCAACCTGTTGTCCAACGCGTTGAAATTCACGCCGGAGGGCCGGGTCGACCTGTCCGTCAGCCGCCAGTCCAAGGGTGTCTCGATTCGGGTCAGCGATACCGGCATCGGCATCCCCGCCGAAAAGCTGGAGGAAATCTTCGAGGCCTTTCGCCAGGCGGATGCCAGCACGACCCGCCAGTTCGGCGGCACGGGCCTGGGGCTGGCCATTTGTCGGCGTCTGGCCCAGGCGATGGGCGGCGATGTGACGGTGGACAGCGAATTGGGGCATGGCACGCACTTCACCCTGTCGCTGCCCCTGGTCGAACAGCCGGTGCCGTCGTCCAGCGAACCCGAACAGCCGCTGTTGCTGATCGTCGATCGCAATCCGATCCGCCGGGCGATGTGGACCAAACTGGCCGCCGCTCACGCCCGGGTCGTCTTCGCGGGATCGCCGGCAGAGGCGGCGGCGCGGTTGCGTGACGGCGGCGTCGCCCAGGTCCTCATCGACGACAGTGCGATCCGGGACGACGGCGTTACGACGGCACTGGTGTCCATTCTGGACGCCTTGCCGGGGCCCATGCCGGTCGCGCTCTTGTGGCCCGAGAACGAACCCTTTGACCGGAACGAATTTCTTCGAGCGGAATTGATGAAGGTTATCGCAAAGCCGGTCGCGGGAGGCGAGGTGATCCGCATGTTGTTCGACGCCTCACCGCAAACCGATCAACGCCCACTTGTAACGCAAGCGGCATGATCGTTAGGGCGGATTCATGATCGCGCTCTATCAGCCACGCATCCGCGCAACGGGAGAAGGGCGATGAACGTCCTTTTCATCGAGGATGACCGCATGAACCGCCGGGTCGTGCGCGACATGCTCGATGTCGCCGGCGCGACCATGGCAGAGGCGGAAAGCGCCGAGATCGGTCTGGATATGATCGATCGCGAAACCTATCACATGATCCTGATCGACCTGCGCATGCCGGGGATGGATGGCATCACCGCCATTCGCCACATTCGCGCGCGTGCCGATGCCAAGGCGGAATTGCCGATCATCGTGATCACCGCCGACAGCGGTGTCGATTTGCGCGAACGCTGTCTGGGCGCGGGGGCCGACGACGTCATCATCAAGCCGGTGGCGATGGACCAGCTCTTCGAGGCGATGGGCCGTATCCTGGCGGGCGACCGCGGCGGATCGATGATCGCCTGATCAATCCTGCTTGGGCGGGACGCGCAGCGCCTCGGCCAGCGACGCGGTCGCGCTGCCGCGCTTGGCGGGCAGGGGTTGCGACGGATCGGGGGCCCAGCCAGTCAGGAAGATCAGGTTGAACTGCTCGGCCGTCCGGCCATCCGGATCGGCCATGCCGGCAAACGCCGTCGCCGCCGAGGCCAGGCCTGCGCGCGTGATCGGCCGCCGCTCGGCCAGCATATTGCTCGCCGCCATGCCGCGCAGATCGCCCAGCAGCCGCCCGAAATCGCGGTATCGCACGTCGAGCGTCTCGATATCGGCGACCGGCAGGGTGAAACCGGCGCGCATCAGCAGATCGCCGGCCGATCGCACATCGACCTGCGGATGCAGCCGTGCCACCGGCCGCTCCGCTTCGGCCTGGCGCAGGCTGGCGCGCAGACGCGGCAGCGAGCCACCGCCGACGAACGCGCCCAGGAACAGCCCGTCGGGGCGCAGCACCCGGCGAATCAAAGCCAGCGCGCCGGGTAGGTCGTCGATCTGGTCGAGCACCCCCGCGCTGACCACCAGGTCGAAGCTGCGATCGGCGAAGGGCAGGCGGTCCTCATCCGCCTGCACGCCCCGCGCGGTTCGGGCAAAGGCGAAGCCGGGATCGACCCGGGCCACCCGTGCGTCCGGCGGCGGCACGAACGCGCCATCGAAACAACCCAGGTCGAGTATGTCGCGAAACGGCCGGGTCACCGCGTCCAGCCGCTCGGCGATGCCGTCCAGCATGGCGGCGCGCAGGAAATCATGTGCGGCATAATCGGGCTGGGCGCGGTCGCGACGCAGGCGGCGCGCGGAACGGTCGAAGATGGCGGGCGGTATCACGGCGGCGCTTGTGCGCGCTTGTGCGATCGGGAACAAGTCGATCCATGGGGCGGGGCGCATGAACAGGCCGGGATTTGCGGCGGACTGGGTCTCGCGACTGCGGGCGGTACCGGGTGCCCTTATCGGATGGGCGCTGCCGCCGCGCTGCCCCGGATGTGGCGAGCCGGTGGAAAACGATCACCGTTTCTGCGCCGCCTGCTGGGGCGGGTTGCGGTTTCTGGATGCCTCGGGCTGTCCCGGTTGCGGCATGCCGGGAGAGGGCGGTACCGCCCTGCGCTGTGGCCCCTGTCTGGCCGATCCCCCGGCCCATGCGGGCATTTACGCCGCGGTCGCCTATGGCCCGATCGCGCGCGAATTGCCGATCCGGCTGAAGCATGGCGGGCGGATCGGCGTGGCCGACACCATGGCGGGGCCGATGGCACGCCGCATGCCGCCGGGGGCCGAGTTGCTGGTACCCGTTCCGCTTCATCGCTGGCGATTGTGGCGGCGGGGATTCAATCAGGCGGTGTTGATCGCCGCCGCGCTGTCGAAGCGTACCGGCGTGCCCGTCGCCCGCGATGCGCTGGTCCGTATCAAGCCGACCCCGTTGCTGCGAGGTTTGTCGCCGCGCCAGCGCCGGGCGGCCGTGACGTCGGCCTTTCGCGTGCATGATCGCGAGGCCGTGGTGGGGCGCCATATCGTGCTGGTCGACGATGTCTATACGACCGGCGCCACCGCCGGCGCCTGTGTCCGTGCGCTGCTGCGCGCCGGCGCGGCGTCGGTCGCGATCCTGTGCTGGGCCCGGGTGATCGACCGCGATCGGGACGGCGGCGATTGACAAGCGGCCTTGTGCGACACACCTGACAATCATGGCAAAGGTCGAAATCTACACCAAGGCGTTCTGCCCCTATTGCACCCGGGCCAAGGCGCTGCTCGCTTCCAAGGGCGTCGAGCCCGAGGAATATGACATTACCATGGGCGGCCCCAAGCGCGGCGAAATGATCGAGCGGGCGAACGGCCGCACCACCGTGCCGCAGGTCTTTATCGACGGACAGCATATCGGCGGCTCGGATGATCTGGCCGCACTCGACAGGCGAGGAGGGCTCGACCCGCTCCTGTCGGCATGACCGACATCGCCGTGCTGCAAATGACGGCGGAGATCGATCCCGCCGCCAATGCCGACACGCTGGAACGGGCGATCGCGGAGGCGAGGGCGCGCGGTGTCGCGATGCTGTTTACGCCCGAAATGTCCGGGCTGATCGACCGCGATCGCACGCGGGCGGCGGACAAGCTGATGCCTGAGGAAGGCGATCTGGTGCTCGCGCGGGTCCGCGCGGCGGCGGCCGAGCATGGCGTGTGGGTGCATCTCGGCTCGCTGGCGATCCGGCGTGAGGATGGGCGGCTGGCCAATCGCGCCTATGTCATCGACGATCGCGGCGCCGTGCGCGCACGCTATGACAAGATGCATCTGTTCGACGTCGATCTGCCGAGCGGCGAAAGCTGGCGTGAATCCGCATCCTATGCGGCTGGTAAGCAGCCGGTGGTGGTCGATACGCCGGTTGGTCGGCTGGGGCTCGCCATCTGCTACGACCTGCGCTTCCCGGCGCTGTTCGCCGCCTTGACCGAGGCGGGGGCGACGATCCTGTCGGTGCCGGCGGCGTTCACTCGGCCGACCGGCGCGGCGCATTGGCATATTCTGCTGCGGGCCCGCGCGATCGAGGCGGGTGTCCATCTGGTCGCCGCCGCGCAGACCGGCGAGCATCAGGACGGCCGCACGACATACGGCCACTCGTTGGTCGTAGGGCCATGGGGCGAGGTTCTGCTCGACATGGGTGACGCGGCGGGCCTGGGACTGGCCAGCATCGACGGCGCGCAGGTCGATGCGGTGCGCGAGCGCCTGCCGGCGATCCGTCATCGCCGCGCGATCGGGCCGGTGACGCTGGCATGATCGTCTTCGATCTGCGCTGCACCAGCGGCCATGTCTTCGAGGCCTGGTTCGCCTCCTCGACCGCCTATGCCGAACAGCGTGCGGCGGAGCAGGTCGAATGCCCGCTCTGCGGTGACTGCGCGATCGAAAAAGCGGTGATGGCGCCGCAGATCGCCGCCAAGGGGAACAGCAAGCCCGACGCGCCGTCCCCGCAAGCGATCAAGGCCGCGCTGGAGCAATTGGCGCAGGTGCAGGCCAAGGCGCTGGAAAAATCGACCTGGGTCGGCACCGCATTTGCCGACCGCGCCCGCGCAATGCACGAGGGCGAGGCGCCGGTGACGCAAATCCATGGCCAAGCCAGCTTGGCCGAGGCCAAGGCCCTGGTCGAGGAGGGCGTGCCCGTCGCCCCGCTTCCCTTCCCCGTGGTGCCCCCGAAACTGGCCAACTGAATGGGAAGGGGGGCGGCACGGCATCGCCAAACCACTCTGGACCATGCCCCTCGTCCCGAGTATCAACACCCCCGCGCGGGGCCCCGTAGCTCAGCAGGATAGAGCATCAGATTCCTAATCTGAGGGCCACTGGTTCGAATCCAGTCGGGGTCACCACGCAAGGCTTTGCGATACTAGGAAAAAGGGGCCGAAGATTTCCGGCCCCTTTTTACATTCCGACCTTTCCGAGATCGGAATTCCGACTTTTATCGGAGCGCGTCGGGATTCATGCGACAACGCTCTGCGCTGCGGCGGCCAGCGGCACGCCGCCCCGCCAGTGCAGCAGATAGAGGTCAGACCGGTCGGTGCGGAGCCGTGCCAGACTCGTCTTGCAAACGCGGGGGCAGGCGATCGCGCAAAGCATTCTGCGGATAGGCCCTGCTTACGAGAAAAACCTGATCCCGGTTGCCCTGGATGGCCTCTCCGACGAGGCGTTCGGATTCGCCTTCAGCGTACATTTCTGCCGTATCGATCAGAATCAGACCGAGATCGATGCCTTCGCGCAAGGCGCCGATCGTGCTCAGGATCAAGATTGCTCTTCTCGGCGAAAGTTCAGGCGTCCGCCCGACCGCTTTGATGCCATGCCCGCTTAGCTCGGGATCATTTGAGGAAGCGCCAATAGTCGAAATCGAACAGTGCGCGATCACCGGCGCCCCTGAAAACCAGGTATAGGTCACGATTGCCCACCGCGCCGCTGATGGAGGTGCCGCGCTCTTGCCACTGTCCCGTTGCGCCGGTCTCGCCGACCTGAAGCGTCCCGATGACCGGTCCGTCAACGCGATCCAGGTGCAGTTCGATGCTGGAGCCTGGCACACCGTTCGCGACAGACGCGACAAAGCGTCGAGGACTCGTCGGCCCGAAGTTCACGCCGGCAATTTTAATGTAAGTGCGGTCCAGCGTGCGCGTCACGTAGACGCCCGATTGCGCGTTGCGCGCGGTTGTGACGCCGGGTGCCCAGTCATAGCGGCGATCCCGATCACGCTTGATGCGGGATGTCCACGCAATCGTCTCTGCCTCCACCCGTTGGTAAGGATCGAGCGTTTCGATCTGAGGTGCTTGAGTGACATCCCACCAGTGCAGGTTCGGGATGGTGCCATCCGCGTTATATTCGAACTTCGCGACGCTCACGGCGCGCCGCTCGTGATGAATCGGCGTCATTGCGAAGTTCAGTTCGTAGTTGAATCCGAACAGGTAAGAGCCGCCCTTATAGTCGATGATGCCGGGATGGTTGCCGGTGGCGCGCCCATCATGATCCATGATTGGCCCTTTGTAGATCCAGGGCCCGGTGGGCTTATCACTCATCGCATACCCGATACCTTCAGAGCAGCAGGTCGAGGCGAAAGCCATGTAGTAGCGGTTGTCGTGCTTATAGAACCACGGCCCTTCCTGATAATCGAAGATCCGATCAACCTTGGTGATCGGGCCGGCATAGGACGTCATGTCCTTGTTGAGCTTGACATACCAAAGGTCGGGATTGCCCCAGTAGAGATAGGCTTGCCCGTCATCGTCGATCCAGACGGTCGGATCGATGAAGCCGTCGTGGGCGGCGATCAGTGGCTTGCCAAGCACATCCGTGAACGGCCCCTCGGGTTTGTCGGCAACGGCTACCGCGATGACATTCTTCGGCGATCCGGGCACGCTGATGGGGACGTAAAGGTAGAATTTGCCGTTGCGCGCTATCACCTGCGGTGCCCAGGCATCATTGGTCTGCACAGCCCATGGGAACGTCTTGAGGGACGCGACCGTGCCTCGATCCGTCCAGTTCACCATGTCGGTCGAACTGTAGAGTTGCCAGTCGAGCATCTTGAAGCCCGAGGCGTCGTCCTCGTCGTGGCTGGTGTATAGATAGACCACGCCGTCATGGACCATAGGCGCCGGATCGGCGGTGAAGCGGGTCTGGATGACTGGCGCGCCCACCTGCGCCTTTGCCGGCGGAGCAGCTGCCATGATGAGCCCAGCGAACAACCCAAGGTTCATGGCAAGCAAGCGGGAGAACGGTATCATATGAATTGCACCTTTGTTGCGTTGCCCTTGGAGCGCGGATGCCGTCAGTTTCAGCCGGCCGACGGTTGGATCATTCAAGGTTCGATGGTGACGATCACCCTGGCGTAGCGCGTCAGTGGAGGAGACCCCTTGTCCGTCACGGCAAGGATGAAGTGCGCCTCGCGAGGAGCATCGACCTTAGGCGCGGTGAAATCGACCGTGTGGATGTTGGGCGAAATGCCGGATCCAATCGCGCTGCTCCAGCCACCGATCTCCGGGTAATGAAACCAGTAGTAGCTGAGGCTGTCACCGTCAGGATCGGTCGATCCGACGGCGCTCAGAACGAAGCGCTGCCCGCTCTTCACCGTCATATAGGCCGGGCTTGCGAGCTTCACGATGGGGGGGTGATTGGCGTCCTTGTAAGCTTTGGTCGACCAATCCACCCGGGCAGCGAAGTCATTTTGGAAGTCCGGTCGCCATCGCCACAGTGTGCCGCGGAAATCCTTGTAAGAACGGTCGCCCGGTATCATCGCCCTGCCCACCGGATTGCGGATCAGCGGCGTGACGGCGTCGGTGGCGTTCGTCCAAATTGGCCGGGTCTCCGGCTCGATCAGCACGCCACCCGTAAAGCCCGATGGGTCCGTCATCTGCTTCGACGGGGTGTAGAGTTCGTAGCGCCCGCCCCATCCGCCCCAGTCCGGGTGGTCCGGGGCACTGAGTCCATTAGGGATCAGTGAGAGATAGGCTGGGGTGTCCCCTTCCATCCCATAGGCAACATCCGGATAGATCGCGCCGAGCGGACCATGCCCCTGCTGTATATGTTCGCGCAGCCAGTCGTTCGAAATAACGTTATTATCCGCGCCATCGATGTGGGCGTGAATGCCCGTCCATGTGCCCGCGCCATAGCCCCCGGGACTGACGATGTAGAACAGATCAGGGAAAGTCTTGCGGATCCAGGCACCACTGTCGTCCTGGTCGGAAATGGTATAAATCCGAAGCTTGGCGATCAAGCGCTTGAGATCTTCCGGCGATCGGTTTTGCTTGATGCTATAGAGCGCTTGCGCCAGCGTGTTTGCGCCGCCCCATATGGACACCCAGAGCGGCCGCGGATCGTTCCGGTCCAATGCCTCGATGATGAGGCGCGAGCCGGCTGTATCATGCTTGGCGCCGACCATCGCCATGCCGTAGCCGGGCTGCCCCTCACGCACCAAAGATGTCAGCTTTGTCGCAGTCGGAAATCCCGGCTCATGCAGTGCCAGCTTTGGTTGCACCTTCCCATAAGCATCAATGATCCGCCGGATGGAATCCGGGTGAATCGCCGTTTTCATGTGAGTGGAGGTCGTGGCGACCAGCCCCTCAATGTCGATCTGGTTCGCGTAGAGAAAGAGGCGGATGAACGACTGGGTATCGTCAGGATCGGCTTCTATGTCGCTCAAGACGATGAGACGCTGCTTCGCTACCTCCGCGGCGACGGCATGGGTTTGAGCCAAGCCCGCTACCGGCGTGACCGGCTGGATAGCCGCTGCTGCAGCAGCCAACGCAAAAACGGCTTTCATATGAGACGCGCGACTTTCGAGCAGAGGGGCGTTCCACCTAGGATGAGGACCATCATTCGGTGACGCTCAGCACCGTCACCGACTTGGCCGGCACGGTCACTTTCAGCCGCCCGCCTGTGACTTTGGCGGAAATCGGTTGCGGCTCAACTTCGTCGGGTTTGTCATAGGTGTTGACGGCATCGACCCGCGCCGCCGTCAGCACGGTGCCGGATGCCCGCTTCGCTCGAATGCCCTCGAGCGCCACATCAATGTCTGCAATTTTGTTGGGATCGACGTTGGTGAGCGCGATCCACAGCTTTCCGTCCGTGCCACGCGCAGCAATCGCATCGATGCGTGGCACGCTCACCTCGCCGAACTTGTAGGTTCCGGCATCGAAGCTGATCGGCAATCGCTTGGCGCCCTGGAAAGGAACATACATCTTGAAAAGGTGATAGGTGGGGGTCAGCACCATCTTCGGGCCGTCCGTCAGGATCATCGCCTGAAGGACGTTCACCATCTGGGCGATCGCGGTCATTCGCACTCGATCGGCGT
This sequence comes from Sphingomonas paucimobilis NBRC 13935, assembly GCF_000739895.2. Taxonomy (GTDB): domain Bacteria; phylum Pseudomonadota; class Alphaproteobacteria; order Sphingomonadales; family Sphingomonadaceae; genus Sphingomonas; species Sphingomonas paucimobilis. The sequence goes on from NZ_BBJS01000048.1 coordinate 33,661, forward strand.
GTCGCGCAAACATGTTCAGATTGATCGAAGCAATGATGGCGTCGCGAATCGAGTTCTGCTGATGCAGGAAGCCATCTCTGCTACCTGGAAGCTTGGCGAGCCACACGCCCCACTCGTCGATAACCAGCGACACCTTCTTCTCGGGATCATATTTGTCCATCACCGAAGAATGGACGCGGATCATGTCCTCCATTTTCAGCGTGTCCTTGATGAGCATGGCGTATTCACGCTCACCAAAGTTGATGCTCGAGAAGGACGGAGGCCAGCTGATCCAGGTGTAATTGTGCATCGAGAGCCCTTCGATGCTCCAACTCCAGTCGTGCCCCTTCCACGCTTTCATTACCGTTTCGGTGTAGGCGGTATCCAGTCCTCCCGGACCGACTGCGATCCGCTGCATCGGATCGGACCCGGCGATCGAGCCACCGGCCGGGTTGTCGGTCCCTTGCTGCTCCAGGTTCAGGTTGCGGGTGAACCTGGCGTAGCGCTTCATCTCATCGACATAATAGTCGGCGCTATACGCCCCGCCGCAGCTCCAGCTTTCGTTACCGATACCCAGAAACTTGACTCGATAGGGCTTGGGGTGACCATTCGCGGCGCGCTCCGCTCCCGCCGTCGTGCGACGGTCGGCGGTCATATAGGCAAGCCAGCTAGCAGCTTCCTTGACGCTGCCTGACCCCATGTTGACGGAGATGTAGGCCTCAGATCCGATTTGGTCGAGGAAGTCGAAAAATTCGTCCGTGCCGAAGTCGTTCTTCTCGAGCGCGTTACCCCAGCTGCCGTTCACGGTGACCGCGCGCTTGGCACGCGGTCCAATGCCGTCGCGCCATTGATATTCATCCGCGAAGCAGCCGCCAGGCCAACGAACGCTCGGAACCTTGAGCGCCTTCAGCGCCTGAACCACGTCGCTCCGAATGCCTCGCACGTTGGGTATGGGGGATTCCTCACCCACCCAGACACCGCCATAGATGCCAGCGCCGAGGTTCTCAGCGAACTGACCGAAGATATTCCGGTTGATTTTCGGCCCAGCGCCATCGGCTTTGATGGTGATCGCGACAGGCGCAGATTGCGCTAGGGCTGGAACCGGGCACAAAGCGCAAGCCAGCGCCGCTATCGGGTTAAACCTCACCGCCTGACCTTG
>NZ_BBJS01000047.1 GCF_000739895.2 Sphingomonas paucimobilis NBRC 13935
CAAACATCTTCTTTGCGGCTTTGCGGCTTTGCGGCTTCGCGGCTTCGAGGCTTCGCGTGAAAAAATGAAAAAGGGGAAGCGAGTTGCCCCGCTCCCCCTGTCAAATGTCATCCCGTGGCCTTCGACTTCGCTCAGGCTGAACGGCGGGGTGGGGATTACGCCCCCACCATCTCCAGCAGGCCTTCGAACAACCGGCGGCCATGGTCGCCGCCGTGCGCGGCTTCGATGCGGCGTTCGGGGTGGGGCATCATGCCCAGCACGTTGCGACGCTCGTTCAGCACGCCCGCGATGTTGCGGGCCGAGCCGTTGACGTCCTCGGCATAGCGGAAGGCCACGCGGCCTTCGCCTTCTAGACGGTCAAGCGTGTCGGCGTCGGCGAAGTAATTGCCGTCATGATGCGCGACGGGAATGCGGATCGTCTCGCCTTGCTCGTACAGCCGGGTGAAGGCGCTGTCGGTGTTGGCCACTTCCAGGTTCACGTCGCGGCACACGAAGTTGAGCGAGCGGTTGCGCATCAGCGCGCCCGGCAACAGCCCGGTTTCGGCCAGCACCTGGAAGCCGTTGCACACACCGAACACCGGCGTGCCCTTGTTGGCCGCATCGACCACCGCGCGCATGATCGGCGAGCGGGCCGCGATCGCGCCGCAGCGGAGGTAATCGCCGTACGAGAAGCCGCCCGGAACGCCGATCAGCCCCAGTCCCTCGGGCAGTTCGCTGTCGCCGTGCCAGACCATGGCCGGCTTGACGCCCGTCACCGCCTCCAGCGCGACGGCGAGGTCGCGGTCGCAGTTCGAGCCCGGAAAGACGATCACGGCGGTCTTCATCAGGCGCGCTCCACCCGGTAATTCTCGATCACGGTGTTGGCGAGGAGCTGGCGGCACATCTCGTCGATCTGCGCGTCGGTCGTCTCATCGGCGACCTGCATCTCGATCAGCTTGCCCGCGCGCACGTCATCGACGCCCTCAAAGCCCAGGCTGCCCAGCGCGTGCTGGATCGCCTTGCCCTGCGGGTCGAGCACGCCGGGCTTCAGGGTCACGAAAATCTTCAGCTTCATTACTTGCCCCGGCTCTTGCGGTGTTCTTCCAGATCGAGGACGGCGGTGTCGCCTCCCTCGGGCAGCAGGCCCAGACGGCGCGCCACTTCCTGATAGGCCTCGACCTCGCCGCCGAGATCCCGGCGGAAGCGATCCTTGTCCAGCTTCTCGTTGGTGGTCATGTCCCACAGGCGGCAGCCATCGGGGCTGATCTCGTCGGCCAGGATGATGCGACCGAAGTCGTTGTCCCAGATGCGGCCGAATTCCAGCTTGAAGTCGACCAGGCGGATGCCGATCGCGGCGAACATGCCCGACAGGAAGTCGTTCACGCGGATCGCCAGATCGGCGATGTCGTGCATTTCTTCCTGGCTGGCCCAGCCGAAGCAGGCGATATGCTCGTCGGTGACCATCGGGTCGCCCAGCGCATCGTCCTTGTAATAATATTCGATGATCGTGCGGGGCAGCTTCACGCCCTCTTCGATGCCCAGACGCTTGGACAGCGAGCCCGCCGCGACGTTGCGCACCACGACCTCGATCGGCACGATCTCGACCTGGCGGATCAACTGCTCGCGCATGTTCAGGCGGCGGATGAAGTGGGTCGGCACGCCGATATGGTCGAGCATGGTGAAGACATGCTCGGAGATACGGTTGTTCAGCACGCCCTTGCCGTTGATCGTGCCCTTCTTCTGGGCATTGAACGCGGTGGCGTCGTCCTTGAAATACTGGATCAGCGTGCCGGGCTCGGGGCCCTCGTACAGGATCTTGGCCTTGCCTTCGTAGATTTGGCGGCGGCGAGCCATGCGGCGGTCCCCTGAAATGAGTACAGCCCCGGTGCCCCACATGCTGAGGCCCGAGGCGGGATGGCGCGGCCTATAAAGGAAGGGGCGGGCCGGCGCAATGGAATGTGGCACGTCATCGAGCCGGTTCCGGTAGGCCCGGTTGTGACAGGATGTGCAGGCAGATGTGCAACATGTCGTCGCTGTAATCCAATGTACATCATGGCCAATGCTTCAATGAAATATGAAAAATCGTTAAGTTGTGAAAGTACTGGAAACCGATCGCCCAAGTCATGGGTTCTGTCTATGCTTGCAAAGGAGGTAGTCATGAACAAGCTGATGATCGGTGTTGTTGGTGGGGCCCTGATGCTGACGGCGGGTGTTGCCGTCGCGCGGCCGATGCATGCGGCGCAAGGGCCGCAGATCTGGGAGCAGGCACATGTCCCGCTGGCCAATGGCATGGAAGCAATCGCGGTCGTGAAGAACGGCAATAAGGAGCGGACGGTCGCGTGTCGCGACACCGCCGATGTCCTGGCAACGTTCCGTCCCGAAGTCGTCGCCTTCGCGCCCGCCCACACCAAGAAGGGCAAGCCCGTGACCGATGAGGAAGTCGCCGGTGTCGAAACCTTCACGCCCGTCGCCTTCCAGAATTGCACGGTCGCGGCCGGCAATCACTTCCAGCAGGATGTGACGCAGGCCCAGGCGAACCAGTCGTAAGCCGACCGGCCTTGCCGCGATCGAAGCGGGTGCGATTCCGATCGCGCCCGCTTTGTCGTATCGAAGGGGTGCGTGTTCCTGATTTGATCCGCCGGATTGCCCCTGGGGCGTGGGCTTGCTAGAAGCGGCGCTCCCATGGCGATCGATCTCCGCGACAATCCTCCCGTCGGCATCCTGGACGCACCTTTCGACAGTGCGCTGTCGGAGCGTTACCTCGTCTATGCGCTGTCCACGATCACCGCGCGCTCGTTGCCCGATGTGCGCGACGGGCTGAAGCCCGTGCATCGGCGGCTGCTCTGGGCGATGCGGCTGCTCAAGCTCGATCCGGCGGCGGGCTATAAGAAGTGCGCGCGCGTCGTCGGCGACGTGATCGGTAAATATCACCCGCATGGCGACCAGTCGGTCTATGACGCGATGGTCCGCCTCGCGCAGGATTTCGCGCTGCGCTATCCGCTGGTCGACGGGCAGGGGAATTTCGGTAATATCGACGGCGACAACGCCGCCGCCTATCGCTATACCGAGGCACGGCTGACCCAGGTCGCGATCGACCTGATGGATGGCCTCGACGAAGATGCCGTCGCCTATCGCCCGACCTATAATGGCGAAGAGCAGGAGCCCGAGCTCTTTCCAGGCCTGTTCCCCAATCTGCTGGCGAACGGCGCGAGCGGCATCGCGGTCGGCATGGCGACCAGCATCCCGCCGCACAACGCCGCCGAATTGCTCGACGCGGCGATCCACGTGGTCGACCATCCCGATGCGGATGACGATGCGATTCTGGCGCGTGTCAAAGGCCCGGACTTCCCGACCGGCGGCATCGTGGTCGATGCGCCCGCGATCCTGCGTGAGAGCTACACGACGGGGCGCGGTGGCTTCCGCGTCCGCGCGCGCTGGGAGATCGAGCGGGAAAAGGGCGGCGGCTGGCAGATCGTGGTCAGCGAAATTCCCTACGGCGTCGCCAAGGGCAAGTTGATCGAACAGATCGCAACGCTGATCAACGACAAGAAACTGCCGATTCTGGCCGATGTGCGTGACGAATCGGATGCGCAGGTCCGCATCGTGCTGGAGCCGCGCAGCCGTACCGTCGATCCGCAGGTGCTGATGGATGGGCTGTTCCGCTTCTCCGATCTGGAGACGCGGATCAGCCTGAACCTCAATGTCCTCGACAAGGACCGCACCCCGCGCGTCATGTCGTTGCGCGAGGCGCTGGCGGCCTGGGTCGAGCATCAGTTCGTCGTGCTGCGCAGGCGCTCCGAACATCGCCTGGGCAAGATCGCCGATCGGATCGAGCTGCTCGACGGCTATCTGGTCGCCTATCTCAACCTCGACCGGGTGATCGAGATCATCCGCACCGAGGACGAGCCCAAGGCGGTGATGATCGAGGAATTCCGTCTGACCGATCGGCAGGCCGAGGCGATCCTCAACATGCGGCTGCGCTCTCTGCGGCGGCTGGAGGAGTTCGAGATTCGCGGCGAGCGCGACAAGCTCGACAAGGAGCGCGAGCAACTGACCCAATTGCTCGGCTCGGAGCAGCGGCAACGGACGCGGATGAAGAAGGATCTGGGCAAGATCCGCGACCGCTATGGTCTGGAGACCATACTCGGCGCACGCCGCACGCTGATCGAGGAAGCCGCGCCGACCCGCGACATCCCGCTCGAGGCGATGATCGAGCGCGAGCCGATCACCGTCATCCTGTCGCAGCGCGGCTGGATTCGCGCGATGAAGGGGCATGTCGATCTCGCCTCGGCCGAGACGGCGAAGTTCAAGGAAGGCGACGGCCCGGCCTTTGCCTTTCACGCGCAGACGACCGACAAGCTGTTGCTGGCGGCGGCGAACGGGCGGTTCTTCACGCTGGCGGCCGACAAGCTGCCCGGTGGGCGCGGTTTCGGGGAGCCGGTGCGGGCGATGATCGATCTGGACGGATCGATCGGCATCGTCGGCTTCCTGCCCGCCGCCCGCGCCGCCAAGCTGCTGGTCGCGGCGTCGGACGGACGTGGCTTCATCGTGCCGGCCGCCGACACCATTGCCGAGACGCGAAAAGGAAAGACGGTGCTGACCCCGCGCGCCGGGGCCAGTCTGAAGGTCGTGCGCCCGGTGGGGGCGGAGGACGATTATGTCGCGGCGATCGGCGACAATCGCAAACTCCTCGTCTTCCCGCTGACCGAGTTCGTCGAGCTGTCGCGCGGAACGGGGGTCCAGCTTCAGCGCTATCGCGATGGCGGGCTGTCCGACGCGACGACCTTCGTCTTCAAGGACGGGCTGAGCTGGCCGATGGGCGGCGAGACTGGTCGGGTACGGACCGAGGCGGATCTGTCCGCCTGGCGCACTGCACGCGGCGCGGCTGGGCGGATGCCGCCGACCGGCTTTCCGCGCGACAATCGGTTCGGCTGATCGCCTGCGAAGCAATGCCGTTTCGAGGCGGCGTAAGGAAGCGGCAGATTGAAACCGTTTCTGGATACGATCGTTGCGCGGATTTTAGGGCCTTTTAACCTTCTGGCCGCTACACCATGTGGCGATGGCTTCGATCGCTTATCCCACGCCGCGCCCTTCGACGCGACACTACGCCACGCTTACGTCGTGCGCGGTGGGAATCATGGCGATCCCCGCCGCCGAAATCGCCCTGGTCGATGGTCGGCCGGTCATCATCACCACCAATGAAGCCTTTCGCCGCGCCGGGCTGAACGAAGCTGCGGCCCTGCCGATTCTGATCGACGAACTGACGCCGCGTCTGGGCGAATTTTTAAATTCGGATCGCGAATCGATCGAATTCCCGATCGCGTTCGGCGATGTGATCGACCGTCGTTACTTCCGGGCGACGCTGGCCCGATCGGCGGAGGATGAGCCCGACAGTTTCGTGCTGATGCTCGTCGACCATACCGCTCAGCATCATACCGAGCGCAGCCTGCGCCGCGAAATGACGATCGACAGCCTGACTGGCCTGCCCAACCGGCAGGGCTTTGGCGACCTGATCGAAATGATGATGGCGACGCGTCACCCCCATGCGGTGCTGGTCGTCGATCTCAACCGCTTCGGGCGGCTGAACGCCTGTATGGGCTCGCTGGTCGCCGACGAGTTGCTGATCACGGTCGCACGCCGGCTGAAGGGGGCGTTGCGCTCGCGCGATTCGATCGGTCGGATCGGGGGCAATGAGTTCGGCGTCCTGATGATGATCGATGGCGGCGAGGACGAGGCGCATGTCCTGGCCGAGCGGATCGAGCGGGCGCTCTCTGCACCCTTCCGCCTCACCGATTTCGAGGTCAATGTCGAAGGGTCGATCGGCATCGCTTTTGGCAGCGATCAGGACGGCGATGCCGAGGAATTAATCCGCCATGCGCAATTCGCGGTGAAGCAGACCAAGAGCGCCGGGCGCACCCAGGTCTATCACCCACAGGCCTTCACCATCGCGCGCGCACAATTCGCGATGGAAACCGCGCTACGCCACGCGATCGACCGTGAAGAACTGCATCTGGCCTATCAGCCCATCTGTGACCTGACGTCGGGCAAGGTCGTCGCCTTCGAGGCTTTGGCGCGGTGGCGCGATGCCGAGGGGTGCGATCATCTGCCCTCCGACTTCATTCCCGTCGCCGAGGAATCGGGGCTGATCGTGCCGCTGGGCCGCTGGGCGATCGACCAGGCGCTGACGCAGCTTACCGAATGGGATCGCAGGGCAGGGGGGACATGCGGGATACGCATGTCGGTGAACGTCTCGGCCATCCAGTTGCAGCGCGACGTCATTCCCGATGTGATCGAACGGGCCCTGGCGCGGACGGGGCTGAGCGGTGATCGCCTGACGCTGGAGCTGACCGAGAGCGCGATCGTCGGCGATCCGGACCGCGTCACGGGGATCATGGAGGCGCTGAAGGCGCTGGGCACGACGGTGGCGATGGACGATTTCGGCACCGGCTATTCCAGCATGGCCTATCTTCAACGCCTGCCCATCGATGTGCTCAAAATCGATCGCAGCTTCGTCTCCGGCATGCTGGCCGATCGGGACAAGATCGCCATCGTGCGCGCGGTTCTTGGCTTGGCGCAGGCACTGGGCATGAAGACCACCGCCGAGGGGATCGAAACGGTCGAACTGGGCCAGACGCTGGCCGCGCTGGGCTGCACCTACGGGCAGGGCTATGTCTATGCCCGCCCACTCGATCCCGATGCCGCCTGGGCGATGATCGCGGCTCAGGCCTGAGCCACCGCCGCGTCGGCCAGTTCGGCGACGCGCGCTTCTCCCGGAAAGCCCTCCGCGATCCACCGGGTCTCGACCTGCCGCAACAGCCGCGCGACCTCCGGCCCCTTGCCGATGCCACGCGCCACCAGCGCCCCGCCGGTCAGCGGCAAGGAGGGGGGTGTCCAGTCGCGGATGGCCTCGACCGTTTCGCCCGCCAGCAGCAGCCGGTCGATCGCTCCCTCGATTCCGACGCGATAGGCCAGCGCGCGCGGGCCTTCTTCACCCGGCCCGGCGGTGGCGGCGATCAGCCGCTTGCGATCGACATTGGACAATTTCAGCCGCGCCCCTACGGCTTCGGCGGTCTGCGGCGGAAGCAATGCGGCCAGTCGGCGGATGGGATCGGCGGCGATCCCGGCCGCCTGCTCGCGCTCGGCCAGCATCGCCAGCCGCTCGGCTCCTGCCGCATCGATCTCGGGGAGCACCGCGCGCAGGATACCGCGCTCGACCATCAGCGCGATGACCGGCACCGCGCCCGGCGCGACCAGCAATTTGAGCAGTTCGGCCGCGATCCGCTCGCGCGACAGGGCCATCAGGTCGTTGGCGCGGGCGGTGCAGGCGGCGAGGCCCGCTTCGTCGATCGCCTGGCCGAAGCGGGCATGGAAGCGGAAGAAGCGCAGGATGCGCAAGTGATCCTCGGCAATACGCTGCAACGGATCGCCGATGAAGCGGACGCGTCCGGCCTTCAGGTCGTCCAGCCCCCCGAAATAGTCGAACAGCGCGCCCGTCTCGGGATCGGCGTAGAGCGCGTTCATCGTGAAGTCGCGCCGCGCCGCATCCTCGCGCCAATCATCGGTAAAGGCGACCACGGCGTGGCGGCCATCGGTCGATACGTCGCGCCGCAGCGTCGTGACCTCGACCGGGCCATCGGGCAGGACGGCGGTGATCGTGCCGTGCGCGATGCCGGTCGGCACGGGCTTGAACCCGCTGTCGCGCACCCGCGCGATCACCGTTTCGGGCGAGAGCGGCGTGGCCAGATCGATATCGGCCACCGCATGACCGAGCAGCGAATCGCGCACGGCACCGCCGACGAATCGCGCCTCCAGCGTGGCGGCGAGCGCGATCAGGTCACGACGATCCGCCCAGGGCGCGGTGGCGGGGTTCATGCCCATTGCAGCCGCCGCGACAGGTTGACGATCATCGCGGCAGTCGCGCCCCAGATGCGCCGGTCGTTCCATAGAATCTCGTAGAAATGGCGGGTCCGTCCGCGCCATGGCGCGCTGACCCGGCGGTGATGGGCAGGATCGAGGAGATAGGCCAACGGCACCTCGAACAGGTTGGCGACCTCCGCCTCGGAAGGGCGTAGCGTCATGTCCGGTGGGATGACACCCAGGACCGGCGTCACCTCGAATCCGGTAACGGTGCGATAGCGGTCGGCCAGTCCGATGACGGTAACAGCGCGTGGGGGAAGGCCGATCTCCTCCTCCGCTTCGCGCAATGCGGTTGCGACCAGATCGGCATCGCCGGGATCGGCGCGACCGCCGGGAAAGGCGATCTGACCGGCATGATTGCGCAACGTCTCGGTCCGCTGGGTCAGCACCACGCCCGGCTCGGCGCGATCGGTGACGGGCACCAGCACCGCCGCGGCGGTCGGGGCGGTCGCAATCTCATGGCTCTCGACGCCGTCGCCGGTCAGGAGCTCGCTGACCGGGATACGCGCCATCGCCTCGGCCAGCCTTTCGGCGAGCGTCATGCGGCGTTCGAGGTGGTGAGCGGGAAGAAGGCGCCGTTGCTCCACAGGCCCGGCGCCTGTTCGTCTCCCGCCAGAGCGCGTTCGGCCAGTTCATAATAGACCGGCCGCGCGATCAGCGCCTCCAGCCCGTCGCGGACATGAAGATAGGGGCGTGGGCCGTCCTCGCCTTCCTCGAACCGCAGGCCATGGTCGGCATCCGCCGCGACGAGATCACCGGTGTTGAGCTGGAAGACCAGCCGGCTGTCGTGACCTTCGCCCTCGGTCTTGACCGCGACCGCGACGAAGGGCGCGTCCTCTACCGCGATGTCGAGCTTTTCGACGGGTGTGACCAGCACATACCGACCATCGGGCTCGCGACGCAGGATCGTGGAGAACAGCCGGACCATCGCGGCACGGCCGATCGGGCTGCCCTGATGATACCAGGTGCCGTCGCGCGCGATCCGCATCTCGCTGTCGCCGCAATGGCTGGGGTTCCACTGCGACACGGGGGGCAGCTTTTGCGCTTCCATCGCGCGCACGATTTCGGCCAGGCTGAGGGAGGACAGGTCGGGGGGCGGCGCCATGGGCATGATCTGTCCGAGGTAGGGAGCCGAGGCGGGCCCGTAAAGCCCGGCGATGCCGGCTTAGTCCTGCGGCAGGCCGGGGCCCAGCATTCCGGCCCGGTCGGGCACGCTCGCGCCGCGCGCGAGCAGGCGGTGCCGCTCGACGGGGCCGGGCAGCCGCCACCGCGCGGTACGCTCCGCCGTAAAGCCGAAGAAGCGGCCATAATATTCCGGGTCGCCGATCAGCATCATCGCCCGGTCCAGCCCCTGGTCTTGTGCGGCGGCCAACATGTGGAGGAACAGCTTTCGTCCGATCCCGTCGCGCTGATATTCCGGCGCGACCGCGACCGGGCCGATCATGATCAACGGCCAGTGTTCGCCATCATCATCGGTCAGCGCGATCGGCCAGCATTGGATCGACCCGATCAACGTGCCGTCCTCGGTCAGCGCCGCGAAGCATAAAGAGTCCACCGGCGCCACCGATCCCCGCACCTTATAGGCGGTGCGCGCCTGCCGCCCGGGCGGAAAGGCGCGGTCGAGCAGGGCCTCGACCGCGGCCGGAGCGACCGCGTCGAGCGGAATGAGATCGATCGTCTGGGACAAGAGGGCAGGGTCCGATCGCCGGGATAGGGGACGCGCGCCCTTAACCCGTGTCGCGCGCGATGCAAGCCCGTGCTTCCCTTGGCCGCCCGCTCTGCTAGAGGCGCTGTCATGGAAGACCGTCTCCAGCTTGAAGTCCATGACCTCGAAGTGCAGGTCCTGACCGGCATCTATTCCGAGGAAACGCATCTGCCGCAGCCGCTGCGGATTTCGTTGACCGTCGATCTCGACTGTGCCGATCATTATACGCCGGACACGCCGCTCACCGCGTCCAAAAACTATCTCGACCTGAAACATGCCGCGACGGTGCTGCCCGAAGGCGTGCATTTCACGCTGATCGAAGGGGTTGCGGATCATATCTGCGACACGCTGTTCCTCCAGGACCAGCGCGTGCGCCGCGTGCAGGTGAAGATCGTCAAGCTGGCCATCGCCGAGGATGGCGAGGCGATCGGCATCACCCTGGTCCGCCACCGCCGCTAATCTCCATGGCCGCGCAGCGTATCGATCTGGCCCCGGATGCCGATATCCGCGTGGTGGTCGCGGCGCATCCCGGCGTCGATCTGGTGCTCGTGCTGATGCCCGGCCGCGATTCGGTTGCTCAGGCGATGACAGAAGCCGCGATCGGCCCGCTGGCGATCGCGGCGGCACCGGCGGCGCGGATCAATGCCGTCGTGCCGGCACGGGACGCTTCGCCCGAGGCGGTCGCGGCGGCGGTCTCCTATCTCGCCGCCGCGCACGCCGTCACGGGTCAGTTGCTGGCGGTCGGGACCTGACGCGTCCGGCTGCAGGGGCCGAGCTTCTGGATCACATATTGATAGTCTTCGCGCGCCGCCTGCGCATTTTCGGGCGATAGCGATGCCGTGCTGTGTTCGGGCAGTGATTCGGGCAGGGCGCAAGCCAGGCGATACCAAAGTAACGTGTCGCGCGCCGGCGGCGCGGCCGCCTCGTCGACGATCTCACTCAGCGCGACGGCCCAGCGGCGCTCCTCACCAGGGTGGCGCAGCACCGACAGCGATACGGGGCGGTTCTTCGCCGTGGTCAGGAAGATCTGGGTCTCGCCCTCGCCCGGTAGGGTGCCGGGCACGTAAAAGGCATTGCCGACGCCGGTGATGACCGGCGGTGCATCGGGTGACAGGGCATCGCGTGCGATCGCACGGCTGCGCTGCTCGGTATCCGGGGTCCAGGGGAGCTGCGCGTCGGGGGCGACGAGCTGCAACTGGTCCGGGGCGTTGGGAACCCGGCGCGCGTAGATCAGCACCCGCATCTTGCGCAGCTTGGGCGCGCGGCCGCGTGCATCGGTCGCCGCATCGAACAGATAGCCGACCCGCGCCGGCAGTCCGCCCGCCCCGCGCAATAGCGCACCGATATCGGCCTCGACATAGAAGCGCTGGTGGCCGGGGGCCACGCCGACCGCCTCGGCCCCCTTGATCGCCGTCGTCGAGCGGATGGTAACATCGGCGATGACGGGCGCGGACAGCACCAGATCGGCCAGATCGGCATAGCCGGGACCGGACGCGGAAAGGGGGGCATCCGCCGGGCGCGGCGACGCCATGGTCGCCACCTGCGCGGCGGCAGGTATGGCGGTGGCGGGAATCAGGAGTGTCAAGGCGCCGATGCGAACGGCGCGGGACACGGCGTGGGACAGCGGATTCATTGCGTCGCGCTACTCCTTCGATTGTTAACAATACAGAAATAATTTCGTCATGGCGCTATTGTACGTTTATTACGTCCGACAAACTGATTGCACCGCGCCAGCCGTCACGATAGGGTCCAAGGCTCTGCCGCATGCCGATAGAGCATGGCAGGAGTTTCCCACGTCCCCACGCTACGGCGAGGCGAAACTGGCAGACTGAGGAGTTTCGTTGCTGAATGGCCTATACTGACCAGAAGATGTCCGGGGGCAAGGTGGTCGCGATCGTTATCGTCGTGCTCATCCACGCAGCCCTGGGCTACGCCTTCGTCACGGGACTGGCATACCAGTACGTGAAGAAGGCGACCGAAAAGCTCGACACGTTCAACGTGGAAGAGCCGCCGCCCCCACCCCCGCCGGACGAACCGCCGCCCCCGCCGCCGGAGCAGCCCAACCTGCCTCCGCCGCCGACCACGGTGGTCACGCCGCCGCCGATCGTGAACGTGCCCGTCCCGGCACCCGCGGTCACGACGACGAGCATCATCCCGCTGAGCCAGCCGACCGCACCGCCGGCTCCGCCTGCGCCGCCGGCCCCGCCTGCGCCGCCCGCACCGCCGACGATCTCGAAGGCCGCCGGTCTTCGCGGTAATCCGGGCCAGTATTTCGGTCCCGACGCCTATCCGCCGTCGGCCCAGCGCGAAGGCGCCGAGGGTCGCGTGTCGGCGAAGCTGTCGATCGGCACCGATGGCCGCGTGACCGACTGTTCGATCCTGTCGAGCAGCGGCAACCGGGCCCTGGACGATGCCACGTGCCGCATCTCGAAGGCGCGTGTGCGTTTTACCCCGGCCCAGGACGCCGGCGGCAATCCGATCGCCTCGTCCTACACGCTTAACATTCGTTGGCAGCTGCCACAGGAATAACGGCTAAACGCCGGTTCAAAAACTCAACGCTTTAGTCAGAGGACCTAACCAACCATGCTCACCACCATCCTCGCCGCGGGCGGCGCCGCGGCCGGTGCCGAAAACCCTTACGGTCTCGGCCAGGCCCTGAAGGAAGGCGGCCTCATCTCGCAGTCGGTGTTCACCATCCTCTGCTTGATGTCGATCGTGTCGTTCTACATCCTGTTCTCGAAGCTGTTCGAGCAGCAGAAGATCATCAACCAGGCCAAGCGCGTCCGTCAGAGCTTCTGGTCGTCGAACTCGCTGCGCGAGGGTTCGGCCAAGCTCGAGAAGAACTCGGCCTACAAGCAGATCGTCGACGACGGTCTGGCCGCGCAGGACCAGCATTCGAAGCTGACCGATCCGGTCGAGGCGCATGACTGGCTGCACGGCTCGCTGGCGCGTTCGGAAGCCGCGATCAACTCGAAGCTGGGCGGCGGTCTCGCCTTCCTCGCGACCGTCGGTGCGACCGCGCCGTTCATCGGTCTGTTCGGTACCGTTATCGGCATCTACCGCGCGCTCATCAAGATCGGCTCGTCGGGCCAGGCGTCGATCGACGCGGTCGCCGGCCCGGTCGGTGAAGCGCTCATCATGACCGCGCTGGGTCTGGTCGTCGCGGTTCCGGCCGTGCTCGCCTTCAACTGGCTGCAGCGTCGTAACAAGAGCATCGCGGAAGACCTGTCGTCCTTCTCGAACGACGTTCTGGGCTTCCTGGCCTCGAACGGTGCGGTTCGTCCCGCCGTCGCTTCGGGCGCCGCTGCCAAGCCGACCGCCGTCAAGGCGACCCCGGCGACGACCACCGCCGGTCAGGCTGGTGGCGTTCAGACCCGCGCCTGAGCCTAAGGGGGCGGGGACCGGTCCCTCGGGACACGGCCCCGCCACCCCCCGCCGATCCCCATTTGGGGACGGTGATAGAATGCATGGATAGGATAGCTCTCTCATGGCGATGAGCGTTGGCGGTGACTCCGCCGAGAAACCGATGTCGGAGATCAACACGACGCCCCTCGTGGACGTCATGCTGGTGCTTCTCATCATCTTCCTGATCGCGGTTCCGGTCGTGATTCAGACCGTTCCGCTGAAGCTGCCGAGCGTCCGCTTCGATCCGACGACGACGAAGCCGGAAAATGTATCGCTCTCGGTCACCAGCGAGAACGGACAGTGCAAGGTGTATTGGGGGCTGACCCCCGTCACGTCGGACGAACTGCGCACCCGCGCGGTCGACAAGCTGAAGGCCGAGGTCGAGCGGCTGGGTGCCAACATCACCCCCGAATCGCTGCCCGAGGCGCATATCCGCGGGGACGTGAATACGCCGTATCGGTGCATCGGTGGCACCATCTACACGATGCAGCAGGCCGGTTTCGCCCGTGTCGGCTTCATTTCCGAGCCGCCCCCCGGCGGCAACCCCCGCGCCTGATCGGCCGGGCGGACACAATAGGAGTTAGCACGCCATGGCAATGAGCGCCGGATCCGATGATGGCGAGCCGATGATGGACATGAACACGACGCCGTTGATCGACGTCATGCTCGTGCTCCTCATCATGTTCATCATCACCATCCCGATCCAGACTCACGCGGTGAAGGTCGACCTGCCGGTCAACTCGAAGAACAACACGCCGGTCGTGAATACCGAAAAGAACAAGGTCGGTATCGACGCCGCCGGCACGGTGACCTGGAACGGGTCGCCCGTCGACGAGGTGACGCTGCGTCAGTATCTGGACCAGACGGCTGCCATGAACCCCGAGCCGGAACTGCACTTCCAGCCGGCCCCCGACGCCAAGTACGCCAAGGTCGACGAGACCCTGGCGATCATCAAGCGCTCGGCGGTCAGCAAGCTCGGCTTCATCGGCAACGAGCAGTATCGCAACGATTTCTGATCGATCCGATCGAAGCGTTGACGGAAAAGGGCGGTCCCGAAAGGGCCGCCCTTTTTGCATGTGCGGGTGTCCTATCCTGAAGGCCCGTTGATGGTGAGAGCGCCGCTGTTCGAGGAACGTTGGCGCTTGGCATGGATGTTCGCCAGGTGGGGTTCAAGCAGCCGACCCGCCGCTAGGGCATTTGCGCTGTCGCTTGCGCACAGTGTGATTGGAATAGGGATGGCGTGAAGTGGATCGGCCCGTTCGTGGAACGGCCGCTTCAGAGCATCAGGTAAGCTTCGTTCTTCCCTGTGAGGGAGGGAGCAGGCCGAAAACCCGGCGGAAGGTGGCGCCACCGAGAACGGGCATCCTACCAAGCGGCGACACATCTCGCCCTGCTTCGCTTGGGTCCTCTCTTCGTGACGGGGGAGGAATGCCCTGGAGTTCCCCCCAATGATTGGCGGGCCGGAGTTAGGTAGCGAAAAGAGCACGGGAGTGGGGCTGGATAAGGCGCTTCGGCGTCATTCAGGCGCCACGAAACCCATCCAAAACCGGGTCTCCACTCCGATTTGCCATGTTCAATAACGGCATCGCCGGTCGCATCTTTCGCCTCTTGCGTGTGTTTCACAAAAATGACAACGTAACGTCATAAAAGTGAAATATAGGAGAAGAGAGATGCGTGGAGTCGTTTCGGTTTTGCTTGTGGCAGCGGCGGGCATGGCGGCCCCGGCCATGGCCCAGGAAGGTTGGCCGCAGCGCACGGGGTATCAGGAGATTGCAGCCGGCAATCTGGCCGCCGCCGAGCGGACCCTGCTGGCCGAGCGTCGCACGAGTCCCGACAGCCCCGAATTGATGCTCAACCTCGCGGCGGTCTACGCCCAGACGGGTCGTGTGAGCGAGGCGCGTGCCCTGTACGGCGCGGTGCTCAACGAAAAGTCGATCGCGATGGACATGCCTTCGGGGGCCGTGGTGGCATCGCATGCGGTGGCGCAAACCGGGCTTCGCCATTTGCAGCAGACAATGGCCTCGCGCTGAGCGGCAGGGGACGAGTCCGGGCCGGTGCGGTTCGGACTTGTCCGAAGCTGGCAAGCTTTCGCGCTAACCCAAAGATTGCGCCACTAAACAAGGTGATGCGCTTGGATCGCGTTGATTGACATGCAACGAGCTCGCCGAGAATTTTCCTTTTCATGGATGGCTCGGTTCCATGGATTGCGCGGTTGCGAAGGATGTTGGGGGACGCGGCTGTGAAGCGGGCCTCGCCTTCTGGGGGACACCCCTCCGTCACGTCTTCGGCCTGCCACCTCCCCTTGCCGGGGAGGATGAATGGAATAGCAATCAGCGCCCGTAACTACGCCGTTTTTATTGGCTGATCCGCGCCTGCTATAGGCTCAGCTATGGCTCGTGATTTGGAGATGCCTTAAGAAGCCGTCGCTCGACTTGAAATGGCCAACGGGATACACGTTGTCGAAGTTATGCTTGATTAAGTCCTGCGCCAGGCGGGGCAATTTAAAATTCGCGTGAGATCCGAATTATCGGGCGCTAATCTCGGTCGTCATTTCGGCAAAAGAAAAACTCCTATTTACTAGCCAAAATGCATAACCGTCTAAACGATCAGTATCTCGTTGAGATGGCGGCCATCGCCAATCTTAAAGAGATAAGTCATGGATGGCGATTGGTGCTGTGGCGTGCTTCGCAAATCGTATCGCGTTTGCCGATCAACGGTGCGATTCGAAGGTAAGACGCCGCGTCGCCCCAATCATAGCCGCGGGAGCGTCACACCGCGCTGCCCCATATATTTGCCGGCGCGGTCGGCATAGCTGGTCTCACAGGGCTCATTGCCCTTCAGGAATAGGAACTGACACGCGCCTTCATTGGCGTAGATTTTGGCGGGCAGCGGCGTGGTGTTGGAAAATTCCAGCGTGACGTGCCCCTCCCAGCCTGGCTCCAGCGGCGTGACGTTCACGATGATCCCGCAGCGCGCATAGGTCGACTTGCCCAGGCAGATGACCAGCACGTCGCGCGGCACCCGAAAATACTCGACCGTGCGCGCCAGCGCGAAGCTGTTGGGGGGGATGATGCAGACATCGGTCTTGCGATCGACAAAGCTGTTCGACGCGAAATCCTTGGGGTCGACCACTGCGCTGTCGACATTGGTGAAGATCTTAAACTCGTCCGCCACCCGCGCGTCATAGCCATAGGAGGACAGGCCATAGCTGATGCAGCCATCGCGGCGCTGGTTCTCGACAAAGGGCTCGATCATCCCTTGGGTCTGCGCGGCTTCGCGAATCCAGCGGTCGGACAGGATCGACATCTTCATTCCCCTTAAGCGTTGCCGCTCATTGCCGGATCGCGGGGGCGGGGCAAGGGTGATCGTTAAAAAGGGGCTTGCGGTTGACGCTGCGTCAAGCGGTACGATCGCGCCATGACCACCATGCTCGACATCGCCGAGATTGCCCGCGCCACCGGGCTGAGCAGCCGGGCACTGCGCTTCTATGAGGCGCGCGGCCTGATCCGGCCACTGCGCAGCGAGGGCGGGCGACGGATTTTCGGTGCGGGTGAGTTGGAACGGCTCCACGCCATCGTCGCGCTCAAACGGGCGGGCTTTACGCTGGCGGCGATTGGGCGGTTGCTCGACCGGCCTCATGCGACGCTGGGCCCGATGATCGCGGCGCAACTGGCGGTGGTCGAAGCGGAGCGCGCTGCGCTGGCGGAGACCGCCGCGCTGCTCCGATCTCTTCAGTCCCGCATCGATGCCGGCGAGCGCATCGACGTCGCGACGCTTTGCTCGCTGATCCGGAAAGGGAATGACATGACGACGACACAATGGAAGTCGGTGATCGACCAGCATTTCTCAAAAGAGGAGCAAGCGCATTGGGCAGAGCGGATGACCGCGCTGGCGCCCGATTTCGATCTAGCCGCGTATCAGGCGCAATGGGCCGATCTGGGGCAGCGGATACAGGCCGCGCTACCGATGGACCCGGTTTCGGAAGAAGCGCAGGGTTTCGTGCGGGAATGGCAGGAGTTGCTTGCGCCGTTCCGCAAGGTGGCGACACCGGAGATGTGGGCGGGTGCGACCCGTTTGCATGACGCGCGGGCCGAATGGGACGGGCAGGCCGATCCGGGATTCTCGGCCGAGGTGTGGCAGTTCATCCAGGCCGCCAGCGCCGCGAGGTGCGGGCAGAGCGAGCCTGGATCCTCGTCCGCGCCCGTGGCGAATTGAGCTGCAACCGTCATCCCAGCTTTGGTTGGGATGACGGTCGACATGCGGAGATTGGATTTCAGTTGATCCCCAGATCCGCCGGGCCAAAGGCGTCGGGCAGCAACTCGGACAAGCGATAGGACCGTAGCGCATCGCCCTCGGCCGCTCCACAATGCACGGGCAAGTCGCGGCCGCCCATTTGCGCGGCCTCGTTGATAACTTGGCGGCAGCGGCCGCAGGGGCTGACCGGGGTGGTGCCGGTCGCTTTCCCGTCGGCATCCATCGCCCCGCCGATCACCCCGATCGCGACGATCTCGCGTAGCCGACCGGCGGCCGAGGCGGTGGCGATGGCAACCGTCTCGGCGCAGAGCGACAGGCCATAGCTGGCATTCTCGAAATTGGCGCCGGTGATGACCGAGCCATCCTCCATCAGTAAAGCCGCGCCGACGGCGAACCGGCTATAGGGCGCATGCGCGTGGCGCGCGGCGTCGCGGGCGGCGGCGATCAGGGCGTTCGGATCAATCTGAGTCATGAGGTAACGACATCCCAATGGACGGGGCCTTCCACCCCCTCGACCCGGCGGACATCGCTGGCACGCCACATGCGCCAGGGGCGGGCGGCATAGTCGGGCTTGAAGAAATTGCCGATCTCCCAGACCGGGCGGTCCAGCGCGGCGGTGATGGTGTAATCCGACTCGAACGCCTTGGACACGCGCAGCATGACCGGCTTGCCGGTATGCGTCTCGACCATGGACACGAAGCGGGTGAGATCGGCGACCAGCGCGGCGCGCTCGGGTCGCGCGGCGCAATCATCATGATAGGACAGGTCGATCGCGGCGGGCAGGGCGTCGCCGGCGCGGGGCACGAAGATGTTGAACGCATCGGCCTGCGCCGTGGCGGGCTGACATAGCGAATAGATATGGATCGCGCCGCGCCGCATCCCTGCCTCGGGCAGGGCGTCCCAATTCCCCTCGAACGACGCTTCGCGCCGATCTGCGCCGGAGGTCGCGACGATATAGGCGAAGTCCGCCCCATTGGCGCGAAGGGTGCGCCATTCGACGGCGGGCGGGTTTTCGGGCAGGTCGATCCCCTGCAACGGATAGCGTTCGGTCGGCGGATGCCAATGCGTCGCCCAATGCCGCCCACCCGCCGTGACCATGCCGAGCGCCAGCAGGCCTGCACCGATTTTCCAGAGAATCGCCATCAGTTGCGGATATGCAGGACGCAGATCAGTGTGAAGAGGCGGCGTGCGGTATCGAAATCGACTTCGATCTTGCCGGTCAGCCGTTCCTTCAGCATCTCGGCCGCCTCGTTATGGATACCCCGCCTGGCCATATCGATCGTCTCGATCTGTTGCGGGGTCGCAGCGCGAATCGCCTGATAATAGCTGTCGCAGATCGCGAAATAATCCTTGATCGGCCGTCGGAAGCGGCCGAGGGCGAGCACCAACGTCTCGATATGCGTCCCGTCCTCGCGGTGCATATGGATGCCCAGCCGCCCCTCCTCCGACTCCAGCTTGATGCGGTAGGGGCCGGCATAGCCATCGGGCTGGGGCCGCTGTGGCGCGAAGTAATTTTCCTCGATCAGGTCGAAGATCGCGATCCGCCGCTCCTGCTCGACATCGGCCGAGCGCCAGCCCAGGCTGCGTTCGTCCAGGTCGATTGAGATGATCCGCGGATCGGCCATGGTCATGGGGATAGTCGCGAAGTGGCTGCGCCGCAAATCCCCCGCTGATCGACGCAATCAACTTCACAGAGGCACCGCCTCCGCGCTAACGCCGGAGAAATGGCCACCCTCGCATTCCCGAACCCCGCTGCCGCCACTGAGCCGCAGCAGCTTCCCCGCAATATCGAGGCGGAGGCTGCGCTCCTGGGCGCGATGATGATCGACAACCGGCTCGCGGACGATCTGGTCGACCGGTTGGACCCGGACCATTTCTTCGAGCCCGTGCATGGCCGCGTGTTCGCCGCGATCAAGAATCTGCGCGCCACCGACATGCTGGCGACCCCCGTCACGCTGCGTCCGATGTTCGAGGCGGACGAGGGGATGAAGGCGCTGGGCGGGCCGTCCTATCTGGCGCAACTAACCGGATCGGGTGCGGGCCTGATCGGTGCGCGCCAGTTCGCGACGCAGATCTACGACCTCGCCATGCTCCGCGCGCTGGTGACTGTGGGGCGGACCTTGGTCGACCGGGCGATGGACACCTCGGAAGAGGTGAACCCGCGCGCGCAGATCGAGCTGGCCGAGAATGAGCTGTTCAAGGTCGCGGCAGACGGCGGCTCCGAAAATGCGGTGAAGAGCTTCGCCCAGGCCACCACCATGGCGGTCAAGAATGCCGAGCGCGCGCTGAACTCCGGCGGGCATGTTTCGGGGATCACCACCGGTCTCGACTCGGTCAATGCCAAGATCGGCGGTATGCATCGCTCCGACTTGATGATCCTGGCGGGCCGTCCGGGCATGGGCAAGACCTCGCTCGCCACCAACATCGCGTTCAACGCCGCCAGGAGGTGGATGCGTGATATGCAGGACGGCATTCCGCCGGCCGAGTCGGTGGGCGCCAAGGTCGCCTTCTTCAGCCTCGAAATGTCCGCCGACCAGCTAGCGACGCGTATCCTGGCCGAGCAGTCCGGGATCAGCTCCGAAGCACTGCGCATGGGCAAGATCAGCCGCAACGAGTTCGCGCAGCTCGCCGCCGCCGCCGCCGAGCTGGAGCAGCTGCCGCTGTTCATCGACGATACCGGCGGCCTGTCGATCTCTGCGCTGCACACCCGCGTCCGGCGGCTGCAACGGCGGCATAACAACGAGATCGGTCTGGTCGTGGTCGACTATCTCCAGCTGCTGACGGGGTCGGGCAAGCAGTCGGACGGCAACCGCGTGCAGGAAATCTCGGAGATTTCGCGCGGGCTCAAGACCTTGGCCAAGGATATGAACGTACCGGTGCTGGCGCTGTCGCAGCTCAGCCGTGCGGTCGAGCAGCGCGAGGACAAGCGCCCGATGCTGTCCGACCTTCGCGAATCGGGCTCGATCGAGCAGGACGCCGACATGGTCTGGTTCGTGTTCCGCGAAGACTATTACATGATGCAGCGCGAGCCCAAGCGCCCGATGGAAGGCGATGACGGCAAGGTCTTCGAGGATCACGCGAAATGGGCGACCGAAGTCGAGCGGGTCTATGGTCTCGCCGAATTGATCGTGGCGAAGCAGCGTCACGGTGCGACCGGTAAAGTCGTGATGAAGTTCGATCCGACGATCACGCGGTTCACCGACTTCGCGGGGTATTGATCCGCCCTTCGCTCGGCCTGAGCGAAGTCGAAGGCCACGGGTTTACGCCTGCCAAGGGGCGGGGCGTGCACTTCGACTTCGCTTAGTGCGAACAGGGGTGGGATATTTCCCGCCTCACACCCTCCACTCCGTTCAGCCTGAGCGCAGTCGAAGGCTACGCCAGACTCAAGTAGGCCGGTATATCTTCGCCATTGCTCCGCCGGGAAAGGTGACTGCCTCGACGAGTTCCAAGGCTAGGGGGCGCTCCAGTTCGGAGAAGAGCGGCTCGCCGCGCCCCAGCGCCACTGGCGCGACGAGCAGTGCGAATCGGTCCACCAGTCCATGCGCGATCAGGCTACGCGCAAAGCGTACGCCGCCATGCGCGATGATCGGGCCGCCGCTTTCGGCCTTGAGCGCAGCGACCTCCTCGTCCAGGTCGCCACTCGCGACATAGGCGTTGGCCCAGCTTTCCCCGCCCGGCGGCAGGGTCGCCGCATCCGGTGCGATCTCATCGCCTTCGCGGGAGAATACTACCTTGGGGATCGCGTTCATCGGCACGGCAAAGAGATCGGTCGAGCCCGGCCAGTGGTCTGCCATAGCATGAAAGGTCTCGCGCCCCATGATGTGGAGCCCGGCTTGACTAAGATAGTCGACGCTCCAGCCTTTGGCCGCAGGGTCTTCCCCGAACATCCAGCGATTGTCGCCTTCGGTCGCGCTGACGAACCCGTCGAGCGACATGGTCATCTTCAGAATCAGTTCGCGCATGGGAACCTCCGTTGGGAGGTTAAACCGCCGTGACCGGCCTGTGTATCCCGCATTCCACCTTGTCGAACCCACGCCAACGGCCGGCACGGGGGTCTTCACCTGGCTTCACCTTGCTGGTGCAGGGCGCGCAGCCGATCGACAGATAGCCTTCGGCTTCCAACGGATGGCGCGGCAGGTCGTGCGCTGCGAAATAGCCGTCCAGTGCCGCCTTGTCCCAGTCCGCCAGCGGGTTGAGCTTCAACCGACCATCCTCGACCTCGAAACGGGGAAGGGCGCGGCGGGTGCCGGCCTGGAAGCCCTTGCGGCCCGAAATCCAGGCCTCGAACGGGGCGAGCCCCCGTGCCAGCGGTTCGACCTTGCGCAGGTCGCAGCAGCCATCGGGGTCATAGCCGTGGCGGATGCCCTCAGGGTCCTTGGCCGCCAGCAGTGTAGGATCGGGCTGGATCACCCGGACGTCGAGCAGGCCCAGCCGAGCGACCAGCGTATCGCGATAGGCGAGCGTCTCGGGAAACATCTTGAGCGTGTCGGTGAACACCACCGGCGTCGCGGGATCGGCCTGGGCGACCATATGGAGCAGCACGGCGGACTCGGTGCCGAAGGACGACACCGCTGCGATCTGGCCATGGAGTTCACCGGTCAACAAAGTGTGCAGCATCTCGGGCGCGGAGACCCCCGCGAACCGCGCCTCGTACGCCGCGGCATCCTCCGCCGTATAAGCCGGCCGCACATCGATGCGGTCGAGCCGCCGTGCCTCAGCCATGACGCAGCTTCCACACCGGCACGCGCGCGTCGGCGGCCTTTTGATAGGGTTGCGGATAAAGGTTCAGCAGCTTGGTCAGCGTCGTCGAGTCGATCGGCTTTTCCGGCGCGAAGCTGTCGAAGCCGCAGCGGCGCATGTGCGGAATCTGGTCGACCAACACGTCGCCCGCCGCGCGCAGTTCGCCCTCGAACCCCGCCTCACGTAGGATGCGCGCCGCCGAATAGCCGCGCCCGTCACGAAAGGTCGGGAAGCTGATCTCCACCAAAGCAATCTGTCCCAGATGCGGCAGGAGTTCGCGCGCATCGTCACCCGCCTCCAGCCGGACGGCGGTGGCGTTGGTCTGGCCCAGGAACGCGTCTAGCGTCACCGCCGGTTCGTCATGCACCACATCGTCGCGAAAGCGCAGCAGCGTTTCGCCTGCGTTCGTGTTCACGGTGATCGGATCAACCATAAATGGCCTCCTTGAACGGCTGCATGCCCACGCGGCGATAGGTGTCGAGGAAGCGCTCGTCGCCTTCGCGAAGCGCGACATAACGGTCGGTCACGCGCTCGATCGCATCGACCACACCGTCCTCGTCGAAGCCGGGGCCGGTGATCTTGCCCAGCGACACATCCTCCGCACCCGAGCCACCGAGCAGCAGCTGGTAATTCTCGGTGCCCTTCTTATCAACGCCCAATATGCCGATATGCCCGGCATGATGGTGGCCGCAGGCGTTGATGCAGCCCGAAATCTTCAGCTTCAACTCGCCCAGCTCGCGCTGCCGCCCGGCGAATCGCTCGCCGATCTTCTGCGCCAGCGGGATGGAGCGGGCATTGGCCAAGCTGCAATAATCCAGGCCGGGGCAGGCGATGATGTCGGAGATCAGGTCGAGATTGGCCTCGGCCAGCCCGGCGTCGCGCAAAGCGGTCCAGATGGCATACAGATCGGCCTTGCGGACATGCGGCAGAACGATGTTCTGGGCATGGGTCACGCGCAGTTCGTCATGGCCATAGCGCTCGGCGAGATCGGCCATCAGGTCGATCTGGTCGGCCGAGGCGTCGCCGGGGATGCCGCCGATCGGCTTCAGGCTGATCGTGACGATGGCATGGCCGGGCTGCTTGTGCACGGCAACATTCTGGTCGAGCCAGACCGCGAAATCGGGATCAGAGCGGTCGATGGTGTCGGATGCGTTGCTCTCAAAGTCCGGCCCGGCGAACATCGCGGTGATCCGCGCCAATTCGGCCACGGGCGGGTCGATGCCCAGGTCGCGGATCGCGGCGAATTCCGCCTCCACCTGATCGCGGTACGCATCGACGCCGATCTCGTGCAGCAGGATCTTGATCCGCGCCTTGTAGATATTATCGCGACGGCCATAGCGGTTATAGACGCGCAGGCACGCTTCCAGATAGCTCATCAGATGGTCGGCGGTGATGAAGTCCTTCACCTCATGCGCGATCATCGGGGTACGGCCCATGCCGCCGCCGACGAAGATCTTCGCGCCGAGCACGCCGTCGCGCTCCAGCAACTGGATGCCGATATCGTGCAGCCGCATCGCCGCGCGATCCTCGTCCGCCGCGATCACCGCGATCTTGAACTTGCGGGGGAGGTAGGTGAATTCCGGGTGGAAGGTCGACCATTGCCGGATCAGCTCGGCCCAGGGGCGCGGATCGGCGACCTCATCGGCGGCGGCGCCGGCGAACTGGTCGGACGAGATGTTGCGGATGCAGTTGCCCGAGGTCTGGATGGCATGCATCTGCACCGTCGCCAGCTCGGCCAGGATGTCGGGCGCATCGGCCAGCTTGATCCAGTTATACTGGATGTTCTGGCGTGTGGTGAAATGGCCGTAGCCGCGATCGTACTTGCGCGCGATATGGCCCAGCATCCGCATCTGGCGGCTGTCGAGCGTGCCATAGGGCACCGCGACGCGCAGCATATAGGCGTGCAGCTGAAGATAGAGGCCGTTCATCAACCGCAGCGGCTTGAACTGATCCTCGGTCATCGCGCCCGACAGGCGACGGCTCACCTGATCGCGAAATTCCTCGACACGGGCATCGACGATGCTCTGGTCATATTCATCGTAAACATACATGCGTCAGTCTCTCAAATCACCCAGGCGCCGGCATCCGCATCGGCGGGCTTCAGCGTCAGGTCGGGGCGCACCGTGGGGCCGAGCGCGCGGATACGGTCCTTGATATGGGCGGGGCGGGGGCCTTGCTCGGTGGCTTCCGCGTCGATCAGATAGGGCACATTGACCCGGCGAGCCCCTTCCTCGGCACGCAGGATCGCCTCACCTTTCGTGCCGACATCGACCGCATCCTCGACATGGCGCGACCAGTCCTGGCCGGTCCACCAGACGACATCCCCACTCGCCAGATCATTGCCCGTCAACAGCTTCATGCGCTCATCCCTTCCGCCACGCGGGCCCAACGCGCGAGCTTGTCCTCGGCATCCGACAATTCGACGACCTCGCCCACGACGATGATGGCGGGGCTCTGCACCCGCTCGCGCTCGACCATGGGGCCGAGATCGGCGAGCAGGGTGCGGATCGCGCGGTGCCCTTCCAGCGTACCGCGCTCCAGCACCGCGACCGGCATGTCGGGGGCGACGCCATCGGCCATCAGCTTGTCGGCGATGCCGTTCGCGGTCGCGACGCCCATATAGATGACGAGGGTACGGCCTTGCCCGGCCAGCCCCGACCAGTCCTGATCGGTCAGCCCCTTGCACTGGCCCGCGACGAACGACACCGCGGAAGCGTGATCGCGGTGGGTGAGCGGCAACATCGCCTCCGCCGCGCAGCCGAGCGCCGCCGAGACGCCGGGGATCACCTCCACCGGCAGGCCAGCGGCACGCACCGCCTCCACTTCCTCGCCCCCGCGCCCGAAAATGAACGGGTCGCCGCCCTTCAGCCGGACGACGATCGCGCCGGTCTTCACATGGGCCACGATCAGCGCATTGATCGCATCCTGCGACAGCGTGTGCCGCGCGCGCCGCTTGGCGACCGAGATGCGCTGGGCTTGCGGGGGCGCGATGTCGAGCACGCGCGAGTCGATCAGGCCGTCATGGACGACGACATCGGCCTGTTTCAGCGCCTCGACCGCGCGCACGGTCAGCAGACCGGGATCGCCCGGTCCTGCACCGACAAGGATCACGCGGCCACGCGCGGCGGGGTCGAGAAGACTAGCCATGGTGCGACAGATGATCCTCCTGTGCGCCCGCGACAACCGAGCGATGCTTGGGGCGGGGGTAGATCAGCTTGGGCATCCCAAGCCGACATCGCCACAGATACCGTATATAATATTTGCATTATAATCGAAGTTATGATGTGTTGCGTTCAGCGAACATAAGAGTCGGGGGGCTTATAAAAAATGAAATTTGATTTCGCTAAATATGGTGTCGGCGTTTCGGTTATGGCGCTGGCCTGCGCCAGCATGGCTTCGGCGCAAACCGTGCCTCAAGGCGCGGCGGATGACGCGACCCAGGAAGCGGCCGGCACCGTGACGGGGGTCGTCGCCTCCACCGACAAGATCGATGCCAAGGAGGAAAAGAGCGATCCGGGCGACGTCATCGTAACGGGCACGCGCATCGTGCGGCCCAACATGACCAGCAACGCCCCGATCACCACCATCGATTCGACCTTCCTGAAGGAGCGGGGGCTCGCACGGATCGAGGATGCGCTGGCGCAATTGCCGCAGGTCACGCCGATGCTGGGGTTGCAGGGGGCCAGTTGGACCTCAGGTGCGGCGCCCGTCGGCCTGCGCAGCTTGGGGGAAGGACGCACGTTGACGCTGCTCAACGGGCAGCGGATGGACAATGACGTCAACATCATTCCCGGTGCGCTGATCGAACGCATCGACATCATGACCGGCGGCGCGTCGGCCGTGTACGGCTCGGATGCGATCGCCGGCGTCGTCAACTTCATCCTGAAGCGCAAGTTCAACGGCATCGCCTTTGATGGTGAAGTCAGCGGCTTCAACCATAACAACAACGATCCCCTGCTGGCACGGATCGCGCAGGAAGCGGGCTATACCTATCCGCGTGGGACTTATCTGGGCGGCGGCAATTATTTCGCGTCGCTGGCGGCGGGCAAGAACCTGCTCGATGACAAGGTCAATATCAGCGCCTTTGCGACGTATAAGAAGGCGGACCCGATCCAGTTCCGGAACCTGGATACGACCAACTGCCCGCTGCTGATGTATGATCAGTTCAACTTCGATGCCGGTAATACGAAGTGGACCTGTTACGGCACGACCTATAATCCCTATAATTATTTTCGTGTCGGCGATCAGGATCTGACCAATGCGCGTGACGGCTCGCGCAGTTTCCGCCCCTACTCGACGACCGATGAGGTTCGCGTCCAGCGCGTCGATACGGTGCAGCGGCGCAGCGAGACGGTCAATGCGGGCGGCTTCCTGACCGCCGACCTGCCGGCGGGCATGCGCCTGAGCGGCAGTTTCCTCTACAGCAAGATCATTGATCGCGGGTTGAACTCGGTCGATGGCGGCATGTGGACGCCCGAAGCGCCGGTCAATTGCGACAATCCCTTTCTGGGCCAACAACAGGCCCAGGTCATTTGTGGCGAGGCCGCGGGTTCGACGGACTTGAGCGCGCCGATCTCGCTGTCGCTCTTCCGTCCCGGCATGATCCAGAATTACCGGAACACCACGGATGACTGGCGCGGTGCGCTCAATCTGGCGGGCATGATCGTCGACAAGATCCGGTTCGAGTTGAGCTATCAGCAGACCCGCAACATCCAGCATGGTTCGGGCGACCACCAATGGCTGCCGGATCAGTCCGATCGCCTGGCGCTTGGCCTGCAAGTGCGCAATGTCGGCGGAGTTCCGACCTGCCTGTCGAAGATCGATGGCAGCGATCCCACCTGTCTGCCCGTCGATGCCTTCTCGTCCAACTCACCGGTCAGCGACGCGGTCTATGCCTGGCTGAGCGGCGTGGGCACGCGTCGTCAGCAGAACGATCTTCAGGTCATCAATGGCGTCGTGTCGGGTACGCTGGAGGATTATGGGTTGAAGAGCCCATGGGCCACCAATGGCATCGGCTTTGCGATTACCGGCGAGTATCGCAAATATCGCAACCAGTCGGCGGGCTATGGTGCCTGGTCCACTTTCACCACCTTTGACGGGCAGACCAGCGTCAAGGAACTGGGCGGCGAGATCGATATCCCGCTGATCGAGGATCGGCCCTTCTTCAAGGAACTCAGCGTCAATGGCGGCTATCGGATTTCCGATTACAACGTCTACAACAACCTGATTCACAGTTGGAAGGCCGAAGCGAGTTGGGCGCCGATTGATGGCCTCCGTTTCCGGGGCAGCTTGAACCAGGCCGTTCGCGTCGGTGTTCTTCAGCGGTTGGAAGGCGAGAATCGCTATCCCAACACGCCGATGCTCGACCTGTGTGCGCCGCCGCGTGCCTCCGCCGACGGCAAGACCATCCAGCGTTACAGCTTCGATCAATGCTCGATTGGCATGACCCGCGCGCAATATGACGCGCTGACCAGCTATGCGGGCTGCGATTCCCGGGGCTTCTGCCCGACCACCCTGGTCAATGGCGGCAACTCCGAACTTCAGCCCGAACGCTCGCGCAGCAAGACGCTGGGTGTCGTGTTCCAGCCGCGCTTCATTCCCGGCCTGTCCGCGACGGTCGACTGGTATGATATCGACATTCGCGGCGCGTTCGAATGGACGCGCATCGATATGGCCTTCGACCAATGTTACAACAACAAGGTCGAGTTCTTCTGCCAGTTCTACAAGCGGGACCCGCAGACCGGACGCCTGCTGGTCGCCGATGCGCGGTACAACAACTCCGGCTATACCGCGACACGTGGTATCGATTTCGGCGCAAACTACGCGCTGGACCCGAAGCGCCTGGGCATCGATGAAGACATCGGCACCTTCGGCTTGAACTTCAACGGTACTCTGACGACCAAATATGAGCGCCAGTTCGCGCCGGGCAATACGCCGTGGTCATGCGTCGGCTATTTCGGCTTTACGTGTCGCGATCCGATGCCGCGCTGGCGGCATGTGGCGGGCTTCAACTGGCAACTGCCCTGGGTCAAGGGCGGCTTCGGGGTGACGTGGCGCTATACCGGGCCCACCACCAACTCGAAGTTGTCGACCAATCCGGTCCTCGCGGCCAAGCCGGGCGAAACCTATCCGCTGCTGCAGCGCATCCCAGGCTACAGCTATTTCGACTTCGCGGCGAACGTCACCCTGGTGAAGGGCGTCGATGTCCGGTTCAATGTCCAGAACCTCTTCGACAAGGACCCGCCGCTGGTCGGCGACGCCGCGACGGCCTGGAGCGGGGCCTATTTCAACACCTTCCCGACCTATTACGCCGTTCGGGGCCGCACCCTGCGGGTCGGGGTGTCGGCGCGGTTCTAATGGGAAAAGGCGGTCCGGGGGAAACCTCCGGACCGCCTGACCGCCTGACCGTCAGGCGCGAAGGCCGACCGGGATGCTGGCGGCGGCGCTGTCCGCTTCGGCGCTGGCCACCGGATAGGCGCAGTAATCGGCGGCGTAATAGGCGCTGGGGCGGTGATTGCCCGACCAGCCGATGCCCCCGAACGGCGCGCTCGATGCGGCGCCGTTGGTCGGACGGTTCCAGTTGACGATGCCGGCGCGGATGCCGATCCAGAATTGCTCATAGCGCTCGCGTGATGGGCTGATCAGCGACGCGGACAGTCCGTAACGGGTGGCATTGGCCTGCGTGACCGCATCGGTGAAATCGGCCGCGCGCGACACTTGCAGGACGGGGCCGAACAGTTCGTCATCGGGACGATCGGTCACGCCGCTCACATCGAGGATGGCGGGCGTCAGGAGCGGACGATCGGTTACAATTCGCTCCAGCGGGCGAATGACCTTTGCGCCGCCTGCGATCAGGTCGCTCACACGCTCCAGCAGATGAGCGGCGGCCTCATTGTCGATCACCGGCCCCATGAAGGGCTGGGGCTCGTCGAAGGGCGCGCCGACGATCAGCCGGTCGACCAGCGCGGTCAACGCCTTCATCAGCGGATCGTACAGCCGATCCTCGACGATCAGCCGCCGCCCCGCCGTGCAGCGCTGCCCGGCGGTGGTATAGGCCGACTGGACGATCAGCGCGGCGGCGGCGTCCAGATCGGGATCGTCCCAGACGATAATCGGGTTGTTGCCGCCCATCTCCAGCGCCAGGATCTTTTCGGGCCGCTCGGCGAACTGGCGGTTGAGCGCGATGCCGGTCCGCGCCGATCCGGTGAAGAGCAGCCCGTCGATATCGTCATGCCCCGCCAGTGCACGTCCCTGGTCCGGCCCGCCGATCAGCAGCCGCACCGCGCCCTCGGGTACGCCGGCGGCATGATAGCAGTCGACCAGAAAGGCGGCGGTCGCGGGCGTCTTTTCGGACGGCTTGAACACGACCGCATTCCCGGCGAGCAGCGCGGGCACGATATGCCCGTTGGGCAGATGCGCCGGGAAATTATAGGGCCCCAGCACCGCCAATACGCCATGCGGACGATGACGCAGCGCCATGCACCCACCGCCCGGCTGGTCGGTCACCCGCTCGCCAGCACGTTCGGCTTGCGCGGTGATCGAGATGGCAACCTTGGCCACCACCGTGTCGACCTCGGTCTTCGCTTCCCAGAGCGGCTTGCCGGTTTCGCGGGCGATCAGCGTGGCGAAAGCCTCGGCGCGCTCGCGGACGATACCGGCAAAACGCTGGAGCGTGGCGATCCGCTCGGCGAGCGGGGTCATGGCCCAGCCGATCGAGGCGGCGCGGGCGATCGCCACTTCGCGGGCGGCGTCACCGATCGGCAGTTCGGTGATCAGGGCGCCGGTGGCGGGCTCATGGGTCGACAGAAACTCGGTCATGGCGGAGAGGCTAGGCCTCCGGAACGGGGTCGGCAAGCGCCGCGCCCATCGCCCGCACCCGCTCGACCTTGTCGTACAGCATCGTCCAGTCGTCGCGCTCGGCGATCGGCGCCCAGATCGCCTCGACCTCGTCGATCAGCATCGATTCCGGCTCCCCCTGCCAATAGGCGTGATCGCGCGCGCGGCGCGGCGCATAGGGCTCGATCAGGTCGCGCAAGCCGTTCCAATTCTCGTCATAGCCATGCGGCACCTGGCCGCCGAACAGGTCGAAATAGACTCGGTCAATCGACGCCTGGCTGGTGCGCAGCGCGCGTTCGAAAGTCTGAACCAGCGCGCGGTCCTCGGTCGCCTCGCGAGGAGTGACGCCCAGCCGCCACAGGATCGCCTCGACGATCGCGGCCTGATAGGTGCTGGCGAACAGGCCCAGCGCCTCGATCAACGGATCGCTCTCCGCGATCAGCCGCAGGCTGGAGGCGAGTTGCATCACGTCCCATTGGATCGCCTCGGGCTGGCGGGCGAGGGCGTACAGGCCCGACTGGTCGAAATAGGCGGCGGTGAATTCCGGATCCCAGGTCGGCGCGAACCGCCAGGGGCCATAGTCGAAGCTCTCGCCGGTGACGTTGATATTGTCCGAATTGAGCACGCCGTGGACGAAGCCGGCGGCCATATAGCGTGCCGCCAGCGTCGCGGTCCGTTGCGCCACCAGGGTCAGCAGCCGGACGGGATCATCCGATTCCTCGCCGTAGAAATGCTTCAGGACATAAGCGACCAGCCGCTTCATCCCCGCCTCGTCGCGTTCGAAGGCGAGCCGCTGGAAACTGCCGATGCGGATATGCCCGTGGCTCATCCGCACCATCACGGCGGAGCGGGTGGGGGAGGGTTCGTCGCCCCGGTGCAGCGCCTCGCCGGTCTCGATGATCGACAAGGTACGCGAGGTCGGGACGTTCAGCGCCTCCAGCATCTCGGTGGCCAGGATTTCGCGAACGCCGCCTTTCAGGGTCAGGCGGCCATCGCCGAACCGGCTGTAGGGCGTCTGACCCGACCCCTTGGTTCCCAGTTCGAGCATCCGGCCATCGGTCGCCGTCATCTGCGCGAAGGTGAAGCCGCGCCCGTCGCCCAGGTCACTATTATACTGGCGGAACTGGTGCCCATGATAGCGCATGGCGAACGGCCCGGGCAGCGTGCCGGGCAAGGGCTGGAACCGGCCGAGATGGGCGACCCATTCGTCGTCGCTCAGCGTCTCCAGGCCGATTTCGGCGGCGGCGCGGTCGTTGCGGAAGCGGAGGATGGTCTGCGGAAAATCCGCCGCCTGCACCGGATCGGCGAGGAAGTCGGCCACGTCGGTCAGAGCGGACGAGGGGCGATAGGCTTGCGGGGATAGGGGCATACCGCGATATGGAGGCGGCACCGGAGGACCTTCAAGCATGATCCCTCATGAGAATCGTTATTGGTGGTCGAAAGACGGGTTGCGGCTGCATGCGCGCGACTATCCCGGCTCGGATGCACTGCCACCGGTCATCTGCCTGCCCGGCCTGACCCGCAACGCTCGCGATTTCGAAGGACTGGCCGAGGCGCTCGACGGCCGCGCGCGGGTGATCGCGGTCAGTTTCCGGGGGCGCGGCGAGAGCGCCTATGCCAAGGATCCGATGACCTATGTGCCCCTGACCTATGTGCAGGATGTCGAGGCGATGCTCGACGAACTGGGCATCGGGCGGTTCGTCGCGGTCGGCACCTCGCTGGGCGGGATCGTGACGATGGTGCTGGCGGCGACGGCGCGTGGACGGCTGGCCGGCGCGGTGCTCAACGATATCGGGCCGGAGATCGAGCCCGCCGGCCTTGCCCGCATCCGCGGCTATGTCGGTAAGGGACAGAGCTTTCCCACCTGGCTCCACGCCGCGCGCTGCGTCCAGGAGAATAACGAGGACGTCTACCCCGACTGGGGCGTGGAGGACTGGCTGGCCATGGCCAAGCGCACCCATAGGCTGACCAGTGCCGGCCGGATCGTGCTCGATTACGACCTCAAGATCGCCGAGCCGTTCCGCGTGCCGGGCAGCGAGGCGGGGCCGGATATGTGGGCGGCGCTCGATGCGCTGAACGGCGTGCCCACCCTGGTTGTGCGCGGCGAGCGCTCGGACATATTGAGCGCCGGCGTCGCCGAGCGGATGGTCGAGGTGCTGTCCCCGTCCGAGCTGGTGACGGTGCCGCGTGTCGGCCACACGCCCTTGCTGACCGAGCCGGAGGCGCTGGCCGGGATCGGCCGTTTGCTCGACCGCGTGACGGGATAGGGCATCCCATTCCTCCCCTGCAAGGGGAGGGGGACCAGCGAAGCTGGTGGAGGGGTGTCACGGGTTGCGAGCGATTCCCACCCTCGCCAAGTGCGACACCCC